>NZ_LKEU01000033.1 GCF_001766835.1 Acetobacterium wieringae | reverse complement strand
CCGGAACGGACAAACCACTGGTGCACCAGTTGTTCCGCCAGGAGCATAGCTGGGTAGCTAAGTTTGGAAGGGATAAGTGCTGAAGGCATCTAAGCACGAAGCCCCCCTCAAGATAAGATATCTCACCAGAAATGGTTAAGGTTCCTGATAGACGATCAGGTAGATAGGCTGGATGTGGAAGTATGGCAACATATGGAGCTGACCAGTACTAATCGACCGAGGTCTTGATCCAAGAATTTATACACTGTGCTGTTTTGAATGATCACTGCGTGATCATAAAAGACAATTGATAAATGCAATAATAATTAAATAGTTAATTAATCTCGCGACGATGGCGGAAGGGCCACACCTGTTCCCATACCGAACACAGAAGTAAAGTCTTCCAGCGCCGAAAGTACTTGGTGGGCAACTGCCTGGGAGGATAGGACGTTGCGGGATTTTTTTGCGTGAAACAACGAGCCATGCGGCGAAAATATAAAAAATAGAGACCAAAGAGCAAATTTTATTTGTTTTTTGGTCTCTATTTTTTATATTTTAAGGAAGGAGCCATCTGGCGACTGACGCGACTGAGGCGCAGCGTAGCGGAGTCGAAGTGCCGCATGAGCGAGTAAACGGCAGTAAAGTTATGAGCCTGATTCAAGTTCACTTGGAAATCAATGTTTATGTCTGTATTTTTTTATGGGGCGAAGCCCCAAACGGAGGCGCAGCGATAGCTGCGACGGAGTTGCACGGATTCATTAAGCGGCAGTAACTTTAGGAGCCGTTTGAGACGAAGGCTCTTTTTATATTTTTAAGGAAGGAGCCATCTGGCGACTGACGCGACGTCTACGTGCCGCATGATCGAGTTAAACGGCTGTTTTTTTAAACGGCTGTCATTAAAAAAACAGGCCACCGGCCTGTCTTTAAGAATCGACTGTACTATCGCACAGATCGCTTTAACTCTGATGAAAAATAACCCGACGCTTGTCCAGGGCAAAGTAAAGAACCGATCCCAGAACAACACAGGAAATCACTTCGCCAATACCCACCGTCGCCATCATGACTGGGATTGGTAAAGGAACACCATAGCTGAATTTTAAAATAAATGGTACCACGATCATATTGGCAATAACTGGCGGAAGGGCAACAACCATAGGGTATTTGTTGTTGCGCAGTTGATAACTGATGATCGCCGCAACGAGAGTTGCCAGACTGCCAAAGACAATATCAATCACCGTACAGCCGGTTAAGAGATTGCTCAGCAGACAACCGAGAAAAAGACCTGGAATAGCTGCCGGTGTAAAGGCCGGAAGGATAACAAGCATCTCGGAGAGCCGAATTTGAATTTCACCGCTGGCCAAACCCAACGAGCTGGACACAAAGGTTAAAACCACATACATGGCAGCAATGACCGCTGCCTGGGTAACAAAGAGAACACTGATTTTTCGCATAAAAAAAACTCCTTTAGTTTTGTTTTACGTGTGGAAGGTCACGAACACACGAAGAATAAATGAGATAGATCCCATTATTAACACTATAACGGATATTCGGATAAAAAGCAAGAAAAAATGCCCGGCTTACGGACATTTTCAAGTATTGAAGTGCGGATTTAGTTACTTGCCAGACTTTGCTTATAGATTTCATAATCCCGGTAAACTTGCTCAGAATAGGCCAGGCACCAGTCAAGAACAGCGTGATCAAACCCATCGTCAGTGCCTAAATAGCCATTAATCCAGTTGGCATAAGGGCTTTGGACATGAGCCCGGGCCAGGGATAAACCACAATTAATAACGTATTGTTTAAAGGCTTCAAAATCCAGTTCGGATAGATCGACGGTGCCTTTCATGTCCCGAAACTGACGGACGTAAAAATCCATCCCTTCGGAGGCTGAAAAATAGCCAAGAAAAGGATCTGAAGCGGCCTGAAGGATCTGCTGATGGCTAACGACCCGATAGCCATTGCCAAGGCCATGAGAAAGCGTATCCGGGGTGGTGAAATTTTTCTGATTGTATTGGGTAATCGCCGATTCATTGGCCTGCTTGATCTGTAAAACAAGATGGCTTGCATCTTCACAGGTTAGCACCAGCAGGTAACAGCGGGTACCAATACTGCCAACGCCCACGACGCGCTGGGCAATATCGGTTAACACATGTTGGGATAAGAGCATTTCAATATCCGGACGCACAGTTTTTAAATATTGCCGAAAATACTGTTCCACTTCATCAATGAGTTTGGGATCTAAATGGGTGGTAATCGGGGGACTTTCAATAAAAACCCGACGGCCGAACTGGTCTGTTTCGGTCATCTTAGAGATAACCTGATTAGAGGTTCTTTTTTTGGCTTTTTTGATGATTTTTTCAAACTCTTCCCGGGAGGAATCGGAAAAACTTTTCAGAAAAAGTTCCTCATCGCCCAGGATAAAGTAGCGTTCAAGGGAGGTCATATCGGACATCAAGTCAAGACCTTTGCGGTAAAAGGCGGCGGTTTGCAAAATAACCTCACGGATTTTTTTGTTATCAAAGCCCAAGTCATGGGCACAAAGAATCACACTGGTAATCAGTCGTTTCAAATCCCACTCCCAAGGGCCGGGAGCGGCTTCATCAAAGTCGTTGAGATCAAAGATCAGTCGGCGTTCCGGAGAAGCGTAGAATCCGAAGTTGCCAATATGGGCATCACCGCAGATGGTCACGTGAATGCCGGACTGGGCCTGATGGGATAGATCATTGGCCATCAACAGGGCTGTTCCCCGGAAAAAAGCAAAAGGAGATGCCGTCATTTTCTGGTGTCGCAGCGGAATCAGTTCGGGAATCCGAAAATAGTTCTGACTCTCAATGATGGCAACTGGATCACGATCAACAGGGTGAAAAACGGATTGGGCAGAAAATGGAATTCTTTCCCGAATGGCCCGACCGCTATTGCGATTCATTTTTGCCGTAGGAATCTGCTGATTTTTGGTTAAACCGACAATCATTCATTAACCTCCTGGGTTTTAAATCGTTGTTACTGATAAAAAGGTAATTAGATTCAGTATCGTGGGGGGCAGTTAGGGGATTGATGCTTTTTATTTTAGCACGGTTGTTTAAACTTGCATAGCAGAATCCGTCCTGCCAGCATAAAAAAACAGTCTGAGTTGAAGGTCAGACTGCTTAGATAGAGCCGTTTATAAATTGATGATCGGGTAGACTATAAAATAACTTGGTGGTTTTCGCCAGCCATGGAACAGAAATCCGCTACCCCGTTTTCGATGGCAAAGATTTCAAATAAGCCATCGCCAACGGCATACATGCCAGCCAGTCCAGGCATTGCTTCCAGAGCCTTGGCCTGAGATTCAGGTGTTGTACAGAAAACGGCATTGCCTTTAAGGCGGATCCACTTGCCCTCTTTTGAGGCCGAAATTTCCACTGCCGGATTTGCCTTCATTTGAGCATAGCTGGGTTTTTTATTATTGGTGCAGAGACAGAGTTTACCATCATAATCCATCACAAATCCATAGGGACGAACCTTGGGTTGGTCGCCTTCAACGGTAGCGAGAAAGAAAACACCACAGTCAGTTAGAAATTCAATTACTTCGTTCATCTTTACCTCCTGATAAACATTGATTTATTTGGTTTATTTTAGTATGATTATAACAATGCCAGAATAAAAAACAAGTAGGTAGTAAATTATGACTTAGAACTATATTTCTGAGTGTTGGAGAGAAAAATGAAAGACAACCATTGTATAAATGGCGAAACATGCCCGATCAATCAGGTCGATTCGGAGCAGAATCATCCGTGTGTGAAACCGGAGTGTCGCATTAAACAGGCTCTTAAAATGATTGACGGTAAATGGAAACTCCCAATTATCTGTACGTTGGGCGATCAGACGATGCGGTTTAATGAACTAAAAAGGGAGATCGTCGGGATTACCAGCATGATGCTGACCAGTTCACTTAAGGAACTGGAGGAATGCGGAATCGTCCATCGGGAATCCTATCATGAGGTACCCCCAAAGGTCGAATACTCTTTGACGGATGGCGGCCTCAGTTTGACACCAATTTTATTTGACTTGGGTCATTGGGGACACAAACTAAATACAATAAAGGAAAAGGTAAATGAATAACCAGGAAAAATTTGGAGAGCTGGAAAAACTCATCGGGAATACCCCCTTGTTAAAGATCAATTTTTTATATAAGGGGGTATCCCGTAGTGTTTATGCCAAAGCAGAGCATTATAATCTCACCGGCAGCATCAAAGATCGGGTGGCTTTGCATATTCTAAAAAAAGCGTATGAAAAGGGCGAGATCCATGAAGGGGAAACGATTATCGAAGCCACCAGTGGAAATACCGGAATCGCTTTTACGGCCGTCGGCACCTGTCTGGGACATCCGGTTGTGATCTACATGCCGGACTGGATGAGTGATGAACGAAAAAACCTGATCCGCAGTTATGGCGGAGAAGTTCGGCTGGTGTCCAAAGAAGAGGGCGGCTTTTTAGGGAGCATTGCCCAATGCGGGGCTCTGGCGGCCGAAGGCAATGCCTTTTTACCCTGCCAATTTTCCAATGAAGAAAATACTCAGGCACAGTATCTGCGCACCGCTCCGGAAATTGAATGCCAACTGGCGGCTTTTGGCGTCATGCCCCAGGCCCTTGTAGCAGGGGTTGGAACCGGGGGAACGGTTATGGGTTTAGGCCGCTACTTTAAAGAAAAGAATCCCGAGATTAAAGTCCATCCGATGGAACCAGTCAGTTCACCAACCATGTCCACGGGCTATAAGGTTGGTAGCCATCGAATTCAGGGTATTTCAGACGAATTTGTTCCGGATCTGATAAAATTGGAAGAACTGGATGATATTATTGCGGTGGATGATGGGGATGCCATCATTATGGCTCAGAAGCTCTCCAAAGAATTGGGACTGGGAGTGGGGATTTCATCCGGGGCCAACTTTATTGCTGCCATTATTGCCCAAGATCTCATGGAAGACCCCCATGCAGTGGTGGTCACCGTTTTTGCCGATGATAATAAAAAATATTTAAGTACCGATTATGTTAAGGAAGAAACGGTAAAACCGGAGTTCTTATCAAAAGATGTCAAACTGCTGGATTTTGAAGTAAAAAAATAAGGTGTAAAAATTTAATAGAAAGTGCGTGAGGAATGAAATGGAAACGGAATACATTGATGTTACGATTGAAAGAACCAAGAAAATTGCCTTAATTGCTCATGATGGAAAAAAAGCCGAGTTATTGGATTGGGCCGTCCGGAACAAAGAAATATTACAGAGCCATTTTTTATGCGGCACCGGTACTACCGGCCGACTGATTCAGGAACGAACCGGACTACCGGTACAGATTTTTCAGAGTGGTCCATTAGGCGGTGATCAGCAGATCGGGGCCCGGATTGTGGATGGCAAAATTGATATGCTGATCTTTATCTGGGATCCCATGGAAGCCCAACCCCATGATCCGGACATTAAAGCCTTGCTGCGAATTGCCACGGTTTATGATATCCCGGTGGCCAATAATCTGGCAACAGCCGATTTTATCATTCATTCCCGGTTTATGAACGAAGAATATGTGCATCCGATTGAGGATTATGCCAAACAAATGAAAAGTAGACTGGAAAATGTACTAAAGTAGAAAGAGGAAAAAATGACAGAAACGTATAAGCCCCAGGGCGTTTGCATTCGTAACCTACAATTTGATCTAAGCGATGGCTTGGTCACTAATCTGGCCTTTGAAGGTGGCTGCGACGGGAATTTAAAAGCATTGGTTAAACTGCTTGAAGGAAAACCGGCCGATGAGATTATCGCCATGTTTCGCGGTCAAACCTGTGGAAAAAAGCCTACCTCCTGCATGGATCAGCTGGCCATTGCCCTGGAAGAAGCCCGAAAGGAAAAGCAATGAATGGACAAAAAAGAAGTGACGTTAAGGTCGGGGCCTCAGTGGAGGTTATTTTAAAGGCTGATCAGCGCAGCGGTAAGCTGACCCCGGGTCGGGTAGCCAAACTGCTGACCAAAAGCCCCACTCATCCCCACGGCATCAAGGTTATGCTCACCGATGGACAGGTGGGCCGGGTCGCCAAGATCGTTGAAGATCCCAAATAGTCAAAAGAGCAAAAAAAGCGTGCCATCGATGAAGAGGCACGCTTTTTTTAGATTAATACTTTTATCACGGCTGTACAGGAATCAGTTTTTCACTGAAGTTTTTCACAAAATCATCGAATCGATCAGGTCCTAACAACAGGATCCGGTTGGGGGTTTCCACCAGGATGGCAGTATTGCCGTTGGCAAAGACGGCTGCTTCGGTGCCGTTCTGGAGCAGGAAGATCCCTTCCCGGTAAGCTCGGGTTTCGGTACCAACCACTTTGGACACAATGGCATACTCACTCTGATCGAGGCTGACTATCTTGGCCGAGAGGATATCGGCTTCAGGGTAGGTCTCATAGGTGAAGCCCGTGGGCAGTCGCAACGATAATTCATCGTCTTTAACGGTAATTCCGGCGACCAGGGGAACGACCACAAAGATACCCAGAATTAAGACCAGTACAAGGCCGCCGACGGACATTTCCTTAATCGCATTGCGGCGTAGCTCCGGGTCGTCCGGGTAGGTTTTGAAGGTATAGATGGCTTTCCAGAGAAGCAATGCCAGGACCGCTAAAAGTGCAAAAAAAAGTGGATTAATGGTGTGTAAAAGAGAAACAAAATAAGTCATGTGTTAATAAACCACGGTTTAGACCAGGTGGAAACCGTTACCCTTCGTTAAATTAATTTTGTCTTTTCATAGTGTGAAAGTTCCAGACTGAGTTCAGAGGGGACTTTCTTTTTAATTGTTCCGATCTGGACACTGAAATAATAGTAGTTATAGTATTCGATCATCGAAAAAGCATAAAGGATCAGGCCAAAAATATTCATTGTCATAAAAAAAGCATCCGGCTGAAAAATTAGCAGATAAAGCAAATACAGGGGGTATAGCGCGAATAAAGCCAGATCCAACTTTTTCAGCATCGAAAAAACCGGCATTACCCAGTCCATCGGATTGCGGGGGTCCTCCAGTAGCTGATAGCGATAATACCAATAGCCGGCGCTTTGGAGGATGATAAAAATCAGCACGCCGCCAGGTATCAGCAGGCGCAGATCCAGGGGCTGACCGGTAGAGTCGGTGAGCAGATACATCAGCATACCGCAGACCAGGGCGGTGAGCAGTTCACTCATATACAAACGGTTCAGTTCTTTTTTTGTTTTCTCGGTCATTTATAGCTCCTTGTCAAGACTGGGCGGGGAGGGAAGTTCGGCCACCCGGTTTTTACTGTGATCAATAAAAGTATCCAGGCGCTTACGGTTAAAATAAAGAACAGCGATCAGTACTGCATAAATAGATACCGCTATGATAAACTGGGTGGGGCTGTCATCCATAATACCAGCGCCGATCATGGTATTGATAAAGACACTGGGAGTTCGGGCCAACATAATAATCAGGATAAAGGTTTTTACCGGCATCGGCGAAAGACCGGCGATAAAACACAGCATGTCATCAGGAAACAGTGGAAACAGAAAAATCAGAAAAAGAACCGTATTGAGCCGGGATTCTTTAATATGATCGTATTTTTCAACGAGTTCCGGGCTGACAAAGCGCAGCACAAAGGGCCTCCCAAAGCGTTTGGCCAAAACAAAAACGATAATTGAGCCGATCAGGGTGCCAGCAGCACTGATTAAAAAACCACCGATGGTGCCAAACAGGGCGCCGCCGACCAGACCCACGGTTCCCCCGGGAATGGGGGCAATAATAATCTGGAGCAGCTGCAATAAAAAAAATGCCAGCGGGGTCCAGATGCCAAATTGTAAAAGAAAGCTCTGCAAGGTGTCAAGTGTTGAAAAAATTTCCATTTCTTACCTCGATTTCTTTTAATCATTTTAGCATAAAACCGGCAGATCCACACCATCTTTTGGGGATCTGCCGGGAAGTAAAATATTTATTTAAGAAATCAGACGCATCGAAAAATTGCTGATTAATATTTCTCAGTCTCAAAAGCGGCCCAGGGGATCGCCACGGATGCGCCGTTGTTGATGATATCGTCGACGTGTATCAGCAGAGGGAAGTCTTTTAACTTAACCACGCCCCGTTCGGCCAGCCGTCTTACGCAGCGGGCGGTGCGGGTTGCGATGACGATGGATTCCAGGGTTACGCCTTCGAGTTCGGTCATGGCTTTTTCAAAAGACCAGCCCCGACCCAGCAGGGTGCCGATTTTTCGGGTGCGTCCGCCAAAAATAGTGACGTAAAGATCGCCGGCGCCATAGATAATATTTTCGTCACCGCCGCCGACAAGGGTCAGCAGCTGTGTCATTTCTTTGACGCTCTGGCCGAAGAGGGCAGCCTGGGAATTATAATGTTCGCTGCCCGTGCCGTCGGGACCAAGGGCCAGGCCGACCGCCAGGGAAACCCCCAGGGCGTAGGCGTTTTTCAGAGCGACCGCACATTCAACGCCGACCACGTCGGTGGACAGACTGATGTGATAATAGTCGGTGGCAAACAGTTTTTTAAAGCGCCGCAGAATTTCCATATCGGTGCCGCAAAAAGCCACGGCCGAGTGATCCTTGTCGGCCAGTTCATAACTGGTGCAGGGTCCGCCGATGGCATTAATGGAGAGCTTTTTTCCCGATGGCAGTTTACTGATAAAGTAATCCGGGTAGGTTATCATCGTCCCGTCTTCTTGATCGATCATGCCTTTGGTGACTGACAGCACCGGAACCGTATCGGGGATCAGCGGCAGGATCTGGTCACAGAACCAGTCCACCCCAAAGCTGCTGACGCCGCACAGCACCGCATTGGTGCCATCCAGGGCCAGCTCGACATCTTCGATCTGATAATACTTGATCCCTTCTTTGGGCAGCTGGCGTTTCAGGGTTGGGTGAAAGCCAGTCAGTTCAGCGGAATCGATAATGTCCCGATCGAGGTGGGTGCCCACCAGGCGGACTTCATGGCCGTTTTCGGTGGCCGGAAAGGATAGGGCCGAAGCCATCTGACCGGCGCCTACAAAGGTTATAACACTCATAATCAAGCTCCTTTTCTCATTTTTACACGTGACTTAAGAATCAGGTTTTATTCAGACCGACGGCATCCCGGGAAGCCGAGAGGGCCTCGTAAAAGACCGCTTCGTTTCGCATAAAGGCGCTTAAGTAGAGGATGTCGATGATGGTCAGCTGGACAATGCGGGAGGCCATCGCTTCAGAATGGTATTTTTTATCATTGGTGGAACTGGATAAAAAGATATCCGCCTGCTCGGCCAGGGTTGAATTTTCAAAACTGGACAGGGCGATGATCTTGGCCTGGTTCTTTTTGGCGATGGCGACGGTGCTTAGCACTTCCAGGCTTTCACCGGTATGGGAAACCGCAAACAAGACGTCGTCGGCGCTGGCATGGGAGGCAATAATATTCATAAAATGGGGATCCGGATAACTGCAGACATTGAGACCGATTTTTCCGAACTTATGCATGGCATCCATGGCAATGGAGGCTGAGGCGCCGACGCCGAAAAACAGCACCCGTTTAGCAGCGAGCAGGAGCTTCAGGGCGGCTTCAATGACCTCATCCTTCAGGGAATGTTCCAGATCATTGATGGCAGTGATGGTGTGGCCGATGACCTTTTTCTTGATGGTATTGATGTCATCATCTCCGAGAATCTCCTCAATGATGCTTTCTGAGGGGGTGTCCGAAAACTCCTTGGCCAGATTAATGCGAAAAATCTGATAGGAACTGTAATTAAGCTTTTTTAACAGCCGCATCACTGTGGTTTCGCTGGTCTCGCATTTTTTGGCCAGTTCGGTAATCGACAGCAGCGAAACCGTATCGGGATGGTCTAAGATGTAATTGGCAATCACCTTTTGGGTGCATGAGAACAAGTTGTACTTGGTGCGTATTTCAGTTAGCAGTGACGTCAATGAAATGGCCTCCGATCTATTTTCTTAGATTATTATACGTCAAAAAAGGTGGTTTGACAATTGCCAGCGGCTTAATAAAGTTAATAATTAACGCAAAGAGCATTGACAGCGTTAATTTATGGTGGTAGAATGAGTTTAAATTAAACTGTCTTAATAAAATGATAGTAAATTTTAAACTATCTGACGGTTTTTATCAGTAGCCAAAAAGGCTGCCGATATTTTTTTAGGCATTAGGAAAAGGGTTACATCAACCCCGATCAGCCATTTTAAGTTCATACCAAAGGTTTTTATTAAGGAGGAAAGAATGAAAGCAGTATCGATGTATAAACCTGGCGATTTGCGGGTGGAAGAAGTGCCCCGACCAATTGTGCAGCCTGATGAGGTGATGGTCAAGGTTTGGGCGGTTGGTCTGTGCGGATCGGATATTCCCCGGGCCCTGACCTATGGCGCCCATGTTTCGCCGATTATTATCGGCCATGAATTTTCCGGTGAAATCACGGAGCTGGGGGCGGATGTTAAAAGCTTCAAGGTTGGCGATCGGGTCGTGGTACCGCCACTGATTCCCTGTTTTGAATGTGAATGGTGCCAAAAAGGCATTTACTCCCTCTGCGAGCATTATGACTATTATGGCTCCCGCCGCAATGGTGCCCTGGCTGAGTATGTGGCCGTGAAAGAAGGCAATCTACTGAAAGTGCCAGATAATGTTTCCTATGAAGATGCCGCTACCCTCGATCCCTGTGCCAATGCTTATCACGGCTTGGCCCGGGCCAATTTTGCTCCGGGCGATTCGGTTTGTGTGGTGGGGACTGGACCGATCGGCTTGTTTGCCGCGCAATACGCCAAACTGGCGGGGGCAACCCAGGTGATTGCGGTGGATGTCTGGGATGAAAAACTGGAAATCGCTAAAAAAGTCGGCGCTGATGTCATCATCAACTCATTAAAAGAAGATGCGGTGGCCGCAGTCATGAAAGCTACCAATGGAAAAGGCGCCAACATTGTCATTGATTTTTCCGGGGTACCGACAGCCCAAAAACAATGTATTCTGATGGCCAGCAAAATGGGCCGGGTGGTTTACCTGGGGATCTCCCATAAAGGTTTGGATCTCAGTGAAAAAGAACTGGATACTTTAATGCGAAGCCAGCTGAGTCTGATCGGTTCCTGGAATTCGTTTACCAAACCCTATCCCGGTGAAGACTGGACCGAATCCTTAAAAATGTTTGCCGAAAAAGGTATGACAGCCAGAGACATTATCAGCCACCGTTTACCGCTTGATGAAGTGCCCAAGGTTTTTTCTGAAATAGCCAAAGGTGGCTATTTCTACAATAAAATAATGTTTTATCCATGGGGGGAAAATTAAATGAACACTGAAACGTATTTTATGGGTGTTGACACTGGAACACAGAGTGTCAGAGTTGTTGTGACGGATAAAAAAGGAACAGTTATTGCCGGTGATGAACAGGTTTATGAAACTTTTTATCCACAAGCTGGTTGGGCCGAACAGAAACCGGGGGACTGGTGGCGCTGTTTTAATGAAGCGGTTAAAAACGTAATGTCGTCGCTGTCAAAAGAAATCCGCCACCAGATTCAGGCGGTCAGTGTCTGCTCCACTTCATCAACGGTTATTCCGGTGGATCAACAAGGCAACCCGTTAACTGATGCAATTATGTGGATGGATACCCGGGCCAAAAAAGAAATGAACGTTATCAATGCGACCAAACACCCGGTTTTAGCATACTCTGGCGGCGAAGACTCAGTGGAATGGATGATCCCCAAGGTTCTGTGGATCAAAAACAATCAAAAAGATATCTATGCAAAAAGCCATAAAATCATTGAACAGCTGGACTGGATGAACTATCAGCTGTGCGGCGTCTATGCGACCTCGATCTGTAACTCAACCTGTAAATGGAATTATATTGAGTGTGAAGGCGGCTGGAATGGCGAATTCTTCAAACAGGTAGGACTGGAAGATTATGCTGAAAAACTGGTGCTGGATGTTAAGCATGTGGGTGAATTAGTCGGTACCATCAACCGTTCCTTTGCCGATCAGTACGATATCAACCCGGACATGAAGGTGGTTCAGGGCGGGATCGACGCTCATATCGGAATGCTTGGTTTAGGCGTAGCTAAAGAAGGTAAACTGGCGATGATCATGGGAACCAGCTTTGTCCAGCTGGCCTTCTCGGAAAAGAAACTGAATCTCAACGGGATCTGGGGCCCTTACAACAACGCCATCGTACCTGACCAGTGGTTACTGGAAGGCGGTCAGATTTCGGCCGGCTCAATCATCAAATGGTTTATGCGGGAATTTGAGATGAGCGCTCACGAAAACCCCTATGCCTATATGAACGAACTGGTAGCCAAAATCCCGGCTGGCTCCGAAGGCCTGGTAGCCCTTGATTTCTTTCAGGGCAATCGGACCCCTTACAAAGATGCCAATGCCAAAGGGGTGATCTACGGCTTAACCCTGAGCCATACCAAAGCTCATATTTACCGGGCGCTGCTGGAATCGGTAGCGCTGGGCACCAAGAATATCATTGACAACTTTGAAGCGCAGGGCTGTCCCATCAACATCATTGTCGGCTGTGGCGGGGTCACCAAAGACGCCACCTGGATGCAGATCATCGCCGATGTTACCGGCAAGCCCATTGTGGTTACTGAAGACGCCAGCGCCAGTGTGCTGGGTTGTGCCATTGTTGCGGCGGTTGGTTCCGGTGCTTACGAGTCCTTTGATGCCGCAACGACCGGCATGGTCAAAGAAGCCTATTCGGTTCAGCCCAATAAAGACCTCTATGCAACCTATCAGGGCGTCTTTGACACCTATACCGAAATCTATGAAAACCTCAAAGACACCATGGCCAAATAAGACACCATTGATTGACGAAAATTAGGAGAATGAATATGACAAATAAGGAAATTTTAAGCCATATTGACCACACCCTGTTAAAACAATTTGCCACCTGGGAAGAGATTAAGGTGATCTGCGACGATGCCATCACCTATCAAACGGCATCAGTGTGCATTCCGCCGTCCTATGTTAAAAAGATTAAAGAAACCTATGGCGAGCAGCTGAATATTTGCACTGTGATTGGTTTTCCGCTCGGCTACAATACCACGGCGGTCAAAGTTTTTGAAGCGGTTGATGCGGTTAAAAACGGCGCCTCAGAAATTGATATGGTCATTAATATCGCCGCCCTGAAAAACAAAGACTATGACCTGGTCCAAAATGAAATTGCCGAAATTAAACAGGCCATTGGCGACAAGATCCTCAAGGTGATTGTCGAAACCTGCTTCCTGACCGAGGATGAGAAGGTCAAGGTCTGTGAGCTGGTGACCAATGCCAAAGCCGACTACATCAAAACCTCCACTGGGTTTGGAACCGCCGGGGCAACCATCACAGACATCCGTTTATTTAAAGCCAACATCGGCCCAGACGTAAAGATGAAGGCCGCCGGCGGGGTAAAATCCGTGGATGATCTGATCGCCTTTATCAACGAAGGCTGTGCCCGCATCGGCACCAGCTCCGCTGTTAAACTATTAAAAGGCGAAGCCGTCAGCGGTTACTAAGCCGAATAAAGCCATTCAAAAAGCATCCAACGCTTTTTGGATGCTTCAGACTATCAAAAAAGATAACCCAGTACCGACAATTGTTACATCATGTTGTACGCATCGGAGCGGACACGGCATCGCCTGTCCGATTCCGCGGCGAACAACAGATTAACAATTGGTCGGTACGGTATTTTATCGACAACAAAAGCATCCAGACAAACTGTTTGGATGCTTTTGTTGTATTGGGAATGATCACCAGAACCTAGGTACTTAAATCCCGGCGGTTAAAGGCCACAAAGGTCAAAACGAAAAAGACCAGCGAGACAACCAGTAAAATGGCAGCAGAATTGAAGGATAGCTGATCATTAATCATCAGGGTGGCGCCTTCAAAATACTTAAAGGGAGTGAAGATTGCAAGAAAGTCCAGCTTGTCATATAAATCCACTGCCACCGATAAGATGAAAAACCCCATCACCAGCCCGGAGGCAGCGGCAGTCGCCCGCTTGGTGTTTTTTAAAACGGCACCAAACATAGATCCCAGCGCCAAAAAGAACAGTTGCAGGATAAAGAGTGCCAGCATTGTCAGGGATACTTTGTCGATCAGGCCGTTGCCATCGTTGTGCTGGGCAATGAAAAATACGGAAGCACAAAAAGTAACAATATTAAAAATTAGAATATTGATGAGCCCGGCCAACAACTTGGGCCAGATCACCTGAAACCGACGAACCGGTTTGGTATAGACAAAATCAGCACAGTGATCCCGTTCTTCCTTGGACACCGCCACCGCCCCGAACATTACCGCATGAACAGCGGCCAGTAGCATAAAGTAGAGAAAGAACACCGAATAAAAACCGGCGACTTTGGTAATATCCACCGAGCCGATCCCAAAAACGACCATGATTTCTTCGGGAAAGGCCGCAAACAGGGCGTTGACGTCCACTTGGGAATCGGCAAAACCCTGGTACTTCATCATTCCGGCAAAGATAATGAAAACCTGGGCACAACACCAGATGATCAGCGATTTAATATTGGCTTTCATTTCTTTTTTAAATACATTCATGGATAACGCCTCCTTTTAGGCTAGATCGACGGCAGATCTTTTCGGGCAAACAGTTTGAAGGTCAGAAAAGTAAAGAGGCCGACTAAAACAAACCATAACAGCAGGTACAATGAATCGTAATTCATATTCATGGAGATTTCAGTCAAATTGAAATAATCAAAGGGGGAGACCAGCCCCAGTTTGTCATCGTTTAAGGTTTCATTGAGCAGATGAATAATATAAAAAATAAAGACAACCCCCATACTGATGGGTAGAACGGTGCGGATCCGTCTTAAAAAAACCGACACAAACAGACCCAGGCTGGCAAAGAAAATCTGGATAAAGAGTAGGCTCAGGGTAAACAGGGTAAACAGCTTAAGGTTGTAGGCGGTGTCACTGAGCAGGGTAACCATGAGCAGGGAAGCTGTAAAAACAACAGCATTGGTAATCAGAATTTGAACCAGCACCGCCAGGATTTTCATGGCGACGACCCGGTTACGACTGACCGGTTTGACAAACAGAAAATCGCCAGTTTTTTCCCGGACTTCGGCGGAGAGGATCGAAACCCCCATATTCATGGCTTGGATGGCCCCTGCCAGCAAAACGTACATCAGGGCAAATTGATAAAAGCTTAAAATACTGGCAAGCTCCAGATCAGCCACCCCGAAAGCCTGTTGGAATTCAATCGGGAAGCTTTCAAAGACCCTTTGGAAGTCCTCCAGTTGACTGGCAATGGAAGGATAGAGCAACATAAAGAGGCTTAATACCCCAATTAGTGAGATGCACCAGATAATCAGGGTTTTTCGGCCCATTCGCAGTTCCTGTATTAAAATGTTCATGGTTGGGCCTCCTTTTCCTCCTTTTGGTAATAATGCATAAAAATTTCCTCAAGCGAAGGTTCTTCAACGAGCAGATTTAAAAGATACTGGCCCTGCAGGCGCTCAACCATCCGATTGATATCACCCTTAAATAAAAAATGCAGGCTGTTTTCATTGACCGTTAAATTCGTGACCCCTTCCAGATTAAAGTGTTGAACATCCATCACGCCTTTGTAGTCCAGGGTGAATTTTTTATAATTGTGTTTTTGCATATCCCGGATATTTTCAACCCGAACAATGGTGCCGTCTTTAATGATGGCCACCCGGCCACACAGCTTTTGTACTTCAGAAAGAATGTGCGAAGAAAATAAAACGGTGGCACCTTTTTTGTTTTCCGCCCGGATCAGTTCAAAAAACGTTTGCTGCATCAGGGGATCCAGACCGCCCGTTGGTTCGTCAAGAATGATCAGTCGGGGTTCATGGAGCAGGCCCTGAATAATGCCGACTTTCTTTTTATTGCCATAGGAGAGGTCATCAATGCGCTTATTTAAGTCAAGATTCATAACCTCCGCCAGGCTGGCAATCCGGCTAGTATCGACATTATCATAGAAGCTGGCCGAATAATTGAGTACCTCCTTGACCTTCATGTGTTCGTAATAAAAGACTTCCGAAGGCAGGTAGCCAATATCCCGGCGAATTTCGCTGCCGTATTTAATGCAGTCTTTGCCGAAAATGGTGGCTGAGCCACTGGTGGGATGGATCAGCGACAACAGCGCCCGGATGGTGGTGGATTTACCGGCGCCATTGGGACCGATAAAACCAAAGATCTCGCCTTCTTCCACAGAAAAGGATACGTTTTCAATGCCTCGATGTTTTCCATAATATTTTGTCAGTTGATTGATTTCAATTACATTCATGCAGATCCCCTTCTTTCAAATTCGATTCAAATAATTCGGTGTTCTCCAATTAATTTACCCGGATCAAGTAAAAATAAACAATGATTTAATGGGGATAAATGAGGGCGAAAAGAAAAAAATAATAACATGTCATGTTTGAGTGATTTTTCAAAGGGAATATATTAAAAGATAATAAAAAATATGGGAGGCCATCAAGATGAAAAAAGAAGAAACTCGAAACCTGATTCTGAATATATTTAACAATCGCTACACCTGCAAAGGTTATGATGCCAATAAAAAGGTCAGCGATGAAGATTTTGCTGTGATCATGGAGGCGGCCCGGCTCTCACCCAGCTCGATGGGGCTGGAACCCTGGAAATTTGTGCTGCTCAATAACCGGGAGCTTCGCGAAAAAATTAAACCCTTCGCCTGGGGCGCAGAAGTCAGTCTCGATGGCGCCAGCCACTTTGTCCTGATTCTGGCCAGAAAACCGGTTGATCTAAAGCCGGATTCTGACTATGTGGAGTACATTATGAACGATATCCAGCATTTCACTGACGACTTGCGAGCCGCCCGTAAAAATAAACTGAAGAGCTTTCAGGAGGATGATCTGAAAATCGCCGGAAACGATCGGGCTTTTTTTGACTGGGCCTGCAAGCAAACCTATATTCCACTGGCCAATATGCTGACGGCTGCCGCCATGCTGGGCGTAGATTCCACCCCGATGGAAGGATTTAATACCGAAAAGGTCGAAGTCGTGCTGGTGCAGGAGGGGATTCTCGATCCCGTCCACTTTGGATTATCCTGCATGATTGCCTTTGGGTATAAAAACCGGGATCATCGTCCGAAAACGAGAAGAAAAACTGAGGAAATTCTGGAAACAATTGAATAAACCCCATGAGTATTTGATTGAATTGAATTTGGAATATTGTGGTTAATAACAAGATTAAATAAAAATAGTGTTTTTTTTGATAAAAAAATAGGAATTAATTTAATTTTGTTATATAATAATGAAATCAATAGTAAAAAGAAAACCTTTACAAGTGAAAAAATGAGATTTTGATGCTTTATATAAGAGTCTGACATGAGTGGAAAAGGTTGGATGAGGAGATAAAAGAATGGAACCAGCAGCGGCAGATAGTCTATTGATTGTTGGACTTGTGATTGCAGTCGTGACGCTATTGCTATTATTCGTTCAAACAAAAAAAAAATTGACAGACAACAATGCGGAGACAAAAAGCATTAAGAACATCTGTGATGTATTCATGAATGGTCATGAAACAGCCATCTATTTGAAAGATGAGGATTTGAACTACGTCTTTTTGAATAAGGCTGCCGAGTCGCATTTTTTGAAGTTGGTGCCGGAGCGCATTAACCAGATCGATCCGTCCCTTGAGGCAGAAGCTTTTGAGTCGTCGATTCTTGTGACTGATCGGCAGGTTATCGAAACTAAAAAAACAATTGAGTATGAAGAAAAACACAAAAACCGTATTTTCAAAGTCAAGAAATTTCCCGTGGAATTAGAAAATGACCGGATTGGGGTCGGCGCTTTTATTCGAGAAATCACCGATGAAGAAAAATTGATAAAAAAACAGGAGCGGGTGCTCTTTCGAAACAAGATTCTGGTGAATGTTTTAAGCAAGAAGTTCAGGAATGATCAGAAGCAGCTGGACTATGTCTTGCATGAAGTCCTGAAACTGACCGATAGCAATAGCGGTTTTATCTGTTTTTATGATGAAAAGAAACGGCAATTTACCCTCAAAGCCTGGTCTAAAGGCCTAATTAAAGGGGCGGATATGATGCGCCTTAAGCAGAGCTACCAACTGGAGGAAGTCGGGCTGTGGGGAGATGCGGTACGTCAGCGCAAGCCGGTCATCTTAAATAACCAAGTCGACAAATTAGCATCAGAATGCGGACTTCCGGGGGGATCGACGATTACCGGCAATTTTATCGCCGTTCCCATTTTTATTGATGAAAAAATCACAGCGGTGGTGGGCTTCGCCGGTAAAGTTGACGTATATGGCGATAATGATGTGTATGAAATAACCGTATTAATGAACGGGGTCTTAACGAATGTGGAGCGGCGAAATATCCAGAATAAACTGTTTGCCGAACGCAGTAAATACTTCCAGACCCTGATTTCCATAGGCGATGGGGTCATGGTGGTGGATCCCCAGGGCAAGATCGAAATGCTCAATAAGGTGGCCCAGCAACTGACCGGTTGGACCAATGAAGAGGCAAAAGGGCGGCATTATCGGGAGGTTTTTGTTTTATCCCATGAAGACAGTCGCCAGGAAATTGCAGATCCCATCGTTGCAGCGATGGCGACGGATCAGACCCAGGAACTTAAAAATCATGCCGTTTTAACAGCCAAGGATGGATCGGTCTTTCACCTGGAGGACAGTGCGGCGCCGATTAAAAATGAAAAGGGTGAAACGGTGGGGATTGTGCTTGTTTTTCGGGACGTTTCCGAGAAAAAGGAGCAACGTAAAGAGATTGAATATCTGAGCTTTCACGATGCCCTGACCGGGCTTTATAACCGTCGTTTTCTGGAAGAAGAGTTATTGCGGCTGGATACCGAAAGAAATCTGCCGATTTCGATTATCATGGGGGATGTCAACGGCTTAAAACTGACCAATGATATTTTCGGCCATGCCCACGGGGACGTTTTTCTGAAGAAAATAGCCGATGTGATGCGCCGAGTCTGCCGGTCTGATGACATCATTGCCCGCTGGGGCGGCGATGAATTTGTGATCCTGCTGCCAAAAACCACCATTGAACAGGCAAAACAGATTAAAAAGCGGATTAAAACCGAGTTTGCCCAGGATGGCGTCAAGCTCATCCGGGGGAATATCTCTCTCGGTTGTGCGGCTAAAACTGCGATGAACCAGAGTATTATGGAATGCCTGGAATTCGCTGAAGAACGAATGTATGCCATCAAGGTGCTGGAACGGGATGATTTTAAGAGCTCAACCCTGGATTCCATCGTCACCAGCCTGCAAAGTGATTGTCCCCAGGAAGAGGAACATGCCCAGCGGGTTAGTCAATGGTGTCATGATCTGGGAGTGTCAATGGAACTGCCCCATGTTAAAATCAGACGGCTGAAACTGGCCGGTTATTTTCATGATATCGGCAAGATTGTCTTACATAAAGACTTGCTGGTTGAGAACAGTAACCACAGCGAAGAAGAATTAACTGAAATCAGGAAGCATCCGATTATGGGATATCGGATTCTCAATGCTTTTGATGATACCATGTCCCTGGCCGATGCGGTGCTGCATCATCACGAACGATGGGATGGGTCTGGTTATCCCAAGGGTTTAAAGGGTGAAGAAATTCCTTTTATTGCAAGAGTCGTTGCAGTGGCCAGTTATTATGATCGCCTGACCTTGGCCCAGAAAGAAGCCAGCCTGGGATTAGAGGGAAATCCGCTTAGCCAGCTGGAGCAATTGGAAGGGCATTTTGACCCGGAAATTAAACGGGAATTTGTTAACATGATCAGAAATCTTCCCAACTAGGAGCTCGCAGTCAGAACATCAACAAGCCATCTGGATCAAAAGATCCGGATGGCTTTTTTCAGGTGCTGTTTTTGGGGCTGCAGCAGTTTAGAGGATCACACTAAACCGGGCCCAACTGCCGACTTCGCTGCTTACTTTAATTTTGCCCTGATGCTCGCAAACAATCGCTTTGGCAATGGCCAGCCCCAGGCCATAGCCGCCGGTAGCCTTTGAACGGGATTCATCGTAGCGGTAGAAGCGCTCAAAAATCTTATCCCGCTGATCGTAAGGAATTCCGGCACCGGTATTAAATACCTCAAGATGGATTTTATCACCAATGCGCTTAAGAGTGAGCTCAATTTCCCCATCATCATTGGTATGTTTAATGGCATTGTCAATCAGGATGGCGGCAACCTGCTTGATCTGATTGGCATCACCCCGATAGGTGATCCCGTTCTCAATATCAAGGGCATAGTTTTTATGCGCCTCAAAGGCAATGCTCTCGAAACTTAAGGCAATGCTTTTTATGGCTTGGCTCAAATCAAAGGTTGAGGTAACCCCGAGCGTTTTGTCGGCGTCCAGCCGGGCCAGCGTGAGCAGGTCGTTGACCAGGGTATTCATCCGGTCGGTTTCAGATTGGATATAGCCAAGATGTCGATTTGTTCCGATGTCTCCGGCTAAAACATCGGCGTTGACGCTGATAACGGAGAGGGGTGTTTTGAGTTCATGACTGGCATCCGAAATAAATCGCTTCTGTTTTTCAAAGGCGTCGGCCACGGGTTTAACCATCAGGTTGGCCAGAAAAAGCGAGACAAAGAAGAGCACCAGCAGGGTGATACTGCCAATGATCAGGGAGGTGGTTAGCAGCCGATCCGCCATCGCATTGGAAATTCGTTGATCGACAAAAACCAGCAGTTGTCCATAGGGTTTGTCAACAACCAGATAGCGGTAACCGTTAAGGGCGCCGGAAACTTTGTTTTTTGCGAGCATCTGATTTGCCAGATCCAGAACCTCCTGAGATACCTGGCTGGTATCGCTGCTGCCATTGATGGTGAAGAGGTTAGTCGCTGCATTAACCTTAACCGAGTAGGTTTTTTCCCGCTCAAAAATATCTGGTGGCAGGGGATTAGCCGCCCCTGGAGTTCCAGGAGTAGCCGGAGGAATGACCCCATCATTATCGGCCAGTGCTGATAACAGAGAAATACTCTGGCGTTCACTGGACTGGTAGTTGAAATAGTTGATGGAACCGAGAATCAGGGCAAAAACCAGCGATAGGATAATCATAATCGTTGCCACAAAGCGGCGTTTCAGGTTTCTGATCATCATGCTTACCCTTGTACCGACAACTCCAGATAATAACCGATCCCCCGGTTAACCTTAATCTGGACCTGAGATCCCACAAAACTGATCTTTTTTCGCAGAAACGAAATATAGACCTCCACATTATTATACTCAGCTTCGCTGTCAAAGCCCCAAACCTTCTCAATCAGCTGTTCCTTGGAAATGATCTGGCGGGAATGGATCATCAGGGTTTCCAACAGCAAAAATTCCTTCAAACCCAGTTTTACCGTCGTATTGCCACAGCAAAGCTCCCGGGTTTTTTGTCGTAAGGTCAGATCGCCCCAGCCCGGATCATTCGTCACCACCTCACCTTTGCGTCGGGTCACCGCCCGGATTCGGGCCAGCAGTTCCCCGGTTTGAAAGGGCTTGGTGAGATAGTCATCCGCCCCCCGATCCAATCCGGCAATTTTATCGTTCAGCTCGGCTCGGGCCGTCAGCATCAGCACCGGAGTTTCAATTTTAGCCTTGCGCAGCTCCTGTAAAACCGCCAGGCCGTCTTTACGGGGCAGCATAATATCCAGAATAATCAGATCATAAATCCCGGTCAGGGCATTATCCAGACCACTTTCGCCATCCATGCAAATATCCACGCCATAATTTTCTTTGGTAAAAATTGCTCTCAGGGCTTCGACCAGTCCCCATTCATCTTCCACCAGTAATAGCCGCATGCTAAAAACACCTCCTCGTCCCAATCGCTATTTTTTATTATAGCATCTTTAATTGAATGAAGCTTGAACTCCAGCTTAAGAGATTCTTGCTTCAATCTTTATTCAAGCTAGCCTCACTATCATAGGTTTTGTTAAGAACGTGTTAAATCACAAAAGGAGGTACGACATGCAATTTCGGCATGAACACAAACATTATATTAATTATCTGGATTACCTGGTTCTGCGCAGGCAGCTAAAAGCCGTGATGCAGCCCGACGTCAATACCGATGAAGCAGGCGAATACCAGATTCGCAGTTTGTATTTTGATAATTATCGGGACGTGGCGTTGCAGGATAAGATCAGTGGGATCAACCATCGGGAAAAATTCAGAATCCGCTGTTATAACAAAGACTTTGCCTTTATCAATCTGGAAAAAAAGAGCAAGATCAATGGCCTTTGTGCCAAGATCAAGGCCAATATTACCAGGGAGCAGGTTGAAGCGATTCTGGCCCATGATACCGACTGGATGGCTACAAGTTCAGAACCCCTGGTGGTGGAGCTCTATTCCAAAATGAAGTCGGGCCAGCTAAGGCCCAAAACCATTGTTGACTATAAACGGGAGGCCTTTGTTTATCGACCCGGAAACGTCCGGGTTACGATTGACCGGGACATCCGCACCGGTCTTTTCAGCACGGATCTGTTTAATCCCGACTTACCCACCGTTTGTGCCGGGGATCAGCAGCTGCTGCTGGAAGTGAAGTATGATAACTTTATTCCCGCCGTGATTGCCGATATCATCCAGCTGGATGGCCGAAGACAAACGGCTTTTTCAAAATACGCAGCCAGCCGGATTTACAGCTAATTTTTTGTTTAACAAATTCAATTACGCAAATCAACAAGGAGATCTAAATGAGTTTTAACGATATTTTTAAGTCAAATTTTCTGGACAATGTCACATCGGTATCGATGATCGATATCGCCATGGCCATGATTCTGGCCTTTGGGATTGGCGTATTTGTCCATCTGGTTCATAAAAAAACCTATAAGGGGGTGATGTATTCATCCGGCTTTGGAGTTACCTTAATTGCCCTTTGCATGATCACCACCTTTGTGATGCTGGCGATTACCAGCAACGTGGTACTGTCCTTGGGGATGGTTGGGGCGCTTTCGATTGTCCGGTTTAGAACGGCGGTCAAAGAACCCTTGGACATCGCCTTTGTGTTCTGGTCGATTGCTGCCGGGATTGTCCTCTCAGCCGGGATGATTCCCCTGGCGATTCTCGGTTCGGTATTGATCGGGATCATTCTGCTGGTGTTTGTTAACCGCAAACCCAATGAGATACCCTATATTATCGTGGTTAACTGTAGCGATCGGGAAGCTGAAGCAGAAGTGAAAAAATTCATCGATGCCAGTGTTACCAAAAGCATTATCAAAAATAAAACAGTTTCCCGGGAGGGTATCGAACTGAACATCGAGGTGCGACTCAAAAATGATAACACCGACTTTATTAACCAGGTGGTTGAGTTGAAAAATGTTAATCATGCCGTCCTGGTCAGCTATAATGGCGAATTTATGAATTAAGCGAGGTGACCCGATTGGCCGATCACAAAAATATTGAACGGATTTGCATCATCATTGGCATCATCACCCTGATGTTCGGACTGGTTTTCGCCTATTTTGGCGAAAGCCTGGGGATCACCGTCAGTGGCAGTACGGACTTGAGTTATGCAACGACATTATTTGACGACAGCATGGTTCATACCATCGACATTGAGATTGCTGAATCGGATTGGAACAATCTGCAGGAGAATGCCGCCGATGAAGAATATCAGCTTTGTACCATTACCGTTGATGGCGAAACCCTTGACAATGTGGCGATTCGGCCCAAGGGCAATTCATCGCTTACCAGCGTGGTCTCGTCGGATTCGGAGCGCTATAGCTTCAAGATTGACTTTGACAAATACAGTGACGGTTTAACCTATCATGGTTTGGATAAGCTCAATTTAAACAATATCATTTCGGACAATACTTATTTAAAAGAATACCTCAGTTATGACATGATGGCTTATATGGGAGTAGCGGCACCGCTAGCGAGCTTTGCAAAAGTGTCGGTAAATGGTGAATATTTTGGTCTCTACCTGGCCGTGGAAGGGGTGGAAGAAGCCTTTGCCCAGCGCAATTACGGTTCGGATTATGGCAATATCTATAAACCCGACAGCATGCAAATTGGGGGTGACAAAGAAATGGGCGATGGTGAAAAGCCCGATATGAGCCAGATGCCGGAACGGCCGCAGGGAACCGCTGACAGTCAGACAACGACCGACCAAAACGGTGCTTCCCAAACTGCTGATGGGTTTCAACCACAAAACATCGGTACACCTCCGGAAATGAACAGCGAGACGACCGGTCAGCCCGATCAAACGGCCGCCAATGCTGGTCAGTTTCCGGACATCGGCCAAATGGGAATGGGCGTTAACTCGGGAAATGATGTGGCACTAATCTATTCCGATGATGAACTCTCCAGCTACGAAAATATCTGGGAAGGGGCCGTTTTTGATGTCACCACCAGCGATAAAGAACGACTGATTGATTCCATTAAACAGCTTAATGCCGGGGAAAATCTGGAAACGGTGGTGGATGTGGAAGCGGTGCTTAAATATTTTGTGGTGCATAATTTCGTCGACAATTTTGACAGCTACACTGGCAGCATGAAACATAACTATTATTTACGGGAAGATCAGGGCCAATTATCAATGATTGCCTGGGATTATAATCTGGCTTTTAGCAATTTCAGTGGTGGCGGCATGGGTGGCGGGACAACAACAACGGCTACCAGCACCGATGAAGCAACAACCCTGGTGAACAATCCCATTGATACCCCGGTATCGGGAACCACCATGGACGAGCGACCGCTACTGGGTGTCTTGCTTTCCAATGAAGCGTATTTAGAACAATATCATCAGTATTTTCAGGAATTTATTTCCGGCTATTTTGAGAGTGGTCAATGTACCGAGACCATCGATCAGGCTACGGCTCTGATATCGGATTATGTAAAAGACGATCCGACGGCCTTCTGTACTTATGAAGAGTATCAGGCCGGGGTTGCTGTACTTGAGCAATTTTGTACCCTCCGGGCCGAAAGCATCAGCGGCCAGCTGGACGGAACCATTCCGGCGACCACCGAGGGACAGGCTGCTCAGCCAACGGCGCTGCTCGATGCCAGCAGTCTTGACATTGCGGCCATGGGCAGCGGTATGGGTGGTGGTATGGACCGGGAAATGACAGCACCGACTATGCAAGGGACCGATCAAACGGCCAATGCCGATGCTACCAGTGAGCAGTCAGCAACGGCTCTGCAGTCCGCCAAAGGGCAACCGCCAAACCGACCCGATGCGGATACGACCACGGCGGCAACCAATACGCAATCAACGGCAGAGAGCGATTTGGCTGCTGGTGAAAATCAGACCGGGAATGGGCAAACCGAGTCAGAAAATGCAACAAATCAGCCAGAGGAGCGCACCAGGCCCAGTGATACCACGGCAAGCACGATGGATCTCCCATCCCTGATGCTTCTGGGAGGCTCCTGTCTGGTACTGCTGTTGGGGATTCTGGTGGCAAAGCGTTATAAACGATAAAAAACAGCTTTGCTAAACCAACAAAGCGATAAGTTAAAAGCGGCGGGTGCCAGTAGGTAACCGCCGTTTATAAAATAATTGGCGCAATGAAGCGGTTGGTTTAGAAAAAAAGGGGTTTTACAAAGAAAAGATTGACTTTTAGGGTCAATTACCGTATAATCAACAAGCATGAAAAAATTGAATAATTTTTTTGTTCTACCTGAGGAGAGATGTCTGAGTGGTCGAAGGAGCACGCCTGGAAAGCGTGTGTACGTGAAAGCGTACCGAGGGTTCGAATCCCTCTCTCTCCGCCATTTGAAATTAATAAAGAAATCGAATAATACAGCCGTTTGTGGCTGTTTTTTTATACTCTTTGCAGGGTTGACCCCTAAGGTTACCCCAAAGAGATTTTTTGACCCCTAAAGACTCTTGATTAATGCGTCCATTCTTTCAAAACTTTAGGCTCATTGGCTAGCCTCTTTTTATAGGATGTTTACCGCCATTTTTAGAAAGATTGAGTTCAAACGGCGGTTTAAGACGCATGCGTTTTTCCTTTATGGGCACAATCGTCAAAGTCATTCCTAACGGTTCCAAAATTTTCAGGACTGTTGTTAATTTGGGATCGGTAGAACCTCTTTCCATTCTGGCAATCACTGGCTGTCTGACACCACTTAATTCTTCAAGCTTTTTCTGGCTAATCCCTTTATCATGGCGTGCTTTAATGATTTCACCCATGAGAGCAACCCTTAAATCTGATTCCAGAATTTCTTCAGGTGTAAAAATTTCTTTTCTGACATCGGTCCAGCTACTACCAATTGCTTTATTATTCATTATTTTCACCACTTTCTTTTAAGAATGCCAATTCTCGTTTGGCTTGTTCGATTTCTCGTTTAGGGGTCTTTTGTGATTTCTTTATAAATTGGTGTAGCAATACATAACTACCATCTACCCAGGCGACGAAGAAGATTCTATTTCTTAAGGGCCTGATCTCCCAAATTTCGCCCTCTAAATGCTTGATGTATGGCTCGCCGATCTTTGTACCGTATTTACTGAGCATTTGGATGTAATCATTGATCTTATTGAGATTAACACGGCTGTCCTTATCGTTTTTTTTGCTTAATTCTCTGATAAAATCCAATACTGGCTCATTGCCTTTTGGGTCTTTATAAAAAAGTATTTTGTGCAAACCTCACACCCCCTGTTTATATTATAATAACTCGCGAGTTATTGTTTGTCAATTGCTAATCACGGTCTGTTTTAATTAATTTCATTCTTATGGAGTATTTCCTTTGGTAGTATAGTTGAAGTTGATCTCATAATCTTCAATATCAGGGTATTGAACTAAAAGGTTTTCTGATTCTATTAATGAAATAACGTCACCAGTGTCGAATTGACTAATAATCGGAATTTTTGGATTGCATATTTCAAAAAAGTTTACAAATACTTCCGCTTCACCATCGGACATTTTTGATGAAATTTCTTGACTAATCATGCCCTTGAATTGTCCTATCAGATGTGTCATATCAAATTCAGAAGGTACTTCAATATTGCCATCAAATTTTATAATAGTCCCACGATTCATTGTTTCTAAGGTATAATCAGATGATTGAGGTATAGTAAAATTCAGGGGATATCCATGATGCAAATTCAAAGGCAATGTCTGAATGGGCATAAGTTCCGCCGTATCTCCCGGGTTTGCTAGTTATGCCGATTGCATTAACGCTTCCGATCCATTTCTTGGGTGATATTGTAAAAGCATTTAATCCCGCCTGTCTTCTAAACCCCTCGAATTCGAGGGGTTTAAAATCTGGATTATGAAAAGATTCCCATAAACCAAGAAATTCAACAGTATCCCTATTTCTCATCCAATTGGCAATTACTGCAGTTGGATCATCACTTTTGTATATCGCAATATCGGTTAGGCTTAATTTTCATCATCAGTACCAAAACCGAGGATTCTTATTTCACGTCCATTTGCATTTATTTTCATTTGATTCTCCTTTGAAAATTCATACCTTTCTGGTCGAGCGTCTAGATTGCCCCTTTAGTGCGAATAAAGCCTGTCAGAATCCAGTAATAAGCCCATTACAATTTCGGTCGAACCCGGATTTGAATCAGGTTTTTGACATCGTCAAGAATCCGTTCCGAGGTAACCGGGATCATCAGCCAGCGGCCGCCGGCAGCAAAGGAGGTTCGTTTAAACAGGGCCTGAATTTCTGGGCTGGCCTGGGGAAGGTAGGCTTCCATTTCGTTAAGCTCTTTGTTTCCAATTACGACCAGGGCAATAAAATAGCCATCCATAGGGTAAAGAACACAAAGGGATTTGCTGCTTTTCCGGTACTTCAGATTCCAGCCGTGCTGGGCGGAGCAACGGCTGTAATTCATGACCGGTTGGATATGATAGGTGGTTTCAATAAAGCTTTGTAAATCAACCCAGAGCGGATTATTGACAAAACTGATCATCTCAGCCAGGGTTGGTTCATGGTCCTGTTCAAAAGATAGACTCCATTCCATGGGGAACCTCCAATATTTTCTGGCAATCGTAGCAGGAATAGGTGCAGAAGCAGGATGTCCAATCCGGTTTTTTCCCAATTACCGATAATTTTATATTTAGAATTTATCACCATGCCTCAGACAGGTCAAGTAAAACATAAAAATAGTGGTAAATTGTGATGGTGATTGGTACACTTATACTAAAGTCGAAAGGAATAAAGTAGCAATGATTAAAAAAGAAAATGTTAACTCCATTGATACCTATATTGGTCAATTCCCGGCAGAAATTCAGGAAATCCTTCAGGAGATCCGGCAAGTTATTAAAGAAGCGGCGCCCGAAGCGGAAGAAAAAATCAGTTATCAGATGCCGACTTTTTATCAGGGCGGCAATCTGGTTCATTTTGCGGCTTATAAAAACCATATCGGGTTTTATCCCGCCCCATCGGGTATCGAAAAATTCAAGCAAGAATTGTCAAAATATAAAGGTGCCAAAGGCTCGGTTCAATTTCCTCTCAATCAGCCAATCCCCTTTGATCTGATCCAAAAAATCGTTGCATTCAGAGTGGCAGAGAATCAGATACTTAGTGAAAATAAACAAAAGAAGCGTAAGACCGAAGCTGGAATCAAGAATAAAAATGTGAACGATGACCCTGAGCTTGGCAAGCAGGATGACCGTTGATTTACTGAATCATTATACAGAAGAAAGCAAACAGAATAAGATGATGAGCGTTGCAAAAAATGATTTAAATTTGGTCTATCTGGAAGAATTATCAAAGGTGTTTTAAGGTGGTAGGATAGTATGAAGAAAAGCATGAAAAAGGATTCCTTTTTCCAAATGGGGGAAATAAATATAAGAAAGATGCAGACACGAACAGGTATTAAGGGGTTAGTGATACTTCTGTTTCTGGTTAGCTCATTGTTGGTACTTTCGGGCTGTGCTGAAAATAAAGCAGTACTCGTTGGTAATTGGGAATTAGTGCCCAGTGAGGGGGATTTAAATGATACAGCAATGACGGGCTATGCTTTTAGCGAAAATGGGTCTGTCACTTTTTATAATGGTTATGATGGAAAACTGACGGTTTCGGAAGGTCAGTGGCAGATCGGTGGTATTAATAAAAACTATCTGGAGTTATTTTTAGATGACGTGGATACACCAAAGCGGAAGATCCGGTTTAAAGTAGAGGAGGAAACCTTATATCTTTTTTCAGATTCCGAAGAAGGTAAAACCACCTATGATAGCCGTTATCAAAAGACCGAGCAGTTTAGCTTTGAAAGTTTGATTGCAGCGGCAAAAAAACAAAAAGCAAAAGAACAACAGGATGCGCAATTGTTTTGCACCCTGTCACCGCAGGAAATCATCGAGCAGCTAAAAGCAATGGGACAA
This sequence comes from Acetobacterium wieringae, assembly GCF_001766835.1. Taxonomy (GTDB): domain Bacteria; phylum Bacillota; class Clostridia; order Eubacteriales; family Eubacteriaceae; genus Acetobacterium; species Acetobacterium wieringae. Next base: position 249,407 of record NZ_LKEU01000033.1, on the reverse strand, counting down.
CCGATTGGGCAAGTGGTGGTATATACCGATCCTGATTATGCAACGGGTTTATTAAAACAGCCAAATCTCCAATTAGCCCAGGCCGCCCGCTTTGAAGATACCTCCATTGAGCAGGTGGAAAATCAGATTGAACCCATCGGTGGATCGGTGGAAGTTTATCAGGACTATGCGGTAGCGAAACAGCGTTACGATTATTTAACGGTTTTTTCTGATGCAGCAGGAACGACCTATCAGATCGGCAATATCTTGTTGCGGCTGGATAATGCCTTGCAATCAGAAAAGCGGGCACCATATGAAGCCGCATTTTTGGAGATTGTAAAATAATTTGAGAAGCAGTGAGTAAAGGGCGCAGCAGTCGATAGCAGTATTCCTTTTTACAGGCGAAATTACAACCAGTTATAAAAAGCGAGGTGTAAAATATGTGTGGACGTTATATTCTTTATTCTGACAAAGAAGAAAAAGCGATTAAGGCGATTGTTGAAGAAGTCAATAAAAAATATCATGTAACCATTAAAAAAGGGGATATTTACCCAACCGATCTGGCCCCGGTTTATGTGTCCGGGCCGGATCAGCAGGGAATGGCGCTTAGGCTTCTTAAATGGGGGTATAATCGGCATTATCAAAAAAAGACGTTGTTGATTAATGCCCGTTCCGAAACGGTGCTGGAAAAAGCCGTTTTTCGGGATGATTTTCTAAAGCGTCGTTGTCTGATTCCGGCGGTGGGGTTTTATGAATGGAATGCGAAAAAAGAGAAATTCCGCTTTAGTGGTGCTGACGGGCTGATGTATCTTGGTGGCTTTTTTCATGGGCAGGAAGAGGGGCCTGATGAATTTCTGATTATGACAAAGCCACCGGTAAAACTGGTGGCGGAAGTTCATGACCGGATGCCAGTGGTGATTCCTACCAATCAGGCCAGGGGGTTTCTGGAATCCACGGAGACTGCGATTAAAATCATCAGCGAAAATCAGGTCGTCCTCAAAAGAGAGTTGATTCAGGGCGAGAAGCAGTATAGCTTCGTCGATCTGTTAGCCCATGATTTCCCGCCCCAAAATGATCATGATGTGGTTTAAGTAAAGAAACGGAGAACGAAATGGGTTGTTTAAATTAATAGTAGAGTAAGTGAACCACCACGACTAAAATTGATGAGATCAACCCGATTGATGCCTATATTTCTCAATTCCCGACAGCAGCATTGATTGTTTTTAAATATCCAATTCGGGCGGGATGTCTATTTCATCCGAGACATATTTCCCGTTTTTTTTCCGTTGCCGTACGCATTCGGATAAGAGGTATTCGATTTGGCCATTAACGGATCGAAAATCATCCTCGGCCCAGGCGGCGATGGCATCATAAAGTTTTGGGGAAAGTCGGAGGGGGATCTGTTTTTTTTTGTTATCGGCCATGATCCTAATAAAGACTGCCTGAATTTATAATCGGCTGGGCATCATGATTACCGCACAAAACGACTAAGAGGTTTGACACCATGGCGGCTTTCCGTTCTTCATCAAGCACCACCACTTCATTTTCATTCAGACGGGCCAAAGCCATTTCCACCATTCCGACAGCACCATCAACAATCATTTTACGGGCATCAATAATGGCTGAGGCCTGTTGTCTTTGCAGCATGACGGCGGCAATTTCGGGGGCATAGGCTAGGAAGGTGATGCGGGCATCCACCACTTCAATCCCGGCTTCATCGACCCGACTCTGAATTTCTTCTTTGATTCGTTTAGCCACGGTTTCACTGGAACCGCGCAGGCTGCCCTCGTCGGCAATCCCGTCGCCGGTGGTATCGACATTGGTGGTCACATCGTAGGGATAAAGTCGCACAATGTTTCGCAGGGCAGAGTCGCACTGCAGGGATAAGTATTCTTTGTAATTGTCAACATTAAAGACAGCCTTGGCGGTGTCGGTAATGCGCCAGGTAACGGCAATGCCGATATCGATGGGGTTACCAAGACAATCATTGATTTTCTGGCGACTATTATTAAGGGTCATAATTTTTAAGGAAATTTTACGTGAGGCGGGTTCGGCCGTTGCCGCATCTTTATCCCCCTTCACATCACCGCTTTGGATTAAACGGGTTTTGGCTGCCGGATTAACGGCGCTACAGAATGGATTGACAAAATAAAATCCCGGTTCTCGGATGGTACCGACATAATGACCAAAAAGGGTCAGCACCAGAGCTTCCTGAGGTTTAAGTACTTTCAGCCCCGGCCAGAGCAGCCAGGTGGTGCAAAGCAAAATAAGACAAATAACAATCACAATGCCACTACCGTCAGTGGCAATTGTGGCGATAAGACCGACAAGGGCTGCGGCATAAATGAGCAGCGAGATCAGGAATACCAGCATACCATGCTTTTTGCCATGGAGAATTTTCTCGTCCATAATAAATACCTTCTTTCAATATGATATCAAAATAATATCATAACGATATTTATTAAGCAATCTTTTTTTGAGAAAAGAGACGCCCTGAGAAAAGAAATTGGCGTAGCGATTAAGAAAAATTATTGTTTCGACAGCGATATTATGAGATGATGAGACATAAATTATAAAGAAAAAACAAGCAATTTCGGCAATGAAAGAATTTTTTAAGCTAGGATACGAGGAGAAAAAGCGTGAAGTTTATATCATGGAATATTGATTCATTAAATGCGGCATTAACCGGAGAGTCACCCCGGGCGCAATTATCGCAGCAGGTATTGGAAAGGATCGCCACACATCAGCCCCAGGTGATTGCCATTCAGGAAACAAAACTGTCGGATAAGGGGCCAACGAAAAGACACTTTGAAATTCTGAGTGACCGGTTCTCAGATTATGAAATCGTCTGGAGCAGTTCCGTCCAACCAGCCCGTAAGGGCTATGCCGGAACCATGTTTTTATACCAGAAAGATCTGACCCCAGCTGTTACAAGGCCAGTCATTGGCGCACCAGGTACCATGGATGCAGAGGGTCGGATCATCACCCTGGAATTTGATGATTTTTATCTGACCCAGGTTTATACCCCAAACGCTGGAGATGGCTTGAATCGTCTGGCTGATCGTCAAATCTGGGACCAGAAGTACGCCGATTATTTGGCTGCTCTGGATCAGAAAAAACCGGTCATTGCGACCGGTGATTTTAATGTCGCCCATCAGGAAATCGATTTGGCCCATCCGGAAAATAACCGCCGCTCCGCTGGCTTTACCGATGAGGAACGGCAGGGTTTCAGCCAGCTCCTGGCCAGAGGTTTTACCGATAGCTTTCGTTTTTTGCATGGCGATGTGACCGGCGTTTATTCCTGGTGGGCGCAACGGGTTAAGACCAGCAAAGTCAACAATTCGGGCTGGCGGATTGATTACTGGTTGGTCAGTGATCGGATTGCTAACCGCATTGTCAAATCGGAAATGATTGATTCAGGGCCACGACAGGATCACACACCATTACTGTTTGAACTGGACTAGTTTTTAGTGATTCAGGGTTTTACGGTAGCGGCTTAGGCGACAAATAGGTCATTTGGGCATTTGTCAGAAAGGGCAACGGTTGTCAGCGGACACCAGTCGATACGAACAAGGGTGAAAGCGATGCTGCTGCTAATAAAAAAGTTCTGGTTGCTTGGGAGCTTTGAAATTAGTGTGAAGCCGGTTAGCAGCGTCATGAACCGGCCCCGGCTTAATTGATCGGGCTTGGGTGGGACATTTTTTAATACAGGCGCAGCAGGTGATGCATTTTTTATGATCAATCTGACGGCTATCCTGGGGATTAATGGCAGCGGTGGGACAGATGCTTGAGCAGCGTTGACAGTTGTTACAGGCAGGGCTGACAGCGATAAAATCAACATCCCAAAGGGTCGTTTCGCCACGATAGGGTATCTGGCCCGGGGGCGAGATCAGGCAATTGCGGTCAGGGTTTGGGTGTGTAAGCAGCTTATCCTTAATTTTTCGACCAAAGCTTTCGGCCAGCGCCAGATCACTTGGATTGGGTCGGTCGGCGGCAATGGGTGTTTCGGAACTTGAAAAAGAGTGTTCGCCAATAAAAGCTCCGGCGGCAATGGGCAGACAACCATTGCCGATGATGATGTCCCGCAGTTCCAGCAAGGCATCATCATAGACGCGATTGCCATAGACTACCACACAAATCGTCGGCGTGTTTGTGGCATGAAGCGTTTTTAACCAGGGGCCAATCACTTCCGGGACACGCCCCATGTAAACGGGGACGCCGATGAGCAGGATGTCATCAGTGGCGAGTAGAAGGGGTTGGCTCCGTTGTTTCGGTCGGGTGATATCGATCGTGATCAAATCGCCGGGATTAAAACCTTGGGCAATGGCATTCAGAATAGCTTCGGTGGTACCGGTCGGTGAAAAACTGACCAGTTTAAGGGTTTGGTAGTTCATGATTTGCCTCCAATAATAACTTTTTAATCAGAATACAATAAATGCGATCATGTTACCAGAAGAGTGATTATACTAGTATCAATACTAACGGGAAGGAGCAGAGAAATGGATGGTGAACAGCGAAACAGAGAACTGGGTGATTTTCTAAAAAAGCGCAGACAAAGCATGACACCAGTGGGACTTGAGCTTGAAGCGCTTGCACGGCGGCGGACACCGGGATTAAGAAGAGAAGAAGTGGCGCAAATGGCGGGGATCAGTTTAACCTGGTATACCTGGCTTGAGCAGGGGCGACCCATTCAGGTGTCGACTTCGGTGGTGGAGAGCCTGACCCGGGTATTGCAGCTTAATGAGGAAGAGCGAACTTATCTTTACCGCCTATCCAACCAGCCTCTTCCGTCGGAAAGTTCCAAACGTCAGCATCTGATCAGTCCGGCATTGCAACATGTTCTGGATAGTCTTTGCCATTGTCCGTCGTTGATCACCGACCAGCGATGGAATGTCATCGGTTGGAACGATGCGGCTGGCACAATCTTTGGTGATTTCGATGAGATGAATGAGCTTGAGCGAAACATCGTCTGGGCCATGTTTACCGATGCAAAATATAAAACCATGTTTGTCGACTGGGAACACCATGCCAAAGGGATGGTGGGACGCTTCCGGGCAAGCTGCGGAAAATTTGTTGATGATCCCTGGTTTAAACAGTTTGTTGAGGACCTCAAAGCCGCAAGTACCGATTTCAATTGCTGGTGGCCACTCCATGAGATAAAAAATAATGGCGAACTCTATAAACAATTGATACATCCCATTGTTGGCCGCCTGGATTTTGAAATTAGCAATTTTGATGTAGCGGATCATTCCAACCTCAAAATGGCCGTGCATATTCCCGAACCTGGCACCGATACCGATGACAAAATGGCCTATCTGTTGAAACTAGCCAGGGAAAAAAGTGATGCCTGCTATACGAAAGGTGAAAAAAAGCAAGGCTGATTCTCTGTTCGTGATTAAAACCTAAGAAACCAGGTCTAACAATTGTCGAATCTCGTAAAAAGCAAGAATACACCGACATAACGATTCACAACAACTTCGGAGGGCAGAAAGATGACATATTTGATTAAATTTTTAAAAACAAAAAAAGCGCTGTTGTTTTTAATCATACTGGCCACGGTAATCCAGTCCTTTAGTATGCTGGCGGTGCCCTATTTTGCGGCCAAAATGATTGATGATGGGATTCTCAAAAATGATCTGATGGCAATTGTGCGATTGGGCTTGCAGATGCTGGCAGCGGTTGGGTTATCAGCCCTGATTTCCTTATGGGCCAGCTATATGAGTGCCGATTTAGCCGCCCTTTCAGGAAAATACCTGCGGGATCGGATTTTTGACAAAACCCAGATTTTATCAATCCGTGACTTTAATCACTTCAGTACCGCTTCAATGATTACCCGGGCAACTGGCGATATCACGGTGATCCAACAGACGGTGATTATGCTGGCCCAAATGGTTTTGCCGGCACCGATTATTGCGGTGACGGCGATTATTATGACGATCGCCGTGAGCCCCAAATTGGTAGCGATTCCGATTTTGGCCATGGTTTTTTTCATGTTGGGTATCTATGTAATTTTTATCAAGGCCAGTCCGATCTCCAAAACCATCCAAATGCGACTGGATAGCATTAACCGGATCATGGGCGAAGCGATTACCGGGGTGCGGGTCATCCGGGCCTTTGATAATTCCGAATTTGAGAGAAATCGAACCAATGCGGCCTTTTTAAATTACGCCAATAACGTGATTAAACTGAATAAGACCTTTGCGGTATTCAGTCCGCTGATCTGGTCAGTTGTGGGAATCAGTTTGGTAGCGGTGTTATGGTTTGGCAGCTTTTTGGTGCTCAATGGCGAAATACAGGTTGGCGGCATTACCGCCGTCTCAGAATATACCATTCTTTTGCTGATCGCTCTGATTATGTCGTCGATGGTGATGGTTATGTTGCCTAAAATGAAGGCTTGCCTTGATCGTACCCAGGAGGTATTGGATACGATTCCGGAAATAAACGATGTGACCGTACCGCAATCCAGAAGAAATCCGGCTGATCCCTTCAAAATTGTTTTTGATCAGGTTAGTTTTTCCTATCGGGGTGCCGAGGAGGCGGTTCTTAAGGAAATCAGTTTTGCCTGTGAGCAGGGAAAAACAACGGCCATTATCGGTGGCACCGGTTCGGGCAAAAGTACCATTGCCAGTCTGATGCTGCGTCTTTATGATGTCGCCAGCGGCACCATCACACTCGAAGGGGTGGATATCCGCCAGATTTCTCAACATGAGCTGCGGGAAAACATCAGTTATGTACCCCAAAAAGCGCTCCTTTTTAGTGGCACCATTGCCGATAATCTGCGGATGGGAAACAGTCAGGCCACTCAGCAGGAACTGGAACAGGCGGCCCAAACCGCCCAGGCCCATGACTTTATTATGGAGACTGCCGAAGGCTACCAGCGATCGGTGGCCCAGGGTGGCACCAATTTTTCCGGCGGCCAGAAGCAGCGGTTATGCATTGCCCGGGCGCTGGTAAAAAAAGCCCCGGTTTATATTTTTGACGACAGTTTTTCGGCACTCGATTTTAAAACCGATGCGGCGCTGAGACAAGCCTTAAAAAAAGAGATGGCTTCGGCAGCGGTGGTGATCGTCGCCCAGCGGGTCAGCACGATTATTGATGCTGACCAGATTATCGTGCTGGAGGCCGGTCGGATGGCTGGTATTGGTCGGCATGCTGAACTGATCAATACTTGCCTGGTCTATCAGGAAATTGTGGCATCGCAGCTGTGCGAAAAGGAGGTCGGCAGTTTATGAGGAAACGGCGAAAAAAACCACAACAGCAAAAGAAGCAGGCGTTTAATCCCGAAGTAAAACCGGAAATGGAAGATATTCCGAAAAATACCAAGCTGGCGGGAAAACGCTTGATGGGGTTGTTGCTGCAACAAAAATGGGCCTTGCTGATCATTTTGCTGGCGGCAGTAGTCAGCAGCGGACTCTTTGCTGTTACCCCGATCATCATGGGCAAAGCCCTGGATCAGCTGATTCAGGCCATTCGTGCAAATGGCCTGGGTGGCAGTTATGAACAGCTGGCAAAAATTGTCGGGTTGCCGCTGCTCTTGTTGGCGCTGGCCTATCTGATTGGGGCAGCGGTGGCCTTTGTTCAGGAGTATACCATGGCCAGTGTCGGAGAAAAGCTGGCCTTATCGATGCGGGAGAAAATAAGCGAAAAAATTACCCGGTTGCCGCTTCATTATTACGATGCCAATGAAACCGGCGAAATATTAAGCCGCACCACCAATGATCCCGATAAGATTGCTGAGATCTTAAAAACAGGGGCCTTACAGTTTGCCAATGCCCTTTGCAACCTGGTTTTCAGTGTAGTGATTATGTTTGCACTCAGCCCGATTATGGCGGTGATCATCATTGCGACGATGTCGCTTAGCGTTTTTGCCACCAAAGCGATTTCCCAAAAAACATTGGCAATTTTCGCTGAAAACCAGAAGGTGTTAGGGGAACTTAACGGAAAAATCGAAGAATATTATACCGGCAATCTGATTATCAAAAGCTTTAACCAGCAGGATATGGTCACGCAAACCGAACGGGAGTTAAGTGAACGACAGTATCAGGCCAACAAAAAATCACAATTTGTGACCTATGCCATCTATCCGGCGATCCGTTTTCTGACACAACTCAGTTTTGTGGTGACGGCCATTGTTGGCGGGATCTTTGCCATTAACGGCAGTATGACCATTGGAACCGTGCAGGCTTTTTTGCAGTATGTTAACCAGATTGCCGATCCGATTACCCAGGCATCTTATTTTATCAATTCAATGCAGGCGGCGCTGGCCTCAGCCGAGCGGGTTTTTGAATTTCTGGACGAAGCCGAAGAGCTGCCGGAAACCAGCAACCCCATAGCGATCACAGCGCCAGACGGGGCGGTGGCCTTTGAACATGTCCGCTTTGGTTATAAACCCGGGCAATTGTTGATGGAGGATGTCAGCTTTACCGTCAGACCCAATGAGATGGTGGCCATTGTCGGGCCCACTGGTGCCGGTAAGACCACGTTGGTTAATCTGTTGATGCGCTTTTATGAGCTGGAAGGCGGAACCATCTCAGTGGATGGCATTGATGTCAGGAAACTGTCAAAAAGTGGGCTGCGGCGGATGGTGGGGATGGTACTTCAGGATACCTGGCTTTTTAAGGGTACCATTGCAGAGAACCTTGCTTACGGCAAAATGGATGCTAGCCGTGAAGAAATCATTGCGGTCGCCAAGGCGGCCCGCTGTGACCATTTTATCCGAACCTTGTCAGAGGGCTATGATACAGTGATTTCCAATGAAGAAGGAACGGTTTCCCAGGGTCAAATGCAGTTATTAACCATTGCCCGGGCGATGCTGGCCAATCCGGCCCTGATGATTCTTGACGAAGCGACATCCAGCGTTGATACCAAAACCGAACTGGAAGTCCAGAAAGCGATGGTTCAGAGCATGAAGGGCAAAACCAGTTTTGTGATTGCCCATCGGCTGTCCACGATTAAGTCCGCCGATCTGATTCTGGTAATGAATAACGGTACCATTGTTGAAAAAGGAACCCATCAGGAGTTGTTGGCTGCGGAGACATTCTATGCTGATTTGTATAACAGCCAGTTTAATCATCTGGTGGGGTAGTGGCTACCCGGGTGCGAGAAAATGGTCGTTTCGCAAGGCATGTCAAGAACGGTTTGAAGTTCTGGTCTATAATCAAGTCAGGAGGTGAGAAAAATGGAAGAGGCACAGGTTATTCAGGCGGTGCAGCGGATGCAGGAGTATATCGAAACGAATCTCCACCGCAAGATCACCTTGAAAGAACTGGCCAATGTAGCCGGATATTCGCCCTGGCATGCGGCCAGGCTGTTCAAAGAGGTTACGGGAAAACCGCCTTTTGACTATATCAGGGCCCTGCGTCTGACGCAGGCAGCACTTCTTTTGAGAGATGAGGAGGTGAAAATCATCGATGTAGCCATGGATTTTGTTTTTGACTCCCATGAAGGCTTTACCCGGGCATTTTCCCGGGAGTTTGGTATGGCCCCCGGCAAATATGGTCGTCAGACGCCGCCGATCAAATTATTTATGCCTCAGAAAGTTTTCGATACCTACCAGTCGATGCATAAAGGAGAGAATAGAATGAGCGAAAAAAAAGAAACCAAAACGGTATTTGTTCAGGTAATTGAGCGGCCAGCCCGGAAGCTTTTGTTAAAGCGGGGTGTCAAAGCAACCGAGTATTTTGGCTATTGTGAAGAAGTTGGTTGTGAGATCTGGTCGGTGCTGACCAGTGTCAAGGAAGCCTTGTACGAACCCATCGGGATGTGGTTGCCCGGGCATCTGATCCGGGAAGGGACATCCCAATATGTACAGGGGGTGGAGGTACCGCTGGATTATGCCAATGTCATTCCGGAAGGATACGAGCTGATCGAGCTGCCGCCCTGCACGATGCTGGTATTTCAGGGTGAACCCTATGATGATATCGATTTTATGGCCGAAATCGGTGCGATCTGGGAGCATGCTAAACGCTTTGATCCAACCGTTTACGGCTACCAATGGGCACCCGAAGCAGCACCGCGGTTCCAATTGGCACCGATGGGCTACCGCGGGTACATTGAAGCCTATCCGGTTAAAGCCATTCGCAACAGCTAGTCTGATCGACAACCAACGCCAGACAAGCCGGTTCAAAGCGGAAGAAAAATCTGTCTGCTTTGAACCGGCTTTTTAGCGCAGGTGTCAGGGTAAAGTATAAAAGAATGGCCAGGTTTGTTATTCCACCGGTTTCCATTCCGAATTCATGCTGAGCTTAAAGTCATTCCACATAAAGGTCATGGTTTTCCAGACAACCCGCTTGGGAATGATTTCTGTCATTCCGGCGCCATAGAATTCATATTGGGACTGGCCTTCCCGATTGGGCTTATATTCATTGTGAATATAGTCACTTAAGGTGCCTTCAGCGTAGAGGTCATCTTCAAACGTGTTCATGCCAATTTCAGTGAGATCACCATCGTATAGAATCGTTCCGTCGTTATTGGTGAGCATGAAGTTGACATCTTTGCCGATACTTTCCAGATTGGTCAGATAGGCCGCAAAATCATAGAGGCGTACCTGGGTCACAATATATCCGGCAATCTGACCATCCTTTTCAACGGGGGTTACAAAGGCCAGCAGCTGCATCGAGGGAGACTGATGATCGGCAAAGGTCAGGTCGGTGATAAAAGGCTGTTTTTGCTGGCTGATAGCTGGAATGTTCTTATCATAAAGATCAAAGGAAATACCCTTAAAATAAGTGGGATAGGCGTTGGTAATGAGGTTTTGATTATTGACAAAGGCGACATTTTTGGCAATTGGGCTTTCTTTGGCAATGGCGGCTAAGGCGCTGGAGAAAGCGTCGCTATTTTCACCGGATTGTTGATAGGCAGTCACAGCTGCTTTGGTGAGGTTTTCGAGCGTTGTGAATTCACTATAGATAAAGGTGCTGGCGGTATCCAACCAGGATAATTCCTCGTCAGTAAACTGGCGCAGGTCACCTTTGCTGGTTGTGGGTTCACCCGTACCAGGTTCGGAATTGACATAAATCCGCAAATCCGAGCCAAAGGCGCTAACAGTGTCCCATTTTACTTGTTTCTGCACGGGGTCATTCGTGCCGACGGCATTATAGGTATAGGTTCCTTCGCCCTGGGCATTGGGGATCATTTTATTTTTAATCAGGGTTTGCAGTTCGACAAAACTGCTGTAAATGGGGTCAGTCAGAATATTTTTGCCGATTTCGGTCATGTTGCTGGTGTAGACATTGGTTCCATTGGTGTCAATGAGGCCGAGGTCGAGATTCTGTCCAATGGCCAGTTTACTGAGTTCGGCCCCAAAGCTATAAGGATCGATGTAGGCGATTACCCAACCACCGTTTTTGATCGGTACTGAAGCATAGAGGTAAGGGGTGTCATCAGTGGAGGTGTGGGGTTTGATAACCATCGCCGGGGTATCGACAAATAGTTCGGGATGGCGGTTGATGCTTTTTAAATTGAGACCAATAAAAGGGCTGTCCATTTTCGTGGCGACCTGGGTCACATTGGAATCGGCATCACAGACCAGGATATCAAAGAAATAGGTTTTACTGTTGAGTTGTTTGTTCATCAGTGAATAGGCTTTTTCATCACCGGCCGGGCTTTTCCCGACGGAAGTTCCGATTTCTTCCAACATCGTCTGGATCTCGTCCATTTCCGTCTGTAGTGCAGCTGTTGCATCAGAAAGCGTATCGGGATTACCGTTGCTGGATTTGGTTGTTGCACAGCCACTTAACAGTAGAGCCAGGATAAGTAATAAGGGCAGCAGTTTTCTTTTCATTGGGTGACTCCTTTAGTTTATTTTGCTTTTGCAAATGTTTTGCAAAAGCTGGTAAAATCATTTTATCACAGAGTTTATTTACATAAAATAAATACTTTTAAATTCGGCAAAGATATGCTGACAGATTTTCATTTGGTAGGGATCGCAATGGGTCGTCACAATGAGTTTGGATAGAGAAACATAATTTACAATAAAAAGTTTACTCTTATTTAATATTTTAATGAAGAATGGGTATATTTAAAACAAGTCAAAAGATTGGAGAATGTAAAAATGGAGTTTAGAATTTTTGAGAAATTTCCCTTTAATTACGATATGGAAACCCTGGACAAAGAGCTACACTTAAGAGGCAATGAAGCAATGTTGGATATTCTCGAGCCTATTTACGAAGTGGTGGAACAGATTGCCCGGCCCAAGGCGATTTACTTTCAAGCTGAGGTTACCGAAAAAACCGATGAATGGGTTAAAATCAACGGAGTGCCTTTTGAAAGCACACTGCTCCGGGGCTATGTCGACCAGAGCGAGCCGGTTTTTCCCTATATTGTCACGGTCGGTACGGAGCTGGATGATTATGCCAAAATTTTGAAAGACTCCATGGAGCTTTTTATGATTGATGAGGTCATGAATCTGCTGGTCAATACCGGTAAGGTCTTTGTTGCCGAGGCGGTTAAAGCTGAAGCTGGCTGGTCAGCGGCGCAGGATTACGTTCCCGGAAACGGGGAAGAATGGTCAACGGTGGAACAGAAACGACTGTTTGACATGTTTGCTGGCGAAACCGCCAAAATTGGCGTGACCCTGGGCGATAATTATTTTGTGCTACCGGGGCGATCGACGATCGGAATTTTGTCACAAAAACGCTGAATGATAGGTAATTAGTATTTTAAATGCCGTGAGCAGATGAGATCTTCATCGGTTGGCGGTGTTTTTTTAGGGCATGAACAAAAAAGAATTTTTTTAAATAATCTCGCAAGAAACAAAATTATCAGGCTATTTACATAAATCTGAAATGCTTTTATTCAATTGTTTAAACAAAACCTAAACATTAAGGGGTACAATCGTTCCACGATTAAATTTTCAAATAAATTTGCAGATAAAGGTGGAATAACCATGAATTTGGATCCCTATCACATTTTGGGGGTTCCTCACGATGCCAGTGATGAGGACGTCTCAAAAGCATATAAAAAACTGGCAAAGCAATACCATCCCGACTTGAATCCAGGTAATCCGGAAGCCGCCCGAAAAATGAGCGAGGTCAATGCGGCCTATGATCTGATCAAAAGCGGTCAGGCCAACTATGCTTACGGCAATGCTCATGGCAATGCCAGTCCCTATCAACCAGGTCATCCGGGACAAACCAGAACCTATACCTATCGATATAGCAGCAGCGATGGCCGAAGCGGTCAGGCTGACCCCTTTGAAGGCTTTGATCCCTTTGAATGGATTTTTGGAGCTTTTTACAGCCAGCGGCGGAGCTACAGTTTTGAAGCCGCCGCTGACCAGATTAATATGAACAACTACGAAGAAGCGCTTAATATTCTTAATCATCTCGCGGATCGTAGCGCTAAGTGGCATTTTTATAGTGCCATCGCCAACTATGGCTTGGGTTACCGGGACGTAGCCCGGGAACATGCCCGCATGGCCGTTGAGATGGAGCCGGATAATGCCGAGTATCAAAACCTGCTGAGTCAAATGAGTGGCCGACGCAGCTGGTTTGGCAGCACCAGTCGACGCACGTCCAGTTTTTCCCCACTGGGTACCATCGTTAAGTTGTTTATTGGTTTTTATGCAATCCAGTTTTTGCTGTCGTTTTTGGGATTAATATTTTAGTATCGATGGTTAACGGATGAAGGAGACAACAAATGGAAAGTATAAAAAATAAGCTGATCCGCTTTATGACGGGCCGTTATGGTATTGATCCGCTTTATTACGCTGGCTTATTTCTGGCTTTGGGACTGATGATGATCAATATGATGGTCAATTCAACGATCCTGATGGTCATTTCAAACGGTTTGATTCTGCTGATGGTGTTACGGGGTTTTTCCCGAAATATCAGTCGCCGACGGAGTGAAAACGAACAATTCCTGAAACTGTGGAACCCCGTCAAAAAATCAGGCCGGATATTTTTGCGGCGGATCAAAGAAATCCGGGTTCATCGGTATCGGAAATGTCCCCATTGCAGGAAGACCCTGAAACTGCCGATCAAACGGGGTAAACATATGGTTAAATGTCCGGCGTGCAAAGAATCCTTTGCGGTTCGGGTGATTGTGTAAAGAAACTAGTAGTCAAATAAAAAATCCCCCCTCAATTAGTGAGATGACTGAAAAGAGGGGGGGTTTTTTGCAGATCAGATTACCGAATTGTTTTTTGGGTGAAGACGGATCATTCGGTATTAAAATTTATCGGTTTAGCAGAAGGATTCTTTAAAAAAGATTAACCACCAAAACAGATAACGTTTCCAATAGTTATTTATTTAACAATCATTGGATTTTGTGTTATAATTCAGAAAAGATGATATTTTACAAAAATCGGCCAGAACGTGGCGACGGTCCCGGTAAACAATGGCGGTGTCGTCGAGGTCAATCTGTTTCTGAGTAAAGGTTTTGGAGGCGAATCAATGAGCAAGACATATTTAGAAAACGAAAAAGTGAAAATTCCGCAAGAGGATAGGATCAGCGAAATTAAACTCACCTGTAACAGCTGCCCCCGTCAATGTGAAATGACCTTGCTGATGGAAGGACTTTCGGTTTTGATGGTCAAGGATGATGGCTGTAAAAAAGGAACCAAGTTTGCCTATAAGGAAATGAAAAACCGTAAAAAAAACCGAATTAAAGAAAGTGGCGTATTGTTGTGAAATGGATCGGATTGAAGAAGCGGTCTGAAACAGAGCGTGGTTTGATAAAAATGAGAAAACAGTCACAGACTGTTCAGACTGTCAAAAAAGATAACCTAGTACCGACAATTGTTACATCATGTTGTCCGCATCGGAGCGGACACGGCATCGCCTGTCCGATTTCGCAGCGGACAACAGATTAACAATTGGTCGGTACGGGAGTTTATCGACAACCTCAACAGTCACAGACTGTTCATTCTGAATAAAACAATCGGGAAAACAGAAGTTTTCGGTTGTTTTATTTTTTTGTCAATTTTAACTCCTATGTGATGAAATCACAGAGAATCGGGTACAAATCTGGTAGGATGAATTACGTTAATTTATAAACAAACAAAGTCATAAATAAAAAAAGAAATCAGGTGAGAGTAATGAAAGATGTAACCTTATTTACCACCCAGACCTGCCCGCATTGCAAGACCGCAAAGGCTTTTCTCAGGCAGAATCACATTCAATTTGTTGAGAAGGACGTTAATGTTGATGTCGCGGCCCAAGAGGAAATGGCCCGCAGGGGCATTCGTGGCGTACCGACCTTTATCATCGGCGATGATGCCGTGATCGGTCTGGATCAGGCCAAGGTACTGGAACTGGTCGATCATCGGGTGGTGACCTGTCCGAATTGTCAGACCAGAATGCGGGCCCCCAGTAATAAGGGCAAAATCACCATCCGCTGCCCTAAATGTAAAACCAGCTTTGAAACCAAATAATAAATAGCAAGAAGGAGATAACCCAATGAAAAAAATACTAATTGTCGGTGGTGTCGCTGGCGGTGCCACCGCAGCCGCCAGACTTCGACGTTTAAGTGAGGAAGATCAGATCATCCTGTTTGAACGGGACGAATATATCTCATTTGCCAATTGTGGATTGCCCTATTACATCGGCGATGTGATTACCGATCGTCAGAAACTGCTGGTTCAAACGGTTGGAGGGATGTCCAAACGGTTTAACCTGGATATCCGCAATTTCAGTGAGGTAACCGCCATCGATCCGGATCAAAAAACCGTGACGGTAAAAAACCATCAAACCGGTGAAATTTATACCGAGAGCTATGATAAACTGATCCTTTCACCGGGGGCCAAACCCATCGCACCGCCGATTCCGGGATTGGCGGAAGCCAAAAATATCCTGACGCTGCGAAACATTCCCGATACCGATAAAATCAAGGCCGTGGTGGACAGTGGCAAGGTTAGCCGGGCCGTGGTCATTGGCGGCGGTTTTATCGGTGTTGAAATGGCTGAAAACCTCCAGGAATTGGGAATCAATGTGACTTTAGTGGAAAAAATGAACCAGGTCTTAAAACCGCTGGATTTTGAAATGGCCCAGCTGGTTCATCAGGAAATCAATGCCAATGGCGTTAATCTGATTCTCGAAGATGGGGTTGATCATTTCCAGAACGAGGGCCATGAAGTGGTGCTCGAAAGCGGCCAGGTGCTTAAAGCCGATCTGGTTATTCTGGCGATTGGGGTGGTGCCGGAAAATGCCCTGGCCAAACAGGCTAACCTGAAAGTGGGGCCCCGGGGACATATCGTCACGACCCCCAATTATGAGGTCTTTATCGGCGAAAATGATGCCGTCAATCCCGATATTTTTGCCATCGGCGATGCCGTGGAAGTGGTCGATTTTGTCACCAAAACGCCGACTGCCATTCCCTTGGCCTGGCCGGCTAATCGTCAGGGACGGTTGGTAGCCGATTATATTAACGGTAAAAAAATCGGTAATGTCGGGATTCAGGGAACTGCCGTAGCCAAGGTGTTTAATCAGACCATTGCCGCCACCGGCAATAATGCTGCCCTGCTGGATCTCAAAAAAATCCCCTATCAGGTGGTAGTGGCTCACCGCAGCAACCATGCCGGGTACTATCCCAATGCCACCAATATTGCCTTAAAACTGCTGTATGACCCGCAAACCCTGAAAATTCTTGGCGCCCAGGCGGTTGGCCAGGAGGGCACTGAAAAGCGGATCGATGTGATTGCCACGGCGATGAAATTGGGTGCCACGGTACTGGATCTGCAGGACTTTGAACTTTCTTACGCGCCGCCGTTCTCATCGGCGAAAGATCCGGTGAATATTCTGGGCTATATCGCCGAGAATATTATCGATGGCGTTTATCAAACCGTTCAGTGGCATGAAATTGACCAGATTATCGCAGCTGGCGGATTTCTACTGGACGTCCGCTCACCGATGGAAGTCCGGGCAGGTGGGATTAAGGGTGCCGTGAATATTGAGCTGGATAGTCTTCGGGATCGGATTGGTGAAATACCAATCGACAAAGATGCCCCGATTTATGTAAGCTGTCAGGTGGGACAACGGGCGTATCTGGCGATCCGGATTCTTAAGGGCCATGGTTTTACCAATATTTACAATCTGGCTGGTGGCTACAGTACCTATAAAACCGCCCATTATCAATTGGCCGCACTTCAGTTTGAGACGACTGCAAACTAAGTTTAAAAAAGACGGTTGCAGAAGTAGCCGATAAAATTAATAATTTCACAACAAAACCCTCAACAATTCTCGGTTGTTGAGGGTTTTATTTATAAGTTCTTTTTTAATTTTTTCAGTTTTGTGTAAGTGGTTTCCGGTAAGATACCGATAATCGTCTCGCAAAACGCCAGCCCGGCCAGCCCACCGAGGATAAAGTGCAGGGCCGGTACTTCTGGGAACAGGTTATTGGTGAACAAATTGACGAGATTAAATAGGGCAAATAGTATAAGTCCGATTTTTAGTTCTTTTCGCATGGTTGCTTTCATATTAAAAACTCCCTTTCTTTTTATTGATGGTTTTGCTAAGTTTTATCCGGGAATAAACCAGAACCGGCAAGTCGGCCAGCATCAGCAGGCCAAAGCTGCGAACGCTCCAATCTGGCAGGGGTACAATCAGCCAGTTAACGACCATGACGCCCAGACAGACCATCAGGATCGTGATAATCACTGGAAACAAACGATTATTTTTCATCATCGTCCCCCCTTCACATGGTTTTCATACAATAAAGCTTGACCACGGCACTGACTGACAGTTGGGTAGCTACAGCAATGATCAGGGTATAAAAAACGGTGATATTAATGTACCCGGCAATAATAGCGGCAATAATCAGCAACACTGAGGTGACAGCAATCAGCGGCATCCCCGCTTTGCTGCGGATGGCTTTCATGCGTTCGTCATGTTCTTTATTGTATAATAGCTTCAGTTTGGTCTCGTCCTTAATCGTCAGGCTCAGCTTGATGATGTCAATCACCGAGAGTACCAGAATGCTGACAATCAGACCAAACTGGAATCCTGCCACAAAACCGTCAGAATGGGTAGCTGTTGAGATATCTGCGGTAATGATTGAGTAAATGCTATAAGCCCCCAAGACCAGGGCCAACAAGGCCATTCCTGAAGAAATGGTAATTCTTCGTTTAACCGTTCTTTTAAATTTTTCCATGATCCTGCCTCCTAAAATTCATTTTCTTCTGAAAAGTCAAAAACTTCTTCAATGGTCAGCCCGAAAAAACGGGCAATTTTATAGGCCAATACCAGCGAAGCCGTATATTTGCCCACTTCAATGGAGGTAATGGTCTGTCGGGTTGTGCCCACCGCCAGGGCCAGTTCTTCTTGGGAGAGTTTTCGTTCTTTTCGTAATTCTTTGATTCGTGTTTTCATATGACACCTTCTAATAATCTGCATAGCATACTTTGCATTTTTAGTATAGTTTGCTTTGCAAAAAATGTCAAGCAAACTTTGCAAAAAAGAAATGGCCAGAATTGTAGACTTAGAATAGTGCTGATGATAGAAAATAAAAGGCGGTCTTTCAATAAAAAAACAGCCGTTATCCATATAGCCGTCACATAATCCGCCTATAATAAAAAAAGCGAGGCGGGCACCTTAAAATGATCAAGAGATTCTCATTTACTACAAAGTCTATCCCTGATTATGTGAGAATATTGCCGATATAAAAACGCCTCATAAAGTCTAACAGAAAAAGAGAGGAAAGAATTCAATGAAAAGATTAAAGAGGATGATACCATTTTTATTAGTGATAATGGTATTTTTGGGCGGTTGTAGTTCAAATTCACAGACGACAACGGCTGAAAGCACCGCCGAGGCAGTTACTGAAACGACTGCTGTTTTAAGCGCCGTGGTGTCACCAACATCAACGGTTGTTGTCGATCCGGAATTTACCGATCGTGACCTGGAAACAAGCTATGATGACGCCACTGCGGTTCAGGTCACTCTGGATGGCAGCACTATTCAGGTAACCGGAGACGGTGCCACGGCCAGTAATGGGGTTCTGACGATTACCAAAGAAGGGACCTACGTGGTCACCGGTAATCTGTCTGATGGACAGATTGTTGTGGCTGCCGCCGATACCGATAAGATTCAGATTGTGCTAAATGGTGCGACCATCAATTGTGCCGACAATGCCCCAATCTATGTGAAAAGCGCCAATAAGGTGTTTATTACCTTGGCAGCCAACACCGTCAATACTTTAACCGATGGTGGCGCCTACGCCCAGACCGATGATAATACGGTCGATGGGGTGATTTTCAGCAAGGCTGATCTGACTCTCAATGGCGAAGGGACCCTGAATATAACCGCAAATTATAAAGATGCCATTGTTTCAAAGGATGATCTGGTGATTACTGGCGGTACTTACACGATCAGTGCGGCCAAAAATGGTCTGAGTGCCAAAGATGCGGTAAAAATCAAAGATGGCACGATCACCATCACTGCACCAAACGGGAAAGCGATCACCTCCCAAAATGATGAAGATGCAACCAAAGGTTATGTTTATATCGCTGGCGGAACCATCAACATCACAAATAGTAACGAAGGGCTCGAAGGCACTGCCATTGTGGTGGAAGGTGGTACCATCGATCTGATTTCCAAAGATGATGGTTTTAATGCCGCCAGTCCCGGGGCAGCCGAGACTGAATCCGGTGACCGAGGCGCCGGTATGGAGGCAGACAGCAATGCCTATCTGTCAATTGCCGGTGGTACCATTTTTGTCAATGCCTCCGGGGATGGCTTGGACAGCAACGGCAATGTCTATATCTCAGGTGGTACAGTAGAAGTCAGCGGCCCGACCAATAATGGCAATGGAGCCCTTGATTATAACGGCACTGCTGATGTCAGTGGCGGAACGGTTGTGATTGCCGGTAGCACTGGAATGGCTCAGTCGTTTTCCGAAACCTCGACCCAAGCATCCCTGCTTTACAATCTGACCTCGAGTTGTGCAGCCGGGACAGAAATAAAACTGACCGATGCCAGTGGCAAAACGGTGGTTTCCTATACGCCGGATAAAACCTATCAATCGGTCGTGATCAGCACTCCTGATCTGGCCCAGGGATCAACCTATACCCTGATCTGCGGCAGTCAGACCGTCGAAATCCCCCTGACCGGGATGGTCACCAGCAACGGACAGACAGGCATGGGCGGACCGGGCCAGGGTCAACCCCAGGGCGGTCAAAAACCGCAATAGTGGTACAGCCTGCTTGATAAAGAACCGCAAATCAGGAAAAAGCATGTCCTTCTCATCAAAGGGCATGCTTTTTTATTTAGTTTGGTGAAAATGATTAAATCAGTGGGAATGAAGGAAAAATGAAATTTAGGCCCTTCGCCAAAAGGTCACCGTAACAGGAACGGATCGTTCCATAAACTATTTTTATCCTGGCACCGGGGTAATTTGCCATTTTGACACCACTTTTTGCTGCTAATCGGGTGCGGTCGGTCAGAACTGCATCCGTTATAAACTTCGGGTTTGTTAGATAAATATACAGTTTAGCATTGGCAAAAAGATTGCTATCGGCGTTTTCCATGGGCTTCCGGGAATTGTTGAGTCATCAAAAATGACTTCAAACATCCATTTGGGTTTGCGTAACACCCCCGGTTTGTTTTTAATTGGGAGGTTTATCTGTTAAATGATCCTGCAGGTTGATATGTTGGCGAGATCAAAAACGGCGACCCCTTCCAGGCGAAGGGCTATCTTTTGGCGATAGCCAGAGATAGCTTATTAAAGAATGGCTTATTTTTGCAGCCACGAATTATATCATTTTAGAAAATTGATTATGTTAATCACAGTGCCAGTCGCTCTGGACTGGCATAGACATAGCCTTTGTTGCCTCTGACATAGCCTAATAAGGTCATATTATATTGTTTGGCCAGCCGGATGGCAGCGGTGGTTGGGGTCGACCGGGAAACCAGAATCGGGGTTCCCAGGCGGACCGCCTTGGTCATAATCTCTGACGAAATCCGTCCGCTGACAAATAGAATACTTTCTGACGCCAAGTCAAGGCGGCCAGCTTTTAATAGAATCCCGGTGATCTTATCAAAACAATTATGACGGCCAATATCTTCGTTTAAAATCTGATAGTCGGGGTGATAAAATAACACACTGTGAACCCCGCCGACCTCCATAAATATTTTAGACGATGTTAAAAAGTCTTTCATCACCTGCAAAATGGTATTCAACGAAAAGGTTTTTTCGGTTTCAATCGAACAATACTGGCTTTGTTTCAGGGGATTAATATAGGTATAACACTTGCCGCAGCCAGAGGTAATGCTGCGCAAGCTTTCCTGTCGATTAATCAGAATATCCTTTTTTAGGGTGATAATCACCGCAAACAGCATGTCGTTATAGCTGATCGATTCAACATCAGAATAGGCGTTGATCACCCCTTCACTATACAAAAATCCCAAAGCCAGTTCTTCCGGACACTGATTCAAACATAAGAGCGAGACCAGTTCTTCACCGTTGACCATAACTTTTAATGAAATTTCGGTAATCACCTTTTTGGTGGTTTCTGTTAATTTGCAAACTTGATCGACTTTACTGATTTCTAATATTTCATAGTTTTCATAGATAAGATCTTCCATGTTTCTCCCTACTGCAACTGCTCTTAAACAGCACGTCATTATTTATAAAACAACCCGCCATTGCCCAATTTGGCCAAATCACTGGTGGTGATGTCCAGATCGGCCAACAGCCGGGGGAACAGCAAATCAAAACTGAATCGGTCATTATAAATGCCGCATCCTGGGACGCCGACGATTTGGACATCATCGATTTTGGCGGTAACCAGCATTGAACCCGGCAACACCGGTACCCCATAAAGCAGGTCTTTGGCCCCAGCGTTAATAATTGCTTCCAGCGTCATATCATCAGGATCAACAGATAGTCCGGCAGTGGTAATAATTAAATCAGCCCCGGATTGAATCATCTGATGAATTTTGTCACTGATGGTGGCAACGTTATCCGGTGCCATTTCTCGGGCCACCACCTCACAGCCATAGGCTTCCACCTTGGCCTGCATGATCTCGGTATACTTGTCTTCAACCAGGTTTTCAAAAACTTCGGTGCCAGTGATTAAAATACCAACTTTGGCTTTCTTCAGGGGATGGACAGCAAAGACAGTTTCCTTTTTCAGGCAGTTTAGGGCTTTTAAATAGTCTGTATGTGAAATATATAAGGGAATGGCCCGGGTAGCGGCTACCACCTCGCCCTTTTTAACCACTGTATAATTGGGTAGGGTCGCACAAATAACCCCAGGGGATTCATTAAACAGCTGGAGCTGGGCTTCGTCGGCGACAAAGATCCCATCGCTTTCGGCGACCAGATTGATCCGGCCTTCTTTGGGGATCGGGTTATAATTCATATTTAACCCGCACATCTGGTCTGCAAAAGCCAGAGCGGCCTCATCTTCGTGGACATAACCTTTGACAAAAGGATTATGCTCGGCCACAAATAGATTATTTTTTCCCAGTTCCCGGAGCATCTGGACATTTTCGGTGGTGATTTCATGGCCTTTTTTAAATGCCACCCCTTTTTCTTTTTTATAAATAATGCGGGTCACATCGTGAAGTAAATGCATCCCCACTGATTCGGCAACCGGAGTTTTGGTTAATAATACTTCTGTTGGATTATTAGCCGGATCATCCGCCGTTTGATCAGCTTGAATTAAATCGTAGGGTAAATCGCTGGCGCAGCCCCGACAGATGCTGCCGTGTTTCGCCGGATAGGTTTCATTGCAAATGGGGCAGGTGGTGGTTTTGCCCATTTTTTCTTTTTTCAGGTAGTTTTGATGGACTTTTGCCGGTGTCATGCTAAAAACTGAAGTACCGGCTTGACGCATTTGGGCAAACAGTAAGTCAGAATCCTGATCGTGTTTGGGTTTGAGTTTTAAAAACCAGGTATGGATCTCGCCCCATTTTTCAAGTTCGCTTTTATCAATGGTAATGCGGATGCCGACACCGGTGTACTTGTCATAAAAGATCGCCGCATAGCGGCCGTGATCCAGGACTTTTAGCCAGCCATTGCCAATTGAGCAGGGGGTCAGCAGCTGAATGGCATCCGGTAAACAGGTTTTTGTTTCGCAGATGACATCATAGAAACCTTCTTTAGGAAGATTTTCCATGGCCAGATTGACCATAAAGCCCCCCAGCAGGATACCCGGTGCCACCGTGCCATGAAAAGCCTTAATTTTTTGGGTATAGTCATCATAAGTTAATTCGCCAAATTTCATTTTTCACCTCTAAAATATGTAATATCTCAATCTATCAAATAAATTTATATTTATTTCTAAAAAGCATTGGCTAAATAACAATGCTTTTTAGAAATAGTAATAGTTAGTGCAGATGTTAAAAAAGGGGGTGTTAAAGTCAGAACTCTAAGATAATGTAGTACCGACAATTGTTACATCATGTTGTACGCATCGGAGCGGACACGGCAACGCCTGTCCGAGTCCGTAGCGAACAACAGATTAACAATTGGTCGGTACGGGAGCTCACCGAAAACCTGATGGTATTGGGTGTAACACTCCCGTTAATAAGCTATTGTTTATTGAATTTTTTCTATCGCAACAGCGCAGGCTTTGTATTCAGGGGTTTTTGTGATGGTATCACCAGACCGGGTGGTTAACCAGTTGGCATTATTTTCAAAGTAATGCATGGCCATCCAGACAAGTCCTTCCGGAATCCGTTCTGACACCTGGGCTTTAACTTTTACCGTTCCACGACGGGATTTGACAACAATCATTTCGCCATGTTCGATTCCCAGCCTCGCTGCATCCACTTCGGAAATATCAGCATATTCTTCAGGCAACAATTCATTAAGACCTTCACAGCGACCGGTTTGAGTCCGGGTGTGGTAGTGGTACAGACGTCGACCGGTACTTAAGGTGAAAGGATAGTCAGCATCTGGCACTTCCGCCGGTGGGGTCCAGTCAAGGGCCATTAAATGACCTTTGCCATGGGTGAAATTACCGTCTAAATGAAGGATCTGGGTGCCGGGATCTTCTGGCGTTTTACAAGGCCATTGAATTCCACCCTGATCAAGTTTGTCGAAGGTCGCTCCGGCAAAGACGGGCGCAAGTGGGGCAATTTCATTATCCCATAATTCCTGTCCGCTGTCGGCTTCCCAGGTCTGGCCAAAACGTTTGGCGATTTCCCGGAAGATCCACCAGTTTGGTTTGGCAATACCGGGTGCTTCTTTGACTTTGCGAACCCGACTGATGCGGCGTTCACAGTTGGTGAAAGTACCTTCATCCTCACTCCAGGCAGCCGCTGGTAAAACAACATCGGCATATTGGGTGGTTTCGGTCTGGAAGATATCATTACAGACCACAAATTCAGCGGCTTCCAGGCATTTGATAACGTGGGAAATATCCGGTTCGGTTCCGACAACATTTTCACCAAAGATGTAGATCGCTTTCATTTCTTTGGTTTCCAGTTTTTCAAACATATCGGGAATCATCAGACCCAGTTTGTCCGGCAGGCCTTCGACATTCCAGGCCTGTTCGAATTTTGCTTTAGCAGCAGGATCGGTAACGCTCTGGTAGCCATGGTAGGTGTTTGGCAGAGCGCCCATATCGCAGGCACCCTGAACATTGTTCTGGCCTCGTAGGGGGTTGACACCGGTATTTGGTTTCCCCACATTGCCCAGCAGCATCTGCAGATTGGCAACGGACATAACATTATTGGTTCCGCAGGTATGTTCGGTGATACCCAGGGTGTAGATGGCCATACCCGGTTTATTGTCAGCCAGCATATGGGCAATACTGATAATCTGCTCTTCGGACACACCGCTGATTTCAGAGGCCCGTTTTGGAGGGTATTCCAGCACTTTTTCTTTTAATGCATCAAAATTATCACAGTGATCGCGGACAAAGTCTTTGTCATATAAATCTTCGGTGATTAATACATTCATCAAACCGTTGAGGAAGGCCACATCGGAACCTACTTTAATCTGGGCAAATTCATCAGCATAGTCAGCCAGTTTGGCTTTTCGGGGATCAACAACAATCAGTTTAGCGCCATTGCGTTGACCATTTTTAACAAAGGTTGAGGCGACCGGATGAGCTTCTGTCATGTTGCTGCCGATGACAAAGAGGCAGTTGGTGTCGGCGAATTCTTCAATCGAGTTGGTCATTCCACCAGTCCCGAAAGATTTGATCAAACCGGCAACGGTGGGGGCATGACAGACTCGGGCGCAATGATCGATATTAGGGGATTTAAAGGCAGCCCGGAACAGTTTTTGCATCTGGTAGGAATCTTCGTTGATGCTGCGGGCACAACTGATGCCACCCACGGCGTCGGGACCATCAGCAGCAATAATTTCTTTGAATTTATTGGCAACCAGATCCAGTGCTTCGTCCCAGGACGCTTCCCGGAATTTACCGTTTTCTTTAATCAGTGGTGTTGTTAAACGTTCGGGAGAGTAGATAAAGTCATAACCATAGCGACCTTTAACACAAAGACGGCCTTTATTGGGATAAGCATCTTCGACGCCGGTTACTTTAACGATTTTGTCACCTTTTACGTGCAGGTTCAGCTGACAGCCAACACCGCAGTAGGG
Organism: Acetobacterium wieringae; assembly: GCF_001766835.1. Classification (GTDB taxonomy): domain Bacteria; phylum Bacillota; class Clostridia; order Eubacteriales; family Eubacteriaceae; genus Acetobacterium; species Acetobacterium wieringae. The sequence continues at coordinate 223,934 of NZ_LKEU01000033.1, read as the reverse complement.
GCAGGTGGTACGGACTTTTTTAACTTCCCAGGAGCGGGCTTTGCCAATCGATTTTTTATCAGTTAAAGCACCGACCGGACAGGCTTGAACACATTGGCCACATTGCACACAGGATGAGGAACCCATGTCGATGTTGTTATCGCAGATCACGGTAGTGTCGCTGCCTCTGAAACCAAGCGATAAAACGTCGTTGCAGACAATATCATTACAGGCAGTCACACAGCGGCGGCAGAGGATACATTTGCGGTTATCGCGAACAATCATCACGGAAGAATCGTCCACGGTTGGTTTTTCGATGCTTTCCATGATAAATGGTGGCGCTTCGATGCCCAACTCATAGGCAATGCTCTGCAGGCTGCACTCGCCGCTTTTTTCGCAGGATAAACAATTGTGTTCACCGTTGGATAAGAGCAGATTGACGATGTTGCGACGGGCACTGAGGACACTTTCGGTAGCCGTGTTGACGACCATCCCGTCAGCGACTTTTCCGGCACAGGCGGGAATCAGTGTACGGGCACCGACTACCTCAACCACGCAAATTCGACAGGAAAAAGAATCATGGATGCCATCCATGTGACAGAGGGTGGGAATATGAATGCCGTTATCAGTTGCCACTTGCAGAATGGTTTGATCTGCTTCGGCTTGACATAGTTTATTATTAATTGTTACTGTAATCATTACTAACCTCCTTAATTCAATTGTTATTATTTTTTGATCGCTTCAAACGGGCATTTTTCGAAACAGACACCACACTTGACACACACAGTCGGGTCAATGACAAAGGGGATTTTTTCTTTTTTGTTACCGCTAATGGCATTAACTGGACAGTTTTTCGCACAAAGTCCACAGCTCTTACAGTTTTCTTCGATAATTTCATAAGCCAATAACGCTTTACAGGAGCCAGCCGGACATTTTTTATCGCGGATATGGGCTTCATACTCATCCCGGAAATAATGCAGGGTACTTAAAACCGGGTTAGGAGCAGTTTGCCCCAGGGCGCACAAAGAAGATGCTTTGATATCCCGGGCCAGAGTTTCCAGTTCGTCAATATCACTCATGACACCTTTACCCTTGGTAATCTTTTCCAGAATATCTTTCATGCGTCGGGTTCCTAAGCGGCAGGGGGTACATTTTCCGCAGGATTCATCAACAGTAAATTCCAGGAAGAATTTGGCGATATCAACCATACAGGTGTCTTCATCCATAACAATCAGCCCACCGGAGCCCATCATCGCACCCAATTCGATTAACGATTCATAATCGATGGGGGTATCAATATGGCTGGCCGGAATACATCCACCAGAAGGTCCACCGGTTTGCGCCGCTTTAAATTGCTTGCCGCCAGGGATACCACCGCCGATTTCATAAACAACTTCCCGCAGGGTGGTGCCCATGGGGATTTCCACTAAACCAGTGTTATTGATTTTGCCACCAACGGCAAATACCTTGGTACCCTTGCTTCTTTCAGTACCCATGCTGGCAAACCAGTCGGCACCTTTTAATAAGATAACCGGAATATTGGCAAATGTTTCAACATTGTTCAGGATGGTCGGCTTTTGCCACAGTCCTTTAACCGCTGGGAATGGCGGTCGAACCCGTGGCTCGCCACGTTTGCCTTCAATGGAAGTCATCAGGGCGGTTTCTTCGCCACAGACGAATGCGCCAGCACCCAAGCGGATTTCCAGATCAAATTTAAAACCGGTATCTAAAATATTATCGCCTAATAAGCCATATTCACGGGCCTGATCAATGGCAATTTGCAGACGATGAACCGCAATCGGATATTCGGCCCGGACATAGACAAAACCATGAGTGGCACCGATGGCGTAGCCAGCGATGGTCATCGCTTCAATAACTGAGTGGGGATCGCCCTCTAAAACACTTCTATCCATAAAAGCCCCGGGATCGCCTTCATCGGCGTTACAGCAGACGTATTTTTCATCGTTAATCTGCTGGGCTGCAAAATCCCATTTAGTACCGGTGGGGAATCCGCCGCCGCCGCGGCCTCGCAGACCAGAATCTTTGATGGTCTGGATAACCTCGCCAGGAGACATTTCAGTCAGGGCTTTGGTCAGCGCCTTATAACCATCAAAGGCAATGTATTCATCAATTTCTTCAGGATTAATCCGGCCGCAATTTCTCAGGGCAACCCGTAATTGTTTTTTGAAGAAACTGGATTTTTCAATATCTTGTTCGTCTTCCTGAACCTGGCTGCTGGCTTCCAGCAAGCGGGTCACCAGACGGCCTTTTAAAAGATGTTCTTCGACGATTTCAGGGACATCTTTCACATCCACCCGGCAGTACATCGTACCTTCCGGGTAAATAACCATAATTGGGCCTTCTTCACACAGCCCAAAGCAGCCGGTTTGAACAACCTTCACTTCAGCATCAAGTTGATTTTTAACCAGCTTTTCATTTAATTCAGTCATTATTGCTTCAGAATTTGAAGAGGTACAACCTGTACCACCACAAACTAAAACATGGGAACGAAACAATTGCATGTAGTTTTCCTCCTCGTAAAATTTATATTATTGATTTTCTTTTAGGGTGTATTCCGAGCAAACCTTGCCATTGGCCAGATGCTCCAAAACAACTTTGGCAACCTTTTCTGGTGTCATATTTACGTAGGTAACCTTATGACCTTCTTTATCGATGATATCAACGATCGGTTCTAAACTGCAAACACCGATACAACCGGTAGCAGTGACGGTCACATTATGAATATCTCGCTTTTGGGTTTCGGTTAGAAAAGCTTGCATGACTGGACGCGCGCCAGCGGCAATCCCACAGGTCGCCATACCCACAACCACTCGGATCGAATCGTTGTCAGTACGCATGCCCACTTCTTTTAACGTTTTTTCTCTGATGGCCTCTAGTTCGGCAATGGTTTTCATAGGACACTTCCTCCTTCAGTTTTACAGCCTTCAATAATTTCGGGGATATCGTCTTTAGTCAGACGACCAAAAACTTTTCCATTAATGGTCAAAACTGGTGCTAAGCCACAGGCTCCCAAACAGCGACAGTCTTCAAGGGTAAATTCACCATCCTCGGTTGTTTCACCGACCCCAATTGCCAGAGTTTCTTTTAACTTGTCCAAAATCGGACCAGAACCTTTGACGTAACAGGCTGTTCCCATACAGATGGAAATCTTGTGCTTGCCCTTTGGATTCAAAGAAAAGAATGAATAAAATGAAATTACCCCAAACACCTCTGAAATAGGGACATTCATTTCTTTGGCAATGGTTTCCTGGGCTTCTACTGGTAAATAGCCATATAGTTCCTGGACCTCATGTAAGATCGGGATTAGTGCTCCCTTTGAATTCTTGTGCTTGGCAACGATGTCGGTAACTAAATGAGTTCGTTCATCTTTTTCCATGCAACCACGTGCATTTGCGTTCATAAAACCGCCTCCTTAAAGTTTTTTGTTTAATGAATTATAAAAATTCAAAAAAATAAACTCTAATCTGTGGAGATTAGAGTTTAAAACTAATGTAAAGGATTGCATGCCGGGCAATCCAAATAAAACAGCAAAATACAAATATTAGGAGTTACAGAATACAAATATTTTGCCCTTTTATTTTATAGTTTCTCCTTTCCACAATGGGAGGCATTACCGTTTCCAGTAATACCCTACGGATCAATGGTTCATAGATCGCAAAACAACGCAAACCCTTAGACTCCATTGATTTGGAGTAAATTCAATATTTGGTCACATTATACATGGGTACATATTCTTTGTCAAGCAAAGAATAACACGGAAAATATCGTAAAAATATAATATGTACGAAAATAAGAAAATAATACGAGGACTTTTTTGCGTCAGAAAGATTTTAGAATTGCTCAAAAAATGGTCGTAAATATGGGTTTTTAAATAAAAATATGCCAAAATAAGATTGAGTACGATCATTTTTGGAGATTGGTGATTTTCGTGATCAGCTAGAATCTCAAATCGGCGAGGCGCTTACAAGAGCTATAGACACGAAAACAGAAAAGCTTTAAAATCGATATTAATGAAATAAAGTGCAATGAGTTATTTTACTCGTTTTTTTTCCTAATTTTAGAATTCCAGAATTTAGAGGAAAATTTTTCCAGATTTCGAAGAACTGCAAATGATAATTTAATTTTTTTACACGGACTAATAAAATTTTTTAAACTTCCCATTTTTGAATCCCAAATTCTTCAAAGTGGAGGATGACGAACGGACACAAAACAAGATGGTCGAAAATTAAATTAAATAGTCGGAATAGATTTCACCTGAGAAAAGAGAGCGACACCCATAATTATTAAAGGTTGAAATAGTATTTTAAAGCCATTTGTCAGATAATGATCAGGAAATAAAAAGCTGTTTGTTACATAACAAACAATATTTTGGCGAAAAATATCGTTATCGATGAATTTAAGTAATCCAAATAATTCCTTGTTAAACATTTGACAAAAAAAGTGCTTTAATTTTAATTGCAAATTCATGCTACATTCGATATAGTTATTTATAGTTACGTTTTATATTGTATTACTTTGAATGAAATGTTATTGTCATTTTGTTGCTGTGAGATTGTTAATTTTAAGCCAAAGTACAAAAAAATCCTGATGGGGTAAAATTTCAATGGTTTTGGGGTGACGGCGATGTTATTTCTGATAAAAAATTTGACAGTTACGGACATCGAGTTTATAATTCAAAAGTTAAAAAGGCGAACGATAACATCGTTAAATAAATAATTAACAATGTTTAAATTTTGATATTTTGTTAAGTTTCTTTTGTCTGACAATTAACAAACAAATTATTGTTGGAGATAAAAAAATTCTCGATAGGTAATCATAATTATGAATGATGGTGTAAAATTTAGTAATCACTGCCTCCAATAAATGCGGAAAGTTTCAACAAATACCCTGATATTATGTCGCTTTTTAAGCAATATAACTTAAGAAAATTTAAGTAAAGTCGAAAAATACATAAAAATTCGGGTATTTTTGAATGAAATCACACGTACTGGGAATAAGATTTCCCTGAATAATCGTAAAAATCAAATTGTTAAATATCGGGTTTATTCAGATTAGAAAGATCCAGAGAATAATATTAAATGCATTTAATGTTGTGGAGCAATGCCGTTCGAAAAAAATTTTTTGGAAAAAAGCAGTGTTTCATTAGCAGAATTCAATTCTAAAGAAAGCTGATAGGGATGCAATTATAACGGAACAATGGTATGATTTATTTAGAATGATCGGATAATCAAAGCGAATGACTTTCTCGACTCAGTCGAGAGGATGGGAGTACGTGTGAACTGGGATTGTTTAATTGTCGATGATGAAGTGGAACTGGCGAAAGCAACCTGTGAATATTTTGAAATGTTTGGCCTGAGCTGTGCTGTTGTAACGAATTCTGATGATTGCGTTATGTTTATGGAAAATAATCAGGTTAAACTGATTTTGCTGGATATCAATCTGGGAAATGACAGCGGTTTTGAATTGTGCAAAGCACTTCGAAAAAATACCGACGTGCCAATTCTTTTTATCAGCGCCCGACAGAGTGATGATGACGTTCTGATTGCCCTGAATATCGGTGGGGATGACTATATCAAAAAGCCTTATTCTCTGAGCGTTTTGCTGGCCAAGGTAAAGGTCATCATCAAACGCTATGATGGGGTGGGGCAAAAAAACTGGAGCAGTGATGAGTTCAGCTTGCAATCAGACGGGCCGGATCGTTGCGGCAACCTGAGAATTGATAAGGACGCCATGAAGGTCTATCGCAATGAAGAAGATGTCGGTTTTAAAACCAAGGAATTCAAGCTGTTTTTATACCTTTATGAAAATAAAAACCGGGTGATCGCCAAAGATGAGTTGTTTGCCAAAATTTGGGGGGATGCATTTTTCAGTGACGGTACCCTGAATGTCCATATCCGCAAAATTCGCGAGAAAATTGAAGAAAATCCCAACCAGCCGCAGTTGATTAAAACTATCTGGGGGATCGGATATATGTTCGAGACTCAGGAAAACCAATAGCACTGGTTGCGCTTTTTACATAAAAGAGAATATTCAGTCGAGGAAATGTATGAAAATAAGAAATATGGTGATTCTGTTTACGGTGATAATAGTTGGCGCTTATCTGGCTGCAATCACCACCATCAATACCAGCCAGATCAATCAAGTGGATATTACCGAGATTAACCAGGTCACTAAAACCATTGAGCAGGACTGGCACGCTGGCGATACAAAAAAATCCGGTACAAAGGGGGAACTGGCCTACCAGATCGCCCTGGTGACGGAAGAAACCTATCAGGCTGTCTTATTTGACGCTATTAAGAATCATCAGACGATCATCGATTTGACCAAAACTGCAGCAGATGGCCAGCAAGAAATGCTGGGCAAGATCATCTTTTTGACCGATGGCAACGAAGAAACGGCTTTAAAAAGAAATCTGATCGTACTGATTACCCTTACCTTCGGGTTGGTGCTGCTGATGGTTTATTTGCTTTTGGGGAAGGTACATACGTCAATTCTTAAGCCCTTTGGGGTGATGAAAGCGTTTGCTAAAAAAATTGCCGACGGTGATCTGGAGTTTCGGCTGCCGATGGACCGGGGCAATTACTTTGGCGCTTTCACTGAAAGTTTTGATCTGATGCGGGAAGAGCTGAGAAAGGCCCGGCAGGGCGAATATCAGGCCAATATCAGCAAGAAAGAGCTGGTGGCGGAACTGTCACACGATATTAAAACCCCGGTGGCCACCATTAAAGCGATCTGCGAACTGCTCGAGATCAAGCTGACTCAATTGCCAGCAGGGGATTTATCGGGATCAACGGCAACAACGATCAGCGAGAGTATCGAAAAAATTACTGTGATCGATGCCAAAGCAGATATCATTGATGCCCTGATCAGCAATCTCTTCCACGCCACCCTGGAAGAACTGGAAATGCTAAAGGTCAATGTCAGTGAGCAACCCAGTACGGTGATCGTTTCGATGTTTAAGGAAATGGATAATTTTGGAAAAATCCAGTTTAAAAATGAACTGATACCGTGCCTGATTTTTTGCGATCCGCTGCGGCTGGGTCAGGTGATTGACAATGTCCTCAGCAACTCCTATAAGTATGCCAATACCGATATCGATATCTGGTTTGATCTGGATAAAACGAATAAAAAGCTAACTGTTACGATCAAAGATTATGGGGCAGGGGTCGATCCCGATGAATGTCCACTGGTATGTGAAAAGTTCTTCCGGGGTTCCGGGGAAATGATCCAAAATACCCCGGGATCCGGGCTGGGCCTCTATCTGGCCAGGCAGTTTATGGCCGCCATGGGTGGTAGCATCCGCTGCTATAATGAGGAGGGCTTCACGGTGGAACTGGACATCAGGGTGGTGTAAGAATCTTCCCAGTTAAGAAATAGATAAGGATTTAATAAGAGTTGGCAAAAGACCGATTAAGAACATATGAAATATAATTAGGCCATGGAAAGCAAAAGCCGACCATGGTCTTTTATCTTTGGGATAAAGATCCAATCAATCAATCGGGAGGAAGATATGTCAAACACCATTTTAAAAGCAGAAATGCTCAGTAAAACCTATTCAAACGGCAGCATCATGCAGCACGTTTTAAAGAACCTCAACATTGAAATCAAAGCCGGTGACTTTACTGTCATCATGGGGAGCTCGGGTTCGGGAAAATCGACCCTGCTTTATGCCCTGTCGGGGATGGACAAGCCGACCCTGGGAACTATCGATTTTAGGGGCGAAGTGATTTCCAACTATTCCAATGATCAGCTGGCGGTATTTCGCCGAAAGCATTGCGGCTTTGTGTTTCAGCAGATCTATCTCAATGATACGATGACGGTGCTCGATAATATTATGATTTCGGGCTTGCTGGTCAGTCGCAACAGAAAGGCCGTCGCCGCCCGGGCTAAGGAACTCCTCCAGCAGGTGGGGTTAAGTGATGTCAGCTATCAAAAATATCCCTCTCAGCTTTCCGGCGGCGAAGCCCAGCGGGTGGCGATTGTCCGGGCGCTGATCAATGCCCCGGAAATCGTCTTTGCCGATGAACCCACCGGAGCGCTCAATTCGACCAATGCCATCAACGTACTGGATGTGATGACTGAGGTGAATGCCGCCGGTCAAAGCATTATCATGGTGACCCATGATATCAAAACGGCCCGCCGGGCCAACCGCATTCTGTATTTAAAAGATGGGGTCATCATCGACGAGCTGAGTCTGGGAACCTATTGCAAGGATGATCCGGATCGCCATCTAATCCTCCGGGAATTTCTGGAAAGGATGGGCTGGTAAGATGAGCGTTCTGATGATTGCAACCAATAATATCAAAAAGGCCAAGGTGGCCACAGCCACCCTAATCATTTTGATTGCCATTGCTACTATTTTTCTCTATGTGGGAATATCGGTGCTGGCCAATATAGATCGCTTTATCGATCAGAAAAATGCCAAAATCAATGGTGCCCACCAGATTTTTATTACAGATGGTGTTCATGATCAGGAAATTCAGGAAATTTATCAGTCCATTCCGTCTTATTCCTACAGTGAAAGGGAAGAGGGGATGATGTCGATATCGTCCTCATTTCAAAATATCAACACGGGGGAAGAGGCCAACAGTATTCCGGCGGTTTTTCTAAATCTCGATACCGAGCGGAAGATATCCCAGGTGAAGATTATCGATCCGGTCGAGAATATGCCGAAAAATGGGGTCATTGCGCCTTATGTTTTAAAAGCAGCCAACGGTTATCAAACCGGGGATACCCTGAAAATGACGGTGGATGAAGTCAGTACTGAGCTTGAGATCGCCGGTTTCTATGAAGATCTGATGTTTGCCAGTCCTTCCAATGTCAGTATGTATAAATTATATGTAGGTGATCAGCAGTTGCAGGAGTTTTTGGCGCAGCCTCAGTTTGGCTCAAAATGCAGCTACTTCGCAGTAATGACAACTGACATCAATAACACCGAAGCCTTTGAATCGGAATATGTCAAAGAAACAAAAAACAGATTACCAGAAGGGACGGGCAGTTACGTTTCTATTTGTTACGGAACAACAAAAACGGGAGTGTCCATTTTTATCAACATCATTATGGCGGTGCTGGTATCCTTCTCGATTATTATTCTGGCGATTGCCGCCATCGTCATCAAGTTTTCCACCACCACTCACATTGAAAACAACATTAAAAATATCGGCACTTTGGAAGCCATGGGCTATACAACCCGGCAGATTCTCAACTCGATTTTGGTGGAATATCTGTTGATGACTGCTGTTGGCTTTATGGTGGGGCTAGGCGCCGCATTGTTAATTTCGCCGGTGATCACCAATGTGGTGTCTTCGTCAATCGGGCTGCGTTGGGCCACCGGGCTTTATCCCCAGGCGGTGCTGGTCAGCTTCGGTGTGATTATGCTGGCGGTATTGGGAATTTCCTATGTCAGTGCGGCAAAAATCAAAAAAATCACCCCCTTAACAGCCTTGCGCAGCGGTATCGAAACCCATCATTTTGGGAAAAATCGCATTCCTCTGGAAGCGACCCGATTCAACCTCAATACCACAATGGGTTTTAAAGCACTTCTTTTTAATAAACGGCAGAATCTCATCACTGGGCTGATCATCATGCTACTGAGTCTGGTAACCGTCTTTGCGCTGGCGTCGTACTATAATTTTTCGGTCGATAAAACCGCCATGATCAAACTAATCGGACTGGAAACCGCTGAAGTTGAAGTGAATGCTGTAGACGATGAAAAAACAATCTTTGCAGAAATTGCCGCAATGCCGGAGGTCGAAGATACCATCCGGTTAGTTTCCTTTGATGGCGTGATTAAATTTAAAGATAAGGAAAGCAGTGCCATGACCCGAGTCACCGAAGATTACAGCCGCCTGAAAGTTGATACCTGTGTAAAGGGGCGGATGCCGGTGTATGATAATGAAATTGCCATCACCAGTATTGTACTGGGTAAGCTGGGTGCTCAGATGGGTGATACGGTATCGATCGATTACAACGGTATTAACTGCGAATTCCTGGTGGTAGGAGTCATTCAACAGTTTAATGCGTTGGGAAAAGCCACAGCCATCACCACCGCCGGAATGAAAAAACTGCTGCCGTCCTATCGGGAACAAAACCTGATGGTATATCTGGCTGAGGGTCAGGATACCGAAAAATTCATCACCAAAATAAATAATCAATATGGATCCGAGAAAATAAAAACCAACAGCTATTTTGAGTCCGCCGAGATGATGTTGGATTCCTTTGAAGCGTCGATAAAAATTATCGTCACTGGTTGTTTAGGGATAATTGCTGTGATTATTGTGTTCGTTCTGTTTCTGGTGATCCGGGTGCGGATCTTGCGGGAGCGGACCCGACTGGGGGTGTCCAAGGCTCTTGGTTTTACCGCCAATCAGCTGATTGGTCAGATCTTAATCAGTCAGATGCCGGTTATTATCGGGGCTGCGGTGGTCGGAGCCATTGCTGGCTATTTTGCCACTAATCCGTTGCTGGCCCTGATGCTTTCGGCCAATGGGATTCTCAATTGCGATTTTTATGTGAACCCCGGCCTGGTGCTGTTTACGGCAATTGGCATCAGTCTGCTGGGGCTGGCAACGGTGTTGATTGTTGCCGGTAAGATTAGAAAGATCAGCCCCTGCCAGATGTTTGAAGAAGGGGTGGATTAAGACTGATGCCGGAGCTCGGAAATAGCTAGCGTCAGAAAATCGCTGGCTGCGCCGGAACTGTTCTCAAGAGAAGCATGATCCACTATTGAAAAAAGGTGACGCAACTGGTATGATGAGAAAAATGCCCGTTCAGAATCAGGCAGTATGAGGAAGCCGGATTGGAACAGAGAGGATTGTGACCCATGCCATTTGAAATCATCCGCAACGATATTACTAAAATGACGGTGGACGTCATCGTCAATGCCGCCAACAGTGGCTTGAAAATGGGCGGCGGGGTTTGTGGGGCGATCTTTGCCGCTGCCGGGGCCGAGGCGCTCCAGGCCGAGTGTGACCAGATTGGTGGCTGCCCAGTGGGCGAAGCCGTGATCACTGACGGTTACCAGTTGCCGGCAAAAAAGATCATCCATACCGTCGGGCCGGTTTGGCAGGGCGGTGGTGCCGACGAGGCCCGGCTGCTGCACCGGGCCTATACCCGTTCGCTAGAGTTGGCCCTGAAACATCATTGTAAGAGCATTGCTTTTCCCTTGATATCGTCGGGCATCTATGGCTATCCCAAGGATCAGGCCTTGAAGATTGCGGTAGCGGCCATCACAGAATTTTTGCTGGAACATGAGATGTTTATTTATCTGGTGGTTTTTGATAAGAAAGCCTTTGCTTTCAGTGAAAAGCTATTTACCGATATCGAAAAATTTATTGATGATCATTATGTGGATGAACATCCGATTTATGAACGCAATATGGAATTCGAGCCGGAGCTGCCCAGCTATAATCGCAGCCAAATGCGGGCTCAAGTCGAAAAATTGGCCGAAACCCGGCCCTTTATGCCAGCTCCGGCGGTATCAGTCAAACGAAGTCTGGCCGATGTGCTGGGCCAATTGGATGAGTCCTTTTCAGAGATGCTGTTGCGGCTGATTGATGAAAAGGGCATGACCGATGTCGAGACTTATAAAAAAGCCAATATCGACCGGAAACTGTTTTCCAAGATCCGTAGCAAGAAAGATTATAATCCCAGCAAGGCCACTGCCATCGCCTTTGCCATTGCCCTGGAGCTAAGCCTTGACGAGACCCATGATCTGCTGGGGCGGGCGGGCTATGCCCTGTCCCACAGCCATATCTTTGATCTGATCATTGAATATTTTATCAGTGCCGAAAATTATAACATCTATGAAATCAACGAAGCCCTCTTCGCCTTTGATCAGGCATTGCTGGGGGCCTGATTGTCGTTTTAAAAGCGACCACCAGCCAGATCAACCGTGTTATTCTCTACTTATCAAAGAAACGGAGGATAATATCATGAAAACAAACCAAACAAGTAAAACGGAACTGGTCTTTATTCTGGATAAAAGCGGCTCGATGTCAGGATTGGAAAGTGACACCATCGGCGGTTATAATGCCATGCTTAAAAAACAGCAACAGGCGCCTGGCGAGGCCCGGGTCACGACCATACTTTTTGATGATGGTTATGAAGTGCTTCATGACCGGATTGATATTCATGGGGTTGCCCCGATTACTGAAAACGACTATTATGTCGGCGGTTGCACTGCTCTGTTGGATGCGATCGGAAAAACCATTCACAAGATTGCCAATGCCCAGCGTCATACTCAGCCGGAGCATCGCTCCGATCAGGTCATTTTTGTGATCACTACCGATGGCCTGGAAAACGCCAGTCAGGAATATTCCTATGAAAAAATTAAGCGTCTGATTGAACTGGAGAAAACCCAGTATCAGTGGGAATTTATTTTCCTGGGGGCCAATATTGATGCCATCGAAACCGCCGCCCGGTTTGGGATCGGTGCTGATCGAGCCGCTAATTATCATGCCGATAGTCAGGGAACCCAACTGAACTATCGGGTGGTCAGTGAGGTGGTCAGTGAAATGCGGGCCTGCAACCCGATTCCGGCCAACTGGAAGGCTGAAATTGATGAGGATTACAAACGGCGGGGAAAAAATTAGAAGCGGGAGAGATTAAGAAGCAAATATGAACAGGTATGTCAGTCTTATCAATGAAACCGTTGATTATATTGAAAAAAACATCACCCGAGCCCTTACACTGGAAGAGCTGGCGGAACATTTCTATGTCTCGGCCTTTCACTTCAATCGGATCTTTAAGACCGTGGTTGGGATCAGTTTAAAGCAATACATCCTGGGACGTAAGCTGACCCAGTCATTGGAGCGGCTGGATCACAGGGATGCAGCTGTGATTGATGTCGCCTATGACTTTGGCTTTGAATACCCGGAGGTATATAGTCGGGCCTTTAAAAAGCAGTTTGGGATCTCACCTTCTGTTTATAAAAAAGAAAAAAATGCCGGCGTTCGGGTGGAAAAAATCGCTGTGGTGGAACGGGATATTATTAATTACAAAGGGACACTGGTGCTAAAAGAAAGTTTTGTCTATCGCCAAGCCATCCCGTTACAGGGGCGAAGTATTGAAGTCAACCGCGGGGATGAAAGCTTTGCGGTTGATCTCAATCGCTTTGGCAGTCAATTTTTGACCGAAACCGGCCAATATGAAGGGCTTGATCACAATTGTTTTTTCACGATTGTCAATTGTCATGGCAGCGAAGATGAGGGCTATACCGTATTTTATGGAAAACAGACCGAAAGTAACAATTTTGATCAGCGCTTGACAGTGCGGATCATTCCTGAGGGCTGGTATATGAGCTTTACGTATCGTGGTGATATGTTTAATATTGGCGAAACCTTTGAAGAAGATCTGTACCGGCTGATTATGATTAAAGAAATTGAAATTAAACCCATTGGCATCGGCATGATCAACATTTACCGGGCGGACTATTTTCAGACCAATGCTGTTGAAATCCTCATCCCAGTCAAAAAGCGGCTTTAAATAGCAAGAAATGTCATGAAAAATACTCCGAAAAGATTTAGGATGGTAGTGACCAACTAAATGATGATAAGGAGTAAAGCATGATGTTTGATTTAAGCGGAAAAGTTGCTGTCGTTACCGGTGCCAGCCGAGGTGTGGGGCGAGGTATCGCCCTTGGATTGGGTGAAGCAGGTGCCACCGTTTATGTGACCGGCCGGGAAAAACGGGAATATCCCTTACCAGAATTTTTGAATCGGTCGACCTTGGCGGACACCGCAGCGGCCATCAATCAACTGGGGGGAGAGGGGATTGTTCACTATTGTGATCATTGCGATGACGAAGCGGTGAAGACCCTCTTTGAACGTATCACAAAGGAACAGGGCCGATTGGATATTCTGGTAAATAATGCCTGGGGCGGAGGCATTCATGCCATGAGCGATTACTTTTTCAACACCCCGTTTTGGGAACAGCCGGTTGCCTTATGGGATGATCATTACCAGGTGGGCGTGCGTTCAAATTATGTCGCCGGCAAATATGCGGCAGCGCAGATGGTCAAGCAGAACAGTGGTTTGATCGTGAACATATCGTTTTATGGCGGTCAGCGGTATTTCAATAATGTTGCCTATGGCGTCTGTAAAGCCACTATCGACAGGATGTCAGAAGATATGGCCCATGAACTGAAACCCTATGGCGTGACGGTCGTCTCCCTTTATCCCGGGAATGTGAGCACCGAAGGGATGGTTGAATTGGCCAAATATAATGAAGCGGTTGAGCTGTCAAAAATGGAAAGTCCCCAGTTTGTTGGGCGGAGTATTGCGGCCCTTGCCCAGGATGAACAAAGGCTGCGTGAGACCGGAAAAATCCTGATTACGGCAGAATTAGCCGATTACTACGGTTTTACCGATATAAACGGCAATCACCCGGAGTCCCTGAGAAGCCTATTATGGGAGGACTAATAAAATATGGCTAAAAAAATGAGATCCGGGCATTGATATGTTTATCAACTTCCGGATCTCTGATTATGTACAGTGAGTTAGAATTTTTCAGTTTTTCAAGTGTTCTTTAATCAGTATTCAGGGCTACCTCTTTGATTGCTTCATCGATGGTGGCGTGGGCCAGGAGGTAGCCGTTTTGGTTCGCACGTTTTGAATTCTCATTTCACACGCATGCGGTTTATTTCCAGTGAATCGCCCGGTTTTCCGTCGCCAGGGCCGCTTCTTTAATTGCTTCCCCGACCGTGGGGTGAGCATGGATGGTAGAGATGATTTCTTCCACCGTGGATTCCAGCCGCAGCGCCAGGGCGCCTTCGACAATCAGGTCGGTGGCCCGGGGGCCCAGAATATGAACGCCTACCACTTCTTTATATTTTTTATCAGAGATGATTTTGATCATTCCCTCGGTAGACCCCATAATCAGTGACTTGCCATTGGCGGCCAGCGGAAAGCGGCCGATGGAATAGTCTTTTTCCCGACCCCGGATATCTTCTTGAGTCAGACCCACACTGGCGAATTCGGGGTTGGTGTAAACACAGGAGGGGTTGGTTTTTTCGTCATAGATAGCCTCATGGCCCAAGGCGTTTTCGGCGGCAACTTCCCCTTGCTGCGAGGCCACATGGGCCAACATTGTTTTCCCCAGACAATCGCCGATGGCGTAAATATTTGGGGCGTTGGTCTGCATTTTCGGATTAACAAGAATGCCTTTTTTATCGGTTTTAATGCTTGTGTTATCCAGTCCCAGTGTTGATAATTCGGCTTTTCGGCCAATTGCCACCAATACCTTTTCGCCGATGATGGCACTGTTGTTGCCATCCTTGTTGATGTTAACAGTCACCTTATTGTCATTGTCGTCAATCGACACTACCTGGGTACCGGTTAAAATCTCAATCCCATCTCGCATCAGTTTTTTTCGTAGCATTTCTCCCAGTTCGCCATCCATCAGTGGCAGGATCCCCGGCTGCATTTCGACAATCGTTACTTTGGAGCCAAACTGATTATAAACCGATGCCATTTCTACACCGATGACGCCGCCGCCGATAATCACCAGACTTTCCGGAACTTGAGCCAGTGACAGTGCCCCGGTGGAATCGATGCAATCGGGATGGTTGATCCCGGGAATCGGTGGCAGGGCAGGGATTGATCCGCTGGCAATGATAATTTTATCCGGCCGCAGTTCGTCCGTTTTTCCCGATGGTTCCGTGACCAGCAAGATTTCATCGCTTAAAAATTGGGCGGTGCCAGTGATGATCTTAACGCCGTTGGCTTTTAGCAGACCCTTAACGCCGCCCGACAACTTGGTACTGATCTGTTCCTTGTGTTTTTGAATTTTCGTCCAGTCAAAACCTGCTTCAGGGATGATTAGGCCAATTTGGGCAGAATTTTTGGCTTCGGTCAGCACCTCGGCAGAATGGAGCAGGGCCTTGGTGGGGATACACCCCACATTTAAACAGGTGCCCCCCAGCTTGTCTTTTTCGATCAGGGTAACCTGGGCGCCCAGCTGGGCTGCCCGAATGGCCGCCACATATCCTCCGGGGCCACCGCCGATGATTGCTAGATGTGTCATAGATTTACCTTCTTTCACAGTCTTAAACCAGCAGTAGCGAGGGGTTTTCAAGATATTCCCCGATCCGCTGCAGGAACTGAGCAGCCAGCATGCCGTCGATGATGCGATGGTCAGCGGTGAGGCTCAGATTCATCATTGGCCGGATGGTGATTTGACCACCAATAACCACCGGTGTATCAACCATCGCATCAATCCCTAAAATTGCCAGCTCCGGTTGATTGATAATCGGTGAAAAGGAAGTGATCCCATAAGCCCCCAGGTTAGTCAGGGTAAAGGTGCCGCCGACCAGGTCATCCATTTGGGTGCAACCGGCTTTGGCATCGGCAATCAGCTTTTCAGTTTCAGCAGCGATTTGAGAAAGCGGCTTGCTGTCGCAGTTTTTCACATTGGGTACCAATAGTCCGGAATCCAGACCGATGGCCAGACCGATATGGGCGTGAGGATGAAGGACCAGGTTATCATCAACCAGGCTGCCATTAATATGCGGATACTCCAGCAAGGCCTGGGCGCAGACCTTCATGATAATATGATTAAAGGTCAGCTTGAGCCCCCGTTTATCAAATTCCGGCTTTAGTTTAGCACGGAATTCCTTCATGGCAGTGGCATCGACTGGCCGGGTATAGGTGACCCGGGGCGAGATACTCCAGCTTTCGCTCATCCGTTTGGCAATGGTTTTACGCATACCTTTAAGCAGGATGGTTTCTGGGGCTGCTTCGATTGTTGACGATTCAGTTAACCGGGCTTCCACATCTTTTTTCATAATCCGACCATCGCCAGTCACGGTGCTAAGATCAAGTCCCGACGTCTCAGCCATTTTTTTAGCAACCGGGGATACAGAAATTTTCAGGTCAGCTTCGGCTACCGGGGTATAATTGTTGACATCGTCCACGGTGATGCTGCCCTTGGCACCGGTGCCGGTGATTAAGGAAAGATCAATGCCCTTTTCTTTAGCCAGTTTTTTAGCCAGCGGGGACGCATTGATCCGCCCGCCAGCGGTTTTGACCGGCGTTTCACTGCGAACAGTAACCTCGATGGGCGCTGCTTCCTCAGCCGCCTGGGGAGTTGTACCGCCGGATAAGCCGGAAATATCTTCATTGGCTTCACCAATGATGGCAATCGGTTCCAGACAGGTAACGGTGGCACCGTCACCCTCGATGATTTTTAGCAGTACCCCGGCTTTGGGGGATTCAAATTCATTGGTCAATTTATCGGTTTCGATTTCGCAGAGAATATCGCCTTCAGCAATGGTGTCGCCAACAGCTACATTCCAGCTGCCAATGGTGCCTTCTGTCATTGTCAGCCCAAACTTGGGCATGACGATTAATTGTGCCATAATAACCTCCGTAATTTTTTGATTTCATGGATAACCTTAAAAATTAAGCCATCACTTCCTTGACGGCATTGTAGATGTCGACGTCGTTGGGCAGGACAAAGTTTTCCAGGTTGGGCGCAAAGGGAATTGGGGTATCCAGAGCGTTGACCCGTTTGATCGGGGCATCCAGATTAAAGAAGCAGGCTTCGGAAATCATCGCCGCCAGTTCTCCGGCAAAGCTGCCTCGTTTGACTTCTTCAGTGGCAATGACCACCCGGGTCGTTTTTTCAATGGAGTTAAAAATCATCTGTTTATCCAGTGGATAAAGGGTTCGGGGATCGATGACTTCGACAGAAATCCCTTCCTGTTCCAACTTGGCAGCGGCTTTTAAGGCATCATGAACCATCTTGCCGGTGGCTACCACGGTTACATCGGTACCGGATCGTTTGATGTCGCCGACGCCCAGTTTAATTGGTACAATCACATCATCGACGTCCCCTTTCATTCCATACATCGCCTTATGTTCGACGAACATAACCGGATCTTCATCATCGATGGCGCCAAGCATCAGACCAAGAGCGTCCTGTGGGGTCGATGGATAAACGACTTTTAATCCGGGAACATGTGTTAACCAGGCTTCTAAAGACTGAGAATGCTGAGCGGCAGCACTGACGCCACCACCACCGGGTAAACGGACTACCATCGGCACGGAAATATTGCCCCCAAACATATAGCGCATTTTAGCAGCCTGATTGACCAGCTGATCCATCCCGACGGTTAAGAAGTCAATAAACATCAGCTCGGCAATGGGGCGCAGCCCGGTGGCTGCTGAACCGACGGCACAGCCGATGATAACCCCTTCTGAAATGGGGGTATCGCGAACCCGCTTATCACCAAATTCGTCGAAAAGTCCGGCCGTGACACCGAAACAGCCACCAAAAGCCCCGACGTCTTCGCCGAAAATACATACATTTTCATCTTCTTGCATGCGAATCCGCATGCCCTCACGAATGGCTTCGCCATAAGTCATTTTTTTCATCTTGAACGAACCTCCTCAACAATATCAAAATAAATATCTTTAACCGCACTGGATAATTCCGGATAAGCACTGGCATTGGCGAATTCAATCGCTTCGGCAATTTCTTTGACGACAGAGTCCTGAAGGTCGGATAGTTCTTCGGCCGTGAAAAGGTCGCTGTCGACCATGTATTTTTCAATCCGTGGCATCGGATCTTTTTTCATCCACATTTCCTGCTCTTCGATGGGTTTGTATTTACCGGCATCGCCTTCGAAATGTCCCCGTTGACGGTAGGTTTTACACTCGATCAGGGTTGGACCCTGGCCGTTGCGAGCCCGTTTAACGGCTTCAACAGCGGCTTCGTGCACGGCAATTACGTCATTGCCATCGACTGAAATGCCGGGAATACCATAAGCGGTACCACGGTCAGCGATATCTTTAATGGCTTGATGACGGGCCTGGCTCATCGAAATGCCATAACCATTGTTTTCGCAGACAAAGATAACCGGCAGTTTCCAGATACTGGCCAGATTCATCGATTCATGGAAGGTTCCCTGATTAGTGGAGGCATCGCCAAAAAAGCAGACGCAGACCTGATCGGTTCCCCGGTATTGAGCGCTGAAACCGGCGCCAACAGCCAGATTATGGCCTGCGCCGACGATACCATTGGCACCTAAAATACCCTTGGTGGCATCGGCAATGTGCATCGAACCGCCCTTGCCCTTGCAATAGCCGGTTTCTTTTCCGTAGAGTTCCGCCATCATATATTTCAGATCGCCGCCTTTGGCAATGATATGACCATGACCGCGGTGGGTACTGGTGATGTAGTCGGCATCGTTAAGGGCCTGGCAGACGCCGGTGGCAACCGCTTCTTCACCTAAATAGAGGTGCACAAAACCGGGGATCGCCCCTTCGGCAAAAAGGTTCATGGCCTTTGTTTCAAATTCCCTGATCCGTTTCATGCGGATGTACATGTCTTTGATAATTGCTTTATCAAGTTTCATAAATTCAATAGTCTCCTTTTTTGTATTATCCAAAGATTTTAGATGACTTAACTAATAACAAGAACCGTGCCAACTTTTAAATTCAGCGTGAATTTTTTTGAAATGGCTTTAAAATAGGGTTTGATTTGAGAATGGGATTTTTTGAACAAAAAAAGATACGCCAGATTGATCAGGCGTATCTCATATTTGCGAATCGATTGTCGCAAAAATGAGAAAAATCTCACATTTGCGACAGATAACGGAAATCCTTGATATCGATCTTGTATTTTTTTATTTTGCGGTACAGCGAAGCCCGGCTCAGACCCATCATTTCGGCGGAGGCTTCCACACAGCCATGGGTTTCTTTGAGGATTTTCTCCAGATTGGCCTTGACCAGGTCATCCAGGGTCGGGCCGGTGGCCATTGGCAGGACACTGGTTTCGACGAACTGACGGGGGGGCGGGGTCGGCAGGTAATCGCTGGAGATAATCGGCTCGGGACAGAGGTAAAAGGTTCGTTCGATGTAATTCTGCAGTTCTCTGACATTGCCCGGCCAGGGATGCAGCTTCAGACCTTCCAGAAATTCTTTGGACAAGCTTTTATTATGCTCCGGATATTCCCGATTGAGGCGATCGAGGAAGTGGGAAGCGGCCCAGACAATATCATCGCCCCGCACCCGCAGCGGTGGAATGTGCAGATAAATCACATTGAGACGGAAATAGAGATCTTCCCGGAAGCTTTTGTTTTTAACTTCCTGCTCCAGATTACGGTTGGTGGCAGCGATAATGCGGATATTCAGCTTGCGTTCGGTTTGGCTGCCGATCCGGGAAACGGTACAGGTTTCCACCACCCGGAGCAGTTTGGCCTGAACTTCCAGTGGCATTTCGCCGATTTCATCAAGAAAAATGGTACCGCCTTCGGCCAGTTCAAATTTTCCCGGCTTGCCTTCGTTAAGCGCCCCGGTAAAGGCTCCTTTGCAATAGCCAAACAGTTCGCTCTCGACCAGATCCCGGGGCAGGCAGGCGCAGTTGACGACAATAAAGGGGCCTTGGGAAAAGGCACTGGCCCGGTGAATGGCATGGGCAAACATTTCTTTACCAGTACCGCTTTCGCCTTCGATCAGGATACACTTTTTAAAACGGGCCATTTTTTCAGCCGTTTTGATAATCATCCGCATCTGAGGGTTTTGGGTGATGATGTCGGAAAAGGTATAGATGGCGACGTTGCCGCTGACCCGGTTGACGGCGCTGTGAAGATGCTTGATCTCCCGGATGCCGATGGAGTAGCCCTGAATCTGATCGTTTTCCAGAATTCTTGAAATATTGGCGCTGCACTGAATTTTCTGGCTGCCGATATGGGCGGTGACATCGGTATAGTAATGGGTGGTTTCATCACTATTCCAGATTTCACAGCCTATGTCCATTTTTTTAAAGATTTTTTTAAAGCCGATCGTATTAAATTCATCCATATTTATCCGCAGGACCTTCTGGGCGCCGACATTCATCCACTGCAGATTGAGGTTTTCATCGGTGACCAGAATCCCATCTTCAGTGCTGTCCAGCGAGGCTGACATGGACCGGTAGGTATGAGAAAGTGCCAGTTCATTCTCGATGCTGTAGGCCGCCGCCACTACGATTCCCAGGGTATGGGAGTGGAGCTTATGGCTTTCCCCGGACATATTAAGAACGCCGATGATTTCGCCCTTGACATTGTGAATGGTGGTGGCCGAACAGGTCCAGGTATGGTGGGAAACACAATAGTGCTCAGCACCGACCACGTGAACCGGGCCATCTTCATCCAGGGCGATGCCGATGGCGTTGGAGCCCACCGCCGCATTGGTCCAAACGGTGCCCTTTAAAAACCGCAACTCGGAAGCCCGCATACTGACCACCTCATCACCGATGGTGTCCAGGAGGACGCCGTTTTTGTCAGTTAAAACCAGTACAAAATGGGAGGATAAAACGATTTCATAAAGATTCTGCATAATCGGCTGGGCGATTTTGATGAGTTCCCGGTTTTGGGCCAGAACCTGGGCCAGCTGGCAGGCATCAATGCTTTCGCCCTTACCAGCGTTCACATCCAGGTTGATTTCTTGACAGTATTCCCAGGAACGTTTAATAATTGGCCGGGTGTTGCTATCGAGAATGCCATGTTCAACAAAGTTTGTCCAATTATCTTTTAGTTTATTCAGATCAGGTTCCATCTTAATTAATCCTTTCTGGAAAGAATACGGCAAAACAGCGGAAGAATGGTATGATCGCAGAGAATCCGATTGGCGGCAAGAAGGCAACGGCAGCATTAATGTGCAGATAAAGCCGATTCACGGCGTCAGGCGATGTTCTTACTGCCCTTATTGACTCACATTATAGCGGAGTTTTTAAAATAAATCAAAAATAATCGTAAAAAATAATAGAAACTGTAATTTATTGAGCAGGTTTTACAATACCGTCAGATCGTATGGGGTTGGTGAAAATGCCGATTTATGCTATATTAATGAAGTGAAACGAATTAATCAGTAGTGTTTAAAAATAAATGATCGTTTAGGAGGTGCTTATGAACATCGAAATGAGACCATTAAGTCAGGCCGATTTAAAGCAGGCCGCTGCAATATGGAATTTTATTGTTGAGGAAGCCAATAGTTTTCCCGGGGATCAGGTACTTTGTGAAGCGGAAGCAGCCGCAATGTTTGCCCAGCAGACCGCCACGGTGTGTGCTTTCCAGGACAATGAAGTTGTTGGACTCTATATCCTGCATCCCAATAATATTGGCCGCTGCGGGCATATTGCCAATGCCTCGTTTGGGGTTAAACCGGCCTATCGGGGGAAGGGCATCGGACGCCAGCTGGTGGAAGATTGCCTTAAGCGTAGCCAGGATAAGGGTTTTAAGGGGCTTCAGTTTAATGCCGTGGTATCCACCAATTATCCGGCCATCACCCTGTACTTAAAGCTGGGCTTTAAAATCATCGGAACCATTAAAGATGGTTACCGACTAAAAGATAATCGTTACGTGGATACCCTAATTTTTCTTAAAAGCTGGTAAGTGGGTTGTGGCGAAAAAAATAGCAGAAAGGGTGTGGAACGAATCGAACTGTTAAAATTGGCAGAAAAGGACTTTGAAAAAGTATATGCGCTGATGGAGGAAGCTTTTCCCGTGGAGGAAGTCAGGCCGCCGAAAAATGCAAAAGCTCAGCTGCGAGATCCCCGATACAGCATTTTGATTTCAAAAAATGAAGCAGATCAAATGCTTGGTTTTATTGCCCGGTGGGATTTGGGAACCCGTATTTTTGTGGAACATTTTGCGGTGGATTTAAGACTTCGGGGTGGTGGCATCGGTTCTGGGATGATGCGGGCGTTCTTATCCCAGGCGGAAAAACCGGTGGTCATTGAAGTGGAAGATGAAAAAACAGAAACCAATTTAAGACGCATTCATTTCTATTTGCGGCTGGGCTTTCATTTATCTCAATATGGTTATGACCAGCCAGTTTATCGGGGCGATATGAGTAAAAAAATTCCGCTGAAGCTGATGACCTATCCAACCCCCCTCACAGCAGCCGGTTTTGAGACATTTAAAAAGCAGGTCTTTACCCAAATCTACAAGATTATCAAAACGTAACAAATAAAAAGGATGAATCGCCTGATTCATCCTTTTATCGTTATTTTTAGAGCAGCGTCACCTGGTTTTTGCCACTACTTTTGGACTCATAAAGGGCTTTATCGGCGCGACGGAGGATGGTATCTTCGGTATCAATATCGATTGCCTGGGTTATTCCGATGCTGACGGTGATATTGAATTCGGAAAGCATGGGATCATTGACAATTTCAAGCCGCAACGCCTCCATTTTTTCAGCCGCCAAAACTCCAGCAAGGTAAATGATGCCGCTGAATTCGTCACCACCCCAACGGGTGATCAGATGATCACTGAGGGCGGCCTTACACAGGGTCATCACATGGATTAAAATCTTGTCCCCCTGTAAATGGCCGTAGGTATCGTTAACGTCTTTAAAATGATCCAGATCCATTAAGAAAACGGACCAGGCACCCCGGGTCTCATCGCTTTGGGCCAGGGTGGCTGTTAAATGCTGATCAAAATCCTTGCGATTGGAGAGGATACCCAGATTATCGAGCAAGGCCAGCTTCTTCATTTGCTGGTCATTTTTTTTGATAATCCGCTGAACAATAATCAGCACCGAGGTCAGCACCAGGATCACAACAAAGAGATCATAATACAATTGCTGATTAAAAGACTGGGCCAGTTCCGAGGTATCTTTTCGGACGATTAGCGTCCAGTCCAACTCTTCAATGTAATGACTGATGATATATTGCTGATTATATAAGTCATCATCGTTAAAGACGTTGATGGCATCGGTTTTATTATAGAGCTCCGGTCCGATTGCAGCATAGATGTCGAGATCGTTGATGTTTTGATTTTCAATCAGATTGGGATTGGTGTGGGCCTGGATCAAACCCGTTTCATCAACCAGAAAGGCTTCCAGGTCATAGTCCCGTTCAAAATTTTCCAGCAGTTCCTGAACATAGGTCATTTCAATGCCAACCCCGGCCACCCCCATCAAGTTGCCCTGTTCGTCAAGGATTTTGCAATTGATAAAGATGGTAAGGCGCTGGTTATCGACCTGATCCTGATCCACGTCCAATACATAAAGCTTATCCTGATTGATAAAATCATAGTACCATTGATCATGGTCATCCTGGGGTGAAATGGTTTTAAACAAGCCGTTGTAATGAAAATAATTCAGTGATTGGGCAGAAATCAGAAAGACGGAATGATAATTATATTTGCTTCGGATACCTTCCAGATAATCAATGATTTCTGGATTGCGTTGCGGGTCTTCCTGGGCTAGCCACTGTTTGACAAAGCTGTCATTAGCCATGGTCAGGCTGACAAAAATCGGTTTGGTCAGTTCGTTATTGATTTCCGAATAAATATTGGTGGAGGTGAGTTTGGAAATATTGAGCACATCATCTTTAATGATTTTGCTGTAGGTGGTAAAGCTGAAGAACACAATCGCCACAATACCAATGAGGATAATCAGTGAGATGAGCAGTCCGACTTTATTACGTTGTTTCATAATGGCCTCGTCAGATTCGTTTTATTTCAATTTTTAACATTAAAAAGAGGTTTTGTCAATCATAATTAACAAAACCTCTTTTGATTGGGTCTGGCCATGATTTGATTCATCGCAGGTGTCAGATCGTCAGATCGATATGCTGGATGGTTCCGGCCGAACCATTTTCGTTTAAATAGATCCCGGTGCGCTGGAGTTGGCCGTTAGTCTGATTGTTGGCGCCTTTAAGGGCAAAGCTGGTATTGACGTTACCCAGATAAATGGCACCGATCCCTTTTTGGCCCAGAGCCATCAAAACATCTTTACCAGCAGCATCTTTGGACCAGATTTGCAATTTGTCATAAATAGCATCATTTTCATCGATCCAGTTATTGCCATCGGTATCGTACTTAGCCAGATCGTCAAAACCGTTGCCGCTTTGCGGCCCGAAGAGTTCGCTGCCGTCATTAATAGTGCCGTCTTCATTGAGATCCAGGGCCAGAAAGCCGCTGCCGGGACCGACAAAAGAAATTTGGTCGAGGCTGCCGTTGGCATCAATATCAAAGGCATATTTTTGCTCAGAGAGTGAGGCACTGCCAGTTCCGAAATTGATGACCAGCGGGTCGACTTGAACGGGTTCATTGCCAGCTTTGATATCCAGATTGGACTGGGAGATGAATTCCCGACTGAGATTTAATTGCAGATCGATATTGATCTGTCGGCCATCGGCAGTTGTGACGGCTGCCTGGGCCTGAAATGACGTGCTCTGGGCTTCATAGTGGGTGACACTCTGATGGTATTCAAAGCCACCACTGGCAGGAACGCTGTTGCGGGGTTGTGCACCGGCTAAACCCTGAGCCCATCCGGCGGCAGCACTCAGCAGTGAACTCCGGGTGGAATAGGCACTTTGGATCGCCTGACTCATTTTCGGGTCTTCCAGAGTGGCTTTTTTGGGCACCACAAATCTGATTTTTTTCTTGGTCAGTGCCTCAATCATCCGTTTTAGCAGGGTCAGCTGTTGTTCTTCCTTACTGGTCAGGGAGGAGGTTTCCTCCTCTTCGGCTGGGGCCGCCGATAGTGGCGCCGGGTTGTTTAACTGCAGATTTTTAGCCGCTTCTGATATTTCAAGGGTATCCATTCCCTTTGCTGAAGAAATGGTTGTGGTTGTCGTTTTAGAGTTGCCCTGAGCATCCCAGCTACGCAAGGATTCGACCGTTTTGGTGGCTTCCTTATAACTGCTTTGGCTGGCCATTGTAACGTTTGAACTTTCGATTTTCATAAATCCACCTCCATGTTTTTACGAAATGATTACGCAAGAAATAGACGCAATCCGCTAACATGGATATCGGCTGATTAAGAAAAAAGATAAGCTAAAATTGATCAAAAAACGAATAAAGTTGATTAATTCTCAGCGTGCAGGGACACGGTTTGACCATCCAGAATCATATTGGTGGTGCGCACCGCACACATTTTCCCGCACATTGAGCAGCTATGTTTTTCTTCGGTGGGGGTGCTTTCATAATAAGCCTGGGCTTTTTCGCCATCAATGGCCAGCTCAAACATGGTTTCCCAGTCAATCTGGCGTCGGGCATCGGACATTATATTATCCCAGTCCCGGGCTTTGGGAACGCCCTTGGCAATGTCGGCGGCGTGAGCGGCAATCTTGGTAGCGATGATACCGTCCTTGACATCATTGATATCGGGCAGCCGTAAATGTTCGGCTGGCGTCACATAACAAAGAAAATCGGCGCCGTTAGCAGCAGCGATGGCACCGCCAATGGCGGCGGTAATATGATCATAGCCTGGAGCCACATCGGTGACCAGCGGACCGAGGACATAGAAGGGGGCATTGTGACACAGCCTTTTTTGAATAACCATATTGGCGGCAATCTCGTTGATGCCCATATGGCCCGGGCCTTCAACCATTACCTGAACGTCTTTAGCCCAGGCCCGTTTGGTCAGATGACCCAGTTCAATCAGTTCGCTGAGCTGGGAAGCATCAGAGCTGTCGTCAATACAGCCCGGGCGCAGGGCATCCCCCAAGCTGATGGTGACATCAAACTCCCGGAGGATTTCTAAAAACTCGTCGTAATATTCATAAAAGGGATTTTCGTTGCCGGTCATTTCCATCCAGGCAAAGATCAGTGAGCCACCCCGGGAGACAATATTGGTGCGTCGACCCGACCGCTTAAAGGCTTCCACCGCCCGCTTATTGATTCCGGCGTGGATGGTCATAAAGTCCACCCCTTCTTCGGCGTGGGCCCGAACCACCCGCATGAAATCCTGGGCGGTAATCGCCTGCAGATCTTTTTCCAGGTAGCCGATGGCATCATACATCGGAACCGTACCGATCATTGCCGGCGACAATTCAAGCAGTTGTTTTCTAAAGGTATTGGTTTTTCCATAATTACTTAAATCCATAATCGCTTCGGCCCCAAATTTCAGGGACAATTTGACCTTTTCAAGCTCCAGACTATAATCGTTACAATCCCCCGAGACCCCCAGATTGACATTGATTTTGGTTCTCAGACCAGTACCGATGCCTTCCGGCGACAGGGTGAGATGTCGGACATTGGCCGGGATGGCAACCTGGCCACAGGCGACCAAAGCCATCAGTTTGGTCACATCAAGGCCTTCTTTTTGGGCCACGGTTTTCATTTCCGGGGTGATAATCCCCTTTTTTGCCGCCTCCATTTGGGTTTGGTAATTTTTCACAAGCGTTTCCTTTCTGATTTAAAATCTGGGGTAATAAAAAAGTGCCTTCCACAATAGGAAAGCACCAACGGTACGTATTAGAAATTAAGCTAAAACGCCTTGCCTCCCTACGTTAGTATTAACTAACAGGTTCAAAGGGTCAGGTTTTAACCTTCTCAACAATAAGTCCCCCCGCAAAAAATATTTAATTGTCAGCATTATATCATGGAAAATGAAAATGTCAAGATGTAAGAGTCGATCGGGTTGGTTCGAAATAAGTGCCCCCAGGGGGACTATACCAACAGCACGGCCATAAGTGCATTTTTATCGGGTGTCCCCAAAGGCCTGTATATAGATCGGGGATCAGGTCAAAAATTGCAGTGGAATTTACAAATAAGGACTGTCATTTTTGTTTGATTATTGTTATGATAAGGTCAAGGATCGTTTATGTGATAAAAACGCTGGTATACTGATACAATCAGAAAACGACAATGATAAAGTTTGAATAATTGTCGAATGTATCAGAAAGAGATCAATGATTAACGGGAGAATTGATTTTGAACAAATCACCGTTGCTGATAAAATAAAAACGATTGACAAATAAAAACGGGTCATAGAAGAAGACCGAGATGGTGTCAGATGAAATTGAAATACAAAATAATAATAATCGCCCTTTGCAGTGCTGCAGTGCTTCTGGGGGTAACCTACGGAATTTTTTATTGGGTTTTTTACGGCTATGTTGATGAAGCCCAGAAAAATCAGATGAAGAACGATTTTGAAATGGTTGAGACGATTATTGACAACGAAAAAGAAGTTTTAACAGCATTTTGAAGGATTGGGCCTATTGGGATGATACCTATAATTTTATCAACGATCATAATCCGGATTATGTGACCGTCAATCTGAATGACGAGACCATGGAAAACCTTGATTTAAACATGATGCTCTTTGTCAACCAAAGCGGTGTGGTGGTTGGGGCTGACGATTATGACCTGACCGCAGAACAGACGGCGGCCCTGATTGAAAAAATTACCCGGAATAACTTTTATACCGGACTGTTGACGGATAATGCAGATGTCACAACACATTTGATGATGCTGGAAGGACAGGCCTATTTGATCGCCACCGGGCGGGTTAACAATTCCAATCATAATGCGGTCAGTAATGGTAGTCTGGTGATGGTCAGAACCTTTGATGACGAAATGACGGCTTACATTGAATCCTTAACAGGCGTCAATGTGGAATTGAGAGAAGCGGGAGCGGCGGCCACCATTCTCAAAAATCAAATTAGCAAAAGAGAGTTTGATGGCAAGCCCTATCTCACCGCCAGTCGACTCCTCACGGATGGCAGTGGCGAAGAAACCCTTGTCATGACGATTTCCCGGATTGAAGAAAACTATAGCTTTGTCAAGCACCAATTTAATCTCTTTATGGTCAGCTTTATTGTCTTATTGTTACTGGTGCTGGGTATAGATTATTTAATCGTGAATCGCTATTTTCTAAAAAGAATCGAAAAACTGATCGCCTTTACCAAAGAAGTGGGGATAAAACGGGATACCTCCCTATCGATCAGTATGGAAGGGCAGGACGAGCTTAAAACGCTGGCGGTTTCCACCAATCAGATGCTTCAGGAAATTGATCAGGCGAATCAGCAGATTAAAATGATGGATGAACGCTATCGTCTGATCATGGAAGCTACCAATGACGGGTATCTGGATGTCTGGCTGCAAAAAAAAGAAGCTTATATCAGCCCTGAGTGGAAACAGTTAATCGGCTACCAGGGGAAAGATGGCCGTCAGCTTTATGAGGATTATTTTTTAAAAATACATGGGGATTGCAAAAACCGGTTGGAAAGTAGCTTTATGGATATGCTCTGTGGTAAGGTAGACTACTTTGAGGGAGAATACCGGGTAATGTCGGAACATTATGGCGTGATCTGGGTTTCCCATCGTGGCAAGGTGGTTCAGCGTGATCAGAACAATGAGCCGATTCGTTTTATCAGTACCCTTTCGAATATCACCAGAAGAAAGATCAATGAAGAAGAAATTCTCTTTTTGAGTTATTCAGATCCCCTGACCCGGCTCAAAAACCGGGCTTACATGAAAAAACAGTTTGAGGTTCTCAGTCAGCAGCAAAATCCCCACTATTTTATTATCATGTGTGATATCAACGGTCTCAAGCTGACCAACGATGCCTTTGGCCATCAGGAGGGGGATCAGGTCATGGTGGCAGTGAGTAATGTGCTGCGGCGGATTTGTCGGCCCACCGATTTTATTTCCCGATGGCCAGGTGATGAGTTTGTCATTTTACTTAAGGACATCGATCAGGAAGGTGTCTGTCAGCTGATCCGGGAGATCACCGATGAAACGGATAAAATCCGGGAGTTTCACTTAAATGTCAGTTTAGCCATGGGTTATGCAGAAAGCAATGTGGATCTGAAAAGGCCGGAAGATGTGTTGAATCTGGCCGAAAATCGGATGTATCGTAATAAGCTGATGGAAAGCAGCAGTTCCCGGAATGCCACAATCCGATCGCTGGCCCGCACCCTCCATGAAAAAAGCACGGAGACTGAAGCGCATACCATGCGGATTACCCAGTTGAGTAAAGCCCTGGGCAGCCGTTTAAATCTCCGCAAGGATCAGCTGGACGAACTGGAGCTGTTATCGCTGCTCCATGATATCGGCAAAATCGGGATTCCGGAATATATTCTTGATAAACCGTCTAAACTTAGTAAAGAAGAATGGGAAATCATTAAAACCCATCCGGAAATCGGCTATCGGATTGCCAAGTCAACCCCCGCACTGGAACATATTGCCGAGGATATTCTGGCTCACCATGAAAAATATGATGGTAGCGGCTATCCCAATGGGCTAAAAGGGGAAACAATTCCCTACCTGGGTCGGATCATCAACGTGATTGATTCCTTTGATGTCATGACCCACAGCCGCAGTTATAAAAAGGCTAATGATCTGTCCTACGCCATCAGTGAGCTAAAAGGTTGTTCTGGCACTCAGTTTGACCCGGAAATCGTCAGAATCTTTCTTAACATGATCGCCGATGAAGGTTTACCGGTACAACTGGAAATCGCAGTGTCAAGCAATAATCAGGAAAATAAAAGTTAACCATAATAAATTTAAGGAGGAATCAGATATGACAGAGATCATTCAATTAGGGGCCATGGCGCCAGATTTTGCGTTGGTGGATCAAAATGGGGAGCTGGTCACCCTGAGTCAGTTTAAAGGGAAAAAGGTGCTTTTATCCTGGCATCCTTTGGCCTGGACCTCGGTATGCACCGATCAGATGCGTTCCCTTGATCGCAATGCCGATCGTTTTGCCGAAAAGAACACCGTGGTATTGGGTCTCAGTGTTGATCCCCAGCCATGCAAATCAGTATGGGCCCGGGCGTTATGTCTAAAACAGCTCAAGATCCTCTCGGATTTTAATCCCCTGGGGGCGGTTGCCCGGGCCTATGGGATCTTCAGCCCCGAACATGGCGCTTCCAAACGGGCCAATATCCTGATCAATGAAGTGGGGATGGTGATCTGGGTTAAAAAATATGAAATCCGAACCTTGCCGGATGTGGAAGAAGTATTGGGAAAACTATAATAAACCAGTCGCATTTTATATAGCGCTGAGTCCCCTGGATCGAAAAACTGTTTGGGAAAGGTTTCAGCCTGCCGATACCCTGGGTAACCAGGGTGTTTTTTGAATTGTTTCGGGTATAAAAACAAACAGATTTGAAATGAAGGGATGAGAAAGTATGAGCAGAAAGAAGATCATCGTCATCGGAGCTGGAGTCAGTGGCCTCGCCAGCGCCCTGCGGTTGTTAAATGAGGGTTTTGAAGTTGAGCTATATGAGAAAAATGACCAGGTCGGGGGACGGATGGGGGTCATTTCCGGAGAGGGTTTTACCTTTGATCTGGGCCCGACCATCTTGATGATGCCCCAGATATATAATGAAGTCTTTAGTGTTTGTGGCCGGAATCCGGCCGATTATCTCCAGATGGAACGGCTGGATCCCATTTACAAGGTATATTTTGGCGATGGCACCACCCATGAGGCGTCTTCAGAACTAAGCAGCTTGATTAAAACCCTGGAGTCGGTGGGTGAAGCAGAAACCCAGGGTTATCTGGCCTATCTGGCCGATGTCTATCAACGCTACCTGGTGGCCAAGGAACATTTTATTGAGCGTTCGTTCCGCAACGCCAGTGATTTTTATAATCCGAAAACCCTACTGGCGGGGCTGCGGCTGCGCACCTTTGACAATGCTTTTGACTCGGTCGGGAAGTTTGTCAAGGATCAAAAGCTCAAGGAACTGCTGAGCTTTCAGACCCTTTATATTGGCATCTCGCCCTTTAACGGGCCTTCGATCTATACGATCATTCCTATGATTGAACTGACCTATGGAGTCTGGTTTTTAAAAGGTGGAATGCGGGCCATGGCCCTGGCGATGGAAAAACTGTTTTTGGAAATGGGCGGTAAGCTGGTTCTTAATGCCCCGGTTGAGCGGATTAATTTTGATGGAAACCGGGCTCGTAGTGTCACCGTTGGGGGTCAGGAGCAAACCGCTGATGGGGTGGTTTGTTCGGCGGATTTTCCCTATGCCATGAAAGTCCTACTGCCAGATGATTTCAGACACAAAAAATATCAACCCACCAAGGTCGAGGCGCTGGACTATTCCTGTTCAGCCTACATGCTCTATCTGGGTCTCGACAAACGGGACTTTCCCGGCCTCAACGTTCACAATCTGGTTTTTTCACAGGATTTTAAAGGAAATCTTGACGATATTTTTGCCGGACGCTTTCCGGGGGATCCGTCCATCTATGTTTATGCACCGGCGCTACTGGATGAGAGCCTGGCCCCTCCGGGGCAACTGGGCCTTTATGTCCTGGTGCCGGTACCCAATTTAAAAGATGGCCCACTGGACTGGAACGATCAGCAGGTCGTGGCTGGCTACCGTCAACAGGCCATGGATAAAATTCGCCAGATCAAACCCCTGGCAGATTTTGAAGACCATATCATCTTTGAAAAAAACTATACCCCCCTTGATTTCCGGGATGACTTCAATGCTCTGTTCGGAGCGACCTTTGGGCTGCGGCCAACCCTTTTGCAGAGCAATTACTGGCGGCCTCAGCCCAAGGCGATGAAGTATCAAAACCTGTATTTTACCGGTTCCAGCGCCCATCCCGGGGCGGGTGTGCCGATTGTATTGACCTCGGCCAAGATTACCGTGGCCGAAGTGGTGAGGGATTTAAAATGATCGAAGAAGCGATTCAAAAGGATTTAAACTGGTGCGAAACCCTGATTCAAAATAATTCCAGCAGTTTTTATCGAGCCTTCCAAAAATTACCCCGAGAACAGGCCCAGGCGGTGTTTGCCATTTATGCCTTCTGCCGGATTGCCGATGACGCCATTGATGTCGATAACAATCCGGAGGTGGTTAAAGCGATGGCGGTCAAGCTGGCAGCTTTTGAGGCCGGAGAAACCCCGGATGAACCGATGTGGCGGGCATTGCGCTGGGCGTTTGACCATTTTCCGCTAAATATCCGACCTTTTCAGGAAATGCTGATTGGTCAGCTTCAGGATGTTGAATTTAAACAGCCGGAGACCTTTAATCATCTGCTTGACTATTGCTACCTGGTGGCGGGTACAGTAGGTTTAATGCTTTGTCCGCTGTTGGCGGAGCCGGTAACCATGGAAGCAGAGGCCTTGTCGGTGGAACTGGGGATTGCCATGCAGCTGACCAATATTTTGCGTGATGTGGGCACCGACTATCGCTTGCAGCGAATTTATCTGCCCGAGGATTTAATGAGCGCCTGGGGCGTTAGTCCCGAGGATTTGGCTGGACCGGAGCCAAGCTCGGAGTTGATCCAGCTATGGGAGTACCTTGCCACTGAAGCGGAAAGCCGCTATCAAAAAATCACAACAAATCTGGCGGTGTTTGATAAAAAAGCCCGGTTGCCAGTGTTGTTGTCGCTGCTTTATTACAGTAAAATTTTAAAACGGTGTCGGCAAGCCCGGTATCACTTATTGGATCGGCGGATTTATGTGCCCAAATGGGAAAAGGCCTTGCTCTATATTTCGGCCAACAAACAGCTGACATCTTTTGGGCAATAAGTGACAGAGAAGGGAGGCATAAAATGGAAAATATCTGGAATAATATTCTGGGAATCGTCGTTTCGTTTATCTATGTGTTTGGTGTGATTTTTCTGGCAAAATTTTTGGAGCGCTTCGGCAAGGAAGCCAGCCGCAAGGCGGTTCATATTCTGGTTTGTAACTGGTGGCTGCTGGCGATGGTCTTTTTTGACAGCCCCTTTTGGGCAGCGGTGGTACCGGCTTGTTTTGTGATCCTGAATTATCTGTCCTATCGTTTTCAGATCTTTTCGTCAATGGAACGGGGGGGCGGAAAGGGTGATTTGGGTACGGTCTACTATGCCATTTCACTATTGCTGCTGGCCCTGATTACCTTTGGGCCGCTTAATAACCTGGTGGTTGGCGGCGTGGGGATTCTGATTATGGGTTACGGCGATGGTCTGGCTGCCGTGGTGGGAACCCGGTGGCCAAAGTGGCCGTATCAAATCTTCGGTTCCGAAAAAACGTTGTCGGGCAGTCTGACCATGCTGGGCGCTTCGTTTCTGGTGACGACACTCCTGCTGGCAGCAACTGGTCAGCCTCAGGTACTGATCCCAGCCATTACCCTAGCGCTGCTGGCAACCGTGCTGGAAGCCGCAACCCCGTTGGGGCTCGATAATCTGACTGTGCCTCTGGTCAGTGCCGGAGCCTATTATTTTTTATTTGTCTGATTGGAGGTGCAAAGTGGAAAATTTAACACAGTATAGTCTGGCAGCTCAGACCGGATCGACCCTGGAACACGTGATATATATTTTTTTGTCGCTGGCGGTTTCTGTTTTTGCCTTAAGGCGCAATGCCTTAACCCTATCGGCGGCGCTGGGAGCCTTCTTTCTGGCCGTCAGCCTTTACCTGGCCGGAGGGACGCTGTTTTTAATGTTACTGATGGTATTTTTTTTCAGCTCCACCTTTTTATCGCATTTCAAAGCCAGCTTGAAAGATCCCATTGAGGTTCGGATGCATGCCAAGTCCGGCCCCCGGGATCTGGTTCAAGTGGGCGCCAATGGTGGGGCCGCACTGATTATGGCGATTCCCTTTGCCTTATCGCAAAACCCCGCCTATCTGGTGGCAGTGGCGGCATCCTTTGCGGCCTGCAATGCCGATACCTGGGCTTCGGAAATCGGGATTCTCAGTAAGAAGGCCCCGGTTTCGTTACTTACCTTAAAACCGGTCAGCCCCGGACTTTCCGGGGGAGTCAGTCCGCTGGGTTTTTTGGCTTCGCTGGGTGGGTCGGCCGTGGTAGCCTTGACCTATGGTCTTTACCAGTTGGCGGCAGGCAACAGTGGGGTGCTTTTATTAATGCAAATCCTGATGATTACCTTTGGCGGGCTACTGGGATCAGTACTGGATAGCTTTATGGGTGCTGCTTTCCAGGCCAAATATATCAGCCATGAAACCGGTGAGCTGACCGAAAAACCGGTGGATAATAATAAGCCCAATCAGCTTTATAGTGGGCTGGCCTTTGTCAACAATGACTTTGTTAATTTTGCCAGTTCATTGCTGGCCGCCAGCCTGGTACTGCTTTTTGTCCAGCTGCAGTAACGGCCGGGATGGGGCAATCGTTTTGAGGAAAGGAAAAGATTGATGATTAAGCAGGCTTATTTTCAGGGAAAAAACAAAAAACGCCGCTATTTTGAAGGCTGGTATTTTAAATGTATCAGCGCCGATCGCAAACATGCCATTGCCATTATTCCGGGAATGGCCATCGATCCCCAGGGGAACCGGCAGGCTTTTATCCAGGTCATCAATGCTGTCACCGGAAAAACCTGGTATCATCATTTTCCCTATCCCGAGTTCAATGCCAAAACGGATCGGTTTGATGTGGAAATTGAGAATAATAGTTTTAACGCCCAGGGGTTATCGCTAAATGTCGGAACGGCGGAAGGCAGTATCAAAGGGCGGTTGACCTTTCACAATAGCCATCCCTTTCCCAAGGGTTTAAGGCACCCGGGGATCATGGGGCCCTTTGGTATACTGCCCTTTATGGAATGCTACCACGCTATTATCCATTTATATCATGAAATAAAGGGTGATATTGAGCTGGATGGCGAGATTCTCGATTTTAATGGTGGGGTCGGTTATATTGAAAAAGATTATGGTCGATCTTTTCCCAAAACCTATCTCTGGCTTCAGGCCAGTCATTTTGATGGGGGAAATGCATCATTTGTCTTTTCACGGGCGAATATTCCTTTTTTAGGGATGGCGTTTCCCGGTTTCTTTGCTTACTTCACTGATTTTAACGGGATTACCCGGCGTTTTGCTACCTATAATTTTTCCCGGCTGGAGAAATGGGAAGTTGATACCACAAAGGGAACCTGCGCTGGGGAACTTGAAGGTCCGAATGGGGCCCTCGCTTTTAAAGCGCAGATGGCCAGTGGCGGTCGGCTGCGGGCACCGGTGGATGGACTGATGGATCGCGAGATTGTCGAGAGTATTACGGCCAAGGTTTGGCTGCGTTTAACAAACAATCAGGGCGATGTCATCTTTGAGAGCATCAGCAGCGATGCGGGGATGGAGATCTGTCTGGAGGAAGGGGTTGCAGTGAAGCAAGAATCCGAATAAATAAAACCCATTGTCAGGCAGAATCATTTATTGAAGTTGCCAAAAAGGTGTTTTATTGGGGATTGCAATTATGATATAATAAGTCAAATTAAATAATCATTTTCAGGTGCCCCTCGGGGAGAATAGGAAAATAAGTGAGAAGCTTATACGGGCCCGCCGCTGTAAATTGGGAATTTCTGTCAAGATGCCACTGTTTAAAAAATGGGAAGGCGACAGCGATGAGGATCATGAGTCAGAAGACCTGCCGGAGAATTAGATGATGAGAGATGTGGAAAGTCTACGCTTTGTTGGCGTGGCTTTTTTTTGTTTTAAATAGGCTTAGATAGCGATTATAAGCAGCAAAAGAATAAGGGAGGGACGAATTGAAAGCAGTGGTATTGGAAAGACCGGGAGAATTGGTGATAAGAGACCAGGACATGCCGGTATGTGGAGATCACGAGATTCTGGTGCAGGTCAGAGCCTGCAATATTTGCCGAACTGATTTAAAATGTGCCACCATGGGGCAAAGGGATCTGGTTTACCCTCGGGTATTGGGACATGAAATTGCCGGCGAGATCATTGCCAGAGGCAAAAATGTAAATGGTTATCCGGTAGGTCAACGGGTGTCTATTCATCCGGGGATTTCCTGTGGGGTTTGCGACTATTGTAAAAGTGGTCAGGATAATCTTTGTGATCAGATTAAGATTATGGGCTTTAATTTTGATGGTGGTTTTCAGGAAGTGATCAAAATTGATAAGCAGGCGATCAAATCCAAGATTGTCAATCTGATTCGGAATGATGATCTGGCTTATGAAGAAATATCGTTTATTGAACCACTGGCCTGTTGTGTCAACATTCAGGATCGCCTTCAGTTGAACCGGAAAGCGGCGCTGGTCATTATCGGTGGCGGCCGTTTGGGCCTGCTTAACCTATTTGTGGCGAAAGCGGAAGGAATCCAAAATGTGATCCTGATCGAAGCCAATGAAGAGCGTCGTAACCGTGGCAAAGCCTTGGGATTTGATGCCGTTTTTAGCGGCGATGAGCCAGATCTGCTCGATCAGTTAAAGCAATGCAGCAATGGTCATGGAGTCGACGGAGTAATCCCCTGCTGTCCAGGGCCAGAGGCCTTTGATCTGGCCCTGGAAATCCTCAGAAAACAGGGAACGCTCGGTTATTTCAGTGGACTAAGCCGCAATGAAGACTTCCAACTGGACATCAACCGGATTCACTACAAGGAAATTACCGTAGTCGGATCTTATGGCTGCAGTGTTAAGCATAGTCAAAAGGCCAAAACCCTGCTTGAATCAAGAAAAATTGATGTCCGGCCACTTATTTCTCATCGGGTCAAACTGGAAGAACTGGAACGGGGAATGGACTATATTAGAAACAGCGATGGTTATTCAACCATTGTGGTGATGAAGTGATGGCCGTCTGTCAAAGTGAGATCGAAGCAGTAGTGAATTAATAAATAAGAAAGAAAAATTAAAGGAGCAATTAAATGGAAAAAACAATCAGCATGAAAGATTATGGTCAGGTGATTACCCAGCTGATCAATAAGGAAAACCTGTCAAAAGATGATTCCAAAGAAATGTTCATGGAAATATTAAGTGATAAGCAAACAGCCATGCAACAGGGCGCTTTTTTAGCGGCCCTCAGTGCGAAAGGGGCAACCCCGGCAGAAGTGGCCGGAAGTTTTGAAGCGATTTATGAAGTGGATACCTTTAAGGTGGAACCGGTCACTGAGTTTCCGATTGTGGATAACTGCGGCACCGGGATGGATAGTTTTAAAACCTTCAATATCAGCACCGTGGCATCGATTATTGCCGCCGCCGCCGGAATCCCCATGGCTAAACACGGTTCCCGGGCCTTGACCTCGGTCTGTGGTACCATCGATGTGCTGGAAGCCCTGGGTATCGATATGGATTCTAATGTCGATCTGGTTAAAGAAAGCATCGAAAAGGCCGGGATTGGTATTTTTAATGGGATGAGCCCGGAGGTTCATCCGGTAGCTTTGGGGCGGGTTTTATCGCAAATTTCATTTGGCAGTGTGCTGAATATTTCGGCATCGCTGGCAAACCCGGCGCTGCCGCAATATGGGGTCAGAGGGGTCTACTCCAAAGAAATGCTGGATTTTGTGCCCCAGATCATGGCGGAGATCGGTTATAAACGGGCCATTGTGGTTTTTGGCGAGGTTGGCGACCAGGCCATTGATGAGGCTTCAACCCTCGGTACTACCCATATTGCTGAGCTGAAAGAAGATGGTAGTGTGGAAAAATATACATTTAATCCACAAGATATGTTGATAACTCCTGGAATTGTGGATGAAATCCGCACCTTTAATTCGGTTGAAGAATCGGCGCTATGTATTGTCCGATTGTTAAAAGGCAAAGAAACCAAGACCCGGGAAGATATTGTTGCCTTAAATGCCGGACTGATTCTGTATTTACGGGACAAGGCGCCCAGTATTCGGGAAGGTTATGAAATGGCCCTGGAACTGATTCATAATGGGGCGGCCTGGGAAAAACTCAAGACCTGGGTCAACTATCAGAATCGTGATGGTGTTAAGGGCCTGAAGATTTTGTCAGCGCTTGAAAAAAAGGTTCAGGGTTAGGCAGCGTTGATGATTCTTTATGCGTTAAAAGCGGCCGAAGGTTATCTGAAAATGGCTGAAAATGGCGGATTTACCCTGGTTGGCATCAACAAGGCCAGCGTTTATCCGGAGAACGGACTAAATCAATTGATCGCCACAAAAAATGACCTGGGTGATGAACTGACCGAGCTTCGGATTGTCAAGTTGACCCTGGAGGAAACTGATTTTTTTGCTTGAATGGTCGCTAAATCAGTAAAGTTATATTTACGGATTTCGATATCAATGGTATGATAAAAACAGAATAAATGGGTGACACCATAAAATTAAAAGAACCTTTTTCTTCGAAAAAGGTTCTTTTAATATCTGAAAAATTTCTGGAACGTTGACCCTTGCTGAAGTTATCCAGGGATATCGATTGTGGATAACTTTTAACCGGGTGTCCGGCTGATGGGGAAAAAATGGCTTATTTATCCACATTATACCGGATTTCCCGGGATAATGTGGATAAGTTGTGTGAATAAGGTTAAATTATCGATAAGATTGGGAAAGAAGGGGGAAAAGGATGCATAAATTTGAAAATTGTCTGGTAGTGGGAATCTCTTCCCGGGCGCTTTTTGATCTGGAGGAAGAAAATCGGATCTTTGATGAAGCAGGGGTGGACGCGTACACAAAATATCAGATTGAACATGAAAACGATATTTTAAAGCCGGGTACCGGTTTTGCTCTGATTAAGGCGCTGCTGAAGCTTAATGAAATCGGTTCGGAAGAGCGAAAAACCGAAATCATCGTGATGTCCCGCAATAATGCTGACAGCAGTTTGCGGATTTTTAACTCAATCAGGCATTACCAATTGGATATCACCCGGGCGGCACTGGTTAGCGGGGCCATGCTGGCGCCCTATCTGGAAGCCTTTAATACCGATCTTTTTCTTTCGGCCAATGAGGAGGATGTTCAGGAAGCCATTAATGCTGGAGTCGCTGCGGGGATTATTTATACCCAACACTTGACCTATAACGAAATAAAAGAAATCGATCAGATCCGGATCGCCTTTGATGGCGATGCGGTGCTTTTCTCGGATGAGTCCGAGCGGATCTATAAAAGCCAGGGCATTGAGGCCTTTCAGGCCAATGAAACCAAAAATGCCCGCAAACCTCTGCCCGAAGGGCCCTTTGCCCGATTTTTTAAAAACCCTGTCAGCGATTCAGAAAGCCTTTGATAAAAACCGGGCTCCCATCCGCACCGCCTTGGTCACCGCCAGAAATGCGCCGGCTCACGAGCGGGTGATTCGAACCCTACGGGCCTGGGATGTGCGGATCGATGAAGCCTTTTTCCTCGGCGGTATGAGCAAACAGGAAGTGCTCAAGGCCTTTGGGGCCCATATCTATTTTGATGACCAGGCCATCCACACCGATGCGACGGCAGAATTTGTGCCATCGGCCCGGGTGCCGTATAAGAATAATGAGGAATAGGAATAATAAAATGGAACCATTAGTTAACGCCAAGTTATATGAAAACATCCGGATCACTGTCGCCGAGGCCCAGAAAAAAGTTTACGCCACGGTGAATTTTGTCATGGTCGAAACCTATTGGAATATTGGCAGGCAGATTTATGAAGCCCAGGGAGAAAATGACCGGGCGGAGTATGGCACCGGATTGTTAAAAGAATTGTTGGTAAAGCTGACAGCTGAGTTTGGTAAAGGGTTTGAAGCATCAAACCTCAGAAGGATGAGGCAGTTTTATTTGGTGTTTCAGAAACGTGACGCACTGCGCCACGAATTAAGCTGGACCCATTATCGAATGCTGTTGAAGGTCGAAAATGAAAAGGCCCGGGAGTTTTATCTGGATGAATGTGCAAAATCCGGTTGGAGCACCCGGCAATTGGAACGCCAAATCAATTCCTTCTACTATGAGCGGCTTCTTTCCAGCCAGGATCAGGATAGGGTCCGAAAGGAAATTCAAAGACTTGAACCGGGCGTGGGCACGAAAGATATTATCAGAGATCCTTATGTTCTTGAATTTCTGGGACTTGAACAAACCTCAAATCTTTACGAAAAAGATTTGGAACAAGGATTAATCAATCACTTACAAAAA
This sequence comes from Acetobacterium wieringae, assembly GCF_001766835.1. Classification (GTDB taxonomy): domain Bacteria; phylum Bacillota; class Clostridia; order Eubacteriales; family Eubacteriaceae; genus Acetobacterium; species Acetobacterium wieringae. The sequence goes on along the minus strand of NZ_LKEU01000033.1, from coordinate 183,491 downwards.
TTTCTGCTGGAACTGGGACGGGGGTTTTCCTTTGTCGCTCGACAAAAACGCATTTCTTTTGATGGTGAGCATTACTATATTGATCTGGTCTTCTATAATTATATATTAAAGTGCTTTGTGATTATCGACTTAAAAGTTGGTAAACTCACCCATCAGGATATTGGTCAGATGCAGATGTACGTCAATTATTACACCAGAGAGATGAGAAACGAAGGCGATAATCTTCCCATCGGCATTATCTTGTGTGCAGATAAAAGTGAGTCAGTTGTTAAGTATACACTGCCGGAAAATAATAATCAGATTTTCACCTCAAAATACAAGCTGTATATGCCCACCGAGGAAGAACTGAAACAGGAGCTGGAGAAGGAACAGCAGTTGCTGGAAATTGAAAAGAACTTATAAATAATCAAGAAAAGAATAGGTACAATTGATGAAGTTTGAAGTAACCGGAAAATTAACCAGACAAATTGATGAGATGCGGTATCTGACCGTGGAAAACGCCTGGCGATATCGCAGTATTCTGCGCTATTTTTACATCCAATACGAAAAAATGAAGTATTGGTTATATAAGGAAGACGTTTATGAGGCTTTGAAGGAAAACGAGGAATTTAAAGAATATACTATGGAAATGTGTAAGCAGGATCTGGATGCTTTGCTGTTATGGAAAAACCTATCAGCGATTCAGGATACTGCCAAGGTTTCCACCGTGGAGGAATTCAAGAATAAGCAGTTTCGCTATCAGCTTTCCGAATACAGTGTGGAAATTGAACGACTGACAATTCGGCTGGAAAATCTCTTTGTAGAAACCGCATCGCTGGAACCGACCCTGCTGGAACGGCTCCGGGAAGAGCTCAAAAAACTGTCCCAGATGGCAAAACAGGGTGAAAAGGAAGTGGGGAGCTGGTGGAGCAGTCTCAACAGTGATTTTAAACGGCTCAACCAGAACTATCAGGATTATATCCGCGATCTCTATTCCATCAAAGCTGAGGAAATGATGAAAACCCGGGAGTTTATGATATTTAAGGATAAATTTATCGAATATCTGCGGGATTTTGTCAAAGGTCTGCAAAACCATGCCAATGCCATTGAACATATCTTAAGGAACCTGGCGTTTGAAGATATCGATGCGGTGCTTGAAAAAGCCATCGCCTATGAGGTATCGATTCCCAGAATTGATACCGAGCTTGATCAAGTGGGAATTAAAGAGAATATTTATGGACGTTGGGACAGCCTCAATGCCTGGTTTTTGGGGTCGAAGGGAAATGAGAGTGAGGCGGCCAAACTGATGGATATTACCAACGATATTATCAGAAAGATCACCCGCTACGCCGCCCAAATTTCGGAAAGCCGAAACAGTGCAATTAACCGGAAGGAAGAATACCGCAAACTGGCAGAACTATTTGATCAGTGTCGGGATATCAAAGAGGCTCATAAGCTATCGAGCTTAGCCTTTGGCATTTTCAATATGAAGCATCTCAAGTCCGACCATTTCAGGGAGACTGAGAGCATCAACAGTCATGTCTTTGAAGAAACACCCGGAACCGCAATGTTAAAGCCTCGGGTTCGGGGGTATCAGGAAAAGGCTGAGCGGACGCCCATTCGCAGCAATAAAGACAAAAAAGAAGCGATGATGAAGCGGATCCAATTGGAACGACAGATCGAGGAAAAGACTATGGAAAACTATGTAATTGATCACTGCATCGATTTTAAGACGCTGCCGGTGATTGAACAGCACGTCCGAACGACGCTGTTAAAATGGCTGAGCAAGGGTATTTCCGGATCCGATAAAAAAGGCAAAACCGAGGATGGCCGGGTTTATCAGGTGGAATTGCCAACTGAGCGAAATAAGCGCTGTGTTTTGCGGTGTGAGGATGGCAATCTGGAAATGCCGGCCTATCTAATCCGTTTTTTGGATAGCAAAGAAGAGGTTCAAAGATGAAAGAACTGGAACTGCTGCTGGATCACTACTGGGTGGTAAAAGATGATGACAAGGATGTGTTTTATCGGGTAAAGGACAGCATTCCCGAATTTAAAAGCTTTCTCAATGAGAAACTGGGCTATGGAATTATCATCAATCAGCATTTGATCAAGCTGGAAAAAATCCCCGGTTCCGCCGAGAGTTTTATGGGAATTCAGGAATTCAATCATCCCAGGGAATATGTGCTGCTATGTCTGCTGCTAATGTTTCTGGAAGACCGTTCCCGGGATGAGCAGTTTGTCCTCTCAGAAATTACCGAATTCATCGCCGGAAATAATATCGGAAAAGAAAAAATCGACTGGACCCAGTACAGCCACCGCAAGCATTTTATCAAGGTATTACGTTTTGCCCAGACCCTGGGATTGATGAAGGTCAATGATGGCGATGATCAGAAATTTGCTTATCATGACGATGCTGAGGTTTTATATGAAAGCACTGGTTTATCCCGGTATTTTGTCCGTCATTTTACTGCAGATATAATGGATTTTGCCAATTATCAGGATATGGAAAATGCCGAATGGGGGGATCTGAATGCCGATCGGGGTGTCATCCGACGGCAGCGGGTTTACCGCAAGCTGCTGATGGAACCGGTGGTTTACTCCCAGGGGACGGAGGATGTGGATTATGACTATATTAAAAAACAACGGGGTCTGATGGAAGCGGATTTTTCAAAATATCTGGAATATTCTCTCCATGTCCATAAGAACGGCGCCATGCTGGTGGTACCGGCCGAAAAAAATATCCAGGATGGCTTTCCGAATACTAAAGCGATTTGCGATATCACCCTGCTGTTTGTGGCTCAGATTCGGGAGTCGCTTTCCGAAAAAAAGCTGCAGATCAATCCGGCTGGCGGTATAACGCTGTCCCGGGTGGCCTTTGATGAGCAGGTAGCGGTGTTAAAAGAAAAAACGGGAAACAATTGGAGCAAGGAATTCCGGGAAATGTCACCAGTCGGACTGGCTGAAAAACTGGTGGCCTATCTGGAAGAATTCAAAATGTTACGGCAGCTTTATGACGGCCGGGAAGTCGAGATCCTGCCGCTGGCGGGAAAACTCATGGGGAGTTATCCAGAAGCGGTGACAAAAGGAAGTGGGGAGAATTAAGATGCAGGACAATCGATGGGTAATGAACCGGGCTGGTTTGGTTAACTTCTGGTATTATGATGAAGAAACCTTTGATTTTTCCCAGGGGCGGCTACTATTGCGGGGCTCTAATGGCTCGGGAAAATCAGTGACAATGCAGAGCTTTATTCCGCTGCTGCTGGATGGTAATAAAAGTCCGGAGCGGCTGGATCCCTTTGGTTCAAAGGCTCGAAAAATTGAGAACTACATTCTGGGGGATGATGAAAATGGAAAGGATGAATCCATCGGCTATCTTTTTATGGAATTTAAAAAGAAGCACTCCAACAATACTGTCACGATTGGAATGGGGTTTAAGGCAAACCGGGGAAAGCCCCTGAAATCCTGGGGTTTTTCCATTACTGACGGCCGTCGGATTGGTGAAGATTTCTTTTTATATAAACAAATGGGTGAGAAGATACCGCTGACCATGAAAGAGCTGGAAAACCGGATCGGAGCCGGTGGCCAGGTGGTGGAGGGTCAAAAAAACTATATGAAGCTGGTGAACGATCTGGTTTTTGGATTTGATGATCTGGACGAATATGATGAGCTGGTAAAATTACTGGTTCAGCTCCGCAGTCCCAAGCTATCCAAGGACTTCAAACCAACAGTGATCTATGAGATCATGGAAAATTCACTACAGCCGCTGTCAGAGGACGATCTCCGACCAATGTCCGAGGCCATTGAAAACATGGATAACATCAAAAGTCGTCTGGAAGTTTTAAAGGAATGCAAGAGCGCCGCCGATCGGATCCGCCAGGCCTTTGACCGCTATAATCATTTTATTGTGCTGGATAAGGCCAAACAGTTTCATGACCAGCACCTTCGTTTGGAACAGGAAAAGAATCTAAAACTTAAAAAAACCCGAGAGATCAATCAGGCGGGAAAAGCAATTACCAGTCTGCAAGAAAAAATCAGCAGTCTGAAAATTTTGCTTCAGACCCAGCAGGAAAAAAAGCTGGAACTGGAAAACCATGACAGCGTGAAAATCCGGGAAAAGATCATTCAAACTGAAAAAGAAGTCGAGGAACTGTCCACAAAGCGGTCTGAAAAGGATAAGCAGCACGAAACAAAAAGGCAGCAGGAGCGGGATCTGGACAATCAGGTAGCCAGTTGCCGACAGGAAATTGAAGCCGGAGAAAGCAGCATCATCAATCAGCTGGCAGAGATGGATGGTTTGGCAGAAGCCTTTGCCTTTGATGAACATGATTTCATGCGGGACGAAGTCAAAAAAGATATCACCGAGCCTTTTGATTTCGGCTATGTTACGACCACCTTGAAAAATCATACCCAGACCATCAGTCGGGCGGTTAAAGCGCTGGAAAAGGAAAAACAGATGTCGGAAGTGTATGACAAACTGTTGATGGAGCTGGATGAACTCAAAAAAGAATTGGGTGCGAAAGAACGCCTGCTGGAACAGGCGAACCGCCAGTTAACAGAAATTCAGGATGAATGTCTGGAAAAGCTGTATCAATACAATCAGAATAATCAGGAATATATTATTTCAGCCGATGGTTTAACGCAGCTCTCCCGGGAAATTCGGCAATTTGGCCCGGAAAGCAATTTTAACGACATCGCCCAGATTTTTCAAAAAGAGCTGATTGGTCTAGAACAGGTAAAACGGAATCAGCTCTACCAGGAACAATCCGAATGGGCAAAAATAGACCAGCAAAAAACCGAGAAAGAAGCCGAAATTGATGTCTGGAAAAAGATGAAAGACCCGGAACCCTTCCGCACAGAAAAAGTAAAGAACAACCGAAAAAAACTGGTGGAGTTGGGTATTCCTCATCTGCCGTTGTACAAGGCGCTGGATTATGTGAAAGGGGTAGACAGTTCGACTCAGGCGGCCATTGAAGAAGCTTTAGCCGATATGGGAATCCTGGATGCTCTGATCATCCCCACGGCTTATCGCGAAAAACTGGCATCAATGCCGGAGCTGACCGGGGATAAGTACCTTTATCCAGCCCCCCAGTTTATGGTACACAGCATCAATCAATATCTGAAGGTGGAGCCGTCACTTACCGAGATTGGGCCGGAAGAGGTGGCAAACGTATTGACCAGTATTCTCATTGATGAAAACCATCATACCCACTTAGATGAAAAGGGTCATTATCGTTTGGGAATTTTAAGAGGAAGGGCCAGTGGTCTGGAAACACCCAAATTCATTGGTTCCTCGGCTAGAAAAAAGTATCGTGAAGAAATTCAGAAGACGCTGGAAGCGGAATTGGCAGCCATTATGGTTCGTCTGGCAGCAAGCAGTGAAGCGCTGGCTAAAATTAATCAGGAAATTGAAACCTTGAAGCGGGAGTTTTCCGAAGGTCTCCATCCGGAGGATCTGGTTACGGCGGCTAAGGTGGTTAAACAGGCTGTTTTTGACTACGAGATGGCTTTAAAAACAGCGGAAAAGAAGACCGCTGAAGAAAAAATCTTGTTTGATGCGGTCAAAAAAATAAAGCAAGAGGTTTTTCAGATCACCCGTAGAATCACCCTGCCTTTGAATCTGGAAGCCTATGGCGAAGCCGAAGCTTCGGCTTTGGCCTATCGTGATGAGCTTCATGGTCTGGAAAAGCAAAAGCTGCAATTAAATTATAGTCTCGACAGCTTAAGGGTGGCAGAAAATCGGTATCAGGAAGTTTTGCAGGAAATTGATGATGTGCTGTATGAGATCAATGGCATCAACACTCGGCGGGCTACCATGGAAATGATGCTGACGAATCTTAATGAGCAATTAAAACTCACCGATTATGAGGCCATTAAGTCCGAACTGGAACAATGTCTGACAGCATTAAAGGAACTCCCAATCGAAAAAGAAGACGCCGCTATCCAGCTGGAAAGAGAAAAAATGGGCGTTAAGCATCTGACCAGAGAGCTTTGCGATCTGGAGCAGGTACTTAGACAGCATGAGCAAATCGACTTAATTATGGAAGCGGCCTTTAAAGAAGAGCTTGATCTGGGCTATGTGGTCAAATCGCCGGAAGGCGATCTGTTTGGGATCGCCGTGAAGATGCTTAATAAAAATCCGGTTGCCGACAAACAAAGCAAAGAGCAGGCTACTCGCAAAATCGTGGAAAATTTAAATATCAATAGCCAATACCTCCGGGATTATTCGCTGAACAGTCAATATATTTTTGAAAAAGAATGGTATGACGAAGAAGCGGAGGCGGTAAAAAAAGCCCATGAGATCAGAAGTCGGCTGAACATCACGGCGAAAGTCGCCGGGATGGTGGTCAATTTCTATGATTTATCTGAATATTTGAAAGATAGTCTGGAGGAAACTGAAAAGCTTCTGAAAGAAAGTGACCGGGAACTATTTGAAGACATTCTGGTTAAGAATATCAGCAAAAAAATCAGTGCCCGGATTTTCCACAGTGAAAAATGGGTCGATAACATGAATCAGTTGATGGAAAAAATGGACACCTCGATGGGGCTCAGTTTTAGCCTCAAATGGTCCAGTAAAAAAGCTGAAACGGAAGAACAGCTGGATACCAAAAAGCTGGTCAACCTGCTAAAAATGGATGGCAATCTGTTAAGGGATGAAGATCTTAATGCCCTTTCCGAACATTTCCGATCAAAAATTGCGCTGGCTCGACGAGCCCTGGAAGAGAAGGAGGTCAATCTGACCTTCCATGCGATTATGAAGGACATTCTGGACTATCGAAAATGGTTTGAATTTAAACTGTTCTTTAAAAAAACCGGGCAGCTCAGTAAGGAACTGACCAATAACGGCTTCTTTAAATTCAGCGGCGGTGAAAAAGCGATGGCGATGTATGTACCCTTATTTTCGGCCGTCAACGCCCGGTATGAGGCCGCCAGCAAAGAAAGTGCCCGGATTCTTTCTCTTGATGAGGCCTTTGCCGGGGTCGATGAGCAAAATATCCGGGATATGTTCCGGCTGCTCAATGAACTGGATCTCAGCTATATCATCAATTCCCAAATCCTTTGGGGCGATTATGACACCGTTGATGCGCTGGCGATCAGTGAGTTGATCCGGCCGGATAACGCCGATTTCGTCACCGTGCTGCGTTATCACTGGAATGGTAAGGTACGAAAACTGGTGATCGATGATGCTTCATGAGTTTGTTGTCTATCTCAAAGCCAATCCCGGTTATGATCGGATTATGAAACAGATCCGTGAAAAATACCAATCCCTTGGACATCTGGGTGGCACCATCCGATTGGATAAAATAACCAGTGACGAACGGGAGGTGCTAAGAAGTTTGTTTAAAAAGAATTATCTTCAGAAAAGTGCTGCATTTTCGGTGGAAAAATTTATCAGGGCCTTTGAAGAGACAAAATATCAAGGGGCAGATTTTGAAGAAGTGCTGACCTGCTATTTTGGTGAAAAGCTGAGCTGGAAAAAAGATTTAAGAAGCCAATATGCTGACGAAAGAAGCTGCTTTTTTCAGGAAATCATAGAAGCCTTTAATGAATCACCGGCGGCGTTGTGGTTAGCAGCTGTTTTGAAAAACAAAAACAATGCCTATGCAATTCTTAATTTGAAATATAACGAAAATCCGGAGGATTTAAAGAGACTCCTGATACAGGTTGGCCAAGGCTTGAATCAGTGTGTGGTAGAACCGGAAAAGATTCGGCTGGCTCTCTTTGCCTCGCAAATTACCAAAGATCCCCATGCCTTCGATATGAATCGGGATAGTGGTCGCTTGCTGCTTTACGCCTTAGCAAGTTATTATCAACTTGATTATCCCAAAAATGCGCAAGCCCAGATGGAACTTTTATACCGGGCCGGTCTTATTTATGATGAGGTTTCCAATTATACCATTGGTCGAGGAATAAGGGCTTTTGTAGGGGATAAAATCCATTTGGGCTGGGCGGGTTTTGCTGAAGCTGGTGAACCACTGCATATTTCGCTGTGGAATATCAGCAAGATCGACCGGGTCAGCTGCTTCAAGAAGCGGATCTTTGTTTTTGAAAACCCGACCGTATTTAGTGAAATTGCCGGGATTCTGGAAGATCGACCCGGCTCGCTAATTTGTTCGACGGGTAACGTCAAGGTAGCCACTTTATTGCTGCTGGATAAAATTGTTCAAGGGGGCGGTGAGATTTATTACAGTGGTGATTTTGACCCGGAAGGGTTGCTTATTGCCGATAAGCTTAAAAAAAGATACGGTTCTAAATTAATCTTATGGCATTTTACCCCGGAAGCTTATCAAAAGATCCAGTCCAAAAAGATGATCTCGGCAGCCCGCTTGAAAAAGCTGGACAGCATTGAATCACCGGAATTAAAAAAGCTGGCTGAAGTGATAAAAAAATCCGGTTACAGTGGTTATCAGGAAATGCTGGTGGATCAATATCGCAACGATATTGAAATACTTTGAGGTGTCGAAAAGAATGAATGCGTCAATTTATCAATCGGCTTCAAGTAAAAAAGAACCCTCTAAATAAAGAGGATTCTTTTTTGTGAGAAAGGAGTTCATGAAAAGAAAATCTATGTTAAACCAGAGGATTATTGAGGGATAATCCTTTGGTGAAAACCCGGCAAAAAGATGGTAGCGGTGTATCGTGCAGTCTTAGTTTACCGCCAGTCTGTGGTCGGGTCTTGATTATTTTGTGATAGTTAGGTGAAGATTTAATTAAATTGAAATTAACAATGTGCTGGTATAATTTTAGAAGCTGGCCGCCTAGTTATGAACGACCAGGCAGCAACAAAGAAAGAGGGAACCAATGAAAGACTATCGACCTGATGATTTTGATTTTAATAAAACCCTGGGTGAAATCAGCGCCGGGATCAAAAAACCCAATATTCTCATCTGCGGCGCCACCGGGGCCGGAAAAAGTTCGGTGGTGAATTATGTCTTTGGCGAGAACCTGGCCCAAATCGGCCATGGCGTTCCAGTCACCCGGGGGATCACCCGATACCAACGGGAGGATACCGGGGTGGTCCTTTATGACACCGAAGGCTATGAAATCGGCACCGAGAAAATTTCCCAATACAAGGCCAATGTGGAAGACTGGGTCAATGCCTTTGGCGATACGGCCATTGCTTCAGCTAAAGAAGCAGGTGTCAGTCAGGAACTGAATAACCAGATCCACGAGGTCTGGTATTGTATTTCGGCTGGAAACAAACGGGTTACGGATATGGATATCGATGTAATCCAGATGCTTAAAGCTAAGAAGCTGCCGGTGGCAGTGGTATTGACTCAAATTGACAGCCTTGATGCCGAGGAACTTGCGGCGATGGAAGCGGCCATCAGAGAGTATTGCCAGGTGGATTTTTTTCGGGCCAGTACCTCCGTTGATCCGGCCATAACAGCCGCCTTGAAGGATTACCTGCAATGGGAGGAACTGATTGGTTGGGCCATTGATCATCTCGATGAGTCCTTGCGGGAAGGGTTTATCAGTGCCCTCAAAGGAAATCTGGCGGCTAAAAAAAGACTGATCAATCACAAGATTATTCCCCTCTATACCAGTGGTGCAGCCGGGGTTGCCTTAACGCCAATCCCTTTTTCGGATGCGGCGCTGTTGGTTCCGATCCAGATTAAGATGTCGCTGCACATCATGAAAACCTATGGACTGGATCAGAAGCTGAGTAACCTGTCATCACTGGTGGGCTCAGTGGTGGTTTCGGAATCCGGCCGGTTATTGGCCCAAACTCTCAGTACCAATCTCTTTAAATTGATTCCCGGGGTCGGAACCGCCATCGGCACCACCGTCAACACGGTAGTCGCCTCCAGCTTTACCGCCGCCATGGGTTATGCCATTTCGGAGATCTGCTTTCGCTGTGCCACCGCAGTGTTTGAAGAAGGCAAAGAAATTGTCTGGGCCGATTATTTCAATGGCGAAAATATTGCGACTTTAATGAACGAATGGTTCAAGGTTTCCCGACATGGCTAAACGCTGCGAAACTAATGTGCTAATTTTAGGAAAAACCGGGGTCGGGAAAACGTCGCTGTGCAATTATATTTTTGGCGCTGAAGTGATGAAGACTGGGGCTGGTCGGCCGGTTACCGGGATGGGGATTTTTACCGAAACGATCCCGTTGAGCCCCGAGCTGGTTCTTCATCTTTACGACTCCTGGGGGCTGGAAGCGGACAAATCAGAAAGTTGGAAAGCCCTGATTCAGGAGGTGCTGGAGCAGCATAATGTCCGGGAAATCCGGGAGTGGTTCCATACCATTATCTATTGTCTGTCCGCCAAAGCTGCCCGGGTGGAAGACTTTGATCTGGACATGATCAGGGCCCTGGGAAAAGAGGGCAACCCGGTGCTGGTGGTACTGACTCATTGTGATGTGATGAATGTGGAAACTGCGATTACCGCGATGCGCGTAGCGATTACAACCAAAACGGGGGTACGGAATCAGGATATTGTCGAGGTATCCAGCCACGCCAAAAAATTGCTCAGCGGCAAGACCACCCAGGCCTTTGGCAAAGAAAAAATCATCCATCGGATCAAGGTCAATCTGCTCGATTCCATTTCCGGTAAAATGCCGCAGATATTGGCAACCATCGGCCAGGAGAAAATAAATAGTTGGTTTAAAGATTGTCAGGAAGTGGTCCAGAAGCAGGTCAGTTTTTTAAACCCGACCTCCGGAAAAAAAGAAATCAGCCGTAATGATTTTTTTGATCGCTACGCCCAGGAAATAGTTGAGGAGATTGGCCGGGAATCGGATGCGCTTTTTAATGAAGCCTTTGAATTCTACGCTGTCTTTAGCCACCAGTTTTCCGGCAATGCCCTGGTAGAAGCGACCGACCAGCTGAGGATTCCCGAGATTACTCACTTTCAGATAAAAAAAAGCGACAAAATTGGAACTTCGATTGCCGGAGCGGTATTATTGGCTATCCCGGTGGTGGGACTGCTGGGCAAATTTGCCATCCAGGAAAAAACCCGGGCCTATTATCGAGAAGGGTTGCGGCACAACAAGGCCTTGTTGGAAGACCATCTGCAAGTCTGCGTTGAGATCTTGGCGCAGGAATTAAAAAAAATTAATTCCGGATTGGAATGTGAAGAATAATCGCCGGGTTTTGGGGTATATAATCAGGCAACGTAAATTTTCATTAGGTAATTGCGAAATAAAAAAACACCGAACAATGGTTGCTTTGTGTGCAGTTTCCACAAACAATTTTGTAACGTGTAGGCGAACAGTTCATCGAACTGTCCGCCGTACAGTGTAAAAATTGTTTCGTGCGAAACTGGGCGCAAAGCTCACGGCAGTTTCGCAATTACCTATAAATTTTCATAAGAAGGAGAAGCAGAAATGGAACTGGTAGATAAAATTGGTGTGATCTATTGGAGTTATAAAGAAAGCACGGAGATTATGGCTGAAAAAATTTCCAATGGTATTGACGAAGCTGGTGCAAAAGCGATTTTAGTCAACGTGGTTGACTTTGATATTAATACGATTGACAGCTATTATAAAATTGCCCTGGGGTGCCCGGCAATGGAAGGGGAAGCTCTGGAGAAAAGTGAGTTTGAACCGTTTTTTAAAGCTATATCCGGTCATCTCAAGGGAAAAAAGGTCGCTCTGTTTGGCTCCCACGGATGGGGTGCAGGGGAGTGGATGCAGATCTGGGAGAACCAGGTGAAAGATTTGGGAGCCCTTCTATTTGATCATGGTCTGACCATCCTGGGGGAACCCGATAAAGCCGGGCGCCGCCGTTGTGTTGAGTTTGGCAAGGCTTTTGCTGAATTTTAAAGGCACATACAAAACATTGAGTTAAAAAGAAAGCCCGGGAAGTTTTTACTTCTCGGGCTTTTGTCACAACATGGGGTTTTAATAAGACTTAATCAGATCCGTCAAATAATGGAACAAGGGGGGTGTTCCATTATCTGCCGGGTGATTGATGTGATTTTGTGGGATGAAAAGCGAAATGGAGTCTTAGTTCATCCGGCTGACAAAGTCAGAGTACGCTTCAATACCGTGTTCGTGAACGTCGAGGCCTTCAATTTCAACGACTTTTTCAACCCGGAGGCCAACTGTTTTCTTAAGGCCATAGAACAGCAGGAAGGAAGTGCCTAAGGTCCAGGCAGCAACCGACACGACACCGATAGCCTGAACAATTAACAGATCGATTCCACCGCCATATAATAATCCCAGAATGGCATCTTCTGTGCCTGGCAGGTAGTTGGCAAATAAACCAACCAGCAAGGTACCAGCTACACCGTTCATACAGTGAACGCCAACAGCCCCAACCGGATCATCGATTTTAAGCTTCTGATCAATGAACGGAATCCCAAAGGTGATAATCACACCGGCGATGACGCCAATGACAATCGCGCCCCAGAGGGTTACAACCAGACAACCGGCGGTAATGGCAACCAGACCACCCAGCACACCATTAAGGGTCATGGAGATATCCGGTTTTTTATAACGGGCCCAGGTTAGTGCCATAACAGTGATTCCACCGGCAGCAGCGGCCAGATTGGTGGTCATGGCGATATGGCCAATATCCAGGTTGACTGCCAGGGTGCTACCACAGTTAAATCCAAACCAGGCAAACCAGAGAATAAAGACGCCCAGGGCACCCAGGGTTAAACTGTGACCGGGTATGGCATTGGCTTTGCCGTCTTTGTTATATTTACCAATTCGGGGCCCGACAATGATGGCACCCATCAGCGCCGTCCAGCCACCTACCGAGTGAACAACGGTTGAACCGGCGAAGTCAACAAATCCCATGGAGCTGAGGAATCCGCCGCCCCAGGCCCAGTGACCAACGACCGGATAAATAATCAGGCTGACAAAAGCGGAGATTATACAGTAAACCGAGAATTTCGTTCGTCCGGCGACTGCCCCGGATACAATGGTGGCGGCAGTGGCACAAAAGACCGTCTGGAAAAAGATAAACAGTTCTGGAGTAACCGCCTCAAAAGCCGAAACATTGGTCAGATTTTCGGGGTTGAAGAAACCACCCATGCCGATGAGTCCACCGACGTCCGGACCAAACATAAAAGCAAAACCAAAACAGAAAAATAAGATGGAGCCGATCATAAAATCGACAAAGTTCTTCATGATGATGTTCCCGGCATTTTTAGCCCGGGTAAAGCCGGTTTCGACCATGGCAAAGCCTGCCTGCATAAAGAAGACCAGGACTGCTGCCAAAAACACCCAGACAATATCGATGTATTGTTGTAATGCTAATAATTCCATAATAATAACCTCTCTTACTTGAATTGAAAAACACAAATATAATCATGCAAATGGAAGCAAAATAATCTAATGCGGTATAAAAAAAGAAGACAGCTTTAATAGTTCATTAAAACCTATCTCCTTTGATAGTTTTGTTTCGCTTCTCTATTCATCTTATATTGCATCAACGCCGTGATCACCGGTACGGATCCGGACAACATCGGCAACATCGTAGACAAAAATCTTTCCGCCGCCGATTTCGTCATCTGCTGCGAGTCGGTCTTTGATGATCTTAATGATAATCCCGGCGGTTTCAGCATCAGTTACGGTTTCTACTTTAATTTTAGGTAGAAAGTTAACGGTGTAGGCAGTCCCACGATAGGATTTCTGATAACCCTTCTGGTTTCCATAACCCATGATATTGGTAATCATCATGCCCTGAACATCACAGGTGTTTAAGATTTCTTTTAAATCTTCCAATCGTTCAGGTTTAATGACTATTTCAAGCTTTTTCATATTGAACCTCCTTATCGTCTAACATGAATGGATAATTGGGGGGAGGGGTATACCCCCCCAGCCCCGATTACTTTTATTATTGGGAATTAAATTATACGTAGAATAAAATATCTTCGTAGGTTGGGAATGGCCAGTATTTTTCGGCGACAATTTCTTCTAACGAATCAGCAGCGGTGCGCAGAGCGCCCATCGCAGGGATTACTTCAGCACAGAAGTAATTGGCTTCAGCCTGTTCCCCTTCGCATTCTTCGGCGGCTGCCAGCGTTGTTTCCAGGGTGTCGATAGCTGTGATAAAGGTACCAAAAAGAGTGGACAATTTTTCAGCCAAGGCGGTTTCTGCACTTAAATCGATGGAACCAATGGCTTTTTTAGCGGTAAGGGTATCAACCACTTCTTTGGTATAGGTAACAATGGCTGGGGAAATTTCCCGTTTAGCCAGGCTCAGCATGGTTAAAGCTTCGATGTTGATAGTTTTGATGTATTCTTCCAGCAGGATTGTCTGACGAGAATCCATTTCGGCAGGAGTGAAAATATTATGTCGTCCGAATAAGGCCACATTTTTTTCGGAAGTAAATTCGGCCAGGGCTTCGGGGGTTGTTTTTAAGTTTGGCAGACCACGGCGGGCAGCTTCCTCAACCCATTCATCCGAGTAGTTATTCCCATTAAAGACAACATTTTTATTTTCTTTAACAGATTTTTGAAGCAGAGCATCCAGTGCTGCATCAAAATCTTCGGCTTTTTCCAGAATGTCAGCATAATCAGAAAGGACATCTGCAACAATGGTATTTAAGGTGATGTTTGGACCGGCGATGGATTGGTTTGAACCAAGCATTCTAAACTCAAACTTATTACCAGTAAAGGCAAACGGAGAGGTTCGGTTTCGGTCAGTTGCATCGATGATGAATTTTGGTAAGCTCTTAACACCAAGCTGCATGACCAGGTCTTTGGCTTCAGTTACGGGTTCGCCTGTTTCGATGGATTTTAACACGGCAGTTAACTGCTCACCCAGGAAAACAGAAACGATGGCTGGTGGGGCTTCATTGGCACCTAAACGATGGTCGTTACCAGCAGTTGCTACAGAAATTCGTAACATTTCGCTGTATTTATAAACGGCTTCGATGGTGGCACAGAGGAACAGCAGGAATTGTTTGTTTTCTGATGGGTTATCACCAGGATTTAATAAGTTTTCGCCAGTGTCAGTCGACATTGAAAAATTATTGTGTTTTCCGGAACCATTAACGCCGTCAAATGGTTTTTCATGTAACAAACAAGTCAGATCATGACGGTAGGCAACCCGTTGCATGAACTCCATAATGAGTTGATTATTATCGGTGGCAACATTGGTGTTGGTAAAAATTGGGGCCAGTTCATGCTGGGCTGGCGCAACTTCGTTATGACGGGTTTTGGAAGCGATTCCCAGGCTCCATAATTCACGATCCAGCTCTGCCATATAGTTGGCAACACGGCCACGGATACGGCCAAAGTAGTGTGTTTCCATTTCTTGACCTTTTGGTGGTTTGGCACCAAACAAAGTCCGGCCAGTCAGGATTAAATCTTTACGCTGTTTGAACATGTCCCGTTCAACCAGGAAGTATTCCTGTTCTGCACCGATGGTGGTGGTTACCTTCTTGACGTCTTTACCAAACAGTTTTAGGATTCGTTTAGCATTTTCATTGAGGGTTTCCATTGAGCGTAACAGTGGTGTTTTTTTATCAAGCACTTCGCCGGAGTAAGAACAGAAAATAGTCGGGATATAAAGGGTGGTTCCCTTAATAAAAGCATAAGAGGTGGGATCCCAGGCGGTATAACCACGGGCTTCAAAGGTGGCTCGTAATCCGCCGGAAGGGAAGGATGAGGCATCCGGCTCGCCCTTGATCAGTTCTTTACCGGAGAATTCCATAATCACCTTGCCATCTTCAGTGGGGTTGATAAATGCATCATGCTTTTCAGCAGTGATACCAGTCATTGGTTGGAACCAATGGGTATAATGAGTGGCACCCAGTTCTAGTGCCCAATCTTTCATGGCATTTGCCACGACTTCAGCAACGTTTTCTTCCAGAGGTAAATCCTCTTTCATTGTTTTTAACAGAGAAGCGTAAATGTGCTTTGGTAAGCGCTTGCGCATCACTCCAGCATTAAAAACCTTTGATCCGAAAAGATCAGATACATTTTCATTATTTGGCACGAGCGTGTCCTCCTAAAATATAATTTGTATAATTATAACATAACTGTCACCATTGTCAGAGATGTTACAATAAAAGCTAATTAAAATCAAATCGAAGGTCTCTTACTAAAAGATAATGGCAGTCCTTCTTTCTGACAAGGCATTGCTTTTCAGCTGGTGGATCTGAAAAGGTCAATAATTGCCGGCAAAAAGTGATTAAAAAAAAAGCGCCTCAGAAAGTGTTCTTACACTCTCAAAGCACCATTGCTATCGTCACTCTCGTGGCAGTTACTACTATTTAATTTAAGCTTATTATAGACGATGGAAGAACGCTTGTAAAGAAAAATTTGCAAAAAATTACATGTAATGGTTATCAACTTGGAAAGACTTCAGGAATGATTTACAAAAGCAAAGGCCTACTATATAATATAGCTAAATAATACATGATAGCAAAGAGAAGTGTCGGCTATTTTTGGCGGCACAGGCTGATGATTAAAAAGGAAAGGAAATTTAAAATGAGTATCGAGTTTAAAATGGATGAAGAAAAGCACATTAAGGTGCTGGATGCTTTATTGGGTGATCCAGATCTGATGATGGCTTTAAATGCTGCTGAAGACTTCGAAGCTGGATATCGTCTGGTGGCGGAACGAGTGCCCGGTTTAAGTCTGGAAGAATTTGCCGGATCGATGGAAATGATGCGACAAATTGTTCTTGCCCAAATGGAAAAAGGTCCGGTTCAGTAAGCAATGACCGGAAGTTTGCCAAAAGCCTATTGACAGCAGGTTGGTGGGCTTTTGGCAGTAACCTGCAAACCTTGTCAGTGAAAATAAAGCAAAAAAAAAATTGAAACCGTAGAGAAAATATGGTTTAATGAGAGAACCACTCACTGAAGTACATTGTATACAAAAATAGAATAAGAAGTGTGCAAAGAACAAAGGCGTTCGATCCTCCTGAAATTTTTATGGCAGAGGGGATCATTTAGCATGTTCTTTTTTTGTTTGTTGGTCGATGGCAGAAAACCTGTGGATTCAGGGGACAAGTGGGTAAAAATACAGAAAACAACGCAAATGCCCAATCGTGGGGCGGTTTGATCTAAAGAAGCCGCAGGAAAATAGGTTAATATATAAATAATGATATGGAAGCAATCGGGTTTTTAAAATAATTTGGAGGTTTTAGAATGAGCTTAGCAAAAAATATAATTGAAGCGATGAAATTTATTGAAGCGAATGATGTGAAATTTATTCGGCTTCAGTTTTGCGATCTCTTTGGGCAAAATCGTAATATTGCGATAACGGCGATGCAAATCGAACGGGCCTTGGCTAATGGGATTCCCTTTGATGCCTCGTTGGTAGTGGGTTTTTCAGAGTCCCGGTATACGGATTTGATTCTGCATCCGGATATCAGCACCATGCAACTGCTGCCCTGGCGGCCACAACAGGGGAAGGTAGCCAGAATTCTCTGTGATATCCGTTATCCCAATGGGGACATTTTTGAGGCGGACAGTCGCTATATTTTAAAAGAGACCATTAAACGGGCCCGAGATCTGGGCTATCAGTTCAATACCAGCGCTGAATGCGAGTTTTATCTCTTCAAGCAGGATGAGAACGGCGATCCGACCACCATTCCCACCGACCAGGCCGGTTATTTTGATCTGGCGCCCTATGATCGGGGGGAAAACACCCGCCGGGAAATTTGCCTGACCCTGGAAGATATGGGTTTTGAAATTGAAAGCTCCCGCCACGAAGCTGGCCGGGGCCAGCATGAAATTGACTTTAAGCACGATGACGCTTTGTCGGCCGCCGATAAAATCATGACTTTTAAAACGGTGGTCAAAACGGTCGCTCAGCGCAATGGGGTTCACGCCTCATTTTTACCGAAACCACTGATGGAAGAACCCGGCAGCGGAATGCACATCCATGTGTCGCTTTTAAAAAATGGCCAGGATATTTTTGAAAACCGGGATGGCGTTCTGAGTACCGAAGCCAAATACTTTATGGCTGGCGTGCTGGCGCATGTTAAAGGGATGACGGCCATTGCCAATCCTCTGGTCAACAGCTATAAACGGTTGACCGGCGGTAAAGAAGCGCCCCGTCATATCGGCTGGGGCTTTGGTAACCGCTCCCCACTGATCCGGATTCCGCTGGAAGCAGATGAGTATTATCGGTTTGAACTGCGGGGGCCGGATCCCACCTGTAATCCGTACTTGACCTTTGCCATTATTCTGGCGGCCGGTCTGGAAGGAATCGATAAACAGCTGGTCTTGATGGATGAGTTAAAACTCGACGAAGAGGAAATAACCAGAGACCCGCTGGCCATTAAAAACATTCAGGAGCTGCCGATCACCTTAATGGAAGCCCTGACGGAGATGGATGCCGATCCATTAATTAAAAATGTGCTGGGAGAAAACCTGGCGGCTAAATACATTGAGCTAAAAACCGCTGAATGGATGGATTATATTAAAACCGTTCATCCCTGGGAAATTGAACGCTACCTCTTAACTTATTAATCTGAAAAAAACCAAACCGGCAGGAGGTGAAGGGGATGAGCAGCGTATTATTAGTATGTAAGCAAGATGACGTAATTCGTGGACTGGCTGATATTCTTCGGCCGATGAATTTTCAACTGATCGATTCGGCCAATTCAGCCGCCGAAGGGCGACGCAGACTGCAGGAAATTGAATATGATCTGGTGATCGTGAACACCCCCTTAGGGGATGAGTTCGGGGTTGATTTTGCCGTTGATATTCTGGAAAAATTCATGGTCGGAGTGATCCTGATCGTCAAAAGCGAACTGGTTGATCATGTTGAAGAAAAACTGACGGATACTGCGGCTTTTGTGGTCCCCAAACCGCTAAACCGGCAACTGTTGGTCCAGAATGTCCGCTTTGTCTGCCAGTCCCGGGAAAAAATCCAGAAGCTGCAAAGTCAGAACCAGGCCTTGAAAGCTAAAATTGACGATCTTGGGGTGGTTTATCGGGGCAAATTGTTTTTGATGGGCCATCTGGATATGACTGAAGATCAGGCGCACCGCTACATTCAAAAAAAGGCCATGGATATGCGAACATCCCCTCGAAAGGTAGCGGAACAGATTATCAAAACCTATGAAAAAAAGTAAAGTGGTGAACGCGCTATATTAATAAATCTTAAGTGGTATAAAAATGATTGAAAATTTCATAGTTGATATGATATACTTATGAAAATAAATGAGTTGTGATTGAGATCGGCTGATTATGGAATCCTGTTTGGAGGAACTTCAGTGACAAAAGGACAAATTGAGGCGAAAATAAGCGAAGCAATTAGTAAGTTTGAAATTGAGCAAATGGGCAGAGGGCCGGAGAAAATCAGAACAATTATTTTTCAGGATTTGATTATTGTGAGGCTGACCGGGTTTTTAAGTATTTCAGAAAAAAGCTTGGCGCAAAATAAAGAAGGCATTGAACTGATCAAAAAAGTGAGAACGGCCTTATTCGAAAATGCCCAGGAATCATTAATTGAAGCGATTAAATCGGTGATCGATGTGGACATCATCAGTACCTATTCTGACGTTAGTACCAAAACGGGGGAAAAAATTATCGCCATTGTTGCTGATCGCAATATCGAAGAAGATTTATAAATTATAGTTGGAAGATCGATTGAAGGGTTAGAAACCAGTCAAAAAATAAGCCAACAGCAAGAACTGTTAAAAGTTTTTGCTGTTGGCTTTTTTGTTTAAAAACGGGAGGTTAAAGGGATGGATAGAAAAACAATAAGGCGATTAGACGCACCATCGACCATTGGGATTATTGGCGGGGGGCAATTGGGGCGAATGCTGGTGCTCGAAGCCAAGAGATGGGGCTTAAATGTCATTGTACTGGATCCCAAAGAAAATTCTCCAGCAGGTCAAATTGCGGATTTTCAAATGGTTGCAGAATTTGATGATTTAACGGCATTAAAACTGTTGGCGCTGAAAACGGATGTAATGACCTATGAGTTTGAGCATATCGACGTAGCGTTATTAAGTATCATTGAACAAGAGGGGGCTACCATATATCCCTCAGCCAAAACACTGGGTATGATCCAGAACAAATACCGACAAAAATCACGATTACGAGATCTCGGCATTACAGTGCCTGATTTTTATCGGATTGAAAATTTAGCGGAGCTGGTATTTGTTTTTGACAGACTTGATCAAAAGCTGGTCTTAAAAACCTGCACGGGTGGTTATGATGGCAAAGGCAGCCGGGTTATCACAGACCGCTGTGAACTTGAAAAAACCTGGGCAGAGTTTTATGACTATGGTGTGATGGCCGAGGAGTTGATCCATTATGAAAAGGAAGTGTCAATCATTTTTGCCATGAATCATGATGGTATCCGGTTTTATCCGGTGGCCGAAAATACCCATGATCAGGGAATCCTGATCAATTCTTTTGTTCCGGCCAATATTTCGCTTGAAATGGAGAATCGCATTAAGACAATTGCCGGAAAAATTGCTGAAGAACTAGACGATTATGGGGTTTTTTGCGTTGAATTTTTTATTGATGACAGGGCTAATATTTTTGTCAATGAAATTGCCCCCCGACCACATAATTCGGGCCATTATTCGATTGAAGGCTGTGTTGCTTCGCAATTTGAACAGCTGGCCCGGATAATGACCGGGATGCCATTAGGATCGACGGAACTTCGCTTACCCTGTGCGATGTACAATATCCTCGGGAGCAAAGCGACAACCGGCAAATACCAGATCGGCGGTCTCGATTCAGTGATGGCGCTGACCGATTGCCATTTGCATTTATACGGAAAGCCAGAATCGGGAGAAGCAAAAAAGATTGGTCATATAACCGCATTGGGGGATTCTGTTATTGCGGCAAATAGTAAAGCAGAAAAGGCCTTGAGCCTGATAAAAATAAATCGTATAAGGAGTGCTTGATATGTTAAAAATTCCAAGTAGCATGGCGACCCAGCATCCGGATAATGCCAATCGTTATATTAATATTCAACAGGAACCCGAAGAAGCGATTCAGGGCTTGACCGCTCAGGAAAAAGGCGGATTGGGGATTGAAGAAATCATGATTGATTTTGAAGGAAAATTGACCCCCTATCATCAAACCTCCCAAATAGCCCTGGGTTTAATCGGTCAAGGGATCATCCCGGGTGAAGCAGTGGCCTTAACCCCCAGAATTCCCAATGCCAAGAAAGAGCCGGTTTTCCGGCAGCTGATGAGCATTATGTCACTGGTAGAAACAAACGTTCTGTCTTATCAGCGAACGGGGGTACAGGCAATCACCGAAACCATTGTGCCAATGGTGGAAACCGGGATTGAATTGATTCATTTGCAGGAACGCATCAACTCGGTCATCGAACTGGGAAATAAAAATTATGAGATTCAATTTCCCCTGAACAGTATCAAAATTATCCCGCTAATTGAAAGCGTTCCGGCCCTGGTTAATGTCGATGCGATATTGACTGAGTATTATCAGAATTCGCTGAATGATGGACATCCAATCGAGCGGTTAAGAATCATGTTGGCCCGATCGGATTCGGCTATGTCTTATGGCATGATCGCATCGGTGTTGTCGGTCGTGATTGCCATTGACAAAGCCCTGAAATGGGGTGAAGCAAACAAGGTTGCGGTATCGCCGATTTTGGGGTGTGGAGCTCTGCCCTTCAGAGGCCATTTCACGGCCGAAAACCTGGACCGCATCTATGAAACCTATGCCGGGGTCAAAACCTACACCATCCAATCAGCCTTAAGGTATGACCATGGGGCCGAAAAAACAAAAGCTGTTGTTAATTGTCTTAAGAAAAACAGTGACCAGCACGGGCGGCGAAACTTTGCCCCTGCCGACCTTGCCTTGATGCAGGAATGCATCGGTATTTTTACAAAATATTATATGGATACCTTTGTCAAAACGATTGATATTGTCGCTCTATTATCTAAGTATATGCCTAAAAATCGGGATCGGCTGGCAAGTGTCAAAACCGGGCTGGAATATATCAGAGAAATTGCCAATATGCAGGAAATAGCTGATCTGGTGGAAGATCAGGAATTGAAAAAAGAACTGCTGGAGATTAATACGAATGTGAAATGTTCGGTGCCGCGAGCGATTTCCTTTACCGCAGCCCTCTATACCCTGGGTCTGCCGCCGGAGTTTATCGGGGTCGGCAGAGGCTTGCAGGAAGTGCAGCGGAAATACGGTGAGGAGGGTATCACAAAGCTGATTGATTTTTACCCCCAATTGCGAGCCGATCTCTCCTTTGCCGCTCAATATGTCAATGTCAAGATCGCCAAGGGAATTATTGATGAACAGGCCCGGGTCGCCTACCAGGAGGATTATCAGTTGGCCTGTGAGATCCTGGAGATTGACAATGCTGTCGATGATAAAAGCGAAAATGCCTGGTATCAGATGTTGCTGAAATCAATCCGGCCGATTATCCTGCACTTGATCGAAAAAGAAGATCCGGGTCAGGGTCAGGAGGAAGAAAAAATCCTCAATGATTGGATCATAAAAATGGCGACGATTCGAGGGAGTCTCGGTTAAAACCCGAAGATCATGGTCGGGCATTGTGATCAAAACGGAATAAGCGTTAAGGAAAGAAGGAAAGATGATAAAAGAAACGAAGCATGCTGCGGCGCCAATGGTTGGCATTATTATGGGCAGCAAATCAGACTTAAGGGTAATGCGTGAGGCGGTTCTGATCATGGAAAAATGTCAGATTCCCTATGAAATAAAGGTCGTTTCGGCCCATCGAACCCCGGAGCGGATGGTTGATTATGCTAAAAATGCACAAAGCAGAAGCCTCGAGGTGATTATTGCCGGGGCCGGTGGGGCAGCTCATTTGCCGGGAATGGTGTCAGCATTGACGGCCTTGCCGGTTATCGGGGTACCGGTAAAATTGGCTGAGTTGGATGGGTTGGACTCCCTGCTGTCAATTGTGCAAATGCCCAAAGGGGTGCCGGTGGCCACCGTGGGCATCAATAACGCCAGAAATGCGGGGATACTGGCCGCCCGGATCCTGGGTATCAAATACCCGGAAATAAGAGCGAAACTGGAAGCTTATGTAATCAGTGAAAAAGAAAAGGTTGGTTATGATTTGGCGGACGAGGTCAAAGAGAGTATGGACCCGGAAAGTAAAAACGAACCAATCAATCAGGGTAGAGGCTGACGAAGTCAAGCTAATCGAGCAGCCACGCTTGATGAATAATTAATACCGATTAAGATAAAGAACCTTCCCGAAAACTATGAAAACAATATCATCGAATTTTTGAAAAAAAGATGGATCAATTCCGGTGACTTTATGTTATAATGCTATGGGTAAAAATGATCCCAAAATGAACAAATTAAAAGCGAATTTAGGTCATAGTATAGATAAGAAATGCAATTGTTCTGATTGTATTTTCTGGTCTGAGGTTGATGGAAGGAATGAGAATAGATGTCGATTTCTGTATTAGTTGGCGCCCAGTGGGGCGATGAAGGCAAAGGCAAAATGGTGGATTATTTCGCCAAACAGTCTGATTTAATTGTTCGGTTTCAAGGGGGCGACAACGCTGGTCATACGGTTATTAATGATTATGGTGTGTTCAAACTTCATTTAATTCCCTGCGGTGTTTTCAACAAAAACTGCCAATGTTTAATCGGAACCGGCGTGGTGGTTAATCCGGATGTTTTGCTTGAAGAAATGCAACAGATCATCGCCGCAAAGGTCAGTCTTGACGGACTTAAAATATCGGCCAAAGCACATATTCTCATGCCCTATCACCAAAAACTGGACGAACTGATGGAAGCCAGCGGCGGGATTGGTACAACCAAGCGGGGCATCGGTCAGGCTTATGCTTATAAAGCAATGCGAAAAAGCCTGCGCTTTGAAGATCTTTTGAATCTTGACAATGCCAAAAAGAAACTGGAAACCATTGTGCCAGTGGTCAATGACCAGATGGCTTCTTATAAGATAGAACCCTACACGGTGGAAGCCCTGTTTGCCAAATGTCAGGATTGGGCAAAAACCTTTGGTCACATGATTGTCAACCCGGTTGGTTATTTACACGACATGATTGACGCTGATAAACGAATTCTTTTTGAGGGTCAATTGGGAGCCATGAAAGATATCGATTTGGGAATCTTCCCCTATGTGACCTCGTCCAATCCGATTGCGGCCTATGCGGCCGTCAGCGGTGGTTTTCCGGCCAAGAAAATTGATAAGGTCATTGGCGTGGCCAAAGCCTTTTCCAGTGCTGTTGGCGCCGGTCCTTTTCCGACGGAAGAATTTGGTGGCACCATTGATATCCTCCGGGGTACCGGTGAAAAACCGGATGACGAGTTTGGGGCCCGAACTGGCCGCTCCCGTCGCCTGGGCTGGATAGATATTCCGGTGCTGAAATATACCCATGCCATCAATGGCTTTGATGAATTGGCACTATGTAAAATTGACAAACTCGACGATCTACCGGAGATTAAAATCTGTGTGGATTATACATTAGATGGCGAATTGATTAAAGATTTCCCCAATACCGAAGATTTAGAGCGGGTTGAACCGGTTTACATCACCCTTCCCGGTTGGCTCAGTGATACCACCGGTATCCGACGACTGGAAGATTTACCAGAGAATGCAAAAAAATACATTAAAACAATTGAAGACTTGGTTGGAACGACCATTGCCTATGTAGGTGTTGGCCCGAACCGAGAGGACTTAGCAATTCGATAAATGTGCTAAATTGAAATACCTGGTTGCGTGCAATCAGGTATTTTTTGGAAATAAAGAATACGGAGGTAAACAATGTCTTATTACAAACGAGATAAGCGGGCCTGGCTGGTGCTGTCGGATGGCAGTGTGTTTGAGGGCTATAATTTTGGGTGCGAAGGCACCACCATTGGCGAAATTGTCTTTACGACCGGGATGACTGGTTATCAGGAGGTGCTCACCGATCCGTCTTATTATGGACAGATTGTGCTGCAGACCTATCCCCTCATTGGCAACTATGGCATTAACGCCGACGATATGGAATCGGAACGCAGCTGGATCAACGGTTATATCACCAAAGAATGGTGTGAAGAGCCATCCAACTTTAGAAATACCCACAATATCAACGAGTTTATGATCGAACAGGATAAAATCGGCATCTGGGATGTCGATACCCGGGCGATTACCCGGGTGATCCGGGAACATGGAACGATGAATGGGGCGATCACCACCGAAGACATTGCCACCACCAAAGACGCCCTGCTGGAAAAAATCCGGGATTTTAAGGTTGTCAATCCGGTTCAGGCGGTCACCCGCAAAAACAAGGGCTGGTATTATAGTCAGGTCAACCGGGCCAACCACGTTGCCCTGATTGATTATGGTTATAAGCACAACATTTTGCGGATGCTATTGCGCCTGGGCTGCAATGTCACCGTGATGCCGGCCAATACCACCATTGATGAGATCCGCAATCTCAATCCCGATGGGATTATGTTGTCCAATGGCCCGGGGGATCCGGCCGAAAATATTGAAATTATTGAGAATCTCAAGGACTTTATCAAATACGGCAAACCGATTTTTGGGATCTGTCTGGGCCATCAGCTGCTGGCGCTGGCTATGGGTGGGGAAACCTTCAAGCTGAAGTATGGCCATCGGGGGATGAACCAGCCGGTTAAAGATGTCACCCGGGATCGGGTCTTTATCACCAGCCAGAACCATGGCTATGCCGTGGTGCCGGAAAGCATTCCGGCTGAAGTGGGCAAGGTGACCCATTTTAACCTCAATGACGGTACCTGCGAAGGGGTTGAATATCCCGGCATTCATGCTTTCACGGTGCAGTTTCACCCGGAAGCCAGTGCTGGCCCCAACGATACCGGCTATTTATTTGAACAATTCACTGATTTAATGGAAAGGGGGCAACAAGGATGCCTTTAAGAAGCGATATTAAACGAGTCCTGGTGATCGGCTCCGGCCCCATTGTCATTGGCCAGGCGGCGGAATTTGACTACGCCGGTACCCAGGCCTGTAAAGCCTTAAAAAATTATGGGTTGGAAGTCATTCTGGTTAATTCCAATCCGGCAACGATTATGACCGATAAGGCCATGGCGGATAAAATCTATATTGAACCCCTGACCCTGGAAGTGATCAGACGGATCATCCTGATGGAAAAACCTGACAGCATTCTCTCCACCCTGGGCGGCCAAACGGGCTTAACCTTGTCGATGCAGCTGGCTAAAGAAGGATTTTTGGATGCCCACGGCGTCAAGCTGCTCGGTGCCAATCTGGAAACCATTGAAAAAGCCGAAGATCGCCAGGCTTTTAAAGATATGATGCGGGAAATTGGTGAACCCTGTATTCCTTCAGAAGTGGTGGTTACGGTGGAAGATGCCGTCCGTTTTGCCGCCACCATCGGTTATCCGGTAATCGTTCGGCCGGCCTTTACCCTGGGTGGTACCGGCGGCGGGATTGCAGCCAATCAGCAGGAGCTCGAAGAAATTGCCACCCACGGCATCCGGCTTTCGCCAATCAGTCAGATTCTGGTGGAAAAAGGGATTGCCGGCTGGAAGGAAATCGAATTTGAAGTGATGCGGGATGCCAAGGGTAACGTGATCACCGTTTGTAGTATGGAAAACTTTGACCCGGTGGGGATTCACACCGGCGATTCCATCGTCGTGGCCCCCTGTCAAACCCTGAGCGATAAAGAGTACCAGATGTTACGGACCTCAGCCCTGAAGATCATTTCCGCCCTGAAGGTTGAAGGGGGCTGCAACTGTCAGTTTGCTCTGAATCCCGAAAACTTCAACTATGCCGTGATCGAGGTAAATCCCCGGGTTTCCCGTTCCTCGGCACTGGCTTCAAAAGCCACCGGCTATCCCATTGCCAAGGTTGCCAGCCAGATTGCGGTGGGCTTTTCCCTGGATGAAATCATCAATGAGGTCACCGGGACCACCACCGCCTGTTTCGAACCAGCCCTGGATTACATTGTCGTCAAATTCCCGCGTTGGCCCTTTGATAAATTTGTCTATGCCAAACGAACCCTCGGCACCCAGATGAAGGCCACCGGCGAAATCATGTCGATTGGCTCCAGCTTTGAACACGCCATGATGAAGGCTGTTCGCTCCATTGAATTAGGTCTCGAAACCCTGACCATTGAGCGACTGGTGGAAGCCAGTGATGAGGAAATCATGAGAATGCTGGCCGCTTCCGACGATGAACGGTCCTTTGTGGTCTATGAAGCCATTAAGCGGGGCGTTTCGATGGATACGATCACCCAGATCACCCGGATTGACAAGTGGTTCCTTGATAAATTGCGCCATCTGGCGGTGATGGAAAAGGACTTAAAAACCCTGGGATTAACCGACGAGCGGGTTCGGGTGGCCCGGGAGCTTGGGTTCCTCGATAAAACCATTGAAGAATTGTCCGGCCAGAAAATTGCCGAAGTCAAAAAAAGTTACGCCTCCTTTAAAATGGTTGACACCTGCGCTGGCGAATTTGCCGCCCAGACCCCCTATTTTTATTCCACCCGGGATAAAGAAAATGAAGCGGCCCTCTTTATTGCCGATCATCCGACGGGCAAAGAAAGGGTGCTGGTGCTGGGGTCCGGCCCGATCCGGATCGGCCAGGGGATTGAGTTTGACTATTGCTCCGTGCACTGCGCCTGGGCCCTGCGGGAAAAAGGCTACGAAGCGATCTTTATCAACAACAACCCGGAAACCGTATCGACTGACTTTGATACTTCGGACCGCCTTTATTTTGAACCACTGACCAAGGAAGATGTCCGCTCGGTGGTGGAAACTGAAAAGCCGATTGGGGCCATTGTCCAGTTTGGCGGCCAGACGGCCATTAAGTTGACCCGCTATTTAGAGGAAATGGGTGTGCCGGTACTGGGTACCTCGCCAGCTAATATCGATGCTGCCGAAGACCGGGAGGTTTTTGATCAGTTGCTGGAATCCTGCCAGATTCCCCGGCCCCAGGGCGAAACCGTCTATACCACGGCTGAAGCGGTGGCCGTGGCCGAAGGCTTGGGCTTCCCGGTACTGCTGCGACCATCCTATGTCCTCGGCGGCCAGAATATGATCATCGCCTACGAACCGGAAGACGTGGTGGAGTACATGGATATTATCACCGCTGTGGAACTGGAAAACCCGGTATTGATTGACAAGTACCTGATGGGGAAAGAGGTCGAAGTCGATGCCATTTGCGATGGCGAGAGCTATCTGATTCCCGGGATCATGGAACATATTGAACGGGCCGGGGTCCATTCCGGTGATTCGATTTCGGTTTATCCGCCCCAAACCCTGGATGCCCGCACCCGGGAGACCATCATTGACTACACTGGCCGTCTGGTAAAGGCCCTGGATATTGTCGGAATGGTCAATATTCAATATGTCATTTATGAAGATGAAGTCTATGTGATCGAGGTCAATCCCCGATCCTCCCGAACGGTGCCCTATATTTCCAAGGTTACCGATATTCCGATGGTCAACATTGCCACCAAGATGATGCTCGGCGACAAGCTGGCCGATCTCGGTTATGCCCCGGGTCTGCAACCAGAAGGCGACTACGTGGCCGTGAAGGTGCCGGTCTTCAGTTTTTCCAAGTTGCAGGATGTTGATACCCAACTGGGGCCGGAAATGAAATCCACCGGCGAAGTTTTGGGGGTCGCCAAAACCTTTGCTGATGCCCTGTATAAAGGTCTGGTGGCTTCCGGCCGGAGTATGGAGCGTTCCGGCGGCGTGCTGCTGACCGTTAAAGACCGGGATAAAGAAGCAATTGTCGAAATTGGCCGCCAGTTCCATGAAATGGGCTTTACCATCTACGGAACGGTCGGTACCGCCCTGATTCTCAACGAAAACAATATTCCCACCAAGGTGGTTCGTCGATTGGCCGAAAGCAAGCCCAATATTGGCGATCTGATCGAAAGTGGTAAGCTCAACTATGTCATTTCCACCTCCAGTAAGGGTCGGATGCCCCATCATGATGACGTCCGAATGCGTCGCAAATGTGTGGAAACCTCCATTGCCCTGCTGACCTCCCTCGATACCGCCCAGGCGCTCCTGGATTGTCTGAAATCCAATCGCACCATGGCCGAAATCGAACTGGTGGATATTAAAGATATTCGCTAAGAAGCGGGATTCTTAACAAAAGAACTTATTCAATCGCATTGAATAAGTTCTTTTTATTTGGTAGAATGGAAAGAACGATACAAAAAGAAAGGATAACAGATGATTGTCAAATCGAAAAAGATTAAAGCCAGTTTTATTGCGATTGTAACTGTTGTTCTTTTTTTTGCGCTGAGCTGGTATTATGTTACTCTGATCGATAACGCCTTAAAGGCGCAGACCTTTTTATATCTTTCCGAAGTTGGCACCCGGGGGGCGGCCCTGGTTGAGAGCAAGGTCGATAATGAGTTGGAAAATCTGGAGACCACTGCCCGGCTGATCGAAGCCCATGGCGACTATGATCAAAATGCCATGTTGAACTTGATCACGCTGCAGGCTTCAAAAGGACACTATAAACGGATGGGGATTGCGCTGCTTAACGGAGCGGTGTTGACTTCCGATGGACTTGCCTATAACATTGCCGAACGGCCTTATTTTCAGGAAGCCGTCAATGGGAATGCAGCCATATCCGACACCATCAACGATTACACCGATGACAAGCCCATCAATGTTTATGCCGTCCCGATTTACCGGGGTACCGAGGTGGTGGGACTGGTGGTGGCTTCGGTGAATACTGAAGATTTAAAAAAATATCTGGAAGTGGAAAGCTTCTCCGGTCAGGGTTATTCCTATATTGTCAAGGCCAATGGCGATGCGGTGGTCACCTCGACCCATGCCAATAGTCCCGGTGACTTTGAGAATATTTTAGAGCTGTTAAAAAAAGCCGATTTGCGGGATGGCGACACTTTCGAGACCATTGCAGCCAACATGGCCGCCGGTAAAAGTGGCAGCTTTACCAGTTTTTATGGGGGCATGGAACGGCATACCATTTATAAACCGCTGGCCATCAATGACTGGTATATGATGACCGTGGTACCAACTCAGGTGGTCAGCGCCCAGACGACTCAGATCAGCAGGTATTCCTTTTCGCTGATTGTTGCGGCGCTACTGGCGATGACCTTATTGTTTGTGATCATTCTGATTTTTCAATACCGTTCCAAGCGACGGCTGGAGCGGGTTGCCTATGTCGACGAGGTCACCGGCGGCAACAACTGGCAGAAATTCAAACAGGAAGCTACGGCCATTCTGGAATCAAAAAACTGCAATCAATGTGCCTTGTTAACCTTTGACATTGACCGCTTCCGTTTTATTAATGAAGAGTATGGCCATGAAAAGGGCGATCAGGTGTTGCGACTGGTGGTTGGGATTCTGGAAAAGCGGATGGCCAAACAGGAAACCTATGCCCGGGTCTCGGGCGATCATTTTGCGATTCTTTGCGTCTGTGACGATCAGGATAAAATAATCCGGCGGATTAAAGAATTTATCCAGATTTTAAATGACAGGCGAGAGACTATCGGGATTAAGGAAAAGCTGTCCTGTCATTTTGGTATTTATATCATTGAAGATAAAACCGGGAATCTGGAAAAAATCCGAGAAAAGGCCAACATGGCCCGGATTGCTGCCAAGACGGCGGAGAACCAGCGTTGGTTTTTCTATTCCGATGCTTTCCGGAAAAAAATTGGCGATGAAAAAGAAATTATCGATCAGATGGAAGATGCCCTGGAAAACCAGGAGTTTGAAATGTATCTGCAGCCCAAGTACAATCTCCACACCAACCGCTATTGTGGTTGTGAAGCCCTGGTACGCTGGCGAAACCCCCACAAAGGGCTGATCTCACCCGGGGAGTTTATTCCCATTTTTGAACAAACCGGGTTTATTAAAAAGCTGGATATGTTTATGCTGGAAGAAGTATGTCGCATTCTGAAACGCTGGGAAACAGACGGTTATCCGGAAATTTCCATTTCGGTTAATCTTTCCCGTAAGAATCTTAAACAGAGCGATTTTGTTGAACGGGTTTTAAACATTACCAATCAGTATCGGATCAAGCGGAGCAATCTGGAAATCGAGCTGACCGAATCCAGCATTTTCGAAAATGTTGATCGGATGATTGAGATCGGCGAAGCTTTTCGTCTTTACGGTTTTAAAATGGCCATGGATGATTTTGGCTCCGGTTACTCCTCAATCAATCTGCTGGGTAATTTACCCCTGGATGTCATTAAAATGGATCAGGGTTTTTTCAACAGTCATCTCAAGCGGGAGCAGAATCTGATTGTGGTGGAGTCTGTCATTAAGATGATAAAAAAACTGGGGATGACGGTGGTGGCCGAAGGAATCGAAACCGAAGCCGAGGTGGATCTGCTGCGGTCGCTCGGCTGCGATATCATCCAGGGCTATTATTTTGGCAAACCGATGACGGTTTTTGAATTTGAAGAACAGATTTTTTAAAATGCCAGAAGGTATTGGAAAAGGAAGATAATGGAAACTAAGAACATTCGTATTGGTGATATATTAATTAACGCCGGCTTTATCCGGGAAGAACAGCTTCAGGAAGCCCTGGCCTATCAGAAAATCGACAAAAGCAAGCGGCTGGGAGCAATCCTGGTTGAGTATGGTTATGTTACCGAGGACCAACTGCTGACGGCTCTGTCCAAACGGTTGAATGTGCTGGTGTTGAACTTGCAGGATACCCCCATCGATCTGGAAGCTGCCGCAAAAATCCCCCAGAATATTGCCTTTAAATATACCCTGATTCCCATTGGCGAAGAAAACAACCACCTGGTGGTGGCGATGAATGACCCCCTCGATTTTTATGCCATTGAGGATCTGCGGCTGATTACCAATATGAACATCGATGTGGTGCTGGCCACCCGGGAAGTGATTCTCGAGACCATCCGCAAAAGCTATACCGAAATTGAAGCCAAAAAAGCCGCCAAAGCCGCTAATAAAACCGTCGAGGGCAGCAGTTTGTCTTTTGTTGAGGATATCCTCACCAATGAAGGGGACGCCCCGATTGTCAATCTGGTCAATTCGGTGCTGCTAAAAGGCCATAACGCCGGGGCCAGTGATATTCATATCGAGCCCTTTGAAAAAGAGACCATTATCCGGTTGCGGATCGATGGTCTGATTGTTGACTACCTGACCCTGGCCAATAACCTTCACCAGTCCCTGATTGCCCGGATCAAGATCCTTTCCAATTTGGATATTGCCGAGCGTCGGGTGCCCCAGGATGGGCACTTCCGGATCCGTATTGATGGGGTTGAGATGAATGTCCGCAGCTCCAGTATTCCTACCGTCTACGGCGAAAAAATGGTGATGCGGTTTTTGAGTATGAACGTCCCCCTGGATCATGCCGGTCAATTCGGGATGAACGATGGGGATTATCAGAAAATCCTCCAGATGCTGCAAAGCCCCCATGGGGTGGTCTATATTACCGGCCCCACCGGTAGTGGCAAAACCACCACCCTTTATATGATTTTGGAAATGCTCAGTCAGCGAAATGTCAATATTGCCACCATCGAAGATCCGGTGGAACGGAATCTGCCCAAGATCAATCAGACCCAGGTCAATATTCTGGCCGGGCTGACCTTTGATGTGGGACTCCGCTCAATCCTGCGGCAGGATCCCGACATCATCATGGTCGGCGAAACCCGGGACACCGAAACCGCCTCGATTGCCGTCCGTTCGGCCATTACCGGTCATCTGGTGCTGTCCACCCTCCATACCAACGACGCCGTGTCGGCGGTAGTCCGGCTCCAGGACATGGGCGTCGAACCCTATCTGGTGGCCAACTCCCTGACCGGGGTGGTGGCCCAACGACTGGTCAAGAAAATCTGTCCCAACTGCCGGGAAGCCTACGTCGCCTCAGAGATTGAAAAAGAACTGCTGGGGGAACCCCGGCTGACCACCCTGTACCGGGGTCGGGGCTGCCATATCTGCAACAATACCGGCTACAAGGGCCGAACCGCCATCCATGAAATTCTGGCGATTGATAAAACCATCCGCAATCTGATTTCCCGAAAAGAACCGATTGAGGATATTTATAACTATGTGGAACAAACCGGGAAGCTGATTCCGCTGCGTAAAAGCGTTGCCAATCTGACCATTTCGGGGATCACCTCGATGGAAGAATTTCTTAAATTATCATACTATGTGGAATAGGGAGGAGCCTGAGAATGCGCTTTTTAGATCTGGTCAACTATGGCCGCCGCAACGATTGTTCAGACATTCATTTATCCCGGGAACTACCTCCGGTTTTTCGCAAAAACGGTCGGCTCTATCAGAGTGATTTTGAGCACAACCCGCAGATTATTGAACAGCTGATTTTTAGCATCCTGACCCCGGCGGAGCGCAAAAAGCTGGAAGATGGAAGTGACCTGGATTTTTGCCATGTTACCCCGGAAGGGCTGCGGCAGCGGGTCAATATCTATAAACAGCAGGGCAGCTATGCCGCCGCTATCCGCCTCCTTAACGATACCATCCCCAGCTTTGAGGAACTCAAGCTGCCACCGATTATCCGCAAGCTGGCATCGGAGCCCCGGGGGCTGATTCTGATTACTGGGCCCACTGGCAGCGGGAAATCCACCACTCTGGCCTCGATGATTGACTACATCAATGTCAACCGGGCGGTCCATATCTTAACCATTGAAGACCCGGTGGAGTATAAGCATACACACAAGCACAGCATTGTTCATCAGCGGGAAATCGGCGTCGACGCCAGCTCCTTTGCCGCCGCTTTGCGCTCGTCCCTGCGGGAAGACCCGGATGTTATTCTGGTGGGGGAAATGCGGGACTACGAAACGGTATCGGCCGCCGTCACCGCAGCCGAAACCGGCCATCTGGTGCTGTCGACCCTGCATACCATCGGCGCTGCCAATACCATCGACCGGATCATTGACGTCTTCCCCCCCCACAGCCAGCAGCAGATCCGCACCCAGCTGTCCAGCATTTTAAAGGGGGTCGTCACCCAGCAGCTGGTGCCCCTGGCCGATGGCTCTGGTCGGATGGCCGCTCTGGAGGTGCTGATTGGGACTGATGCGGTGCTGAACTTGATCCGTGAAAATAAAACCCACCAGCTGGCCTC
The DNA here is from genome assembly GCF_001766835.1 of Acetobacterium wieringae. Taxonomy (GTDB): domain Bacteria; phylum Bacillota; class Clostridia; order Eubacteriales; family Eubacteriaceae; genus Acetobacterium; species Acetobacterium wieringae. The sequence goes on along the minus strand of NZ_LKEU01000033.1, from coordinate 149,617 downwards.
GGTGATGCAAACCGGTGGCCGCGATGGGATGAAAACCCTCAATGCCGATTTGGCGATGCTGGTCCGCGACCAGAAAATAAGCTACGAAGTCGGCCTGGAGTGGGCCAGTGACAAGCAGGAGTTTAATCAGTATTTTGGGCGGTAGCCTGTTATTAAAATAACGTCAATTATAATTTGTAGGGGCGGTTCGTAACCGCCCGGACGCAGTGGATTATTATAAACGAACGCCAAAACCATCACAATCCAATCGATATTTTATTGCGGCAATTTCGAATTTTCGGCAACACTGACTGGTCAGTCCGGCAGCGATGCGCCAGCTGTTTCGGAAGGGGTGAAGGGGTTGACCCCCGGAAATTCGCTAATGATATTATAAAAATTTTTTCGAATTTCTGCCATAATAGGAACAACCCCTTCCATCCCTTCCGATGGCTCTAATAAGCCAAACAACCCCTTCCGATATTTTTGTAAATTTGAAGATATTCACGAAAAAAGCACTGATCACACGTGTGAGCGGCCCCCATGCCGCTGAAGAACGAGAGACCTGTTCACAAACTGAGCAATTGAGAAGGGACGGCCCCAAAAATCACCTCCGGCCATTAAAAATTTATAAAAAGATTAGCTTGACTTTTAATTGAAAAAGAATTACCCTAAGAGAGCGAAGAGCAAATCAGATGAAAGTCTGTGACGCAAAGCTTTAGGGTCTACGTTATGGTGGCGGTTTATACGCCAGATAATAGGACAGCCAGCTGCCACACATTGGGGTGGCTTTTTTTGTGCAAAAAATTTGAATGTCTGTATATGACATCAGGATAAACAAGCCATAATTATTATCGAAATGAGGGAGATTAATGAAGTGGTTTAAACAACAGATCGGTGGGAAAAAAGGATTTACCCTGGTGGAAATTATTGTGGTGCTGGTGGTGCTGGCGATTCTGGCGGCTTTTATTATTCCTACCATGCTGGGCTTTGTGGCGGATGCCAAAGGTAAAGCCTATATTGCCGAGGCCCGGGAAGTCTATGTGGCGGCTCAGGCCGTGGCGACGGAATATATTACGACGACAGATATTACTGATACGAACGTTGTGACAGGTGCGGCAAGTGCTCACGGCAACTCATCTTGGGGAACTGGACTGGCAGTAAGTGTTAGCTCATTTGAAGTACAATATCGACAAACGCATTTTCTTACTTCTCAAAGTCCTGAATATAACACACCGCAAATTAATGCAAGTCATCAAATGTATGCTTTTATAAGTAAAGATTTACCTATCGCTAATATCTCTAGTATACAGCCACTTTCTAGTTCTGGGTTTTCTGTTCCTAAACCTACGAATAATCAAGCAGCTTGGATTGTAACCGTTGGAGGAGTATCAGATACATATAGAGGAAATTCTGATTCAACAAGAACCGGGAAAATTACAAAAGTAGTTTATTTTAGAAATGGCTATAAGGTTACAATAGAAGGCAACAATAGCACTGTGGAAAGGTATTAATACCGATAGAATTGATGGACTTATTGTGATAGGAAATGTGAGTAGGTATCTGTTGATAGTATTAAGCCAGACTATTTAAAGAATAACTAGCGTTAAGTATGGAGATGTAATATTGCTTATTTTGTGCTTTTATTTTTATGAAATAATATCAAGCCAAACACTAAGATGCTTATAGAAATGGGGACATTGATGGAGTTAATTAAAAAAAATAGCGGGAAAAAAGGCTTTACCCTGGTGGAGATTATTGTGGTGCTGGTGGTGCTGGCCATTCTGGCGGCTTTTATTATTCCGACCATGCTGGGGTTTGTGGCGGATGCCAAAGGAAAGGCCTATATTGCCGAAGCCCGGGAAGTCTATGTGGCGGCTCAGGCGGTGGCGACGGAATACAGCGGGCTACTTCAGATGACAGATTCGGATCCTTATGAATGGTATGGATTAACAAATTGTTTAGGTTCAACAAAAATTGCTACTCGTAGAGACTATGATCTTAAGGATCCTAAGACGGATCCTGTGATTATAAGAGATTATTATACGCCAAGAGTTCAGTCTAGTTTGCAGATGTACAGATATCTGGGAAATGATATTACGATTTCAAAATTAGATCCTATGAATGCTGCTAACATAACCAAACTTTCAGCGGGTGAGTCGGCCTGGACAGTAACGGTTGGTACTGATCCTGATAGACATGATACTAAGACTGCAAAAGTGACAAAGGTGGTTTATTATAAAAATCATTATAAAGTGACTATTGAAGAAAATAGCGCAACGGTTGAGAAGTATTGACAATTAAGTCGAGAAAGCTAAGAGAGTCAAAGCAACATTTGTTAGCGATTTGTAAAGTTGATCGGGTTTATTTTGATCAGTATTTATTTTTTATTGGATTGATACTATTAAAAATGACTTAAAGGATAGGGGGTGACGTAGAGAGGTGATCAAAAAAAGAATGAAATGGGAACAAGGCTTTACCCTGGTAGAAATCATTGTGGTACTGGTAATTTTGGCCATCCTGGCGGCTTTTACCATCCCCACCATGCTGGGCGTTGTGGCGGATGCCAAAGCAAAAGCCTATATTGCCGAAGCCAGAGAAGTTTATGTAGCAGCCCAGGCCGTGGCGACGGAAATGGTGGGTTCGGGACGAAGCGATTTGAAAACGACCAGTACGAACAACCCCTATGATGCTTTGAATTCTTATTGGGTATCTCGTTGCGATGAAAGTGGAAGCCATAGCTTTGAGAATCCGGCCAGTATGCAAATGAAAAAGTATCTGGAAAAAGATATGTTAAAGATTACGAAGAATAGTTACCGCCAAAACTATGGCAAAGATGAATCCTACTGGTATGTGAGAATGGGCGGATCTAAAGGATATGAGAATAAAGAACCGGGCACTGTGCAGGAAGTTTATTATGTCAAGAATGACTATGTTGTCTGGTTCAAAGAAGGCAATGTAACGGTTGAAAAGTTAAAGATTAATGGAGATGATCGACCCGATGTTCCTTGGAGTGAATAGCGCTTTTGTTAGATTTAGAGTATAAATAGTTGATGTTTTTAATAATAGTAGTCAGAAGGAGTGTTGGGGGATGTTAAAAAAAGCGTAATTAAAGAAGAACAAGGTTTTACCCTGGTAGAAATTATCGTGGTATTGGTGGTTCTGGCAATTTTGGCAGCCTTTACTATCCCAACAATGTTGGGGTTTGTCGCAGATGCCAAAGGTAAAGCCTATATTGCCGAAGCAAGAGAAGTCTATGTAGCGGCTCAGGCGACAGTAACTGAATATAGCGGAACGACAAACATGACGGATGGGAATAATAATCAAGGTGTCGGTGGTAGAGATGCATGGTCGAATGGATTGGGGGTTAGTGTAAGCTCAGGAGAAGTTCAATATCGTCATTTACATTATAAAGACACAAATCAATATCCAGAGAATAACACAGCGCAAATTGAATGCAGTCATCAAATGTATCGATATCTAAGTGCGGATTTGCCATTTGTGAGCACATCAGATACTTCGATCTCTTTAATTAATTTACTTTTACATCCAAATGATAAGCCAACTGGCCATCGGGCAGCATGGATTGTAACGGTAGGTCCGGGACCGGATAAGATAAATGGTAATGGAAATAGCAATGCCTTAACGAGAACCGGAAAAGTTACAAAAGTAGTCTATCTGCGGGATGGTTATCAAGTAACCATTGAAGGTGATAATGTAACTATCGAAAAATATCAAATACCAACTGGCAATGAGAACAATGAATTTGGGCATTATTGATTAAGGACTGTATTAAAAATCAGCTTGGCGTCAATATTCTTTGTCGCTAAAATACAAAAGAAACTTGTAACATTCTTGTAAAGTTTTAACTTGACTTTTAATCGGCTTTAAAATATGATTAAATTACAAACAGATAAAACAGTAAAGGCAAAACGGATGAAAATCCGGGACGCAAAGCTAAAGGGTCTAAGTCAGATGATAATCAATGCATCATGATATGACAGCCAGTTGCCACACGGTACCGTGTGGCTTTTTTTGACAAAAAAAGCCAGTACAATTCATTATTAAGATGAAATAATGGGTATTAAGATAAAATTAGAATGTTTTAATAATGACTTTCGTTTATAAATCATCTTTAGGCGCAGATGATCATATAGAGCAAAAAAATAAAAAATAAGGAGTGACGCAAATGGAATTAATTAACAGAATGCGTAAAAACAGAAAAGGGTTTACCCTGGTAGAAATTATTGTAGTATTGGTGATCCTGGCGATTTTGGCAGCGTTTACCATTCCAACAATGTTGGGATTTGTCAATGATGCACGAGGCAAAGCCTTGATAACAGAGGCAAGAGAAGTAAAGCTGGCAGCACAGGCAACTGCTACTGAATATGTTGGTAAAGGTACTGCAGTTACGGCGGATGAATTAGGATCTGCAGCATTGGTTATGCCAGCTTCTGGTGCTACCGACTCAGCGACTTCTGCAACGAAACAAATGAGAATATACTTAACTAAGGATATCACACCATTAGCTACTAACCCGGCAACTACGTCGCCCTCTAATGGTTCATTCTGGACAATTCAACTGGGAACGTCGACGAATGGAGCGCAAGTAACGGGAATTACTTATGTTAAAGATGGATACACTGTGACGCTTAATACATCAGGTTCCACGGTGGTTAAGAACTAATTAAACAACAATATACATGAATCAAAACTTACCCTATGCGCCATAGGGTGACTTCTCCCTATCCAAGGCGCAAACCCGTCATTGGGTTTGCGCAGGATAGGGTATTTTTTATTTTAAGATAACCAGAATTACAGCATTGCAGTCAGGCAGTGGGCGATCCAGCCGGGCAACGATCGTTGCTTATTTAGATCTGTGGTTATGATCAAATAAATTTAAGTTCAATAATTTAAGTCAATCCAATCAATTTTATGATAGAATGATTCCGCTTGCATTTTAGTACGGAAGATAGTCTGTTACAATCGGTTAATCATTTTGAGAGGTAATCCTTGCGTCCAATTAAAGACTATGAGTTTGCGTCCGCAGACCCTGAGCCAATCGGGTTTAGCCGGGGGTTTGTGCTGACGGTGGTGCTGATCCTCCTGGTGGTCATGCTGATTATTGCCGGCCTGGTCACCATTTTTCGTCAAACTACCAACGCTGCCAATGCCAAGCTGGTCTACCTGGCCGCCCGGGCCCGGGCCATTGAATTTCAGGCCGGGGGTCATTATCGGGTACCGGTTCAAGCCGATCTGATTGATCTGATTGGCGCCGAAATCAGTCAGGAGGCCAAGATCCAGGTGGTTGACGAAAACCGGGATGCCACCATTGATTATATTATCTATAGCCGGAATGGTTGGGCAACCCGGTATTCTCCGGGTGAGACCAGTGCCGTCAAGCTAAACGAATAAAACGACCTTTTGAGTGGTCATTTCCAGGGAAGGGCTTGATATGCTTGTATTTGTTAATAGTATCCTTTATTTATATATCTTTGTCATCGGTATTGTGGTGGGCAGTTTTCTCAATGTCGTCATCTATCGGGTGCCCCAGGAAATATCGGTAGCCAAAGGCCGTTCATTTTGTCCCCATTGCCAGGCACTGATCAAGGGGTATCATAATATTCCAGTCTTTAGTTATCTGTGGCTGCGGGGCAAATGTGCCGACTGTGGTGGGCCCATCGCCCTCCGCTATCCCCTGGTTGAACTGTTTACCGGGCTGCTGGCAGTATTGATTTTTGCAGTCTATGGGTTTTCCTTTCAGTGGCTGGTGGTTTTTGTGGCCGGGGCGATTTTAATCTGCATCACGATGATTGATTTTGATACGATGACGATTCCCAACGGTCTGGTCATCGCCCTGATGGTTCCGGCTCTGGCCAGCTTTTTCATTTTCCCTGAAGTCGGACTGCTGTCCCGAGTGATTGGCATCGTTGTGATCAGCCTGCCGATGCTGGTGCTGACGCTGTTTGTTCCCGATGCTTTTGGTGGCGGTGACATTAAACTGATGGCCGTGGCTGGCTTTATGCTGGGCTGGGGCAACGCCCTGCTGGCAGCCTTTATCGGCATTTTGCTGGGTGGTGCGGTGGCAGTGGTATTGCTGGTAAAAAAAACAGCGGATAAACATATGGCCTTTGGCCCCTATTTGTGCATCGGGATCATGACAGCATTATTGTTTGGTGATATAATAATACCATGGTATCTTAGCCTGTTTGGGCTATGATCACTTAAGTTAAAGTCAATTACGGAGGCCCTATGCCGGTTTATAAATACACAGCTAAAAATTTACAGTCTCAGCTCATCAAGGGCACCATGGAGGCCACCTCTCCGGAGCTGGTGCGGCGCACCCTGCGTCAGAATAATGAATTTGCACTGCATATTCAGGAGATTCAGGAGCACCATCAGGTCTATAAACTGAAACCCATGGAAATATCGGACTTCTCCCGGCAGATTGCCAGTATGCTGGGCTCGGGGATTACCATGATCCGGGCCATCAAGATTATGGAAGAGCGGGATATTAAACCGGCGATCAAAAAGGTTTATGGGATCCTCTATCAGGAAATTCAGCGGGGAAATACCCTGTCCTATGCCATGGAAGCAACCGGTGGCTCGTTTCCGGAGCTTTTGATCAATATGTATAAATCCGGCGAGGCCAGTGGTCAGATGGAGGGCACCGCCCGGAAAATGGCCGATCATTATGAGAAGGAGCACAAGCTCCGGGGCAAAATCAAAAGTGCCATGACCTACCCGATCATTCTCTTTGTGATTACGATAATGGTGGTAGTATTGATCTTTACCCTGATTTTACCGCAGTTTTTTACTCTCTTTGAGGGCATTGAATTGCCGGCGATCACTCAGCTGATGATTAATATCAGTAACTCCATGACGACCTACTGGTATATCTATCTGATTGGACTATTGGTTTTCATTGTCCTGGGGGGCTTTTTAGTCACTGTTCCCCAGATCAAAAAAGCGCTGGATCAGTTTAAACTAAAAATTCCCAAGATTGGCAAGCTAATGAAGATTATTTATACGGCCCGTTTTGCGAGAACCTTGAGCTCTCTTTATTCCAGCGGTCTGGCGATGATTAACGCCCTGACCATCAGCGGCGCCACTATCGGCAACAGCTATTTACAGTCCCAGTTTCCCCAGGCCATTGAACAGGTGCGCAACGGTGAGCCACTGTCGGCTTCAATCCAGACCATTGAGGGCTTTGATGCCAAGCTGGTGTCGACCATTTATATCGGCGAAGAGTCCGGGAACCTGGATGACATGCTGGAATCCGTGGCGGATTCGTTTGACTATGAGGCCGAAATGGCGACCACCCGGCTGGTCACCTTTATTGAGCCGATAATGATTATTATTATGGCCTCAATTGTCGGCGCCATCATTTTATCGGTCATGCTTCCAATTATGACCTTGTACCAAAATATCGGATAGGAAGGCTTTATATGCAGACACTGGTCTATTTTTCAAACGATGGCATTCAGGTCCTCCAGGGGACAATTAAAAAGGGCCGTCTTAATATATTCAATTATAAAACCCTGCCAGTGGAGGCCGGTGGGCTGATTAATGGGGTTATCACCAATGAAGAGGTGGTGAAAGAAACCATTACCGCAGCACTAAAAGAAAATCCGCGTTTGTTTAAAAATATGAAACTGGTTATCGATAGCAGCCTGATTGCCACTAAAAATGTTGAGGTGCCCAAGCTCAAACCAAAGGAACTGGCTGCCGTAGCGACCACCGAGTTTGAAGATACGGCCGGTAATTATGATGAGCTGGTGGTGGATTATACCCGGATTCCTGGTGTGTCAGGAAATAATCTGTTTTGCTGCGGGGTTGAAAAGCGGGTGCTGGATTCCTATGTCACCATGTTTGCCAGCCTGAAGATACAGATTAAGAGCATTGATGTCGGTCTCAACAGCCTGATTCAATATGTGACGGCCACTAAAGACTTTAAAAAAATGACCTTTGCCCTCAATATTCTCGACGGGAAAAACCTGGTTTCGCTCCTCTTTGAAAATGGTATTTATATTTTTTCCAACCGGTCGCGGTTACTTTCGGAGCGGGGCACCGATGCCTTTGCCGATGAACTCTCCGGGAAGCTGTCATCCCTGATTCAGTTTAACAAATCCCAGAAATCAGAACATACCCTGAATATGAGCCTTTATGCCGGGTTGGATGAGTTTGAACTGAGCAGGCTCCGGGAGTTGAATTTCGATCCCGAGCTCAATCTGTTTATTATTCCCCAGACCCCGAACATAAAGAGTGGCTTTGTGATCGATGAATCCTTTGATTTTGGGTCTTTTATCTATCCCATTGCCGGATTTTTTGACGGCCTAAAGCCCCTTAATCTGTTTACGGCGTTCAAAAAAAGCAATGTGAAAAAAAAGGAGTTACCCTTTGAATACAAGGCCTTAATCCTTCCGGCGGCCATGATCCTGATCAGCCTGGTTGTATTTGGGGTCTTCTTTGGCTTGAAATACAGTGCCCAGAAAAGTTTGGAAGCATCCAATGCCTATATCAGCGATGCCAACAATCAGGCGGAGTATCTGCAGGCTACGGAACTGGCAGAGGAGGTTAGTGGGATTCAGTCAGAAATTTCAAATGTGGAAGCCATCACTGCGGCAATCAGCAGTAACCCCAATCTGGGGGCTCAGACCATGACTACCCTTTCAACCATGGGCAATGGAGTGATTGCCTTGAGTTCTCTGGATTACGATGGCAGCACCGGGGCAATCCAGATTGTGGCCATCGCCAATAACGAAAAGGAAGCGGCCCGCTATATTGAGCGATTAAAAAGCACTGGCTATTTTACCGAGGTGGAATATACAGGCTATGCGGAAATCTCATCACAGACAAGTACAACCACCCCGACAACGACGACATCAACGACATCAACGTCCAGTGGATTCGGGTTTGTGGCGGTTGCCTATCTGAAGGCAGGTGGTAGCCAATGAAAAAGTTGACGCAAAGAGAAAAGCTGCTCATCTATATTTTGGGCTGCTTTCTGATTGGTTTTTTCAGTCTCTATTTTGTAATGTTACCAAGCTATAGCAGTTATCAGGTGGTTCGTGATCAGGCGACGGAGGCCCGCTTTACTCAGGAGTCGATGGTGATGGCTATTGATAGTATTCCATCCACCATGCAGGCCCGGGATGACGCCACCACCAATCTAGCCAGTCTAAAGGGGCCGTTCCAGCCGAAGCTGACCAATGAGGGATTGGATAAGTTGTTGACTCAATTATGTCTGGACTATAGTTTATCACCCAAGGTTTTGGCGATCGAAAGTAATGCGTTGGCTGGGGTGGAGACATTTACCGCCTACATACCAGACCAACAGGCGTCGGCATCAGTGGGCACAGAAAGTACAACAACCGATTCAATATCAACAGAAGATATAACCGCTGCTGCAAAAGAGGTGGTTAATAGTAGTAACGAAACAACTGAAACAACAAGCTCTGAAAGTACGGATTCGGAAGCCAGTGGGGATGGAGCTGAAACCTGGACCGGGGTGGTGAGTATGGAGCTCGCCGGCACGCAAACAAACTTTTATCGCTTGCTGGATGCCGTAGCTGCCCGGCCGGATATGGTGATTACAGCGTTTGCCATTGCCCCGGAAGCGACAACAACGGCGGGAACAACAGCCACCACAGTGCCACAATTAAATGGCGGTAATATTAGTATTAGCGTAACATTTACGGTATATATGATGGAAAAGTAAACAGTCATTAAAAGCAGGTATTGTTGATGGTAATAAGATCGGCTGGCACAATGTCAGTAACACAAAGGCTTTTTGAAATATAAACCATATGAATTGGGTGGAGGGCTACCGTGAGTATTAGAATCATTGAAAAACTAAAGAATCAACAAGGCAGTTCATTGGCGTTTGTTCTGATTATCGGTATGATTATTATGATCATGGTGGCCTCGCTGCTGGCCGTGGCCAACAGTGATTTTACCTTTACCCAGGAAACAGTGGAAAGCCGTCAGGCCTATATTGATGCCAAGTCGGTGATTGAGTATGGGAAGATTGAGATTAATGAGCGGATGAAGTGGTTGGAAATAGAGAACACCAATTTGAAAAACTTGTATTTGGAACTTGAAAGAGCCGATGCGAGAAGTGTCGCCTCGATTCAAGCACAGATTAATAACAAAATAGCTGAAATTGAAGCATATATGAAAGCGCCATATTATATTGGTGGTGACGAAAAAAACATCGCCGGGACATTAAAAGAGATAACGGGTGAAAGTGATGCGGTTGGAATTTTAAATGTGACGCCTGAAGTTGTTTCGGCTCAAACTGCTTCATCGAACAAAGAACTAAAATATATATTTAAAATTACAACCCATAAACTAAGACGAAAGCTTGATTATGAAGTAAGCATGAATTATCAAGCGGCAAGTGTCAGCGAAATGACGGGGAGCATTCCTACAATACCTGGTGATGCAAGTGCTGACTGGTTGGATACAAAAATTGACTTGGAGAAGAACAATAAATGTATTATTCAAAAAAATGGAGTTGATCAAACTGGCAAATTTGATTGTAACTACGTGAATAATGCACTCACGGTATCTGCACCAGGATTAAGTTTGGATGTTGGCAGGGATAAAAAAAATCCAAATGATAAGAGTGTTAAGTTTAATTGGATTCAGGAGAATACTCTAAATCTTACTGCAAAAGATATATGTTTTACTGCACCGTTTCAAACAGTTGATAAGAATGTTTGGAAGGCTATATTCAATGTAAAAGCAACTAACGAACTCAGGTTTAAAAAGGACTATGTTCAGAACAACATGGAAAATTGCACAAATACGTTTGAAGCTGAAAATATGATTTTTGAAGGGGACTTAGTAATAAAGGATAACTCACATCTTATCATTAAGTGTAAAAATCTCTGGATCAATGGAGATATAAAGATAAATGATCCAAGTGGAACTCAGTCATCACTTACGATAGAGGCTGAAAATATCATTGTCGGAAACTATAATAACAACACGGGTGGAAACATTATACTAAGAGATAAATCAATAATTAACTGGGATTGCACAGGAAGCATTTTAATACGAGGTAATGTTAATTTGTTGACCAATGTTGCACAGGATGGCGGGAAAGATTACGGAAATACCTTCAAAGCAAAAAACATTTCAATTGGGTCCGAGGAAAACAAGAGCACAGTAACTTTACAGAATAACACAAAAGTTACATGGGATTGCGAAAACTTTTGGTTGCATGGAAATCTCACCGCTATAAATTCCCGCCCAATAATAGAATTTAAAAACATTAAATATTTAAAAGCGGGGGATCTTAAACTGGCAGACCAAACAGAGCTTTCGGTAATCGGTGCAACAGGTGCAAATGCCAATCAGAATCAGATGATTGTCGGAAGAATAGAACCAATACCTGTTGCGGTAGGAGAGAATAATAAGCATAATCTTTCCTTCTTAAATTTGTATTCATTAACCTGTGACAGTTTGATATTAAATGATAACTCACAACTTCAAATCCAATCGAATATTATAAAAATTATCGGAACCAATGGAAATCAGGTGGGGATCAATGCCAGTGTGGAGAAACAACCGGCTGAATTAAAAGCGGATGCTAATGCGTCGAATTTTGCTCTGGATTTTATAAAAAGTGCAGAAATTACGACAGAGTATTTTGACGTTTCGGGAAAAACGTATCTGGAACGAACGATTGGAAACCTTGAAATCAAGCCAATATCAGGAAAATTATTAAACGTGCGTTTTGCTAATGGCTATCGTCAGGTGCTGTCAAAAGTTAAGATAAATAACGCAGATTTGTTGGTTTTTGGCGGGGTAGTGAATATAACTGGTGATAATATTGATAGTTTATGTCAGATTGAGGCAAATGCAAAGCGGATTTATTTTGACAGTGATTTGATTAAATTCCAGGAACAGAACGATGGCAATGTCAGGTATTTTGCTGTAGGTGATATAAAAACGAGGGTAAGTGTAAAAACAGCCATACAGAAATGGGGTTGGAGCAAGGTTGACAATCAGGATGTCTTCGTGAACAAAGGGAGTCTATTGTCAGCGAATAATTATATTGCAACAGTATCTTCTGATATCATACCAAACAATTTGAGCGTTGAAGCAATTTCACCGCCAGCTTGGGTAACCTTGAATGTTTCGTTGCCAACGCCGAGTGAGCCTAAAGGCGTAGGTGGGGCGGGCGGTTCTGGAGGAGGAACAACAGGAGATGTAACAAATGGGAAAATCACAACGGGTACCGAAAAATACTATTAAGGAGGGCATCATGAAAAAGATATTAAAAAACAATGCTGGTGTTACTTTAATAGAAACCGTCGCTGCAACTGCTATTATTGCCATCATTCTCGTTACCATCCTTGGAGCCCTTCTATACGGTCAAAAGATGATAGTATTCAGTGATTCAAAAAATAATCAGGCAGCCCAGGCCCAGGATTTGATTGATTCAATTATGAGCCAGTTGTCTGAGGATAAAAATCCGTCCAGTTTATCAACGGGGGATGCAATAAAAAGGGATAGTTTTGCAGATCCCAAAACAATAACGAACCTTTCAGCTGGACAAGATCCTAGAAAGCAATATATGATTCAGGAAGGGACAGTCAGAAAAAGTGTCAACGGCAGTGCGGTAGACTATGTTGTTTATACGGTTATGGTGCGTATATATTATAATAACGATGAATCGTACATTGAATTAAAAGCCTTTGCTAAAAAGGGTGGTGTATGGGCATGAAAAAGCTAAATTTCTTCAGATCAAAAAAAGGTTTTACCCTCATTGAAGTGATTGCGGCGTTGATCATCACCAGCATTCTAATGGTTGCGGTGATTTCTGTTTTTCTCATGTCCCAAAAAATATATACCCGAGGAGGAGATATTTCCTATAAACAGAAAAGTATCACCAATATTGAAACTGATCTCCAAAATGCCCTGGCAACGGCAACAAGCTTCACTGTGGATACCATTCAGCCGACATCCACTACAGTTTACGGGATTGGTTTTAACAGCCAGGGTAATTGTGTGGAGGTGATTAACGGTGTTGCCTATCAAACCGACCAGATCACCGCACTTAGCTTTAATGTCAGCAATGGCAATACCATGAATTACGAAATTGTCCCAAAGCACGAGATGTCGGTTTTAAAAGGTGGCATCGTCATGAATAATATTAAAAGCGCAACCCTGAACACTCAACTTAATGGGGACGATAAGAAAGGGTATCTGGTTATTACACTGGTTAATAAGGGTGATTTTTAATGCCACGAGGCCTGAATTATGCATAGTCAAAGCAATACAAAAAAGAGGTGCGTGATGAATAAAAAAGGGTTTACCTTAACCGAAATGATTGTTGTTTTGGTGATTCTGGCGGTTCTAGCAGCTTTTGCCATCCCGACGATGCTCGGCTTTGTTAGCTATTCGCAGGTATCCTTGTGTGATACCCAGCGTATGGATATTGTCCGACTTTTTGAAACCCAAGCCCGGATGACGCCAGGTTTGGATATCAATACTTTTGCGAAAGAAAATTATGGTAACGAAGCACATTTATGTCCCGGCGGTGGGGTCTATTACGGGTATTCTTATTATGAGAGCGAGAACCAGGCAGTGGGGATCATGTACTGCTCAGAACACACAACGGTTGCGGATGGCAGACTTTATCTTGATACACGGGTGCTTTTAGATAAGATCAAAGCGATGACGCCTGACCAAAAACGAGCGTACTTGGGTATCACAGATAATAACTTTTCGAATGATACGTATCGGGCGAAAATTCTGGCTGAAAATGGTGGCGAATGGAAATTGATACCGCAGTCGGTATTGGATAAAACTGCCTATCAAAAAAAATCGGCGGACTTGAGAATTCAACCCTACTTTTTTGGAACGGAATGGGATCAATCGATTATTTATGCGAATACAGCCAAAGATACAAGTGATTCGAACAAATGGGCGACCAACCTGGTTTTTAATCATGAAAATGGGAAGTGGTATGAATATATTGTAAAGCATCCTTCGAATGACAGTCGGGAAAGTTTTAGCATGACGAGCCTCAACAATTCGACCTGGACAGATTTTAAAGCGCAGCTTAATGATACAACAAAGTGGCAAGTGGTTGATTAGTGATCGGCCGAGATCGTGTCTGCCACTAACTTACAAACTTATGATCATCATTGACAACCGGAGTACCTTATTGCCATCGGGTTTGGGACTTGATTGAAAAAATTGATGATGCCAGAGATATCTGCTATAATAAAACCGTATGAAATAGAGAAAATGAATGCAGTGAGGCTGATTAAATGAAAATCGAATCCATAAAAATCAAAAACTACAAAGTATTACGAGACGTTGAAATCAAGGAGATCCCCAGCATGGCGGTTTTTCTCGGGGTGAATGGTTCGGGTAAATCAACCTTGTTTGATGTATTTGGTTTTCTAAATGATGCCTTGATGACGAATATCAGAGCAGCACTGGCGAAACGCGGCGGTTTTTATGAGGTGATTTCCCGGGGCGAAAAGGGTGATATCGAATTTGAAATAAAGTTTCGACCTTCGGCAGAGGAACCACTAATTACCTATGAACTCGTTGTGAGTTTGGATGAAAAAAAGAACCCGATCATAAAAAAAGAGGTGCTGCGGTTCAGACGCGGTCAAGTGGGTTCCCCTTGGAAAGTTCTGGATTTTGCTTATGGCGAAGGAACAGCAGCAGTAGGCGAATTAAATACTTATGATGATGTTAAAAATGCCAGCCGAAAAGAACAAAAACTGGATTCCCCAGATATCTTGGCGATCAAGGGATTGGGACAGTTTAAGGAATTTGTGGCAGTATCGCAGTTGCGACGTTTGATTGAGGATTGGTATGTATCGGATTTTCAAATTGAGGATGCACGGATACCCCGGGATGCTGGTTACAGTGAACAATTATCAAGAACGGGAGACAATCTGGCGCTTGTAGCGAAATATTTGTATGAAAACTATTATAGCGTTTTTGAGAACATTCTGGAAACAATGAAAGCGAGAATACCGGGAATCACAAACGTAGAGGCTCAGGAAACAACGGATGGGCGAATTGTTTTACGCTTTCAGGATGGGAATTTCAAAGATCCATTTATTTCCCGTTACATGTCTGATGGAACGATTAAGATGTTCACCTATTTAATTCTTTTGAATGATCCATCACATCATGCGCTGTTATGCGTCGAGGAACCGGAAAACCAACTTTACCCACAACTCTTGAGTGAACTGGCTGAGGAGTTCAGATTGTATTCTGTCAATGAAGGTCAGGTTTTTATATCCACCCACTCACCGGATTTCTTAGATGCAGTTGAACTTGATGAACTTTATTGTCTGGTTAAAAATAATGGCTTCACGGAGATAAAAAAGGCATCAAACAATGATTTGATCAAGTCATTGTTTGAAAGAGGCGATCTTCTTGGTGATTTATGGCGTCAAGGCTTGCTGGAGAAAGTCATATGATGTTGGTGTTTTTACTGGAAGAAAAATCGATGAATTTATGGATATAGAAAGAAATATCTCTCCAAGTTTCAGGTGTTTTGTGAATGGCATTAGACAGATCTTAAACAGTTGAAGAACGAAGAATAGATTTAAAATTTCTTGCAAAGCATAAAATTAAGGAGGAAACATGAAAAAAGTAGAATTTTACGAACCAGCTGGCTGTGCCAGCGGCATTTGTGACCCGATGATCGAGGCCGATCTGCTTCGTATTGAGCATATGGTAAAGGATTTAAGAGAACGGGGTGTTTCGGTAACCCGCTATAATGTGATGGATGATATGCCGTCCTTTATGGAAAGCTTTATTGTCAAAGAAGCCATTGCCACCAAGGGGATTGAGTGTTTGCCATTGACCATTGTTGATGGAAAAATCGAAATGATGGGAAAATACCCCACTGATTTTGCTCTGGCAAAATGGGCGGGATTGCCCTGGAGCGATCTTGAAATTTATGCGGAACGGGAAAAGCGGGGAAAAACTGTGTTTTTGGGCTTTGGTGAGGAAGTGAAAGGGAACGACTGCGATGATAGCGATTGTAGCGGCGATTGTGATAGTTGTGGCTGATTGGTAAAATAATTCGTAAAAAAAAATGAAATGCGAGAGCATTTCTTTTTTTTGCCAAAAATTACCACAAGAATTTATTATCGCAATTGTATATTTATTAACAAGGAGAATATTAGCAAAGGATTTCAGCGAAAACGTGGAAAAATCGGGCAAAAATCGAGATTGACCTGCAAATATTTATATTGAAAAAGTTTGTATTTTACCCTAATAAAGTGGTAGAATAATATGCAATGTGAAAAGAAGGAGAATTTAGTATGCAATTTGACCGAAAGCTTCAGCTTGCAACGGACTTATACCAATTTACCATGGGAAATGTATACGTTCAGGATGGCAAGGAAAAAGAAGAAGCAGTCTTTGACGTTTTTATTAGAAACAACCCATTTGCTGGGGGTTACACTGTTGTAGCCGGATTAGAGCAGGTGATTGAATACATCAAGGGCATCCGGTTTACCAGTGAAGACACGGCATTACTGAAAAAAAATCATCCTGAATTTTCACCCGCTTTTTTAGCTTATCTGGAGAACTTTAAATTCGAAGGGGAAATTTTTGCCATTCCGGAAGGGAGTATTATTTTTCCGATGGAACCGATTATTCGGGTCAAAGCGCCGCTGATTCAAGCCCAGATTGTTGAAACCACGATTTTGAGCATTGTCAATCATCAGACCCTGATTGCCACCAAGGCCGCCCGGATCATTGAAGAAGCCCGGGGCGATGTGGTAATGGAGTTTGGGTTACGCCGAGCCCACGGAACCGAAGCCGGTTTTTATGGCGCCCGGGCCGCCGTTATTGGTGGCTGTGCCGGAACCAGTGTGGTGGAAACCGAAGCAATGCTTAATCGGCCAGCGATGGGAACCATGAGCCACAGTTTTATTCTCAGCTACGACACCGAGCTGGAAGCATTTGAAAAATATGTTAAATATAATCCCGATAATGCCACCCTGTTGGTGGATACCTACAATACCCTGGAAAAGGGCGTGCCTAACGCCATCAAGGTTTTTAAAAAAGCTTTGGCCGAAGGGGCGATTACCGGCCGCTATGGGATTCGGATCGATTCTGGTGATTTGGCCTATTTCAGTATCGAGGCTCGAAAAATGCTCGACGAAGCCGGACTTCACGATGCCGGGATTGTGGCTTCATCAGATCTGGACGAACATCTGATTAAAGATTTAAAAAGCCAGGGGGCAAAAATCAATTCATGGGGTGTTGGCACCAAGTTGATTACGGCCTATGATTGTCCGGCATTGGGTGGTGTGTATAAATTGTCGGTGATTTCCGGCAAATCAAAACTGAAGGTCTCCAATGATCCGGAAAAGATCACCAATCCCGGATACAAGAAAATATTTCGCATCTATGGGAAGAGTAATGGGATGGCCCTGGCGGATCTGATTACCCTGGAAGATGAAACCATCAATGAAGATGAGCCGTTGACCATTTTTCATCCGGTGCATACCTGGAAAAAACGAATAATCAATGATTATTATATTCGGGAATTGCTGGTACCGGTTTTTATCAATGGAAATTGTGTTTATCAGTCACCGACGATTGCAGAGATTCAACAGCACTTGAAAGATGAAAAAAATAGTTTATGGCCGGCGTTTAAGCGGATGGTCAATCCCCATGTTTATCATGTCGATTTATCTGAAAAGCTTTGGGCACTGAAACAAAAGCTGTTAAGTGAGGCTGAATAAAATTTAAGTTGTGATGATGACTTAAGAAAAATGGATACAATCATGAAAACAAAAATAATAAATATAGAAGTGCTTGATGAGTCGGCTTTAGCTGACTTGGAAGCGGTTGCCAGTCTAATCCGATCTGGAGGCACGGTGGTATTTCCCACTGAAACAGTTTATGGCCTGGGTGCCGATGCACTAAATCCTCAGGCGATTAAAAAGATTTTTGCGGCTAAGGGCAGACCGGATGACAATCCCCTGATTGTTCATGTCGCCAGTCTGGATGAAGTGAAGCCATTGGTTGCCAATATTCCAGAGCAGGCAAAAAAACTGATGCAAGTATTCTGGCCAGGTCCGTTAACCATTATTATGGAGAAAGCGGCATCAATTCCCACTGAAGTAACGGGGGGACTGAATACGGTGGGGGTTCGCTTGCCGGATCATCCCATTGCTCAGGCCTTTATTAAAATGGCAGGTTGCCCGATTGCGGCACCCAGTGCCAATCGTTCAGGCCGTCCCAGCCCAACCCAGGGAAAACATGTCCTGGAAGATTTGGATGGGCGGGTTGATGGTATTATTTTATCTTCTGATACGGAGCTGGGTTTGGAATCCACGGTGATTGATATGACGGTGGAGCCGCCAGTGGTGCTGCGGCCAGGGGATATTACTCTGGCAGAACTACGAGAAATTTTAGGTGAGGTGGCGGTTTCTGCCAATGTAACCGAAAATGTTGTGCCGGAAAAGATTTCATCCCCAGGGATGAAATACACCCACTATTCACCCAAGGGTGAACTGGTGGTGGTTAAGGGAAGTCCGGAAGAAATCCGGGACAAGATTAACCGGGCGCTTTCACATCATAAAGGAAAGTCAATGACTATTGGGGTGTTGGCCAGCGATGAAACCATGGGCTTTTATCAGGAAGGTCTGATTATTTCCCTGGGCAGCCGAAATGATCCCAAAGAGATGGCCAAAAACCTGTTTTCACGACTTCGTACCTTTGATGAATTGGGGGTTGAAAAAATATTTGCCGAGGATATTCCCTTGAATAATGAAACGTTGGCATTAATTAATCGGCTGTATAAGGCGGCCGGTTATGCCTTTATATAAATAGGAAGGAAAATAAGAATGAAACTTGCAATTGGATCAGACCATGGTGGACTGGCATTAAAAGAAGTCGTTAAAACATTTTTAATTGAACAGGGACACGAGGTGGTTGACTACGGAACAAAAACAGCCGATTCCTGCGACTACCCCATTTACGGGGAACGGGTTGGCGAAGCGGTCAGCTTTGGAAACTGTGATCGGGGCATCGCAATTTGTGGAACAGGTCTGGGGATTTCCATGGCGGTTAACAAGGTGCCGGGTATCCGGGGAGCTTTGTGCACCAATGAGTTTATGGCCGAAATGTCACGAGAACACAATGATGCCAACGTTCTGGTATTGGGTGCCCGAGTTTTAGGAGAGGGTCTTGCACTGCGGATTGTCAAAATATGGCTTGAAACGGAGTTTGGCGGGGATCGTCATCAACGACGGATCGATGGAATTACAGCCATCGAAAAAAAATATTCAAAATAACAAAAAAATAGAATTGCTGTATATACAAGTCTATAAAATTGTGATACTATATGTAAAAGATTTCACGGAAAAGGATAAATATTAGTCTTTTACTTTGGTTTGTAGATTAATTAACAAATTGGATGGCAAAAAATAACAGGAATACAACGAAATATTACTGTAAAGGTTTGGAGTGTTGAATGAAGCGGGAAAAAGAGAAACCGTATAAATACCTGGCGATGATCTCACAGATTGGGATATCCGTACTTGTCCCGGTTGGCATTATGATTTTTATCGGCAAGGTTCTGGATTTCTATTTTCATACTGGCAACCTGGTGGTGATTATTTTAGCGGTGCTGGGAGTCATGGCTGGTTTGCGAAACATGTATGTAATCCCCCTGCGGATGAGCGAAAAGGCTCAGAAAATAGCTGAGGAAAATGAGACGGATGAAGAACGGGCCGCCAGAAAAAAGCGGGCACAAGACTATCGGGATCAGATAAAGAAGGAAGATGAAAACGATGAAAACGATACAGAGTTTTAACAAGTTAACTTTAGAAACACGAATAATGATTGAAGGTGGATTGGTCAGTCTCGGTTTGATGCTGTTTAGTTTTCTCACCAAAGATCCGCTGGCTTTTGCCTTGGGTGTGCTCTTTGGCGGCGCTTACAGTATTCTTAATTTTCGACTCATGCAATTAACCTTTAACAAAGCGATGAAAATGCCATCGGCGAGGGCTCAAAAGTATGTTCAGACCAGATATTTTTTGAGATACCTGATAACCGGTGTTGTTATATATGTGGCAATTATTAATCCCTGGGTGAACATCATTGGTGTTTTACTTGGGTTGGTTGCCGTAAAAATTTCAGTTTTAATCAATACAACAGTATCAAAAAAAAACGTCTTGATCAATGAGGCGTAAAAATCCAAAAACACAATAGGCGTTTTTAATTTAAAACGTCTGGACAATGAGGTGAAAAAACAATGGAAGGCCCAAAAATTTACGGGTATATCTACGGATTCCCAATCACACAAACACTTGTGAACACCTGGATAGTCATGGTGATGATTCTGGTTGTGTGTGCTATTTTGACAAAAAATATGCAAAAGCGTCCAGGAAAAGCCCAAGTCATTGCTGAAACCATTGTCACGGTTATGGATGGTTTAGTCGGCCAAACGATGGGAAAAGATAAAATGAGGTTTGCTCCTTGGATGCTTGCTCTAATTATGTTTCTCGCGTTTTCGAACACGTCTGGAATCTATGGTCTGAGATCTCCGACAGCCGATTTAAACTGTACAGTTGGCCTGGCTTTGATGACATTCTTTATGACCCAGTACAATGGTTTAAAATCAAAGGGACTGGGAGGCTACCTCAAGGGTTTCCTTGAGCCAATGCCGTTCTTACTGCCAATTAATATCATTGGTGAATTTGCCAATCCGGTTTCCTTGTCTTTCCGTCTTTTCGGAAACTTGCTTGGTGGCGGGATTATCATGGCGCTACTGTATTCGGCGTTAGCAGGACTTATGTTCTTCCCGATCGTAATTCCTGTACCATTCCATTTCTATTTTGATATCTTCTCAGGATTATTGCAAAGCTTTATCTTTACAATGCTATCCATGGTGTTTATTTCTGGGGCTATGGATTAATGGGAGAGAAAGGGAGGAAACGGTATGATTGGTGATGCGAATATTGTAGATTTTTTATTGCAGTTTCTCGGTCAGTTTGATGGTATTGATGTAATCAAAGCATTTTCAGCTATTGGCGCAGGGACTGCCATGATTGCTGGGGTAGGACCTGGTATTGGCCAGGGATTTGCCGCCGGTAAAGGTGCAGAAGCAGTGGGAATTCGGCCCGATTCCCAAAGTGATATTATTCGAACAATGCTATTGGGGGCAGCAGTTGCTGAAACCACCGGTATTTATGGGCTCATCGTCGCATTGATTCTACTCTTTGCGAATCCCTTCATGGGGTAGTTGTCGTACTGATTTAATCATTACGAATCCCTTTTAGAAGGGAAGGAAATTTTTAGGAGGAACGTTTAATTATGGAAGGTTTAGATTTTATTAAAGCGTGTTCAGCCATTGGTGCAGGTATTGCGATGATCGCTGGGGTAGGACCTGGTATTGGTCAGGGTTTTGCCGCTGGTAAAGGTGCTGAAGCGGTTGGTCGTCAGCCAGAAGCACAAAGTGACATCGTTAGAACCATGCTTCTTGGTGCAGCGGTTGCTGAAACCACTGGTATTTACGGGTTGATTGTTGCATTGATCTTATTATTTGCAAACCCATTTCTTGGTTAATTAAAAATAATTTTAAATTTCGGTTGAAATTAGGAGGAAGAAACACAAATGGAAGGTTTAGATTTTATTAAAGCATGCTCAGCTATTGGTGCAGGTATTGCGATGATCGCTGGGGTAGGACCTGGTATTGGTCAGGGTTTTGCCGCTGGTAAAGGTGCTGAAGCGGTTGGTCGTCAGCCGGAAGCACAAAGTGACATCGTTAGAACCATGCTTTTAGGTGCAGCGGTTGCTGAAACCACTGGTATCTACGGTTTGATTGTTGCACTGATTTTACTTTTTGCCAATCCTTTTCTTGGTTAATAGGTGATTCTGTAATGAAATACGTTAATGCTTATGAATTAGAAAGGGGGCTATAACATTATGGTTGAATACGCAGGCTTAGTTGGAATTGACTTAAAACTCTTGGCGGCAACGATCGTTAACTTTATCATTTTCTTTTTGCTATTAAAAAAATTCTTCTACGAAAAAGTTAAAGATATTATTGCAAAAAGACAAGAGGATGTTTCGGCTGAAATCGTCGGTGCTACCGAAAAGAATGCCGCAGCAGCGAAATTAAAACAGGAATACGAAACATTATTGGCGGATATCCGTTCCAAAGAACGTGAAATTATTCGTGATGCAAATGTGGAAGCACAGGCTCAAAAACACGATATTATCGAAAAAGCTCATGCTGATGCAAAACTGATCATGGAAAAAGCCATGGCTGAAATTGAAGTTGAAAAACGTAAAGCGATGAATGAGGTTAAATCAAACATCGTGGATCTGTCACTCTTTGCAGCTGAAAAGATTATCCACAAATCCATGGATCAGAAACAGCATGAAAAGATGATTCTTGACTTTATCGATAAGGTAGGGGAAGCTAAATGAGTTTAGTAGCGAAAAGATATGCCCAGGCCTTATTCGACACTGCCGTCGATAAAAACATTGTTGATGGAATGTATGATGAGTTTTCTTCGGTCATTGATCTTTTCAAGTCTGAAGCCGGATTAATGAATCTGATGTTAACCCCTTCAATGAATACTTCTGAAAAGAAAGGTGTTCTTGGCCGGGTTTTTGGAGACTCATATAATCAGTACTTGAGAAATTTTTTAAACATTCTTTTGGATAAAAATCGTTTCGAATTTCTGTTAGAAATCCACGATACATTCAAACAGTTGGTGTTACCCTATAAAAACACAGTGGAAGCCCGGGTTCTAACCGTGGTGCCCCTGGACGAAGCCCTGCGGGTCGCTTTGGAAGCGAACCTGGCCAAACGTTTTGATAAAAAGGTGATTCTTGAAAATGTCATCGATGATTCAATTCTTGGTGGTGCGGTGGTTTATGTTGGGGATCAGGTAATTGATGGGAGCATCAAAAATCAGTTAAGTCAAATGAAAACACAAATGAACAGTCTAAGACTACATTAAAAAGAGGTGAGTAAAGTTGAATCTCCGACCAGAGGAAATAAGTCAAATTATTAAAAATGAAATAGAGCGTTATCAAGATAAGCTTGAAGTCGTCGATGTCGGTACGGTCATTCAAGTTGGAGACGGGGTTGCCCGTGTTCATGGTCTTGAAAATGCTATGGCAGGTGAGCTTTTAGCTTTCCCGAACGAGGTTTACGGGATGGTACTCAATCTTGAAGAAGATAACGTTGGTTGTGTTCTTTTAGGTTATGATGATAACATCGTTGAAGGTGATATTGTTCGTTGTACCGGTCGTATCGTTGAAGTACCCGTTGGTGACGCCATGATTGGCCGTGTCGTTAATGCACTCGGTTTCCCAATTGATGGGAAAGGCCCGATTGCCACGGATCATCATCGTCCCGTTGAGGTAAAAGCACCTGGGGTTATCGAACGTGAATCCGTTAATCAGCCGATTCAAACCGGTTATAAAGCGATTGACTCGATGATTCCAATCGGCCGTGGTCAACGAGAGTTAATCATCGGTGACAGACAAACCGGTAAAACCGCTCTGGCGATTGATACCATCATCAACCAAAAAGGTGAAGATGTTATCTGTATCTATGTTGCCATCGGCCAGAAAGAATCAACCGTTGCCCAGATCGTGGGACAATTGGAAGAAAATAATGCCATGGATTATACCATCGTTGTTTCAGCCAGTGCGTCACAATTAGCACCACTGCAATACCTGGCACCCTATGCCGGGGTTACCATGGCTGAATATTTCATGAACGAAGAGCAAAAAGATGTTTTGATTATTTATGATGATTTATCAAAACATGCGGTAGCGTATCGAGCCATGTCCCTGATTCTCCGTCGTCCACCAGGACGTGAAGCGTATCCAGGGGATGTTTTCTACCTCCATTCACGACTGTTGGAACGGGCTGCCAAGCTTAAAGCTGGTGGATCGATCACCGCGCTGCCAATTATTGAAACCCAGGCGGGTGACGTTTCGGCGTATATCCCAACCAATGTAATTTCGATTACAGATGGTCAGATCTTCCTGGAAGCTGAACTGTTCCGTTCCGGTATTCGTCCAGCTGTTAACCCGGGGATCTCGGTATCTCGAGTTGGGGGGTCTGCTCAGATTAAGTCCATGAAAAAGGTTGCCGGACCACTGCGAATTGAGTACGCTCAATATCGTGAGTTGGCATCATTTGCCCAGTTTGGATCAGATCTGGATGAAGCAACCAAGGCTCAGCTGGCAAAAGGGGAACGAATCGTGGAAATCCTGAAACAGGATCAATACGATCCAATGAATGTTGAAGATCAGGTTCTGATTCTCTATGCGGCAACCAATGGGTTCCTATTAGACATTGAAGTTAAAAATATCCGTGAATTTGAAAAAGGTCTGATTGCATACGCCCAGAAGAATTATGCACAAATCATGGCTAAAGCAAAAGGTAAGGATGGCCTTTCGGATGAGGTTGTTGCAGGTTTTGCTGAATGTATTGAGGCTTATAAAAAAGTTTTCAGTAAATCTGTATAGATTGTCAGCGGAGGTGATTCTGAGTGGCAGAAAATGTACAAGATATTAAACGTCGGATAAAAAGTGTAAACAGTACAAAGCAAATCACCCATGCCATGGAACTGGTGGCTTCGGCTAAACTGCGAAAAAGCCGTGAACTGGCCGAAGGTCGTCGCCCTTATTTTGAGGCCATGATTGAAAGTATGGGACGCATTGTTGAAAAAAGTGGAAGCACCCGAAATGTTTTCATGAACCAGCGTGACGTTAAAAAAGTTGCCTATATTGTCCTGACTGGTGATAAGGGTCTGGCTGGTGGCTACAATGCCAATGTTTGCAAACTGGTTGAGGATCACATAACAAACAAAGAAGATGCTTATATTTATGCCGTTGGATCTCGTGGTCGGGATCATTTCAGAAACCGCGACTACACGATTCAGGGTGAATATCTCGGAATTTCCGAACGACCAAACTTTTTTAATGCCCGGGAAGTGGCGGCAGTAGTGATGGAAGGATTTAAAAAAGGCGAATATGACGAAGTTTATGTTGTCTACACCAAATTTATCTCTACCATTTCACAACATGCCAGCCTCATGAAATTACTTCCTCTCAGCGTGGAAGATCTCAAACCGGCAAAAAAAGTGGAAGCGGTCGAAAATGAAGGAAAAAGCAAAGATCTGACCGTCATGCTCTATGAGCCCGATCCGGAAGAGCTGCTAAATCAGCTGATTCCGAACTTTGTCAGCAGCACCGTCTATGGCGCAATGATCGAAAGTGCCGCCAGTGAACAAGGTGCCCGTCGAACCGCCATGGAATCGGCAACAACCAACGCCAATGAGATGATCGATGGTTTGACACTGAAATACAACCGTGTCCGTCAGGCAGCAATTACTCAGGAAATTTCTGAAATTGTTGGTGGGGCGGAAGCATTGAAATAATAACAATTTGCATAGGGCAGGATCACAATTCCTGCCAGACAGAAAATTATTAAGTGCAAATTAATTTGCACAAGGAGGTTATAGGGAATGGCCCAAAATATAGGGAAGGTTGTTCAGGTTATTGGACCAGTTGTCGATATCAAGTTTCAAAAAGATCAACTGCCAAAATTGAACAACGCAGTAAATATTGAACTCAATGGACACACCCTGGTTGTTGAGGTAGCTCAACAACTTGGAGATGACATTGTCAGATGTATTGCAATGGACTCTACAGATGGTCTGGTCAGAAATCAGGAAGCTGTAGATACTGGAGCATCAATTGCCGTGCCAGTAGGGAAAGCAACCCTTGGCAGAATGTTTAACGTTTTGGGTGAACCAATCGATGGAAAACCCTTTGATACGACTGGCGTGACGATGCACCCAATCCATCGTCATCCACCCAGCTTTGAAGAGCAACAAACCCAACCAGAAATGTTTGAAACCGGCATCAAGGTTGTTGACCTGATCTGTCCTTACGTTCGAGGTGGTAAAATTGGTCTGTTCGGTGGTGCTGGTGTTGGTAAAACCGTACTGATCCAGGAACTAATTAACAATATTGCAACCCAGCATGGTGGTTTATCCGTTTTTGCCGGTGTTGGTGAACGTACCCGTGAAGGAAATGACCTTTACTACGAAATGATGGAATCTGGGGTTATTGATAAAACATCCCTCTGCTTTGGTCAGATGAATGAGCCACCAGGAGCCAGAATGCGTATTGCCTTAACTGGTCTGACCATGGCAGAATATTTCCGTGATCAGGAAGGTCAGGACGTACTGCTGTTCATCGATAATATCTTTAGATTTACCCAGGCGGGTTCAGAAGTATCGGCGCTTTTAGGTCGGATGCCAAGTGCGGTTGGTTACCAGCCAACTCTGGCAACTGAAATGGGTGCCTTACAGGAACGAATTACCTCTACCAGCAAGGGCTCAATTACATCGGTTCAGGCTGTTTACGTACCTGCCGATGACTTAACTGACCCGGCACCAGCGACTACCTTTGCCCATCTGGATGCCACCACGGTACTTAACCGGGCCATCACCGAAAAAGGTATTTACCCAGCAGTAGATCCATTGGATTCCACTTCTCGTATTCTTGATCCCAAAATTGTTGGACAGGATCACTACGACACGGCTCGTGAAGTACAGGAAATTTTACAACGTTATAAAGAACTGCAGGATATTATCGCAATCTTGGGGATGGATGAATTATCAGACGCTGATAAAATTACCGTATCCCGAGCGCGAAAAATTGAGCGTTTCCTTTCTCAACCATTTAACGTTGCGGAACAGTTTACCGGTACTCCAGGGGTTTATGTAACCATTGGCGAAACAATCAAGGGCTTCAAAGAAATCCTTGAAGGAAAACATGATGATTTACCAGAAAGTGCCTTCCTGATGGTTGGGACGATCGAAGACGCAGTTGCAAAAGCAAAAAAAATCAAAGGTTAGTTGAGGTGAGTTTTAATGGCTGAAACGTTCAGATTAAAAATCATTGCTCCAACCGGTATCTTTTTTGACGATGATATCGAGCGTATTGTCATCCGGGGAACAGAAGGGGAGTTTGCCGTGCTTGCAGAGCATACACCGCTGACAACCTCAGTAGCCATTGGTACCTTTAATATTATTTTTGGCGATAAAAAAAGTAAAAGCGGCACCCTTTTAGGGGGCGTTGCCACCATTAATCCCAGAGAAACCATTATTTTAACCGATGCAGCTGAATGGCCGGAAGAAATTGATCTTAAACGGGCTCAGGAAGCAAAAGAGCGGGCACTACAACGTCTTAAGGACGACAAGTATGATGCGGCTCGGGCTCAGGCAGCTTTGGAAAGAGCAATTGCTCGTATCAATTCAAAAGAAGGTTTATAATTAAACAATTTATAATAAAAAGACCATCGGGATTCGATCAGGGATCCCGGCGGTCTTTTTTTATTGGGGCAAGTATTTTAATGCGCTTTTTTTTGTGCTATAATTCAAGTTGAAAGTTAAGACCATTGGGTGTCAATCGAGGAATGGTTAAAGTGAGAATGAACAAGGCTGCAATGGAGAGAAAACTTAAGCGATCATGGCAAACGGAGGATAAAGAATGAATATTTGTATTATTGGTTTGGGTATTTTAGGAATAACCTACGGCTCGATTCTGTCCGACTCGGACGTCAATGTCATCTGTGTTGATACCGATGAGGAAACAATCGATATGTTATCCGAAGGCGAATTGCCAATTTATGAACCGGGCTTAAAAGCATTGGTGTCAACCTCAGTATCAACTGGCCGCTTGTACTTCAGTTCGAATATTCAAAGCGCTATCAAAAAAAGTGAGATTATTTTTATTACCTGTGAAGTGCCAACCAATGATCATGATTTTCCAGATCTGCGCTTTATGAAGCCGATTGCTCAGAGCATTGGCAACCATATGGAAACCCCGATAACGGTGGTGATTAAATCCACCGTTCCCCCGGGTACCTGTCAGATCATAAAACAGACCATTCAAAAAACGCTGGATGAACGGAAAGCAGATATTGCCTTTGATGTGATCAGCAATCCTGATTTTGCCCGGAAAGGTTCGATGATCAAGGATTGTCTGGTACCGGATATGGTGGTGATCGGATCGGATTCAAAAGCAGCAGTGGAACGGTTAAAAAGTGTTTATGACAGTCTTCACGTCCGGGAAGAGAATTATGTGATTACGGATCCCCAGAGCGCAGAAATGATCAAATATGGGGTCAACGCCTTTCTGGCCACCAAACTCTCGTTTATTAACGAGATGGCTTTGCTGTGTGAAAATGCCAATGCCAATATTCTCGATGTTTCCAATGGCATGGGTCGGGATGAGCGAATTGGTAAAGGCTTTCTGGAAGCCGGTCCGGGCTATGGTGGCAGCGATCTGCCTAAGGACTCCAAGGCCCTGGTGGAAATCGCTAAAGCCTATGGCGAAGATTTTATGGTGCTTAAAGGTGCCATTAAAGCCAATGAAAAACAGAAAAACAAGATGGTGGAAAAAATTAAGCGGACAATGGGCAATCTGGACGGAAAAACCATTGGCATTTTAGGTTTGTCCTACAAACCGGAAACGACTGACATGCGGGAAGCGCCCTCGATTAATATTGTTAAGGGTTTAGTTGCCGCTGGGGCCAGGATCCAGATTTATTGTCCGGAAGGAAATCAGGAAGCCAAATGGCGGTTACATAACGAAAAAGATGAGATTAGCTATTGTCACAATGTTTATGAAGCGGCTCAAGATGCCGATGCCCTGGTGCTGATTACCAGTTGGCGGGAGTTTAAAGGGATGGATCAGGAGCGGGTTCGCACGGTGATGAAAGATCGCTTTTTCTTTGACTTCAGAAATTTGTTTGGCGATGAACCGCCTAGAGGCTTTATATATTCAGGCTTGGGGATTCCAGAAAGGGAGATAAATTAGCATGAAAAAAGTACGCAAAGCGGTGATTCCAGCAGCAGGATTGGGTACCCGGTTTTTACCAATTACCAAGTCAGTGCCAAAAGAAATGCTGCCAATTGTGGATAAACCAACGATTCAGTATATCATTGAAGAGATTGTGGCATCAGGAATTGAGGAGATACTGATAATCAACGGCCGCAATAAAGACAGCATCATCAACCACTTCGATAAGGTGCCAGAACTGGAAGCCCTGTTAAAAGCCGGTGGCAAAACTGCGGCGCTGGAGCAGGTGGAAGCCATTACCAACATGGCAAAAATCTTTTCAGTGCGACAGAAAGAAGCCAAAGGTCTGGGGCATGCAGTCCTTTGTGCTAAAGAATTTGTGGGCGATGAACCCTTTGCGGTGGTTTTGGGGGATGATATTGTCTATAACGATGAAAACCCAGCCCTGATGCAAATGGTCGATGTTTACAATGCCTATGGAGCCTCAGTTATCGGGGTACAGCAGGTGGCGCCGGATCAGGTCGACAAGTATGGAATCGTATCCGGTGAGGCGGTCGGTGACCGGGTCTTTCAGGTTAACGATCTGGTTGAGAAACCGGCCATCGGCAGGGCACCATCAACCCTGGCAATCCTGGGACGGTATATTATCACCCCGGGGATCTTTGAGGTGCTGGAGCACACTGGGAAGGGGGCTGGCGGTGAAATTCAACTCACCGATGGACTAAAAACCCTGGCCACCATGGAAAAAATGTTTGCCTACGACTTTGCTGGCAAACGCTATGATGTGGGTGACAAGCTGGGTTTTCTCCAGGCCACGGTGGAATATGGTTTAAGAGACGGTAAACTGGGTAAAGATTTTAAAAGGTATTTAGAAACCCTGTTAAACGACAAATAAACAGCCGATTCCGACTGGCATGAAAACGGGCCGATGCCCTGATTCAGAGACATTCATCCGTAATGGATTGGAGAAAGGAACACGATGGACTATAAAAAAGCGTATCAAAACTGGTTAGATCAGTTGGAACTCAGTGAAGAACTCCGGCAGGAATTGGAAGCCATCACCGATGAAAAAGAAATTGAAGATCGCTTCTATACCGATCTGGAATTTGGCACCGGTGGCATGCGGGGGAAAATGGGTGCTGGCACGAACCGCATGAATATTTACACCGTCGCCAAGGTGACGTATGGCTTAGGAAAGTACTTGTTGCGGCAGGATATTCAGAACTGGGAAAAGGGGGTCGTCATTGCCTATGATTCCCGTCACAACTCCCGAAAATTTGCGGAAGCGGCCGCTGGGGTGCTGGGTAAAATGGGCGTTACCGCCTACCTTTTTGAAGAACTGCGGCCCACTCCGGAACTGTCATTTGCTGTCCGCGAGCTGGGAGCCGCTGGCGGGATTGTGATTACAGCGTCCCATAATCCCAAGGAATATAATGGGTACAAGGTCTATGGGCCCGATGGCGGTCAGATGGTAACCGCTTCGGCGGATGCCCTGATTGCCGAAATCGCCAAGATACCGGATGTTTTTGGCATTCCGATGATGACATTGGCAGAAGGCCGTAATCAAAAGGTCATCAAAATGGTTGGTGAAAATATGGATAATGCCTTCACGAAAGCGGTTACCGCTATTTGCAAGCCCAATCCCAACAGTGAATTGAAAGTTGTTTACACGCCACTGCATGGATCTGGTAATCAGCCGGTGCGTCGGGTGTTGGCAGAACTCGGTTATCGGCATGTGACGGTGGTACCAGAACAGGAATTGCCGGATGGCGATTTTACGACCGCACCCTATCCCAACCCGGAAGACCGATCTGTCTTTACCCTGGCCATGGCGTTGGCCGATGAATGTGGTGCCGATATTATTATTGGCACCGATCCCGACTGTGATCGGGTTGGTGTGGTAGGCCGAAATCAAAAAGGGGAGTTTGAAGTCTTTACCGGCAACCAAACCGGGGCCCTTTTGGTTGATTATTATCTTAAAACCCGCACCGATCTGCCGGATAACAAGGTGGTGATTAAAACGATCGTTACCAGTGAACTGGGTGGGCTTGTGGCCAAATCGCATGGTGCTGGCGTTTTAGATGTTCTGACCGGTTTTAAATACATCGGTGAATGCATGACTGATTTTGAACAAACCGGCGATTATACCTTTGCCTTTGGTTACGAAGAAAGTTATGGTTACCTGGCGGGCAATTATGCCCGGGATAAGGATGCCGTGGTTGCTTCAGCCCTGGTTTGTGAAATGACCGATTATTATAAGAAACAGGGTAAGACTCTTTACGAAGCCCTGATTGAGTTATATAAACAACATGGTTATTTTATCGAAGATGTGGTGGCCTTGACCCTTGAGGGAATCGAGGGGAAAACAAAGATTAATCAAATTATGGAAAAATTCAGACAAGTCAGCTTTCCAGGTTTTGCCGATGCCAAACTGATTTGTTTTAACGATTATGAAGCAGGCATCAGCACGGACATGGTTTCGGGAGTGAAAACAACAATTGATCTGCCCCGATCAAATGTTCTGAAATTTGTTTTTGATGACTATTCCTGGTTTGCCCTGCGGCCATCAGGAACTGAGCCAAAACTAAAGATTTATTTCTCGGTAACCGGGAAGACCAAAGAAGAAGCTGGAGAAAAGAAGGATCTGCTTAAACAGCAGGTAACGGATTTAATCTAAGCGTTACAATCACAGGTGTTAGCAGAGTAAAAGAAGAAAAGAAAGGCGTTATCCCGATGCTTGGGATAACGCCTTTATACGTTTAGGTTTGATAAGTTTTTATAATTAGATTTAGTAAAATAATCTGCACTAATTACTGCTCTCTGAAGACGTGTCATCGCCGCCGCTGCTATTGTCGGTGGTACCTGAATCCGTTGAGCCTGAATCACTGCCTGAATTGGAGCCCGATCCAGAGTCAGTACCAGTACCAGAAGCAGAGTCACCTGAACTGGAATCAGATCCTGAAGAACTGCCGCCCGAACCGCTGGAGCTTCCCGACGAACCGGACCCTGAGGACTCAGTGTTGGAATAGGATGATCCCGAACTGCTGGAGTTGGAATAGTCACTGCTGCTGTCACTGGAACTGGAATCAGTGTAGGATGAGGATGAGCCGGTACCTGCGAAGTAGGCAATGGCATCACTGATTTCCTTGACCCGGGCTGATGGCACATAAGCTGTATAGTTACTAGAACCCGAGCTGGTGCCTGATGAAACGCTGGTGTTTGAACTGGTGGTGGGAGCGCTGACGTTGGTTCGATTACCAGTACTGGCGGAGGTGCTGTCAGCGCTGGCGTTTTGTGTTGCGGTGGTAGAACTGCCGCTGGTTGATGCGGTGTCCGTTGTGGTGGTCGTCTGAACGGGTCCATAAATAAAGGCATGGAGGGCAATGACGTTATCCACCAGACTGGTTGGTACCACATAAGAAACACTGCTGATCATGGCGGTGGTGGCATGGGCGTCAGTAGGCAATCGGAACTCCAGAAATTGCTTGTCCGGAGAGTCTAAAAAGGCCTTGGCATAGGTTGTGATTTCGCTAATCGAAAGGGTGGTTTTGATGTAGGGATAGACCTTGCTTAATAGACTGAGGCCGGTGGTCATATCGATATTGAAGGCTTTGTCAGCAATTTGTCCGACAACTTCCCGCTGTCGTTCGGTTCGATGGAAATCATCGTCACTAAAGCGGTTTCTGGCATAGGCCAGGGCCTGAACCCCAGTGATGGTTTGAACACCCGTTGTTTCCAAATAGGGGTCAGCCTTGCCAACTTTGTCGTTGACATCGTCAATATATTTATTGGTCCATTCCAATACGTCTTCGTTCTGAACATTGACTTCGACCCCGCCCAGGGCATCAACGGTATCGACCATCGCATCGAAATTAACAATGACATAATCTTTAATGTTTAAATCAAAATTCTCGTTGAGGGTTTTAACAGCCAGTTCCGGTCCGCCATAGGCATAAGCAGCATTAATTTTATCAAGACTTTCATAGGTGTCTTTGGTTTCCGGTATCTGAACCAATAAGTCACGCATTACTGAGGTGACCTTGATGTTGCCGTTGCGGAAATCCATGGAGACGATCATAATCGTATCGGTACGATCCCCTTCAATGTCGCTGCGTCCGTCAACGCCAAAAACAGCAATATTGACGGTATCGATATCGAGGTCGTTATTGACGGCCAATTCGGTTTCATCCATCTTGGGTTCGGCGACCATTTCATTTATCTGGCTGATGGTATTAAAGCCATATACTAGTCCAGTGCCTATTAATGAGACGATCAAAAACAGGATGACTAAAATTATTTTCTTTTTCATGAAGGTTCCTTTCAAATTAGCGAACTAAAATCATATCAACCAATAATACCATAAATTTGCTTAAAAAAACATTGAATATTATTAAGGAAATAATAAATTGTGGGAAAAACAGGATTATGTGGGTAACGGAATAATCTTAAATACCTGAAAGAATCTAGAAAAAAATAGACTTTTATGGGGATATCAAGTATAATGACAATGAATTTTTATGGCTTAACTGCATAAAAACAGCGAAAAATCAGAAAAAAATAACAGTAAAAAGAATGATGAAATAAGGTGAAATATGAAAATTTTATTAACCGGTTCCAATGGACAGCTGGGTCGGGAGTTAACCCGGCAACTCGCGAAAAAAAAGATTGACTTTGTTGGATATGATATTCCCGAGTTTGATATTACTGATAAAGAAAAAATGACGGCCATTATTACCAGTGAACAGCCAACCGTGATCATCAATTGTGGGGCACTGACCAATGTGGACGGCTGTGAAACCCAAAAAGAATTGGCCATGGCCATTAATGCGACTGGCCCCCAATATTTAGCAGAAATCGCCCGGGATCGGGATATTGTGCTGGTTCAGGTTTCGACCGATTATGTTTTTGATGGGAGTGGGATTATTGAAGCAGGTGCGGTACGGCCTTATCGGGAAACCGATCCCACTGATCCCAAAACGGTCTATGGCGAAAGCAAAGCGGCTGGAGAAAAAGCCGTTTCTGAAATAGCGCCCAAGTATTTTATTGTCCGCACCGCCTGGCTGTATGGAGACGGCAACAACTTTGTTAAAACGATGCTGGAGCTGGCTTCAAAACATCCAAAATTGACGGTGGTCAATGACCAGATCGGTTCGCCGACCAGCACCGTTGATCTGGCGGCAGCGATTATTGATTTAATCCATACCGATCATTACGGCATTTATCACGGCACCTGTGAAGGACAATGCAGCTGGTACGATTTTGCCATCGAGATCTTCCGCTTATCAGGGATTGACATCCCGGTGGAGCCGGTAACCTCCGAGCAGTTTGTCCGGCCAGCGCCCCGACCTAAATACTCGGTGTTGGAGAACAAAGCGCTAAACGACCTGCAGCTGAACCAGTTCAGACCCTGGCAGATTTCCTTGGTCGAATATCTGGATAATTTAACGAAGTAAGCATTTAAAAGCGTACCCTTCATGGTTTTGCGGCAACCCGCCTCAGAACTTACGGTACGCCAGGAATCTGAAAATAATTTACAAGAGAAGAGGTTATTATGAAAGGTATTATATTAGCCGGAGGTTCCGGCACCCGACTTTATCCCATCACCCGGGCAGTGTCCAAACAATTATTGCCCATCTATGATAAACCAATGATTTACTACCCCCTGGCAACCTTGATGTTGGCGGGGATTAAAGATATTTTAATTATTTCCACACCCCACGATCTCCCGATGTTTGAACGACTTTTTGGTTCCGGGGAGGAATTGGGGTTGAATTTTGCCTATGAAGTCCAGGAAGCTCCCAATGGTTTGGCCGAGGCTTTTATTATCGGTGAAAAATTTATTGGGGACGATAGTGTTGCCTTGGTTTTAGGGGATAATATTTTCTATGGTCATGGCTTTACGGATACCATCAGAAAAGCGGCAGAGTTGCAAAGTGGGGCAGTCATCTTCGGATACCCGGTAACCGATCCGGAACGTTATGGGGTGGTTGAGTTTGCTAAAGATGGAACCGTCCTCTCCATTGAAGAAAAGCCGGCAAATCCAAAATCCAATTTTGCGGTGCCGGGGCTTTATTTTTATGATAATAAAGTAGTAGAGATTGCCAAAAATATCAAACCCTCGGAACGCGGGGAACTGGAAATTACCACAGTTAATGAAACCTATTTAAAACAGGGGAATTTAAAGGTGGAACTGTTTGGTCGTGGTATGGCCTGGCTCGATACCGGTACCCACGATAGTTTAATTGAAGCCTCCAATTTTGTTGAAACGATCCAGAAAAGACAGGGGCTTTATGTATGCTGTGTCGAAGAAATTGCCTACTTACGAAATTTTATTGATAAAGAACAGTTGTTAAAACTGGCAGAACCGCTGAAGAAAACAGCCTACGGTCAGTATCTGATTCAGCGTGCGACAGGCAAGTAGGTGGACTGATGGCAAAGATAAATGTAATTAAGACAAAAATTGACGGACTGGTGATCATTGAACCATCGGTTTTTGGCGACCATCGTGGTTATTTCATGGAAACCTACAATGAAGAAGAATTTCACAAAGCCGGTTTAACGATGCGCTTTGTTCAGGATAATGAATCTAAATCCGGTAAAGGCGTCTTACGGGGGCTGCATTTTCAGACCAAATTCTCCCAGGGAAAACTGGTACGGGTGACCCGGGGCGAGGTTTATGATGTCGCCGTGGATCTGCGAAATGGCTCACCCACCTATGGACAATGGGCCGGGGTGTTGCTGACTGAAGCAAACAAGACCATGTTTTATATCCCGGAAGGCTTTGCCCATGGCTTTTTAGTGGTTTCTGACGAAGCCGTGTTTAACTATAAGTGCACTAATTTATATGCCCCGGAATATGATGGCGGAATTCGCTGGAATGATCCGGAAGTAGGGATCCAGTGGCCGCTTGATACAATCGATGAGGTGCTGCTTTCAGAAAAAGACGGACAGCTGCCCTTCTTAAGCGAGATCCGAGATAGCTTAAGATTTGAATAGATTGAATTTGATAGAGATAGAAATGGAGTAATCATGAAAACAGTATTAGTCACCGGTGGTGCCGGATTTATTGGCTCAAACTTTGTAAAATACATGCTCGATCAGCACCCGGATTATAAAATCGTTAATGTCGATGCGTTAACCTATGCTGGAAATCTGGAAAACTTAACGGATATTGAAAAGAATCCCAATTATGTTTTTGAACGTGGGGATATTGTCGACCGGCCGTTTATTCAGAATCTTTTTAACACCTATAATTTTGATACGGTCGTGAATTTTGCTGCCGAATCCCATGTTGACCGCAGCATTGAAGATCCGGAGATCTTTATTAAAACCAATGTGATGGGAACCCTGGTGCTTTTGGATGAAGCCAAAAATCACTGGCAAACCGGAAAAGATGACTGCGGCTACCCGACCTATCGGGACGGTGTTCGCTATCATCAGGTTTCCACCGATGAGGTTTATGGGGCCCTGGGAAAAACCGGGATGTTTACCGAAACCACCCCGATTGCGCCCAACAGTCCTTACTCGGCATCCAAGGCCAGTGCTGATTTGGTGGTCCGATCCTATGGACAGACCTTTAAGCTGCCAATCACCATCAGTCGTTGTTCCAATAATTATGGACCCTATCATTTTCCGGAAAAATTGATTCCGTTGATGATTTCTAACGTGGTGGCCTTAAAAAGCCTGCCGGTTTATGGCGATGGCATGCAGATCAGAGACTGGCTCCACGTTAAAGATCATTGCAGTGGCATCGACACCATCCTGGAAAAAGGGGTGGCTGGGGAAGTCTATAATATCGGTGGCAATAATGAAAAAGCGAATATTGAGATTGTCAATTTAATTATTGAAAATGTTGGGGAAATGCTCCGCTCCGGGAAATACCCAATTGATAATGATGGGTCAAAAATCAGCAAAGAACTGATTACCTATGTCGAGGATCGCCTGGGACATGACCGTCGTTACGCCATTGATAACACCAAAATCACCACCGAACTGGGCTGGGAACCATCCTACACCTTCGAACAGGGAATTGTTGAGACCATTGAATGGTATCTAAACAATCAGGAATGGCTGGAACAGGTGAAGTCGGGTGACTACCAGCAGTATTATCAAAATATGTACGGAAAAAAATAAAACTAAGAAAAAGTAGAATAGATGTAAATGAAAAAGCACAGTTTTTGTGCTTTTTCATTTAAAATAAGAATGAGGTGTCAGTTTGTATTTGTTTAAAGATTTAATGGATTATATCAGAGATTTGGTTGCAAATCGGAAACTGATTCAGAAATTTTCCATCAATGATTTTAAGTCCCGGTACGCCGGTTCGTTTTTGGGCATTATGTGGGCCTTTATTCAGCCGACGGTCACCATTGCCGTCTACTGGTTTGTTTTTGATATCGGTCTGAAATCGGCTCCGGCTGGCGGGATGCCGTTTATTTTGTTTTTAATCACCGGGATTATCGTCTGGTTTTTCTTTTCGGAATGTCTGGTTAATGGCACCAATTGTTTCAGGGAATACAGTTATCTGGTAAAAAAGGTAACCTTCAATATTAAAATATTGCCGACGGTAAAAATCATCTCCTCTCTTTATACCCACATCTTTTTTATTGCCTTTGCAGTGGTGATGCTGTTGTTATACAGTCAACCAATCAGCCTGCACTTTATTCAGATCCTTTATTATCTGATCTGTCTGATTGTCTTTTTAACCGGTTTGACCTGGGTAACCGCCTCGCTTCAACCCTTTTTCACGGATATTCTGCAATTTATCAATGTGGGCATGCAGGTATTGTTCTGGGGAACGCCGATTCTTTGGGATGTAAACATCTTTCCGGCAAACTTGCTGTGGATTCTAAAATTGAATCCTTTGTACTACATTGTCCAGGGCTATCGGGAAAGCTTTTTTGGAACCGGCTGGTTTTGGGAACATCCCGTGATGACAGCCTACTTCTGGGGCTTTAGCTTTGTATTGCTGCTAGTCGGAATCGCAGTGTATCGAAAATTAAGACCGCATTTTGCTGATGTCTTATAGAAAATATTGATCACGGATCAGTGGAGGAAATTATGTCAGATGTGGCAATAAAAATAGAAGACGTTACAAAAATATATCAGCTCTATCAACGGCCGATGGATCGCTTAAAAGAATCCATGAGCCTGTTTAAGAAAAAAGAATACCATCATAAATTTTACGCTCTGAATAATATCAATCTGGAAATTAAAAAGGGTGAATCGATTGGGATTGTGGGTAAGAATGGATCAGGAAAGTCGACTTTACTGAAGATTATTTCTGGCGTACTAACCCAGAGCAAAGGTAATGTTTCTGTTGACGGCAAGGTATCCGCCCTGCTGGAACTGGGAACCGGCTTTAATCCCGAATATACCGGAATTGAAAACATCTATTCCAATGGGCTGATTATGGGTTACAGCAAGGAAGAGATGGATGAACGGCTGGATGATATTGTCAATTTTGCCCAGATTGGGGAGTACATTTATCAGCCGGTTAAAACTTATTCCAGCGGCATGTTTGCCCGGTTGGCCTTTGCCACCGCCATTAACGTGGATCCGGAAATACTGATTGTTGATGAGGTATTGGCGGTTGGTGATGCAAAATTCCAGATCAAGTGCATCAATAAAATGGAAGAATTCAAGGCCTCGGGAAAAACAGTGCTTTTTGTATCCCACACCCTGGAACAGATCAAACGTTTCTGTACCAAAGCGGTGTGGATTGATCAGGGTGAAATGCGGATGTTTGATGAGGTCACCCATGTCATTGATATGTACGAAAGTGAAATGCTCAGAGAATCGATGGAACAGAAGGCTCTTGAAGAGGGCAAACAGCTACAGGATAACTACGAAATTGAAGCCCATCTGGGAAAAATCACGGCCATGCATTGTAATAAAGAAACCATAAATACCTTTGATGATTTCATCGTGGACATTGAATATGAGCTATATGATGATCTTTCCAGTGAACCACTAGTAGGGGTGGCCTTTTACACCATCGACCGCCAATATATTTTTGGTCCAAACACCCATTTGGATGGGGTGACGATCCCAAAAACAAAAGGAATCCATCATGTCCGTTATGTCGTGCCCAAGCTGCCACTGCTGGGTGGGAAATACGAGGTCGATATTGGACTTTTTGCCAACAAGAGCATTGTTAATCTGGACTATGAAACAGCGGCCTTTGTAATTGCGGTAGTAGCCGATTATTTTACCGAGGGTCTGGTTCATATGGAACATCAATGGGAAATCATTTAGTTTAAAAGAAAGGCTATGGGAATGAGAAAGAAAACAGTTATCGAACAGGAAGAAATTAAATATTTTATCGACAAAATTGTTAAGGATGAAGCGAGTCAATGTGCCACGGTTCAGGGCTGGGCCTTTAATACCAAGACCAAAGAGCCGGTCGAACTTTATTTATTGGGAAGAGAAGCCGTCGGGGTTCAATTCAAACGGGATTTCAGAATCGACGTCAATAACAAGTATGCCTT
The DNA here is from genome assembly GCF_001766835.1 of Acetobacterium wieringae. Taxonomy (GTDB): domain Bacteria; phylum Bacillota; class Clostridia; order Eubacteriales; family Eubacteriaceae; genus Acetobacterium; species Acetobacterium wieringae. The sequence goes on along the minus strand of NZ_LKEU01000033.1, from coordinate 110,288 downwards.
ACCGGATGATGCCAAGGTTGGCTTTATTATCGAGTTTGATAAAAACACTTATGGTGAAAAACTAAAACTTAAACTAACAGATGACACGAATATTCGCATTGTGCCGATTAACTTGAAAAAGAATTATGATTATCTAAAAAAGCCGAATCTGTTTAATGCCAAACGATTGGCTGGTGTGACAACCCGAACCGTCGGCTATCTCAGTCGCAACGGCTTAAAAAATACGATCCGAAAAATCAAGTTTGAACTGAAATATAAGAATCAGGAAAACTATGATTTTTGGATTGACGTTCATGAAGATTATGACAGGAAAAAAGTTCTGGCAGAAATCAGTGGTTTTTCATATAAACCTAAGGTTTCCATTGTTATGCCGGTGTATAATGTAGAAGAACAATGGCTCAGGGCCTGCGTTGATTCGGTTTTAAATCAATATTACGAAAATTGGGAGTTGTGCATTGCCGATGACAATTCGACGGATGCCCATATAAAACCATTACTGGAAGAGTTTAAAATGCTGGATTCTCGCATCAAGGTGGTTTACCGGGAAGAAAATGGCCACATTTCAGAGGCCTCCAACTCAGCCCTGGCGATCGCCACCGGCGAGTTTGTGGGTCTGTTGGATAATGACGATACCCTGGCCGAATTTGCCCTCTACGAAGTGGTTAAACTATTAAATGAGCACCCGGAAGCCGATCTGATTTACAGTGATGAAGATAAGCTAAGTGAGGACAATAAACGCAGCCAGCCGTTTTTTAAAACCGATTGGGCACCCGACATTCTGCTGGCGACCAATTACATTTGCCATTTTGGGGTCTACCGCAAAACCATCATCGATGAGATCGGCGGCTTTAGAAAAGGCTATGAAGGGGCTCAGGATTACGATCTGGTGCTGCGTTTCACCGAAAAAACGAATCAGATCTTCCATATTCAAAAGATTTTGTATCACTGGCGGATGATCAGTAATTCCACCGCCGTCAACCCGGATTCAAAAGGTTATGCCTTCGAAGCTGGCCTTAAGTCTCTGGAAGATGCTCTGGACAGACGGGGAATAAAAGGGACGGTCAGTCATGGAGCCTTCCCAGGCGTCTATAACATTGAGTATGAAATTGTCAATGCAGGCCTGGTATCGGTGATTATTCCCACCCGGGATAATGCTGCTGACTTAAAAGCCTGTATTGATTCCATCTATGAAAAAACGATCTATGAGAATTTTGAAATTATCGTCGCCGATAACGGCAGTGAAAAAGAAGACACCTTCAAACTGTTTGAGTATTATAGCAGAAAATATCCGCAGCAGTTTAAGGTTGTGCGAATTGATATTCCGTTTAACTTTTCAAAAATAAATAACCTGGCGGTTAAGGAATCGAAAGGCGAATATCTACTGTTTTTAAATAATGACATCACCGTGATCACCAAAGGCTGGATGAAACGAATGGTCAGTTATGCCCAGCAGGAACATGTTGGGGCAGTCGGGTCAAAACTTTATTATCCCGACAACACCATTCAGCACGCAGGCGTTCTATTGGGAATGGGCGGCGTTGCCGGTCATGGACATGTGGGATTCCCCCGGGGGGATTATGGTTATTTTGGAAAACTGGTCACCACCAATAACTATACCTCCGTGACGGCCGCCTGTATGATGGTGAAACGGGAAGATTTTGACCGGGTCAATGGATTCGAAGAAAAATTGACGGTTGCTTTCAACGACGTGGATTTCTGTCTCAAACTTTACGAAGCCGGAAAATTCAATGTCTGGCTGCATGATGTAGAGCTTTATCACTATGAATCAAAATCCCGAGGGGCTGAAGATACCTATTCAAAATACAAGCGTTTTAACAGTGAAATCAAATACATGAAAGATCACTGGTTGAACTATATCAAGAATGATCCTTACTACAACCGGAATTTAACCCGGGTTGACGGAAATTACGCCATTTGTGTGGATATTGTGGGTTATGTAAAAGGTAAAACAATTGAAGATGAAGAAAATGAGATTTAACTTAAGTACGCAAAAGATGTAACGAATAAATTGACGATGTAAAATTTTTATGCTATTATCGTTACAACTATCAATATAATGACAACAGGAAAAATTTAAAAGAAAGGAGGAAAAGAATGACGCAGATAAAAAATTTAAGAAAGCAGATTGCGCTGGGAGTGGTGATGGTTCTGGCCTTGCTGACCTTTTTTTCGTATTTTAGTCTGAGCGTGGAGGCAGCAAGCACCACCATCGTGGTTAATCCGGGACATCAGTCAGGAACCGATACCGGGGCCGTTAATAAAACAACCGGTATTAAGGAAGTGGATCTCAATAATGCCTTGGCCATTAAAATTGTCACAACCTTGCGAAATAGCGGTTATAATGCCATATTGAGTCATCAGATTCCCGGAAATCCTGGCTTGCCAACCATGCTGGCGACGACTACAAATAATTCGACAACGGTATGCAGTGCGGCCAACAGCTTAGGAGCAGATTTATTTCTCAGTGTACATCATAATTCCGGGGCGGCGACAGCCAGCGGTTATGAATTCTATTGGAGCAGCTATCATCCATCAGTCGACAACAATGGGATTTATCAGAAAGCCGGTTTATGGAGTGATGGGTCGTTGGCGGATCTCGATGCGACTCCACCGACCATCGCCTTAAAATCCAAAGAGCTGGCAAACCTGATGAATTCAAATTTCAGTAAGAATTTAACCTATGTTCCCAGTCGTAATAAAATTGTGGAACGGGATGATGCCTATACCCGAAAAACAAGTATGCCGTCAGTTTTGATTGAAGCGGGATTTGTGTCAAACAACGCTGAATCGCAGAAATTGGCCGACGGAACCAATCAGCAAAAAATGGCGGATCAGGTTTTAGCCAGCGTCAGTGAGATTTTTGGCGCCGCAACCGCACCAATGACAGCCAGCGGTTTTACAACCACGGTGAGTGGTGATAAAATTACAGCGACGGTTAAGGGCGTTTCGGCACCCAACGGATTGCAGGTTATTTATATCCCGACCTGGAGTGATGATTGTGGTCAGGATGATCTGAAGTGGTATACGGCCACCAAACAAAGCGATGGATCTTACAGTGTGACCATTGATGTAAAAGATCATGGTTATACCAGCGGTGATTACCAATTGCATTGTTATGGTGTGGATTCCTATGGGAAGTATACCTTATTAGGTGAAAGTACAGCGACTGTTAATGCATCTGTGCAGGAAAAAATGAGTGCCAGCAGTGTGACAGCAAGCGTGACAGGGAACACCATTACCGTTAGCGTTAAAGGGATCAAGGCGCCAGGTGGTATCACCGATTTATTTATCCCAATTTGGAGTGAAACCGGCGGTCAGGATGATTTGAAATGGTACACTGCGACTAAACAAAGTGATGGTAGTTATAAGATCACCGTTGATATCAAAGATCACAAATATGATGGCGGCATCTATAATATTCATGCTTATGGAAAAGATAACACAGGTTTAATGACATTTTTAGGTAGCACGACAACGGCAGTGAAGGTTAATTCAATGACGGCAACCAGTGTCACCGCAGTGGTATTAAACGGAAAAATTACTGCAACCATAAAAGGCATTACGGCTCCTTATGGCATTACTGAAATGTTAATCCCTGTCTGGAGCGAAATCGGTGGTCAGGATGACATCGAATGGTACACAGCGACGAAGCAAAGTGATGGCAGTTACAAGATAACGCTGGATATCAAAGATCACAATTACGATAGTGGTGACTATATTCTTCATGCCTACGGAAAAGACAGTAATGGAAAAATGACCTTTGTTGGGGCTGCAAAAGCAAACATTGTAGTTCAGCCGATGACAGCAACCAGTGTTACGGCCAGCGTTTCTGGCAATAAGATTACGGCAACGATAAAAGGGATTAATGCACCAGGTGGGATCAAACAGATTTCGGTACCAATTTGGAGCGATATTGATGGTCAGGATGATCTGGTGTGGTATAACGCGGATAAACAAAGTGATGGCAGCTACGTAGTCACAGTTGATATTAAAGATCACAAGTATGCCAGTGGTACTTATAGTATTCATGCTTATGGAACTGAAGTTAGCGGAAGAATGACCTTGCTGGGGAATACTACGGCAAATGTTACGGCGGCAAAACCAATGACAGCTTCAACTGTAAAAGCCATAGTTAATGAAAATATTATTACAGCCACAGTGAGCGGTATCACAGCGCCCAATGGAATAAAAAGCATTTTAATTCCAACCTGGAGTGATATAAATGGTCAGGATGATATTAAATGGTACACCGCCACCAAACAAAGCGATGGCAGTTATCAGGCGATAATAGATGCCAAGAATCACAATGGGAACAGTGGTAATTATTCAATCCATGCCTATGGAGTCGAATCCGATGGACGTTCAGTATTTCTGGGCAATACTTCGGTGAGTGTCCGTTATGTAGAAACCCCGATTATGGGAACTTCTACAGTGACTGCGGCACAACTGGTAGCTTATTATAAGGGAACTGGAAGTGTTTATCCACAACTTTATAATGACCTTGGTGTTAATCTGGAACGATTTGCAGAGCTTTATGTACAGGAGTGCAACGCTGAAGGCGTTCGAGCTGAGGTTGCCTTTGCCCAGGCAATGCTGGAAACCGGAAATCTTCAGTTTGGTGGGGATGTCAAGGCTTCCCAATTCAATTTTGCTGGGCTGGGAGCCACTGGCGGCGTACCTGGATTTGATTTCGCAGCAGTATACGGAAGTAGCAGTACCGGTCTTCAAACTGGAATTCGAGGACATGTACAGCATCTGAAATGTTATGCCAGCAGTGCGGCGCTCAAGCAAACTAAGGTTGATCCGCGATGGAATGATTCATTGCGGTTAAAAGCCATTTCAGTTGAAGAACTGGCCGGAACCTGGGCAGCTGACACGACCTATGCAGGTAAGGTTAAGGCGATTATGAAAAAGTTTTAGTTAGTAAAAAGACGGAGCTGAAGAAATTCAGTTCTCAGACTGTCAAAAAAGTCAGCTTTGTTTAGCTGACTTTTTTTGATAAAATTGAATCAACAAAGACAAAGATGGATAGGCAAAGTGTTAAAACGGGAAAAACTGGAAAGAGATGTTGTTGAACTTGTCAATACAGACTTATTGGTTCCATCCGATCATTTACTCAGGAAAATTGATGGAGCGGTGGATTTCACACACATTTATGATTTTGTGGAAGACTTATATTGTGCTGATAATGGACGTCCCAGCGCGGATCCAGTGGTGCTGATCAAAATGGCTTTGATTCAGCATTTATACGGCATCCGTTCCCTCCGTCAAACCGTTAAAGACATTGAAATGAACATCGCCTATCGTTGGTTTCTGGGTTATACCCTGAATGAGACCATTCCCCATTTTGCCACGGTGAGCTATAACTTCAGACATCGTTTCAAAGAATCGGTCATTGAAGATATTTTCACGTGGATTCTGTATGAGGTGGAGAGAGCAGGCTATCTTAAACCGGAAGTGGTTTTTGTGGATGCCACGCATATCAAAGCCAATGCCAATCTGAAAAAGCCCATTAAAAAGGCGATTCCGGGAGCGGCTCGAACATATGAAGACCAGCTACTGGAAGAAGTCAATGCTGATCGAGAGGATCATGGAAAAAAGCCATTTGATGATACAAAGCCACCGGAAGACCGGAATGTGACAGAATCCACAACTGATCCGGATTGTGGAGTCTTTAATAAAGGCGAACATAAGAAATGTTTTGCCTATGGTGCACATACTGTGTGCGACCAGAATAATTTTGTCCGGGATGTGGTGGTAACTGCAGGAAACCATCATGACAGCCAGATCTTTGATGCGCTGTATAAGAAAGTGACTGGACGCTATCCGCAGATCCAGGTCATTACAGCGGATGCCGGTTATAAAACGCCATGGATCTGCAAGACAAATTTTGATGACGGCCGAATTCCTTCAGTGCTATACAAACGCCCCATGACAAAGCCGAATTATCACAAAAGTTATGAGGATGTCTATGATGAATATAATGATTGGGTCATTTGTCCGGAAAACCGAACCTTGTATTATGCCACTACGAATCGACACGGTTACCAAGAATACAAAAGCATCCCATTTAATTGCGAACGTTGTCCAACCAGACATTTATGTACAGAGAACAAATCCTGTGAAAAAACGGTGACCCGACATGTCTGGCAGGATTATCTTGAAATGGCGGAAGATATTCGCCATTCACCGATTGGAAAAGCAACTTACTCACTCAGAAGCCAGACCATCGAACGGGTTTTTGCAGATGCCAAAGAGAAACACGCCATGCGTTATACGCTTTACCGGAGCTTGAATTCAGTTGCCAGCTGGGTTCGGCTTAAATATGCTGCCATGAATTTGAAAAAGCTGGCGCTTTGGAAATCCAAAGCTTGGCTTCTTTTTTGGCCGGTCACGCAAAGAACCCGATTTTCAGTTTGAAAATCGGGTTCTTTGACAGTCTGGGAGCTGAAGAAATTCAGCTCTGTTTTTTTATAGCAAAGTATTGACGCAGAGAATGATTCAATGATAGGGTAATGATACGTAAAGTAATTATAAAAGGGGAGCTATATGATAAAAAACACTGACTGGAGAAGTTCGATAAAAGCATTGACCATTCTGGGGATAATTATTCTGCTTTTTTTATCAGGTCAAAGTCTGGTACAGGGAGCAGACGAGACAAATAACCTTGTTAAACAGGTTATCATAGTAAAAAATGAAAAGGGCGAAGCAATTGATCAAGCAGTATTCAGTATTATAAACGACAAAAACGAAATCATCGAAACCTGTAGGAGTGATGAAATGGGTCGGGCGGAGATAAAGAATACATCAGAGGGACTGTATCTGCTAAAGCAGATAAAAACGATTGATGGATACGAATGTATTGAAAGAAAATTGGAAATCAACAATAAAAATCCGACTGTGGAAATACTGATTATTAATCAACTAAAATTAGATAAGTCGGCACAAGAGTCTGACTCGGAACGGGTTCAAAATAAAGCGGAGTTTGAAACGGACGCGGTGCTTTTGGATGATTCGCTTGATTCGAGAATAAAAACAGATGAGAATTTGGTGAACGCAGATCAAAAGCCAGCTGAGAAAACGACAGAAATATTGGCAGCCGCGCTTGCTGTTGATGATATAAAAGTAAAGGTCACACAAGTGGCAGAAAATAAAACACAATTTATTGTCAGCACAATCGGCTGCGCTGGGAAAACAGGGATTAGCCAGGTTTTGTTTCCAACCTGGACAGCACGGAATGCTCAGGATGATTTGCATTGGTATCAGGGAATCCGCGAGAAAAATGGCGAGTACAGCATCACCATCGACAGTAAAGACCATGGATTTGAAACCGGCACTTACCAGATCCATACCTATATTCATGGACAGCAGGGCGAAGTATTAAAAGTTATTGGAAGTAAGTATGATCTTGCGGAATCAAAGCCGGTTATTTCTGCGACTGATGTTAAAAATAATTGTTTTAAGGTAAGTATTTCAGGGCTAAGCAACCGCTATGGCGTCAGCGATGTTGTTGTGCCAACCTGGACACAGATCAACGGTCATGACGATCTGCGCTGGGAAAAAGCTACCTATGTAGGAAATGATACCTGGGAAGCGGTGATAAATATCGCTGATTATAAACAAAGCTATGATACCTTTATCAGTCACGTCTACGTTACCGATAAAAATGGACAACAGAAGTATCTCGGAGCGACAACGAAAATCAGTGACAATCCGTTTATAAAAGATCCATTAAAAGTTGCGGCACATCAGCAGGAAAATGATGGATCGAAGTTTGTCATTAGCACTCAAAACTGCAGCAAAAAGCCGGGGATTAAGCGAGTCGATTTTGCGGTGTGGACAAAACGAGATGGTCAGGATGAGATTAAATGGTATCAGGGGGAAATCGGCGCAAATGGAGAGTATCAAACTTCTGTGGATATTGAAAATCATGGTTTTGAAACTGGCCCGTTCAGCATTCATACTTATCTAAGGGATAATTCTGGAGAAGTAATTACTATTTCAGGATCTTCTTTTACAATGCCAAAGCTTAACCCAACCATCGAGTATGACAAGGCAGTGCTAAATAATACCTTCAAAATCCGGATCAGGAATGTGGGAAGTGAAAACGGTGTGACCGCCATCATGATGCCAACCTGGAGCCGTTCAAATGGCCAGGATGATCTGCGTTGGGAGCCGGCAACCTATATTGGCAATCACACATGGGAAGCCAACATTAATCTGCGAAACTATAACATTATTGTTGATGCGTTTATTTCGCATGCTTACCTGGTTGATAAAAACGGAAAAATGGTTTTTGTTAAGGACTCCAGTAAAACGATTTTACAGAATACGGCAACAGTATATGGTTTTTATAATTATCCGCTGGATAAAAATTATAAACCCAATCCCAGCGATCCCACCGATTGGTTTGGACCACGCTGGGGTGATATTCACGAAGGGGTTGATATCCCGGCACCCTATTATGCCTCCTGCTATGCAGTTGGCAATGGTATTGTCGAAAAAGCCGGTTTTTTTATGGGCTATGGTCGCTACGTCCGAATCCGCACCACTGATCGCTACGGTGAAAGTGTTTCCTTCTTTTATGGACATCTGCAGGAAATTAACGTGGGTGTGGGACAGTCGGTAAGTAAGGGCCAAAAAATTGGCTCAGTCGGGGGCTCTGGTTATAACGCCCAACGAACCTATATCGATAATGCCTATGGACCGCATCTGCATTTTGGAGCAATCGCCAATGCTGATGATGCCTGTGTCGATCCGGAAATATGGATTGACTTTCACAACCCTTACAGCAATGCAAATTGAGATAGTGCCCAAAAGAGAGACTGGGAAAAGTTCCTGGTCTCTTTTTGTTTAGTAAAGGAAGATCCTATGTTATAATAAAACGGATTATGGACAGAATAAAGGAAGGTTTTATGAAGTGTGATGTTTCAGTAATTATACCAAATTTCAATGGGGAGAATTTTATCGCCAATTGTCTGGATAGTATGATGGTACAAAGTTTTAGTACATTCGGACACATGGAAATCATAGTTGTCGACGATTGCTCCAGTGACGGGAGTGTTGATATCATAAAGAATTATGAAAATGTAATGTTATTGGAAAATCCCGTTAATTCGGGTTTTGATAAGTCGGTTAACCAGGGGATTCTGGCCAGTCGTGGAAAATACTGTTTGCTTTTAAATAATGATGTGGTGGCGGATCCTGATTTTGTGAAATATTTATATTTGCATATTGATGATAATCCCCGAACCTTTTCGGTGAGTTCAAAAATGATTCGTTTTTATGAACGGGATAAGCTCGATGATACCGGCGATTTTTATAATATTCTGGGCTGGGGATACAAACGGGGCGATGGCCAATCGGTCAACGCTCATAATAAGCCAACAGCAATTTTTAGTAGTTGTGCCGGGGCGGGGATTTACCGCCGATCGATTCTAAATGAGATTGGCTTGTTTGACGAAGCTTTTTTTGCCTATATGGAGGACGTTGATATCGGATACCGTGCATTGATCAATGGTTATAAAAATCGATATGAACCCAAAGCGATCTGCTACCATATTGGCAGCGCAACCACAGCAGAAGGCCAAAAGTACAGTCCCTTCAAGGTTCAGATTTCAGCCCGCAATAATATTTATGTCGCATATAAAAACATGCCATTTGTTCAATTACTGGTTAACAGCCCGTTTTTATTGTTGGGGTTTATCGTTAAATACATAACGTTTGCCAAAAGGGGCTTTGGCCAGGATTATCGAGCTGGGATTAAAGAAGGTCTGAAAAAGCATCGAATCATGACGAAGGTTCCTTTTCAGTTTCGAAATCTGAAGCATTATTTTTTTATTGAAGTCCAATTGATAGTGAATGTATTTAGACAAGTTGAAAATAAAATAGGCAAGTAAAACAGTTTTTAGATCGGCCCTTCCATATTTGTGGGGGGTATGGTAAAATATAATGTCTTTTGAAAGACAAAATGGCTTAAGAAAGGCTGAAAATGGATTTATCGATTATTATTGTTAATTATAAAACAGAAGAATTGACATCAAATTGTATTGATTCAATTATAAAAAGTAATACCAGAGGATTGTGCTATGAAATTATTCTGGTCGATAATGCTTCTGATGATGGCAGCATCGAAGCCATTGAAAAGCAGTTTCCAGAAATAACGATTATCAAAAACAGCGAAAACCTGGGCTTTTCAAAGGCCAATAACATTGGGTTGGCGGTGGCAAAGGGCGACTATATACTCTTGCTCAATTCCGATACCATTGTTGATCTGGATACCTTAAAAGGTGCCCTGGCTTTTATTAAAGATCACAAACATATCGGGGCATTGGGTTGTAAGGTATTGCTGCCATCAGGAAAACTGGATCCGGCCTGTAAACGAAGCTTTCCGACACCGATGAACGGACTTTATCACAGTCTCAATCTGGACCTGGCCTTTCCCGAAAGCACCCGTTTTGGGGCCTATAATCTGACCTATGTGGATGAAAATAAAACCTGTTCCATTGATTGTATTATGGGGGCGTTTATGTTGGTTCCCAGAGCCGTAGTCGATACGGTAGGGATGCTGGATGAGGATTTTTTTATGTATGGGGAAGACGTCGATTGGTGTTATCGGATCAAACAGGCCGGGTATCAGGTCATGTATTATCCGGAAGTTCGAATTTTTCATCACAAAAAAGCCAGTGGCATCGGCAAACGAAATCCCAAAGTGATTGCCGCATTTTATGATTCGATGATCATTTTTTATAATAAACATTATCAGAATAAATATAATCGGTTTACCCGGTGGTGCGTGATTACAGGAACGACAATCATGAAAAAAATGGCCTTAGCAAAAAATAATCGCAGAAAATAAAAACAGGGAAGGGAGACAGGCATGATAAAAAGCAATCAGCGTTTTTTTAATTTTATATTGGTGTTGTTTGATTTGTGTGTGGTGACAGCGTCTCTTTTATTTGCCTGGTATATTCGGTTTGTCTCACCTTTCTTTGATGATGGCGTGCGGACCATGAACCTGAGGGCTTATATTGATTTGCTGGCAATCATTATCCCCCTCTATCTTGTTCTTTTTCTGTTCTTTGGCCTCTACAAACCATATCGCAAACAGCGTTTTTTTAAAGAATGCCGGGAAATCGTCTTTGCCAACATTATTGGCATTGCGATTTTAATGTCGGCCTTATTTACCATGAAAAGCATCCATTTTTCACGGTATATGCTGGGGATTTTCTTTATTACCTCTACGGTGATGATGATTTTGGAGCGGGGATCGATTCGCAAAATTCTCCGAATGGCCCGGGAACGGGGTTTTAACATCAAGTATATTATTATTGTTGGTGCTGGTAGTATTGGTCAAACCTTTGCTGCAAAAGTCGCTGGAGATCGTCAGCTGGGTTATAAGGTAACCGGGTATGTTGATGATTATTATCACAAAAGCGATAAAGATGGGATCCCGATCCTGGGAAAAACCCGGGAAATGAATGAAATTCTGGAAGAATATCAGGTGGATGAGGTCATTATTGCCTTGCCGAATACCAGTTTTAAACGAATCGATGAAGTCATTGATATCTGTGAATACCAGGGTGTTAAAACCCAGATTATTCCAGATTATTTTCACTTGATTCAGGGAACAACGGCTTATTTTGATGAACTGGATGGTATTCCATTGATCAATACCCGTTACATCCCCCTGGATCAGCCCTTGAATAAATGGATCAAACGAGCAATTGATATTATTCTTTCAATTCTGATTTTAATTCTGGTTTCACCAATTATGTTGGTTACGGCAATTCTGGTTAAAGTAACATCACCTGGGCCGATTATCTATAAGCAAATTCGGGTGGGGATGGGCCGAAGGGAATTCTGGATTTACAAATTCAGATCGATGCGTTGTGATGCCGCCATTCCTGGGGAAATCGGCTGGACCACTGAGAACGACCCGCGTAAAACAAAATTTGGTGCATTTATCCGAAAAACCAGCATTGATGAACTGCCACAGTTCTACAATGTACTTAAAGGGGATATGAGTATTGTCGGACCCCGACCCGAGAGACCCCATTATGTCACCCAGTTTCAACACGAAATTCCTAAGTATATGATCAAACACCATGTTCGGCCGGGGATCACCGGTTGGGCTCAGGTTCAAGGCTGGCGTGGGGATACTTCGATTCATAAACGGATCGAGTGTGATATCGAGTATATCGAAAAATGGACGCTGTGGTTTGATATCAAAGTATTTTTTATGACATTTAAAGCGGTGTTTGAGAGTGGGTATTAAGTTGAATGGAATATTAACAAATAGAAAGATCAATATTTTCATTTTAATAATTTTGTCATTAATATTAGCCGGTTTCAGTGAATTGTTTTTTTTAATGATTGAAAACAAAATTGCGATTGAATCGTTCCAATCATGGTCAGGAATTGCCCAGATTATTCAGACTTTCGATTTTGTCAGGTTATTCTTTTTTATGAGTATTGGAATTGGCTTGAGCATTTTGGTGAATCATTACGGAATGGAAAAATTGGTCGACCGTGCCTATCGATATCGTTTTTGGATTTCGGCGATATTGGGGATTTTCCTTGTTTTTTTTGAAATTCATGGCTCATCAATCTTGTATTGGCAGAATTATTTAACTAATTTAACCAATATTTCACAACCATTGATTGGCATATCAAGAGCAATCCGTAGTGACGAGTGGGCGGTTAATACACCGATGATGCTGTCGCAGTATTATAATCATTCGGGTTTGTTTCCTTATTTCAGTGAAACCATTCGGGGGGCACTAACCGACACCTTTATCATATATGGTCAACCGGTAAGAGATATTGCGATATTTTTTCGACCATTTCATTGGGGTTATTTACTGTTGGCTCCGGCAAAAGGGCTGTCATTTTTTTGGATCGGTCGAACCATTGCCTTGTTTTTAGTATCCTTTGAATTTGGGATGATCCTCACGAATAAGAGTAAATTGCTGGCCTTGATTTATACCCTGATGGTTACCTGGTCTCCCGTTGTGCAGTGGTGGTTTGCCATCAACGGTCTGGTTGAAATGCTGGTTTTTGGTCAACTGGCATTGATCATGATCACCCTGTATATGAATAATCAGAATTACTATCGACGGTCACTGTATGCCTTGGTGATGTTAATTTGTGCCGGTGGATATATTTTAACCTTTTATCCAGCCTGGCAAGTACCACTGGTATATGTATTTCTGGCATTATTCATTGGCGTTGTGCTGGAAAATCGGAAGCATTTTGTCTGGAATAAAAAAGATATTGGAATTGGCGTTGGTTTGATTCTATTATTGAGTTTGGGCATGATTTATATTTTGTCTAAATCTGGAGGAACAATTGACTCGGTGATGAATACGGTTTATCCGGGAGGAAGTGCTGAAACCGGGGGAAACCAGGGGTTGCGATTGTTTTTATATCCGGGCAACCTGTTTTTTGCTTTTTCACGGGAACTGACGTATGCAAATCCCTGTGAGCTGGCAGTTTATTTTGATTTCTTTCCGTTGGGAATTGTTTTGTCTGCGTGGGTAGTGATAAAACAAAAGCAGCAGGATAAATTCTTGATCCCGCTGCTTTTAATAAATGCCATGATGATAGTATGGTGTTTGTTTCCGTGGCCGGAATGGTTGGCAAAAATCACCTTGCTCAGTTATTCAAAGCCGGTTCGAGCTTTTTTGGCAGTAGGATTCATAAATATTTTATTGTTGATCCGGGCCCTTGCTTTATTTGACGGTGCGTTTTCAAAATGGTTTAAAGTGGGTAGTGCACTGCTCATGAGCCTCGGAATCACGCTATTGGCGTTTAAAACATATGACGGTTATCTTGATCTGAAAATGAGTATGATTAGTTTACTTCTTTTGTTTGGATCATTTTACGTCATCTTAAGTGGAAACAAGGAGTGGGCCCGTAAGACGTTATTGGTGATTGTCTTTGGTATCATTTTTATTGCAGGATTATTTGTGAATCCAGTTGTTAATGGACTGGATGCGATTTACCAGACGAATTTAATCAATAGAATTCAACAGATCAATACGACGGAAAACGGATTATGGATTGTCGATTCGGGAGCGGAAATTGGTTTTCCAGTGATTAATTTTCCATTAATGGCTGGCGCACCAACAATAAACTCCACAAATGTGTATCCGAATCTGGAAAGATGGCATCTACTGGATCCGGATGGATCAGCAGAGGAAATATATAACCGTTATGCCCATATCAGTGTCAATCTGATTAACACAAGTAATGAAACACACTTTGAACTGAAATCGCCAGATCTTTTTGAAGTGAATTTAAATATTATGGATCTGGAAAAACTAGAGGTAACCTATGTTTTCTCAAAACGGGATTTATCGATACTTTCAAATGAGGCTGTAAGCTTTACGGAGTTAGCAGATGAAAACGGATTTAAGATATATACAGTAAATTATAATTAAAGGAGTAATGATGGAAAAAGGACAAAAAACAGCGATTTTAATCCCCTGTTATAACGAATCTAAAACCATTGAAAAAGTAATCAAAGATCATCAGGCAGTCATGCCTCATGCTGATATCTATGTATATGACAACAATTCCAGTGATGGGACTGATGAAATTGCCAGAAAGGCTGGCGCCATTGTGCGCTACGAATATCGACAGGGGAAAGGTAATGTGGTTCGATCGATGTTTCGGGATATTGATGCCGACTGTTATATTATGACGGATGGAGATGATACCTACCCGGCTGAATTTGCGTTGGAATTGGAACAACAAATTTATCAAAAACGGGCCGATATGGCCATCGGCGATCGGCTGTCCTCGACCTATTTCACGGAAAACAAGCGCCCTTTCCATAACATAGGGAATGTTCTGGTACGAAAATTAATCAATGTTTTGTTTAAGGCTGAAGTAAAAGATATCATGACCGGAGCTCGGGGCTTCACCCGAGAGTTTGTAAAATCCTTTCCGGTTACATCAAAGGGATTTGAAATTGAAACGGAGATGACAATTTTTGCCCTGGACAACAATTTTAAAATAGTTGAAGTGCCGATCGACTATCGGGACCGACCAGAAGGTAGTGTCTCAAAACTCAATACCTATTCAGATGGGTATAAAGTGTTGATGACAATTGGAACCTTATTTAGAGATACCAAACCCTATTTGTTTTTCTCGATGCTTTCATTAGTGTTGTTGATTATCAGCGGGATCTTTTTTACGCCCATTTTAATTAATTATTTTGAAACCGGTCTGGTCGACAAATATCCGACCTTGATTGTCATTTCGGCCTTGTGGATCATCGCCATTATCAGTTTTTTCAGTGGTGTTATTCTGCAGGTGTTAAAAAAGCAACATCGTCATAATTTTGAAAGGCATTTGAATCTATTGAATGAGATTTGGAGAAAAGAAGCCTAAGCAGATCGTGTTGACGGCGGTCTTCCCAACGTTGGAATAAGCGAACGTGAGTAATAAAATATAAAGTATAAAGAGGAAAAGCGATTGGAAGAGAGAGAAATCGAATTAACGATATTAATGCCGTGCCTGAATGAAGCGGAAACATTGGAGATTTGCATAAAAAAAGCGATGTCCTTCTTAGAAGATAACAATGTCGATGGCGAAGTGCTCATTGCCGATAATGGCAGTACCGATGGATCTCAGGAAATAGCCATCAGAAACGGGGCTCGTGTTGTCAATATCGAACAGAAGGGGTACGGGAGCGCACTAAGAGGTGGGAGTGAAAACGCCCGAGGTCGATATGTTATCATGGGCGATGCAGACGATAGTTATAATTTTTTAAACCTGATGCCGTTTCTTGAAAAACTGAGAGAAGGCTATGAACTGGTAATGGGAAACCGCTTCAAAGGAGGAATTGAAAAAGGGGCGATGCCGCCGTTGCACAAGTATTTGGGAAATCCGGTCTTATCATTTATCGGGCGGATTTTTTATCCCAGTGACATTAAAGACTTCCATTGTGGGCTTCGGGGCTATAACCGAGCGGCGATTCAGAGTCTTCAGTTGCAAACGACAGGAATGGAGTATGCCAGCGAAATGGTTGTTCAGGCGACCTTGCATAAGTTAAGAATGATAGAGGTGCCAACGACCTTATCACCGGATGGTCGGTCACGTCCCCCGCACTTAAGAAGTTGGCGGGATGGTTGGCGGCATCTTAAATTTTTGATGATGTACAGTCCCAATTGGACATTTTTGTATCCTGGCATTATTTTATCAGTCATTGGATTGGTGATGATGGTGGCCATTGGCGTCGGGCCCACAAAAATCGGTAATGTGAATTTTGGAATCAATACCATGATGTATGGATCGGCAGCATTGCTGGTTGGGGTTAATATCAGTTTATTTTCAATGTTTACCAAAGCCTATGCATTAAGCTCAGGATTTATACCCAATAGTCCGAAAACCATTGGTATCCTGGAAAAGTTTACCGTTGAAAAAGGCGTTGTAATTGGGGTTTTGTTAACCTTACTGGGGATTGTGGCGACGATTATTGCCTTTGTTATTTGGGGCAACAATTCGTTTGGCAATCTACAGCCAGAATCAATAATGAAAATAACAATTCCGGCGGCTACGCTGATTGCCATTGGTATTGAATTGATTTTTGCCAGTTTCTTTCTTGGGATTTTGGAAATTGAACGAAAAAAATAGGATGGTTTCAGACAGGCTAGAGAAAAGATCTAGGTTGTCTGTTATTTTGTATTGAAAATAATAAGTAATTGAGGAGGTGAAAAGAGGATGTCAAAAAGTTCAGGAAACCTAAAGAATAGACTGTGGTTATTGATCGAAAAATACCGGTTGGTCATTTTCATGATTGGTTTTATTCTGGTCAAACAACTGCTGGTCATTGGCATACCTCTTTTTGCCCATGCCGGAGCCGGACACGATGATCGCTTAATGATCAATATGGCCAATTCGTTAATTCAGGGAGAGTGGTTAGGTTCATACTCGGAAAAGACGTTGGTTAAGGGGCTGTTTTTTCCGCTTTTTTTAGTTGCAAATGATTGGTTTGGAATCCCCTATTCGTTGTCAATTCCAGGAATCTATTCCATCGCATGCGTAATTTTTGTTTTTGGGATCAAACGACTGTTTAAAACTGAATTTCCGCTTTATTTAATTTTTTTGGCGTTGCTGTTTAATCCGATCTCATTTGCCGATGAAACCTTTCTCCGGGTCTATCGAAATAGCTTAACTGCCGCTCAGGTTCTCGTCATCAGTGGCGGGATGTTTGCCGTTTATTTAAACCGCTTTGAAAAAACGGCAGTTCAGCTGGTCTGGGCAGTTATTGCCGGACTGGGTTTGGCCGCTTTATGGCATACCCGGGAAGATGGGATCTGGATTATTCCATTGGTGCTGGGCGTCATTATTATTACCGGCATAACGATTATTCTAAAAAAAGAATTATCAATAAAAGAAAAACTGAAAAAAGGAATGACTACAGTAGTTCCGCTGGGAATTCTAATCGTGTCGACGATTATTATTTCCAGTATTAATTATGCGTATTATGGAATTTACACCACGAATGAGCTCAATGACAGCAATTTTACGAAGGCAATAAAACTCATTTATGCAGTGCAACCGAGTGAAGAAATTGAGCGGGCTTCAGTTCCCAGAAGTACAATGACTAAAATTTATGCGGTATCCCCATCGTTAAAAAGTATAAAAAATGAGTTGGAATCAAGTCTGGATCGATGGTCCTGGTACGAAAAAGATGCTAGTGTAAGACAGGTAGAGGACGGTTTTTTCTTTTGGGCGTTGCGGGAAGCGGTTTCCAACTCAGGGTACTATGATGATGCCGAAACGGCCAATGGTTTTTATGAAGCGGTGACCAATGAATTGGAGGCGGCTTTTAACAGTGGCCAGCTTATGCGTCGACCAACCATGCCATCTGCTTTGATGTCTCCCTGGCGGGATGAATATGGCGAAAAACTGGCCAGCGCTTTTTTAAAAACAACTCAGTATGTCACCGGGTTTAAAGCAGTCAAAACCAGTATGGTTGACAGTATTGATGATGGACAGAATGGGATCTTACTTTTTGAAGACATTACAAATAATGCGGCCCGAATAGAGGGTGAACCAATTCCATTGAATGTAAAAGTCAGACTTGTATTAATGAACAGTATTACTGCGATTTATCAGAGTCTGGGCGAAGTGGTCTTTATGGTGGCGCTGGTAGTCTATGGCCTGCTTTCGTTTTTTGTACTGATAAAAAAAATGCGTGACAAGTATCAGCTAATGGACTGCTGGTTGGTTTTATCGGCCTTGCTCTTTAGTGCGGCTGTACTGGCTGGTGGTGTCGCCTATACCGATATTTCGGCTTATGTAGCCATTTCATATTGGTATCTGGCAGGGGCCTACCCATTGGTTATCGCATTTAATGTTATCGCACTCTATAAAATGATGGAAGTATTTGTAAAAATGAGGTATGAGAGAGAAAAATGAGTAAATCGGATGAGAACAGAGGAACACTAAGATTAAAAAACTATTTGTTTTTACATGCAAGTTTATTATTATATTCAATCGGATCGGTTTTTTCAAAAATGGCCAGCAAAGAAGTATTTCTTTCCTGGGCGTTTATACTTTATTATGGGTTGTTTTTACTGATATTGTTTGTTTATGCCATTCTCTGGCAGCAGATACTCAAACGCTTTCCCTTAACGGTGGCTTTTGCCAACAAAGCGATAACCATTTTGTGGGGAATTGTCTGGGGATATCTGTTTTTTGGAGAAGCGCTGCGCTGGGGGATGCTGTTGGGTTCGGTGATTATTGTTTCAGGAATATATTTGGTGGTAAGTGATGACAAATAACGAATGGATTTATTATGCGCTCTATTTGTTTTCGGTTTTAGTGGCTTCCCTTTCGCAAGTTATTCTCAAAAAAAGTGCCATGATTCATTATGAAAGTCGCATCCGAGAGTATTTAAACCCCTATGTGATCGGGGCCTATTTTTTCTTCTTCGGATCATCGTTGTTAACCACCTTTGCGTATCGCGGGGTGCCGTTAACAATGGGACCGGTTTTAGAATCAACCGGCTATATTTATGTTGGGATTCTGGGGATGCTGATTCTAAAAGAAAAACTCAGTCGGCGTAAAATTATTGGCAATGTGTTGATTGTCGGGGGGATTTTTGTTTATGCGTTTATCTAAGGGCGTTGTTTCGAGTGATCATAAACGGATCAAGTGCATGGCGCAAATCGGTGTTTAGAAGGTAGAGTGAAATGATGAATAGTGACCGTTTTGGAAAAAAATATGGAAATCGAGCGATTCAAAATTTAATCGAATCCCGAAAAACGAATCTGATTCTCTTTTGGGTAATAGTAGCAGTTACATTTGCTTACATGGTGTTTTTAAACAGCAAAACCCCTTTGATTGCTGATGATTTTGTCTATACATTTATTTTTGCTACCTCAACGCCGGTAATGAGTTTTGGGGATATCGTTACCTCGCAGATTTCCTATTACATGACCTGGGGAGGGCGGGTGGTGGCTGAAACATTGACACAACTCTTCATGTTTTTAGGAAAAGATGTTTTTAATGTGGCCAACAGCCTCTGCTATATTGTCTTTTGTCTGGCGGTTTACTTTTTGGCAATGGGTCGCAGAATCCGCTTTGAATTAGTGTTGTTAACGACAATCTTAGTCTGGTTTTTTATCCCAATGTTTGGTCAGACGGTGATGTGGTTAACCGGCTCCTGCAATTATTTATGGTGTGGTACCATTATTCTATTGGCACTTTTGCCATTCCGGCTGTATGAAGAAAAACAGACCAGGCTGTTAAACAGCATCTGGTTTGCCGTGTTGATGATTCCCTTGTTTTTTACCAGTGGGATTACCAATGAAAATACGGCAGGTGGGATGATTCTAATTATGCTGCTGTACTGCGGCGTTAACATTAAACGCAAAATTCGGATTCCTGCATTTGCTTATACGGGGTTATTGTTTTCAATCGCTGGCTTCTTATGTATGCTTTTTGCACCAGGAAACAGTTTGCGGGTGGCAAATGAATCGGCGGTTGCCGAGGTCACCATGATGGTGGGATCAAACCCGATTATCACCCGGCTTTCATATTTTGCCTATAATCTTTATGCCCTGATGCCGCTGGTGATTTTGGCGGCGATTGCTTTTGTCATGCTAAGAAATGAAAAAGATCGAAACGCATGGGTGAATTTTGGGATTTTTACTGTGGCAGCTGCAGCGGCCATGTTTGTGATGCTGGCACCACCAAAGTTTCCGCCTCGGGCGATGTTTGGATTGGCGGCATTTCTGATTATTGCTGTGGTATATGCTTTTGGGCAACTCGAAATGACCGAAGAACGGATCAGGAAATTTGTAATCATTCCCGGTTTGGCAGTGTTGTTATTTTACATCATGTCCTGGGGGTACGTGGGCATCGATGCCATTACAGTTAATAAACAATATGTCGCTCGGGTTCAAATCATTGAAGAACACCAAAATGAAGCTCTGATTCAGGTGCCGGAAATTGTCCCCCTGTCCAGTCACAATGGGATGTATGGATTAAAGGATGTCCAATTAGATCCCAACCATTGGGTAAACCGTGCCCTGGCTGATTATTTTGGTGTTCCCAATATCGTTCGCCAGCCATAATCCGGAAAAATCAAAGATAATTCATCGCAAAGTAAGCGCACCAAAAATAAAAGCCACCCGTTGTCAAGGACAGCAGGTGGCTTTATGATTTTAATAGGACAGTTCTTCCACATCAGATCCGGATGAATTCGATGTGCCTTTGACAGCTGTTTTGATCTCATCGCTAATCTCTAAGGCAGTATCCGAAGGGGTATAGTCGGTTTCGTAGACAAATTGATAAAAGGCTTCAATGTTTTCGGCTAAGGTGTTGGGGACAACATAGGAAACCCCGTCGAGCATATCCAGGGAAATCAGGTCATCGGTGGGGAAGCGACTTTGCTCGATATCTTTTGAGGGCATTAAGGCCAGATTGGCACCATATTTGAGCATCTCCAGGGTGCTCAAGGAAGTTTCCACATAGGGTAAGGTCGCCATTACCAGATTATATTGTTCTTGAAGATCCAGATCAAGAGCTTTTGACAAGACCTGCTCAAAAACAACCCGTTGTCGCAGGGTTCGATCAAAGTCGCCATCGCCGACATACCGAACTCGACAGTAGGCCAGGGCTTGGGAGCCATCAACGGTTTGGGGTCCAGTTTCTTCCAGAAAGGGGGAACCGGTTTCTACTTTTTCATTGACATCCATCAGATATTCATTGACCCATTCCAGCTCTTCGTCGGTTTCAATATCGATGGTGACCCCACCGACGGCGTTGACCATTGAAACCATGGCGTTAAAATCAATGGTGACATAATCGGTGATGGTGGTATCAAAATTCTGATTGATCGTCTTAAGGGCTAAATCCGGTCCGCCATAGGCGTAGGCGGCATTGAGTTTATCATATTCGTATTTTTTGTCGATATAAACATAGGTATCACGCATCAGCGAGGCCACCTTGACCTTGCTATGTTCATAATCGGCAGTTGCTATCATGATGGTATCCGTTCGGTCACCTTCAACATCATCACGACCGTCGACGCCGAAAACGGCAACATTAACAATTTTATGCTGTTTGGCAAAGTTAGCCGCTTCACTGCTGATTCCATACTTGCTTAAATTTCCTTTCAGGTCGCTGGTGACATTCCCTAAGAAAAAGGCGTTAACGGCAAAAGCGGTGGCCATCAGAAAAATAATGATCAGCAGAATAGTACGGAAAAACTTTTTTACAAAGCCATTGGATTTTTTCTTTTTCTTTGGTAATGGATTGGGTAAGATTACCGGCTTTGTTTTTGACTGCTTTGATTTGGGTTTCGCTTTTGTTTCTGATTTAATGGTCTTAAGGGGACGGGTATCAGGCCTTGGATTCGTGTTGGATGTCTTTTTTGAGCCTGGATTTCGTCTGTTTTTAATCACACTCTTTTTTTTATCGTTCAAATTTTTACCTCGTTGGGAAAGAACTCTGTTTGCAGATCGTTTTACAGACGCATCGGTGCCGGTAATTTGCAAAGTGTTTTCCCATCTTTTACTTAAAAATAAATTCTGATTACGCCAATTTACGACTACTGGTAGGCTATTATATCATAAATGTAAATATTTGTAAAAATAATATAAATAGAAAAAACAAACATTAAATCTTATTATACATTTTAGGAAAACTTTGTTATAATAGATGCAAAGATTGATAGCGAATATAGGAGTAGGGTTAATATGGCAAACGAACAGGAACTCAATGAAAAGAATGAGTACTTTGAATATGTAGAATCGCGCATTGAAAATTTAGAAAAACTGATTTTAAAAAAAGATGAAGAGTTAAAATCACTAATCCTCAAAACGGTTCAAAATGGCCCAGCACAACCTGAGAAAAGCGCAGCTGGGGCTACCGCTCTGCGCCCAGAAGCCAACCATTTCGAGCGGGTCTTCGATGATTTGAAGGAAGAAGAATCCCGCTTTTTGAAAAGTGAAGGTGAAATTCCCAATTATAAAGCCGATGAGTTGAATATCCAGCTGGCCAATATTGAAAAGCGGGAAAAAATGGTTCAGGATATGCTGGATTCCTTAGGGACGGCTCTGGCTATTTTGAAAAAGCGACACGAAGAAGTGAATCGAAAAGAAGAGACACTGAATCGTGAATATCAGAAGCTTCAGGAAATTGAAGCTTTGTATCGCAACACGGAAGGTTTGGATGCGCTGACGTCGACCTTTGGAAAAGTAACGATTGATAAGGGTAGTTCACGAGAAAACGATGGAACAATCTTTATAAATGACAGCAAGGAGTGATTTGATGAAATTAAGTTTTGGTAAATGCTGGGGTTTGTTAATTTTTGATATCATTGGCTTGGCAATCGCTGGCTATGCTTTTTTATTGGGTTATCAGGTTTTAATGACACTTGAAAACGCCAATGCTTATATTATTCTGATGGGTTTCTTTGTCGGGATTAAGACAATTGTGCTGGCTTTGTACGATTTAAACAGAAACTTATTGCGAAAGAATATTCCCTTCATCGGCGGCGGGATTACAATTCTTGGCAACGGAATTATTTTTACGATGTGCTTTTTTCTTATTCCAGATGTACCGACAACATTTTTTATTGGTTTGGCTGTGGCGGACTTCTTAATGATAACGCTGTGTCATCTGTTATGGTGGGTTCTGATTGGTAAAGATGATGATTATACCAGAGAACAGAGTGTATCTTCAGATGAAGCACGAATGCCTAAGAAAGAAAAAAAGAAGACGGCTAAAAAAGACCGGAGTAATGATCAAAAACAGGAACCGGTAAAAATGGATAAAAATTCAGGGAAAAAAGTGAAAAGCGATAAAAAAACCTGGTTATCCCGAAATGATGAAGAAGAGTCAGAGTACGACAGCATCTTTACCAGTTTGCTGGAAAATGAAAAAAGAGGACAGCAACGCTATGTGGAGTCCCCCAGAGCTGATGAGCCGAGGGCTGTTGCAGAGGAAAAACGCTATCAGACCAGTGATTTTCTCAATGAAATCAAAGAAAATTTAAAAAAAGAAAACAAACCGCCATTAAGTCAAACTGAGGCTATGAGTGGAACCCGACAAAAACAAGTAAGCCAGGACCAATCGTCACAAAAAATGCCAGCAGGATTACCCCCAATGGAATCAGACGGGAAAAAAGCAGTGGGGATTGAGGCAAACTCGCCGATGGGTAATCAAGCACCGGAAGCGACCATGATACTGTCAACTCAGAAGCCGTTAATCGAAGTTCCTAAAAACAGCAGCACGGAGCTGTTTGGTGATTTACCATCAGTTAAAGAAAAAAAATCTGATCTTCAAAAAATGGCAGTCAATAATTTAGGTGCTGCCGGAATTAAAACAACAGAAGTGGATGATAACGAAGAGGGCTTTCTTTCCATTGAACGGCGACTGGGCTATTTGTTTCATGAGATCGAAAAATCAATGAAGGAAACCCAGTATCTCCAGGGGGCTATCAGTGATTTTCAGAAAGAAGTGGAAAACTATGAACCCATTGCCGGGGATGAAAAAATTGTGGCCGCCGGTAATCTGATTCGCGAAAAGTTGAAAATGATTATTGATAAACAATTCGTTGTTGATGAGGTTCTGGATGATCTGATTCGGCTATCCAAACTGATTAATAAACGGATCAATGATTTGGATATCATTGAAGCGGGCCTGAACCAGCGCAAGATTGCATTGGATCAAAAAGATTTGCTTTTGGTTGAAGCCCGAAACCGAGCGCCAGTGGAGAAAGAGGTTGAGATTCTCCCGGAAGAAGTAGTGCTGGAAAATCTGGAGGCCGAATTCATCGTGGCTGAAGGGGACTACGAGTCGATCCGCAAATATCTGACTGAGAATCCGGAAGAATAAACACAATAAGCTGATGAAAAGAGATGATCTGATTGTACGCTGAGCGTGTACGAGCTTGGCGTACAAATGAAGTTAAGAAGTCGTCTCCATATTGATACTAAAGAATAGATTAAACCATCCTTTACTATAATCGATGGTTTTTTTTATTGCGAAGTTTTTATAAAAATGATATACTGCTACCTGTATGAAAGTGGGTGTATTGGCTAAAGATGCACCAAAACTTATTATTATTAGGAGGAAAAGAAATGAAAAGAATCGCAAAGCTTGGTGTTTTGGTAATGGTAGCGGCAATGGTATTTTCATTAGCTGCTTGTTCCAGCGGAACAAAAACTGGCAGTGATACGAAGACATATGTAATCGCTACAGACACAACCTTTAAACCATTTGAGTATGAAAATGAAAAGGGTGAACGGGTCGGAATTGATATCGATCTTTTAGCAGCAATTGCTGAAGATCAGGGTTTCGAATATGAATTAAAGGCCGTTGGGTTTGATGCTGCTCTGGGTGAAGTATCAACAGGTCAATCGGATGGGATGATCGCCGGTATGAGTATTACCGATGAACGGAAAAAAACCTTTGATTTTTCCGAACCATACTTTGACTCAGGTGTCGTAATGGCAGTATCTGCTTCAAATGACACAATTAAGTCTTATGCAGATTTAAAAGGACAAAAAGTAGCAGTTAAAACCGGAACGGAAGGGGCAACCTTTGCTGAGTCAATCAAAGATCAATATGGATTTACAACTGTTTCTTTCCCGGATTCAGCCAACATGTATGAAGATGTAAAAGCTGGAAATTCAGTTGCCTTGTTTGAAGATTATCCAGTTGTCGGCGATGCCATTGCCAGTGGTGTACCACTTAAAATGGTTACTGACATGGAAAAAGGAAGTTCTTATGGTTTCGCTGTGAAAAAAGGTCAAAATCCAGAGTTGATTGAGATGTTTAATACTGGATTGGCTAACTTGAAGGCTAATGGAAAGTATCAGGAAATCCTGGACACCTATATCAAAAAATAATCTGTTAGAAAAAACTTAACACATTATTAATTTGAAATCATCTGTCAGCATACACTTCTGGCAGATGATTTCTCTAAGTTATCTAAAAGTGTTTACTTGCGTGACTTCTTGCGTGTGAGTAAAGACTGTTGGACAACTCAAACTATTGAAGGAGGTTGACGTGAGTATTCCAGAATTAATTGTACAGTATTGGCCCCGCCTGATGGCAGGATTGGTATTAACGGTTGAAATAACAATTATTTCGCTATTTTTTGCAGGTATTTTAGGCCTTGTTTTTGGTCTCTTGTCAGTATCAAAGAAAAAAGGTTTGAGAGCAATTGCTCTGGTATATGTGGATATTGTTCGGGGAACGCCATTATTGGTACAGGCGTTTTTTATCTACTTTGGGATTCCACAGGTTTTGGGAATTCAATCAGATCCGGTAATTTCTGGGATTATCACCCTTAGCCTGAACGCTGGCGGTTATCTCGCCGAAATTTTCCGGGGCGGGATCGAGTCCATCAGCAGAGGGCAGATGGAAGCTGCCCGGAGCCTGGGTTTACCCTACGGAATGGCGATGCGGAGTGTCATTCTGCCTCAGGCAGTCAAAACGATGACACCAGCACTGATCAATCAATGCATTATTACCTTGAAAGATACATCACTCCTTTCGGTCATCGGGGTAACCGAATTAACCCAGACCGGGCGACTGATTATTGCCAATAACTTCCAATCCTTTGAGGTATGGGCGATCGTTGCGGTGATGTATTTTGTGATCATTATGATCTTATCAAAGATCTCAAAACGACTTGAAAGGAAAATGTCTTATGGGAAAAGTAAAAATTAAGAATCTCAAAAAAAGTTTTGGCGATTTAGAAGTCCTGAAGGATATTAACCTGGAAGTTAAAGAGCAGGAAGTGATTTGTATTATTGGTGCGTCTGGTTCGGGAAAGAGCACCTTATTGCGGTGTATTAATGCCCTGGAAGAAGCTAGCAGTGGAACCATTGAGGTCGATGGGAATGATATCACCAGGGCCGATGGTAATATCAACAAATATCGGCAGGATATTGGAATGGTCTTTCAGCAATTTAATCTCTTCCCGCATATGACAGTTTTGAAAAACATTACCTTTGCGCCAGTGGCCCTTAAACTTAAAACCAAAGAAGAAGCTGAAGAAACGGCACGAAAACTACTAAGAAGCGTTGATCTGGAAGAGAAGGCCAATGTTTATCCGGAACAGTTATCCGGGGGACAACAGCAACGGGTAGCGATTGCCCGGGCCTTGGCCATGAATCCGGATGTTATGCTCTTCGATGAACCCACCTCGGCCCTCGATCCTGAAATGGTTGGGGAAGTTTTAAATGTTATGAAACAGCTGGCAAAAGATGGGATGACCATGATCGTCGTTACCCATGAAATGGGCTTTGCCCGAGAAGTTGCCGATCGGGTGATCTTTATTGATGAAGGCTTTATTGTTGAGGAAGGCCCACCCAGCGAAATCTTCGGGAATCCTAAAAATCAGAGAACCATCAATTTCCTGAACAAGGTCTTGTAATGGCAATTGCAAAAACCATTAAAATAGAGTTTAAATATAAAAAACCATCTCTTTGAGGTGGTTTTTATATTTCGATGATAACGCTTTAAAATTAAGGGTATAATTGAAAAAAACGATCAGGAGGGGTAAAAAGTGATAGTAAAAGAGTGGTTTATGAATGGGTTTGACTGGATCAAAACAAAGATTATGGAGAATAAGCTGCGAACCGGAGCCTTGCTGTGCCTACTGTTGGCTCTGGCTGGCTTTTTCTTGCCATTTATGAGTGCAAAGATGAGTGCTTCTGTCACCGGGATCATGACTAATACCTTGGAAGTCATTAGTCCGGAGTATGATATGATCAATTTTTCGCTGAGTGACTTTGTACTGCAGGAACCCATTGACGAATTTGAGATCTATGGAGTGCCCCTCGGAAATATCAAAGTATTGGATCAGTCGGTGCTTGATATTTTAAGAAGTCCACTGCCTGATAAAGGCTATGTCAGTAGCATCAACGAAGCCTTAGCAAGTCCGGCGTTGGACTACCTGGTAGATCCTCAGGTTCAACAGATTGTGATAACCCGTTTTAATAATGGCGAGGCGATCAATGGGATTCTCAAAGATTTATGGAATGTCATCCAAAGTGCCCGAAACATTGCCAGCCAGGTTAATGATATCACCATTTCGGCCCGGCAGTCCATGGATCAGGTCAATGCGACCATGGCCACCATCGATTCCTATAAAGCCACAGCTAATGGCGGAATCTTGATTCTTTTCCTTGTTGTCATTGCTTTAATGGCACTGATTCTGTATAAACGGGCCAGTATTAAACTGTCAATTTTTATATCCGGGGTTCTGTCAGTGTTGTTTTTAGGAGTTGGAATTGGTACGGCTGTTGCCAATAACCGCATTAATGAACAGCTCAGTAGTCTGGCCAGTCAGGTAAATAGTGGTATTATGGAGACTTTACGGGCGATACTGACGGGTACCTTTGGCGATGTGGGAACTTTTATTGCAAACTATATCAGTGGTCAGGCAAATTTTGTGGCCCTGGCATTTACCCTGCAGTTAGAAGTCGGCTATTGGATTATTCTGCTGGGATTGTTGGGAGCTTTGGTACTATTGATTGTGCTTGCGAAAAAAGAACGGATAATCAAAGATGAAACGGAAATGGAGATAGTCCTGGACGAATCAGCATTAGCTGAAGAAATCGATGAAGCCATCGAAGCTCCGAATGATGAGCAAGTTGAGATCCGATTAGACAAAACCTCTGAAACCGAGGCAGCACAACAGCGCCAGGCGAGTGAAGAAACCGAGTGAAACGATAAAAATTAATCAGTCTAAAAAAGCAAGGATGATCCGAAGATCATCCTTGCTGGCTTATTCGACTAATTGTGAGATTTTGATGCTTTTGGTATGCTCAATCGGTTCCCAGATTTCGATTGGTTTGATAAAACATAAAACATTAATGGGAATCCAGGAAGCCAGATATAACCAGAAAGAAAAAACCGAAACATTATTAATCTGACGAATCTTTTTACCTTCCAGCCATAATACCATGGCGGTAAAGACCACACTGAAGATGACACCACCAACTGAAAAGAGGATGGCAAAGGTTAAAGCGTTGGACCAGACAGAGGTGGTGACAAAGAGCATACCCAGGATGATAAATGAACAAATGGTATAGATACAGGTCAGCACCTGCATAAAGGGGGAAACCAGAAACATTAGCATATCCAGGGCACAACGGTTTTTATCGTTGATCACGGCATCGATGAGCTGTTGGGAATACTGGTTAAAACATTGAATGGTACCAGTCGACCAACGCTTACGCTGGGACCAGGATTGATCAAAGGCAATCGGGTGCTCGTCATAGGTAATGGCTTCAGGTACCCAGGCAACCCGGTAGCCCTTAATAATGCACTGGGTGGTAAATTCGATATCTTCAGTCAGACTGAACGTTTTAAATCCTTCTTTTTTGATGACATCAGCATGCATCATAAATCCGGTACCATTTAAGGTGGCTGACCAGCCGAGTTTGTGACGGGCCAGGTTCATAAAGCGGTTTAAGGTCCAGTAAAACACGGACTGACAACCAGAAATCCAGGAATCATCCGGGTTCTTGCTGTCCCGGTAGCCTTGGGCAATTTTTTCACCTGATTCAAGAACATTATTCATGGTCGAAACAAAGTGCTTATCGACCAGATTATCAGCATCGAAAACGCAGAAAGCATCATAGATGTCATTTTCGGCAAAAATATAATCAAAAAACTGGGAAAGGGCAGCTCCTTTTGATTTGACTTCTGCTGTACAGGTCATGATTTTAGCACCATGTTCAAGGGCCACTTCTCTGGTATTGTCAGTGCAGTTATTGGGAATCACATAGACATCCATCAGTTCTTTGGGATAATCCTGCTGATGCAGACTTTCGATGAGGTTTCCAATAACCGCAGCCTCATTTCGGGCGGCAACCACCACAGCAATGCGGTTTTTGGGAGGGGAGAGGGTATATTTATTGTGTTTGGTATATCCAAATAAGCCAATTCCGAGATAATAGATACCATAAATAAAAAACGGGATACCTAAAATAAATAACAGAGTAAAAATTTGTGAAACCATCTCTCTTTAATTTCTCCTTTATATTCAGTTACATCGATCGTTTTGAGAACCGAAAACAAGTTGTGTTGTTCGGTTCAAATAACTACCTGATATAGTATAAATGCTTTTTTATCATGACACAACCACCAGGAATGATTATTCATGGTGGTTGTGTGAGTTTATGTTCGTCGTATTTAAGTTGTCTCATTTTAACATGAAACAGACTTTTTATCAAGGATAGGGACTACTTCCTGAAAACGAGATCATCAATATTTTAAGGTTATTCAAAGGTTTGTATCGGTTATTCGGCTTATATATCCTCTAAATTATCTTTGATCAGTCGAGTTCGGGGCATTTCATTTTTATGCATGTTGGCGTAATAGCCCCAAACCATTAGCAATCCAATTGGCCAAAGCAGAAGGCACCACAATAACAACCACCACTTAGAGTAATAAAAGGGTTTTTTTTCTGTGTTATCATCGGGTATCTTTTCTTCCATCATATCTAATTTATCATCTAACATTGTCACATCCTCCTTTAATTTCTTTTAGTAACATATAGATACCCAAAAACTGTAATAAACAACAAAAAATAAAATCAATGGGTTCATTTTTAATTCATATTGATTGGTTAGAATGCCGATACTAAATAAATTCAGTAAGTGGAGGATCGACGTGAAAAAAGGAAGTACAAAGAAAATTGTGATTGGTAGTATCATTGGGGTGTTGATGATTGGCGGAGGATTTTTGGGCTATCAGGTACTGGCAGATTCGGCAACGACTCAGTACACAAAAACCACCGTTACAGTGGGTAATATTATTAATGACAACCGTTTTACAGGGGTCATTGAGAGTCAGTCCCGGGAAGCGATTGTTGCGACCAGTACCCTGGAAATAAGTGAGCTATATGTCAGCGAAGGCGAACTGATTGCTGAAGACACTGATCTTTATGAACCCGTCACTGGGGATATCGTCACATCATCTGTGGCTGGAGAAGTCGCCGATATTTTTTATGAGGTCGATGATACGGTGGCTGCCGGGGAGAAAATTATGGAAATCGTTGATTTTAATAACCTTCAGTTAAGCATCAAAGTCGACGAGTATCAGTTGTCAACGCTGAGCGTTGGGGCTCCGGTTACCATTAATATTGACAGCATCGGGCGTAGTGTTCCGGGCACTGTCAGTGAAATCAGCCGGGAAGCTAAAAATGAAAATGGGGTCGCTTATTTTACTGCGATTGTAGATTTTTTAGGGGATCCGCAAATTCGCATTGGCATGAATGCAGAGGTGGTTATTGTAAAAGAGCAGGTCGAAAATGCCGTGATGGTTCCGGTGACGGCTATTTTATTTGGGGAGGATAATATGACTTATGTGCTGGTCAAGGGCGAGTCAACGGATCCCGAGCAGCGCCCGGTAACTACCGGGATTACCGATGGCATTAACATTCAAATCATCACCGGTTTAAGCGAGAATGAGGTGGTTTGTGTGCCCATCCTGGACGCCACCGAGGCAACAACCTTCCAGCGACCAGAAAGCGGCGGTGGAATCTGATGAAAGAAAAAATTCTGGAAATGAAAAATCTCGTTAAAACGTATACCATGGGTGATGAGGAGCAGGTGGTTCTAAAAGGCATTGATCTAAAAATCAATCGGGGTGATTTTTTATCGGTGCTGGGCCCATCGGGCTCGGGCAAATCCACCTTGATGAACATTATTGGTTGTCTGGATGTACCCACCAGTGGCAGCTATTATCTGTCCGGAGAACGGATTGAGGATCTGCCGGAGACGGCGCTTTCGCATATCCGTAACCGGGAAATCGGCTTTATCTTTCAGCAGTTCCAACTATTGCCCCGACTATCAGCCCAGAAAAATGTCGAGCTGCCATTGATTTATGCTGGTGTCCCGGAGAAAGAACGACAGCTCC
This sequence comes from Acetobacterium wieringae, assembly GCF_001766835.1. Classification (GTDB taxonomy): domain Bacteria; phylum Bacillota; class Clostridia; order Eubacteriales; family Eubacteriaceae; genus Acetobacterium; species Acetobacterium wieringae. The sequence continues at coordinate 78,854 of NZ_LKEU01000033.1, read as the reverse complement.
GCAGTGCCGATATTTTAAAACGGGTGGGACTGGCCGAAAAAATGAAAAACCGGCCCAATCAGTTATCCGGCGGTCAGCAGCAGCGGGTGGCCATTGCCCGGGCGCTGGTGACTGAACCAACCATTTTGCTGGCCGATGAACCCACCGGCGCCCTGGATCAACAGACCGGTCATCAGATTATGGAACTGTTTAAAGAACTGTATCAGGAAGGAAAAACCATTGTGATGATTACCCATGATGGCGATGTCGCTAAAAATGGTAGCCGGATTGTGCGGATTGTTGATGGGAATCTCAGCGAGGGGGTATACAATGCTTAAGGAAAGTATTAAAATGGCGTTAGAAAATATCATCAGCAATAAAATGCGCTCCTTTCTCACCATGCTGGGGATTATTATCGGGGTGGGATCGGTGATTGCCCTGATTACCATTGTCTCGGGAGCGACCAGCACCGTTACCGATCAGGTGGCCTCAATGGGGGCTAATACCGTGACCATTCAGGTTCAGGGAACACCGCTGAAACAGGGACTGACCCAGGGGGATGTCACTAAAATTTCTGAGCTTTCAAATATTGAAGGAATTGCCCCGACCATTTCCGGCCAAACGACGGTGGCTTTCGACGGCAAGACCATGGATGAGATCAGCCTCCAGGGAAAAAATGATGTTTACTTTCAAAACACTGAAGATGTCATTTCGGCTGGGCGAATCATTAATCCTGTTGACACTGAAAATAAAAGCCGGGTGGCTTTAATTGGAAATGATATTGCCAACGAACTTTATGTCGGGAAAAACCCCATTGGCCAGGAAATAAAAATCGGCGGCATTACCTATCAGGTCATTGGCATCTTACAGGAATCGGACAGCTTTGCTCAGGCGGATACCAATAAGGCAGTGATGATTCCCTACACCACCGCTATGGGGGTCGTTGGCGCCAAGTACATTAACAGCTTGACTGTTTACATTGCTGATGAGGCTCTGGCGGACACGACCACCCGGCAAATTGAAGGGGTTTTAACCAAAGCTTTTAACGGTGATGATGATGGCTACTCGATTGTAAACATGCAGAGTATTCTAGAGACCATAGCAGAAATGACCAGTATTCTGTCGATGATGCTGGGTGGCATCGCCTCAATTTCGCTGGTCGTCGGGGGGATTGGAATTATGAACATGATGCTGGTTTCGGTCACTGAACGAACCAGTGAAATCGGCTTGCGCAAGGCCCTGGGAGCAGAGCCGAAGCAGATTCAGCTCCAGTTTCTAATTGAATCAGTGGTGCTTTGTCTGATTGGTGGCATCATTGGCTTTGGGCTGGGAGTAAGCCTGGCCTGGGTCGTGGCCAACCTGATTGGAACCAGTTTTGCTCTGACGGCTTCCACCGTTTTGTTGGCCATCGGCTTTTCGGCTGCCATCGGCGTTGTTTTTGGCTTCATGCCAGCCCGCAAGGCGTCCCGTCTCAACCCGATTGATGCCCTGCGCAGTATTTAGGAGAAAAACAGGAGAAAAAAATGTTTCGTATTTTGATTTGCGAGGATGACAACCATATTCGCCGACTGTTTCGGGATGTTCTGGAAAAAGAAGGTTATTCGGTGTTTGAAGCGATTGATGGCGTTATGGCCTTGGATGCACTGGAAAAAAACCACATTGATCTGTTGATCACCGATGTGATGATGCCCCACATGGATGGGCATGCCTTAACCAAAACCCTGCGGGACGGCGGCCTGGAGCTGCCGATCCTGATGATCACCGCCCGGGAAAGCATCGATGATAAGAAAACCGGTTTTCAAGCGGGAACCGATGATTATATGGTTAAGCCAGTGGACATGGATGAAATGCTGCTGCGGGTCTTTGCCTTATTACGGCGGGCTAAAATTGCCAATGAACAGCGGCTGGTGGTGGGAAAAACAGTGCTGGATTATGAAGCCTTGACCTTAAGCATCGGGGATGAAACCATCACCCTCCCCAAAAAAGAGTTTCTGTTGCTGTTTAAACTATTGTCGGCACCGAACCGGATTTTTACCCGGGCTCAGATTATGGATGAAATATGGGGCTATGAAAGTGAAAGTGATCACCGCACGGTGGATGTTCATATCAAACGGTTACGGGAAAAACTGGAACACAATCAGGATTTCGAAATCATCACCGTTAAGGGCCTGGGATATAAGTCCCGGGTTTTATAGTGGAGACTAAGGAGTTATATGAAAAATAAAATTTTTCATTCAATTTATACAAAATTTCTGGTGACCTTTTTAGGGGTGCTTTTTTTCTCCTCGACCCTCACCTTTGGCGTGATTTACTGGTCACAACTGGGCAATATTCTCGAACAGCTCCGGGTAGAACTGGTCAATCAGGCCCAGGCAGTTCAGATTCTTAATCAGGAAAAGTTGGGGGATGATGTCATTGTCAATTTATATAGCCAGGGCATTGTGGTGTCCCGGATTGTTGCCAGCTTGGATGAAGTGGGGGTAACCTTAACCGATGCGGAGCAAAAAAAAATCGAAGCCGGGGAGATCGTCTATCTGAATACCCACCAGGCCCAGGATTTACCAATGGCATTGGGAAAACTGGCGGATGGCTATGTGGTCAGTCGGCCGAATCTGGAAAAAAATCAAATTGCTGGCTTTATGGAACTTCAGCGCACCACCATGCTGGTCACCTTGTTGATCGGATCGGTGCTGATTGTCATTGCGGTTGCGATGATTGCCAGACCGATTAAAGCGGTTTCTGAGGCTACAAAAAAAGTGGCCAATGGTGACTTTGATGTCAGGCTAACGGTTAGAGGAAAGGATGAACTGGCCGTGCTGGCGCAAAATTTTAATATCATGACGGCTGCCCTTTCCCGTAATGACTATATCCATCGAGATTTTGTCAGTAACGTGTCCCATGAGTTTAAAACCCCCATCGCTTCGATTAAAGGCTTTGGCAAGCTTTTAAAAGATCCCGATCTTTTGGAAACCCAGCGGCAGGAATATATTGATATTATTGTCGACGAAAGTGACCGGCTATGGAAACTATCAGCTAATGTGTTAAAACTCTCGGAGCTGGAGAATGGGGTTCTGGGTTTGAGAAAAGAAGCCTTTGCCCTGGATGAAGCCATCCGGCGGGTGATCTTGCTGCTACAGGAAAAGTGGGAAGCTAAAAATATCGATTTGGATATCCAGTTGGATGATACAATCTACCAGGGTGATCCCGAGCTGATGGCGATGGTTATTATCAATCTGTTGACCAATGCCATTAACCATAGCCCGACAGCTGGTCACATCAGCATTGCGCTGCACAAAACCGCCAAAGAAGTGGTTATCGAAATAGCCGATACCGGAAAGGGTATCGCTAAGGAAGACCAGAAAAAGATCTTTGATCGCTTTTATAAGGCCGATCAATCCCGCAGTACGCCTGGAACCGGTCTGGGACTCACCATTTCCCAGCGGATTGTGACGCTTCACGGGGGCACCATCGGGGTGGAGAGTGAGCCGGGAAAAGGCAGTCGTTTTTTGGTCAGACTGCCTCAATAAACAGTCACATATCAGTCAGTCCTCGATGCCTAAGTAGACGTTCCAACGGCTTTGCTGTTGAAACAGTTTGCTTAAAGGTCGGAGACTGGCTTTTTTACGTTGTCAGCAGCAGCAAAAAAGGTCAGAAAGACAGCTCTTTTTAAGATGCGCAGGGATTTAGTAATAAATTCTATTGAAGTTCACAAAAAAATAATATATCATGAAATTAGTTTTATTTCGATTACAATAAAGGATGTTGGCTGATATGACAATCTATGATTCGCTGTTTCTTTTATATTCCATTGGACTGGTTATTTCAATCATCTGTATTATCGGTGTGGCGCTTCAAAAACCGTCCGATGAGCAGAAGCTGATGCTCCTGATTGCTTTTTTTGCGTTTTTAATATCGCTGGGATATTGGTTGGGGATTCAGGCCAATTCGGCCGAAGCCATCATAATTGCTTACAAACTGATGTATTTGGGTGGCTGTAGTCTTTATTTTCTGTTCGTCCTGTTTTTTGTCCGTTATTATAAGATTAAGGCACCAATCCTTTTTTTTCCGCTCTTTGGCCTGCTTTGTCTGCTGTTAATTGGGGCGATCCTGACGATGGATCTGCACCACTGGTTTTATCAGAGCTATGCCTTTGTTTATAAAACCGGTGTGCCGGTGCTGCTTAAAGAATATGGCATTCTTCATACCATCTACATGATCATGGAAGCAGCTGTGGTCGTGGGGCTGATTGTGGTGGTGATCGATCAAAGTCGCAAACGGAAAGACAAGGAATGGTGGGAGCCATTGCTTCTGGTGGCGGTACCTTTAATTCCGGCAGCTATTCATCTGAGCAAATTATATCTGCCAATTCAAATTGAGATAGCAGCCATTGGCATTTTGATTTCCGAGCTCTTATTGATTGTGCTGATCTATCGACTCAAGATTTATGATATCAACGATACCGCCAAACAATTGATCATTGATTCGATGGATGATGCCATCATCGTGGTTGATCACAATTACCAGTACAAAGAAGTCAATGAACAGGCCATTGTACTGTTTCCGGATTTTGCCAAAGCCAAAAAAGACACCGGTCTGGCGGAGATCTCCCCGGATCTCGATCAGATCCTCAGAGCGCAAGAAACCAGTTTATGCTATCGTGAAAGCCGGATTTATGAACCGCGGATCAGAACGATCCGCCGCAACAGCCAGATCCGCGGCTATGTGATCTGGTATCAGGATGTCACGGAAGCGGAAAAACGCAAAGAACTGATCCTTAATTACCAACAAGATCTACAGCAGGAAGTGGTGCAGAAAACCGCCCAAATCAAAGAGATTCAGGAACAGGTCATCATCAGTTTTGCCAATATTATCGAAATCCGGGATACCATCACCGGGGAACATGTCCGCCGAACCAGTCTTTACGCCGAAAAAATTGCGGCAGTACTGCTTCAAAATGGCGATTATCCGGAGACCGTTAATGAACACTTTATCCGGCTGCTCTATGCGGCGGCACCGCTGCATGATGTGGGGAAAATTATGGTTTCTGACAGTATCTTGAATAAGCCGGGAAAACTGACAGAAGCAGAATGGATACTGATGAAAAAACATGCCGAAAATGGACAGAAGATTTTAGAAAATGCCCTGTCAAAAATTGATGATGTAGATTATTATAAGATGGTTTGCGAGGTTGCCAGGTACCATCATGAGCGCTGGATTGGCGGGGGCTATCCGGATGCTTTATCGGGCGAAGCGATTCCTCTGAGCGCCCGGATTATGGCCATTGCCGATGTCTTTGATGCCCTGACGTCGGCTCGGCCCTATAAAGAGATCTATGATTTTGATACGGCCTTTGACATTATCAAAAACGAACGGGGCCTGCAATTTGATCCGATCCTGGTTGATGCATTTTTGTCAATTCGCAAAGAAATCGAAGCGATTGCGATTGATCAGGGAAACTAAAAAACGTTACATTAAAACAGGGAGCTGTTCGGATCGGTATGTCGACCCGGACAGCTCCCTGTTATTTGAAAGAATCGGTGCGATGAATTAGCTAAGCATCGGAGTAACCGCCAATAAATCTTCAGCCAATTCATTTTCCAGCTCCTCCGCTTTTTCAAACTGCGAATTATAAAGCTTGGCATAGAAGCCATTTTCAGCCAGCAGATCGGCATGGTTGCCCTGTTCCACAATATCCCCTTCATTCATTACCAGAATCAGGTCGGCATTTTTAATGGTCGATAAGCGATGGGCGATGACAAAGCTGGTTCGTCCTTCCATCAGGTTATCCATGGCTTTCTGAATCAGCACTTCAGTACGGGTATCCACCGAGCTGGTGGCTTCATCAAGAATCAGGATTTTCGGATCAGCTAAAATGGCCCGGGCAATGGTCAAAAGCTGTTTCTGACCCTGAGAGACATTGCTGGCTTCTTCATTTAAGCACATGTTATAGCCATCCGGTAGAGTGTGGACAAAATAGTCCACTTGAGCGGCTTTGGCCGCCGCTTCAACCTCGGCATCAGTGGCATCGAGACGACCGTATTTGATATTGTCCCGGATGCTGGCATTGTAAAGCCAGGTATCCTGGAGGACCATCCCAAAGAGGCTACGCAGATCACCCCGGCTGAAGTCCACAATATTGTGGCCGTCCACCAGGATGGCCCCGGATTCGACATCGTAAAAACGCATCAGCAGTTTGACAATGGTGGTTTTGCCGGCGCCGGTAGGGCCAACAATGGCGACCTTCTGACCCTCTTTAATGTGGGCCGAAAAGTCTTTGATAACCGGTTTATCGGGATGATAACCAAAGTTCACGTGGTCGAAGTCGACCTGACCGGAAACGCTTGCCAGATCAAACGCCGTAGTGCTTTCTTCCACTTCTTCCGCTTCATCCAGAAAGGCGAAGACCCGTTCGGCGGCAGCGGTGGTTTGTTGCAGAATGTTTGAGATATTGGCAATCTGCATAATCGGCTGGGTAAACTGGCGGACATATTGGATAAAAGCCTGGATATCCCCAACGCTTAAGCGACCATTCACGGCCAGATAACCGCCGAGAATACAAACCGCCACATAGCCCAGGTTACCAATAAAATTCATCATTGGCATCATCAGTCCCGATAAAAACTGGGACTTCCAGGCTGAGCTGTAAAGGGTGGTGTTATAATGGTCAAAGGTTTCAAAAGAAGCTTCTTCGCCGTTAAAAGCCTTAACCACGTTGTGACCACCGTACATTTCTTCGACATGGCCGTTAATGTGGCCCAGATAGGTTTGCTGTTCACTGAAATGTGGCTGGGATTTTTTAACAATGTTTACCACCACCACAAATGAGATCGGTACGATCAACAGCGCCACAATGGTCATTTGCCAGCTGATCGAAAACATCATGATCAGTATACCCACCAGAGTAGCTACTGAGGTAATGATTTGGGTGACGCTCTGGTTCAGGGTCTGATTGACCGTTTCAATATCGTTGGTCAGAAAGGACAGCACTTCGCCATAGCTGGTTTTGTCAAAATATTTAAAGGGCAGACGATTAATTTTGGCAAAAATATTGCGTCGCAGTTCATAGGTGACTTTCATCGAAATGCCGGTCATGATATAGCCCTGGATATAGGAAAACAGCGCCGCAATGACGTAGAGTCCAAGGAGCAGTAGCAGAATCTGACTGATGTAGCCAAAGTCGATGCCCTTGCCATTATCGGCAATTAGATTCATAACCCCTTCAAAAAGAGCCGTGGTGGCATTACCCAGAATTTTTGGTCCAACAATCATAAAGACCGTCGAGGCAACGGCGAAGATCAGCACAAAGAAGAGTCTGATTTTATAGACCGACAGATAAGAGGCCAGTTTTTTAAGGCTACCCTTAAAATCCTTGGCTTTTTCGCCGGGCATCATGCCAGCGGGGCCACCGGGGCCCCGGCCCATTCCGCCGCCGCCCATGGGGCCGCGTTTTGGTGTTTTGAGATTATTTTGATCGCTCATATGTTTAGTTCCTCCTCTGATAATTGTGAGGATGCAATTTCCTGGTAGGTGGCACAGCTTTTTAAAAGTTCGTGATGGGTGCCCTTGCCAACGATTCGGCCATGATCCAGAACGATGATTTGTTCCGCATGCATAATGGTGTTGATTCGTTGGGCGACAATCAGCACCGTACTGTTACCGGTGTATTCTTTTAAAGCCCGGCGCAGCGCCACATCGGTTTTATAATCCAAAGCCGAGAAGCTATCATCAAAAATATAGATATCCGGTTTGCGCACCAGCGCCCGGGCAATTGATAATCGTTGCTTCTGACCGCCGGAAACATTGCTGCCACCCTGGGCGATTTCCCGCTCTAAACCATCAGGACTGCCTTCGATAAAGTCGGCGGCCTGAGCAACCTGAGCCGCAAGGGCCAGATCGTCATCACTGGCATTTTGATTGCCATAGCGCAGATTAGAAGCGATCGTACCCGAAAAAAGCACCCCTTTTTGGGGAATGTAACCAATTTTTTCCCGCAGATCATGTTGGGTAACCTCCCGGATGTCCAGACCATCGATTTTGACCGCACCCTCAGTCACATCAAAGAAGCGGGGGATCAGATTGATCAGGGTTGATTTACCCGAACCGGTTGACCCGATAAAAGCGGTGGTTTCGCCGGGGTTAGCTGCGAAGCTGATATCATGAAGGACATCTTCCTCAGCGCCTTCATAGCGGAACGAGACGTGGTCAAATTCGAGGGTTGTTTGGGCGTTCATCGGCAGTTCTTTGGGGGTAGCCGGATCGACAATGCTGGGTTTAACCGCCAACACTTCCTGAATCCGATCGCCGGAAACGGCGGCCCGGGGAATCATGATAAACATCATCGACATCATCAGGAAGGAGAAGATAATCTGCATGGTGTACTGCATAAAGGCCATCATATCACCAACCTGCATGGCGGCATCAGCGATTTGTTGGGCTCCGACCCAGACAACCAGGAGGGTCACACCATTCATGATAAACATCATGGTTGGCATCATAAAGACCATCACCCGGTTGACAAAGAGATTATTGGCAGTGGTGTCCCTATTGACCGCATCAAAACGGTTTTCTTCAAATTTCTGGTTGCCGAAAGCGCGGATGACCATCAAGCCGGTCAGGCTTTCCCGGGTGACCAGATTCAGTTTATCAACCAGTTTCTGAATCAGTTTGAAACGGGGCATGGCAACGGTAAAAACGACCCCAATAAGGAGCATGATCGCCACGACAGCGACAACGATAATCCAACCCATCGAGGTGGTTCGGCGCAGTGCCATAATAATCCCGCCAATGGCCAAAATCGGTGAATAGATGAGAATCCGGATGCCCATAATCAGCATCGTCTGGATTTGGGTGATGTCATTGGTGTTTCGGGTGATTAGTGAGGCGGTTGAGAATTGATCAAATTCGGTATTAGAGAAGCACTGGACTTTTCGAAAAACATCCTGGCGGAGGTTTTGGGAAACCCCGGCAGCGGTGCGGGCTGAAAAGAAGCCGATTAAAATTGATGCCAGAGCGGCAATTAACGATAACAGCAGCATCAGTGCACCAATTTTTAAGATATAAAGATTTTGTATGGCACCAACATCGACACCCAGTTCAATATAGAATTGTTTGGTGAATTGAACGGCGGTTTGAATTTGCATCGATTCCGGCGTTTGGGCAGCTTGGTCCCGGGCTTCATCAAAGATTGATGAAGGCAACTGCGTCAGCATTGGCAGAGCTGCATAAATCTGGGTAAAATCCAGGTCCGTCATGCTTTCGGAGGCGCTGGCATCGGCGGCTCCGGTATCCAGCGAACGCATGTAATTAATAAATGTCCAGGTAGCTTCGCCAAAAATGGGATCCAGCGTGGCAAAGGTTTCCGCAGTCGGATCGGTCAGCACATAGATACTCTCGGTTTCCAATGCCGGAAATTTTTCCAGGGTGCTCTCATAATTGGGATTACTGGTATCCTCCGGGTTCATCAGCAGATAGTTATCGGCTACCGTTTGCTGATCATCCGCAGTCATAAAGGTTGTCATCAGGGTATAGCCGTCTTCACTGATGGCTTCCGGGGTGGCATGCTCGATCCCGTTTTGCTGGATGCCGACATTGACAATATCGGACATGTAGTTGGGCAGATTCAAATCGGATATCGCTTGCACAAAAAGCAGCACCAGGGTAATGAACAGCACCCCCAGATAGGGTTTTAAATAGCGTGAAAGCTTGATCATGTTGTTTTCCTTTCTGATTGGTCTTTTTGTTTCAGACCGCATTGTTTTTGATCAATCTGATCAAAGGCGACCGCTAATTTGTCTAATAAACGCACCAGCGCCTGGGCATCTTCTTCACCCAGCAGGGTGGCGGCTTCATCATAGATTTGGAAGCAGGATTTTGATACATCGGTTTCCAGCTGACGGCCTGCGGCAGTGAGGTTTACATAAACCAGACGGCGATCCTTGCTGGAAGCAATTCGTTCCACATAGCCATGTTTTTCCAATGTTGAGATGGTTTGAGAAACGCCAGGCATGGAAATGGCGGTTTCCCGACTGAGCTGGGAAATTTTAACCCCGGGGGCCAGCGGAAGATTATTAGTCAGGGCTGATTTTTGTTCTTCTTCATACATTTTTTTAAGGGTTTTTAACATAAAAAACTCATGGGGTTTGAGATCCTGCATAAATTCTTTATGAATCCGCCCCATGCTTGATTTTTTAATGCGATGAAATGCCTTAAAAAGATCGTGTCCATTTAAATTCAATGATAACTCCTTTCGCAGATTAATGATTAACTGAGATAACAGTTAATCACCATAATAGTTAATTTACTTAAGTAAACATATTATAAACAAAGAGCAGAATTATGCAAGGTAAAAAACTTTTGAAAAGCATTAACACAAAAATTTATGCTATAATAGTTCAATAACTTAAGGAAAATTAAGATAAGGAGCAGAAAATTGAATACAACCAAGAAAAAAGAAGCATTTAAAGAGACGTTAAAGTTTGCTTTCATCCAAACTGTGCCGGTACTTTTCGGCTATGTTTTCATGGGCATCGCCTTCGGCATTCTGCTGGAAAAAGCCGGATACAATTTCATCTGGGCATTCTTTATCAGTCTGATTATATACGCCGGTTCGATGCAATTTGTATTAATTGGATTACTGGGTGGCGGAATGGGATTATTGTCGTTGATCGTCCTGACCCTGTCGGTACAAAGCCGTCATATTTTTTATGGATTATCCTTTATTGAGAAATTCAAAGCAATGGGAAAATGGGGCTGGTATATGATTTTTTCGCTGACTGACGAAACCTATTCGCTACTTTGTGGGATGAATATTCCCAAGGAACTGAATGAAAAACAGGTGTTTTTTACGGTAGCGGCCCTGGATCAGAGCTACTGGATTATTGGCTGTACCCTTGGGGCAGTCATCGGCAGCTTCATCGGCTTTGATACTACCGGCATTGATTTTGCCATGACGGCTCTGTTTGTGGTAATTTTTATTGAGCAGTGGTACAGTTATCAATCCCATTTACCGGCCCTGCTGGGGACGATTTGTGGGGTGGCATCGCTTGTTATCTTTGGTCCTGGCGCTTTTATTCTGCCAGCGCTGATTGCGGCGGTATGCTTGTTGCTGGTTTTTAAAAACAGCATTAAAATCGGCGAGAATCAGGAGGTGTGTCAATGAGTACAGAATTTTTAACGCCGTTATTGGTAATTCTGGTGGTGGCCGCATGCACCTTCCTGACCCGCTTTCTGCCCTTTGCCCTGTTTGGCGGGGGGAAGGAAGTACCCGCTCTGGTTAAAACCCTGGGTGATCTGCTCCCACCGGCGGTGATTGCCATTCTGGTGGTTTATTGTTTAAAAGGCGTCAGTGTGATGGTGGCACCCCATGGTTTTCCCGAGTTTATTGCGGTTGCCATTGTGGCGCTGCTGCACATTTGGAAGCGTAATAATCTGCTTAGTATTGGCGGGGGAACGCTGGTCTACATGGTGTTGATCCAAATGGTGTTTGTATAGATAGTCACCAGAATCAAAGCAGATGATAAGAGGTAGAAATGTTTAAAATTGGTGAGTTTTCTAAGCTAACCCAGGTATCGATTCGGATGCTCCGTTATTATGACGAAAATAATTTGTTAAAACCGGCGAAGACGGATCCTTATAGTGGCTATCGCCTGTATTCGGTGGAGCAAATTCCGCCGAAAATATTGCCGGGGTCTATCGTTCACTGGCCTATTGGCTGACTGAGCATGGTGGGTTTAGAATGAAAGGAAATAACCGACAGATTTGTCACCGGGGGCCCTGGAATGAGGAAAACCCGGCTCATTACCTGACCGAAATTCAGATTGGATTGGAAAAAGCAAATTAAAACATGGGAGATAGTATTATAGATTTTTAATCAGTTTTTTATGTCCTTGCCCCATGCAGAAAGACTTCCCAGAATCGGAATAAGACGATTCGTGTTTTTGGTTAATTCATACTCGACTCTTAAGGGCATTTCGTTGTATTGTGTGCGGAGGATGAGACCATCCGCTTCGAGTTCCTTCAGTGAGGAAGCGAGCATGGTGTTGGTTACGCCTTTAATTTTTTTTCTTAACGCATTATAACGTGTCGGCCCGTCGTTATACAGTGCACACAGGATGGGAATCTTCCATTTACCCCCAATAATTTCAAGAGCAGCTGAAAGTGGGCATTTTTCTTGGCATGGGCAGATGTTCCCGGAACATAATGAAGTTTTGTTTTCAGAGATAGTCATTTTTTTCTTATCTACTTTCTATTTTCGTATTTGATCATATTTTTTTGCGTAGTTTACAAGCATTTAGGTTGGTACTATAATTGTATCAGGTAGTAATTACGGAGTCAATTGCTATACTAAACTTTGGAGGAATTAAAATGGTTATTGATGAAGAAATGAAAAGTGTTATCGAAAACTCGGCGTTCCTGACAATTGTAACAATGTGTCCCGATGGTAGCCCACACCCAATTATTGTTGGTGGTGGTACAGTTGAAGGGGACACTGTTTCGGTGGGCGTCTATGCAATGAAGGTTACGCAGGAAAATATCAAGAAAAACGACTGTGCGATGTTGCTGGCAGCTCAAAAATTTGAAGGAGGAGCCAAAGGTTGTCGTTTTACCGGCAGTGCAAAAGTTATTGACGGGAAATTTGTATTTACGGCAACAAAGGCTGAAGCCCTTATTTAAATCAATAAGAATAAAACCGCTATTAAAAAACCACTGATTATGTGAGACATTGAGAGTCTTTGTAATCAGTGGTTTTTAATTGGACACTAATATTAATGCATTTTTCAGGATGAAAGAGATTTTGATTAAGTTTAGCAGAGGTACTTTCTTTTAATTATATAATTATGATTCTTATTGACTCTCACATGGTGTCAGGGTCTATGATAAAGGTATAAAAAATGTTGATACAATCATGGAGGTAAACAAATGAAACAAGGCTACGTCAAACCAATTGGCACTATTCGTGTTCAGGGGGAGGAGATCTTTATTGAACTGGAAGAGGCCTATCGAGAAGGGCTAGAAGGACTGGACGGGTTCTCACACATCAATGTTTTCTGGTGGTTCAGTGAGTTTGATAATGAAGCGGCCAGGAAGGTTATTTCTGGCCCCCAGCCCTATAAACAGGCCCCGGCGGTGATGGGCGTATTTGCCACCCGATCACCAATTCGGCCCAATCCCATTGCATTAACCCCGGTTTCGGTGCTGGAAATCGATTATCAAAAAGGGATCATCCGGATTCCCTACATTGACGCCAATGATGGCACCCCGGTGCTGGATCTCAAACCCTATACTCCCAGCCTGGATCGGGTTGAGAATCCTTTAGTGCCGCATTGGTGTGAGCATTGGCCCAAAAGTGTGGAAGCATCTGGTGATTTTGATTGGGCGGCGGAGTTTAATTTTTAAGTTTAGAACGAAGCTAAGCTGGCAATCAAAAATTTTATCTTAATCCCCTGTTCACTAAACATTTTTTCATGTTCGGTTTCAATATTATCCGGATAGTCCGAGGCGTGAAGATCACGGATCAAGGTTGTGATGGTAAAACCAGTGGATTCAAAATACTTGATGGAATCCCGAAACAACTCATCGCTGTCGGTTTTAAAATAAATCTCGCCATTTTCAGCTAAGAGTTTTTTATACTTTTCCAGCTGTTTAGTGTGCGTCAGCCGTTTTTTATGAAAGCGGCGGCGGGGCCAGGGATTGCAGAAATTTATGTAGATCCGCTCGACCCCATCCTCGGGAGCAAGGATCATGTCGATCCGTTCAATATTCCAGGACATAATCTGGACATTGTCAATGGCCTGGTTCGCATCAGCGTAGGCCGCCTGAATATTACGTTTGGTTAAACCCAGAACGGCGTCAATCAGATCAATGGCCAGATAGTTGATCTCCGGATGGCGGCTTCCAAGCTCTGCAATAAAGGTTCCTTTTCCGCAGCCCAATTCAATATGAAGGGGCTGCTTTTTTTTAAATAAGTGGTGCCATTGGCCGTGGTGATCTGGGGGATAGGCTTGAAAAAAGCCACAGGCTTCCAGCTCCGGGCGGGCCCAGGGTTTTGGTCGTAGATGCATGAGTTACTCCTTTTGGTAAATTGTTTATAGGTAATTGAGAAACTGCCGTGAGCTTCGGGACCAGTTTCGCACGAAACAATTTTTACACTGTACGGCGGACAGTTCGCTGAACTGTTCGCCTACACGTTACAAAATTGTTTGTGGAAACTGGACCCAAAGCAACCATTGTTCAGTGTTTTTTTCATTTAGCAATTACCAATAAATTGTTTTTATAGTTTGATAATTTTTGTCGCCACATGGTCAATGAAGGATCGGTCATGCTCCACAAAGATCATCGTTGGCGGGTTTTGTAGCAAAAGCTCTTCAATCTGCAACCGGGAGAGGACGTCGATATAATTAAGTGGTTCGTCCCATAAATATAAGTGGGCTGATTGACAAAGGCTGCGGGCTAAATAGACTTTCTTTTTTTGCCCCTCACTAAAGCTAGTCAGGTTTTTCTCAAATTGCTCCCGGTTAAATCCCAGCTTTCGCAAAATGGTTTTAAAGAGACTTTCGTCAATCCCTTGGCAGCGGGAAAAATCACGAAGATCACCGGTTGGTAAGTCGGTGTCTTGCGGAATATGCGATAGCTGCAGCTGACTGCCCAGCTCCAGATTGCCGGAAAAGCTGATTGGCTGGCCCAGTAGCAGTTTAAGCAAACTGGATTTTCCCGTCCCGTTGGGACCGATAATAGCAATCCGGTCGCCCTGGTTGATCGTAAAACTTAAATCGTTCAGAATGGGGCGGTCATCATAGTAAAGGGACAGGTGGTTGGCCGAAATCAGCCGCTCTTTTTGATAAGCCCGGGGCCGGATCTTGAGACTGTCGTTCCAGTCGATATTTTTCATTAACTTTTCTTTTGACTCAATATTCTTTTGCTGACGCTTTTCCAGCGATTTGGAGCGTTTCATCATTTTCGCAGACTGATGACCAATATGGCCCCGATCCGGGCGAAGGCCGGAAACCCGTTGTCCGTTTTTTGACTTCTCAACGGCATTCGACCAATTTTCGGTGCGTTTGGCAGCGGTTTTTAATTGATCGATTTCCTGTTTGAGTTTTTTATTTTGATTGCATTCAAACTGATCCTGACGCTGTTTATTAAGAAGCCAGCTGGAATAGTTGCCTTTTTGAATCTCAATGTTCATTTTGTTAATCGACAAGACGTGATCGACGCAATTATCCAGGAAGGTGCGGTCGTGGGAAACCAGAATAAAACCCGGTTTCTTTTTCAAATACTGACTGACAACACGTCGACCTTCCAGATCGAGATGATTGGTCGGCTCATCAATTAAGAGAAATTGATTTGGTTTTAAAAATAAGGCCGCCAGTAATACCTTGGTTTGCTCGCCCCGGCTCAGGCTGCTAAATGGCCGCTCCAGCAGCGCTGCATCCAGGTTCAGTAGCGACAGCTCCCGCTGCAGTTCCCAGAGCGGGTAATCAGGATAAATCTCATCGACAAGAGTGCGAGTCAGTTGGGAAGAGTTCTTGATTGCAAAAGGAAAATATTCAAAATCGACCGCTGCGGCGATCACGCCGCTATAGTCATAAAGACCCATCAGAAGTTTTAAAAAGGTCGTTTTGCCGCGACCATTACGGCCGATAAAACCCAGTTTCCAGTTTGTGTCGATGGTAAAGGAAACATCTTCAAAAATATTTTCGCAACTGCTTTCGTAGTTAAAGCTTAAATGTGATATGGAAATTTGTGACATCATTGTACCTCTCTTGCCAAGCCAGATAACAGTAGCTTGGACACATAAAAAACCGCAAGAAAATTATCCTGCGGCTCAATGATGGGCAGCCCAAAAAATCCATAAATAAGGAGTTGATGGTGCTAGAGAGGCAGTGCTTTTCTTGTAATTCTCTTGCTTAAGCGCACCAAAACAAGCGGTTTAACCGCAGGTTTTGAAAACACTTTCCAATTGTTTCTTAGCAAGATAAATTACGCATCCTCTTTACTCCTTTTTGTAGTCTGATTACAGTCTAACATCTTTTTTAAAAGAATTCAATCCCAAACCGGGTGATTAGTATCTATTGCCGGATATAATTAGGGCGTTAAAAAGGAAACCTGTTCTTCTGATGGCGGATAGACCTTCAGCTTTTCTTTAATCGGTTTGCTGTAGCTATTGGATAGACCAAAGGACTGACGCAGGGGATTGAGTCGGCCATAGAGTTCGTCTTTATATTCTTTGGGAGCGCCGCCTTTTTTGTAGAGCTTCCACAGGGTATCGTATTTTTCGGGATAGTTGGTTTTAATGAAGTCAAAAAAGGCTGGCTTGGTGGCTCCCCGCAGATACAGGGCGCCGGGCAGCACATAATCGATACCGGCATCCTGGCCGGCGGCAAACAAAGCCGAAAGGGTCTCGGAATCATCGGTCAGCGTGGGAATAATCGGCATCAGATGGTGACCGATGGAGGCATTGGTTTTTTTAAATTGTTTGAGCATTGCAAAACGGGCAGAACTGGAGGCAGCGCCGGGCTCGATTTTTTTTCGGACAGCTTCATCTAAAGTCGTCACCGTGGCGGCAACATTGATATAGGTAATCCGGGACAATTGGTCAATCAGGTCATAATCCCGGAGCACTAGGTCTGATTTGGTGGAGATAATCGCCGGGGTCTTATATTTGATCAGGAGCTTTAATATTTCCGGCATCAGCCGGTACTGGGCTTCCGCTGGTTGATAGCTGTCGGTAACGCCGCCAATATTGATGATTTCCCGTTTCCAGTTTGGCGAGGCGAGTTGTTTTTCCAGTACGTCGACGATATTGGTCTTGACCGAAATGTTGGTTGTGAAATCAGTAAGGCCGCTAAAACCATGGGTTCCCATGGCATAGCAGTAGCTGCAGCCATGGCTGCAGCCCTTAAAAATATTTAAATCCCAGCCATAGGGAGTTTTTCGCTTCAATTCATGCAGAGCCGTTGTGCAGGTGATTGGGTGATACGTTGGCATAGTAGCCTCCTTAAGATTTCTTTATCCTTACTTAAGTATAGGTCATAAAAGTTTAGGGTGTCCATAAGAATTTGTGGTAAAATTATTTACTGTTTGGCATAAATCTCGGGATAATAAATGCAGATGTTTAAAATAAAGGGTAATAAAGAAAAGAGATCACACAAGGGGGCAACAGGCATGAGCAATCATAACGGAAGAAAAGTAGTTGCAGTCATCATTATTTCAATGCTAATTATTTTACTGGTAGCAGCCGGGGCCTATCTGGCTTTGGAAGATCTGGTTGGCGGCATGGATATCCAGTCATTTTTTGAGGATAGTCAAGCTCAGCAGAATGAAGAAATCGCCGCCAGTCAGCAACAGGCCTTTGATGGCTATGCCTTTCTGGAGGATAATGAAAAACAGGCCTATGCCAGAGTTGTTGGTATGCTCACCGATTTTGAAACCGAGGTGAAAGTCAGTGGGGTCAATACCGAAGAAATCGAGCGGGTTCTGGCGGCCATCGATTATGACTATCCGGAAATATTTTGGGCCGGGGAGTTTTCCTATTATTTTGATGAGGGCAATCAGAAGGTCAGCAAGGTGATGGTTGAATATCCCTACGATGAAGCCGAGAAAGAAAGACGGCAGACCGAAATTGAAGCGGCTTTTCAGGAATACAGCAGGGGTATAAAAAGCGGCATGAGCGACTATGACAAAGTCAAATATGCCTATGAATATGTAATCAAAAACACCATCTATCAGGAAGACCTTGAGGATGATCAAAACATCTACAGCGTCTTCGGGAAAAAGGGCTCAGTCTGTGCGGGTTATTCCAAAGCGATACAATATCTGTTAAAGCGAACTGGGATTGAGTGCTCCTATGTGGCCGGTGAGGCCATTGGCCAGGGGGCCCATGCCTGGAACCTGGTGCGGGTTGATGGGGAGTATTATTACCTGGATGCCACCTGGGGGGAGTTTAACATTGCTGATAACGCTGAGCCGGAAAAGAGCATCTTCTATGACTATTTCTGTGTCACCACGGCGGAATTGCTTAAATCGCATCATCCCGATCAGACCTTGATTGCCTACCCGGAGTTTACCGCTACGGCAGCCAATTATTTTGTCAAAGAAAATAAGCTCTATGACCTCAACAAAAAAAGCGAGGAAAACCGCTTTGTCAGCGATCTGGAAGTAGCCCTGAATACCGGAGAAAAGTATTTCCATTATGCCATAACCGACGCCAATACCATCGGCGCTGCTGAAGATCTGATGGATGATGTGCTGGGATCCTATTACTGGTTTTCCAGTGAGGACAGTTTATCAAATACGATTGAGCTTTATTAAAGTGGAAACACGTTTTGTGTTGTCAAAAAGCCCCATTCTGATTTTTCAGAATGGGGCTTTTATTTATTCCATCGCAATCAGATGAACACCGTGAACGCCATCCAGGGCTTCCAGTATGGCCATCAATTCATCGATAGTCAAGATCAGATCTTTGCCGTCCAGAGTCACAATCACAATGGCGGCCTGGTTAATGGGGATATCCTGATGAATGGTGATGATACTGGTCTGGTGGTCCCGAAGAATGTTTAAAATATTGGACAGGATTCCGGGCTGGTCATCCAACTTAAACGACAGGGTGAACTTCCGGCCATAGTTTTCCGAAGGCGTAAAAATATAGTCCTTATACTTATAATAGGTGCTGCGGCTGATACCCACCTTTTTGACCGCATCACTGACAGATTTACACTGAGAGGACTCCATGAGGATCCGGGCTTCCACCACCTTGGAATAATAATCGGGGAGGATTTTTTTATTGACAATCAGATAATCTTTGATCATTGGCTTAACCTCCCAAAATCTGGACACCAGTATGATCGGGCGTCAGGGAAATGAGCTGCCAACCTGGTGCTTTTTCTGCTAGATAGGCCTGCATATCCGGCTTAAAACCACGGTTATCCACTGAATTAATAGCCAGAATGGTGGGCCCGGCCCCGCTGATGCAGGTGTTGAGGCAACCCATTTCCCTGGCTTTTTTGGTAATCACGTCGTAATGGGCAATCAGCTTTTTGCGATAGGGCTGGTGCAGGCGGTCCTTCATGCACAGCTTTAAAATATCCTCAGCACCGTTGGCCAAGGCCAGATAGGTCATGGTGGCCCGGGGCAGATTATGGGTGGCATCGGCAAAACTGATTTTTTTAGGCAAAACCTGACGGGCATCGGATGTCGATAATGGAAAGTCCGGCACCAGGGCATAAAATTCATAACAGGGATGCACCAAACTCTTGATATAGGTGTTTTTGCCGTGATCGTTCATCGATACCACCAGGCCGCCAAAAATGGCCGGGGCGACGTTGTCCGGGTGGCCTTCCAGCTCCACCGCTATGTCAAACAGTTCATCCGCTTTCAAGGGCGAGCCAATCAGGGCATTGGCACCAAACAAGCCGCCGACAATGCAGGTGGCTGAACTGCCCAGACCCCGGCTGATGGGGATATCGACAGCGGTATGGATATAAAGGCCCCGGGGACGGTAGCCCACTTTTTTAAAGACCTTCTGCATCGACCGGTAAACCAGATTGGTATCACTCTGATATTTTCGTTCCACCCCCCGGATCGTCAGCTTGCCGTCATTCTTTTCTTCAAAACTGAAAGTATTATAAATCGACAGTGCCAGGCCAAAGGCATCAAAGCCCGGGCCGATGTTGGCACTGGTTCCCGGTACCTGAACCTTAATCATTTTTGTCCACCTGATCGTTTAAAAAATCAAGAACAGCCTGGGACATATCGGTTTTATCGCATTGACCCTGATGCTGATTGGCTTTTTTATCCAGATCCTTTAAAGGCTTGGGAATGGTGGTGCCGGTTTTTTGTGCCAGAATATTTAACAGCTCATAATCGTTGCAGTCACAGTCACCGAAGATGCTTTCATAAACCGAACGTCCGAACTTGTAGGGGCTGGCGGTGGAGACAATCACCGTTTTGGTGGTATCTCCGGTTTCATTGAGATAGTCGTCATAGACCTTATTGGCAACGGCGGTGTGAGGGTCCATCAGATAATGGCTCTCATCATAAATGGCTTTGATGGCCTGGGCGGTTTCGGTTTCATTGGCAGTACCGGCATAGAAAAGACCGGTTTTTTCCATCAGGGTTTGTGAAGTCTGATAAGCACCCTGATTTTTAAGCTGCGCCATCAAATCACTGACAGCATCGGGATCGGCGCCGGAGACATCGTAAAGCAGCCGCTCCAGATTGCTGGAAATCAGAATGTCCATGGATGGTGACGAGGTTTTATAAAAATCCCGATTGCGGTCATAACTGCCGGTTTTAAAGAAATCCGTTAAAACCTTGTTGGCATTGGAGGCGCAGATCAGCTTGTTAATCGGTAAGCCCAGCAGCGCAGCATAGTAACCGGCCAGAATGTTGCCGAAATTCCCAGTCGGGACGACAAAATTTATTTTTTCATTCGGCTGGATTTCACCCCGCTTAAGCAGTTCATAATAGCTGTAAAAATAATAAACCACCTGAGGCAGCAGCCGGCCGATATTAATCGAATTAGCTGAGGAAAAGATCACATTGGCTTTAGCCAGTTCGGCCGCCAGTTGGGGATCGTTGAGGATCACTTTAACACCATTTTGGGTATCGTCAAAATTGCCGTCGACACCAACCACACAGGTGTTAGCACCGATTTGAGTCAGCATTTGTTTCTCCTGAACGGTGCTGACCCCATCCTTGGGGTAAAAAACAATGATGCTGATATCCGGAACATTGGCAAAACCTTCCAGGGCGGCCTTGCCGGTATCACCCGAAGTTGCTGTTAAGATCATAATTTTCTGTTGGTTGTTGACGTTTTTCATGGACTCCACCATCAGATATGGTAAAATAGTCAGAGCCATATCTTTAAAGGCACAGGTGGGCCCGTGAAAGAGTTCCAGAAAATAACGGTCGTTGACTTTTTTTAAAGCAACCGGTTCTTGTTCTTCAAATTTACCGGAGTAATAAGCGCCCTGAATCGAATCATCAATTTGTTTGGCGCTGAAATCATCAAGAAAAGCGCAAAAGATCGCCTTAGCCATCTCGCCATAGTTTTTTCCGATAAATTGGGTTGGGTCTAAATTAATCTGATCAATAAAATTGGGGACAAAGAGTCCACCATCTGGGGCCAATCCTTGCAGGATGCCCTGGGATGCGGTAACGTTGATGTCTTTGGATCGCGTGCTGTTATAGCCTTTTTTCATGTAATTCCTCCAAAAAAATATGGTGTGCCTGAAAAAATCTTGAAAAAATCTTCCCGGGAGGGTATTGAATAACCCCTAGCTATATGATAGAATGTTTTCACTGAAAAAACAAGTGTTTTTAGAATAAATACATATACGAGGTGAATTTTATTGAATATCGCACTTTTAGGCTTTGGAACCATCGGTTCTGGCGTCTATGAACTCATCAATTTAAATAAAGGCAAGTTTGCTGGTAATTTTACCGATGTGGAGTCTCGCAGGTCAAGTCCGGTCATTACCAAGGTTCTGGAACGGGATGCATCCAAGGATCTGGGCGATACCGTCGGAAAAATTGTGACCCACCCCAGTGAGATTTTGGAAGACGAAAGTATTGGCCTGGTGATTGCCCTGATGGGTGGCATGGACTTTGAATATGAAATGATCAAAGAATGTCTCCGGGCGGGAAAACATGTTGTGACCGCCAATAAGGCTGTCATCTCCGAGTACTTTCAGGAATTGTTGACGTTAGCCGAAGAAAATGGCGTGGTCCTGCGTTACGAGGCATCTGTTGGCGGCGGGATTCCGATCATCGGCAGTTTAAAAGAAGAAATGAAAATCAATCGGGTGACCGAAATCAAAGGGATTCTAAACGGAACCACCAACTTTATTTTGTCCAAAATGACCGAAGAAGGAGCGGATTTTGGCGATACCCTGGCGCTTGCCCAGTCGATTGGTTTTGCTGAAGCGGATCCGACGGCCGATGTCGAAGGGTACGATGTCTCCCGGAAGCTCTCGATTCTCTCATCGATGGCCTATGAAAGCATAATTCGCGATGAAGATGTATATAAACGGGGGATTACTGACATTCGGGCTGCCGATATTGAGATGATCGGATCGATGGGTTACGTGGTCAAGTATCTGGGACACTCCATTTTGGATGAAAAAAATGTCTATACCACCGTGGAACCGGTACTGTTTAAGGAAGCCTCGATTATGAGTAACGTCAACAGTGAATTCAATATCATCTCGATTACCGGCGATATTATTGGAGAGCTGCAGTTTTATGGCAAAGGCGCTGGAAAAGATGCTACCGCCAATGCCGTTGTTGGCGATGTCCTCTATATCCTCAATATTGTCGGGGAACAGAATTTGCCCAAACCGCTGCGGCTTAATCGTCAGCTCAACAAAATGGGTACCGATATTTTTAAAGGTAAATACTATTTACGAGCAAATCTGGCTGACAAAGAAATGCTTGATCAGGTGCTGACCGCCGTGGAGACGGTGGCCGCCCGAAAAACCGTCATTGTTAATGATAATCAGGTCTATGTGGTGACAAACGCCATTGCTGCCAATGATTTTAATAAAATGGCAGAAAAATTAAAAGAAACGGTGCCTGAATGTTTTTATGCCCGGATCTATGAATAAGGAAAGAGTGACTGAGGTAAATGCAAGATCTAATCGTACAGAAATATGGCGGCTCCAGTGTCGCCAATGTGGAAAGAATAAAGCGTGTTGCTAGTCGGATTATTGAGACCAAGGAAAAAGAAAAAAAGGTAGTGGTGGTGGTCTCAGCCATGGGTGATACCACCGATGACCTGATCGAACTGGCACAAAAAATCAATGATCATCCCCCCAGCCGGGAAATGGATATGTTGCTGGCTACCGGTGAGCAAGTTTCGATATCGCTGCTGGCGATGGCGATTCAGGCCATGGGCCACGATGTGGTCAGTTTAACCGGCGCCCAGTGCGGGATTGTTACATCCAATGTTCATAAACGGGCCCGGATTAATGATATTCACACCCATCGGATTGAAAAGGAACTGGCCGCCGGTAAGATTGTCATTGTCGCCGGTTTTCAGGGCATCAACGAGAATAAGGATATTACCACCCTGGGCCGGGGTGGGTCTGACACTTCGGCGGTGGCGGTGGCAGCGGCCTTAAAGGCCGAGCTGTGTGAAATCTATACTGATGTTGATGGAGTCTATACAGCCGATCCCCGGATCGTTGAAGAGGCCTCGAAAATTGATGAAATCTCCTATGAAGAAGTTTTGGAGATGGCCAGTACCGGAGCAAAGGTATTGCATCCCCGGTCAGTGGAAATGGCGGAAAAATTCAAGGTACCGCTGGTGGTACGATCAAGCTATAATCATAACGAAGGAACCATTATTAAGGAGGACGTTATTATGGAAAAAGTGTTAGTTCGAGGGGTATCTCTTGATGAAAATATCGCAAAAATATCAATCTTTGAAGTGCCGGATCAACCGGGGATTGCCTTTAGATTATTTAGTGCGTTGGCAAAAGCCAATATTCATGTGGATATGATTGTTCAGAATGTCAACCGGACATCGGTTAATGATATTTCCTTCACCATTGATGTGGATGAACTGCAGGAAGCCGTTTCGGTGGCTCAGAAATTTGCCTTTGAGGTCAATGCCCAAAAAGTCGAATATGATCAGGGTGTTGCCAAACTTTCTGTGATCGGCACCGGCATCGTCGCCAATGCCGAAATTGCCTCCAAGTTTTTTGAAGCACTGTTTGAACTGGGCATCAACATCCAGACCATCAGCACCTCAGAAATCAAAATTTCCTGTCTGATTGACAAGGAACGGGGTAAAGAAGCAATGGTTCATATCCACAAGAAATTCGATATGTAGCAGGCAACAAAAAACCTGAAGCCACAATTGGTTTCAGGTTTTTTTATTTGAATTTGTAGCGAGCTACCCCCGGCGCCAGGTGCGGGGACTAAGCAGAACCAGAATCGGGAATAATTCCAGACGGCCCATGATCATGGCCAGACTCAGGGTGAATTTGGTCAGATTATTAAAGCCAGCATAGTTTCCCATCGGGCCGACCATATCCAGACCGGGACCGATATTGTTAAAAGTGGCTGCAACGGCACTAAAGGCAGTAAGAAAATTAGGGGCTGATAAAGCCGTGATCATCAGAAAAATCACAAACATAAAGGCATAGGTAATCAGATAAACACTGGTCTGGCGGCTGAGCAGGGCACTGATTGGTTTGCCCTCAAAAAGAATCGGCAGTCGACGGTTGGGGCTAACATTAACCCGGATTTCCTGGATCGTGGTTTTAATATAGATACCAATTCGGCTAACCTTGATACCACCAGCGGTGGAACCGGCCATACCACCGATAAACATCAGAAAAATCAGGATGACCTGGGAAAATACCGGCCAATTGTCAAAATTGGCGGTGGCGTAGCCAGTGGTTGTAATGATGGTGGAAACCGTAAAGAAGACATCACGAACCAGTAGTGGCATCGAGCTGTAAAGCGGGCTAACATTAATGCAAATCAGCGCAAACCCAACTGCAATAAAACCAAGATACCAGCGCAGTTCTTCGTTTTTAAAAATGTTTTTAGAACGCATAAAGAACAGGGCATAATAGAGATTAAAGTTAACACCGAAAAGAATCATGCTGACAGCCAGCACATAATCGATATAAGCGCTGTTATAATAACCAACTGACAGGGTCTTATCGCTGAAACCGCCGGTACCAGCGGCGCCAAATGCGTGAATAAAACTGTCGAAGAGCGGCATCCCGCCCAAGGTCAGTAAAATTACCAGGATACCAGTCATACATAGATAGATGACATAGAGAATCCGGGCCGAACTTCGCAGTTTAGTTCGGACTTTCCCGAAGGTGGGGCCGGGAACCTCGGCCCGCATGATAAATACATCACCAGACTCAATTTTAGGCATCACTGCCAGGGCCAGAACCAGTACCCCCATTCCGCCAATCAGGTGGGTAAAGCTGCGCCACCATAACAATGAGTGGGGTAGGGCTTCGACATCGGTTAAGATGCTGGCACCGGTGGTTGAAAAACCACTGGCGGTTTCAAAAAAAGCATCGATGGGATAGGGGATGGTACCGCTGAAGATAAAAGGCAAGCTCCCGAAAAAAGATAAAGCCAACCAGGATAAGGCCACTACCACCAGACCTTCCCGGGCAAAAAAATCACTTCGAATCGGTTTTTTCAGACTAATCAGCAGGCCAAAGGCACAGGTAATACCGATGCTGAGCAGAAAAGGCCACAAGCCTGGCCAGCCCTCCCGGTAAATCAGTGCTACAATCAAAGCGGGGAGCATCAGAATGCCAGTGATGAATAAAATCCGACCGAGGATGTAACTGACCATTTTGTGATTCATTACAGGCCTCGGTTCTTTTCAAAGATATCATCAATATCCTGAAAGTTTTTATGCTTGGTAGTCACAACGATGACGTCATCATTGGGTAAAATGCGGATGGTACCGTTGGGATAGATGATTTTACCATCACGGACAATACATGCAATCAACAGCCCCGGCTTTGTTTTCAGGTTGACAAGGGGGATATCCACCTCACAGCAGGTGCCTTTGACCTTAAACTGTAATACCTCCACCCGGCCATCCAGCAGCCGATAGAAGGCGCTGACATTGGAACCCTGGGAGTTCTCAATGGAACGGATGAAGCGGATAATGTGGTTGGCAATCAGCCGCTGGGGGGTAATGATGGACTGCAGCCCGACATTATCCAGAACTTTTAGCAAGTCGGTGCGATTAACCTTGGTTATGGTTTTCTTGACCCCTGAGCGGTAGGCATAAATGGCAATCAGGATATTTTCTTCATCGACGCCGGTCAATGGAATAACGGCATCATAGTCGGAAAAATGTTCTTCATTTAAAAATGACTGTTTGGTGCCATCGCCAAAAATAATTTCAGTTTGGGGATATTTGATGGCCAGTCGATCAGCATTGTCAGTATCAATTTCGATAACTTTTAGCTTCAATCGCATTTTTACCAGTCGGGCTAAGAGATAGTCAGTCAGTTTACCGCCACCGATGATGACTGCAGAGTTGATCTTGACCAGATTGGGTTGGCAGAGTTTGCTAAAAGTGCGAACTTCACCGGGACTGCCGGTTACCATCACATGGTCCCCGGCCCGCAGAATTGTTTCACCATCGGGAATCATCACCCGATCATTCCGGATGACGATGCAGATGACCACATCGCCAAAACGGCCATGATGGTCTTTAAGTTTGACGCCCACAGGAGCAGTGTCTTTTTGCAAGACGACCTCAATCATGTTGACCCGGCCATGTTCAAAGGATTCGACGTGCAAGGCGGATGGAAAGATCAGGGTTCGGGCAATTTCCTGGGCTGCTTCCAGTTCGGGGTTGATAATCAGGGTGATCCCCAGACTTTCTCGCAGAAAGCTCATTTGTTTGGAATACTCCGGATCGCGAACCCGGGCAATGGTAAATTTTGCCCCCAGCTTTCGGGCAGTGATGGCAGCGATGAGGTTGGTTTCATCGTTACGAGTGACCGCTATAAAAACGTCACAGGTATCAACGCCGGCTTCGGTTTGAATATCAAACATGGCGCCATTACCGTGAATACCGCTGATATCATAGAGATTAATAAACTGATCCAGCCGGGATTCATTTGGCTCAATCAACATAATATTATGGTTTTCACTGGCCAGATCACGGCACAGAACTTCACCAACTTTGCCAGCTCCGGCGATTACGATGTTCATAGTGGGACTCCTAAGATTAATATGTTTGCAGCGATGCATTGTCTCTCATTATATAGAATCGGCCAGTGATTTGCAATATAAGGTTAAATCAGGAACAATAAGCGGTGCAGGTGCTATCAATTTAGTGAAACAACGGTAAAAATTCCGGCTATGGTTGATTTGTATGGATATTTATGGGCAAATCAGCTATACTGCAAGTATTGAGATGAACGAATAAGCTCTGACATGAGGAGGCGAGATGAAGGAAAATAAGTTGGTTTTGGAAATGCTTCTCAAAAACCAGATAATTACCCGAAAAAACATAGCTGAACGAATTGATGAAGCAGAGCGATCCGGGAATTCCGTTTTAGATATATTGATTAAGGATCGGATTGTTGCCCAGGAGCGTTTAGTGACTATTTTTCACAATGAATGGGGATTTGAGTTATATAATCCACAAAAAGATCGGTTGGAGCTTCGGGCAATAAAATTCTTTTCAAAAGAACAGGCTAAAAAATATTTGGTTTTTCCTCTGAATCAGGAGGATGAAGATCAGTTGACGGTGCTGATGGCCGATCCTACCGATGAGGAAATCCTGCGCCAGGTGAAACGAATCGCTGATAAACGGCTCAAACTATTAGTCGCCACCCGGGACTGCATCCTGGGTTTGATTGGCAAATACTATCATCAAACGCATGTTTATCGGGATAACATGGATTTTATGAACGCGGGGGAAAATAAAGAAACGGCCCCGAACCCGACTGTCGTCACCTTAGTTAATGATCTGATCGATGAAGGTGTTTCCCGAGGTGCCAGTGATATTCATATGGAAGTCTTTCCTCAGAAAATTCAGGTGCGTTTTCGAATTGACGGCGTCTTAATACCGGTTGGGCTACTTAGCAAAGAAACCTGGAAGGGTGTAATTACCCGGCTGAAAATAATGGCTGGTTGCGATATTGCCGAGCAACGTCAGCCTCAGGATGGTGCTTTCACTACCACATATGAACATCGGCAAATCGATGTGCGGCTATCGATTATTCCGACCATTCACGGGGAGAAAATTGTTCTGCGGCTGCTGGATCAAAAGAATTTTCTTGTTGATGTTGATGATCTGGGTTTTTCCAGTGAACAAAAACGTTTATTAAAGGAACTATTGGAAGCCCCCCATGGCATGATTCTGGTTTGTGGACCCACCGGAAGCGGAAAGTCAACCACACTGTACAGTCTGCTAAATGGGATGGATCCCCGAACACAGAATATTATTACCATCGAAGACCCGGTGGAGTTCCAGATGGACGATATCAACCAGATTCAGGTGAACGAAAAAATCGGCCTGAACTTTGCCAATGGCCTTCGGGCGATTTTGAGACAGGATCCCAATGTGATTATGGTCGGCGAAATTCGTGATGAAGACACCGCAGAAACGGCTATCCGGGCGGCGATTACCGGGCATTTGGTATTATCCACCATTCATACCAACAACGCCATTGCGTCCATCAATCGGTTGATGGATATGAAGATCCCCCTTTACCTGTTGTCGGCAGCGCTCCGAGGGGTAATTTCCCAAAAATTGATCAAGCGCCTATGTCCAAACTGCCGGAAAAAAGCGCTGGCAGGTGAAGCAGAAAAAAAGCTGTTGGGCATTGGGAATCAGGATGTTGCGCTTTTCTATCCAGTGGGCTGTTCACTTTGTCATGGGTCTGGGTATCAGGGGCGCATCGCGGTACAGGAAGTGTTGAAAATCACCAGAAGAATCCGGGAAGTAATTGGTCAAGGGGCGGACTATGATACAATTCGTAAAGTAGCCATTGAAGAAGGGCTTCAGCCCATTGAAGAATCCTTAAAGCGCCATCTCCTGTTGGGAAATACATCCATCAACCAGGGGTTGGAGATTTTATCATTCGAAAATGCGTGGCATCGTTAGGGTGGAGCGATGGAAAAATGGTATTTTTATAAAGCAAAAGATGGGCAGGGTGCGGACGTCAGTGGAACAGTAACCGGTTCAAACCGGCGGGAGGCGGCTCGGGTTCTTCAGGCTCAAAATCTGATTGTACTGGAAATCAGAGAAAAAAAGAAATGGGATGAATTATTTAATAAAGAATTCAATATTCGGGTTCGCTCAGTAACCGGCAGTGACTTTAGCCGTTTCTGCCGACAGTTTCATATCATGTTAAATGCCGGAATTCCAATTTTGACATGTTTGGAACTCATTGGTGGTGAGACTCCAAATCCCGGCTTTTCTCGGGACATTTTTGGAGTCCGCCAACGCATTCAATCAGGAGAAAACCTCTCCCAGGCGATGGTCGCCTTTCCCAAGTCATTTCCGTCGTTATTTATTTTTATGGTGGAAGCAGGAGAAACGAGTGGACATCTTAATGAGATCCTGTTAAAAATGGCAGAGCATTACGACACGGAAGAAAAAAATCGGCGTCAGCTCCAACAGACGCTTTTCTATCCAATGGTTCTGAGTATGGTATTTGTATTGGTGCTGATCTTTCTGATCACCATGGTACTGCCAACCTTTGCGGATATGTTTACAGTAATGAATGCCGAACTGCCAGGTCCAACCCGGTTTCTGATGGGACTGAGTCACAGTTTAAGTGTCCGGTGGCCAATCATTCTATTAAGTCTGATGGGGCTGGCAGGCGGTTTTGCGTTCTTTTGCGAAATTGATACGGTGGCAAAGCTTAGGGATCGTTTGAAGATAAGAATACCGCTTGTGGGAGTCCTGAATCATAAAGTCTGTCTGGCCCGGATGGCGACAATCCTGGGTATGTTTCTGGAAAGTGGAATTGATTTGCTGGTAGCATTATCGCGATTGGAAGGTGTAGCGGATAATCGATACATTAAAACAGAGCTGAGTCAACTGCGCAATAAGGTAACGAATGGCGTAAGTTTGAGCCAGGGAATGGCCGAAAGCGATGTTTTCCCCAGACTTTTTTGTCAATTGGTGGCCACCGGGGAAGCATCAGGGTCTTTGCCGGAAGTGCTGGATACCTTGAACCGCATTTATGCGGATGAGGTTCGATCACGAATTCAGCTCCTTCATACATCATTGGAGCCGCTTATTCTGCTGGTGTTCGGAGGATTGGTGCTGTTCATTCTGGCTGCCATTATGTTGCCAGTATTTGATATATACTCGGCGTATTCCAGTATGTAGGTAAAACGTGTTAAAATATTTAAATATGGCAAAAAAGCTTGAAAAACCTCAAAGTTGTTCGAATATGGTTCATGTTGGACTTGTTATTAACAGTATCAAAAAAGGGCTTTCTCTGTAAGCAGGAGAAAGCCCTTTAAACAATGTACTAATTAAATATGATTGCGCCCGGATAAAATGGCGTGACATTCGTTGTAATAGAATTTTTTTGCATCGCTGACGGTCAATTCATCGAACAGATGATAAAGGGTGATCGCCAGGGTTTGGGTCGTTTTGATGTCCAGATTGGTGCGTTGGCAGGTTTTTAAAAAGTATCCCATGCAAGCTTCCTTACTCCAGTCATCTCCCCCCAGAAATAATCGACGCAACTCTTCTTTGATTTCTTTTTCGGTCCATTGTGAATCAGTTGAAGAGACGGAATCTCGTGTTTCAGTCATTTAACCAGCTCCTTTCACTTCAGATAAATGCTTGATCGAATTCATTATAGCACAGCTTCAAAAAAACTGTAATGAGAATGGAGGATAAAAATTTTTCTAAGTTTTTGTTAAGCAACGAAGGCAGTAAATGAAAAAAAAATTAAAATAATGCATAAAAAAATTAAAAAAGCACTGGATTTTTAAAATGTAATCGGTTATAATAGATCCATGGTGTGAAAACGTTTTAATTTCCTTTCTTAATTTTCTTGAAAAAGAGGTGTGCATACATCTCTTTTTTATTTTTTGCCACGTGTTCATTCATATCGGCCGAGCTTAATTTTGGCTTATTCTCTAGATCCATTCCGGATTATCTGTTTTTTTCTCTTGAAATATTTTCTATTTAAGGTTATATTTAATTTCGAGAGAACATCAGGAAAGTGGGGAATAAAATGAATGCAGTAAAAATTAAAGACGATATTTTTTGGGTCGGTGTGAATGATTATCAAACAACACTTTTCGAGGGGCTTTGGCCAATTGATCAGGAAGGGGTTTCCTATAATGCTTTCGTGATCAACGATGAAAAAGTCGCCATTATCGATACGGTAAAAACCATCAAAGCTGATGAATACATAAAAAAAATCAAATCCCTGATTGGCGATAAAAAGGTAGATTACCTGATTGTTAATCATATGGAGCCGGATCATTCCAGTGGGATTACTGATCTGTTGGCTGAGTATCCGGAGATGGTCATCGTTGGGAATAAAAAAACCTTCCCGATTATGAACAATTTTTATAAAATAACGAAAAACCTTCACGAGGTTGGTGAAGGTGATACCCTTTGTCTGGGAAAACACACCCTTCAGTTTTTCATGACACCGATGGTTCATTGGCCGGAATCGATGGTTACTTACGATGTCACGGATAAGGTGCTCTTTTCCATGGATGTCTTTGGTAGCTTTAAGGCGCCAGTCGGCAGTATTTTTGACGGAGAAAATGATCTGGACGCGTTTGAAGAGCCAACCCGTCGTTACTATGCCTGTATTGTGGGCAAGGTGGCTGGACAGGCCTTAAAAGCACTCAATAAGCTGGGTGGCATTGAAATCAACACGATCTGTCCTTCACATGGATTGATCTGGCGGGATAATCCTAAACATATTTTGGATATGTACATAAAAATGAGCGCCAAAGAAACTGATCCTGGGGTTGTCATCGCCTATGGTTCGATGTATGGCTGTACCCAGAAGGCGGCAGAGACTTTAGCGATTGCCTTAAAGAATGAAGGGGTCAAAGAGGTGAAGCTCTATGATGTGGCTAAAACCGATATTTCTTTTATCGTTTCGGATATCTGGAAATATAAAGGTCTGTTTTTAGGTGCCCCATCTTATTACGGACAGATTTTCCCCAAAATGGCCAATCTGCTTTATAAATTGGGCGAAATTAGAGTTGATAATCACAAAGTCGGTTTTTTTGCCGATTACAGCTGGAGCGGTGGTGCCGATAAAAGCTTTAATGAATTTATTGAGCATGCCAAGGTGGATACCCTTGATGAAATCTTGATGATTAAGGGCACCCCAGACGAACAGGATGTCGCAGATTTAAATGAATTAGCCAAAAAAATGGCAAAAGAAATAATCCAGTAGAATAAAGCGTGAATTCGGTAGAAAAAACGGAGGGGGAAAACATAAATGAAAATCGTTGTGGGCATGTCAGGCGGGGTTGATTCATCGGTTGCAGCATTATTGTTAAAAGAACGTGGTTACGAGGTCATCGGGGTCTTCATGAAAAATTGGGAAGAACAGGATGAATCGGGAGTATGTACGGCCACAGAAGAT
This sequence comes from Acetobacterium wieringae, assembly GCF_001766835.1. Classification (GTDB taxonomy): domain Bacteria; phylum Bacillota; class Clostridia; order Eubacteriales; family Eubacteriaceae; genus Acetobacterium; species Acetobacterium wieringae. The sequence continues at coordinate 46,776 of NZ_LKEU01000033.1, read as the reverse complement.
TATGATGATGTGCGACGGGTGTGTGATGCCATTGACATTCCCTACTATACAGTGAATTTTGCCAAAGAATATTACGACTCTGTTTTTTCTTATTTTCTGGAAGAGTATAAAAAAGGGAGAACGCCCAATCCGGATGTTCTCTGTAACCGAGAAATAAAATTCAAACGCTTTTTGGATTATGCGCTGAAGGTTGTTGGCGGTGATTACCTGGCCACCGGTCACTATTCGCAAATTGATTTTGTCAATGAACAGTACCGGTTAAAAAGAGCTTTTGATCATAACAAGGATCAAACCTACTTTCTTTGCCAACTGGGACAAAAAGAGCTGGCTGATGTGATGTTTCCGATTGGACATCTTTCAAAAGAAGAAGTACGGCATATCGCCGAAAAAAATAATCTGGCTACGGCCAGAAAAAAAGATTCCACCGGCATCTGCTTTATTGGTGAACGCAATTTCACCCAGTTTCTTAGTCAGTACCTGCCCGCTCAGCCAGGCCAAATCGTGGATCTGGCTGGCAATGTGAAGGGGACGCATCAGGGGCTTATGTATTATACCCTGGGTCAACGAAAAGGTCTGGGAATTGGCGGCGAAGGAAGTGGTGAACCATGGTTTGTAGTCAGTAAAGATCTGGAGCGGAACGAATTGGTGGTCGTCCAGGGAGAAAGCCATACGGCCCTGTATTCAAAGTCGCTGGAAGCTACCGAAATGAATTGGGTGGGGGGCTATCCGCCTGCCAAAGAGTTTAAATGCACGGCTAAATTCCGCTATCGCCAGGCTGACCAGGACGTAATGGTTCGGGTAGCTCCGGATCGGATCTACGTTAAATTTGATCAACCTCAAAAAGCGGTAACCCCGGGACAGGTTGTGGTTTTATACCAGGATAATATCTGTCTTGGAGGCGGAACCATTGAATCAATCGAAATGGTTTAAACAGTCAAATTAAATCGATAAAAGAGCAATCTTAAATTAGCTTGCTCTTTTATTTTTTTTGAGTAAAAACCACGGTTTTATGGTAAACTATATTCAGTGATATTCGTATAATGGGTGAAGCTTGTTAAAAAACAAGTGAAATTTGTGAATATAGAGAAAAGATAGCAGGACGACAGGGAAGGATTGTAGAAAATGAAAACGCCGTGTAATAAGTGTGGGAAAACAATCGGTTTTTTTGATAGAAGTTATAAGATAGAAAATGAAAAGTTAAACATAAAGTATGAAGGCCTTTGTAGCGATTGCAATAATGTTTTGAAAAAGGGCATTGAAAAACTGGATGACATGTATCAATGGATGATGAACAACCTTAAAAAAAACAAGGATGTTCAAAAAAATGGATTGGTTTCGGTCGAGGCAGATCTGCTGATCTTACTGGCAGTTGAAGCACTCTTTTCGGTGGCACCAGACTATTATCAATTAGACTCGCCCCTCAATCAAACTTTTATTCGAGCCAAAGAAAGCCGGGGCGTTGATCGGCAACGGGACATTGTCCGGATCGTCCACATATTGTTGCTTTATGGCTTTGAAGCCAATTTAAAAGAGCAGGGTTTGGACACCACCCGAAATTTTATTGCCTACATGATTCAGAACGAGCAATTTTTAGAAGAAGTGGAAGTCAATTGCGGTGTTGAGGAAGAACTGATCAAGGCAAACGTCTTTTTAAGCCGTCGGGGTCTGATCATTGATACGCTTGACAACCCCAAGCTGATCTATATTTCGATCCCCAGTGATTTATTGGTGGATTATCAGGTGCAATCTTCGGAAATTATCAATGAAGTGATTCTCAAAAATGTTTTCTACCCCTGGGATCGGAAGAAAAAGGTCGTTTTGACCCTTGTTTCCGAAAGTGTATTGTTTTCCGTGGCTAACGCCATTGATCGTTTTAACCAGAAGACCAGTAAGCTTCAGGATAAGCTGAAAAAAGACAGTCTGGAGTATTTTAATGACCGGGTTGTGGAGGATCTGGAAAAAATAAAACCCGGCGAATTCATTGAGGCAATCCATTTGGATTGTTTGCTTTTGTGTATCGTCAAAAATCTAAAAAGTCAAAAAATGTTCTCGATGGAAGCGCTGTTTGATCCTAAAGGTACCGCCATTGAGTTGCTATGGGCTTACTATCGACAGAACCTGCGAAATATGGGGATCGACAATAACGAAAAGATTGTCACCTATCTGTTGAAGAACTGTCTGTATGCCGAAGGCTTTAATATCAAACACGGCAATAAACCAAGTGACAAAGGCTGGGGTTTTTTCACCACCAAGGGTTATATTATTTATTTCCGACGTAGCCGGCAGGTGTTTTTCATTTACACGGAAACCTTCCCCAATCCCCTCTATCATCCCTGTAACCGGGTGACTTATGAAAATAAGCAATATTTGCAACTGATTATGAATAATGGCCGCAGTCTCGGGGAAGAACAGCGTGAACTGGATGAACTGATCTTTTACAGCGACGAACCGGAAACCATCACCCAGATGGAACGTTTTTTTGAACGCCATAACCTCTATTATCAGATGGAGACCTTTCTTAAAAAACAGAAAGAAGTACAGCGCAAACGGGAGAAGTATCTGCAGGTACAGCGGATTATCAACCATATTTTCAATGATTTTGGATTTCTTCCCTACTGCATCTATGATGAGTGGTATGTCATTCAAAACGAGCTGAAAAAGGATGATATTCTACTCAATAAACTTATTGATACGGATGCCGGTCTGAGAAAAAATTACACCCTGGGACAGATTACCTACGCGCCCAAAATCATCGAAGCCTTTAACCGGGGGGCGGAAGCTGTTCAAAGTTCACTCAATATTGTTGAAGATTCAGTGGCCCGGGCAATCCTTTGGGTGGCCTTCAAGGAGGCTGTTACCGAGACATTGTCTCAAGAGTGGGTGCGAATCGCTGGAGAAATTCTGGATAAGGATGATAATGCCCTGTCAGCCTTTTTTAAATACGTAAATCTTAAAAATATCGAGCCGGATAAGGTTTATTTTATGGGATTGTTTATCTACCATCTGATGGATCGGGAGATCCTGCAAGCAGATAATTTTCTGGAGAACTATGAGGGGGCCGTACGGATTTTCCTGGAATGTCGCCGGGTTATTGAAGAACCCCAGTTAGCTGGGGATATTTTGCCGATGGACGAACTGTTAGAAGAGGTGTTCCCGGAGAAGAAGAACGAGAGCAATCTATAAGGAGAAAAATCATGCGAGTTCTTTTAGTTGAGGATGAAAAACCTCTGGCGGCGGCATTAGGAAAGATATTTGAGAAAAACAAAATCCTGGTTGATGTTGTCAATGATGGGATTGAAGGGAAGCTGCTCAGCGAGAACGATGTCTATGATGTGATTATTCTGGATATTATGCTGCCGGGAATGACCGGTCTGGAAATTTTGCGTTCGATCCGGGAGGCGGGCAAAAATGTTCCGATTCTTTTATTGACCGCTAAAGACGATACCAAGGATAAGGTGAATGGACTGAATATGGGCGCCGATGATTACCTGGTTAAACCCTTCGTTACGGAAGAGTTAATTGCCCGGGTAAGGGCTTTGGGCCGACGACCCTGGGAGGTTTATCAGGACAATGTGATCCACTTTTCAAATATTTCGCTGAACATTAATTCCGGGGAACTGTATGTCGATGAAGTCTTAAACCGACTCACTGCCAAGGAAGCCCAATTACTGGAAATGTTTATCCGAAATCCCGGCATGACCATCTCCAAAGAGCAGATTCTGGACCGAATCTGGGGAATTGAGAGCATGGCGATGGAAAACAGTGTGGAGATTTATGTCCACTATCTGCGAAAAAAGCTGGATAACTCTAAGGCTTATATCAAAACCATTCGGGGCTTGGGTTATGTTTTAAAGGAGAAGGAGAATGTTAAGTCTTAACAAGCTTCGGATCAACCTTACCCTGATGAATACAGGAGTCCTGATCGGACTCCTATTATTTATTTCCATTTTTCTGTATGTCGTTTTGAGTATGGATGTGGAGACAAATGTCAATAACAATCTTAAAATATATTGTTCCCAACTGGCCAATGAAATTGAATATCTGGAACGGCAGGAAGCAGGAGAAGCAGTTACCGAGGAAGAAAAGCAGGGTTATTTTGAATATACCCGCAGTCTCGTCCAGAATAATATCGCTTATGTAATTTTTGACCAACAGTTTGGCGTTCTGGATCAGTCTTATTCGCTGCCGCTTGAAGAGGCCAAACTGGTGGAGATATCGAAACATTATTTTGCTGGTAACAAAGAAAAATATCTGATCAGCAATTATAAACAGGGTGACAAAGACTATAAAATTTGCACCTATGCGGTAGTCAATAAAAATGGCGAATTAAAAATTGTTCAGGCGATGAAAAATATGGCATCGGAACGGTCGCTATTGGGAAATGCTCAGGAAATGGTGGGATTTACAATCCTGATTGGGGCATCACTATCCTTTTTAGGTGGTTATTTTTTGTCTGGCCGATCCCTGATTCCGATAAAAAAGAGTGTTGAACGACAGCAGGAATTTTTAGCGGATGCTTCCCATGAGCTGCGGACCCCAATTGCGGTGATTCAGACAAATCTGGAAGTGGTTAAGGCCAGCACCGATGAAAGTGTGGAAAGCCAGCTGACCTGGATCAATAACGCCTATGATGAAATCCAGTGGATGCAGCACATCGTAGAAGATTTGATGTTTCTGGCCCGGGCCGATTCCGGGGACATGGTGGTACAGCAGGAGCCGGTGGATTTAACTTATGCAATCAAGGTGGTTTGCGAAAAAATGGCGCCCATAGCCGGGAAAAAGGGAATTGCTTTGATCAATAAGCTGGAGGATGATCTGATTATCACCGGGGATGAAAAACAGATTACCCAGTTGCTGGTGATTTTGTTGGATAATGCCATCAAATACAGCGGTGAAAATACCATTATTCGGATCATCGGAAAGCAGACCCTCCAGGGCGTTGCGGTGGAAGTTATTGATCAGGGGATCGGGATTCCCAAAGACGAGATCAGCAAAGTAACCCAACGGTTTTATCGGGTCGACAAAGCCCGTTCCCGAACGGAGGGGGGCACCGGTCTGGGGTTATCGATTGCCAATTGGATTGTGGACGAGCACCATGCTGGCATGATAATCGAAAGTGAAGAAAAAAAAGGAACCAGGATTATTTTGAATTTTGATAAGGGGGTAGAGAAAAAATGAGCAGTTTAAAATTTTGCGGCGATGAGATTATCACCGGGCCAGGAACACTGGATGCCATAAAAAAGATCGATGGACAGCGGTTCTTTTTAGTAACCGGAAAGTCTGCCTTGTTCAGAAATGGAACAATCAAACGGGCCGAAGGCCTTTTAAAAGAGAGCGCTAAGGCTTATGATATCCTGAGTGGGATCGGAGCGAATCCTAGTGTTTCTGATGTGGAAGCTGGCTTGATTAAGATGAAAGATTTCGATCCGGATGTGGTCATTGCCATTGGTGGCGGATCGGTTATGGATGCGGCCAAGGTGATGACGCTGATGTGCGAATACCCGGGATTAACGATTGAGGCAATCAAAAATGGCCAGGCACCGGAAAAACGGGAGCGGATTAAACTGGTCGCCATCCCCACGACCTCGGGGACGGCCTCGGAAGTCACCCGGGCAGCGGTGATTACCTTCCCGGAAGAGAATATCAAAATCGGGCTAAAGACCAAGGCCTTTATTCCCGATCTGGCGATTCTGGATGGGGAGCTGGCACTGTCAATGCCGAACAGTGTGATGGTGGAATCCGGGATGGATGCCCTGACCCATGGTCTGGAAGCCTATATTAATAAGAATGCCGATGACTTTACCAAAATCATGGCCAGAGGGGCGGTGGAGGGGCTGCTTGGGCACCTGCGTCCGTCTTTTGAAAATGGGGACATCGAAAGCCGCCAGCATGTCCATAATTTTTCCTGTCTGGCCGGGTTTGCTTTTCAGAATGCCGGATTGGGAATGGATCATGGGATTGCCCATGCCTTTGGGGGCCGTTTTGGAACCAGTCACGGGCTCCTCAATGCCATTGCCCTGCCCTTTGTGTTGGAATATAATCAGCGGGATCGCCAGGTAGCTGAGGATCTGGAGAAGTTATCCCGGTTAATCGGCAAAAACATCATTGACGAAATCAAAGCGCTAAATCAAAGCTTTGGTATCCCTGATTCGCTTCAGGCCGCGGGAATCCCGGAAGAACACTTTAAAGCTCACTACGAGGAGTTATTGAAAAATTCACTGCTGGGCTCCACTCAGCGGAATCCCGTGAAGATGGATGCTGAACAAATGGATAAGGTCCTTACCAGCATTTATTATGGGGAAAAGAAATTTTAATAAGGAAACAAATGCGGTAATTGGAAAACTTGTTAAGGCCCAACCAAGGCAGCAGAGCTTTCTTACCTACCGGTGAAATAAATATTTAGGAGAATACATGAGTTTATTAGACGGGTTAAACGCTCGACAGAGAGAAGCAGCAGAAACCATCGATGGGCCGCTATTAATACTGGCTGGGGCCGGATCGGGAAAAACACGAACCATTATCCATCGCATTGCCCACATTATTGAAACCGGACAGGCATGGCCGTCGCAGATTCTGGCGATCACCTTTACCAATAAAGCCGCCGGTGAAATGCGGGAACGGATTGCCAAAATGAATATAGAGGACAGTAAACGGATCTGGATGTCGACCTTCCATGCCATGTGCGCCCGGATCATGCGAAGTCATGCCCAATGGCTGGGTTATGATGATAATTTTGTTATTTATGATATGGACGATCAGAAACGATTGTACAAGAGCCTGATTAAAGAATTGGGTCTCAACGACAAATATTTTACCAATCAGTTTTTAAGTGGTGAAATCTCCACTGCCAAGAATAATTTTGTCAGTCCTGACGCCTATTTGAAAGAAAATTCTGGAGATTTCAGAAAAGAAAAGGTTGCTGTTTATTATAAACGCTACCAGGAAAGCCTCAAAGCCAACAATGCGATGGACTTTGATGATCTGATCTACAATACCCTGGTATTATTTAAAGGCTTTCCCGAAATTCTGGAACAATACCAGAATCGCTTTAAATACATCATGGTTGATGAATATCAGGATACCAATCACAGCCAATACGAGTTGGTCAATATGCTGGCCGCCAAATATAAAAATATTTGCGTCTGCGGCGATGATGACCAGAGTATTTATGGCTGGCGGGGCGCAGATATCAATAATATTCTGGACTTTGAAAAAGACTATGCCAGTGCCCGGGTAGTTAAACTGGAAGAAAACTACCGCTCCACCCAAACCATCCTGGATTGTGCCAACAGTGTCATCGCCAGAAACACCGGTCGCAAGGAAAAGGCGCTGTGGACCAATAATGACGGCGATGAAAAAATTATGATTGCCTCTTTTAACCAGGGTTATGATGAAGCCCGGTTTATTGTGGATGAGATTAATGACACGATCAATAAAGGCCAGGGTATCTATGGCGATTTTGCCATCCTTTATCGAACCAATGCCCAGTCCCGGCTGTTTGAAGAAGCCCTGATGCGGGCCGGTCTACCCTATCAGCTAATCGGCGGAACCGGATTCTACTCCCGAACCGAAATCAAGGACATTATTGCTTATTTAAATGTCCTTAGCAATCCCAAAGACAATATGGGCTTTATGCGGATTGTCAATGTGCCGAAGCGGGGGATCGGTTCGGCAACCATTGAAAAGATTGCCGAATATGCCAATTTTAAAAGCTTCAGCCTGATGCAGGCCTTCCATCACGTTGAAGAAATTCCAGAGCTGAGCCCCAGTGTCAAAAATAAGGTTCGGGCCTTCAGTGAACTGATGAAAGAACTGGCAGCGATCCAGGAGACGGCCAGCTTAAGTGAGCTGATCGCAGCAGTGATTGAAAAAACCGGTTATCTGGAAATGCTGGAAACCGGAAAAATGGATAAGGGTGAAAGTCGACTGGAAAATCTTCAGGAACTGGTCTCCTCAGCCACCGACTTTGAGAAAAACAGTGATGACCAAAGCCTCAGCGCCTATCTGGAAACGGTGGCCTTATCGTCAGAAACCGATAAATACGATGGCGATCAGGGCAAGGTGTTGCTGATGACTTTGCATAACGCCAAGGGTCTGGAATTTCCGATTGTCTTTATCCCCGGCCTCGAAGAGGGGATTTTTCCCCATGGTCGAGCGATGGATTCCCCGGAGGATATTGAAGAAGAACGGCGCATCTGTTATGTGGGTATTACCCGGGCCATGAAACGGCTCTATATTTCCTGGGCCGCCGAAAGAACCCTCTATGGTCGCCGTCAATTGCAAACCCCGTCCCGGTTTTTAAAAGAAATGCCGGATGCGGTGTGTGTGGAGAATAAACAGCGTTACGAGCGCAAGCCGGAGATTGACATTGAAATGAAGAAAAATAAGACCTTTTCCGAACGGGTGACCCAGTCGAAGGTGGCGATTCGCAGAAATAATGCCAATGCCGTTAACCTGAACAACAGCCCCTCAGAAAATAATTTTGGACTGACCGATAAGGTTAAGCATAAAAAATTTGGCATTGGCACTGTGGTTGAGGTAAAAAGCAACATGATTTCGGTAGCCTTTCCGGGGGTCGGGATCAAAAAAATGGATCCGACCTTTGTGGAAAAAGCATAGTTAATAAGCAGTTAAGGATAGGAAATGCGTATGAGTAAAACCCGAATTGAAGACTTAAAGAAAGAAATTGAAGCTCATAACCGGGCCTACTATCTTGATGATACCCCCCTGATTTCAGACTATGACTATGATCAGCTGATTAAAGAACTGATTGACTTAGAAACCCAAAACCCAGAGTTGATTACGCCGGATTCCCCGACCCAGCGGGTTGGTGGCAGTCCTTCTGAGGGCTTCGAGAAGGTGGTTTATAGTCGTCCCAAGCTGAGTCTCAGCAATGCTTTTGATGCGGCAGATCTCCGGGATTTCGACCGCCGGGTGCGGCAAACCTGTCCCGAAGCCACCTATGTGGTGGAATACAAGTTTGATGGGTTAACGGTTGTGCTCAATTATGAAAAGGGTCTGTTTGTCCAGGGGGCCACCCGGGGCGATGGGGTGGAAGGAGAGAATGTCACTACCAACCTCAAAACGATCCGGTCGGTTCCGCTGCGTCTTTTGGAACCGATAACCCTGGAAGTCCGGGGTGAGGTGTTTATGTGCAAGGCAGATTTTGAAAAGCTGAATCAGCGGCGCCTGGCTGAAGCGGAAAGCCCTTTTGCCAACCCCAGAAATGCCGCCGCCGGTTCATTGCGGCAACTGGATCCCAGGCTAACAGCCTCTCGGCCGCTGGATATTTTTATCTTTAATCTGGAAGCGGCGGCAGGGTTTGAACCCAAAACGCATCAGGAGACGTTGAACTATTTAAAAAAGCTGGGTTTTAAAACCAGTGCGGTTAAAACCTTTAGCGATATCGAAGCGATTATTGACTATTGTAGCGAGATGGAAGTGGAACGACGAGAGTTACCCTTTGAGATTGATGGTTTGGTGATAAAAGTGGATCAATTAGCCTATCGGGAGCAGTTGGGTAACACTTCAAAGAGCCCCCGTTGGGCGATGGCCTATAAATTTGCCCCGGATCAGGCACTTACCACCGTCGATGCCATCACCGTTCAGGTGGGCCGTACCGGCGCCCTGACCCCGGTGGCCGAACTTAGGCCGGTATCATTGGCCGGGTCGGTGATTGCTCGGGCCACCCTCCATAATGAAGACAATATCCGTAATAAAGATATTCGCATTGGCGATCATGTGGTGATCCAGAAAGCCGGTGATGTAATTCCGGAAGTGGATCATGTGGTGTTTGAAAAGCGATCGGGCAACGAGGTGGTTTTTCAAATGCCAAAACGCTGTCCGGTATGTGACGAACCGACCTTCCGAATTGACGGAGAAGCGGTGACCCGATGCCTGAACATGGCGTGTCCGGCCCAGGTGTTTCGCAAACTGGTGCATTTTACCTCCCGGGATGCGATGAATATCGAAGGATTGGGGCCGGGAGTGCTGCGATTGTTGATGGACGAGCAGCTGGTGAGTAACCCGGTCGATATCTATCATCTCGATCACAAGAGAGCGCAGCTGGTCACCCTGGAAAAGCTGGGTGAAAAATCAGTTGATAATCTTCTGGCCGGAATTGAAGCCTCTAAAAAACGGGATCTTTCACGACTGATTTTTGGGTTGGGGATTCCCCTGGTGGGTGCCAGAGGGGCGAAAATTCTAGCAGAGCATTTTAAGACAATGGACAGTTTGATCCTGGCCCAGGCAGACGATCTCAAAGCGATTTTTGAAATTGGCGAAAAAATGGCTACCGAAATCGTCGATTTTTTTCAGACCCCCACCAATCTTGAAATTATCAGCGGGCTTTCAGCGGCGGGAATCAATATGGTTCAAGAAACCGATAAGGAGTCCCAGACCCTGGTTGGCAAGACCTTTGTACTCACCGGCACCCTGCCCACCCTCGACCGCCGGGAGGCCAAAGCCCTGATCGAAGCAAACGGTGGCAAGGTCGCTGGCAGCGTCAGCAAAAAAACCGACTTTCTTCTATCCGGAGAAAAATCCGGGTCAAAATACACCAAAGCACAGGAGTTGGGAATTGCAATAATTGATGAAGATGCGTTTTTAGCTCTTGTCACAGGTGGTGGGTTTGATCTATAATGAAGGGTGATTTTTAGAATCAGACTGACAGCTTTGGCTGTTAACATAGCAAATCAGTGCATTTATAGTAAATAAAGTGCGTAAACAGTGACCAAAAGAATAAGATCGAAAGTCAGCAGCAAAGAAAGGATAAGAACTATGAGTTTAATACGAGAAGATGTCACCTACGTGGCCAATCTTGCCCGTTTGGAATTTTCCGAGGATGAAGTGACCGCTCTGGCCGACCAACTGGGAGCCGTGCTGGATTATGCCGAAACCCTCAGCGGACTCGACACATCCCAAATTAAAGCCACTGAACATGTGTTGGCCGTCCAGAATGTGTTTCGGGAGGACGAAATCAAGTCCTGTCTGAGCAATGAAGATGCGTTGGCCAATGCGCCGGAAAGCGAAGCCGGGTGCTTTAAGGTTCCCCGGGTTATGGAATAGGAGGCAATAATGGAATTATATCAAAAAACCATACATGAAATAAATGACCTTCTGGATAAAAAAGAAGTGACGGTTACGGAGGTAACCCAGGCGGTGGTTAACCGCATTAACGCCGTTGAAAAAAGCACTGATGCCTATCTCAGTCTCCAGACCGAAGTAGCATTGGAAATGGCTCGGGGGTTGGATGCCGAGCTGTCCGTGCGAGCCCAAAGAACCCCGCTGGAAGGGATTCCTTACGGACTCAAAGACAATATGTGCACCAAAGGGATCTTAACTACCTGTGCGTCAAAAATGCTGTATAACTTCAATCCGCCTTATAATGCCGAGGTTTACGACCGGCTTAGCGAAGCGGGGGGGATTTTGCTTGGAAAAACCAATATGGATGAGTTTGCCATGGGTTCTTCCACCGAAAACTCAGCTTACAAAAAGACCCGTAATCCCTGGGATTTAAACAAGGTGCCTGGCGGTTCCAGCGGCGGATCAGCCGTTGCCGTGGCAGCCGACACAGCCTTTTACACATTGGGATCAGACACCGGTGGATCGATCCGTCAGCCGGCAGCTTTTTGCGGAGTAGTGGGGATGAAACCAACCTATGGTCTGGTCTCCCGTTATGGTTTGGTAGCCTTTGCCTCATCACTGGATCAGATTGGACCGTTCACCAAGGATGTCGAAGACTGCGCTCTGGTGCTGAACGCCATTGTTGGTCATGATGCCAAGGATTCCACCTCTCTCAATCTGGGAAAAATCGATTATACCCAAAACCTCAAACAAGGGGTTAAGGGGCTAAAAATTGGCGTGGCCAAAGAATTTTTCGGCGAAGGTCTGCAACCGGAAGTCCGCAAAAGTCTGGAAGAGGCCATTGCCATCTATAAAACCCTGGGGGCCGAAATTGTCGATGTGTCTTTTCAGCATCTGGACTATGCCTTGTCCGCCTACTATATGATTTCCTCGGCTGAAGCCAGCTCCAACCTGGCTCGTTATGACGGTATCCGTTATGGTTTCCGGGCCGAAGAATACAGCGATTTGGTTGATCTTTACAAAAAAACCCGAAGCCAGGGCTTTGGTGATGAGGTAAAACGTCGGATCATGCTGGGTACCTATGCCCTCAGTTCTGGTTATTATGATGCCTATTATAAAAAAGCTATGCAGGTGCGAACCATCATCAAAGCCGACTTTGATCAGGTCTTTGGCGGCTGTGATGTATTGCTGACGCCAACTGCTCCGACCACGGCCTTTGGGATTGGCGAAAAAACCAGCAACCCATTGGAGATGTATCTGACCGATATTTACACCGTACCGGTTAATATTGCCGGGATTCCCGGGGTTTCAATTCCCTGTGGCCTGGACAATAACGGGATGCCGATTGGGATGCAGCTGTTGGGGCCGATTTTAAGCGAAGAGACGCTGTTAAAAGCCGCATGGGCCTTTGAGCAGGAATCCGGTCTGACGAATTTAAAAGCACCATTGGGAACGGAGGTCTAAATCATGGAATATGAAATTGTCATTGGAATGGAAATCCATGTGGAGTTGGGCACAAAAACAAAGATATTCTGTTCGTGTCCAACCGAGTTTGGCCAGGATGAAAATACCCATACCTGTCCGGTGTGTTTGGGGATGCCGGGCGTCTTGCCGGTACTCAATGAAAAAGTGGTCGAATATGCGACCCGGGCCGGTCTGGCGCTTAATTGCGAAATTGCTCATTTCAGCAAGATGGACCGAAAAAACTATTTCTATCCGGATTTGCCCAAAGCCTATCAAACCTCGCAATTTGATTTACCGATCTGTACCGGTGGTGCAGTCGGCATTGAGGTAGACGGGGTTAAAAAAGATATCGGCATTACCCGCATCCATATCGAAGAAGATGCCGGTAAGCTGCTGCACGAATCGGCCGATGGAACCCTGTTGGATGTCAATCGCTGTGGCGTCCCACTGATTGAGATCGTCACCGAGCCGGATTTGCGCAGTGCCGAGGAAGCCCGGGCCTTTGCCGAAAAGGTTCGGAATATTCTGGAATATACCGGCGTTTCTGACTGTAAGATGGAACAGGGCTCGATGCGTTTTGACGTGAATTTGTCAATTCGGGAAAAAGGCTCCGAAGTGTTGGGAACCCGAACCGAAATGAAAAATCTGAACTCTTTCCGGGCGTTGATTCGAGCGGTTCAATATGAAAGCAAACGCCAGATCATCGAACTTAAAAAAGGTCGAGAAATCATTCAGGAAACCCGTAAATGGGATGATGCCAAAGGGGTTTCCTCATCGCTTCGAAGCAAGGAAGAAGCCCACGATTATCGCTATTTTCCGGAACCGGATCTGGTACCGATTGTGCTGGAACCGTCATATATCGAAAAAATTAAAAGTGAACTGCCGGAATTGCCAGAAGCTAAAAAGAAGCGTTATGTAGATGAATACAAACTGCCGGAATACGATGCCGGGGTATTGACGACTACTGGGGTCACCGCCCGCTTCTTTGAAGAAGCAGTGGCGCTATATAACGAACCCAAACAGATTTCCAACTGGATGATGGTGGAAATTCCGCCGCTTTTAAAAGAAAATGAACAAAGCATGGAAACTATCACCATTACTCCGGCGCAACTGGTGGAACTTTTGAAACTGGTTAAGGATAAGGTCATCAGCGGAACCAGCGGTAAAGAAGTTTTAAAAGAAATGTTTATTTCCGGTAAAAATGCTGGAGATATCGTCAAAGAACAGGGACTGGCACAGATGAGTGATACCGGCGAGCTGGAAGCCATCATTGAAAAAATTGTTGCGGATAATCCCAAATCGGTCGAAGATATCGGGGCTGGTAACGAAAAGGCGTACGGCTTTTTAACCGGACAGGTGATGAAGGCCACCAAAGGAAAAGCCAATGCCCAGGTTGCCAACGAAATTATTCGAGCGGTCGTTGCCAAACATCTGGCTTAGGATGCGGTAACACCGAATAGTATTAAAGAACAAGAATTTTTAACTAAGGGATTATTGCATCGTTGCAGTAATCCCTTAAAAAATAAGAAACAGAAAAAGGTAAGATATGGAAAATAGTGAAGAAATAAAAGCAACAGAAGCGATCAACCAACGAATTGATGGTCGGGAAGCCCACGAATTAAGACCAATCAGAGTCACCCGACACTTTATAAAAAATGCCCAGGGATCAGTGCTGATTGAAGTCGGCGATACCAAGGTCATATGCACTGCGATGGTTGAAGACAAGGTGCCGCCATTTTTAAAAGGCCAGAAGAAAGGCTGGGTCACCGCCGAGTATGAAATGATTCCGGCATCAACCAACAATCGAAAAAGCCGGGATCGGAATCGGGGCAAAATCGATGGCCGAACCATGGAAATTCAGCGCTTAATCGGGCGGAGTCTGCGATCCGTCATCGATCAGACGATGCTCGGGGAACGAACCATCTGGATCGACTGTGATGTGATCCAGGCCGACGGCGGAACTCGAACGGCAGCAATTACCGGCTCATTTCTGGCTCTTCATGATGCCTTGTCAGGGTTGATCGAAGCCGGAAAAATTGCCGAAATGCCGATTACCAATTATGTCGCGGCCACCAGTGTCGGAATTTATCAGGGCGAAGCCATTGTTGATCTGTGTTATGAAGAAGATTCACATGCCGAGGTCGATATGAATATGGTGATGACTGAAGCGGGTGAAATCATCGAAATACAGGGCACCGGTGAAGAACGGCCCTTTAAAAAGGAAGAACTGCAAAAACTATTAGAACTGGGCGAAGCGAGTATCAAAGAAATTATCGCTTTCCAGAAAGATACATTACAGGATTAACGGGTAAATAATCATGAGAACGATACTGTTAGCGACTGGAAATCAGGATAAGGCCAATGAGTTGAAAGCAATGCTGGGCGATGATTTTGAAGTCATGACGATGAAGGATTTAGATATTGATCTGGATATTATTGAAGATGGCCGGACCTTTGAAGCGAATGCGCTGATCAAGGTACGGGCCTTGCAGCCCTATGTCCAGGGCAAAGATCTGATCATTATGGGAGACGACTCCGGTTTGTCAGTCGATTGCCTTGGTGGGGCTCCGGGAATCTATTCGGCCCGTTATGCTGGCGACAATGTCAGTTATGGCGACAATAATAAGAAGCTTTTAAAAGAAATGGCCAATGTTCCGGAAGGGCAGCGGGGCGCTGCCTTTATTACGGCCATTGCGATGATTTTGCCGGATGGTCGGGAGTTGACCTGTGAAGGACTGGTTCGGGGAAAAATTGCCAGTGACTATTGCGGCAGCGGGGGATTTGGCTATGATCCGCTGTTCATTCATGAAGCATCCGGACGTTGCTACGGTGACATGAGCAAGGAAGAAAAAAACCGCCTCAGTCATCGTGCCCTTGCCATTCAAAAGGCCCGGGAACTGCTGAATCAGGCACGATAAAAAACGGGCAATGGGGATTTTTATTTGTACGAAAAGACTAAGGGATGGGGGATAAAATGAAAATTGGCGTAATGAGCGATAGCCACGGCAATCTGAAAGCTGTAAAACAGGCTGTTGAGGAAATGGGTCCGGTGGATGTGATTATCCATTTGGGGGATTATGTGGAAGATGCGCTGTATCTGCGAACGATCACGAACGCCCCCGTTCACATCTTAAAGGGCAACTTGGACTCGTTTGCTGATCAGGGTAGTATGTCACTGGAAACCACATTAGGTGGGTTTAGAGTGTTTGCCTGTCATGGTCATAAACACGGGGTCAAGAATGATCTGCATCATCTTTACTATGCCGGGTTGGAAAAGAGTGCGCAAGTGATTCTCTATGGACATACCCACCACGCTTACATTGAAGATGATGGCCAGGTGTTGCTGATGAACCCCGGTTCGGTAGGGGCACCCCGCTTGGATGATCCCGCAAGCTATGGGCTGATTACCATAGAAAAAGGGGAAATCGAGGCAAAAATCATCCCGCTTTGGAATGATTGATTGTAGCAGGGAAAAGGAGGCAAGCGATGCTCAGTGTAAGAGATGTATCAATGACCTATCAAAAGGGAAAAAAAGAGGCTTTAAAAAACATCAATTTAGAAATTGCTGAAGGGGAATTCACCGCCCTGCTGGGACAAAATGGGGCGGGTAAAAGCACCTTGATCAATATCCTGGCCGGTAATGTGAAAAAGACCCAGGGGAGTGTCAGCATCGGTGGTTACGATCTTGATAAGAAGGAACTGGAAACAAAAAAAATTATCGGCATCGTCCCCCAGGATACGGGCTATGATTTTGTATTTACTGTTGATGAAGCCTTAAAAAAACAATCCGGTTACTTTGGGATCAAAAACAACAAGGCCTATATCGATGAAGTTCTGGAGGCCTTGTACTTAACCGAAAAACGTAGTGCCCGCATTCGGGATCTGTCCGGGGGAATGCGCAGACGGTTTCTGATTGCCAAGGCGCTGGTTCATAAGCCCAAAATCCTGATTCTCGATGAGCCAACAGCGGGTGTTGATATTGAAATGCGCCATACCTTATATGATTTTCTGGTTAAGCTGCATCAGTCCGGAACCACGATCATCCTGACCACCCACTATATTGAAGAAGCTGAAAAGCTGTGCAAGCGGATTGTGATTATTGATGGCGGGAAAATTATTGCTGATGAACCCAAAGAAGAACTGATGGATGCCTTTTCCCGGGAGTCAATCATCGAGGTTCACTTTGATCAGGCACTTAATCTGGCTGACTTTGATTTTTTAAGTGACTATCATCCGCATATTGAAGATAAAACCAGGCTGCAGCTGAAAGCCTCAAAAAAAGACTTGTCCAAAGTCTTTAGGCAACTATCGGAGAAAAACTTGGAATTCACCAATCTGGTGGTCGAAAGACCAAAACTGGAAGATATTTATTTAAATATCATTAAACATTAGGAGAGCAAATGAAAAGTAGAGTTTTTTATAACAGAGTTGGATTTGCAACCCTCTTAAATAAAGAAATCCATCGGTTTATGAAGGTTCCGGTACAGACAGTACTGGCGCCACTGATTTCGAATATATTATATATGCTGATCTTCGGGGGAATGTTGCAAACCAGAGAAGTCGGGATTGATGGAATTAGCTATCTCAATTTTCTGGTTCCCGGTTTAGCGACGATGGGAGCAATTTTTGCGGCCTTTCAAAATCCCGCTTTTTCAATGATCTCACAGAAATTTCAAAACACCATTCAGGATCTAAACAGCTATCCCATCTCACTGGCAGAAAAAATTCTGGCTTTTGTCTTTGGTGGAATGTTTCGCGGGGTGCTGGTTGGCATTTTGACTTATGTGGCGACGATATTTTTCGTGGGCTATGAAGTTGCATATCCAATCTTTTTTGTTCTCTCACTGACGGCAACGTCCTTTGTGTTTGCTTCGGTGGGTTTAATTGCCGGTCTTGTTTTAGATAATTTTGAAAAAATGAATTTTGCTCTGGCAATTATTATCACGCCACTTACCTATTTAGGAGGGGTCTTTTTTGAGGTTTCTAAACTGCCAGGATTTTTGGCCAATTTAATTTATCTCAATCCGATCTTTCCGTTGGTTAATGTTTCCCGATACGCCTATATCGGCGTCTGCGAGGGCAATATTGTGATACACGTTCTTTTGACAATGGGATTGCTGATCAGTTCATTTTTGATTGCGGCCTATATCTTCAAAAAAGGTGTTGGAATTAAAATAGTCTAAGCCTTGTTTCGGTTCAGACTGACCGAGTTTTGAGCGCCCATAAAAACAAAAAATAATTAAAAAAGAGTTGACAACACTGCCTATTTCAAGTATACTAACACTTGTCTCTAAGAGAGGCAATGCGGGTGTAGCTCAGTGGTAGAGCCCTGGCCTTCCAAGCCAGTCGCGAGGGTTCGATTCCCTTCACCCGCTCCATTTTTGCGAAAAGGATTGAGCGCCTGTAGCTCAGTAGGATAGAGCAACGGCCTTCTAAGCCGTGTGCCAGGGGTTCGAATCCCTTCAGGCGCACCATTTTTTAGTTTGTTTTTATATCGTGGTGGGTATAGTTCAATCGGTTAGAGCGCCAGATTGTGGTTCTGGATGTTGTGGGTTCGAGTCCCATTATCCACCCCATTTTTTTATATCGTTATTATTTTTATAGGGGTATAGCCAAGTTGGTAAGGCACCAGATTTTGATTCTGGCATTTCGTAGGTTCGAGTCCTGCTACCCCTGCCATTTTTATTAAGCAGAGAAAAGAAAAACAGCATCTGACCCATTAACTCAGTCGTTTTAAGACAAATAAATATTAATTAATCTATCTGACCCATTAGCTCAGTTGGTAGAGCATCTGA
Organism: Acetobacterium wieringae; assembly: GCF_001766835.1. Taxonomy (GTDB): domain Bacteria; phylum Bacillota; class Clostridia; order Eubacteriales; family Eubacteriaceae; genus Acetobacterium; species Acetobacterium wieringae. Next base: position 28,432 of record NZ_LKEU01000033.1, on the reverse strand, counting down.
CTTTTAATCAGGGTGTCGGGCGTTCAAGTCGCCCATGGGTCACCATTTAAAAAACAGAACCGCAGCGATTGCGGTTTTTTTATTTTTTGAAAAATTAAAATGACGAAATGGTTGTTTTATAATGGGTTGGGGTATAAAAGTGAGATCAGAAGCAACAGCCCACATCACTAAGGAGCAGCGATGAAAGAAAGAAAAACCGCAAAAAAAATTGTAAAAATACTTGGAATCGTATTGGTAGCTTTGGTTATTGGGATATTGACGTATTTGGGGGATTACTATCATGCCGATCAAACGGCTCATGATGCCCTGATTTCAAGTGATCAGGTGAATGTTCGAGAGGAAGGTAATCTGACGATATTTATGCCAACAGCAGGTCAAAATGAAACAGGCTTTATTTTTTATCCCGGCGGGAAGGTGGAAGACATCGCCTATGCTCCGTTAGTACGGGCACTAGCAGAACAAGGCTATCCGGCAGTGATTGTCGGCATGCCCTTTAATCTGGCGGTGTTTAATATAAATGGAGCTGATGCGGTAATGGAAACCATACCGGAAATTGAGAATTGGGTGATGGTTGGGCACTCCCTGGGTGGGGCGATGGCCTCGGACTATCTGGCTGAACATGAAGATCAGGTATCCGGGTTGGTGCTCTTAGGTGCATATCCCAATGAATCGCTGACTCAAAGCAGTCATCCGGTACTAAGTCTCTATGGCAGTGCCGATCAGATTATTGATCAGCAGGGTCTGGCTAAAGGCCGGGATAAGATGCCGCGGGAAGCCAGCTATTATGAAATTGCTGGGGGCAATCACAGTGGCTTTGGCAATTATGGATTGCAGGCTGGCGATGGTACAGCATCGATCACCCAGGCTGAACAGCAAGTGATCACGGTCGAAAAAATTATGGAAATCTGGAAAGGAAACTGATATGATAAGAGAAAATTTGAATAATAATGTCAGAGAAATCACCTTGGCTGGCGGCTGTTTCTGGGGAACGGAAATGTATTTTAAAGCCATTAGGGGAGTCATCAAAACCGAGGTCGGTTATGCCAATGGCAAAACCCAAAATCCCACCTACGAGGATGTCTGTCATCACAACACCGGGCATGCTGAGGTAGTTAAGGTCACCTATGACAATCAGGTGATCAGCCTACCATTTTTGTTGAGTATGTATTTTGAAGTCATCGATCCGGTTGCCGTGAATCGTCAGGGGAACGATGTGGGAATTCAGTATCGTACGGGTATTTACTATTCGGATCCTGCCGATGAAGCGGTGATCTTAGCGTCGGTTCAGGCATTAAGGATGGAATATGGGGTGCCGCTGGCCATCGAAGTGCTGCCGCTGGAGAACTATAGCGCAGCAGAAGGCTATCACCAGGAGTATCTAATAAAGAATCCCGGCGGGTACTGTCATATTGGCAATCGTGAGTTTAAAAAGGCTGCAGTCGCTCGGGATCCATCCATAAAATAAAAAATGAAAAGAGACTAGTATGAGTATTATTGGGAATATTATCTGGATTATTTTTGGGGGCCTGATTATGGCAATTGGTTGGTTTTTAGCCGGAATTCTTTGCTGCATCACGATTATTGGGATTCCTCTGGGGTTGCAAGCCTTTAAAATGGCGCAGTTGGTATTCTGGCCATTTGGAAAAACGGTCGATTATTCACAGATGGGAACGGGTTCGGTGATCCTGAATATTTTATGGATATTGATTTTTGGTTGGGGGCTGGCAGCGGCATCGGCGATTCTGGGGATTATCTATTGCATTACCTTAATTGGAATCCCGTTTGGTCTGCAATGGTTTAAGTTTGCCAAACTGGCATTGTTTCCCTTTGGCGCACAAATTACCGATATTTAAGGTAGGGATTGCGCTATTTGGCTTGACAAGAAAATCAAATCGAGACTATAATAAACGGTGGGTGTGTTTTAACCCACTGTTTTTAATAGGACTTATGTCATTGTGAAGATCGGCAACGGCAATGTGTATTAGACAAAATGATTGATGGGATTACTGTCAGATAGTGGCGGACAGTTTGAAACGTTGTCAAATAGCTAAACAAAGCGGGAATGCCTGATTGGTGTTAAGTTCATTAAAACAATAAATTTATTGAGTGTAGGAGGGTAAGGAACATCGAAACAGAAAAGACGTCTCTGAAACCCATCATTGAAATAAAGGATCTGGGGAAAACCTTTCGTCCCAAAAGTGGCGAAGTAAAGGCTTTGGATGGTATCAATCTAAGCATTAACCAGGGCGATATTTATGGGATTATTGGTATGAGTGGGGCTGGCAAAAGCACCCTGGTTCGTTGTATCAATCTTCTTGAAAAGCCCACCAGTGGTAGCGTTTTCATTGATGGACAGGATATTTCGAAAATAACTGAAAAAGAACTAAGAACGGTGCGTTATTCAGTGGGCATGATTTTTCAGCAATTTAATTTGCTGATGCAACGCACTGCCGAGAAAAACATTCTTTTTCCCCTGGAAATTGCCGGAGTGGATAAAGAAACGGCAAAAAAAAGAGCGGCTGAATTGTTAGAACTGGTGGGCCTGCCCGATAAAGCCAAGGCCTATCCGGCGCAGTTGTCCGGAGGTCAAAAGCAACGGATTGCCATCGCCCGGGCGTTGGCCAATAATCCCAAAATTTTGCTGTGTGATGAGGCCACCTCGGCTCTGGATCCCTCGACCACCAATTCAATTCTTAAGCTGTTAAAAGAAATTAATCATAAATTGGGGATCACGATTGTGATCATCACCCATGAAATGAGTGTGGTGGAGCAGATCTGCAGCCATGTGGCGATCATCGATAAAAGTCAGATTGCCGAAGATGGCGAAGTTGAAGACATTTTCCGGAATCCGAAAACCGATATTGCAAAAAAAATGATTTTTTCCGAGGGCGATCAGGGTTCGGTAGTAATGGGTAAGAACACCTATCGGGTCGTATTTGACGAAAAATCATCCAGTGACTCGGTGATGGCAAAAATGGTTCTGGAAACAAAATGCCTGGTGAATATTCTCCATGCTGATATGAAAAATATCGATGGCTTCGCTTTTGGACAAATGGTTATTCAATTGCCTGAGGATGAGCTGAGTGCGGCCCGGGCCATTAATTATCTGCGTTCACATCAAATTACTGTTGAGGAGGTGAGCGCTCATGTGGGATAGTTCAATGACTGGCCTCATTGCTCAGGGAACGTTGGAAACCCTCTATATGACCTTGGCCTCAACACTCTTGGCCTATCTAATCGGATTACCCATGGGTGTTTTGCTGGTCACCAGCGATTCCGAGGGGATTGTGCCGATGAAGGTAGTCAACCAGGTGCTTAATATTGTTGTTAATATTACTCGATCGATTCCGTTTTTGATTTTACTGATAGCGGTGATTCCCCTGACTCGGATGATCACCGGAACCACTATCGGATCTACGGCTACGATTGTCCCGCTGGTGATTGCCGCAGCTCCGTTTATTGCCCGGCTAGTGGAGTCGTCCATTAAAGAGGTGGATTATGGCATTATTGAGGCCTCTTTGTCAATGGGGGCCAGCCCGATACAAGTGGTGACCAAGGTGATGATCCCCGAAGCAAAACCTTCCTTGATTATTGGGGCGGCGATTGCTACGACCACTATTTTAGGCTATTCAGCGATGGCTGGGATTGTTGGTGGCGGCGGTCTGGGGGACATCGCCATTCGTTTTGGTTACTATCGCTATGAAACCGGGATGATGGTGATTACCGTGGTGCTGCTGGTTTTAATTGTTCAGCTGTTCCAGGAAGTGGGGATGAAAATTGCCCAGAAACAGGATCGCCGAAAATAACGCGTTTGATGATCAGCAGCTGATTATGGTTGACAGCGGAGGAACTTCGTGTTATATTACATATTAATCAACTAGGGATTATATGAAAAGAAATGAAAAGGAGAAGATCATGAAGAAATTAGGTTCAGTATTATTAATTAGTGTTCTTGGTTTGGCCCTATTTACCGGCTGTTCAGCAAAGGGAACAGATGAAAAAACCATCGTTGTTGGGGCCAGTCCAGCACCCCATGCAGAAATTCTGGCGATTGCCAGCGACGTGTTAAAAGAAGATGGGTATACTCTTGAAATCAAAGAATTTACCGATTATGTCCAACCCAATTTAACACTACAGAATAAAGAGTTGGATGCCAACTTTTTCCAACACCTCCCCTACCTGGAAGACTTTAATGTAAAAAACAACACCAAACTGGTGAGTGCAGGCGTGGTTCACTATGAGCCATTGGGTTTATACCCGGGTAAAATTAAGACTCTGGATGCAATTGCCAGCGGTGCGACCATTGCCATTCCCAATGATACCACCAACGAAGCCCGGGCGCTGCTGTTGCTGGAAACCATTGGTTTGATCAAGGTTGATCCCAATGCTGGCCTGGAAGCAACACCAAAAGATGTTATCGAAAACCCGAAAAACATTGTCTTTAAAGAACTGGAAGCAGCACAGCTGGCCCGATCACTGCCAGATGTTGATTTAGCCATCATTAATGGCAATTACGCCATTGAAGCTGGATTAAACGCCGGTACCGATGCCATTGCCAAAGAAGAAAAAGATTCCCTGGCAGCTCAGACCTATGCAAATATTGTTGCCGTTCGAGCCGGCGATGAAAAAAGTGAAAAAACGTTGGCACTGATGAAAGCACTGCAAAGCGAAAAAGTCATCAGCTTTATCGAAAGCAATTATCAGGGTGCCGTGGTACCGATGTCTTAAGTGATAATATCCGGGAAGCGTCTCAAATAGAGATGTTACCGACTGTACAAAAGCTAACCCAGTACCGACAATTGTTAGATCATGTTGTACGCATCGGAGCGGACACGGCAAAGCCTGTCCGATTCCGCGGCGAACAACAGATTAACAATTGGTCGGTACGGTAGTTTATCGATAACCTGAAACGTCACAAATCGAGGCGTTTCTTTTTTGTTTAAAAACCAGGATGGGGTGGATTTTTAAAATAATCTTGCATCGGTCAAATGAATTGTGATATTATTTTAACGCTGTTGTAAAATCGCAGCACTCTGGAGAGTCTCAAAGATGAGCGCCGAAGGTGTACCCCTGGAAAGATCAGTCTGGCAACGACTGAACATTTCAGGCTATCTCTCAGGCAAAAGGACAGAGCAACCCATTGGTGTTGTTCTCCCTCTTCACAATTAAGAGAAGGAGGAACAAAATGTTTCAACAATTTAATGAATTTTTAGTATGGTTTGACGACCTCGTATGGGGTGTGCCATTGATTGTGCTGATTCTGGCGGTGGGGATTTTTTTGACCATCCGCTTGCACGGACTTCAGATCCGCTATTTACCCAAAGCGCTGAAGTACATGGTGAAGAATGAAGAAGGGGGCGAAGGCGAGGTAACCAGTTTTGGAGCCCTGTGTACAGCCCTCTCAGCAACCGTTGGAACCGGAAATATTGTAGGTGTTGCCACTGCGATTGTCGCCGGAGGACCGGGAGCCTTGTTTTGGATGTGGATTGCCGCCTTGTTTGGGATGGCGACCAAATTCGCCGAAGGGGTTCTGGCCATTAAATATCGGGTCATTGAACCGGATGGACATGTCCTGGGCGGACCTTTTTACTATATCGAAAATGGGATGGGCATAAAATGGCGCTGGCTGGCAAAAATATTTGCATTTTTTGGTGCTGGGGTTGGTCTGTTGGGAATTGGAACCTTTACCCAGGTCAACGGGATAGCCAGTGCGGCCAATAATTTTTTTGATCCCAATAACCAATGGACGGTTAATCTTTTGGGCATGGATTATTCCTGGAGTGTGGTGATAACCGGAACAATTGTTACTATTTTTGTGGGACTGGTTGTTATTGGGGGCCTGAAACGGATCGCCAATGTTTCCCAGATCATTGTCCCCTTTATGATGGTCGTTTATGTGATTTGCTGTGTTATTATTTTAGTTACCAATGCCGGATTGATCCCGGCGGCCATTACTGAGATTGTTGCCAGTGCCTTTGGTCTGCGGGCTGTTGCCGGCGGTGCCTTGGGAGCAGTGCTGATCGCCATGCAAAAAGGGATTGCCCGAGGCATCTTCTCCAATGAGGCTGGTCTTGGTAGCGCCCCCATTGCTGCGGCTGCGGCACAAACCAATGAACCGGTGCGACAGGGTCTGGTTTCAATGACCGGAACCTTTTTAGATACCATCGTGGTCTGTACCATGACCGGGCTGGCCATCGTCTTAACAGGGTCCTGGAATATTGGTCTGGAAGGGGTGGCGGTTACCACCAACGCCTTTCAGGCGGGCTTGCCATTTGCCCCAGCCGTCAGCTCGTTTCTACTGATGATCTGTCTGGTATTCTTTGCCTTTACCACCATTCTGGGCTGGAATTATTACGGCGAACGCTGCCTGGAATATTTGTCAAATGGGAATATAAAGGCTGTGTTAACCTATCGCTATTTATATATTCTGGCCGTTTTTATCGGCCCATTTATGACCGTTTCAGCGGTTTGGACGATTGCTGACATTTTTAATGGTTTAATGGCATTGCCCAATCTGATTGCCTTAATCGCTTTAAGTGGTGTGGTTGTTGCCGAAACCCGCACCTACGTTACCAAGCTTAAGAATAAAGAAGTAGAATAAGCAAATAAAAAAGACCCAATGAAAGCGAACTTTCATTGGGTCTTTCAAATTTAAGGATGCTGATTAGTGGGTTCTGCCGCCATGACGCATGCCGGAGCCATCCTGAGGTTTGGTTCCGCCACAGGTGCCATCACCATTGCCGTATTGGTGGGCCGTGCCGTCCTGGGTGCAATTTTCGTTGTCGCAGATGCCGTCGCCATTGGTATCATGGCTGGCTTGACGTTCAATCCGTTGCTGTTCGGTCAAACCATTGCAGGCACCAGTACCAGCGCCGTGGTTTGGAGCTGCCAGAGCGCTGCCAGCGGTAGCCAGCATTAAGGCCAGGGATCCGACTAAAATAAGTTTTGTTTTCATTGAAATTCCTCCGTTTTTTTAGTGTGTTCTGTTGTTTGTATTATATGACGGTTATATGTCAATACTGTGTCAAAAATAAAATTCATGTGATAAAATAAAAATAATTAAATGGTTCATACTGACACAGTATTGTCATAGTAATCGGATAAACTTTTATAAATTAAGAAGAAATGGGAGGCGCATGGCAATGAAGGGGATTCGCATTCTGGTGGCGGAAGATGAAGATAAGCTGCGGGAAATCGTTTTGAAATATTTAAATAAAGAAGGCTATCAAGGCTTCGGCGCAGCCGATGGCGAAGAAGCTTTGGATTTATGGGCTGAAAAAAAACCGGATTGCATTATTCTGGATGTGACCATGCCCAAGCTTGACGGTTTTGAGGTGCTGGCCGAAATCAGAGAAACCGATAATGTTCCGGTAATCATGCTGACGGCCCGCCGGGAAGAGGATGATAAAATTCAGGGCTTTGAAGTCGGTGCCGATGATTATGTGACGAAACCTTTTAGTCCCCGGGAATTGATGGTGCGCATCAAAGCTTTGTTAAAACGCAGTGGAGTCGTCACCACCGACAACCAGCTCGATGTCTGCGGAGTGCATTTAAATGCAGAAGCACGTCAACTGACCATTGATGATGAAATCATTAACCTGACTCAGAAGGAATTTGAGGTGCTGACCTTTTTTATCAATCATCATCAGTTGGTCTTATCCCGTGAACAGATTCTGGATCGGGTCTGGGGCTATGATTACGAAGGTGATATCCGGGTAGTTGATACCACCATTAAGCGGTTGCGTAAAAAAATGAATAAAAAAGGAGAATGTATACAAACCGTCAGAGGGTTGGGATACAAGTTTAAGGAATGAGATCTTCGATATTTTCACGATTGATGCTCTATCTGGGGGCTTTTTTTCTGGTCTTGTGTTTGCTGACCTATTATGTGCTTGGTTCCTATTTTGAAGTCTATTATACCGAGAAAAGAACGGCGGTTTTAATTGACAAAACGAGTCAGGCTGCTGCAATGTACAACCAAGGGGGGTTAACCCCGGAACTGCAAGCGTATATTGATGTCGCCGAAGAAGAAGGAATTGTCATTCAGATTATTAAACAACAAACCGTGACAGAAGAAACGTCTTCGGGAAATGTTTCGCCGGAAAATGGGAGCATCGAAATAGTGGCGATGCGTCAAGCATTGGATGGCATGGATCAAAGCGAAGGCTCAGGGCTGACTGTTGTTGAAACGAAACGTCTGGCCGCTGGTGGCGAACACAAGGGTGAGGGCAATGAAGCAGGCGAAGGTGCTGGTGGCGGATCCGGGAATGGCTCAGGATCTGGGAGTGGTGCTGGCAGCGGTGCAGAACATGGGGCCGGAGCTGGGCAACAGAACAGTGTCGAAAACCAGGTCAACGCACATCAGCATGAGGAAAGCTTTGTCATCGTGTTGGGAAGTGATGAGCATCAGGTGGAGTGGCTGACTCATAAGATTGTCGCCAATGACGGTGCTCAGATCATTGGCCGAATTCCCCTTTATTCGGTTCATGAGGTCATTGAGATTGTGGAAAATTTTCTGCTGGTATTTTTAATGATTATTTTCGGCTGTTCGTTGCTTTTCGCCTACTTTTTCTCTCGGGGTATTTCCCGACCGATTATTTCATTAAATCAGCTTTCCCGGGAAATGGGTAATCTTAATTTTACAAAAAAATATCAGGGTACCAGGAAGGATGAGATTGGCCAGTTGGGTAAAACCTTGAATCATATCTCGGATGAACTGGAAGAGGCAATTCTAAAGCTCCAGGAAGAACTCAATAAGGAGCGAACCTTTGAAAAAATGCGACAGCGTTTTACTGCCCAAGTGTCCCATGAGATCCAAACCCCTCTGGCAGTGATCAAAAGCTATGCCGAAGCTCTGGAAGACGGGATTCTGGAGAATCGTGAGGAAGAACAGGAATATTTTGTGACGATTCAGAAGGAAGCCGATAAAATCAGCGGTATCGCCAGCGATCTGCTGGATCTGGCCCAAATTGAGTCCGGTGCCTATCAGCTCAAGAAGGAAGCGGTGTTCGGAGGTGAGGTCATCGCTTCGGTCGTTCAGCGATTTGTAAACACCTATCCGGAAAAAAATATCGTCTTTAATAATCGCTGTGAACCCCAACAAAAACTTAGCATCGATCGTAAACGGATGGAGCAGGTTTTTTACAATCTTTTGAACAATGCCATTAAACATGTCAGTCCGGCCGATGGGTTGATTCAAGTAAGTTGCGAAACCCAGGGAAATGAGTGGATTGTTTCTGTTTATAATGTGGGTAAGTCGATTCCACAAAATGAGATCAATCAGATCTGGGAGTACTTTTATAAGGCGCAGTCGGATAAAAAAGGCACTGGTTTGGGTCTGGCTATCGTCAAAGGCATCATAATCTGTCATGGTGGCAAGGTGGCTGTGGATAACCGGGATAAGGGGGTGTGGTTTGAAGTGCGGCTGCCACTATAAAAACTTCAAAAATAGAATTTTCAAAAGCGGGAGATGTGATATAATGAGAAAAAACAGTCGAATTGACAGGAGATAAGAATGAGTTTGTTAAATGAAACATTGGAAAAAATCCAACCACTCAATGAAGAAATGATGAAAACAGCCAAGGATCGGGTCGATTTTTTGCTTAAACCAGTGGGCAGTTTGGGAAGCCTGGAAGAGATCGCCGTTCAGTTGGCCGGTATCACCGGGGAAATGTATCCGGATGTCAGCAAAAAAGCGATGCTGGTTTTTGCTGCTGATCATGGTGTCTTTGAAGAAGGCGTTGCTGCGGCACCTCAGGAAGTCACCGGTTTGATGGCGCAAATGGTTATGGCCGGAAAAAGTGGCGTGGCTGCTTTAAGTAAACAGGCAGGTGCCGATATTTTTGTTTGTGATGTGGGCATGAATGCTGATTTGGAGCCGAAATCAAAAATTCTCGATAAAAAAATCAGAAAAGCCACCTCAAATATGCGAAAAGGTCCGGCGATGACCCGGGAAGAAGCGATTCAATCCCTGGAAGTCGGCATTGATGTGGCCCAACGGGCGATTAACAACGGCTATAATATTTTAGGTACTGGAGAAGTGGGGATCTCCAACACCACCGCCAGTGCGGCTATTATTTCAGCACTTAGCGGTGTTGATGCCGGTGAGTTGACCGGTGCTGGAGCCAACCTGTCAGAAGAAAAGCAGGTGGTGAAAGCCCAGGTAATTCGGGATGCTATTGCCCTGAACCAACCGGATAAAGATGACGCCATTGATGTGCTGGCAAAGGTGGGCGGATTCGAAATCGGTGCCATGGCGGGAGCGATGCTGGCCGGAGCGGCCAATCACATTCCTGTATTAATCGATGGTTTTATCTCAACCGCCGCTGCGGCCATTGCCATTGGGATTAATCCGGATGTCAAAGGTTATTTGATTTGTTCGCATGCGTCAGCTGAAAAAGGCGCCGCCTATGCTTCCGAATTTATTGGCGCTAAACCATTCCTGAATATGGGGATGCGTTTGGGTGAAGGCAGCGGTGCGGCCATTGCCTTTAATATTGTCGAAGCAGCCCTGTATATGAATCGTGAAATGGCTACTTACGGTGATGTCGGCCTGGGTGTTGTTTAAAAATTGAAGCAATAATATTAAAGCCCTTCAAAAGTGAAATCTTTTGAAGGGCTTTTTTCAGGCTTGACTGGGATAACATCAGGGATCAAGATAAGATAAGTTTTAGAATTTTGTATGTTTTAACAATTGTATTTGACCAATCATTAAAGCTAAACCATAAACAATGGTCAGTGTAACCGGTAATGCCATGGCCGGGAGAGCAAAATATTCCAGCTTTGTAAATGAGGCGAGGATCTCAAAAACAGGTGGAAAAACCCAGGTGATTAAGCAGGTTTGTGGGAAATAGCCAGCCAGGGCACCTTTTGATATGCCCATGACGGTGACAAAGAATAGCAGCAGCACAGCCATTTTCCGGTTTTTGATAATCCGGGGATGAAAAAAAGCACCGGTCATAGCGCCTAAAAAGGCCAATGAACAATGCAGACCAAACCCGATTGCGATATCATAAAACTGTAAACTACGGGTGAATAAGTGACCGTTGTTGACACTATTTAAGATCATCGGATAGAGGATGCCAATGACACTCATGACAAGGCCGATGATCAGGAGCACCAACAGTCGGCTCAGATAATAACGGGTGTCGTTATTAACCCTGAGTAAAACCAGCTGTTCGGTAACTTGGTTTTCAAGTTCAGCATAACTAAAACCGACAGTGGCCATTATAAAGAAAAGTACGCCAGCCGACTCAGAAAAGCTCGAAACAATCGCAAAAGGCATGATGCCGTAGGCGGCAAACAAATAAATCAGATAGACTAAAAAGGGCAGCAAAAATTTATAAGATTTGAGATAGCATTTGAAATGATAGATTAACAGATTTTTCATTGCTTCATCCCTTCCATCGTGCGCAGTCTGAATTCATCTTTTAACAGCTTCTTGAGAACAGCATGACTGTGATCACTTTGAACAATCAGTTTTAGGCGGTTATGATCCCATTCAGCTCGCTCGATTAAATCCTGAAGACTTGAATCAATTTTCGTCCCAGGCGGGGCTTCGAAAATCAAGATATCATATTTAATTTCCTTTAGGTCGGATAAATCGAGGGGCAGTAACTGGTGATCAGAAATTTCATAAGCATGGTCTGCCAGTTGACTCACGAGAAATCGTTCGTGACAGGACATAATTGTGGCAAGGCCCTGTTGCTGCAGTTCCTGAACCATCTGGATAAATAACTTTTGAGATTGGGTGTCCTGGCCGGATAACGGCTCATCCAGCAGCAAAACATCAGGAGGATCCAGTAAGGCTTGGATAACTGCCACCTTTTGGATCGTACCTTTGGAAAGATGTTTGATCGGAACATCAATCATGTCAGCCATCTCAAAGGCCTGAAACAATTCAAACATTCGGGTGCTGATTTTCTTTTGAGACAGTCCGCCAATCAAACCCATGTATTTAACAAATTCACTGGCTGTCAGATCGATTTTAGGGAAATTCTCGGGGATGTAAGCAAGCTTAACTTGGGGCGCATAGTCAATAGTACCGGCAGAAATTTTAGACAAACCAGCAATTATTTTGAGCAGGGTACTTTTGCCACTGCCGTTATGACCCAGCAAAGCAATGGTGGATTCTTTTGTGATGGTCAGATCGATATTTTTCAGGATTAGTTTTTTCCCGAAATATTTAGAAATGCTATTGAGTGAAATAAGAATATGATCCATGGTAAACTCCTTATCGGTCATTGTTCAGATTAAAACGACGAAAATATAACTAAACAAGTTAATCCTATCACATGTATTTTTAAACGGCAATGATCATACGTTTCAGGATCGCTAAATAGACTGCAAATATAGGCCTGAACAGACGGATCTAAAAAATTCTTGACATTATTTTAAGGTTAGTAATATAATAATTGAAATAATTAAAAACTGTGATTGAGGAAAGTAATTTTCATTAGAGTCTTCAGAGAGTTGGTAGCGCTGGAAACCAATGGCAATGATGTTGATGAAGTTCCCTCAGGAGTTGATTGGCTGAACATTCATGAGTGAAGTAATTTATTCGTATCACCATTAGGCGAATCCGGTGTCCCTCATCGTTAAAATAGGAAGAACGGGGCTAATGTTGGTCGTGTTCTAAAAAGGTGGATTAGTTAATAATCAAATTAGGTGGTACCGCGAGTCAGACTCGTCCTTTTCAATAAGGATGGGTCTTTTTATTTTACAAAGGCTGGAATGATGACTTTGTTTACAGGTAAACAGTAAGGCACTCCCTAATCATAAAGATGCCACAGCACGTGCATCTTGAATTTCACACCCATAACCACAAGCGTTCCGATTTTAAATTAAAGAAAATTTTGGAGGAAAAAATGTATTGGAATAAGAGCTACGAATGCATGCCAAGAGAAAAACTGCAGGAGCTGCAGTTGGAACGACTAAAGCGAATGGTCAATCGGATTTATCACGATGTCCCGTTTTATCGCAATAAATTTCAGGAAAAAGGTCTGATGCCAGAGGATGTCAGCTCCCTGGATGATCTTAAAAAGCTGCCTTTTACAACCAAGGTTGATTTGCGGGATAATTACCCGTATGGGCTTTTCACCGTCCCTCTGGAACAGATCGTCCGAATCCATGCATCATCCGGCACCACCGGTAAACCGACGGTGGTTGGTTATACCCGGAATGATATCGCGATGTGGTCGGAGTTGATGGCTCGCTGTCTGGTGGCAGCTGGAGCTGGTCCGCACTCGGTGATCCAGAATGCCTATGGCTATGGGCTGTTTACCGGTGGTTTGGGTGTTCATTATGGGGCCGAACGACTGGGTGCCTCAATTATTCCGATCTCCGGCGGGAACACCGCCAAGCAAATTATGATTATGCAGGATTTTGGTTCCACCGTCTTGACATGTACCCCGTCCTATGCTATTTATTTATCAGAGGTGCTGGCGGAGTCGGGGATTGATCCGGAAACTTTAAAAATCAAAGCCGGTATTTTTGGTGCCGAACCCTGGTCAGAAAACATCCGCAAAGATATTGAGAAAAAACTCAAAATCAAAGCCTATGACATTTATGGTTTATCGGAAATCATGGGACCGGGAGTGGCCATCGAATGCGAATGTCAGGAAGGGCTGCACGTCTGGGAAGATCACTTTATTCCGGAAATCATTGATCCCAATACCTTGGAAGTACTGCCCTATGGCGAACAGGGGGAATTGGTGATCACCACTATTACCAAAGAAGGGATTCCGATTCTTCGGTATCGTACCCGGGATATTACCCGGATTATTGCCGAACCCTGCAGTTGTGGCCGAACTCATCTGCGGATCAACCGCCTCCAGGGGCGCAGCGATGACATGTTGATTATCCGTGGGGTGAATGTTTTCCCAACTCAGATTGAAAGTGTCTTGCTGGAAATTGGGGAAGTCGAACCCCATTATCAATTGGTGGTGCGTCGGGATGGTTCTCTGGACACCCTGGAAGTTAAGGTTGAACTCAGTGAAGCGCTGTTTTCGGATCGGATCAGTAATCTGGAGAACCTGGAAAAACGGATCCGGGATCGGATTCAATCAACCATTGGCGTGAGTACCAAGGTGGCTTTGGTCGAACCGAAAAGCCTGCCCCGTAGCGAAGGGAAAAGCCAACGGGTTGTGGATCTTAGAAAAATTTAGGAGGAGAAAAAATGATACGACAAGTTTCTATTTTCATCGAAAACCATGAAGGCCGACTGAATCATATATTGAAAATTCTGGCCGAAAATAAGATCAATATCCGGTCTCTGAATATTGCCGATGCCACCGATTTTGGGATCGTCCGACTGATTTTACAGGAAACCGAAAAAGGGATTGAGGTGCTTAAGAAAAATGATATCATTAGCACGGTGACCCCGGTTCTGGCGGCGGAGATTTCTGATGATCCCGGCGGATTAAGCACCCTGGTGAATGCCCTGACTGAAGCAAAAATAAATATTGTTTACGCCTATTCGTTTCTGCCGAAAAAAACCGACAATGCCATAATCATCATCCGGGTGGATGATGATGTGCAGCAAAAGGCCATCGAAACTCTGGAAAAGGTTGCCGAGGTAAATCTGTTGGATCGGGAAACGCTGTTGCTGAAATAATTTAACGGGTGAGGGTAAATTAGAAATATTTATAAATTTCCTATTGACATTCCGCAAAACTTTTCGTAAGATCAAAGGTATGAATTAAATGTAACTAAGAAAATGATTGATACAGGAAAGGCAAACCATGGCAACGTCAAGAAAAGGAACCCAAACAAAGAGTAATATTATTACAACCGCAAAGATTTTATTTTATGAGAATGGTTATAACAAAACCGGTATTCAGGACATCGCCGATCGCGCCGATGTCAAGCTGGGAACCATTACCTATTATTATAAAAAGAAAGATGATATGATCACCGATATCTACAATGTCTTCTTTTTAGCACTGTATGATTATGTTTCATCGGTTTCGGAGAATCTCAACCTTTATACCAAGTATTGTTATGCCCTGGTGCTGTATTATGAAGCGATATTAAATGATGAGCATAACAAAACGTTGTATTATGAAGTACTGGTAAAAAATGTCAATCCTCATGGACGAACCAACATTACCAACACTCTCAATCGCTCCTGTCTGGATTTTCTCAATAAGAATTATATCGAGGCCGATCTGGAAGTTATCGCCCGTTCCGAATATGGGGCCCGCAAAGAATTGTTTATTGATTTTTATGAAAAGAACATCAAATTTACCAGCCGAGCGATGATTTACTTTTTTATCCGGAATTTGTTCCGACTGATGAATTTAGATGGTGAAATGATTGAAAATACCATTCAGCAGGGCTTTGAGTTTTCCAACAAGAACAAACCAGAAGGCATTAAATTTTTAATCTAAAACATTTTTAAGGGCAGCAATCCATTGGAATGCTGCCCTTTTTGCGGTTTGATTGGGGAAACGTTGAGTCGGGTTTGATCGTAAGAATTTGTTAAGGAAATTCAGCGTTTTTTTGACAGAAGTTTGTGTTAAAGTTAGACCAAGATGAAACAGAAAGGCGGAAGCTTGCAAATGAGTATTTTAATCTGCGACGATGAAAAAGAAATCGTTGAAGCCCTGGAGCTCTATTTAAAAAACGAAGGCTATGCGATTTTAAAAGCCTATACGGGAAGAGAAGCCATCGCACTGGTGGAAAAAGAAGATATTGAGTTAATTATTATGGATGTGATGATGCCGGAGATGGATGGGCTACGGGCAACGATGAAAATAAGAGAAACAAAAAATATCCCAATTATCTTTTTATCGGCTAAAACTGAAGATAATGACAAGATCATGGGTTTGACCATGGGTGGTGATGATTACATAACCAAACCCTTTAACCCCATGGAGGTCATCGCCCGGGTCAAGTCGCAATTACGGCGCTACAACACCCTCGGTGGTTGCCCGGAAAAAGTGGGAACCTACCGTACCGGCGGCCTGGTGCTGGAGGATGACTATAAACGACTGACAGTGGATGGTGAAGAGGTGAAACTAACGCCGGTAGAATACAAGATCATGCATTTTTTGATGTCGGAAAAAGGCAAGGTCTTTTCGATTGATCAGATCTACGAGAATGCCTGGGAAGAACCCGCTTACAATTCGGACAATACGGTGGCGGTGCATATTCGGCGGATTCGGGAAAAAATCGAGATAAATCCCAAAGAACCAAAATATCTAAAGGTGGTGTGGGGCATTGGCTACAAAATTGAAAACTATCTGGACTGATCAGAAATTTAAAATCACCTGTTCATTTTTGACGGTCGTATTGGTCACCATCAGTTTTGGTGCACTATTTGAAGCCTACTGGTTTAATTGGGATTATCTGGCCAATACCAATAATTATTTGGAGAGTGCAGAACTGCAAAATAAAGTTCTGACCGCCTACGATCATATCGATCAGGTTTATAATTTCTATCAGAGCGAAGAAAATATCCGGGCTGGAAATGCCATTGATCCTGCAGCGATGGAAGCCTATAAATGGGATATCTTAGCGGAGTTGGATCTTAATGATCCGGACGAAATGGGTGTCTCAACCGAATCGGAGATGCTCACTGATCCTGATTTCTGGGAACCTTACGCCGATGAGCTCGAGGCCCAAAAAAAACAACTGATTAACGAGGGGCTGTTTCAGTATGAACGACTAAAAAAAGAATTGGAGCAAACCCAGGGGTTATCCTACGTTATTAACAGCAAAGGGGTCACAAACAGTCAGCCTAAAGACGCTAATCCGGATGATTTGCTTAAACGACGGGTGAATTTCACCTATAACAAGGGGGCGATTTCCTCGACACTGCCTAAGATGGATCAATTCGAACCATTAGACTACGCTGTTGAACCGGATTTTCAGGTCATCATTGGATTTGATGATGCCTATATTGCGGAGCGGGAAGTATTGTATCAGGCTGAACGTCAAGAATTTCTGTGGCTAATGAGTATCTTTGTCGTGTCGCTAATTCTTGCGGCGATCGGTATGCTGCTTTCCTGTATTTCGGCCGGCCGCAAAAAAGACAGCGAGGGAGTCCAGCTATTGCCGATTGATGCGTTCTGGATTGACGCCCACTTTTTATTATTGCTGGTGGTGGAAACCCTGGTCGTTGCCGCAATTGTCTTTTTCTATGATCAGAATTTTCCGCGGGTGGTTATGCTGATGCTCTTTGCTGTCGGGGCAGCGTTGGGGTTAAACTTTCTACTGTCATTGGTGCGAATTTTAAAAGATCGCCGTTTTGGGGAGCGATTGTTATTTTTGAAACTGATCAAAAAGGGATGGGGATTTATTAAAAACCAGTTCAAGAAACTGGCTGTCTATTACAATGATGTCATGAAAGGCTCGCCGACAGTTAAACGGTTGATGTTCTGGGCAATTCTGCTGGTGGTTCTGGCACTGTCGGTTCAGGTGCCGATTCTTGGTGTCTGCTCCTTTATTTGCATTATATATCTGCTTTATTTGGGTGGAATAAAAGCAAAAAAATATGATGGGATTCTGGAAGGGTTGGAACGCATAAAAAATGGTGAGGTTGACTATAAACTGATTGGCTATGATGGTGCTTTAGGTGAACTGGCGGATGGGATTAATGCCATTGGCGATGGCATTTCATTGGCAGTGTCTGAAGAAGTAAAAAGCCAGCGGTTAAAAACCGAGCTGCTGACCAATGTGTCCCACGATATCCGGACCCCACTGACCTCGATTATTACCTCCATCGATTTGTTAAAAAATGGAAACCTCGATCCAGAGGCAAAGCAGAAGTACTTGGAGATTCTGGAAAACAAGGCGCACCGACTCAAGGTGCTGACAGATGATTTGTTTGAAGCTGCTAAAGCGTCATCGGGTAACATTGAAGTGGAGTTCCAGGCGGTTGATCTGGAAATGCTGATGACCCAGGGTTTGGGTGAAATGGAAGAAGAACTTGGCAATTCCCAACTGGAGTTTATTACCCAATATCCTAAGGATCTTTTTGTGGTAACGGCAGATGGCCGCCTGCTCTGGCGGGTGATTGAAAACTTGCTTTTTAATATCCTAAAATATGCTCAAAAAGAATCCCGGGTGTATATTGAATTTTCAAAATGTGATGCCGACAAAACTGGAATAGTGGTCTTTAAAAATGTCTCGGCACAACCGCTCAATATCTCTCCCGAGGAACTGATGGAACGATTTAAACGGGGTGATGAAACCAGAAACAGTGAAGGCAGCGGTTTGGGACTTGCCATTGCCAAAGACCTGATGACGATCCAGCAGGGTGAGCTGAGACTGGAAATCGATGGTGACCTATTTAAAGCCGCCATCATCTTACCAATGGCAGAATAGGTCCGACGATAAAAAGTTCACAAAGATAGTATCAGAATCTGATGCTATCTTTTTTTAGTATTGAGAAAAAATGGGTAAGTAATAAACAAAAGCAAAATAGATGACAAAAAATGGATATCATGCACAAATATGATTTATTTTGACTAAAAATGATTTATTATGATTGACAATGGCTGAAAATGGTGATAAGCTTCAGAAAAAGAGGTGATTAAGGATGATTATTGAAGAACGACTGGCAAAAATCCTGCAAATGGTTGAAGAAAAAGGCGTGGTTACAGTTTTAGAATTGTCGGAGACCCTAAAGATTTCGGAATCAACAATCCGCCGGGATCTGACCACCCTTGACAACAAGAAAAAGCTACGAAAGGTTCATGGCGGGGCGGCGGTGATAAACGGCAGTTTTGCAGCCGCTGATTTTGACCTTCAACTCCGGGAAGACCATCATCGCGATGAAAAACAAGCAATTGGCAAATTCAGTGCGGGACTGATTGAAAAAAATGATTTTGTTTATATCGATGCCGGAACATCAACGGAAGCCATGGTTGATTTTATCAATGAAAGCGGCGCTGTATATGTCACGAATGGGATGGTTATTGCGGCAAAACTTGTTAAAAAGGGGTGTCGGACAATTATCGTCGGTGGTGAAATAAAACCCATCACTGACGCCGTGGTGGGAAGTGAGGCCCTTCATTGTCTGGGCAAATATAATTTTTCAAAAGGTTTTTTTGGCACCAATGGGATTGATCGGAAAGCTGGTTACAGCACCCCAGACCCGACCGAGGCCCAGGTTAAAAGGGAAGCTTTCAGCCGCTGTAAGACAGCCTATGTACTGGCAGATCCGTCGAAATTTAATCTGATTGCGCCAGTGAGTTTTGGTAAACTGGAACAAGCCGAAATTATCACAACCAGGCTGGGGAGTGAGAGCTATAAAAAATACACAAAGGTTTGGGAGGTGGATGGCAGATGATTTTTACGGTAACCTTTAACCCGTCTCTGGATTACATTGTGGGGTTGGACGCCTTTCGGGAAGGGGAGGTCAACCGCAGTGAATGGGAGCAACTCTATCCGGGCGGAAAAGGGATCAACGTGTCGATGGTTTTAAAAAACCTGGAGATCAGAAATATCGCCTTGGGTTTTATTGGCGGTTTTACCGGCAAAGAAATTCAACGGCGGATCAAAGATTTTGGATGCTATACCGATTTTGTGAAAATAAAATCAGGTATATCCAGAATCAACGTGAAAATAAAAGCCGACCAGGAAAGTGAAATCAACGGGCAGGGACCCGACATCAGTAAGAAAGAACTTGGGGAGCTGTTTAAAAAGCTGGAATCCATTGAAAAAGGTGATATTCTGGTTTTGGCAGGCAGTATTCCCGCCGCTTTGCCTGAAGATACCTACGAAAGCATCATGAAATTATTAGAAAACCGTGGGGTCAAAATCGTCGTGGATGCTACCGGTGAACTGCTACTTCGGGTGGTTAAATACCAGCCATTTTTGATTAAACCGAACAACCACGAGTTGGGGGAAATGTTTGGGGTTGTTTTGAACAAACGAGAAGATATTATTCTTTACGCTAAACGATTGCAGCAAATGGGTGCACAAAATGTGTTGGTATCGATGGCTGGAGAAGGTGCCATTCTTGTGGATGAAAGCGGCAAGGTTCATGAAATGAAGCCGCCCAAAGGGATTGTCAAAAACTCCGTTGGTGCAGGCGATTCGATGGTGGCTGGGTTTATTGCCGGTTATCTTAAAAGTCAGGATCTGCAGGACGCCTTCCGGATGGGCGTGGTAACCGGAAGTGCATCGGCATTTTCAGAAACTTTGGCGACCAAAGCAGAAGTCATGAAGTTGTTGGATGAATTATCACATAAAAACGAAGGGGGAAGGAAAAATGCGGATTATTGATTTATTAACTGAAAAGGGCATTGATCTGGCCGGAAAACCGGCCAATAAGGAAGAAACCATCCAAACATTAGTGCAATTAATGGCAAATACCGGAAAAATTACCGATCCGGAAGTCTTTAAACAGGCGGTGATGGCTCGGGAGGCAGAAGGATCCACCGGCATCGGTGAAGGGGTGGCGATTCCCCATGGCAAATCACCGGTGGTGAAGGACGCCGGTTTGTCCGCCATGGTTGTTCGGGATGGAACTGATTTTGAGGCATTAGATGGTGAGCCAGCCTATCTCTTCTTCATGATTGCGGCTCCGGAGGCGGCAAACACCCTGCATCTGGAAGTCCTCAGTCGGCTATCCACCATTTTGATGGATGAAGAATTCCGAACGAAGCTGATTGCATCAGCGGATGTGAAAACATTTTTAAAACTCATCGATGAAAAGGAACAGGAAAAGTATGGTGCGCCAGCAGCGGCCAAAACCCCGGAAATGACCAAAAACTATCAGCTCCTGGCAGTTACCGCTTGTCCCACGGGAATCGCCCACACCTATATGGCAGCAGAAAGCCTGGAAAATAAGGCCAAACAGATGGGGGTTACCATTAAGGTGGAAACCAACGGTTCCGGTGGCGTCAAAAATCAGCTGACCGCCGAGGAAATCAAAGCGGCCGATTGCATCATTATTGCTGCCGATACAAATGTCGAAATGGGCCGTTTCAATGGCAAACCAGTGATTCAAACCAATGTTGCCCGGGGCATCCATAAACCCCAGGAGCTTATTGAAGAAGCTCTGGCAGGAAAGGTGCCAGTCTATTCAGGTGGTGTCCAGAGTGTTGAAGATACTGGTGGGAGTGGCGAAAAAGAAAGTGTCGGCCGGAAAATTTACAAAGATTTGATGAATGGCGTTTCCCATATGCTGCCCTTTGTTATCGGTGGCGGGATTCTAATTGCATTGGCCTTTTTGTTCGATGACTACAGCATTGATCCGTCAAAATTCGGAAGCAATACCCCATTTGCCGCCTTCCTGATGCAGGTGGGAGGGACGGCTTTTGCTTTCATGTTGCCGGTTTTAGCGGGTTACATCGCCATGAGTATCGGTGATCGACCGGCTCTGGCTGTTGGTTTTGTCGGGGGAATGTTGGCGAACACTGGCGGTGCCGGTTTTCTGGGGGCCTTATTGGCGGGTTTTGCCGCTGGCTATCTGGTATTGGGACTCAAAAAAGTGTTCGCTAAACTGCCAGCCAGCCTCGAAGGGATTAAGCCGATATTGATTTATCCCTTCTTTGGTATTCTACTGATTGGCGCCTTGATGGTCTTTATCATCAACCCACCAGTGGCGGCCCTGAATGCGGTGCTCAGTGCGGGGTTAAACAGCATGGGTACATCCAGCAAAGTTATCTTGGGTATTGTCCTTGGGGGGATGATGGCCGTTGATATGGGGGGGCCGGTTAACAAAGCGGCTTATACCTTTGGTTTGGCATCGTTGGCTACTGGTCAGTTTGATATTATGGCAGCGGTGATGGTAGGTGGTATGGTTCCGCCACTGGGGATTGCCCTGGCTACCACCATTTTTAAAAATCGTTTCACTAAAAAAGAGCGGGAAGCGGGCCTGGCAAACTATGTCATGGGTCTATCCTTTATCACCGAGGGTGCGATACCTTTTGCCTCAGAAGATCCCCTCCGGGTGATTCCTTCCTGTATTGTCGGTTCGGCTCTGGCCGGAGGATTATCAATGTTCTTTGGCTGTACGCTAATGGCCCCTCACGGCGGAATCTTTGTCTTTCCGCTGGTGGGAAACCCGTTTGGTTACGTCATTGCCCTGGTGGCCGGATCGGTAGCCTGTATGCTGATGCTCAGGATCTTAAAAAAACCGAAAACCAGCGACAGTGATGAACTGGAAATTGCATAGACAACCCAAATTAAAACCTGCCGTAAAGGTGGGTTTTAATTTGTTCTTTTTATGTAATGATTGTAAACAAATAACAACAAAGTAAATTCTAAACGAACAATGATCGGGTTTCGTTGTGAACAGTGCTGCAAATCGGTATAATTGGAAATGAGTATCTAAGATATTGAGATAATTTATAATACAAGGAAGTATCCAATGAAAAAGACCAAAAGAATCAGGCTGTTTATATGCCTAGTCTTGACGATCATTTTGAATGGTGCGTGCTTTCCAATCGGCATTCTGGCGGAAGACCAAACTGAGCAAGGCCCATTAACGCCAGTGATTGTCTTCTCTACCGATGTTGTTTATACTGGAAATCCCCAGGTTTTGGCAGCTGTTAATCCAGCACCCGATGGGCCTGAGCTTGATTTTGAACGAATCGAGATCACTTACAAAGGGATTTTGTCAAATGGCGAAGCATATCCATTATCAACGATTCCACCGTCAGAGTCAGGTACCTATATGGTGTTTGCGGCATATCGGGGCGATGAAAACTATCAAAAAATTGATAATCAAAAAGAAATTAAAATAAAGCCCATTGAGCTTAAAACGTCACAATTCTTCACCGAAAAGCCGATTACCAAGATTTATGACGGCAATACCAGTGTGCCCGAAGTTGCGCTGAAGGGTTTAGGGAATAGTGGCGTTGTTGATGCAGATAAAAATAAGGTGGCATTTAATTATCGAACTGCCAATTTTTTATTTAAAGATGTTAAACCGGCGACTGCCAATCTGGTTATTTTAAAAGAAATCACAATCGCTGGCAACAAGGCCAAAAATTATATTATTGTTGATGAAAATCAGGGAACAAAGCCACTATCAAGCATTGATATATCTTTGGTAGCAGGTATTTTACCAAAACCGGTGGAGGTTTTCCTTGTCGGTCAGGATAAGGTTTATGATGGGACGCCAAACCTTCATGATTATAAACTGACTGTCAACAAAACGGATCTGATCCGGGGGGAGGATTTGGGCGCCTTTGGAGCTGAAAATTTTTATCCCTATTACGGGGACGTGAATACTCAGCAAAAAGACGTGGGCAATTATTATGTCTGGGCAACCGGAGGATTTTACTTATCAGGAATAAACGGAACGAATTCCGACAACTATACAATTTATAGTCAAACGATTATTTCCAAGAGTAAATATGCTATTACCCCAGCCTCAGTAACAGTGATTCCAAATTATGTTTCAAAAATTCAGGGCGAAGCAGATCCGGCACTAACGTATACGGTTTGGCAGGATGATTCAGGTGATGGTTTTGTTAAAGGTTTATATGGGAATGATGTGATGTATGGCGCATTAGAACGGGAAGCCGGAGAAGCGGTTGGCACCTACGATGTTTTGCTGGGGAGCTTGAATAGTTCCAACTATCGCATTCGTTTGGCAGATAATGCAGATAAATTTGAAATTATTAAGAAAGAAGATGTGGTTGCGGTCTATGGGGGTAATGATTACAGCAATGGCGGGAATAGTGTGGTAGAAAAAGAAGAAGAATCGCCGGTACCCTATATGGGTATTGCGCTACTGTTACTTTTACTGATTGCTGGAGCCATTTTCTTTGGCAAGAATCGGCTGACAAAAATGGATTAGTGTAAAATAGAATGTAAAGAAAGAGATCTGTTGGAGCGGGCAGATCTTTTTTTGTGTCATGAATTGAATAAAGCCAGAAAAGAAAGTGAATCAGACAGAAAAAAGAAACGTTTACAGCAATTATGTGATAAAATAAATGGTAATAAAACAATAAACGAAACGAATTTTAATCAGTTGGAAAGGAAACGAAAATGAATAATGAAAAATCAGGCAGACGGTTTTGGCGAACCGGATTGATGGCAGTATTGGTTCTGCTCTTGCTGCCCATGGGCATTTGGGCGGAGGTTGATGGAAAAATGGCGACGACCGTATCGATAGCCAGTTCGCCCTCCTCGGTGACGTTTAACACGAATGCTGATGAGCTGGATAAGGCGGTATACAAAGCGATGAACATCGTGGTTGTCGATGGTGATTCGAATAAAATCGCTTTTACTGCCGATGATATCAGTCTTGATTACAATCGACAGGTTGGAACACAAAAAATAACGGTTACCTATAAGGGGAATGATCAGTACGAAACCAGCAATGCAACGGGGACGATTGTTATCAATGATGTGCCCAAAAAAGATACCCGGCTAGTGCTCAAAGCTAATCCACCAGCAGTGGGATATTCCGCAGATACGGCAACCTTGGATAAGGCAGTATATGATGATCTGGTTATCCAAGTGGTAGATGGGGATTCCAATAAGGTAAACTTCTCCCCCAGTGATATTACCCTGACCTACAATCATGCGGTGGGAACCCAGAATGTAGTCGTTGCCTATAAAGGAAACTCACAATACAATCCGAGCCAGGTTAATGCCACAGTTCAGATCACCGGAAAACAGGATAGTAAGGTATCCGTTGCTGCGAAGCCCCCAGCGGTCGCTTATACCAGCGATTCGGCAAAACTGGATTTAGCTGTCTATCAGGCCTTGAGTATCGTGGTTGTTGATGCGGGGAACAACAAAATCAGTTTTACGGCAGCTGACATTGATTTGAGCTACAACCGGGCTCCGGGAAAACAGGATGTAACCGTAAAATATAAGGGCAACGATCAGTTTTCGCCAAGCACTGCCACCGGAAATGTTGAAATTACCGGGAAGGTGGATCCACCAGCACCAACTAAAGAAAACACCTCTATTAATTTGGCCAAACCGCCGATTGAAGCGGCCTATACCACTGATTCAGGAAAATTGGATGCTGCTGTTTATCAAGCATTGACCATTCAGGTCGTTGACAGCAAAGGTAAGGCAATTAATTTTACAACCACCGACATCGAACTGAGCTATAACCGGGTGCCCGGTGAGCAGCCGGTGACGGTAAAATATAAGGGGACGGATCAGTTTAACAGCAGTACGGCTACTCAAACAGTAACCATCACCAGTAAAGATGACAGTTCGCTGATTGTTTCCCAAAATCCGCCCAGTGTAGAATACGATGATAATACCAAAAATCTCGATGATGCGGTATATCAGGATCTTTGCGTTGCAGTAGTGGATGATAACAATAATAAAATTGAGTTCAATCGGGATGATATCGAGCTTGATTATACCAGAGCAGTTGGTGAGCAGGAAGTTATTGTCAAATATAAAGGCAATAATTATTTCAAAAGTGCAGTGGCCACCGTTCGGGTAAATATTGTTCAACCGGATTCGCCCAATCCCTGGTTAATCGCCGGTGTAGCCGGAATAATTGGGGCTATTGTGGTTGTTTTGGTGATTATTGGCGTGGTCGTTTATCGAAAAAAGCATAGTGCTTCTTAATTAATTTAGATAGAATGATCGGTTAAAAGGATCTGTTTAATACAGATTCTTTTTTTGCAGAGTCAGCTATAATTGGCAACATGGTCAAAGGGTTAATTTATAGCGGCTTATCTTAAAAATCATTGACAACGGTGAGATAAAAAGATATAGTTAATTTGGAATAATAATAAATAAAATGTTTCTTTTGTTAGGTGAGGCTCCTATACAGATATGGCTGCTGCCCGGAAACATCGAAAGATGCCAATGGGTCAACAGGTACTATCGAATTAAGGTTTTACTTAATGCAGTTGGGCAATGCCCTATGCTGTATAGTGCCAAAACTCAACGAATGGAGGAATCATTATTTTTGCTGTGCGAAAATCTCCTCCATTAAAGAGGAGTTTTTTATTTTTTAACCAAAGAACCACAGGTAAAGTTGACAAATGGTTTATCTTTGGTGCAAATTCGAAAAAAGGAGTGAGATAGGATGGACGCAGACCCTGGAGAGAAGCGTATAAAACAGAATGAACAAAAACTGAGCGCCCAAAATATCTTACGGATCATGGGCTGCTCTTAATAAAGGAGGAAAGCAATGATCAAAATCTACAAAACAATTGATGGTAAGATTCAAGAAATTGAAACCATTGAAAAGAACAGCTGGATCAACATGGTTAATCCAACTGAAGAAGAATTGCAGTTTATTACCAGAGAATTAGCAGTGGAACCAGATTTTCTGCGAGCTGCCCTGGATGAAGAAGAGATTTCCCGGGTGGAGCTGGAAGATAATAATCAGGCACTAATCACCATTGACGTTCCAGTCATTGAAAAAGATACCAAATTGGTGCTTTACACCACCATCCCAGTTGGGATCATTCAAACCGCTGATAATATTATTACGGTCTGCTTAAGAGGAAACACCCTTATTGATGATTTTACCAAAGGCCGAGTAAAAAATGTCCACACTAATTTGAAAACCCGTTTTATCTTCCAAATCCTCTACCGAGTGGCCAGTCGGTTTTTGATTTACCTGCGCCACATTAATCGGATGAGTACCGATATTGAGCGGCAATTGCACATATCCATGAAAAACAAAGAACTGATTCAACTTCTTGATTTAGAAAAGAGTCTGGTGTTTTTCTCGACATCCCTGAAAGCCAACCAGGGGGTTTTGGAAAAACTGGAACGGGGTCGGATTATTAAGCTTTACGAAGAAGATAAAGAACTGTTAGAAGACGTGCTGATTGAAGTCCAGCAGGCTATTGAGATGTCCAATATTTATGCCAACATTCTCAGCGGAACCATGGACGCCTTTGCATCGATTATTTCAAACAATTTAAATATTGTGATGAAGATATTAACCTCATTAACAATCTTAATGGCGATACCAACGATGATTGCCAGTTTTTTCGGAATGAACGTTGAAGGGTTGCCAATTCCCAACTTCTGGAGTGTGGTATTGATTTCGATTGCCTGTACCGGAGTAGCCGCCTTTGTGCTATTCAAGAAAAAGATGTTTAGTTAGTGCGGGCTAAAAATTATCATTGACAAAGAAATTCAAGCGGGTATATAATTAAATAAATAAATAGTCTGTTTCAGGGCGAGGTGTAAGTCCTCACCGGTGGTGATGCGTAAAAGCGATAAGTCCACGAGCCGAAAGGCCGATCTGGTTAGAATCCAGAACCGACGGTATAGTCCGGATGAAAGAAATGGCGTACAATTTTACGCGCAAAGCCCTTGAAAAGAAATTTTCAAGGGCTTTTTAAGTTGACTGGACAGACAATTGAAGGAGGATTTTTATGAAAATCAAGACAAAACAATTGACCCAGATGGCAGTATTGGCGGCAATGTCCATACTATTGGTTTACCTGATTCATTTTCCGATTTTTCCGGCGGCGCCATTTTTGGAGTACGATCCAGCCGATATTCCTATTTTTATCGGTGCATTTATGTTTGGCCCTTTAGGTGGTCTAATTCTAACTGCTGTTGTTTGTGTTTTGCAGGGAGTGACCGTTAGTTCGGCTAGCGGGATTATTGGAATTCTGATGCATTTTTTCGCAACTGGATCCTTTGTATTGGTAGCCGGAAATATTTACAAAAGAAACAGAACCAGAAAAGGTGCAATCATCGGTTTGGCATTGGGTACGGTCACGATGACAATAACCATGGCGTTATGGAACATTGCCATCACACCGATATTTTTGGGAATTCCGGTGGAGGCAGTTTTACCAATGATTATCCCAGTCATTATTCCCTTTAATCTGATCAAAGCTGGAATCAATTCAGTCATTACCTTTGTTGTTTACAAATCCGTCAGCAAGGTGTTGGGTCTGGAGATTCAAGAAGCAAAGGTCGCAGAAAGTAAATAGTTAAAACTTCATTATACTAAGGAACCTGAAATCAATTGATTTCAGGTTCCTTTTTTGAATTCCCAATAACTGTGAGTAGGACATAACAGAGAACATGAAAAAACTTTCAAAAACCAGTTGACAGGATGGTGAAAAGAGCGTATACTAATGAATTTGTCTCGAGTGAGGCAGCGGGCACAGCTGAAACATTGAAATGAACAAAAAAGAATTTCAAAAAACAGCTTGACAACATGAAGAAACAACGATATAATAGAAAAGCTTCTTCGGTCGGAAACGATTGCAGAACGGCGGTCATAGAAAAGAGAATAGTACCATAAAACCTGTAAAACAGCCAAAAGATCCGCGAGGATGAATGCGGCTAAAATAGAAACAGAGAGATGAACTCTATAAAACATTAACTCGGTAGAGTATAAAATACGCTTTATTCAAAATGAGACAGCATTTAAAAGCCTAACGGCTTTAAATACAAACTTTTTATTGAGAGTTTGATCCTGGCTCAGGACGAACGCTGGCGGTATGCTTAACACATGCAAGTCGAACGAGACGAGATGGAATGACCCTTCGGGGGAATGAAATCT
>NZ_LKEU01000032.1 GCF_001766835.1 Acetobacterium wieringae | reverse complement strand
AATGCTTATTATCCAGCATGAACTGAGCCCCGGTAATCCGCCGGGAAGCATCATCGATAAAAGCGATCAGATAGGTTTTGCGCTTTTTACCATTAAGAGTCAGATATGGGCCGTGGGAAACATCGGTCTGCCACAGGGTGTTGATATCAACATGGGCGAAACGGCGGCGATCCGACGTATCCGCCACTGATGGCTTTAACAGCTGATGTTTTTTCAGCAGTCGATACACCGTCGAATAGGAACAGTCGGAGCTGGTGAAGTGGCCTTCATGAATGAGCCACTCATGGAACAACTTCACCGATAAATGGATGTTTTCCGTTCGCAGCGTAAGGAGCAGTTTGGCCGATTCTGCCGGTAGCGCCCGGGATGAACCTTTGTCCGTCCGAACCTTGGGCTTGAGCGCATCAAAACCATGGCGCCGGTACAGCCGATGCCATTCCAGCAGGGTTTTGCGGTTGTAGGTGCGGATGCCATAATGGGGGACATCATGGGTTTTGGCACTGACCTCATCCAGATAAGCCGTGTGGTTTGTGACGGTATCCGTCAGTAACGGCGCAATCAGGCCATAGCGAAATAAAGCAATCAATTCTTTGTCTTTTTCAGTCATTGTAAAAAACCTCCGATTTTAATAAGATATGAGGTTTTAAGGATCCAGAAAACCAGGTAATCAGAGCATAACGGATCAATCGATAAAAGGCAAAGCAAAAGCTCTGTGGGATAAACATTTCTTCAAAAAAACGCGAAAGGATGGTACAATTAAAGTGCCATAAATCCTTTCTTAA
>NZ_LKEU01000031.1 GCF_001766835.1 Acetobacterium wieringae | reverse complement strand
AATTCCTTCAGCATTTACCGGCTATGATAAATAATAGCCTGAAACCCTGCGCTTGAATGGTATATTTTTCAGGGAAAGTCCCTTTGCTTCAATGGTTTAGGGGGTTTTTAATGTGCGAAGTTTGAGTTACATATTAATGATGACGATAATCTTCAATGCAAATTGTCACCTCGAACCGGTACGGATCACCTCCACCAAATAAGAACTCAAATTTTGATACAATTAAAGCCGCCTTGTGATGAGGTGGTTTTTGTATTTTTTGTATGAAATGGTTTTGAGTAGCGAAAACGATTTATTTGATGAAAATCAGATAAAGAATATGTTAAAATAGTAATAAAAAACATATAGAATATATAATTTGCTGAAATCAATAAGATAAGCACTGCACTTAAAGAATGAAATACGAGCTCAAACTTACAAGTAGGAAAGGAAGGCCCATCTGTGAAAAAACTTAATGATTACCTATACTCCGGCGATACCGTTCTAAAGATTTTACAGCGCTATTCTGAAGATTTGAAACAGTCAGCCAAAGAAACCAATAACCAGATTGAGCTGTTGCATTGTAATTTTCTGCTGCAGATTGCGGAACTTTTGCAACACAACGATTTCCTGACTTCCCAATCCCAGCGGATTCGGGAGTTTTATAAACTGATGGCCAATGATTATCCTTTTCTGGCATTTACGTTTAAGGGACGCATTAAATCGCTGATCCGCGCGGAAGCAAAATTTAACGGATACATTGTCGAATATATTTACGATTATTATATTAATCACGGCAATTACCCGTCGCTGCCGGAACTCAAAAACGCCTTAAACTGTTTTCGCGATCTGATTGCCTACCGAATCGTGATTTCGCTGCCGAAATGTAATCTGAAAGCGGGCGAGATCGGCGCCGATGAAGAAATAAAATATCTCTATGACGTTGCCAATCAGTTACCTGGTTTCATGGAGGAACGGGGATTTACCGCCGAACTGTCGACGTTAACGGGTCAGCAAAAATCGCCATTGTTAAAAGAGCATACAAGTCCATACTATCGGGATTATATTGAAAATTCCGAGGCGACGGGCTATCAGTCACTGCATATCACCTTTTATGATAACATTGCCCGTTGTTATGTGGAAGTACAGCTCCGCACCAAAGAAATGGACGATTTTGCCGAGATTGGCCCGGCGAATCATCTCGGTTACGAAAAACGACAGGAAAGTGAACGCGCCCGACGCGAGGCAATTCCCCAAGGCGAAAATATTTATTTTGATGATGCCTATGAACGCGTTATCACCTTGCAGCAGCTGGAATTAGCAAAATTGGATGTCAATATGTTTTCAGCCATGGATAATTCGCTCATCAATGATGGCTGCGGGCTCTACCGCGGCAGACTGATTCTGCCCTATGAGCATCTGTCACGATTTCAGAATGATCTGATTGATTAGTTATTTGTGAAGTATCTTAACAAAAGTAAGTAATGATAGCAACAGTATCAGCTAAGCCGTGTCGGTAAAACATTGCAAAAACTTCTGATTCAGTGTAAGATAATGATAACATTTTAACGGGAGTGGGTTTAAAAATCGGTACCGATCGTTTGTATTATTTGATATTAGAGCGAATAACGTAGAGATTTTCAGCCGAAAAATTATAATGACGGGGGTGCTGTGATGAACTTAAACGATCAAAAAAAAGATGATTTCGCCAAACAGTTTTCAGTTGGTTTAGTCCTTTTTGTAATGCTGTTGATGGTTGGTGTTATTTTATTTCAGTACGCCCCGATTATTGCTTTTTTCTGGCTTAGTGGCCTTGGTTTTGGCTATATTTTACAGCGCTCCCGCTTCTGTTTTGTCGCGGCGTTCCGGGATCCCGCTTTGACCGGCAGCACCGCTGTGACCCGTGGGGTGCTGGTGGCACTGGCCTTGACAACCATCGGTTTTACGGCGGTTAAATATTTTTATCACCTCACCAGCCAAACCATCCCGGGACAAAGCTATATTGCTTCCATCGGCATGAATACCGTGGTTGGTGGGATCATTTTTGGCATTGGGATGGTGATCGCCGGGGGGTGTGCCTCGGGGATGCTGATGCGGATCGGTGAAGGTTTCGAGATGCATCTGATCACCCTGGTCGGCTTTTTTTTGGGTACCATGCTGGGCAATAATCATCTGCAGTGGTGGAACAATCATTGGATGTGGATCAAAGAAGGGGTGTTTTTGCCTGATTTGTTCGGTTGGGCAGGGGCCCTGATTATCCAGCTGCTGGTCATCGCGCTATTGTACGGACTGGCGATCAAATGGGAGGAAAAACAGGAACTGTAAAGGCGACTTTTTTATTCAAAGCGGTTTGCCTATGCGGCAGCAATGATTTATTCTAAAATATGAGCAAATAAAGCGGGGAAAAGCGATGGATAGGGAAGATCAGAAAAATTTCAGAAAATGGTTTAAGCCGTCATGGTCCTATGTGACCGGGGCGGTGTTATTATCGGTCCTTCAGGTCATTACCCTGATTGTTACCCAGGAGCCACTGGGTATTACCAGTGCCTTTTCTTACTGGGCTATCCGTCTGCAAGACGTTCTGGGTTTTGGGACGCCCGCACAGCTGACAATGGTTACCCAATTGTTAGGCGCCCGGGAGACCTTATGGTTTGAGGAAAATCTGGTCACCCTGCGTAATCTGGGGATCATTTTGGGGGCGTTATTATCAGCGTTGCTGGCATCCCAGTTCAGACTTAAGAAAATCAAATCGGGGCAGCAGGCCCTGACCGCATTGCTGGGGGGACTCTTGATGGGCTATGGTTCCAGCATCGCAGCGGGCTGCAATATCGGCGCCTTTTTCAGTGGGATCGGATCGATGTCCTTGTCCGGCTGGGTGTTCGGTCTTTTTTTGTTTATCGGGGCGTTTATCGGCGGAAAATTGCTGATCCGGTTTCTGATTTAACCGCCCTTGCGTCGTACATCCCGGCGTAATTATTAAATTGCTGATGATCAGAAAGATAAACTGTGATAAAATGATCACAAAGAATTAAAAAAATGAGGAAGTGATGATACTTGCATATTGAATATCTTGAAAATTTTTATCAGGTGGCAAAAGCGAAAAGCATATCAAAGGTGGCCATTGAAAACCATCTCTCCCAATCGGCGTTAAGTCAGCAGATTTCCAAGCTGGAAAAAGATTTTGACAGCACCTTGCTGATCCGCAGTAATAAAGGGGTAGAATTGACCGAAAAAGGAAAAATTGTTTATCAGTATGCGGGTAACATCGTGCGCACCGTTAAGATGATGCGGGCCAAACTGGAAGAAAGCGATCAGGTTTTAAAAGACATCAAAATTGAAGCTTTCTGGACCATCGCGAATTACTCGTTACCCTGTGTGATGTATAAGGTCAAGAAACGGTTTCCCCAGAATAATTACGAAATCCGGTCCAACAAAGCGCTGACCATTGAAGAAAATATTATTAACAATATCTGCGATCTCGGGGTGATTTACGGCAAACCTCATAATGAGCGGCTGACATCTTTTAAAATCGGGGTTGACAAGCTGGTGCTGGTGGCCCCGGCGGACTTTGACATCCCCGATACCATCAGTCTCAGTGATCTGCCGGATTATCCGCTGATTATTCTCAATGACAGCATGGATTTAACTCGGGTGATCCTAAAGAAAATGCAGCAAACCGGTAACAGCGATACGCCCCTGAATATTTTATACAAAAGTGATTCCATCGAATCTGTCAAGGCCTCGGTGATGAACGAATTCGGGATCGGCTTTTTACCCTATATTGCCATAAAAAAAGAGCTGTACCGCAAGCAGATCAAGGCCATCGAGATTACTGATCTGACCATTGAATACGAGATGTATCTGATTTATGACGAAACCGAAAACAACCATGTGATCATCGATTTTATCAAATACTTTAAGGATATTGCCCGAAAAAGTTTGTGTTAACAGCGCTTGAAATTCATCCCAAACTGCGATTAATGGCAAAGCAGGCTCAGGATTTGGTAATCAAGATTTCCCAGACCCCGACAATGACTTCGTCTGAGCTAATCTGATGTTTTTTAAACTTGCTCGATACAGACTCCAGAACACAGCTGTGATCGGTAATGATTTTGATGGTGTCGCCGGATGCCAGTTTTTTAAATTCTTTTTGAGCTTTCAGGACTGGAATGGGACACATATCCCCCAGACAATCAATGGTTATCATGGATCAGCCGCCTTATCTTTTTTTGGTTTTTAGTATAACATATTAAAATATTTTTCGGTAGGGTTATTTATCGGCCGGTAGGGAGTTTAAATGGATAACGAAGTCAAATTGGATCAGGCAGCAGCCTGGGAACCGGAAGTCAGTATTGTCATCCCGGTCTATAACAGTGCCCAATCGATCAGCGAATTAATCAGCCGGC
This sequence comes from Acetobacterium wieringae, assembly GCF_001766835.1. Lineage (GTDB taxonomy): Bacteria > Bacillota > Clostridia > Eubacteriales > Eubacteriaceae > Acetobacterium > Acetobacterium wieringae. The sequence continues at coordinate 176,019 of NZ_LKEU01000031.1, read as the reverse complement.
TGTCGGCCACCCTGGCAGAACAGCGGCTGAGCTTTGAGCTGATTCTGGTTGACGATTGCTCCGTGGATGATTCCCGGGCTGTGATCCGGGAGCTGGCAACCCGGGATGAGCGGATTATTTTAATAGCCCGGGATCACAATGCCGGCCAGCAGGCGGCCATTAAGACCGGGCTGGGTCGCTCCCGGGGACGCTGGGTCGTGACCATCGACGACGATCTGGAACAACAGCCGGAAGATATTCCGCTGTTGCTGGATCAGATTAAAAGCGGCTTTGACGTGGTTTACGGCATTCCCGACCGGTCCGGCTATCCGTTTTACCGGCAATCGGGATCCAAACTGGTGGATCTTTTTTTTACCCTGATTCTGAAAAAACCGAAAAGCATCCGGGTTGGCAGCTTTCGGGTGCTCAACCGAAAAATCGTTGATCAGATCGTTGAAGACCAGACCCCCTTTGTTTATATCACGGCCATCACCCTGCGCCTTACCAAGAACATTGGCAATGTCAAGGTGGCTTATCAGCCCCGGCGCTATGGCAAATCCAACTATACGGTTAAGAAACTGAGTCTGCTGTTCTTGCGGCTGTTTTATTACTACGGCATCAACCGCGGACACCATGCCACGAATACAGAAACGGACAAAATCATAAATAAAGGACGGAAATAAGCATGCGACTGCAAATTTTAGGCGGCGGAAACAATCAGCTGGGGGCCATTCGCCGGGCGGCTGAACAGGGACACGAGGTGGTCCTGGTGGATTATTATAAAAATCCGCCGGGCCGGAAATATGCGGCCTTTAATGAGGTGGTCAGCACCTTTGATGTTGAAAAAAACATTGAGATCGCAAAAAAGTACCGGGTTGACGGGGTCATGACCATGGGCACCGACCAACCGGTTTATACTGTCGCCCGGGTGGCCGAGGCCTTACAGCTGCCGGCCTTTCTGGATGTGCCAACGGCCCGGGCCGTGACCAATAAAGAAGTCATGAAAGCGATTATGAACGACAACCAGATTCCCACCGTGCCCTATCGTTTTCTGACCACCGCGGCCGGGGTCGCGGAGCTTGAAAACATCCCCTTTCCGGTGGTCATCAAACCGCTGGACAGTCAGGGGCAGCGAGGCGTTTTTAAACTCAACAGCCCGGCGGAGGTGATCAACAGCCTGCCGGAAACCCTGTCATTTTCCCGGGCCGACAAAGTGCTACTGGAGTCCTATTATCCCAGTGATGAAATTACCGTCAGCGCCTGGGTTGATCAGGGAGTGCCGGAGATTTTGACCATTACTGATCGCGAGAGCTTTTCCTTTGAACGTAATATTGGCATCTGTTATGCTCATGAATATCCCAGCCGCCATCACAACCGGTCGCCGGAGATCCAAACGCTGGTTGACAAGATCACCCGGGCCTTTCAGATTAAGGCCGGACCACTCTATATTCAGCTGCTGGTGGGGGACCAGGGGATTGTTGTCAATGAGGTGGCCGGCCGGATCGGCGGCGCCCATGAGGATATCTTTATTCCGTATCTGACCGGCTTTGATATTCTCGATCGGGTCATTAATTTTTCGCTGGGGATCGAGGCTACTCCACCGTTGCCACGAGCAGCGCGTCTTAGTGAGCACTTATCGGTGCAGTTGTTTTTTGCCAAACCGGGCAAAATAGCCAGCCTGACCAGTCTGGAGCGCCTCAGTAAGCTGCCCGGGGTGATTGCCGCCGGTTACAATGTGGCCGTCGGCGAGACCCTGGAAACCATTGCCAATGCCACCGCCCGAGCCGGCTATCTGGTGATTGCCGAAACCTCGGCGCGCGCCTTGCATCAAGTCATCAATCAGGCTTACAAGGTTTTAAAAATCAGCGACGAACAGGGTCAGCATCTGGTGATCCAGCCCAAGACCTATCTTGACTGATTGCCACAACCGGCAAAAATGGTTAGGGGAGGATGGACGAATTAATACGCAGAAGAAAAAGGGGGGACACAATTGAAAAAGTTTATGATCATCTTATCGATAATGGTGCTGTTGCTGACAGCCGGCTGTGCCAAAACAGAAACAGCCGGTGGCCAGAAAACCATCCGCATTGCCGAACAATATGGGATTGCCTATGCACCGGTGCAAATCATGAAAGCCCAGGGCCTGCTCGAAAAAAACTGCCCGGGGATCGCGATTTCCTGGGAACAGATGAACAATACCGCGGCTATTCGCGAAGCCATGGTGGCCGATCGACTGGATGCCGGGTTTATGGCCATTCCGCCATTTCTGATCGGTTGGGATAACGGGATGGACTGGAAAATTGCCACCGGACTCTCATCGGTGCCCACCGGGCTGGTCACCAACACCAGTATCAACAACCTGGCCGAACTGAGCGAAAAAGACCGCATTGCGGTACCGCAGCCGGGCTCAGTCCAGCATATCCTGCTGGCCATGGCCTGTGACCGGGACTTTGGCTATCCCCAGAAACTGGACAACCAGCTGGTGACCCTGTCCCATCCCGATGGTATGAATGCCCTGCTTTCCGGCGGCGATGTAACTGCCCACTTTACTGCCACTCCGTACCTGGAAAAAGAGCTGGCTACCCCGGGATTTCATCAGATCCTCTCCGGGAACGAAGCCTTTGGCGGTGAGTTCTCATTTATTGTCGGGGTGACCACTAAAAAGCTGCATGATCAAAATCCCGAAGTTTATGCTGCCTTTAATCAAGCGGTGGCCGAAGCGATTACCTTTATCAAGGACCATCCCCAGGAAGCGGCGGTGATTCTCAGTGACGCCTATGATTTGCCGGAAGCGGGCGTGTTGGCTTATCTGTCTGCCGCCGATACCGAATACAGCCAGACCGTCAAAGGCCTGCAGACCTTTTCTGATTTTATGCTGAAAACCGGGTATCTGAAGAAAAGTTTCGAAAACCCTACGGCGGTCATTTGGGAGCAAACCGATTATGAAGATTAAAGAACTCTTTCTCAAGCCCTATTCAAAATATATCTGGATCGCGTTAATGCTGGTGGCCTGGGAACTGACAGCGAAACTGGCACCCGTGAGTCCCCTGGCGTTTCCATCGCTGGAGTTGATTCTGACTGCCTTAATCGATTCGATCATCAATGGGGATATCCTGATGCAGATGCTGTTTTCCCTGGGGTTGATCTTAATCGGCCTGGGAATTGGCGTGGCACTGGCCTTTATGATGTCATTTCTGTCAGTGGTGAGTCCGGTCTTTGCCAGTTTTACCGATACCTGCGTTTCTATTTTTCATCCCTTACCGGGGATTGCGCTGTTGCCGCTGATCATTCTCTGGATTGGGACTGGTAGTATGGCGATCTTGTTTATCATTGTCCATTCGGTTTTATGGCCGATGATTCTCAATATGACCGCCGGCTTCAAGGCCATTCCCGAAGTCTATAAAAAAATCGGTAAGAATTATGAATTTAATACCTTGCAGAGTATCATCCGGATCTTTGTTCCGGCCTCGCTGTCCTTTTTGATAGCCGGGCTAAAAATCAGCTGGGCCCGGGGCTGGCGGGCCGCCATCTCGGCGGAAATGATCTTTGGCGCCTCCGGTGGAATCGGCGGGATTGGCTGGTATATCTTTAATAAACGGGTCTTTATGGATACCGCCGGGGTTTATGCCGGGATTCTGATGATTATCGCGGTGGGGATCTTTGTCGAAGATGTTGTTTTTGGCCAGCTGGAGAAAAATACCATTAAAAAGTGGGGTGTGGCATGAAGCCGATTATTGAAATCTGCGGATTGGGCAAATCTTATGAGGGGCGGCCGGTGCTGGCCGACATTAATCTGGAAATCGGACCCGGCGAGCTGATCTGCGTCATCGGCGCCTCCGGTTGTGGTAAAAGTACCCTGCTGAACCTGATCGGCGGCTTTGTCAAAGCGGATCAGGGCGAAATCCGGCTCAACGGGAGGCTGGTGGAAAAACCCAGTCGCCAATGCATCATGGTGTTTCAGGAATTTGATCAGCTGTTTGCCTGGCAGACGGTCCGCCATAATATTGAATTTGCGTTAAAAAAAGCCCCGGAGCGCTTGAGTCATCCGGAAATCAGGAGCCGGGCCGATCATTATCTGGCGATGGTCAAACTCAGCGATTTTGGTGATTATTATCCCAACCAGTTGTCCGGTGGGATGAAGCAGCGGACGGCCCTGGCCCGGGCCCTGGCACTGTCGCCCCAGGTACTGCTGATGGATGAGCCCTTCGGCAGCCTTGATGCCCAAACCAAACGGGAGCTGCAGGAGACCCTGCTGGAGATCCGCCAGGAAACGCTGGCGACCACAGTTTTTGTGACCCATGATATCCGCGAGGCCCTCTATCTGGCCGACCGGATTGTGGTGCTGAAAGCCGGGGCGGTGGCTGCGGTGATCAAGAACCAGACCCGCAATACCGATGAAACCCGGGTGGCCGAAATCACGGCGCTGTTGTCACCCTGAAAATATGGATCGACCAGGGCCTGGCATCAATCAGGGGGGCCAGATTGGTGCCGTAACTGGCGTCGTTAAAGACCGTGATTTCTTCGCAGTGCGCGGCGAGAAAGGCGGTCATCTCAGCAGCAATCGGGGTGAGATCACCATACATCACCTCGTAGCGGGGATGGTTTGCGATGATCAAGCCCAGTTCGTCGTAATAGATGATGACCTCAATCTGCTCGGCCGCGACGTAGTCGGCAAAGGTGATCCCCTGGTCATCCAGGTATTGCAGGTTGCGGTAGTCAAGCAGCTGGCCATCGGCAAAGGCATATTCGGCGTTTAAATTGCCGAGGATCTTGGGGTTGCCGGGAATGGCGGTCTGGATCTGAGAGAGATAAGTAGCATAGGAATTGGCCGGAGGGTGCAGCCCGGTCAGCGTCAGCACCGCGGTTATCAGGACCAACAGTCCCGGTAGCCATTTTTTTTTGCGTTTTTTTTCAGAGGCTTGCCGTTGATTGGGCATCTGGTCCGGATAAACACTTTCCAGCAGCAGCACGGTCAGCAGGTACATCAGCGGAAAGATAAAAACAACACTGGTGACATTGTAGCGGCCGATCACAAAAATCCCCAGATTAACGCCGAAAATCAGCAGCAGCGGCAGCCGCAGTGGCTGATCGCGGGGCGTTGAGCGGTGTTTCAGCAGCAGTCCCAGGCTGAGCAGCACCACCGCCGCAAAAACAAGCAGCTGAAAACGGATATTGGGCATGTAATACTCGATGCTGAATTGGTTAAACAGGTGCTGGTAAAAAAGCAGCAGACCCTGCCACTTGCCCAGCAGTCCGTCGCCAACCCCGAAGTTTTGGCCCTGCTGCGTGTAGTGGGTCAGATAGTCGGGATCCATGGCGATACTGAGGCCAATAAACAGCACGGCAAACAGGCCGATCACCAGCACCAACAGAGCCAGATTGCGCCAGCTGATTTTCTTCTGCCAGAGATAATAAGCATAGCCCAGACCAATGGTCACGGCCACCATTAAAATGTTGGGATGAACGCCGATTCCCAATCCGACAATGATCCCCAGCCCCAGATCATCGCGGTAGCGATGGCGATCAATCCGGCTGATCAGCAGATAAAGAGCCAGCACCAGAATAAAAACAATGATGATCTCCTGACGGGCCAGATGGGAAGCGTAAAGATACTGTAGATCCAGCGATAACAGCAGCGTGGCCAGTAGCGCCGTGCCGGCCGATCGACAAAAAAGCCGGCCGAGTTTGTAAAAAAAATACAGCGTGGCCACTGAAAAGAGCAGTGAAATCAGTCGGAAGGTAAAAATCTGATAGCCGAACAGTTGCATAAAACCAGCCTGAAGCAGATGAAACAGCAGCCGGATGGCGTGGGGATAGCGTTGATAGATATTGAAAAAAGGCTCGGTGACACCGATGTCGCCGGTGACCGCGATATGCCGGGACAAGCCGCTGAGCCAGGACTCGTCAGAATGAACATAGGGAAAAGCGGTCAGAAACAGCAGATTGACGAGAAAATACAAACCCAGATACCAATAGAGGGCTTGCTCGGAGCGGGTTAATTGATTAACGGCACTGCTCATATTGGTCGCCGTTTTTTTGCGTTTTAAATGGGTCTTGTTATCATCCATCGATGCCACCTCAAATTAATTCTCAAACCGAGTGACGGATATCGGTTGGGTTCGTTTTATTGAGTATAACATAAAGCCGGGCCGGGATCACGGAATTATCATCGGGGAAAGTGCCATTAATAACACTAATGCTGCATTACAAAGACTGGGGACTCAAACGCTTGACGATCGGTTACAATGTTGTTAAATAATTAATTAACGAACTGGAGGAAAAGAAAATGTTAAAAAGAAGTCGTGTTTTAGTTTTATTGGTATTGCTCAGCACCATGATATTTGTCAGTGCCTGTAGCACTGGCACCGCACAAACAGGTGGCAAGACCGAGGCCGATCCGGTTGTTACCGCCGTCAATGAGTATTTTGCCAGCATGCCGGAAGACATCTACAAGATTGATCAGGTTGCTTTCGTGGACAAGGTGAAAGCCGGCGAAGCGATGACCATCATCGATATCCGTAGTGCCGATGCTTATGCCCAGGGCCATATCAAAGGCGCCCTGAGTATGCCATGGGGTCCTAACCTGGCAGAAAACCTGACCAAAATTCCAGCCGATAAACCGGTCATGATTTATTGTGTCACCGGACAAACCGCCGGACAGACAGTTGCGTTATTGAATATCGCCGGATTCGACACTAAATCAGTTAACTTGGGTTGGAACCTGGGAATTTCTAAAGTAGAAGGCGTGGATGCCGTCATTGAAACGACTCCCAATGCTTTTGATGATGCCGTCAAAACAGAAATTGATCCCGCGATTCAGGAAGCCGTCGTTGCTTATTATGCCGGCCTGACCGATGTGAAAGATACTAAGTTTGCCAACTACAAAATTACCGAAGACGATGCTAAAGCCGCACTGGATGCCAAAGATGCAACCATCACCTTCCTGGACGTCAGAAAAGCAGAAGATTTTGCCAAAGGCCATATTGAAGGCGCTGTCAACATACCTTTTGGTAAAGGCATGGAAACACAGTTTGGCACCCTGCCAACCGACAAAACCATCATCGTTTATTGTTACACCGGACAAACCGCTGGACAGACAGTAGCCGGCTTACGGTTACTGGGTTATGATGCGGTATCGCTTAACTCCGGAGCCGGAACTGCCGCCACTGGTACCGCTGGCTGGACAAACAAAGGCTACCCACTGGTAACCAATTAATTAACGGTAGACTTTCAAAAAGATAACCTAGTACCGACAATTGTTACATCATGTTGTACGCATCGGAGCGGACATGGCAACGCCTGTCCGATTCCGCAGCGAACAACAGATTAACAATTGGTCGGTACGGTGGTTTTTGACAACCTCACATGAAGTGGCATTTTGCCACTTCATGTTTATTTAGACCTGATAGGAGGGTAAAATAATGGATATTTCTAATCGAATCGATCTACCAAAAACAAATGAAATAACTAAAAAGAAAAAAATACAGCCGGTTATCGGCCTGGCCTTATTTATTGCAGTTGTCGTTTTTGGGGTCGTCAAAGGAAATGTGGATCAGAAACTGACCCTGTTTCTGATGACCGGTTTAGCCCTGGGTTATATTTTAACCCGCTCCCGCTATGGCTTTGCCGGCGGGTTCAAACGGATCTATGTCACCGGCGAAGGCAGCCTCAGCACGGCGCTGCTGGTGATGTTTGCGCTTGCCATGGTTCTGGCCGCCGGGATTCAGTGGTCCGCCACGATGTCCGGGGCTGATGTGCCGGGGTTAAGTTCAGTTAAATTTTTAAACATCTCTATTTTACTGGGCGGGTTTATCTTTGGCATCGGGATGATGCTGGCCGGGGGCTGTGCTTCCGGAACCCTCAGTGATTTAGGTGAAGGCGCCGGACGAGCGATGATTGCGATGACCACCTTTGTACTGGGCTCACTGCCGGGCTTGATGGCTCAGGATGCGCTGAACAATTCAGCCATCGGCCAGATCGGGATCAAGCTTTATCTGCCGGATGTCCTCGGTTATGTGGGCGCCGTGGTGGTCTCGCTACTGATGCTGGCCGGTCTTTATCTGGTGGTGCGCAAATATGAAAACTTCCGTAAAAAAGAAGGCTACTATGAAGCCACCGTCTACGAAGACCAGGAATTGCCGATCCCCAATCAAGAGCCGTTTAAACTGTTCAGCTATGCGACCTTCCATAAGCTTTTTGTCCAACGCTGGAGTTTTATGATCGGCGGGATTCTGCTGGCGCTGATGTTTGCTTTTATTCTGATCTCCACCGGCCACAGCTGGGGCGTAACCGGCCCATTTGTATCCTGGGGCGTCGCCTTCCTGCAGCTGTTTGGGGTGCAATTTACCGCGCCGGTTTTTGCTGATGCGGTGGCAACCGCCAATGGGGGCATTTTAAATGATCCCGGCTCGCTGCGCAACATCGGTATTATTCTCGGTGCCGCGATCGCCTTTTTATTGGCTGGCCGGTTTGCCTTTGACGGGAAATTTAAAGTTAAAGACGTTATTTACTATCTGATCGGCGGATTTTTAATGGGCTTTGGAGCCAGACTGGCCGGCGGCTGTAACATCGGGGCGTTGTTCTCGGGGATTGCCAATTTTTCACTGTCCGGGTGGGGATTCTTCCTGACTCTGTGGCTGGGCGGAATATTAGCGCTGAAAGTTTTTGCCGGAAAGGTCAACATTATTCCCCCAGACCGATATCAGAAATAACAATTTTGCGTGAGCAACTGAGCACAACAATCACGACATCATGACAAATTCAAAAATTTTAATCAGAAGGAGAAGACAAATGGGAAAAAAAGTAGTCATTATCGGCGGCGTTGCTGGAGGCGCTTCAGTGGCGGCGCGAACAAGAAGACTGGATGAAGCGGCTGAAATTATCATGTTTGAAAAAGGGCCAAACGTATCCTTTTCAAATTGCTGTCTGCCCAATCACCTCAGTGGCATGATTGAAAATAGTGAAGATCTGGTGTTGATGACACCGGATGTCTTTAAAAAACAATATAACATTACCGCCCGGGTCAACCAGGAAGTGGTGGGGATCAATCCCGAGCAAAAAACCGTCCGGGTTAAAGACCTGCTGGCCGGGAAAGAATATGAAGAAAGCTATGATGCCCTGTTTATGGCGCCGGGGGCCAATCCCATCGTCCCTAAAATTTCTGGTTATGACAAAGCCCATGTTTTTTCGGTCAAAAATGTGGTAGATATTGATAAGATCAATAAGTTTATGCAAAATGGCGTCAAAGACGTGGTCGTCGTTGGCGGCGGTTTTATCGGTGTCGAAGTGGCCGAAAATCTGAAATTGTCAGCGGCCGGCTTTAACGTCACCCTGGTTGAAAAAGCCGATCAGATCATGTGCACCCTGGACTATGACATGGTTCAGATTCTCCACAAAGAGCTGCTCGACAATGGCGTTCAGTTGATTCTCGAAGATGCCATCGCCACCATCAATGATGATTCAGTGGTCCTGGAATCGGGCCAAACCCTGCCCGCCCAGGCCGTCGTCATGGCCATCGGAGTTACCCCGGATACCCGCCTGGCTCAGCAAGCCGGACTGGAAATTGGCGAAACCGGGGCAATTCTGGTTAACCATCATTATCAGACCAGCGTGCCAAACATCTATGCGGTCGGCGATGCCGTGGAAGTCTATCATCAGCTGACCCACAAGAAAACCAAACTGGCGCTGGCCGGACCGGCCCAGAAACAGGCTCGTGCCGCCGCTGATCACCTTTACGGCATTCCCACCCGGAACAATGGGGTGATTGGTTCTTCCTGTATCAAGATCTTTGAAATGAACGTGGCCTCCACCGGGTTAACCGAAGCTAACGCCACCCGCTGCGGGATTCCCCATGACATGGTGTACCTGATTCCCGGCGATATTGTCGGCATCATGCCGGACGCCACGCCCTTCTTTTTAAAGTTGGTTTTTGAAGTACCCACTGGAAAGATCATTGGGGCCCAGGCAGTCAGTAAGGGTAATGCCACCAAGCGGATCGATGTGGTTGCCGCGATGATTTCCATGGGCGCCACCCTGGAAGACCTCAAAGAACTGGAGCTCTGCTATGCTCCCGCTTTCAGTACCGCCAAGGATCCGGTCAATTTCGCTGCCATGGTCGCCCTGAATATTCTGAATGGCGAATTCAAGCAGGTACCGGTGACCGCCGTGCGCGGTTTGGTGGAAAGCAATGCCTTTATCATTGATGCCCGAGAGCCCGATGAGTTTGCCCAAAGCCACCTGATCAATGCGGTGAACATTCCACTGAGTGAATTCCGTCAACGATTGACCGAGATTCCCAAAGACCAGCCGGTTTACATCCATTGCCGCAGCGCTCAGCGCAGCTATAATATGACCCGGGCCCTGGGACAGCTGGGCTACGACAATATCTTCAACGTATCCGGTTCCTTCCTGGGGATCTGTACCTACGAATATTTCAACGACCAGACAAAGAACCGCAGACCTATTGTAACGGACTATAATTTTTGTTAAGATAGAAACAACTAAACGATTGAAAAACGGTATGTGAATTATCAGAAAACAACAGGCTAAAGGCCCGGAATCAGGAGGAAACATGCAGAACAAGAAGGATTTTAACAAAAACCATCGGATGCTGACGCTCTTGACCTGGGCCTTTATTTTTCTGGTCTGGTTTATCATTACCCGCTTCAATCTGGTTTCCCACCTGATTGTGCCATCCCCGGGGGAAGTGATCCAGACCTTTATTGCGATTGTCACAGATGGTTATAATGGCATCAGTCTCTGGGAACATCTGGGCATCAGTATGCTGCGGCTGTTGATCGCCTCGGTGCTGGCCATTGTCACGGCGGTGCCGCTGGGGCTGTTCAGCGGTTATTTCAGCAAGGTCGGGGCGGTGGTGGATTCGATCGTTCAGTTTTACCGGCCGCTGCCGCCACTGGCTTATTACGTGGCATTGATTCTGTGGCTGGGGATTGATGAATCGTCCAAGATCACGCTGCTGTATCTGGCGGCCTTTGCGCCGATTTACATTGCCTGTGTTGCGGCGGTGGCCAATATCCGGGTGGAGTATCTGCTCAGTGCCAAGTCCCTGGGGGCCAGCGGCAAGGACTTATTTTTTCAGATTGTTTTTCCGGCCTGTCTGCCGGATATTTTTACCAGCATCCGGACGGCGGTGGGGGTGGCTTATACGACCCTGGTATCGGCGGAAATGATTGCCGCCACCTCGGGTCTGGGCTGGATGGTCATTGATGCGTCCCGGTACTTAAAAAGCAGTGTCATCTTTGTCGGGATCATCATCATGGGGATCTCGGGGGTGCTGATTGATCAGGGACTGAAAGCCCTGGAAAAGAAAATTGTTTTCTGGAAAGGCTACCAATAGGGGTGGCTTCAGACTACCGTACCGACCAATTGTTAATCTGTTGTATGCGCACAATTCGTACAGTTGCATCAAGGGTTGTCAAAATAAGATGTTTCAGTTTGCAACTGTTCGCCTTGAGGCACACAACATGATGTAACAATTGTCGGTACTGGGTTATCTGTTAAAGAATACACTTGCTATTTGATCTGAAGTAAAAGGGCTACCAATAGGAGGTTAGGAAATGAAAAGAGTAATAAAGAAAAAGGTCTGGGTGCTGGCGGTGCTGGTGGCTGTGGTTGCGGTGGTGGCGCTGTTTAGCGGCTGTCAAAATCAGAGCGATCAGGGCAGTTTGCCGAAGAAGGTGAATATTGGTTATCTGCGGGTGCCCAATGATGAGATGGTCAGTAAGACCAAGGCGGTCTATGAGGCCTATTTCAATGAACTGGGGGTACCCTATGAATTTATCGTCTTTGATTCCGGGGTGGATGCCAACAAGGCGCTGGCTTCGGGCAGCATCGACTTTGCCACCATGGGTAATACCAATGGCATTATTGCCTTGTCCCGGGGGATCGATGTGGAACTGATCTGGATCCATGAGGTGCTGGGCGAAATTGAGGGGCTGGCGGTGAAGAACGGCAGCAATATCACCAAACCGGAAGATCTGGTGGGTCAGAAGATTGCCACGCCGTTTGCCAGTACCGCTCATTACAGCTTGCTGAATTATCTCAAAGAAGCGGGGATTGAAAATCAGGTCCAGCTATTGGATATGCAGACCGCCGAAATCGTGGCCGCCTGGGAGCGGGGCGATATCAATGCCGCCTATAGCTGGCAGCCGACCCTGGGTGATCTGACCCAAAATGGGACGATTCTGGTCAGCAGTGCAGATATGGCCGCCAAAGGCTATGTCACCGCCAATGTCTGTCTGGTCCGCAAAGAGTTTTCGGCCCAGTACCCAGAGCTGGTGGCTGGCTTTGTGAAATGCCTCAGTGACGGCGGCGATCTCTATCGCAGCAATCCGCAGGAAGCCGCAGCGGCAGTGGCCGCGGAACTGGGGATCAGCACCGAAAACGCCCTGATGCAGATGACCGGATCAATCTGGCTGACGCCGGAAGAACAGCTCAGCACCGATTATATGGGGACGGCCGGGCAGCCCGGGAATTTTGCCAAAATCATGAAGGATACCGCCGATTTTCTGCAAAGTCAGAAATCCATTGATCATGCGCCCAGTCAGGAAGAATTTGACGCCTTTATCAATTCAAGCTATATCGAAATGTCACTAGAATAATGACACGAGGTTGTCGACAAACTACCGTACCGACCAATTGTTAATCTGTTGTATGCGCGCAATTCGTACAGTTGCAATAAACAATTCGAATAACTAAGCCTTTTGCTGCAACTGTTCGCCTTGAGGCACACAACATGATGTAACAATTGTCGGTACTGAGTTGTCTTTTTAACAGTCTGATGACATTAGAATAATGTTAAAAATAAGGAAGGAAGCAGATGAACAACGAGCTGATCATCGAAATTGACAATTTAACCGTGGATTATCCCACCGAAAATGAATCGGTCCGGGCCCTGGATGGGGTTGATCTGAAGATCTATCAGCACGATTTCATCTGCGTGCTGGGGCCCTCGGGCTGTGGCAAAAGTACGTTGCTTAACGTCATTGCCGGGTTTACCCTGCCCAGTGACGGGAGCTTTTTAATGCAGGGCCAGCCGGTTGCCGGACCGGACAGTCAACGGGGGGTAGTGTTTCAGTCGGCGTCCCTGTATCCCTGGATGAGCGTCCGCAAAAATGTCGAGTTTGGCCCGAAAATAAAAGGTCTGCCCGCCGTTGAGATCAACCGGATTGCCAGTCATTATCTGGACCAGGTACATTTGCTGGAGGTAGCCGATCAGCCGCCTTTTCAGTTATCCGGGGGAATGAAACAGCGGGTTGCCCTGGCCCGGGCGCTGGCCAATGAGCCGGCGATCCTGCTGCTGGATGAACCCTTCGGCGCCCTCGATGCGCTGACCCGGATTCACATGCGGCAGCTGGTCCGTAAAATCTGGCAAGAAGACCAGAACACTATTTTTATGATCACCCACGATGTTGACGAGGCCCTGTCCCTGGGGACCCGGCTGCTGGTGATGTCCAAAAGTCCCGGCACCATTATCCGGGAATTCAGCGTCGCTTTTTGTGACCGGGTTGATCAACGCACCGGCCGGGTTCACGTCGATGCCGACTATCTGGCCCGGCGCGAAGAAATTCTCGATCTGATTGATGTTTAAGAATCGCAACAGGCGTTGATGCACCAGCTTTAAGATAAACGAGGAAATGACGATGATACCATTTAATCTGCCCCTGTGTTTGGGCACCGAAATCAAATACATCCAGGAAGCGATCACCGAGAATCATCAGATTGGAGGGGATGGCCCCTTTACCAAAGCCTGCTCGGACTGGTTGTGTCAAAACGCCCAGGTGCCCGGTGCTTTTTTAACCAGCTCCGGCACCGCGGCCCTGGAAATGACCGCCCTGCTGGCCGACATCAAACCCGGGGATGAGGTCATCATGCCGGCCTTTACCTTTGTGACCACCGCCAATGCCTTTGCCCTGCGCGGCGCCACCATCGTTTTTGTCGATATCCGCCCGGATACCCTGAACATCGACGAAACCCTGATTGAAGCGGCCATCACCCCCCGCACCAAGGTGATTGTGCCGGTTCATTACGGCGGGATCGGCTGTGAGATGGACGCGATTATGGACCTGGCCAGACGGTATCAGCTGCTGGTAGTGGAGGATGCCGCCCAGGGGCTGATGGCCAGCTACAAAAACAAGGCCCTCGGCAGCATCGGGGATCTGGGCTGTTACAGTTTCCATGAAACCAAAAACTACACCATGGGTGAAGGCGGCGCGCTGCTGATTAATCGGGAAAGCCTGATGGAGCGGGCCACGATTATTCGCGACAAGGGCACCAACCGCCATGATTTTCTGGCCGGCCGGGTGGACAAGTATTCCTGGGTTGATCTGGGTTCCTCCTATTTACCCAGTGAACTGAATGCCGCCCATCTTTATGCCCAGCTGGAAGCCGCCGCAATGGTCAATGCCCGGCGGCTGAGCTTATGGCAACATTATTTTGCGCAATTAACCCCGCTGGCTGCCGCCGGCCGGATTGAGCTGCCGGTGGTACCGGAGCACTGCCAGCATAACGGCCATCTGTTTTATCTCAAAACCGCCAGTCAGTTGGAGCGGGATGAGCTGATCGCCTGGCTTAAGCAGGATCAGATCAGTACCGTTTTTCACTATACCCCGCTCCACGAGACTCCCGGCGGCCAGAAATTCGGGCGCTTTCATGGCGCCGACCGCTTTACCACCAGCGAAAGCCTGCGGCTGCTGCGGCTGCCCTTATTTTACAGCCTGACCGAAGCCCAGCTGGCGACGGTGGTGGAACGGATCACAGCGTTTTACCAGCGCTAAAAAATAAGCGCTTACCAAAAGAAGCCAAGAAATCTTTTCCAATGACGATAAAAAACCGCGGCCCCAGCACCGATCCGATCGCGGATCGATAAGCTGGGGCCGCGGTTTTATTTTTTGAGCGGCTTATTATATGAGTTGCAGCGACCCGGGGCGATTGACAATCGCCTCATAGCCGACCGGATCGGTATTGCCCTCGGTGCTAAAAAGCAGGATCGTTGAATCGCGGTCGAGCTGAAGCTGGCGTTTCAGGGCGGCCAGGTTTGGGTCGCAGCACAGGGACAGCAACAGACCCAGGCTGACCGCCCCGGATTCGCCGGAGACGACAGCCGGGTCCGGCACTACGGGGTGGGCCAGGGTCTGCATCCCCAGCGCGGTGACCCAGTCCGGGCAGCGACACCAGCGGCGTTGGCTGATAATCGGGCAGGGATTGATGGAAACGGCGGACTGCGGCGACGGCGGTCGGGGCCAGCAGCGGGGTGATGGGTTGACCCTGAGATTGGCCAGGGATCATGGTGATAGGTGATTTCATCGAGTATCTCCTTTAGTTTTGTAAATTTAATTTTGCGGGGGACAAATATCCGAACGGCCGGGGTTGGCCACTAACCGGTAACGAAGCTGACGGTAGATGTTTGAATAAATAGTTGCTGGCAGCCACGCGGATCACTGCGCCAGATAGTCTCTGATTTTAAAGGCCAGGGTCAGCTTGAACTTTTCTTCCATCGTGATCAGGTCGCTGTTTAACAGCTGACGAATTTTTTTGATCCGGTAGTTGATTGTGTTGCGGTGGCTGAAGCTGGCCGCGGCGACGGCCTGAATGCTGCCATCATGCTCAAGGTAAAGCCGCAGGGTATCAGTCAGGTTGGACTGGTTGCGGGCATCATGGGCTTCCAGTTGACTCAGGCTGTCGTCGGCTAGGGCGGCCAGGATCGCCGCGTCGGGCACCGCAAAAAAGACCTTGAAGAGCCCCAGATCATTAAATTGGCACAGCTGCAACTCTTGCTTTTGGGCCATTTTCAGGGCAAAAAGGGCCTGTTCATAGCTGCGCTGGAGGGTTGCCAGCGAGTCGCTCAGCGCGCCGCTGCCAAAACCGGGTGCCGCCGCCGGGCTGGTCGCCGGATCAGCAGCGCCGCAAAGCGTCTGACTCAGGGCCGCACAATCGGGATGCTGCAAAATAATGACAACGGCCTCGTGGAGCCGGAACAGGTAGCAGCGGCGGGCGACCTGACGCAGCTGCGCGCTCAGCTGGGCCGGGATCGCCGGGGCCGGCGTGACCAGCACCAGGTAGGGAGCCGCACTTTCATAGCCGAGGCTGTTGAGGGTGTCGATGGCGCCTTCGGGCTCGTCGGGGTGTTGCAGCAGCCGCGAAAAGGCCATTGTGGTCCGATCTTCCTGATAGGACTGGGTAAAGAGGCGGTTGCCGTAATCCTGCATGATCGTTGCCAGCGGGATTTTCCAGGGCATCGTCAACAGCGGGAAGTGGTGCGCGTTGCACAATGCGATAACTTCAGCGGATATCGCCTCGGCAAACAGATAGCGGCCGGTATTGAGAATCAGCCCGACGCTTTTCCGGGCGATCAGCCGGGTGATAAAATCATAAAGCCAGGCCTCGGAATCACGACTCATGCCGGTGGTGATGATCAGTTCGCCGCCCTTTAAGAAATCGGTAGTGGCGCTGTCTTCGGTAAACTGGACCCAATCGATCGGGTTGTTCAGGCCGGTGGCTCCGGCCAGCAGCTGGAGCTGGTAGGTTTTTTTAGTGGCGTGGAATAAATCGGCTAAAATAATCGACATCAGTTACCTCACTTGAAATTCGGGACGCTCTTTTAAGCACGGCCTTTTCTTCAGTATACTAAAAGGGCCTTTGTCTGTCCAGCACAAGGTAGTCAGTCAGCGGTCTTAGCAAAAGAAATGAAGATAAGCCTAAACAATTAATCGGTTTGTTTCGATAATTGGCCGCAAAGAGGGTATAAAAAAACTATCATAGCGAAATTATATAGAAGAGGTGATTTTTATGAATCGACTAACCAAAGCCGGGATCAGTCTGATCCTGTTAATCGGCACCCTGGTGATTAACGGTTTGGGGGCTTTCGGATTTTTCAATGGCATGTCGCAGAAGGATATTTCGGACATGAACGGCACCCTGATTACCCCGGCGGCTTCGACCTTCAGTATCTGGAGTGTCATCTACCTGCTGTTAATCAGTGCCGCGGTGATGATGATGGTTAAAAACAAGGATGACTACTATGGCCAGGCGATTGACCGGATCAGTTATCTGTTCTGGCTGTCCAGCGGCCTGAATATGCTCTGGATTGTCTGTTTTTCCTATACCTGGATTGGCGTCTCGGCGCTGGTGATCCTGGCTTTTGCGATCACCCTGAGCTTGCTGGTGTTGCAGCTGGCAAAAATCCAGAGCGACAAACAGTGGCTGCTGCCGGCGGCCTTTGGGATGTACAGTGGCTGGCTGTTGATTGCCACAGTGGTTAATATTGCCTCCTGGCTGATCAGTATCGACTGGCAGGGCCTGGGGATAGCCGCTGATGTCTGGGGCATCATCATTCTGATTGTCGCTGTGGTGGTGACGGTGGCGGTCACCCTGATCACAAGGAACGCCATCTTGCCGGTGCCGGTAGCCTGGGGCTATTTTGGGATTTACCAGTCGCTAAACGCCGCCGATGGTTTTGGCGGCGCCTATCCAGCCCTGGCGATGACCGCCCTGGTGGGGATTGGACTGCTGCTGGTGATGACCGGCGTCCAGCTTTATTTAAATCGCTGGCAGCTGCTGCCGGTGGTGAAGGCCGACGTTGTTTAACCAGCACAAAGAACAGCCGATAATTTAGGCTGACTGGCCATTGCACTGGTGATTGACTGTGCTATAATACAGACATAAAACAAGACAAGGAAGTCACTTCCCGGTCTTGTTTTTTGTTTTTTGTGGAACCGCCGGCAAAGCAAGGGTGCTTTGACAACTGCAGTTTGCAATAACCAGACAGCTAAGAAATGAGGAGAATAAAATGTTAAAAAATGCCTTACCAGAAATAATTACCGATCAGGTGCCCGGGCCCAAGGCCGCGGCCATTATTGCCCGCAGAGGGGACGCCATCCCCGCGGCGATCAAATGTGTCTATCCGCTGGTGATCGACAAGGGGGCCGGGGCAATGGTTGAAGATGTCGATGGCAATCGTTTTGTCGACTGGGTCGGTGGGGTTGGGGTGCTGAACATCGGTTATTCCCATCCCGAAATCGTGGCGGCGGTCAAAGCGCAGTCCGAAAAGTATTTTCATGGGATGTTCAATATCGTCACCCATGAGGGCTATGTGGCACTGGCCGAGGCACTCAACGCGATCGTGCCGGTGCGGGGCGCCGAGAAGATGACCTTTTTTGCCAACAGCGGTGCTGAAGCCGATGAAAATGCCGTCAAAATTGCCAAAGCCTTTACCAAGCGACCCAATATCATTGTCTTTTCCGGGGCTTTTCACGGCCGCACGATGCTGACGATGACAATGACCGCCAAAAAAGCCTATGCCCACGGCCTGGGACCCTTTCCCGATGGTATTTATCGGGCCCAGTTTCCCTATCTCTACCGCAACCCGGCGGGGATGAGTCCGGCCGACGCGATTGCCTACTACACCGACAGCATTTACCGGGTCTTTGAAGAATCGTCCCCGGCTGAACATGTCGCGGCGATTGTGGTCGAACCGCTCCAGGGCGAGGGCGGTTTTATTCCGGCGCCGCTTCCGTGGATCAAAGCGGTCCGCAAAATCTGCGATGACAAGGGCATCTTACTGATTGCCGATGAGGTCCAGACTGGCTTCTGCCGCACCGGCAAGATGTTTGCTTCACAGTACTGGCAGGAGGTCGGGGCGGCACCGGATATTATCACCACCGCCAAATCAATCGCGGCTGGATTGCCGCTGAGCGCCATCACCGCCCGCAGAGAAATTATGGAAGCCGTTACCGGCGGCACCATCGGCGGTACCTACTGCGGCAATCCGGTGGCCTGCGCCGCGGCCCTGAAAGTGATTGAAATCATGCAGCGGGAGCGCCTCGACAAACGGGCTTGCGCAATCAGCGAGATCATCATGGCCCGCTTTAACCGCTGGCAGGAAGACTACGCCGTCATCGGCGATGTCCGCGGCCTCGGCGCGATGGTCGGGATTGAATTTGTCAAAGACCGGACCACCAAAGCGCCATACCCGGAACTGGTGTCGGCAATTGTCACCGAAGCCGCCCAAAACGGCCTGATCATCGAAAGTGCCGGTGTCTACGGCAACGTCATCCGCTTCCTGGCGCCGCTGGTGATTACCGATGAACAGCTCGCAGCCGGTCTCGATATTTTTGAAAAAGCGATCATCAAATGTGTGTAAACCCTGATTAATTGGCTATGTAATAAAAAGAGAATTTTGTAATTCAGGCGATAATTTACAATAAACTGTGGTTAAATGCCAAACCCAGTACCGACAATTGTTACATCATGTTGTACGCATCGGAGCGGACAGGTTGATAAACCTGTCCGATGCCGCAGCGAACAACAGATTAACAATTGGTCGGTACGGCAGTCAGCATCTAACCCATAGTAAAAAAAACTACTAATCGCCGTCAAACGAACGATCAGCCAGAAAGGAGAAACGATGAAACAATTTAAAATTACCCCGCAAATCCTCGAATTTGAGCATTGTCAGGAAGTTGCTGAGCATTTTCAGATCGGGAAGGGCGATCTGGTTTTTATCAGTGACCGGACCTATCAGCAGTATTTCACCGACACCATCGGTGATGCGGCCTACCGGGTCAATTACCGCAACTACGTCACGGGCGAGCCCACCGATGTAATGGTCGAGGCGATTGCCGCAGACATCAAAGATTATCAGTTCAACCGCGTCTTTGCCATCGGCGGCGGCACGATCCTGGATGTGGCCAAGTTGTTTGCCCTGAAACAGACGGTGCCGGTGGTGGCGCTGTTTAACAAAGAACTGGAAATCACTAAAGACAAAGAACTGATCTTAATTCCCACCACCTGCGGTACCGGCAGCGAGGTCACCAATATTTCGATTCTCGAACTGACCGCGATCCACCAAAAATTCGGGCTGGCCGTCGATGAGCTGTACGCCGACTACGCCGTGCTGGTGCCGGAGCTGCTTTCTGATCTGCCAATGAACGTCTTTGCCACCAGTTCGATCGATGCCCTGATTCATGCGATCGAATCCTACACCTCGCCCAAGGCCAGCGCCTTCAGCCAGCTCTATTCGAAGCAGGCGATGGCGATGATCATCAGCGGTTATCAGACCATTGCCAAGGGCGGCCCGGAAGCGAGAAAACCGCTGCTTAAAGACTTTATGATCGCCGCAACCTTTGCCGGGATCAGTTTTGGCAACGCCGGCTGCGCCGCTGTCCACGCGATGAGCTACCCGCTCGGAGCGGTCTACCACGTCCCCCACGGCGAGGCCAACTACGCGCTCTTTACCGCGGTTTACAAAACCTACCAGGCCCTCGACCCCGACGGCAGTATCAAAGAACTGAACGCCTTTCTGGCCGCGATACTGGGCTGCGAAGCCAATGCCGTTTATCAGGAAATCGAAACCCTGCTGGGTCACATCCTGCCTAAAAAAGCCCTCCGCGACTACGGCGTCACCCGGGCCGATCTGGCCAGCTTCACCGCAGCCGTGATGACCAAACAAACCCGCCTGATGGCCAACAACTACGTCCCGCTAAGCGAGGACCAGGTACTGGCGATTTATCAGCAGCTTTATTAAGTACTTTTTGTGCGTTACTACCGTACCGACCAATTATTAATCTGTTGTGTGCTTGCAATTCGGACAGGTTTATCAACCTGTTCGCCTTGATGCACACAACATGATGTAATAATTGTCGGTACTGGGTTAGTGTAGACTTTTATTCGTTGAGAGCCTACAAAGCTTTCTGACCCGTTGATTTTGTTTTCGTCCCTATAGTTTAACCAGTTTATAAAGTACGGAGAATGTAATCTCACACCCGCACCAGTACCGAAAATAGTTACATCATGTTGTACGCATCGGAGCGGACACGGCAAAGCCTGTCCGATTCCGCAGCGTACAACAGATTAACTATTGTCGGTACGGCAGTTGAGCACCCAAACTAAAGTTTGCACCGGCCAAAGATTTTGGCTAGCCGTTGATTTTAACTGGCGGTTAAGTTAAACTTAGCCTTAGAGAAAGTCGAGGCGAAGATGATGGATTACTTGAATAAAAATATCTCAATCAATTTAAAGGCGATCCGCCGTGAAAAAGGCATGAGTATGGATGAGGTGGCCGAGCAGACCGGGGTCAGCAAGAGCATGCTGGGTCAGATTGAACGGGGCGAAGCCAATCCCACCATTGGCACCCTAGGTAAGATCGTCAGCGGCCTGCGGGTCGATCTGGCTGACTTGACTAGAACCCCGGGGGTGGGCGTTTATCAGGTCAACCGCGACCGGCTGTTGCCGTCTAAAGAGGTGCCCGGCCAGTATGCTGTCTATACCTATTTTCCCTATGAAAAGAACCGTCTGTTCGAAATCTATGAAATTGAAATTGAACCCGGGGCATGCTATGTCAGTGGCGCTCATGGTCAGGGAACCAACGAGTACATCGTCGTCCACGCTGGGGAACTGACTTTGGAAGTCGACAACAGTTTTTACCAGGTCAAACAGGAAGATGCCCTCAGCTTTGAAACCGCCGTTAAGCATATTTATTGGAACAAGGGTCGAGAGCCGCTTAAATTTATCATTGTGTTTGTCTTTAAACAGTAGCATCATGGCCGTCGAGACGGTTTTGTGCCCCCCGGCTATGGGGAAAGAAAGTGCAATATAATGCACATATTCATCTTTTTTATTGGACTAAAACCCCTATATATAGCGTTTTGTAAAAAATATAAAATAAATACCTGATGTGTGTTGACAACATAATGCACACGTGTTATAGTGTAGATGTCAATTGACAGGACGAAGGCGTTCGCAACATGAAGATTCATGTTACGGCGTTTTTTTTTGTTTAGCTGACAAACGATGAGGTTTGTCAGAAATATAAAACTATGACAACATGAACAATAATTGCTTTGCTGGCGTTAACTGGCAGCGAAGCTTATGGCATTATAACAGAGCGCATGAACAGGGAAAGGAAAATTGGAATGAAACTAAAAGACACCGGACTGACAAAAGAGGAATTAAAACAAAAAGTTGACACCTATATGATCGAGACTTACGAACGGTTTGATTTTATCGCCGAGACCGCAAAAGATATGTACATCTATGATGAAAGTGGTGAGGCCTACTTGGATTTTTATGCCGGAATCGCCGTTAACAGCACCGGCAACTGCAACGACAAGGTCGTCGCTGCAGTTAAGGATCAGGTCGCTGATGTGATTCACACCTTTAATTATCCCTATACCATTCCCCAGGTGCTGTTGGCTGAAAAGATTTGTACCAGCATCGGGATGGACAAGATCTTTTTCCAGAACTCCGGGGCCGAATCCAACGAAGCGATGATCAAAATGGCCCGAAAATACGGAGTTGAAACCTACGGCCCACAGCGTTATAACATCGTCACTGCCCGGATGTCCTTTCATGGTCGCACCATGGGGGCCCTCAGTGCCACCGGCCAGCCCCACAACGCCTGCCAGATTGGTTTTGGCGAGATGACACCGGGATTTTCCTATGCTGAGTTTAACAACCTGCAATCTTTTAAAGATGCCGTGAACGACAATACCATTGCCATTCTGATCGAACCGGTTCAGGGTGAAGGTGGGGTGCATCCGGCAACGATGGAATTTATGCAGGGACTGCGGGCCCTCTGTGATGAAAAAGGCTTACTGCTGCTGCTCGATGAGGTCCAGACCGGCTGGTGCCGCACCGGGGCAATTATGGCCTATATGAATTACGGCATCAAACCCGATATCGTCTCGATGGCCAAAGCCATGGGCGGAGGCATGCCAATTGGTGCCATCTGTGCTACCGCTGAAGTCGCCAAGGCCTTTACCATGGGCTCTCACGGTACCACCTACGGCGGCCATCCGGTTTCCACCGCCGCTTCGCTGGCACAGATCACAGAGCTCCTCGACCGCGACCTGGCTGGCAATGCCCGGGAAATGGGGGCCTACTTTATGGATCAGTTAAAAGGTCTGCCCAAGGTCAAGGAAGTGCGTGGTCAGGGCCTGCTGATTGGGGTCGAATTTGAAGACGGGGTTTCCGGTGTCGATGTCAAACATGGGGTGCTTGAGAAAAAACTGCTGATCACCGCCATCGGACAGAACATTATCCGGATGATTCCACCACTGATTGTCACCAAAGAAGACTGCGACAAGGCCTATGGCATTATCGAAGCAACAGTTAAGGAACTGATTAATTAAAAGCAGGTGTGGGCGATCACGGATCGCCCCTACAGGGCACGATTTCATGCAACTTAATAATTAAATATCTAAACAATGGGGTTTTTACAGCAAAACAGCTGCGGTCTAAATTTTGACCGCCAGCAAGCGGCTGGAAGAACCCCGTTTTTTATTATAAAGGCTCATCAAAGTATAATTGCAATTTATAACTACGAACAAAGATTGCTTTGCTGTCGGTTTTCACAAACGATTCTGTAACGCGTAGGCGAACTGGCGATAGCCTGTCCGCCGTACAGTGTAAGAATTGTTTCGTGTAAAACTGGCAGCGAAGCGCATCGCAGTATTGTTAGAGAAGAAAACAAATCCCACAACGAAAGGAGTGTATGATTCACAAGCGGAATCATACAAAGAAAAAATGAGTGAAAAAACAAACAAGTCTAAATTTGACAAAGTGTTGAGCACCAAAGACATTTTTGTACTGGCCTTCGGAGCCATGATTGGCTGGGGCTGGGTGGTCAACACCGGCATCTGGATTGAAACCGCCGGGGCCCTTGGTGCGGCGCTAGCCTTTGTGATCGGGGGCATCATGGTACTTTTTGTCGGCCTGACCTATGCCGAACTGACAGCGGCAATGCCCCAATGTGGCGGCGAGCATGTCTTTAGTTATAAGGCCATGGGGCCGACCGGGTCGTTTATCTGTACCTGGGCGATTATTCTTGGCTATGTCAGTGTCGTGGCCTTTGAAGCCTGTGCTTTCCCGACGGTTATTCAGTACCTCAGCCCCAACTTCCTGCAGGGCTATATGTACACAGTCGCCGGCTTTGATATTTACGCCTCATGGGTAGCAGTGGGGGTTGTGACCGCCATTATCATTACCATCATCAATATTCTGGGCGCCAAAACAGCGGCCAAGCTGCAGACCATTTTTACCGCTTTAATCGCTGCCGCCGGGATTTTACTGATCGCTGGTTCGGTTATCAATGGTGATCCCGCCAACATTGCAGGCAATATGTTTGCTGGCAGCATTGAAAATGGCACGACCGCCCTGGGTGGCGTGCTGACGGTTGCAGTCATGACTCCATTTTTGTTTGTCGGCTTTGACGTGATTCCCCAGGCGGCCGAAGAAATTAATGCCGGTTTCAAGAAAATCGGTGGCATTATGATTCTCTCGATCCTGATGGCAGTGGCCTTTTATGCACTGATCATTCTGGCGGTCGCCTATGTGATGCCACTAAGTGCAATGGCCAATTCCACCCTGGTAACCGCTGATGCCATGGGCCTGGCCTTTAACAGCGCCATTATGACCAAGGTCTTGATTGTTGGTGGGATGGCCGGGATCATCACCAGCTGGAACTCTTTTTTAATCGGTGGCAGCCGGGCGATGTTCTCAATGGCAGAATCCAACATGATTCCCAAAGTTTTTGCCAAACTGCACCCGAAATTTAAAACCCCGGTGCTGGCCATTGCCTTAATTGGCGTACTGTCGGTGATTGCCCCTTTCTTTGGCCGCAAAATGCTGGTTTGGATTGTTGATGCTGGCAGCTTCGGCGTTTGTCTGGCTTATGCAATGGTGTCGTTATCGTTTCTGATTCTCCGCAAAAAAGATCCGGAGATGAAACGTCCCTATAAAGTTCGTTTCGGTACCTTTGTCGGGATTGTCGCTGTCGCCCTATCGGGCTTGATGACCCTGCTTTATGTGATTCCACTGCCTTTTGCGTCCACCGCTCTGGTGATGGAAGAGTGGATCATGGCTGGTGGCTGGGCGATCCTCGGGGTGGTCTTCTACGGTTACTGTAAGTATAAATATGGTAGTGAGTTTGGGGCTCATATGGACGTTGAATATGAAGATATCGACGACCTACCGGTCTTTTCTGGCCGGGTTGGCAGCGTGACGGAATAACCCCACCGGGATGCCGGAAGTTCGGTGAACTTAGCGCCCCGTTTCGCACGAAACAATTCTTGCTCTGTACGGCGGATAGGCTATTGCCTGTTCGCCTAGACGTTACAGAATTGTTTGTGGAAACGGAACGCTAAGTAATCATTGTTCGAGGTTTTAACAGTAGCGAACAACAGCATGAAAGGAAAGACTTATGAATAGTTTTAGCTTTAAAATCCCCCAGGAAATTATCTGTGGGGTCGATAGTATCAAGAAATTGCCGGAGCTTTTGGCTAAGCAGGGGCTTAAGAAGGCACTGGTGATTTCTGGGCCCCATCTCAATAAGATGGGGGTGGTGGCCAAGATCACTGCCATTCTGGGGCAAGCCGGGCTGGCCTTTGACAGCTTTACTGAAACCGAAGCCAACCCCTCGGTGGAAACCGTCGATAAGGCGACCGAGGTTTTTTTAGACAGCAAGGCCGATTGTATTATTGCCCTGGGTGGCGGCTCACCCATGGATGTGGCTAAAGCAGTGGGCGTCCTGGCTCGGTTTGGTGGGACGATTGGGGACTACGAAGGGGCCGATAAGGTGCCCGGGGCGATTGTCCCGCTGATCGCCATTCCCACCACCGCCGGAACCGGCTCGGAGGTGACGGCCTTTGCGGTGATCACTGACCGGGCCCGGAATTATAAACTGACAGTCTTCAGTTATGAACTGATCCCGACCACGGCGATTCTTGATCCGACCCTGGTGATGACTACTCCGGAAAAAACTGCCGCAGCCTGTGGGATTGATGCCCTGGTCCATGCCATCGAGGCCTATCTGTCCAAGGCTGCCTCACCGTTTTCCGATGCTATGGCTGAAAAGGCGCTGACCATGCTTGGTAGCAGCATCCGGCCCTTTGTGGCCGATCGCACCAATCCCCAGGCGGCCGAGCAGATGCTTTATGGCAGTATGTTTGCCGGGATCGCGTTTGCCTGGGCAAGGCTGGGTAATGTCCACGCCATGGCCCACCCCTTGGGCGGCTATTTTGATGTGGCCCATGGGGTGGCCAATGCAATCTTACTTCCCACGGTGTTGGACTATAACGCCCTGGCTGATACCGGCCGTTATCAAATCATTTACGAAGCGATCAGCGGACAAAGCGCCGGGCCTGATTTTGAACCCGCAACCCTGGTGGCGGCAGTGTCCAAGCTGAGCGCCGAGCTGGGAATCCCTCAAACGCTGACGGAAGTGGGTGTGACCGAAGATATGATCCCGGCAATGGCCCTGGATGCCATGAAAAGCGGCAACATTCTGGTCAATCCCCGATCCACCACTCTGACCCAGATCGAAGATCTGTACCGTCAGGCGCTTTAGGAGGTTAGAAATGAATGAAATTGAACAAAAAATAAAACTGGTGGTGGAATCATCGGATTGTCCGCTCTATGCGCCGGGGG
Organism: Acetobacterium wieringae; assembly: GCF_001766835.1. Taxonomy (GTDB): domain Bacteria; phylum Bacillota; class Clostridia; order Eubacteriales; family Eubacteriaceae; genus Acetobacterium; species Acetobacterium wieringae. The sequence continues at coordinate 149,598 of NZ_LKEU01000031.1, read as the reverse complement.
ATGAGGTCATTTTTGACGGACCCCAGCTGGATAAAGACAACAGTGGAAATTTCTGCATGATGGCACTCAGTGCAGTGTTTCCTTTTGTCTATGCCGCCCGGAAAGGGGTCATTAACGAGGCCCCGCTTCAATGTCCGGATTGTGGGGAAAAGGTGGTATTCCGGATTTACAAAGCCTGATACCTCCCCCATGCATCGTAAAACAGCAGTGACGTCACCATTCGTCGCTGCTGTTTTTTTAGAACACCCCTTAAAATATAAATGATTATATTTTCTTTACCATCAGGTTGAAGTCGGTTATACTTTAAGCTGTCGGGCTGGCTTTGGGTCAGACCAGTATTGAGATTAGGAGCGAAAAATGTTTATTATTTTACTTAACTACATTAAATCAGTTGAAGCGGTGGACGCAGTGATCCCCGCCCATCTTAACTATCTGGAGCATTATTATCAGCTGGATAAATTTATCTTATCCGGTCGCAAACGGCCCCGGACTGGCGGGGTGATTCTCTGTCAGGCCCAGGATAAGGACGAAGTCTGGGCGATCATTGAAGAAGATCCTTTTTATCTTAAAAAGGTGGCAGCCTACGAAGTGCTGGAATTTCTGCCGACCAAAGCTGCGACCAGCCTGACTCCCTATCTGGTGTAACGGCCAGCAATAAAGAAACTCTAGCCCGCCCGGCTAATCAACCGGGCAGGCTTTTTTGGAGGCGGATTTTGGTCGATAATGAACAGAATGAGACAAAGAGGCGAATTCATTATCATAAAAACCCTAAAAACGAAGGGGATCCGAAGCCTTTCGAAGCGGTTGAGAAGGGTTTTAACGGCTATAATAAGGGATTCGAAGGGGTTTTTTCCAAACTCCGTATATTAGGAACAAAAAAATAAAATAACCAGAGCGTTTATTTACCCCCCCCCAACCCTTTCGACCCTTTCGGAAAGCCCGGACCGGGCCAAAGTGAAAGTATGACGAAGTAGCGGAAAAAGTATGTAAGTGGCCTAGTGATAACAGAAATAAGGTTGTGCATCATCCCGTAGGGGCGGTCATTGACCGCCCGAAACCTTGATCTTAGACCATCGGCCAGCATGAAACAGCAATCATCTTGTAATTGACCTTTAAGCGGATTGGCGATCAGGTAGTCAATAACGGCAGAGAAACATTACCAAAGAGGGTGTGATATTGACATTACCTGGGCAATAAAGTAAAACAGGGGATTGCCTACTGCCATCAATCATCGTATACTTTTTAGTAGGAAGTACAAATCAGTGAAGGAGGAACAATGAAAAAGTCAACGATCCTCAACTGGATGATGAGATGGAAGGATGGTGAGCGTGGTGGCATTAGAGCATTTATTGAATCGGATTAAATTAAAAGAGGGGGCCGCATTGCCGGAAAAAGACGACTGGTTAATTGAGAACCGGCGCCATGCTCAGGAAATGATGAAAACCGGAACCTGGACCTATGTCGTTGGTTCAGATACGGTTTATTTCAGCGATGAATACTATCGCATTCTGGAAACGATTCCAGAGCAGCATCAAAAAAAGGCCGATTCCTATTTTCAGTTTGTCTGCCCGGACGATCGGGAAAAGCTGATCACCTCCCGGGAGGCGGCGCTAAAGGGCAGCGACCAGGAGTTGGAATACCGGATGATTACCGCCAAGGGCAATATCAAATACGTCCGGGAAAAAACCAGAACCCTGCTGGATGATGCTGGCCAGCCTCAAAAAATCATAGGAGCCCTGCAGGATATTACCAGTGAGAAAATTATCGAGAACAGTTTGATCGAGTTGGGTGAGAACCTCAATCTCGGCCAGAAGGTGCGGGCATTGGCAGCTGGAAATACAATGCGGTTAAAAACGAAATTTTCTGGTCGGATGAAATCTATCGGATCTATGATCTAAAACCCGAAGAATTTGGTGGTACCGTTATCGAATTAATGGACTTTACATATCCGGAGGATCGGGAGGTGTTGGCTGAACTGACCCGCAAGCGGCTGGCCCGGGAAAAATTTGATCTGCAATATCGGATTCAGCTAAGAAACGGTACCACGAAATACGTCCGGTTGGTGGGGGAGCCGATTAACAATAAAGATGGCTTAAACACTGATCTGGTCGGTACCATTCAGGATATCAGCGACATCAAAAAGCTGGAGAATGAAATTGGTTTTATTAAAAAAAATCTTGAGCAGGCCCAGCGGCTGGCCAAAATCGGCAGTTGGGAAATGGATGCGGTTTTGGATCAGAACTACATGTCAGCCGAGGCCCTGCGCATTTTTGGGATTACGGAATCCGAGTTCAAGGGCACCTTTGATGATTTTCTGAGCCGGGTTCACCCCGAGGATCGCAGCATTATCACCGACTCAACCTTCGGGGATCTGTCAGAAGAACCCTTTGAGCTGGCCTTTCGGGTCATTCACAAGGATGGATCGATTCGTGATGTTTTTCAGATTGTCGAGTTCCGGCTGGATTCGGCCGGACAGATTGCCCATGTCTATGGCACCATCCAGGATGTCAGTGAAAAAAAAGCTTACGAACGGGCCATTGCCAGCAAACAACTAGAAATCGAGAAAATTTCGCAGCGCTCCCGAATTTTGGTGCAGGAGTCGGGGGTGGTGTTTGCGATTATTTCCGAAGCGGGCATTATCAGCTATATCAGTGATACCGCCCGGAAGGTGATCAGCTATCATCCCGGGAGGATGAAGGGGCGCCTGATTTATGATTTTTATGAGCCGGATCAGGCCGAGGTCTTAAAAGCGATGATTGACACCGTTATCGCCGAACCGGAGCAGGTACAAACGGGGGTTATCAGCTTTGCCGGTCAGACCGATAAAGCCATCTACCTGGAAGTCCATGTCCGGAATTTTCTTAGCCATCCGACCATTGCTGGCCTGGTGCTGGATTTTCGGGATATCACCAACCGCATTGTGATGCAAAAGAAAATAGAAAAACTGGCCAACTATGATGAGATCACTGCGTTGCCCAAAGCCAGCCAGTTAAGAAAAGAGCTGGCCGAAAAATGTCGCCAGGCCAATTTAAAAAAATCCAGCCTGGTGCTTCTGATGCTGGACTTTGAGGGTTTTAAGGAGATCAATGATTCGCTGGGGCATCGGGTTGGACAGCAGCTGATTGTCCAGCTGGTCATGCGGCTGCGCGGTTTGCTTGGCAAAGATACCCTGATTTCACGGTATTCCGAGGATCAGTTTGCGATTGTCATCGAGGGACTGATTAATCTGGATGCCTATCAGGCCAGAGTGGCCGAAATCATCGATTTCTTTTACCGCTCCTTTAAAATCGAGGTCTATGAGTTTAATATCAATGTCAATGTGGGCGTCAGTGTCTACCCTCTGGAGGTAGAAGCCCAGGAGCTGTCGATGGATGAGCCATTGTCTGATGACGACATCAGTCGGACCCCTGACGAACCGGATGAGGTTGAGCAATTGATTCGTTATGCTAATATTGCCCTGATATGGTCGAAAAAAGAGGGCCACAACCGCTACCAGTTTTATTCATCCGAGCTCAACATTCAGAATTACAAACAACTGCAGCTGCGTCATGATTTGCGGATGGCCCTTAAACGGAATCAGTTCATGGTTTTTTATCAGCCAATTGTGCGGATCAAAACCAATGATATTTTAGCCATTGAGGCACTGAGTCGCTGGAATCATCCGGATTGGGGGATTGTTTCACCGGATGAGTTCATTTTTCTGGCCGAAGAAACCGGCGCAATCGTTGAAATGGGGAAATGGATGCTTAAAAAAATCTGTGATGATCATCGCTATTGGCTTCAAAAAGGGTATCCACCGGTCTATATATCCCTGAATTTTTCCAGCATCCAGTTTTACGAACGCAATTTTGTCGAAAATATCCAGGATATTTTGGCCGAATATGAGGTCGATCCCAAATACCTGATCGTCGAACTAACCGAAAGCCTGCTGGTTGAAGACTCTCAAAAAGCCATTGATGACATTAAGAAATTACAGGCGGTGGGGATCAAAGTGGCCTTGGATGATTTTGGTACCGGCTATTCGTCGCTGGGCTACCTGAATCATTTTAATGTTGATATCATAAAAATGGATGCCAGCTTCATCAGAAACGTCATGCTCGACAGTAAAACGGCCATCATCGCCCAGGCCATTATCAATCTGACCAAGGCGCTGCACATCAAGCTGGTCACCGAGGGCATTGAAAACTGGGATCACCTGGCTTTCCTCAAAGAAAACAACTGCTTTTCGGGACAGGGCTATCTCTATTCGCGGCCGGTACCCTTTTTAAAAATCGATGAATTGCTGGAAAAAGGTAAATGTCGACCGCTACTGAGTCGAACCACGGCGAAATCCCAGGTGGAACGGCGCAAATATTTCCGCCAACGGTTTCGTAATTTTTTAATCACCGAGCTAACGATTCTGCGCATAAACGATAAACAGATGCATGTCGGCAATTCCCGGGTATTGGTTAAAGATATCGGTCCCGGTGGCTTGTGCTTTATTTCCAATATTCAATTTCCACTGGAACGGGATTTCACGTTACGCTTTGCAGCCACCCTGATGGGCGGCGAGATGACCGCCATTGGTACCCCTGTCCGGGTTGCGGAGCTTAGTGAAAGTCTGTTTGAGTACGGCGTCAAGTTTATGATGGATGAGCAGGAAAGTGAAGAACTGACCCGGCGACTCTATGAGCTCCAGGTAAAAATGAAGAAAAATATTCTTTTTGCTGACGGCAATTTTACTGATAAAACGGCCGAAGACTACTTTGACGAACTCACCGGTCGGCCCGCTAAGGTTGATTTCAGCCAATACCGTAAAAATCATTTTTAGGGATAAAAAAAGATGAACGTGATGTTCATCTTTTTTTGCCTCATGGCAACTGGGCAGCCAGGGGCTGCTGGGTTTCTAAAAAATCGACACAGAGAATATATTTTTTGGCTGCCAGCCGAAAGACACGGGAATAGGTGATGCAGAGACTGCCGGTGGCCATTGACACATAGGGCTCGGAAATATAGGTGTCCTGTTTGCGCTTGATCAGATTATAATAAAAGTTTTTGATCGAATGATCAACACCCATCTTGGCCGAGTGAAAGACAAGCTTTTCGCAGGCCCCGATATTTTTGGCGCCCACCGTATCGCTGCACTGAATGCCGGATTCATCGAGGACATAGGCGCAATCCACGGCTTCGGCGCCCGTCAGGCATTTTGTCAGCTGGCCGTCAAACTCATCGGGGTGATCAACTACCGCCAGCGCCTTGATCATGCCATTGACGGTTTGGGTGTAGGCCAGACACTTCTGATTATAATCATCCAGCTCCTTTAGCAGCAGCGCCTTGTAGGCATCCACGACCTCAGCCGTTTTAGCGATCAGCTCGGCTTTGAGCACAAAATCATTGCCTGGTTTGGCAAAATAGAAGCCCTGAATGACCTGGCCGCCGAGTTTTAGCACCTGGATGGCTTCACTGCGGGTTTCCACCCCTTCAGCCACAATCAGGGCCCCAATCTTATTGGTGAGATTAACCAGTGATTTAAAGACCTCCTGTTTGTGGTAAATATGATCCATATCTTTTATAATCGAGCGGTCGATTTTGACAATGTCCGGCTTCAGCCCGGCAATCCGATCCATATTCGAAAACCCGGCGCCGACATCGTCCAGGGCGATCAGAAAGCCCTTGTTTTTGTAGGTGGTGACAAACTGGGTCAGGCCGCTGGTGTTTAAGGCCTTGGACTCGTTGATCTCGATGACGATATTTTTAGGACTGATGCCGCTCTTATCGACCTGGTCGCAGAGATAATTAGAACCCCCAACTTCATCAATGATGGCGGTGTCCAGATTGAGAAAAAGCAGCAGATCCGGATTGACCTGATAATAATCTAAAAAGGCGGACAGTACCGCATCACGGCAGGCCCGATCCAGGGGGATGGTCAGTCCGGCGGTATGGGCGGCAGAAAAAAGCTGCTGGGGCGGAATGGTTTTTTCCGCTCCGGGAATGATCCCCCGAATCAGGCCCTCCAGACCCAGAATTTTTTTCCCGGTGACAGACATGATTGGCTGAAAGTAAGCCACCAGGTTTTTCTGCTTGATGATTTGTGCAATATTAAAGGTTTCGTTGGGTTGGTTTGATTGTTCCAAATATTTTCTCCAGATTTGTACACGATCAAGTGTCATAATTTTTAGGCTAAGCTAATTGTACTGTTTTAAGCGGATTAATTCAACCTTTTTTACCGTCGCAATTCCGCTTTGGCAGGCTTTTTTAGACTATTTATGAAAACGGCCTTAATGATCGTGGTGAATATGGTTGCAGCAGTGGCTGTGGACATGGGGCTCCAAATCCTTGGCTTTACGCAAGATAAAATCCTCATAGGTTTGATTAATCATCTCGTAGTTATCAAAAATACTGGGATTATCAATGTTATCGTGGAGAGCCTTAAGCAGTTCGTGAACGTGATGGCGGTTTAAGTAGTCCGGCAGGCTGACATCAAAGTTCACATAGGCACCGATGGCCAGGGCCTGTCCGTAAAATTCAGCCAGAGCCTGCATGTGAGCGCCCAGATCAAAGGAAAGGACGCTTTCATATTCCGGCACCGTGCCACACAGATAAGAAAACAGCACCGCTTTGTTTTCAGCGCTGATCAGGTTGTAATAGAGATTAAAACCCCGATACCAGGCCCGCACCTCGGCTAAAAATAAAAAACAGGCCGAGTCAGGAAATTGAGCGGCCCGCAAATTGGCAACCTGATATTTTTCCTGGATGTCGGCATAATCAATCAGCCGGGTATATTCGTATGCAATCGCCTGGCAATACTGTTGTGATTCATCAAACAGATCCTCGTGCAGTAGCAGATAATAATGTTGATCCGCTTCGTCTGGCAGTACCAGTAGCTTGCTACTGTTTTCAAGCTCCTGCCGGGAGGCCGTGACAATGGCCTGGTCGCATTTGGTGTTGGCCAGTTTAAGTCGTTCGTTGTAGAGATCGGTGGTGACAATGATTTCCAGGGGATAGTCTTTTTTGACCTGATAAACAAGATTATATGTTTCGATGATGTTTTGTACAAGGGACATGGATTTCCTCCTTGGGTATGAAGTTTAGTACGATTAAGAGTCCAGAATTAGTATAACCGTTTCTGGTGAAGTTGTAAATGGGGAAACGTTGATTTGGGGTTAATGGAGGCCGGAAAGACGGTGTCAAAAAATCAAAAGGCAGGGTTTATCAAGCGGCTGACGGGGTATAATGGAGTAAAGATCAGTGCCTCATGTTTGCCTGCCAATCGGAGGGAGGAAGGATTTGGATATGAACTGGTTTGCCGCTATTTATTTTAGTTGCTTTATGTATTATCTGATCACCACCATTGTGACCTTGTATCCGTGCAAAAAGAATGGTGCCAGAGGGGTCTTTGGGATGATTTGCCTGAATCTGGCCCTCTGGTCGATGCTGTTGTTCATGATGAGCCTTGCAGATAGCCCCGAGCTGGCCGCTTTTTACCGCTGGGTCATGTGTTTTTGCTGGAACGACCCATTGCCATGGATAGCTACAATCTTCATATCAGCGCCAGCATTGGGATTGCCTGTTTTCCCCAGGATGGTTACTCGCCGGAACTGCTGATTAAAAATGCCGATATTGCGATGTATGAAGCAAAGGAGCAGGGCAAGGGCCAGTTTGTTTTTTATGAGGACAGTCTAAAAGAAGACATCGATGAAAACATGACCTTGAGTAACGATCTCTATTCGGCCATTGATAACAATCAATTTGAACTGGTCTATCAACCGCAGGTGGATGCCACCACCCAGGAGATCAACGGCTTTGAGGCCCTGATCCGCTGGCATCATCCGGAGCGGGGTCTACTGGCGCCAGCAAAATTTATCCCCCTGGCCGAGCGGACCGAGCTCATCATTCCAATTGGTGAATGGGTGATCCGCACCGCCATGGCGCAACAGAAAAAATGGCAGGAGCAAACCGGGAAAAGGCTTCGAATGGCGGTCAATCTTTCCACGAAACAGCTGAAGATGGCCGATTTTGTGAATGTGATCGAGTACGCCCTGCTGGAATTTGACGGTGATCCGGCATCTTTTGAGTTGGAGATTACGGAATCCATTTTCATGGAAGATACGACCCTGATGCTTAATCAGCTCAAACAGATCAAGGACATGGGCATGGCGATTGCCATTGACGATTTCGGAACCGAGTATTCATCGCTCTCCTATCTAAAAAAGCTGCCGATGGATCGGATCAAAATTCCCAAAACCTTTATTGATGGTATCGGTCATAATGAAAAAGATGAAGCGATTATTGTCTCGACCATTGTTTTGGGGCTCAAGTTGGGCTGTCGAACCATTGCCGAAGGGGTTGAAACGGAAAAGCAGCTGCTCTTTCTAAAACAGCACGGCTGCGAGGAAATTCAGGGCTATTATTTTTATCAGCCGATGCAGGCCCCCAAAATTGAGCATGAACTGCTCAATTACTATAAACGAAGCAATGGCTTGATCTGCCTACCAGCCCATAAAATAACGGCAACTTACCAGTATTATATGTAAAGGGCCGGTACTTGTGGGCCGGGGCAAATAGAAAAGCAGCGAAGAACGCTGCTTTTTTCAGGTTGCATTTATGCGTGGGCGCCAATTTTTTTATCCATGCCGGAAATATGTTTGGTCAGCCAGTCAACCACCATCTGGTTAGCGCCAATGATCACGGCGATATTACCGCCGGATTTGTCATATTCGGCCTTGAGTTTGGTCAGTTCATTGACAAAAGCTTTGTGCGCCGCCTGCTGTTCAGCCAGGCCCGGATAGTTGATACTTTTCATATACGCTTCTTCATCGCTGAAATGCTGTTTAGTGTAGCTATCCAGAAAAGAAAGGAGTTCACCAATTTTTTCTTTAGTTTTGCCAGTTTTACCGGCTTCAAAAAGTTCATCGGCCATTTTGAATAATTGTTGATGTTGGGCATCAATGCTGTTCACCCCAACTGATAAATCGTTTGTCCATACAATTGCCATCGTAAACCCTCCTGGTGTAAAAATGTTGTGTGATATATCATGAGTGTCGATAAAAGTCGACATGATAAAATTATAACCCGTATTGCTGGCTAAATCAAGAGTCATTCTAAATAAAAAAACAACGCCGCAATCCTGGGGGAGTGACAGCGTTGTTTTATTAAGACTACCGCCTTACCGCCACGTGTTTGATACGGATGCGGTTGGTGTGGGTATTAAGCGGGGATTACGATTTTAATACTTGTCATTGTCCCAATCATCCAGCTCAATCCGGGGTTCAGGGACGGGGGCTGGTTCCGGTTCAAAGACCGGTTGGGTTGGGGCAGTGTGGCTGCCACTGTTCTTGATGGTAAAGGCGCCCACCATCTGTTTTAGCATTTCGGCCTGGCCGGACAGTTCTTCACTGGCGGCGGCGCTTTGCTCAGCGGTGGCGGAGTTGGTTTGAACCACCTGGGAGACCTGTTCGATGCCTTTGGTAATCTGGGCGATTTCCGAGGCCTGATCGTTTGACGCCCGGGCGATGTTGCCCACCAGGGAGGTGACTTTCTCAATCGCCGAAAGAATCTCGGTCAGACTTTCGGCGGTTTCATCGGCAATTTTTGAACCGATGGCCACCTTGTCGATGGAGCCTTCAATCAGGCCGGTGGTTTCTTTGGCGGCTTCGGCTGACCGGGCGGCCAGGGTTCGTACTTCTTCGGCGACGACGGCAAAGCCTTTGCCGTGTTGTCCGGCCCGGGCGGCTTCAACGGCCGCATTGAGCGCCAGAATATTGGTCTGGAAGGCGATGTCATCAATGACCTTGATAATTTTGGAAATGCTCTGGGAGGAGCTGTTGATATCGACCATCGCCGTGACCATGTTGTTCATCCGGACATTGCCAATTTCAGCGTTGTTGCGGACCTCAATGGAGCGCTGGTTGGCTTCATTGGCCCGGATCGCATTCTGTTTGGTTTCCTGGGCGATTTCGTCGATGGAAGCGGTCAGCTCCTGAATCGCCGAGGCCTGTTCCGTGGCTCCCTGGGCCATCGCCTGACCGCCATCCGAAATCTGCCGGGCGCCACTTTCGACCTGACCGGCGGCATTGTTAATGTCGGCCATGGTGGAACTGAGGTTTTCGGTAATTTCATTAAGCGCCGTTTTAATGGCCTCAAAATCGCCCAGATAGTGGCGGGTTATTTCCTGATTGAGGTTACCTCGGCCAAGTTCTTGCAGCGTTTGGGTTATCTCTTCCACATATTCCTTCAGGAAGGTAATGGTCTGGTTCATATCCTCTTTAATCTGGCCGTGCTGGCCCTTAAAGTCACCCTGCATTTGGGTATGGAGATTCCCCTGGGCCAGTTCCCGGAGGGTGGCTGAAGCGGCCTTGATCGGCTCGATCACCACATCCAGGGTCTGATTAAAGCCTTCGACGACCTTGGCGTATTCACCCTGGAATTTGGTCGCATCCCCCCGGTTATCAAGATCACCGGCGACCGCCATTCGGGTCATGGTCTGGGTTTCGGCGACCAGCAGGGCAATGCTTTCAATCATTAAAATAAAGCTGGGCACCAGGGTGTCGTTGTCGCTGCGTTGGCCGATGGCTTTTAGGCCATCGAGATCGCATAAATTTCCGGCCGCGATGTTGTTGGCAATTTCGACAATATGGACCATCTGTGCGTGAACGCCATTGATGGATTCCCCGATTTCCTGATAAATTCCCTGATAGTGACCGTCAATTTTCTGGGACAGATCATTGGCACAAAGCAGCGCCAGCACTTGATTCCCTTCGGTCAGGGCCCCCAGACCCTCGATACAGGCGTTGATATTGGTTTTTAAGGTATTGAAATCGCCTTTGTATTCGGTGGTGATGGGCGGCGGGATGACCCCGTTGCCAATCCGTTCGATGGCTTTGCTGGCTACCTTCAGGGGTTTGACAAAGGTGTTGATCATGTTGTTGAGGCTGATAATCATATCCTTGAAGGCACCGTTGTAGATGGTGGTATTGCCGCGGTAATTCAGTTGTCCATCCTGGGCAGCCGCACCGATTTTTTTGATGTCATCGCTGACCGCATTCATTGCAGCAACCATATCAAGCAGGGCATAGGCCAGCACATCCTTGTCGGACTGGGGTACAATGGCCACTGCAAAGTCACCTTTTGCTAAACGTTGGGCCGCTTCGGCCTGTTCCCGGCGACTCTCAATGATGGTCGCAAAGGAATCCATCAGGGCGCCAATTTCGTCTTCGCTGCTCGCTGTGATTTCCAGATCCACATCTCCCAGGGCCATCTGATCGGCCAGGCCGGTTAAATCGACAATCGGTTTGGTAATCCGTTTGGCCAGATACCAGGCGGCGGCACCACCCAGCGCCAGCACCAGCAGTGAAATTAATATGGTGATGGTTCGTAAATGGTTCATCGGCGCCAGGACATCACTTTCGTACTGAGCGATGATCAGGTTCCAGTTGGTACCGGGAATCGGAGCGGTGGCCCCGATTTTTTTGTCGCCGTTTAAGGTGTAGTTAAGCATTCCGGATTGTCCGGCGCCCAGTTCCATAAAGGCCCGGCCGAAATCCTTCCAGATGCCGTCATTTTCCATATCGGCAAAAACGTTGGTTTGTTCCAGAATGACAGCATCATCGGGGTGAGCCATAAAGCCGCCCTCGGCACTGACCACAAAGCCGTACTGACGCTCGCCGTCACCCATGGCATTGGTGGTGTCTTTTAAAAAGGTGGGATCCCGACGACCCACCAGCAGGCCGACGACCTGGCCGTTGCTTTTGATTGGGGCCACATCAAAGACCACCGGTTTTAAGGTCACCTTGCTGATGGCCACATCCGAAACAGCGGTCTCGCCTTTAAAGCCGTTTTCATACCAGTACTGTCCGGCGGCATCAAATTCGCCGCCACCAGCCAGATACTTGGCATGGCCGTCTAAATTCATCACGGCAATGTCTTCATAACCCAGGGCTGTCACATCAGCAGCCAGGGCCGCAACCTGGGTATTATAATCCATTGAAGCAATACCACTGCGTTTACTGACCTCATTGAGGGTTTCCAGATTCCCGGCAATAATGGCCGCAACGTGGGAAGCCCCCTCATCGGTGTACTTCTGGGCGTCGGCATTGGCCTGTTCCAGCAGAGCCGCTGAGCCCATGGAGTACGACAAGACACCCAGGGCGATGACAGCCACCGCCAGAATCGCCAGCGTGAAACCCAACAGTCTGGTGGACAGGTGTTTTTTAATCACCCGTCGTTCCCGCAGCCCCGTCAGCCCTGTTAGGGGAGCCGGGTTGTTATCCAGCAGAATTTTTTCTTCGTTCATCTTTTTCCTCTTTTCTTTTTTTTTTGCTTGGCCAGTTTTTAGGGCAGTCACAAGTCCAACCCAGAGGATCGTCACACAACTTGCATGACCGCTGTGATTTACAAAGGACAGGTTTTTTAAATAGTTTGTGAAAAATGATAAAAAATGATTGCCGGAATCCTTAGCGAATCACGAATCATTTCTAAAAACTGTGCAAAAGCCGTATCTATTATATCGATTTTGCCTCGCAATTACCAGCAAAATTGGCTAATGCAGACAATATTTATTTAAGGCCCTGTGTGCTTGTCATATTGACGATTTTGTCACAATCACAAAATATTACACTTGTCAGTCCATCGTAAAACGATTATGATGGGTGAAGAAAATATGAATAATAGAAGAGTTAATTGAATGTAACTCTTTAAGAAAAAATAATAAAGTCGAAATAGGCAACCTTGCCTGTTTCCGGGAGGTCTTATGTCATTACTGAGTCAGAGAATCGGCGAATTAATCAGTGAAAGCGGTGAAACCGTTTTGGCACTGGCAGAAATGGGAAATATCAATCGTACTACCCTGCAGCGGGTCAAGTCGGGCGAACGCTTGCCGACTCGGGCGATGCTAAAAAAGCTGATTCGGGTGTTGCGGCTTTCGCCGACAGAGGCCGCTGAACTGGAAAAGCTCTGGGCGATCGCTCAGGTGGGCGAAGGGATCTATGCCAACCGCCAGAAGATTGTTGAGCTGATCGAAACCATTTCCGAATTAACTGAATACAAAATTCCCTATTCCAAAGAGCTTAAGTCTCGGGATGATAAAAAAGACCCAGATGAGCAGCCCCCGGCCATGCAAATTGTTTGCGGTGAAAAACAGGTGCTGAGTCTGATTGAGAAAAGCATTGATCAGGAATTAAGCAAGCAGGTTAAGCCAACCATAAAACTGACCATTCCCTATACCTTTTCGGCGGTTTATGATTATCTTTTTATGCAGTTGCTGGGCAACAAAAAAACACTCGATCTAGCGGATGTTCTGTGCCTGCGCCGAGAAGCGGGGGACACTGCTGCCGACCCGATGCTGGGGGCGCTAAAACACCTGATCGCCCTGACACTGCTGGACAACGTCAATTATTCATCCTACAGCTATACGCTTGAGACAAACACGGGTGTCAGTGGCCCGGAAATGAGTGCCCTGTTTCCTTATTTTATCATAACATCCACCGTAGTCATCACCATTTCCCGGGATTTAAGTCAGGCGGTGCGCTATCACGATCCGGCCTTTGTGCGTCTCTACAGCGACTGTTTTGCAGAAATTTTGGCCTCGACCCGGCCCTTCATTCTGGAAAGCAATAATCTCTTTGCGGTTTTTGACCTGGATCGAAAATTTAAGGTAGAAATGGTAGTTGAACCGTTGCCATGTATTGCCTATTACACCGATCGAGATCTGCTCGAAGCCAAGCTGAATAAAGACTTTCCTTATTATGAACCCTTGCTGGAGGCAGTTGACCGCTATTTTAATTACTTCCGGCAGGTCAGCACGGGGATGCTGAATGTTTTTTCATTAAAAAACTTAAGGCAGTTTATGGATGATGGCAATCTGGTTTTCCCGGAAGAAATTTATCATCGGCTAACCCCATCAGAACGCCTGATGATTCTACAGCAGGTTCGTGATGATCTTTTTTTTGAGCGTCGACGGCTCTTTGCCGTGGATGATCAAAAACTCTTCTTAAACCAGGCGGTGGAGTTTATCTATGAGAGCTGCGATTGTCTGCGACTGGTGCTACACTATCGTATTGCTGGCCGGATCGTTTATAAAACCATCGAACTCCGGGAAGCTTTGGTCATTGCCGCATTTAAAGAGTTTTTTCTCAGTCTGCCAGACAGCGATTATGTGCTGCCCACTGAGACGACCCTGGCACAACTAGATGCTCTGCTGGCCGAATATGCCCCGGCGGCCGATCCCAATTTAACAAAGCCGCTTGTGATAGTGGCGCAAACCGGGGTATAATAAAGACAAACGGAGCGCAAAGCTCACGGCAGTTTTGTAATGACCTATTTATAAATCCAAACAAGGAGGTAAGCATATGGGCGGCATCCTCTTTCTCTTTCTCGTAGGCATTGCTGGCATTATCCTCTGGCTTTATCTGTCATCCCGGCAAAAAAAAGAGCGTCAGGACCAAAAGCCACAGGTCAAAGTTCCCTGCCGGGACGGCTATATCATCGGTTATTATCAGGGCAACCGCCTAATCGGCCAGCGTTATGTAAACAATTCGCTGGCCTCAACCGGGGTTTTTGTCAATACCATTCAGGTTGGTCCCGGCAAAGAATATTATCCCAATGGTCTCCTTAAATACGAAGGCAACTTTGTCAATGGTCTGGCCTCCGGTCAGGGGAAACTCTACGAAGAAAATGGCAAGCTTAAATACATCGGGAGCTTTGCCAATGGCTACGCCTCAGGTCAGGGACGCATCTTTGACGCTAGTGGCAAACTAAAATGCGAGGGCAATTTTGCCCGGCTGTCTACGAATCAGGAAAACATCAAAGATCCGTCAGTACCCACCGGCCATTGCAAAGAATATTACGATAATGGCCAGCTAAAGTATGAGGGCGAATTTTTAAGCGGTGTCTGGCATGGGGAAGGGCGTTCCTATGATCGCAGCGGCCGACTGGTGCATAAAGGTAAATTTCGCAACGGTAAAGCAGTTGGCTGACAATTGATCGGCAGGTGTCGGCTTATTTAGTTGATGTCAATCGTTTTCACTTGTTAATTGGTCAGGATGATGCTATCATTGAGACAAGAGGTTTTAAAAATTCGGGTATCAGATGACTGACCTGACACCGTTTAAGGGGGAGCGCAGATGTTTATTGCCAGACAACCGATTTTTAACGTGGATCTGGACGTTTATGGATATGAACTGTTGTTTCGGCTCAACAGCCAGTCCAGTCAGTTTGGTGGAATTTCCTCGCAGGGAGCCACCGCAGCGGTGCTCACCGGACTCTATGAAGCGGGAATCGAAAACATCATTGAGAATAAACGGGCTTTTATTAATTTTGACGAAATTTTCATCCATTCCGATGCCCTGGAATTAATTAAACCGGATCAGATGGTGGTGGAAATGCTGGAAAAAATAAAAATTGATGACAGCCTAATCGAACGGATCCGATCAATCAGGGAAAAGGGCTACCAGATTGCCCTGGACGATTTTGAAGAAGCCTTCCAAAGCTACCCGCTGAGTCCCCTGGCCGACATTATCAAGTATGATCTGATGGCCACTCCTCTGGCAACGGTTGCCAGAGATGCCGCCGCTGCGCTGGCTCAGGGCAAGGTGTTACTAGCCGAAAAAGTCGAAACCCGGGATGAGTTTTTACAGGCTTGTGATATGGGCTTTACCCTCTTTCAGGGTTATTTTTTCAGCAAACCTGTGATTGCTGGTCAGTCGGTTAATAAATCGCCGACCAAGTTTCAGTATTTCAGATTGATTGAGGAACTTAAAAAAGAAGACCCTTCCTATGATGCCCTGGCTGAGCTGATTCAACAGGATGTCACCTTGGCCTATCGGGTCATGCGGATGGCCAGTGTCCGATCCAATCACGATCTGGTCAGTTCGATCCGCTATGCGCTGACCTACATGGGCCTTAACGAAATTGAGCGCTGGTTCAATATTCTGATGCTTCAGGATCTGGGCCAGGAAAAACCCGCAGAGTTGATGAAAATCGCGCTGATTCGGAGCCGTTTTGCCCAAACCCTGGCCAAGCGGGCGCTGATGACCTACAACGCCCAGCATGGGGCGGCAATGATGGGGTTGTTTAGCGTCCTCGATGGGATTCTCGACCAGACCATGGATGAAGCACTGGCGGGCATTGCCTTGCCACCGGCCATTCCCGACGCACTGATAAAGGGTGAGGGGGTGCTGTACCCGATTTACCAACTGATGCTGGCCTATGAAAAAGGTGACTGGGCAACCACCCTGAAACGATCGCAGGAGCTAAAAATCGAGGAGTACATTTTGTATCACGATTACCGGGAAGCGATTGCCTGGGCCAATGAAATCATTTTAAACATCGCCTGAAAAATCTTAAGTAGATAACCGATTCAATAAAACATGGCCAGCTGCAGTTGCGCCATTTTTTTGTTGCAATAATTGGCAGCAGATTGAAAACATGTGCAAAAAAATAACAGCCTGGGGGTGTGAAAATTCTTGTTTTTGATGAAACATAGTGTTACAATAAACATATTGAACAGGAACGGACATTTATAATTTTACACCAGTATAAAGAGACCCAGGAGGCCATATGTTTATTGCCAGACAACCGATTTTCAACGCTCAGCTGGACGTGTACGGGTATGAGCTTTTATTTCGGCTTCACAACCACTCGACGCATTTTGGCGGCATGTCGTCCCAGGGGGCAACAGCCATGGTCATCACCGGTCTGTTTGAATCGGGACTGGAAAACCTCGTTGAAGATAAGTTTGCCTTTATTAACTTTGATGAAATATTTATTCATTCCGAAGCTGTGGAGCTGATTGACCCCGAGCGGATGATTGTGGAAATGCTGGAAAACATTGAAGTCAGCCGCAATCTGGTTGAGCGGCTTACGGCTATCAAAGACAAAGGCTACAGCATCGCTCTGGATGATTTTGCCCAGACTTATCAGACCTACCCCCTGACGCCATTGGCGGATATTATCAAGTATGACCTGATGGTCACGCCGCTTGATACCATTACCGATGATGTTCTGGCGGGTCTGGCTCAGGGGAAAACACTGTTGGCTGAAAAGGTGGAGACCCGGGATGAATTTCTAAAAGCGAAGGATTTGGGGTTTACCCTCTTTCAGGGCTTTTTTTTCAGCAAACCGCACATTGCCGGCCGTACCTTCCGGGCCACCCCCTCGCAACTGCAGTATCTGCAGCTGATGACTGAAATAAATGCGGATGAACCCTCCTTTGATCGATTGGCCCAGTTGATCGAACAGGATGTGACCCTGACCTATCGGTTGCTCCGACTGGCCAGTTTTCGGGCTGGCAGTGAATCGATTTGCTCCATCAAGTTTGCCCTAAGCTATATTGGCCTGCGTGAATTTGAACGCTGGATCAGTATTTTAATGATTCATGAAGTCAGTAAAGATAAACCCACCGAACTGATCAAACTATCGCTGATTCGTACCCGCTTTGCCGAGTCACTGGCGAAACGCTCGGGAATGCATGAATGGGAACATGATGCCGCTCTGATGGGACTGTTTAGCGTTTTGGATGCGATTCTTGATCAACCAATGGATGTGGTCTTGGCGGGGATCGCCTTGCCGCAAGCGATTTTAGAGGCCCTGATCAACCAGCAGGGCGTTCTTTTTCCGATTCAGGCCTTGATGGTGGCCTATGAAAAGGGCGAATGGTGTCTGGTCGAAGAATTGGCTCAATTCTTAAAAATAGAGGATTACCACATTTATCACGACTACCGGGAAGCGATTGCCTGGGCGAGTCGCATTGTTTGCAATATTGCCTAGATAAGTGAATTACATAAAAATAAATAAAAAAGAGTACTCACCCGATATGTGGTGTGAGTACTCTTTTTTTATGATCGGTCGCAACCCGATCGTTTAACCATTTTGGATCCGACAAGATTTATAAAAGGGCAAAATATTCTGGCACACAAAATGCCACATCTTGCAATTGGCTCCAACACGGCTATAATAAGAGTGAGAGAGACAAAAAATACAGAAACTGGAGTAGCCGATGACACGTTTTAGTAAAAAAATCGAAGAATTAATTGACGAAAGTGGCGAAACCGTACAATCCCTGGCGGAGATGGGGAAAATCAATCGCACCACGTTGCAGCGGATAAAATCTGGTGAGCGGCTGCCTACTCCTAAAGTTTTTGAATGCTTATGTAAAGCGTTGCGTCTGTCAACGACTGAAATCGAAGAATTGCAGGCCTTGCAAGAAATTACCCAGGTCGGCGAACGGTGTTACTATAATCGTCAAAAAATTGTGGAGCTGATGGCCGTCATCTTTGAACTCACCAGCTATCACATTCCTTTTTCAAAAGAATTAAAAGCTCCGGATTGCGCATTAGTCGGCTCCGGGGAACAAGCAAAAATTCAGATTGTGACTGGATTAGAAGCCGTCCAGAGCGTTATCGAAAACAGCATCGATCGGGAGCTTTTCTGCCAGGAGGAGCCGCATCTGAAACTTTCGATTCCCAGTCATTTTGAACGGGTTTATGCGCATATATTTGAGCAAATGCTGGGAAATGCAAAATACCTGGTTTTGCAGGATGTTCAGTGTTTTCCGGAAGTCAGTGACGAAAGCCTTGCTGATCCGGGCCTTGGTACCCTTAAAACTCTGATAGGTCTGTCGTTGCTTGATAATATTACTTATCACTCCCACTATTATTATCAGGCAGTTGGGAAGAGTCAGGAAATCAATGTGCTGTTTCCCTATTTTATGCTCACATCGGAGGAAGTCATTGTGATTTCCCGGGATTTTTGTCGGGCCATCCGCTATCGCGATTCAGAGCTTTATGATCTCTACCAGAAGGGTTTTGTTACCATCCTTTTGCAGTCCGAGCCCTTTATTGAAGAAAGTCGGGATCTTTTTGCCATCTACTCCTTGGATACGACCTATCGGATCCGTCAGGTTATTGAACCGCTGCCCTGCTTTGCCTACTACGCCACCCACGAGATGGTAGCCGACAAGGTTCGCCGGGAATTGCCCTTCTATGATGATCTGGTATCGGCCACCAATCGCTTTTACGATTATTTTAAAGCGGAAAACCGTGCCATGATCAATGTCTTTTCATTAAACAATCTGGAAACCTTTATGGATACGGGCAATATGTATTTTCCGGAGGAAGTGTGTCATCCCTTTACGCCAGCCGAACGCCTGATGCTGACCAAACAGGTGCGCCAGGATATTGCCGCTGATGCCCGCAAAACCTACGCCTTCGATGAAAAAAAGATTGTCCTTAATTCAGCAGTTGAATTTGTAAATGAAGCAACTCTGGTGCATCTGATCCTGCATTATCAAAAAGCCGATCAGCAGATTTTTAAGACGATTAAATTAAAAGAAGCAAAAATTGTGGCCGCCTTTGACGATTTTTTCTCAAGTCTGCCGGGCAGTCCCTATGTGTTACCCAAAGAAGACACCCTGGCTGCCATGGATCAGCTGATCTTGCGCTATGAAGCCCAGGCATAGTGTTATAAAAAGCACCCGCAAAATTGCGAGTGCTTTTTTAAGGTGCGCCCGGCATGGGCGCAATCTAACGGGTGGAAGTCCCGAGCACGGGTAGGTAGTGCCAAGTGCATAGCTTAAGGCAAGGGTGTCCCCGGCGACGGGGAATCTGAAGGAAGCCAGCGGCAAACTTCCGGTCTGACGAACAGAAATCACATCAGGCATGATCAACTGGGTAAGGTTGCCTAACAAACTGAAGCCCCAAAACTACTCGGAAGTTGATGGTGTAAATGTGGCAGATAGATGGAAGGAAAGATTGCGTTCTTACCCGGGGAGATCTCACGGACGTGCGGAAACAGAGTATGAAGCACGGTTGAAATAAGATTTATCGTGAGAAGTCAGCCGAAGCCATAGTACGGAGACAATCTAGATGTTGAAGGAAGGGCTGAACCAGAGGAGGTGAAGATCAATGAAGATTACTGATGGTGATAAAATAAAACACAGAAAACTTCAAAATGAAGGCGATCTGCAAAAGATATCTGCGGAACAGAAAAGATATGCAGACGTGTGCGAATCACCAAAGATAATTGAAACCGAAATCACCAATACAAGCAAGCAGACGGATGGACTGCTGGAGAAAATTTTAACCCGTGATAATCTGAATCTGGCCTATAAGCAGGTGAAGAAAAACAGGGGTGCAGGTGGATGAACTTCTGCCCTACCTGAAAGAAAACCGGAATGAACTCATTGAAGCCATCCAAAGTGGTAAATACAAACCACAACCCGTCAGACGGGTGGAAATACCCAAAGATAACGGGAAAACACGAAAATTGGGAATCCCAACCGTAGTGGATCGACTGATCCAACAGGCGATCAGCCAGGTATTGACGCCGATATTCGAGCAACAATTCTCAGACAACAGTTATGGATTCAGACCGGGGCGCAGTGCCCAGGGAGCCCTGAAACAAAGCCAGAAAAATATCACCGATGGATATAAATACGTCGTGGATATGGATCTGGAAAGGTACTTTGATACCGTCAATCACAGTCGACTCATTCAGATTATGTCTGAAACCATCAAAGATGGTCGGGTCATCTCCCTGATCAACAAATATTTAAACGCTGGCGTCATGTCAGGCGGTGTGTTCGAGCGAAGCGAGGAAGGCGTGCCGCAGGGCGGTCCACTCAGCCCAATTCTTGGAAATATCATGCTTAATGAAAGTGACAAGGAACTGGAACGCCGTGGACATCGTTTTGTCCGGTATGCGGATGATCTGATGATTTTCTGCAAAAGCCGGAGAGCCGCCGAACGAACCCTTAAGAATATTGCACCGTTTATCGAAGGCAAACTGTTTCTTCAAATAAATCGGGAGAAAACAAAGGTGGCCAACGTCACAAAAGTAAAATTCCTCGGATACGGATTCTATATCTACCGGGGACAGGGAAGATTGCGAGTTCACCCCCAGTGCATTCAGAAGTTGAAGGATAAAATCCGACAGATTACCGGACGCAGTAATGGGATGGGAATTCAGAGACGAAAAGAAAGGCTGCAGCAAATCGTGCGGGGTTGGATCAATTACTTCAAGCTGGCGGATATGAAAAATATCCTCAAACCGCTGGACGAATGGATGAGAAGCCGGATCCGGTTGATTACCTGGAAACGCTGGAAGAAAGTGAAAACCCGCTTTACCAATCTTAAGAAATTGGGCCTGGATAAAGAATTGGCGTGGATGTGGGCAAACACAAGAAAAGGCTATTGGCGAACCGCCCATAGCCCAATCATGATGAGAACCCTGTCAAATGAGCGTCTCAAGCGGGCAGGATATCCCAATTTTTATGATTATTATCTGCAAGTAAATGTGTAAACTCTGGAACCGCCGTATACCGAACGGTACGTACGGTGGTGTGGGAGGTCGGCTGATCAATTAATGGTCAGCCTCCTACCCGATTGCCAGTAAGCAATAAAGATCTAGGAAATCGCCCGCATGATGATAAAGGCCGAATAACCGACATAGCCCAGCATCATGACGGCCCCTTCCCAGCGGCTGATTTTCTTGGAGGTGTACATCATCGGAACGACGATAATCATGGCCGCCAGCAAAATCCACAGATCGGCATAGTTTTCGGTGGCGATTTCAATTGGGAAGATAACCCCGGAAACCCCCATAACAAAGAGGACATTAAAGATATTAGAACCGACAATATTACCAACAGCAATATCGTTTTCGCCCTTCTTAGCTGCTACTACTGAGGTGATCAGCTCCGGCAGGGAGGTGCCGATGGCAACGATGGTTAAACCAATCACGGTTTCAGACATGCCCAGGATGGTGGCAATTTCGATGGCCGCATTAACCACCAGATCGGCGCCAAAAACCACGGCGACAAGACCGCCGATGGTAAAGAGAATACTCTTGGGAACTGGCAGCACAAGTATTTCGCCCTCAGATTCTTCTTTGCCCAGGATGGCAATTTCCACCATCGAATACAGATAGATGGCAAAAAAGAGCAGTAGAATCCAGCCCTCCGAACGGGAAACCACGCTGATCGGGTCACCGTTGATCAGCCCGTCCATCACCATCAGCATTAAGGCAACGGTGGTCAGGATGGCAAAAGGCATCTCTTTAAAAATCGTTTTTGATTTGATGCTGATGGGGGAAATAAAGGCTGAGATACCCAGAATAAAGAGGATGTTGACAATATTGGAACCCACCACATTCCCAAAAACAATCCCATTGGCCTGATTCAGGGATCCGGACACACTGACTGCCAGTTCCGGGGCGCTGGTGCCAAAAGCCACCAGGGTCAAACCGATGACCATACTGGGGATGTTAAAGCGCTTGGCAATGGAAGACGAACCCTCCACAAAAAAATCGGCACCCTTAACTAATAATACGAGGCCGATGATTAAAAAAATAATACTCACAAGAAATCCTCCCTCTAAAAATTACAGATTGCAGAACTGACTATCAAGTTGTCTGCAACAAGGCAGAAATGAACGAAAATAAAGCTCCATTTATGACCCTTATAACAATAACAGCAGATTTGCATCAGGTCAATTTTATTTTACAGAAATTTGTAAAAAATTTACCCGAAACCGTTTAAATCGTAAAAATAAGGCTATACAATGTAACAGAGTGTCATGGTGCTGTAAAATTGATTAAAACGGAGATCCCGGTGCAATCCCAAGTATTCTTTAGCAAAGGGTGCACCTAAACGAAAAAGGAGTGTAGAAATGCAGGTACAACCCTATATTAGTTTTAATGGAAATTGTCAGGAAGCTGTGGAATTCTATGCCGACGTTTTTGGCACTGATCAGGCTGAAATTATATTATTTGATGAAACCCTGCCCGAACCGGGCAATCCTGATCCGGCAGAAAAAGTGACTATTCGTGCGGATCTTGAGACCGATGAACTACGGGTGTCGCTCTCGGATATACCCTCAAAATCACCTGACAATCAAAAAGAAAAGATGACCCTGGTCATTTTCAGTGACGACCTGGATGAGATCAAAGGCCTTTATTATAAATTAAAAGATGGTGGAACCGTCGAAACCGAACTGCAGGAAACCTTCTGGAGCAAGGTTTATGGTTCGCTGGTCGATAAATTTGGGGTAAATTGGCAGTTAAATTATGATGACGGCAGAATGCGTCAAGTGGTATAATGGTGGTAATCTTTGACTAACTTTTCACCATTTGATGAGCGCAACAATTTTTCCATCACGGTGAAAGGCACACGGTATCAATCGTACCGTGTGTTCTTTATGCCAGCGCCAGATAATTTCAGGTTTGACACCAGCCTAACCCGAGAGTATATCAGTGGCATGGTTTACACAAACGCAGTCAGAAGATCGATGCATAAGGGGGAACCATGGAAGTAAAAAAGATATTACCACTGAGTCTGGCCAGTCTCGATGAAGCCAACGTCTTTGTTTCGGAGCTCTTGCAAAAATACAAGTGCCCCAAAACCGATAACATGAAAGCGCAGCTTTTTGTGGAAGAAGCCATTGTTTACTGGAGTGAGCGGGCAAGCGATCAGGCGCATTTTGAGTTGTCGATTCAGAAGCGCTTTAAAACCATTAGCCTAACGCTGAATTACTGGGGTAATCCGGAAAATCCGCTGACCCTGCCGGAAACACCGGAGGGAGAAGCAGTTGACTACAATCGGATCGGACAGAATATCTTAATTGGACTGTCATCGGTAACCTATTCTTACGAAAAGGGCTGTAATAACGTTTCTTATACGCTAAAACAAAAACCATTAAACCCGGCATTGACAACAGCCATCGCCCTGCTTGGTGCGATTCTGACCGGATTTTTCATCCAGATGATGGCGCCTGAGCTGGGCAAGCAAGTGGGTACCGGGATTCTTTCTCCGATTAGCAGTACATTTTTTGGTTTTCTCAACGCCATTGTAATACCGGTGCTGTTTTTTTCCGCCATCGGCAGTATTGTCAATATGGATAACCTGGCCCAAATGAAACGGATTTTCCGCCTGCTGCTGACCTGGTCGATGGCAGTAATTCTTCTGGCTTCAGCGGTTTCTTTGGGAATGGCTCAGATTTTTCTGCTGGGCAACACCGGGTCAGCCAGTCAGGCTGGTCAGGGGGATCTGTGGAACCAGATTGGGGAGATGGTCTTCGGGATTATTCCAGCCAATATTATTCAGCCGTTTATCGATGGCAATACCCTGCAAATCATGTTTCTGGCCATTATTGGTGGCATTGTGATGTTGACCTTAAAGGGCCGCTTTCCGCAAATTACCCGGATTATTACCGAAGCCAATCTGATTTTTTCAACCATCCTGGACGCCGTCTGTGCCCTGATGCCGGTGGTGGTTTTTATCAGTATTTTGAATATGATGATTTCCGGGGAAGGGGCGGCGCTACTGGGAGCCGTTTGGCTGATTGTATTGTTGCTGATTGCTTTTCTGATTATTAATGTGTTCATGCTGTTGAGTGTAGCCGTTTATGAAAAAATAAGCCCTGTGACGTATTTAAAAACAGCAGCACCATTTCTGCTGATTGCCTTCTCAACCGCCAGTTCCAGCGCCACCTTTGTCAGTCATACCGCAACGTCAATTGGCAAGCAGAAAATCCGGGACTACGTCGTCAATTTTTCGATTCCGGTAGGGGTTTTGTTTAACAAGCAGGACGCCATTCCGATGCTGTTATTGACATCCTTGTTTATTGGTAATATTTATGGAATCGGCTTTTCATTGCCGGATACGATTCCGGTCGTGATTCTGTGTATGATTCTTTCGGTGGCGGTGCCACCTTCGCCGGGGATGGGGGCTTTTCTTTTCACCATCGTTTTCAACCTTCTGGGGATTCCTTTGGAAGGGCTGGCACTGGCCGTAACCATCGCCATCTTTCTGGACTATCCGGCCACCACCGGCAACGTCATGACAACCAATATCGGAATGATTCACACGGAACACCGGCTCCGTGCCAGCGAACTAAAAAAGCGCCCGATTTAGGGGCGCTTTTTTGATGGCTTAGGCCAGTCCGTCTTCCATTGCCATGGAAATCGGTTCGGTTTTGCTGGCCCGAAGTTTACGGTAGGTGACGGTATACATTGAAATGGCCAGGATAATTGAGACAACATCGGCCAGCGGTTGGGCCCAGATGATCCCCTGCAGACCAAACAGCGTGGAACCTACAATCAGAATCGGGACAAAGGCTAGACCCTGTCGGCAAATAGTCAGAATCAGCGAAGGGATGGCTTTGCCCAGCGACTGATAGACGGTGGTGACGATAAACTGGAGGCCCAGAAAGGGACTGACCAGCATTTGAATAATCAGCATGGTGGCACCAATGGTGATGACCTCCGGATCATTGATGAAGAAGGTAACAATCGGGGCGGCAAAAAGGATTGCGACGATCATGACCACAGTGCCCATGATCATTCCGACAACCCCGGTGAATTTAATGGCATCATTCATCCGTTTATAGTTCTGCTGGGCGTAATTGTAGCCGATAAAGGGCTGAATACCCATTGCCAGACCCAGTGCCAGCATGACCACAATGGAGAAGACCCGGCCAGAGACACCCAGGGCAGCAATGACGGTATCGCCATATGCGGAGGCAAAGCTGTTTAACATGATCATTGAAAAACTCATCAGAATGTTATTGACAGAGGCCGGAATCCCAATCGCAAAGGTATTTTTGGCGATGGCGCCTTCCATCCGGAAATCCTGGGGGGCGATGGAGAGCACATCACTGTGTTTAAAAATATAGTAGATAAAGTATAATACAGCGCAGGCATTTCCAATCACGGTGGCCCAGGCTGCTCCGGCCACGCCCATGCCCATGGAGAGAATCATAATCGGATCAAGAATGATGTTAACGATGGTTCCGATCATCATCCCGATCATCGATTCTTTGGCTGCGCCAACGGAGCGGACAATCTGGGCCAGTGAATTCTGCAGACTGATGGCGATGGCGCCATAAGCGACAATGGTCAGATAGTCCCGGGCAAAACCGATGGTGTTGGGGCTGGCACCGGCAATGGTCAGAATTGGATCCATAAAGACCAGAAACACCACCATTCCGATCAGGCCCAGGGCGATCGAGCCATAAAAGGCAAAGGAGGAGGTATGCTTGATATCCGCAATCCGGTGCTCCCCCAAGAGCCGGGAAATATAGGAGCCGCCGCCGATGCCAAAAATATTACCAAAGGCCATCAGCAGAAAAAAGATCGGCATGGTCAGGGTAACGGCGGCCACCTGGTTGGCATCACCGGTTTGACCGACAAAATAGGTATCGGCCATGTTGTAGACAATCGTCACCAGCATACTTAGCATGGTGGGAATGGCCAGGGTCATCACCGCCTTGGGGATGGGGTACTTTTCAAATAAATCGTTTTTCATAAAAATAATTCCTTTCTGTGAATCATTGGTTGGTAATGTTTTCTAAAATTTGATGCAGGAGCGACTCCAGCAGGTCGAGATGTTCAGGTGAGATGCCCCGGAGGGTCTCAGTTTCCAGACGGGTGATCTCGGTACAAACCAGCGACTCCAGTTCCAGACCCTTTTTTGTCAGCTCCAGATAATTAATCCGGCGATCCAAAGGATCGGGTCGGCGCTGGATAAAATCTTTTTCCACCAGCCGCTTGACGATCCCGGTAACGGTGGGACCTTTGAGGCGAAAAGCTTCTTCAATCATCTTCTGGTTGATTGCCTGACCCTGATGGTGTAGCAAAAACATAATCACCGAAAATTGGGACGAGGTCAGATCCCATTGTTTTAACGAATGATTGAAGCGCATTTCCATAATGTTATTCAATTGTTTAACAAAGCCACCAAAATTAAATTGATCTGTTTTCATCACGTCTCCATTACTTAGCATGCTATCTATTTTATCGGAAGAAATTTTAATTGTCAAGTCAACATTTTAACGAATCGTTTGCACAAAATAGCAGATGTTTAAAATTAAGAATCGATATCGATAAAATAGATCTGCTGCCAATTAAAGCACCTTGACAAGATCCCGGGTTAACGTGGTAAAATAAGGAAATTAAATCAATTTACGATTGCCGCAAAACAGGTGGGTTAGTAATTGAGAAGCGTGAAGTGGAGGGCATCATAATTGGCTGGAAAATATGAATTTTCCTGGGAGTTACTGGGAGATATTGGTGTAGGACGTCCAAATTTGGGGAATACCACCCGGGTTGAGGTGTATCGACTGATGCAATTTACCTTCAGAGACATCATCGAAAAACATGTTGGGGTTGAGGAAACCGATCAAATTTTTTATGAGGCTGGACAATTGGCTGGTAATGCCTTCTATCAGCATATGATTACGAAAACCGATGATCTCAATCATTTTGTTAGTCAGCTTAAAACGGTGCTGAAAGACCTGGGTATGGGTATTTTGCGGGTGGAAGAAGCGGATATGGAAAAAGGTGAACTGATTTTGACGGTTTCCGAAGATCTCGATTGCTCCGGCTTGCCGGAGGATAGTTACGAGATCTGTACCTATGATGAAGGGTTTATCTCGGCCCTGCTGGAAAATTTTTCTGGTAAACCTTTTGTTGTTAAAGAGATCGACTGCTGGTGCACTGGGGATCGCACTTGTCGTTTCCATGCCAAAGCAATCGAGCAATAAGACATAATTAGCCAGCTATAGCATGAAGGGAGCTGACAAAACAGCAATGATCAGTAAAGACGCACGATCCATTTTAGAATATTTTAAAGCCCTGTTAAATGACCTTCGAGTCAGCGTAATTCCCCCTGAAAACATCAGCAACGATGACTCTTTTTTAGAAATTGATCAAACCATCAAAACCATCAGGAATTCGGCAACAGCTCTTGGCAACGGAAATCTGTCTGAGGATATCAACGGCCGGGGTTACGTGCTGGGGTCTTTAAAAAACCTTCAGGCTTCGCTTAGGAATTTGACCTGGATCACCAAAACCATTGCGTCAGGCGACTTTTCTCAGCGGGTTCATTTTCTTGGCGATTTTTCCGAGGCCTTTAACAGCATGACCGAAAAACTGGAGTCGTCCATTCATGAACTGGAAGAAGCCCGTTCTCATTTCGAAATGGTGTTTCAGACTATTCCCGATGCCACCGTGATTACCAAAGTCGCCGATGGTACCCTGATTGCCTATAACCGGGCTTTTATGGAAGCCACAAAATTTACCGATGCGGATTTAACCGTCGGTTCATTTAACATCCGTGATCTCTACATTGATGAAAGCCAACGGGAAACCTTTATCAAAACCCTTGAAGCCAATGGTTTTGTTGAGAATTTGGAGATCTGTTTTTATGGCAAGAATAATGAACGACATATTGGTCTGGTTTCATCGAAAAGAATCATCATTGACGGGGCTCCCCACGCTCTCAGCGTAATCCGGGATATCACTCAACTCAAGGCCATTGAAGCGAAACTGCAGCAGAGTGAAGAGCGCCACCGGTTGCTGGCAGACAATGCAGCAGATGTCATCTGGACCATGGATCTGACCGGGCGTTTCACCTACATTAGCCCTTCGGTGGAAAAACTCCGGGGCTATACGGTTGAAGAAGTCATGGCTCAGTCCCAGGAAGAAGTCTTATGTCCAGGATCACTGGTTCAGATGCATGAGGGGTTGGCTCGGGCCATTAATTCGGTTCAGAATGGTCTGCCTTTTCAAGTCTATCGCGGGGAATTGGAACAACCCTGCAAAGATGGCACCACGGTTTGGACTGAAGCGACTGTTTCCGGAATATACAGCGAAGATGGACGCTTTGTCGGGATGTTGGGGGTTACCCGGGATATCAGCGAACGAAAACTAATGGAGGAAGAAATAAGACGGCTGTCAATTACCGATAAGCTGACCCAGAGCTTCAACCGTTTAAAGCTGGATGAGACCCTGGAACATCACAACAAATGGGCCCAAAACGGCTCAGCTCCTTTTGCGATTATCATTCTGGATATTGACCACTTCAAACTTGTCAACGATACCTATGGCCATCAGGTCGGGGATCGGGTTTTAATCGAGCTGGTTGGACTCCTCTACGAAACGGTCCGGCATGGCGATGTGGTGGGGCGCTGGGGCGGCGAAGAGTTTTTGATTATTCTGCCGGATACTAGCCTGATGGACGCCGCCAGGTTGGCCGAACGGCTGCGCCAGGCAGTTGCTAACCATTCTTTTGCAACTGCGGGAGCGGTGACAATCAGTCTTGGGGTATCAGCTTACAAAAATGATACCGCTCCGGAGTCCATCGTTTCCCGGGCCGATAGGGCCCTCTATCTGGCCAAGGAAAAGGGCCGCAATCGTGTTGAAGTATGCTAGTTTTTTCGGAGGGATCAATGCCAAACCATGAACTCAGTTATCGCAGCAACTTATTAAAATCAGCTAAAGCTGTCATCCATGTAAGCGTGCTCCTGATTTGGATGTTTGCAACCGGGATACTGTTTGGGCCAACTTTTTTTGTCTGCGCCGAGGACGAAAAGTCGGTGCTTTTTATCAGCTCCTACAGTGAAAGCTTTGTCTCGGTTCCTGACCAGATAACGGGCATCCGATCGGTATTTGACGAACAAAAGATCAAACTGGAAATTGAATATATGGATACCAAACGCCTCGATACTCCGGAGAACAAAGAGGTTTTTTATCAGAGTCTGAAATTCAAATTGGCCCAGCTGCCACCCTATGATGCGGTGATTGTAGGAGATGACAATGCCCTTCAGTTTGCCCTCGACCATCAGGCCGAATTGTTTTCTCAGATCCCGATTGTTTTTCTTGGTGTAAACGATGAAACCCGGGCCCGACAAGCTGCGGCCGATCCTTACATCACCGGTATTATTGAGCGGATCTCGATAAAAGAAACGCTGGAGATCGCCCGGGTCTTTAACCCCCGGGCTACCAAGGTAGTAGGGATTGCCGATGAAACTCTGACTGGTCAGGGCAACCGTCAGCAGTTTAAATCCTTACGCCAGAGCTTTCCGGAACTGACCTTTTCCACCCTCAATACGCCCAACTACAGCTTTGATGAGCTGGGGACAGAACTGGAGAAATTGGGGGATGACACCATTTTACTATTTTTGGATATGAACCCGGACAAGACCGGGGCTTACATGGAGTTTGAAAAAGCGGCAGCTTTTCTGAACCAGCATACCCAGATCCCCGTTTATCGGGCTTCGGTGGGAGGCGTCGGTTATGGACTGATCGGCGGAAAAATGGTGGATTATCAGGCCCTGGGCAAAACAGCGGCCGAATTGGTCAGCGACATTTTGGCAGGAACCCCGGTCGCATCCATCCCAATGGTTGAAGAGACCCCCTATTTTTACATCTTCGATTATGAATTGATCAAGCACTATCAGATTCCGGATCACCTGATTCCGACTGATGCGGTGCTGATTAATAAAACCGAACATCCACTGGATAAATATCGCAACCTGATTTGGGCCACTGCCATTATTGTCAGCTTTCTGACCTTGGTAACGCTTTTATTAATTTATGATAATCTGAAGCGCCGAAACATCCAAAAAGCCCTGGTGGCCAGCAATGCTAAGCTTACAGCGACGTACAAAGAACTGGAAACGGTGGAAGGAACCCTGCGGCGGCAATATGAAGTGATGGCCGAGCATGACCGGGAAGTCGGCGAACTGAATCAGAAGTTTGAGCTGGCCATTGAGGGCACCAACAGTGCGGTCTGGGAGGTAGATCTCACGTCCAAAACGGTTTCTTTTGCTGGGGACTGCTCCCGGATTATCAATCGAATCCTCAGTAACCATTGTCATGTCCACTATTGGATGGATGTCGTTCTGGAGGCCAGTCATCGTGAGCGTTTGATTACAGAGGTCAGCAATTACCTTCTGGGTAAATCAGCCCAGATCAATATTCAGGTACTGACGGCGGGCGACGACACACAGCAAAAATGGTTGCTGATCCGTGGCAAAGGGATCAAATCGGCAGACGGCAATTTCTGCAAGCTGCACGGGATCTTGCTGGACAATACTAAATTCAAACTTCAGGAAGAACAGATAAGGCATCTGGCCCGACATGATTTTTTAACCCAGCTGCCCAACCGGATGAGCTTTCTGGTGCAACTGGAAAAAGAACTGGCGGCTGGCCATACCGGGGCGGTGCTGCTCCTGGATATTGATAATTTTAAAAGTATCAATGACACCCTGGGCCATCTCTTTGGGGATCAATTGCTCAAGCTGATTGCCTGCCGGTTGCAGTCAATCGCTGACGAGAACATGATGGTGGGTCGGCTCGGCGGTGATGAATTTCTGATCCTGATCACCAATAAATGCCATCAGGCCGATATTGAAGCCTATGCCAATAAGATTTTGAGCGCTTTCGATGAAGCCTTCCGGCTCGACAGCCGGGAAGTTTTTGTCAGTATCAGCATGGGTATTTCCTGCTATCCCTATGATAGCAGTGCGATGGATCAGCTGATTATGAATGCCGATACAGCCATGTACGAGGTTAAGAACCGGGGCAAAAATCACTATATGTATTATCATCAGGAATTGAAAAAGGCCATGAGCCGTAAAATCGAAATTGAAGCGATGCTCAGAGCGGCATTAAAGAGCGACGGTTTTAAACTGGTCTATCAGCCCCAGGTGGATTTGGACAGTGGTCAGATCAGCGGCTTTGAAGCCCTGCTCCGATTCAAAGAAAGCCGCCTCGGTCCGGACCAGTTTATTCCGGTAGCCGAAGAAACCGGCCTGATCAGTGAGATCGGCCGCTGGGTGATCCGGGAAGCGGTGGCCCAGATTGCCCGCTGGCGCAATCAGGGACTGGCGGAAAAACCGGTAGCCATCAATTTTTCCAATCGTCAGTTGCAGGACAAAGAGTATGTTGGCTATATCATCACACTGCTGCATCAGCATCATGTCGAGCCCCGGTTTATTGAGATTGAGATTACCGAAAGCATCTTGATGGAAAACGATGGCCAGACGAAGGAGTTTCTAAAAGGGCTTAAAGATGCCGGGCTGGCAGTGGCCCTAGATGATTTTGGCACCGGTTATTCATCGCTGAATTGTCTGACATATCTGCCGGTCAACAAAATAAAACTGGATAAATCAATCAGTGATCAGTTTTTACAGGGCAACCGGATCAAGGTGATAGAAAGCCTGATCCTGCTGGCTCACAGTCTCAATTTAAAAATCATGGCGGAGGGTATTGAAGAGTGGGACAAAGTTGCCGTTCTCAAAAACAGTGACTGTGATGGAATTCAGGGCTATGTTTTCAGTAAACCGCTGGAACCGGCCGAAATCGCCGTGATTTACAACCACAATCTACTCACCAAGCCGCTACAATAAAAATCCCCGCAGCATCACTTGAGATGCGACGGGGATTTTGTCGGTACTGGTTTATATTTTCTATTGGGGCAGCTGATCCAGACCTTTTCGGCCCTGTTTTAAAACCAGCACCATGTAGAGAATGGCTGCCGCGGCGCCAATCAGATAAGAGAGGATATAACTGTTGGGGTTGATGCCTATCGTCGGGCCCAGTCGGGGTTCGAGACCCAGACCAATCGGGGCATGGCAGATATAAGAGATCACGATAAAGGTGTAAAACATCCCCGGGAGCAGGGTAATCCAGAAAATCTTGTGTTCAGTCATTAAATAAACCGCCGCCATCGCCAGGGCGAAGATCGCCACAAACTGGTTGGTAAAACCAAAATACTGCCATAACAGATTAAACCCATTGGGGGCGGTCTTGGCAAAAACCAGAATCACAACCGCTGGGACAAAAATTCCCAGAGTTGTCAGCAGTCGATTTTTGATGACGGTCTGATCAATGTTGAAGGCTTCTCCGACCATCAGTCGCAGCGACCGAAAGGCGGTATCGCCGGAGGTAATCGGTAGCACGATAACCCCGAGAATGGCGAAGAACGCCCCAATCGGGCCCAAAAATTCCTGGGAGATCAGGCCCACCATGGCGGTGGCGCCGGTACTGAAATCGACACCGCGACTAAACAGCACCATCGCCCCGGCCGCCCAGCACATGGCGATAAAGCCTTCCAGGATCATCATGTTGTAAAAGGTCCCGCGCCCCTCTTTTTCGGCAGTAATGGTCCGCGAAATCAGCGTCGACTGACTGCCGTGAAAGCCCGAGAGGATGCCGCAGGCGACGGTAATAAAGAAGACCGGAATAAATTGCTGACCCAGGGGATGTTGGGGCAGGGTCGACCAGGACAGGTTCAGGAGATTGACACCACCATCCATCATGATGCCGGTAAAAACCCCCAGCGCTGAAATGATCAGAATAGCCCCAAAAATTGGATAGACTCGGCCAATTATTTTATCGATGGGGAAGAAGGTGGCGATTAAATAATAACCAAAAATGACCGCATAAACGATCCAGATGGTGGTGTTCTGGGCACCGGCATCCTTATTCAGAATATCCCTGGCAATCAGATCGCCGGGGGTGTAAATAAACACCACCCCCACCAGAAAAAGCAGCAACCACAACACCAGGGTATAAAAACGCTTGATCTGCGGGCCCAGATACTTGCCCACCAGCCGGGGCATCTGGGCGCCGCCGTTGCGGATCGAGATCATCCCGTTGAAGTAATCATGAACCGAGCCAGCCAGAACGCAGCCGATGGGAATCGTAATAAAGGCCAGCGGGCCGAACAGAATCCCCTGGATCGGTCCCAGCACCGGGCCGGTCCCGGCAATGTTGAGCAATTCGATTAACTGGTTTTTCCATTTGGGCATGGCCACAAAATCGACCCCATCGGCCTGGCTGATCGCCGGCGTCTGGCGCGTATCCGGGGCAAACACCTTTTCGACCAGTTTGCCATAGAAAAACCCGCCTAGAATTAAAATTAATAGTCCGATAATAAAGGTAATCATGATGCCTCCTCTGCAGTTGTCAGGCTTTTGTCGTAGAAAAAAAGCCCTAAGCTCAACCACGGTTTCATTTTAACATTGCGTTAAATCGCCGTCAATCCGGAATACTGCCCTATGTACGGATAGGTTGGTTCAGGTGAAGGCGGCGTAAGTTAAAATCCCCAAAAGTTTCCATTGCATCCGAGGTGATGGGGGTGTAAAATCGGACTTAGATTGAAAAATGAGGAGCGTGTTATGAAAATAAAAATTACCGCAATTGTTTTATCGGTTTTGGGGATAGTGACGCTGGCCGGTTGTGCCGCCGCAACCACTAACACCAGCAGCGAGGCTGCCGCAGCTAAAGAGGAGACCCTCTTCCAGGCATCGACGATCAATTCCCTGCTGGCCGGGAATTACGATGGTTTTATGACTTTTGGGGAATTAAAGCAGCATGGCGATGTCGGCATCGGTACCTTCAACGCCCTGGATGGCGAGCTGGTGATGATCGACAATACGGTCTACAAGGTCAAGGCCAGCGGTGCCGTGGAGGAAGTTCCAGACACCGATACCACCCCCTTTGCCGCAGTTACCTACTTTGACGAGGATGCGACTAAATCACTGGGACCAACCGCCAGTCTGGAAGCCCTGGAGCAGGAACTGGACAAAATGATAACCGACCCGAAGGCCTTCTATGTGTTCCGGATCGACGGCACCTTCAACACCATCAAAGCCCGTTCGGTGCCCAGCCAGATAAAACCTTATCCGGTGCTTTCTGAAGCCGTCAAAAACCAGTCGATCTTTGACTATCAAAAGATCAGCGGTACCCTGGTCGGCTTGTGGTGCCCGGCCGATATCGGCGGCTTGAATGTCAAAGGCTACCATTTTCATTTTATCGCAGATGACCGCAGCAAGGGCGGCCATCTGCTTGATGTCAGCTTTGACAGCGCCACTGCCTTTGTCGATCAAACCGACGGCTTTTTCATGACCCTGTCGCCATCCACCCCGGAAGGAACCGTAACGGATGCCGACTCCGCCATCGATGCTGTCGAAAAATAACCAGATTCGAAGCTATCTTAAAAAGACACTCGTAGGAGTGTCTCAGACTGTCAAAAAAGATAACCTAGTACCGACAATTGTTACATCATTTTGTCCGCATCGGAGCGGACACGGCATCGCCTGTCCGATTCCGCAGCGTACAACAGATTAACAAGGGTCTGACCCCTTGGTCATTGGTCGGCACGGGAGTTTATCGACAACCTCAGACACTCGCGGGAGTGTCTTTTTTGTGCTCAAGATCCCGGTTCCCGCAGGGCAGTACAGAGTCGGGTGATGCCGGTGGTGATTTCGGCAAAGGTTAGGTGAGCGTAGCCGAGGAGGATGTCGCTGCCGTAGGGTGTTGTGTTGCCAAAAACGTAGTTTTCAATGGGATAGACCCGGACTTGTCGGCCATTAATGCGATCGATCAGTGGGGGAGCAAAAACAACGCCGTTAAAACGGACAACCATGTGCAGCCCGGCGGCATGGCCTTTGATTTCAAATTCAGCCGGATAACAACGGGATAATTCAGCGATCAGGTGCTGGCGTTTTTTAGCATAGATTTTTTTCATCCTCCAGATGTGTTTTTCCAGCCCACCGCTTTCAATAAATTCGGCCAGGGCGTACTGGGTCAGGGCTTCGGTATGAACGTCGGAATATTTTTTAAGCTCCAGGTAAGGTTCGATCAGTTGATCCGGGAGAATCAGATACCCCAACCGGATAGCCGGGGTGAGGATCTTGCTGAAGGTCCCCAGGTAAATGACCCGGTCAGGACTTAGCTCATAAAGGGATGAAACCGGCTGGCCTTCAAAGCGGAATTCACTGTCATAGTCATCCACCAGCAGATACGTATCATTGGCGATGGCATACTGGATCAGTTTCTGACGGCGTTGGATCGGCAGGATGCCACCCAACGGATATTGATGGGAAGGGGTCGTATAGACAAAGGCCGGGTTCGGATGGGCGTTGAGGCTATCAGTCAACAGACCCTGATCATCCACCGGGATCCCAATTAAATGGAGTTTTGCGCGCTCAATAATCTGGCGCAATCCGGGATGGGTGGGATCTTCAATCAGGACCGCTTGCCGCTGATCCTGAAATAACGCGGCGATCAGGGCCAGACCCTGGGTCGAGCCAGAAACGATCATAATCTGGTCGGGATGACAGGTGAGTCCCCGGGTGCGTCGCAAATAGGCGGCAATCGTCTGGCGCAGCCTCATCACCCCGGCGCTGGGATGATAACGAAAAGCGGCTTCAGGAATCTGATCAAGACTGCGCTGATAGGCTTTTTTCCACGCCGACAGCGGAAACCGGGACGAATCAATGACGCCGGACTGGAAATCAATCACTGCGGATGGCGGTGCTTTTGTTGCGATCATCGTGGCAGCGCATTTTTTCGTAGCGGTGTCCGGGGGGATCGAAAATACATCAATGCCATTGGCGACCACCGTCCCCGATCCATGATTTCCAATCAGGTAGCCCTCGGCAATCAATTGATTGTAAGCTTCCAGAACGGTGCTGCGGGAGATCCCCAGATCAGTGGCCAGCTGCCTGGTTGATGGCAGCTTCTCGGCCGGTGCCAGCTGGCCGTTTAAAATCAGGTGTTTGATCTGCTCATAAAGCTGTCGCATCAAGGGGCGGTCATTCTTTTTATCAAGATTAATCCACATTGCGTTCCTCCAAAAGTGGTTTGCTAAAAAAACCATTTAAGTGGTTATTTACAAACCACATCAATCTGGTAAGATTTTATCATAATCATATAAAAGAGAAAAGAGGATTATTATGGGAGAAAAACTCCGCGCCTATGTGGATTTGACAGTGGCGATGGCAATCGCCGGCAGTGCGGTTGTGGTCAGTAAAATGATGGTGGCAAGGGTGCCGGTTTTTTTTGCCACCGAACTGGGGATTGCCATCGGGCTGGTCTTTTTGCTGCTGGTCACCTTTGTGATTAAAAAAGAACACCACCGCCTGGATAAAAAATCCGTGGTGGTATTGTTGGGTCAAGCCCTGGCCGGGATTGTGTTCTACCGGGTCTTTATTTTCTGGGGGCTACAGCTGACATCAGCCGCTAACAGCGGTTTAATTTCCAGCTCTGGACCGGCCATTGTGGTGATTCTGGCGTTTTTTATTTTGAAAGAGAAGATCTCAAAAAAAAACGCCATCGGTCTGGCGTTTGTTATTGTCGGATTACTCTGTATCAACCTCTTCACCTATTTTGCGGAAGGGACCCTTGACAGCTCGGTGCTGGGGAATTTTCTGATTCTGATTGCCGTTATTGGCGAGGGCTTATTTTCGGTGCTCAGTAAAATAAAGTGCATCCCGATGTCCTCGGTATACCGGACAACACTGGTGGCGGGAATGGCCTTTATCTGCTTACTGCCCCTTGCCATCCACGACGCCTGGGGCTATCCGTTTGCCAAAATGTCGCTTCAGACTATTTTGTGTATTGGCTATTACGGGATCTTTGTCTCATTTATATCGTATGTCCTATGGTTTCGGGGGATTGCTAAAGTTGCAGCCAGCAACGCGGCGATCTTCATTAGCGTGGTGCCGGTCAGCAGCATTATTCTGGCTGCCATCCTGCTCAATGAAAAAATCCAGCTCAGTCATCTGCTGGGGATGATCCTGATCGTCTGCGGCATTCTCATCGCCACCCAAAAATCGCCAGCGAGCGCCAGCAAAATACCTGTTCCAGAGCTAAAAAACATTACGGCTGAAACGATCGAAAGCGATTGATCCCGCGATTAGTGCCGTTTGCCAGAATAACGGCGAAGTTCAACCGCAATCACGGAGGTTTGCTCGAGGATCTGCTGATCAAAGCTGAAATCGTCCCGGCCGGTCTGCTGTTTCATAATCGCCTGTAAAGCCTCAGCCTTTGCCGCGGCATCGTCCAGAAAAACCGCCTGACCGGTGCCGATAAAACTTTCAAAATAGCAGCTGTAATCACAGCCCTTTTCGCCGCTGATCAGCTCTTTCATCTGATCCATCTCGATACAGACCTGGTTATTCTGTTTCAGGATCTCTGTTTTGCGGCCTTCCCTGGCACAGTGCAGAAAGATGGTAATGACGGAATCATCCTGGCGATAGCCAAAATTCAGGGGCACCACATAGGGTTGGCCGTTGTCCACCATGGCCAGCCGGCACACCTTACAGCCGTTAATAATTTCAATAATCTCCGTTAGTTTGGTTACTTCCCGATTTTTACGTCGCATTTGTTTCCTCCATTTGTTTTTATTTAATCATTAAATTGTAACTTATCGTACCGATTTTGATGTTGGCAGTCAAGCAGCTATTTCTGATTCGTATCATGACTATTCTTGTGTTTATCGTGAAAGAAGTTTATAATTAAGAAAAAATTATAGTTATCGAGGAGGACGAGAACCATGGCGAGTCACCGTAATTCCAGCGAAACAAAAGCCTCCAGTGAAATAAAAGCACTCAAAGCAATCCTGTGGGTCTACATCATCCTCTGCCTGATCATTGCCGGGCTCAATTTCGGCTATGTCAGTCGGGCTACCCCGGAAGTGGCCGCCTTTATCGCCTGGCTGTGGGGTTTTTATGAAAACTGGGTCAAGACCAGTTTTATTGTTATTGGTAGCTTTCTGACCCTGCGGATTATTGGCGCATCCGGGCGGACTGAGATGCGCAAACGCAATCTGACCGGTTTTATCGTGATGGCTTTGGTCGTTCATATTGTTGGGCCGATTCTTTTAGATAATCAGGAACTTTACTTTTTTGCGATGCCACTTCCCTGGACCACCATCCCCTTACAACTGATGGACCCCAACACCGCCTTTTATCTCAAATACCTGCCGGTCTTTGGCCTCACTGGCATCGCGCTGGCGCTGGCCTTTTATCTGCTTATCACCATCGTTGTTCTGGTCGGAACGCTGCTTTGGGGACGGCGCTGGCAGTGCGCGACACTGTGCCTGTTCAATGGTTTTGCCAGTGAGGTTTTTGATCCGGTAATGCCCTTGCTGGGAACCCGGAAAAAGCTTAAGGCCCGCGGCTTAAAAGTGTTTGCCATCCTGCGTTGGCTGTTTCTGGCAGTCGCCATCGGTTTTACCGTCTACTGGGTGCTCTATCTGTTGGGTCTGCCGCTGGCCAACAGCGAGACAGTGGCAAAAATCGAAACCTATAAATACCTCGCCGCTGAACTGTTGATGGCGATGTTTTTCTGGGTCGCCTTTTGCGGTCGCGGCTACTGTTATTATTGCCCTCTGGGAACGGTGGTGGGCCTGCTTGGCAAGCTGGTTGGTCAGCAGATCACCACCAATCAGAGCAACTGCATCCAATGTGGCCGCTGCAACGTTGCCTGTCCAATGGCCATCGATTTAAAATCCCGTGCCGCCACCGGCCTTCCGGTATCCGAGCTGCGCTGTGTCGGTTGCGGTCACTGTGTCGACAGCTGCCCCACCAAGACCCTAGCATATTCAACCCGGTTTCTCGAGCGCTTTAAAAATAAAAAGTAAGAGAAAGAACGAGCTAATAAACTAACCCCGTACCGACAATTGGTCGGTACAGTATCTTACAGCAACCTCAGCAGGCCGTCGGACGATCCGCCGGCCTGCTTTTTTATGCTTTTTACTGAATATTCAAGTAAGTTGTTCATAATGGGGTATGAAA
The DNA here is from genome assembly GCF_001766835.1 of Acetobacterium wieringae. GTDB lineage: Bacteria > Bacillota > Clostridia > Eubacteriales > Eubacteriaceae > Acetobacterium > Acetobacterium wieringae. The sequence goes on along the minus strand of NZ_LKEU01000031.1, from coordinate 110,257 downwards.
AAAGAGAAAACGACGGAAAGGCACAGCAGCAGTGAATAAAAATTTGAGTAGGAGGCAAGAACATGGCAGAAATTTATGTTGATGTGAGAGGCGAAACCTGTCCGGTTCCTTTGGTAGAAATGCGTAAAGCCGTCAGAAGGGCGCAACCGGGGGATGTCATTGCGATTACCGGGAACAATGCCGCCTCGAAAAAAGAAATCCCGATGGCCGCCGATGCTTTGTCGCTGGCAGTCACCAGCATTGAAGAACAGGACGGCACCTGGACCATAAAAATCCAAAAGTAAAGGAGGCTTTTTCATGGCGGACAAAACAACCATTATTGTTCAGAGTGGTGATATGGATAAACTGTATAGTGCTCTGATTGTGTCCAATGGCTCACTGGCGATGGGGATGGAGGTATCCCTGTATTTTACCTTCTGGGGATTGCTGCGCCTGAAAAAAGGCGGCCTGGAAAAAGGGCCTTTATCGAAAATGCATTTTCTGGGCTTGGGAAAAAAGATGATGCTGGGACGGATGAAAAAAAATAATGTCGCTTCCCTGGAACGGCTGATGGCTGATTTTAAGGAACTGGGGGGCAAAATCATCGCCTGTGAAATGACCATGGACATCATGGGTTTAAAACGATCCGATCTGATCGAAGACATCATTGACGACTATGGGGCCGTCGGAACCTACATCCAGGAAGCCCGACAGTCAGCGATTACCTTGTTTATCTAAGGGAGGAACTCATGGAAAACGTGTATTACTTGGATAACGCCGCCGCTACCCGGCTGGATGAGCAGGTGCTGGAAGTGATGAAACCGCTATATTTTGACCGTTACTCGGTGGCGACCTCGGAATTTGGTTATTCGCTGGGGGTTGAGGCGAAAGAGGCTCTGGATGATGCCAGAACCAGGCTTGCAAAGGCCCTGGGCGCCAACAGCCAGGAGTTTATTTTCACCTCCGGCAGTGCCGAGTCCAGCAATTTGGCTTTAAAAGGGGTTGCCAAGGCCTTGGGGGCAAAAAAAGGTAAACACCTGATCGTCTCCAAAATTGAAGACTTTCCGGTGCTGTACAGCGCCAGAACCCTGGAAAAGGAAGGCTTCACCGTCGATTATCTGGACGTTGACGGGGAGGGGCTGGTTGACCTCGAAAAACTTCAGGCGCTGATCAAACCCGAAACCATTCTGGTCTCGGTTCAGCATGGTAATCAGGAAATCGGCACCCTTCAGGATATCAATGCGATCGGCAAAATCTGCCATGATCAGGGGGTCCTCTTTCACACTGACGCCACCCACACCTTTATGCGGGTGCCTCTGGATGTCAACGCCATCGCCGTAGATCTGATCACCGTCTCGGCTCATACCCTGCATGGTCCTAAGGGGATTGGCGGACTCTATGTAAAAAAGGGTACTGCTCTAGCTAAAATAATGGATGGCGGTTTTCAGGAGTTTGACCTCCGCGGTGGGATGGACAATATTCCCGGTGCGGTCGGCTTCGCCAAAGCGGCGGAACTGGTGACGGCGGATGAAAACATCCGGCTGGCAGCAATGCGGGATCACATTATCACCATGGTGAGCGAGCAGATCCCCGATGTTATCCTAAACGGTCATCCCCGGCAGCGGACGCCCCAAAATGCCAATATCACCTTCCATTATGTGGAGGGGGAATCGATCACCCTGCATCTGGACATGTATGGCATTGCCGTCAGCACCGGTTCGGCTTGTTTTAGCCGCTCCCTGGAAGCCAGTCATGTGATTGCCGCCATCGGTGGTGACCATGAGCGGGCTCACGGCTCGATCCGGATGACGGTGGGTCGCTTCAATACCATGGAAGAGGTGGTTTTTGTGGTGGAAACGCTGAAAAAGGTGGTTGAGAACCTGAGAAAAATCAGCCCCCTGGGAAAGGAATAGGAGGAAATAACAATGGCAAGTCCTTATAACGATCTGGTCCTGGAACATTTCAAAAATCCCCGCAATACCGGGCGGATTGAAGATCCCGATGGCAAAGCAACCGAAGGCAGTCCGGCCTGCGGCGATATGGTGTCACTCTATTTAAAGGTCGATCCCGAGACCAAGGTGATCGATGATATCAAATTTGAATCTTACGGTTGTGCCTCAAACATCGCCACCGGTTCGATTATTACCGAACTGGCCAAAGGCAAAACCATTGATGAAGCCAAAAATATTACCTGGCAGGAAGCCTCGGAAGCCCTGGGCGGGCTGCCCAAAATCAAGGCTCATTGCTCGGTGCTGGCAGTGGAGGTGTTGCGCTCGGCAATTCAGAATTATGAAGAAAAGCACGGCCTGGTTACTGAAAAGGTCGCCACTACCGAAGAAATTGTCAGAAAACGCTTAAAGAAGGTCATGAATCCGATCAAAGGCCTGGATATGGTGGCTACCCATCTGGTCAAGGAAATTGATATCACCGGTGGCGTGGTTCGGATCGTCATCGATCTCCCCGAAACCCATCAGTTTGCCAACGCCATCAAAGAAGATGCAATCGAAAAAATCGAATCCCTCTGGGATATCGATCAAGTCATCGTCGAGTTTACCGACTGATAATTGATCGGTACGGTAGTTTATCGCCAATAAAAAAGAGCAACCCTGTTAAAGCGTTGCTCTTTTGCCGCTAACGGGCAGTTTTTGAAACAGCAATAATACTTAAGGTCAGAGCTGCGGCGCCCATTACCAGGGCAACCATACTGGATACAAAAGCGGCTACTTTCATCGAACTACCTCCTTATTCGTTTTTTTCAGTTGTTTTCAATCCTCGTCGTAAAAACCGCTCATGGAATAATCTTCAAGCGCTTCCAATAAAAAGACCAGACTTCCGGTCATGCTTTCGGCGGTGGTAACGACAATTTCTTTTTCTTCTTCAGTCAGCTCCATGAATTCTTCTTCAAGATCACATAGGCGCTTAATTAGAAATAATAATTCTGTTTTCATAGTTCTCCTGTCCACTGTCTTTTCTAATTATAATACTATCGGCTTAGCAAAGAAATTGCAAGAAAAATTGTACTTAAATGGTTTAATCGATGCTTTTCAGCAGTCTTGGGCCCGGCTGACGATGATTTTCTGCCATAAGGATGGGAAAACTGCTATAATAATCTTATCGCAGACAAAGGAGAAAACGCAATGAGTAAAACAAAATGGCCGGGATCGGTTTTACTGGCCCCGGTGCCCCCGGTGTTGGTAACCTGTGGCGAGGCCGCATCAGAAAATATCATAACGGTGGGATGGACCGGGGTTCTCAATACCAAACCGCCGATGACCTATATTTCGCTGCGGCCCAGTCGTCTATCCTACGAAATCATCGCCGCCACCCGGGAGTTTACCATCAATCTGTCCACCGTGGCGCTGGTCAGAGCCGTCGATTTCTGTGGGGTGCGTTCCGGCCGTGACATCAATAAATTTGAACGGATGGGTTTAACCACACTCCCCGGCGATACGGTAAAGTGTCCGATGCTGGCGGCCAGTCCCTTAAGTATGGAATGTCGGGTCAAAGAAATCATCCCACTGGGCACCCATGATCTGTTTATGGCCGAGATTCTGGCGGTCCATGTGGCGGACGCCCTGATTGATGAGGGCGGCAAACTCCATCTGGATCAGGCCGATCTACTGGCCTACGTCCACGGCGAATACTTTGGGCTGGGCGAAAAAGTCGGCAGTTTCGGTTATTCGGTTCGCAAAAAGAAAAAGAAGAAACGACCCGCACAGCAAAAATAAACCTCAAACGATGGGCGTAAACCCATCGTTTGAGGTTGTCGAGAAATACCGTACCGACCAATTATCAATCTATTGTTTGCTTGCGCCATGCGAAATCCGCTACGCTCCTTTCGCCTTGGTCGCGGGCAGTCGCCAACTATAAGCAAGCTTATGATTGGCTCGTTGCCTGCGCGCAGAATCGGACAGGCGATGCCGTGTCCGCCCCGATGCAAACAATCAGATTATTAATTGTCGGTACTGGGTTATCAATTGGTCGGTACGGCAGTCTACAATCAAACCCTTTTATAGCTTGGTAATCCAGCCTTCGGGTCCGGCCAGATCGCCCAGTTGGATGGCGGTGAGGGTATTGTAGAGTTTTTTGGTCACCGGGCCCACTGCGGTTTCGCTGTAGAAAACGTGCAGCCGGTTGTGATGGAAAATGCCGCCGATGGGGGTGATTACCGCAGCGGTGCCGCAGGCGCCGGCTTCGGTAAAGATATCCAGCTCGTCGATGAAAACATCCTCTTCGGATACGGCCATCCCTAAAACATGTTCGGCCAGATACAGCAGCGAGTATTTGGTGATGCTGGGTAAGATCGAAGGGGAAGCGGGGGTGACAAAGCGGTTGTCTCTGGTGATCCCAAAGAAATTGGCGGCGCCGACCTCTTCAATTTTGGTGTGCGTCGTCGGGTCCAGGTAGATGCAATCGGCAAAACCTTTCTGAACGGCAATTTCATGGGCCAGCATCGAGGCCGCATAGTTGCCGCCAACCTTCTGTTGGCCGGTGCCGTTGCAGGCTGCCCGGTCATAGTCGGAGACCATAAAATTAACTGGCGTCAGCCCACCTTTGAAGTAAGCGCCGACGGGCATACAGAAAACCGTAAAGATGTATTCATTGGCTGGTTTAACCGCCATGCTGTTACCGACCCCAATCATCATCGGGCGGATATACAGCGAGCCGCCAGTACCATAGGGCGGAATATAGGCTGCATTGGCCTTGACCACCTCGAGGCAGGCTTTGATAAAGGTCTCTTCAGGAATAACCGGCATTAACAGCCGTTGGCAGGAATCCTGAAAGCGTTTGGCATTCTGGTCAACCCGAAACAACTGAATCTCGCCGGCTTTAGTCCGATAGGCCTTCAGTCCTTCAAAACACTGCTGCCCATAATGCAGACAGGGAGCTGCTTCACCCAGATGCAAAACATTATCTTCAGTCAAAACCCCTTCATCCCACTGCCCGTCTTTCCAGAACGACAGATAGCGATAATCCGTTTTGATATATTCAAATCCCAATTGATCCCAATTAATTTCTAATTTTTTAGTCATTTTTAGCTCCTTTTTAATATCTATCCTAATTGATTGCGAAATTTGAAAGAATCGAACAAACTATACTTTGTTGTTGGTTTCACAAACTATTTCGTAACGTGTCGGCGAACAGTACAAGAAAGTGTTGTGCGCCCTAGTGTAGAAATTGTTTGGTGTAACCGACAGCGAAGCCCATGGTAGTTTTATAAATTCAGACAACCTGTTCTGCTTCCCTAGACAAAGGACATCACCAGGCCCATGATACAACCCAATAATCCGCCCAGCCAGACAATGGCATTGAGTTCCTTACGCATGATTTCCAACAGCATTTTTTCAAAAGTCAGGACATCGTAGCCGTTAATCTGATCTTCAACCAGTTTTGACAAGTCCAGGGCGTGTATTAAGACGCCGATATTTTTGTCGATCAGTTGATGATAGGTCGAAATAACCCAGGCGACAAATTCCGGAATCCGGTCTTCGTATTCAAGATAAAGGTCACAAAGCCGTTTATCGAGCAGATTAGTGCTTTCTTTTTCAAAGATGTTATCGAGAATATTCTCGCCTTTTTCAACCACCATCCGTTCGATGATTTCAGCCATTTTAACCTTGGCAGAACTGATCAGATTTTCATTGATCAGCATCGCAAACATTGAACCTTGGAGATTGCTGACAATTTCGGTGACGGCGATTTCTGATAAGAGCGGCCCAAGTTCCATTTTGACCATCCGTTCATAAGAGAAACCGACCACTTTTTTCGTCACATCTGTGATGATCAGCGCACCGCGTTCGGCGCCGGAAAACGAGTAAAACAGCTCCCGCAGGGTTTCGTCGCTGGTGCTTTTTTTAGCAATCAGGCCATTGACGGCGATGGTGATCTTGTCGTCCATTTCCGGGGACAGCAGACCATTTTTGATGACGTCCTCATTAAGCAGATTGTTGGCCACCACGTCGCCCAGTGATTTGGCGATACGGGGTTTTTCTTTAGGGATTAAGCCCGGGGTAAAGGGTAAGGTCAACCCGAATACCTTGATGGCGTTTAAGGGGCGAAAGAGCATCCGAATCGCGATGCCGTTGGTGATCAGTCCGATGATGCCGCCCAGTAACGGACCGATAAAGAATGATAAATCCATGATTTCCTCCTGTCATGCCTTTTAATAGTTAGTTAATCAGAAACGGAACGTAAATCTTACGTCACGTTCGCAATGAACGCTTCCATTGTAACTAGTGTATATTTTAATCTTTTTAAAACATGCTGTCCAGTGGAATCATGAAAACCAGTAAGAAATGCATGATTTACTGGTATTTATGATTGTGTTTACTTTAGCAAGCTGATACAATAAAGCAAGAAAATTTTTGGAAGCAGAGGGAAATGATGAAAAATGAGAATTTAAAACGGTGGATCTACCTGTGTGTTGGAACCATCATGCTGTTGTTTCTGGGATTATTGTATGCCTGGTCAATTTTTAGGGCGCCGCTGAACAAGGTCTTTGAAACGTGGACGGTAACAGACTTATCACTAAATTTTACCATCTCAATTATCTTTTTTTGTATTGGTGGTTTTGTCAGCGGACAATTAACCCGCTTGATCAAAAACCGGACCATTGTTCTGATCGCGGCAGCGATGCTGTTTATCGGTTTCTTCGGGGTCTCGAAAATCGATCCGAGTCAACCAGAACAAAGTCTGATGATGTTGTATATCTTTTATGGGGTACTTTGCGGAACCGGCGTTGGTATGGGCTATAACTCAATTATTAGTGCGGTTGTACCCTGGTTTTCTGAAAAAGCTGGTTTGGCGTCAGGAATTTTATTAATGGGCTTTGGACTTGGCGGTTTGATTCTGGGAACGATGATCAGTTCTCTAATTGGCGACGTCGGCGTTTTGAACACTTTCTTTTATCTGGCGATCATGGGAGCAATTGTGATGGCTCTGGGCTCCTTCTTTATAAAAAAACCGGTAACTGCGGCCAAAAAAGCGGTAGCTGTTGCGGGTGAGACCAGCCAGAAAAAAGAATATACAGCCAGAGAAATGTTAAAAACCGGCGTATTCTGGACTTATTTCTTCTGGGGGATTATGATTACCGCATCGGGACTGCTGATTATTGGGAGTGCAGCAACCATTGCGGTGGCCTTTGGTGCACCGGCCCAGTTGGGGCTGTTGGTATCCGTTTTTAATGGTGGCGGTCGTGTTGTGATCGGAACGGTGTTTGACAAAATGGGCAGAGCGAAGGCTATGGGAATCAATACCATACTTCTGCTGGTTGCTGGCGTTTTCTTGTTTATGGGTGCCACGATGAATAATGTTATTTTCATCTTTATCGGGCTTTTATCGGTTGGGGTTACCTATGGTGGCGTGCCAGCTTTATCCTCGGTGGTGATCAATTCCAGTTTTGGTTCAAAAAATTATCCCCTTAATTTCAGCTTGTCCAATTTTTTACTGGTACCGGCGGCTATTATCGGACCAATGATCTCCAGTTATTTACTGCAGAACTCTGGCGGTAGCTATAGTTCGACCTTTATTGTAATTATAGTCTTCGCTGCCATTGCTTTGGTGCTGAACCACATATTAGGGATACAAAGTAAAAAACTAAGCCAGGCTTCAATTATCGCAGTGGGCGAGAATTAAGCACCACCTGCGGTCAGCAATTGGCCAAATTAAAACCCAAATTAAGGATGAGCTGTTAAAATTTGTCATAAGAATGAATGAATTTGGAGGGCAAATATGGAGCTGAAGGATAAAATTTTAGCTTGTATGGAACAGCATGGAGCGCCGATGACTGCTGGCGAAGTTGAAAAAGCCTTGAAGGTTGATCGTAAAGAAGTTGATAAAGCCTTCAAACAGCTAAAAAAAGAAGAAGCTATTGTCTCCACGGTGCGCTGCAAGTGGGAACCAGCCAAAAAATAACTAAAAAGAAAGGGAAACCTTTCTTTTTTTTCGAGCAGACTGGCTTTTGAGAGGTTTATTCGCTATACTGGTAGCAGCTATAATTGTTTGCAAGGGGTGCGGTGCCTCAATTAACTGAAGAAGGACAAAAAAGATGAAACATTTTATTGAATTTAAAGATGTACATAAGCGCTATCATATGGGGGAGGTAACCATTAATGCCGCTAACGGGATCAATTTTTTTATTGATGAGGGCGAATTTGCAGTGGTTGTGGGCCCCAGCGGAGCTGGTAAAACAACGGTTCTTAATATCCTGGGTGGGATGGACGATTGTGATGAAGGCCATGTGATTGTTGGCGAAAAAGATGTTGCGGCCCTAAACCGTCGGGAGTTGGCCGAATATCGGCGTTACGACACCGGTTTTGTTTTTCAATTTTATAATTTGATTCAAAATCTCACGGCGGTTGAAAACGTCGAGTTGGCGACCCAGATCTGTCATGATCCGATGGATGCCGAAACAGTTTTAAAAAGTGTCGGCCTGGCAGAACGACTGGGAAATTTTCCTTCGCAGCTTTCCGGAGGCGAACAGCAGCGGGTGGCGATTGCCCGAGCTCTGGCTAAACGCCCCAAACTATTGCTTTGTGATGAACCGACCGGAGCACTGGATTATAATACCGGCAAGAATATTTTAAAACTGCTCCAGGAAACCAGCCGCAAAGAAAAGATGACGGTAATTCTGATCACCCATAATCAAGCCATTACGCCGATGGCCGATAAGGTTATTATCATGAAAAATGGTCAGGTTCAGAAGAGTTATCTCAATGAAAAGCCCTTATCTGTTGACGAGATCGAATGGTAGTCGGCTCACTACCCTCCGGGGCGCGCTTGCGCTTGATGGGTTTGCACTGGTAAAACTCCTGGGTCAGGGGCGCTTTGGATGCAGCTATCTGATATCCCGGGAAGATCAGGACTACGTTGCTAAAATATTTCACCCCAATGATGTCAAGCGCCGCAAAAGAAAACTGAACTGGGAAATTAAGTTTCTTAGAACCATCGACCATTCAGCCATTCCCAAATTGATCCAGGTCATTGATCGGGATGGTTGCTTTGGATTGGTGATGCAAAAAATGCCGGGGCAGACCCTCGAGGATTGGCTTGCGTGTGACTATGCCTTTGGTAAAAGCGAAATCGCCATTATTTTTTTTCAATTAATTGCGGTTATGGATTATCTGGCAGACCTTGGCATCAGCCATCGGGATATTAAAGCTGACAATATTTTATGGACCGGTGAGCAGTTGTCGCTGATTGATTTTGGTTCGGCCAGAAAGATGGTGTCATTAGATGCGCGCTTTAATCCGGACTTTTGGGGGATCGGTGATGTTTTTATGCGTCTGGCATTAAGCTGCGACGAAATTGCCACAAATCCCAATAACAGCGGGATTGAACAGTTTGATCTGACGGAGGAAGAGCGTTTGGTCATTAAGCGGTTGCTGTACATTGAAAAGCCCTATCAGAATTTTCGGGTTTTAAGAGCTGCCGTTAAACAGCACTGGACATAAAGAGTCCCATGACAAACAGGGTTGGGAATCGCTCCAAGTCTTGAGCAGTCATACACAAATCTATAAGAAAGGGGAGTGCCTGAGAGCTTTGAATGAATTCACCTATTATCTGCCCATTCTATTAATTGTAACCGCCAATGTGTTTTATAACATTTGCACGAAATCAACACCGGAGACGGTCAATCCTTTTTTATCACTACTGGTTACGTATCTGGTGGCAGCCTTATTGACGTTGATTCTGATGCTGGTCAATGGCTTGGAAGAGGGAATCGTTCAGTCGGTTAAACGACTGAACTGGACCAGTTTTGCCTTGGGGATTTCAGTTGTTGCCCTGGAATTTGGTTACATTACCGCCTATCGGGCTGGTTGGAATATTAGCCTGGGGTCGCTGGTTGCCAATATCTCATTGGCGATCTTACTGATTCCCATTGGTATCTTGCTATACAAAGAGGTTTTGACTACCAATCATCTGGTGGGCATTGCACTTTGCCTGGTAGGTTTATTCTTTATTAATCGATAATTAAATTTATATAAGGAGACGGATGCCGGATGCAGTTTACAACAGCATATTTTGAAGAGCTCTGGTTAAGTGACAACCAGAAAAAAGAACCAACTGCAGAATTTTGGGACTTTCGGGCGGAGGAATACAATCTTTCATCGTCAACCGAAGACGCTCAGTTAAATCGTAAAGACACGGTTCAGGTCTTGGTTGACAAAGGGATTATCACGAGTGACACAACGGTCTTGGATATTGGTTGTGGGCCGGGACAATTTGCAGTTGAGTTGGCAAAAAAAGTTAAAAAAGTGGTGGGGCTGGATTTTTCTAAAAAGATGATCCACTATGCCAGAGAAAATGCGGCAGCTGCGGGGTTAGAAAATGCCGAGTTTATTCACTCGGATTGGGACAGCTTTCACTATCTGGAATCCTTTGATCTGGTGATTGCCAGCATGTCACCGGCGATTTGCAAACCGGAGCATCTTTATAAAATGATTGGCGCCTCCAGAGGGTTTTGTTATCTGTCATCGTTTGTGGAGCGCCATAGTTGTCTGAAAGAAACACTCTACACACTAACAGATCAAAAGTATATCCGACAGTTTAATAAGCTGAACTATATTTTTAATATTTTATGGACGAAGGGGATTTTCCCAGAACTGACATACGAAACGGGGATTCACAAGCGGGTTTTCCCACTGGAAAAAGCAAAGGGGATCTATACCCGGGAACTTGCTGTTTTAGATAATCCGGATCAGCTGATGATGGTTCATCAATATTTGGGAAAAGTGGCAAAAAATGGCGTGGTGACCGAAACATTGCAACAACGAAAAGGTGAACTGATCTGGGAAATAGTTTGATGTAGAATAAATATGTCCGCCATTTTATTGCTAAATGGCGGACATTTGAAATGGACAGTATCAATCCGAAGTGGAAAAATTCAGCTTTGTGATGCGGGCTTGGGAAATTCGATGGAAGACGATTAATGATCCAATCAGTAGTCCGACCGAGGTTAACCAGGTCAGCGGAAGATTTCCATAGCTCAAACCAGCTACCAGATAACCGATAAAGCTGCAGGCGGCCACCAGCATGGCATAAAGCATCTGGGTAGAAACGTGCGAAATATGATCGCAGCCGGCCCCGGTTGAGGAGAGGATAGTGGTATCTGAAATGGGTGAACAATGGTCGCCAAAGACAGATCCCGCCAGTGTCGCTGACAAGGTTACCACCATCAGTTCTGGGGCAGTGTATTGGGAAATCATAACAACAATCGGAATGAAGATCCCAAAGGTACCCCAGGCCGTTCCGATGGAAAAGGACAAGAGGGCCGAAACCAGGAAAATCATAGCTGGAATCAGCCCCACTGGAATACTGCTGGATTTAACCAGTTCGCCAATAAAGAGGCCGGTACCCAGCAGATCCTGACACAGGGCACCGATGGTCCAGGCAAGGGTTAAAATAATGTAGGCCGGAACCATGGTTTTGATTCCTTCGCCGATGCCTCCCATAAAGGTTTTAAAATCAATCAGTTTACGGGGGATAAACAGCAAAAAGGTCACAACCAAGGCCCAGAAGGCGCCCATTACCAGTGCTGCAGATGCATCACAATTGCCAAAGGCTTCCGATAAAGTTAAGCCTTCACCAGACCAGTAGCCACCGTTTTGGAGCATCGAGAGAATTGAAAAGGCAATCAGTGAGCTGATTGGAACAATCAGATCCCAGATCGTGCCCTTGCCATCCATCAGGATTTTTTCTTCCAGTTCAGTATCCAGAGCACCCAGTTCGCCGGTTTCGGTGGCTCGCTGTTCAACCCGGGCCATTGATCCGAAATCCAGATTGGTAACAGAAATAATAATAACCATCAAGATACTTAACAAGGCATAAAGATTGTAAGGGATTGTTGCCACGAAAGCACTCAGTTCATTTTGGAAAGCTCCCGTTTCATATAGTGTTGAGCCGACAGCTGCTGCCCAACTTGAAATCGGGGCGATGATGCAGACTGGTGCTGCAGTGGAATCGATGATGTAGGCCAGCTTGGCCCGGGAAATCTGATATTTGTCAGTGACCGGTTTCATAACCGTGCCAACAGTGAGGCAGTTAAAATAATCATCAACAAAAATAATAACGCCCAGAGCACTGGTGGCCAGTTGGGCACTGCGGCGGGATTTAAGCTTGGTGGCGGCCCAGTTGCCATAAGCCCGAGAACCTCCGGCAATGGTTACAACATAAACCAGGGCTCCCAGCAGCCCCAAAAATAAGATGATATTAAACTTGCCCGGTTCACCAACGGTTTCAGCCATCAGGCCAAAAGCAACCGTACCCATTTCAACCAGACCGCCGCCAATGCTAACGACATAGATTAGGGTTCCGGATAGAATTCCGATTAGCAGGGCGGAGATAACTTCTTTCGTAATCAACGCCAGAACAATGGCAATCATTGGTGGAATAATGGACAAAATGCCCACATCGACTGTTTCAAACAATTTTTTCTCCTCTCATAAACATAATATTTCAGATAATTGCAAAAAGTTCATAAATACGTTTCACCGTTTGATATTACCTGACTTAAATTTTTCAAACAGGGTGTAGTCTATCATAATTGATTGCGTTAATCAAATGCGCTTTTTAGAATAATTGTTGGAGCGGGGCGATGGGACTGAATATTTATTCTGGGACGGGGACTGTACAAGCTGATAAGAATCATGTAAGATAAGGTGTGCTAAAATGAGTTAGGCAGTTTAAAAATTATAAATATGAGGAAATGAATGAATAATTATATCGAAAAAAATATTTTGCCCCTGGTGACAAAACCAATCACCTATCTTGGTAATGAGGTGAACGCAGTCCATAAGATTCCGAGTCCGGAGATGATTCGTTTTGCCTTTGCTTTCCCGGACACCTATGAGGTGGGAATGTCTCATTTGGGCATGAAAATACTCTATGGGTTACTCAACGAAGAAAAAGATGTCTGGTGTGAGCGGGTCTTTGCGCCCTGGGTAGATATGGAAGAACAGTTGCGTCAGCATGATTTGCCATTATATGGCCTGGAATCAATGCTGCCCTTGAACGTCTACGATATTGTGGGATTTACACTGCAATATGAAATGAGCTTCAGTAATATTTTAAACATGCTGGAATTAGGAAAGATCACCTTGCGCAGCGCTTTGCGGGAGGAAGACGAGCCCTTTGTGATGGCCGGGGGCCCCTGCGCCTATAACCCGGAGCCACTGGCTGATTTTATTGATCTTTTTGTCATTGGTGAAGCGGAAGAGGTGATTCTTAAAATTATGGCTGCCCACCGGGAATGGAAAAAAGCTGGTGGTAACCGCCAGGACTTTCTAAAAAGGGCAGCTCAGATTGACGGGGTTTATGTCCCGGCATTTTATGCGGTCAGCTATGATAAGCAAACCGGGCTAATTACCGCCTTTTCCCCGATTGTCAAAGAAGCACCACCAACGATCCGCAAGCAATTTATTGAAAACCTTGATCAGGCTTACTTCCCGGAAAAAATTGTAGTATCCTATACCGAAACTGTCCATGATCGGATCAGTTATGAAATATTCAGAGGCTGTGGCCGGGGTTGCCGTTTTTGTCAGGCTGGGATGATCTACCGCCCGACCCGGGAAAAAACCGTGCCAACTATCCAGGCAAAAATCAAAGCGCTGATCGACGCCACTGGCTACGATGAGGTTTCACTGTCATCGCTCAGTACTGGTGATTACAGCGAAATTGAAGCCCTGATTAAAAACCTGGTTTGTGATTATGCGGATGGAAAAGTCAGTATTTCCTTGCCATCACTGCGGATTGACTCCTTAAGCATTGAGATGTTGGAAGAAATCCAGAAAGTTCGCAAAACCGGTTTGACGCTGGCACCAGAAGCTGGAACCCAACGGATGCGGGATGTCATTAATAAAGGTGTTACTGAGGAAAACCTGCTTGACACGGTACGAACGGCTTTTGAAAAGGGCTGGGGACATGTTAAACTGTATTTTATGATTGGTTTGCCGGGGGAAACGCTGACAGATATCGAAGGCATTGCGGATTTAGGGCAAAAAGTTGTGGATGAATACTTTAAAATTGATCGGGAAGTCCGCAACAAAAGTTTGAAAGTCGTTTTAAGCACCTCTTCCTTTGTGCCCAAGCCATTTACACCTTTTCAGTGGATGGGCCAGAATACCCGGGAAGAATTTAAACAGAAACAACGTCATTTAAAAGCCAGTATTAAAGATCGCAAGATTTCCTACAGCTGGCATGACAGCGGGGTTAGCTTCTTGGAAGCAGTCTTTGCCCGGGGTGACCGTCGTTTAGGTTCGGTGCTGGAGATAGCCCATCAAAAAGGTTGCCGCTTTGATGGCTGGGGCGAATGCTTTGATCTGCAAAAATGGATGGATGCTTTTGACGAGGCCGGGGTTGATCCGGATTTTTATGCTTTACGAAACCGGGACTACGAAGAAATTCTGCCCTGGGATTTTATCAATACTGGCATTACCAAGGACTTTTTACAAACCGAAGCAAAAAAAGCCGAGACAGCTTTAACAACACCGTTTTGTCCCGATGCATGTTCGAATTGCGGCATTATGGAATTCAAGAAAGGATGGAAATGCAATGGTTAAAATTCATTATCAGTTTAAACGCTCAACCCCGCTGCGTTTTTTATCCCATCTGGATCAACAACGATTGTTTCAACGGGCGTTTCGCCGGGCGAATATCCCGGTTGCATACTCCCAGGGTTTTAACCCCCATCCCCGGATGTCATTTGCGCTGGCGATGTCGGTGGGTTTAACCAGTGACGCGGAGTATGGTGAGGTGATTGTATCTACGGACATCGATGTGGACACCTTTATTCACCGGATGAACCAGGCACTACCGAAGGGTCTTGAAATTATTGCTGCAAAAATCTGCGGTGAGGGGGTCGAATCCCTGTCGGCATCGCTTTATCAAAGTGACTATCGGATTCGCATCAAGGTCATGCCAGAAACGGATTTAAACGAATTGGCAGCATCTGTGCGCATGTATCTGGAACTTCCACAGATTTTGATCCAGAAAAGAAATAAAAAAGGAAAATATGTACAAAAAAATATCCGACCCTTTATTGAATCGATTTCGGTATGTGCAGACGCCGAAATCGATCATGTCAATGTAAAGATGACGCTGATTTATATCGAGCAGCAATGTGTCAAGCCGGAACAGGTCTTAGCGAGTTTCAACGATCAAATCAGAGCGGTTTTTGTGATCGATCCGACGATCGAATTACATCGGGAAAAACTGCTGCTTAAAGTCGATGCTTAAGGTTTACAAAAGAAATAAAAACGTTTACAAAAAATGCCTTTACATTTCAAAGAAACGTGCTATAATTTAGCTAAATCAAAGATCAACACGATCCTTTTCACAATTGATTAATAAGATCATTGAAAAGTAAATAAACCTTAACAGCCGATAAGATTAGAAAGATGGTGATTTGTTTAGAGATAAAAATTAAAATAACCCGAATGGATGAATAAGATTTTATCGATTGTCATTTCCAAAGATGCAGCAGTTCTTAAAACCAAATTGGGTAGGCGGCATCGACATTGATGGCCTGATTAATTGGCGATCGGTATTTAATTATGGACGTGAGCATCACTTTTTAAGTGGTGTGACCATAAAAATAATAATGGATCAACGATAATTAACCACATAATGGAAATGACGATTTGCCACTGAAACGGTAAAAATTTGAATTGAATAAAAAACTATCCTGAAGAATTTTGCCAGTTAAGCGTTTATTACTTTTAGAAAAGTGAAGAAGTGGATTTTTGGTGAAATGAAAGGGGTGAGTCCAAAAGGAATGACATCTGAAATCGAAAGCTGAAGCCGGTTCTGCATTTATTGTGGGATCGGCTTCAGCGTTTTTTGCGGTTAATTAATTATTTTAGTATAAAAATGTTAATCCAGTAATTGTATTATACTTTATAACTACAAAACATAGAAGGTGAGGATTTGCAATGAAATCATATGTATTAATTATTATGAAACCCGATGCGTTGGAGACGGAATTAGTTGAACCGATTATAAAACGGTTTATCGAGCATGACTTCAGGATCGAGATGATCGGATATAAGAGCGTCAGTGACGACTTGATCTTAACCCATTACGCCCACGTAGTTGAAAAACTGGGAGAATCGTTTAAAAAAATGGCCATCACAGCTTTTGCTGGGAAAGCAATGATGCCCATTATTCTTAGTCAGGACGGGGAAAATGCCATCGGCAATGCCCGGGAATTAACGGGCGCCACCGACCCGGCCCGGGCTGAACCGGGAACGATTCGGGGTGATCTGGGAACCGATTCCTTTGATAATGCCGACCGGGAAGCTCGCTGCTGTAACAATCTGATCCATTGCAGTGATTCAAACGAAGCTCTGCTAACCGAACTTAAACTCTGGTTTGCGCCGGAAACCTATCAACTCTTTGCGTCGCTAATCCAAGTGCTCAATTGAATTCGAGTGATTTACCGGGCAGTGCTTCCGGATTGGGTTAAAATATCTATGGAAATGACAATAATTACCTCTTGCCTGGGCTTAAGATAGGCTTAAGGTAAATACTTGTCATTTAGAATGTTTAGTATTGTGAAGCAAGATAAATAATGATAAAATGATCCCACTATAATTTTAAGGGGGTTAAGATGAATTTTTCGGAAATTATTGCAGCTGTCAACAATTTTGTTTGGGGACCTGTAATGCTGGCGTTACTGATGGGAACCGGGATCTTTTTGACAGTCCGGTTAAAGTTTCTGCCATGGCGAAACTTGGGTTATGCATTGAAATCGGTTTTTGCTAAGCAGGATCCATCAAAAAAAGATTCGAGTGGGGATATTTCACCCTTCCAGTCTTTAATGACGGCACTGGCAGCAACCATCGGTACCGGTAATATTGTTGGTGTGGCAACGGCCATGGTACTGGGGGGACCCGGAGCGCTGGTATGGATGTGGATCAGTGCATTGTTTGGCCTTTCCACCAAATATGGCGAAAGTGTTCTGGCGGTTAAATACCGGGAAACAAATTCAAAAGGTGAAATGGCTGGTGGGCCGATGTATGCCATGAAAAATGGTTTCAAAAATAAAACCATCGGTTCGATTCTGGCGGTGCTGTTCTCAGCTTTTGCGGTGATCGCTTCTTTTGGAATCGGTAACATGACCCAGGCAAACTCTATATCGGGGGCCGTGTTGGGAACCTTTGGTATTCCCACCTGGATTACCGGGGCAGTCATTACGATTCTGGCCATTGTAGTGCTATTAGGGGGAATCAAAAGTATCGGTCGTGTTTGTGGTATTTTTGTACCATTCATGGCGGTATTCTATTTTGTGGCCGGAATCTTAGTTATTATTATTAATTTTGAAAACCTGCCTGCCGGTCTGGCTCAAATCTTTACAATGGCTTTTTCACCCACAGCGGTGGCTGGTGGGGTTGGCGGTACGGTGATTGCCAGCATGCTCAGCGCCATGCGTTGGGGAGTTGCCCGGGGGGTTTTCTCCAATGAAGCCGGTTTAGGTTCGGCGCCAATTGCGGCAGCCGCTGCTAAAACTGATCATCCTTCCCGTCAAGGTTACATTAACATGACCGGAACCTTTTTTGATACCCTGGTTGTCTGTTCCATTACCGGTCTGGTAATTGCTTCTTCCGGCGTTCTGGGTACCATGACCGAAGCTGGCAAACTGCTCAGTGGTGCTGCGCTAACCATTGCCGCCTTTGAATCGGCATTAGGTCCGATCGGCGGATACATTGTCACTATTGGGATCATGCTGTTTGCCTTCTCAACCATTTTAGGTTGGGAATACTATGGAGAAAAATCGCTAGAGTATTTAATTAAAGCGCCGATGGCAGTAACAATCTATCGTTTGTTTTACAGTCTGGTCGCGTTTGTCGGCGCCACCACTGCTCTGCAGATTGTCTGGGATTTCTCGGATACCATGAATGGATTAATGGCAATTCCTAATCTGATCTCATTACTGGTTTTAAGTAATGTCATTGCCAAAGAGTGTTTTGATTATGAAGATAAAGTAATCAAACCGGAACGCGAATTGCGAAAATTGGGAAAAAAGGCAGTTATTGATAACGAATAGTAACTTGCCTAAAATGCAATAAAGTGTCCGCAGTCAATGGATGATCTCAACGAGATCCAAACTGCGGACACTTTTATGTTTACTTGATTTTTCGGGCATGCACCGCAAAGCGGGCATCATCGAAGGTGTAGATACAGGTGGACAGGGTCAGCACTTCATCGTCCGGGGAAACAACCACACCGGTATCATACAGTGAACGGGCTTTGAGCCGATTCATATAGTTGATAAACTCGGTGTCACTTGAAAAACTGGGCTGGCGATAATCGTATTCGGCTTCGGTAATATAAACCGAGAAGATCTCCCAATCCCCGGGATTGCCAGGCTGATCAAACTGAATCACCGGATGGGCTTTAAAATAGGCCTGATCCTGATAATTCCATAAGCTGCCAAACATTGATTCATCTGACATATAATGACCATAGAGTACGTGATTCCGGGTTGTCACCGGATCACTCAAGTAGTCCCGGAAGATGGCGCCCTCGAAGGATGATTCCTTTAAAAAATTATGAGACAGATAAAAATCGTTATCAGTGGTTTGGGTAACCGGATATTCAAGGGGTGTCCCTTCGATTTGCACCCAGCCAATGGTATCGGGGTTGATGGACAGCAAGGCATTAAAATCAATTCGATCGGCAATCTCGGTACGGTTTTCTTTGGCGACGGCAATTATTTTATCCTTTTGCATGTTTTGATTGATCATTGGATAAAAATTATAGATTATGAATCCCATAGCAAGGATAACTAATAAAACAACAGCTACAATTTTTATTCTAGGCATGTTTTTTTGCAATTTCATTTTCCTCCTAAAGCTCAATTTATTTTATTATACCCATCATACGAGAAAACCCCCAAATAAAATAAATGATTTCAGTTTTTTTAGGTGTATTATCATGTCAAATGAACATTGTTAATATTTTGATTGACTTTAGTAACGCACCATGTTAATATTTATAAAGTTATGTAGCCGCACACACAAGGTTTTAAGTCGAAAGCACCTTTTGTGGCGAGTCTGGTATGAGGAGGTGTAGAACTATGTATGCAATTATTAAAACAGGTGGTAAACAATACCGCGTTCAGGAAAATGATGTGATTCAAATTGAAAAAATCAATTTTACTGAAGCCGATGTAAAAGAAATTACTTTTACTGAAGTTTTAGCAGTTAACAAAGATGGCGAAATGATCATTGGTACGCCAGTGGTTGAAAATGCTGTTGTTAAAGCAGAAATTTTGGAAGTTGCCAAAGGACCTAAGGTTATTATTTACAAGTATAAATCTAAAAAAGATTATCGGAAAAAACAAGGTCATCGACAACCATTCATGAAAGTTAAAATTACTGGCATTCAAGCCTAGGCATTTATGATTTCAGTAAAGATTTGTGGTAAGCATAATAAAGCAAGTGAAATAATTGTGTCTGGTCATGCCGGTTTTGCCGATCATGGCGAGGATATCGTTTGTGCGGCTGTTTCGGTTTTAACCATCAGCATTTTAAACGGACTTACCGAAATTGTTGGGCGAAAAGATCTTGGCGAAGTGATCGAAGAGGGCTATGTCCGTTTTATCATTCCCGAAATCAATGATGAACCAACGAAATCAAAAACAGAAACACTTATTTCGACTTATCTTCTGGGAATCCGGGGGATTAAGGAAGCTTATGGAGATTATATCCAGTTTGAAGAAGTATATAAATAGGAGGTGAACAACATGTTAAAAATGAACCTTCAACTATTTGCCCATAAAAAAGGGGTTGGTAGTTCAAGAAATGGTCGAGACAGCGAATCGAAACGTCTTGGCGTAAAAAGAGGCGATGGTCAATTCGTACTGGCAGGAAATATTCTAGTTCGTCAAAGAGGAACCAAGATTCACCCTGGTACTAACGTTGGAAAAGGCGGCGATGATACATTATTCGCTTTAGAAGATGGGATTGTCCGTTTTGAACGAAAAGGCAGAGATAAAAAACAAGTAAGTATTTATCCTCGGGAAGCCATCTAGTTTCTCAGTGACAAAATAATACAGCCATAAAACCTCTTATGCTCGTTTTGACAAGATAAGAGGTTTTATTTTTATGTTGTTCGGGTAAGTACCCTAAAAAAGCGAGGTAGCAATGTTTGTAGATAAAGCAGAGATTATTCTGAAGGCTGGTAATGGCGGACATGGTGGAATGAGTTTCCGGCGCGAAAAATATGTCCCCAACGGCGGTCCCGATGGCGGGAACGGAGGTCATGGCGGCAATATTGTGTTTATGGCCGATAATGGTTTTCGAACCCTGATGGAATTTAAATATAAAAGAAAACACAAGGCAGAAAATGGTGAAAACGGCACCGGCGGCCGCTCCACCGGTAAAACCGGAGAAGACCTGATCATTAAGGTTCCGGTTGGAACGATTGTTAAAGATAAGGATACCGGACGGATTATCTGCGACCTTTCCGAACACGGACAAAAATACCGGGTAGCAGAAGGCGGTCGGGGTGGTCGTGGAAATATGAATTTTGCAACAGCTACCAGACAGGCACCTCGTTTTGCTCAGGGTGGAGTAAAAGGTCAGGAACGAACTGTTATTCTTGAGCTGAAACTGCTGGCTGATGTGGGTCTGATTGGATTTCCCAATGTTGGGAAATCAACACTGCTCTCGGTAATCACCAAAGCCAAACCCAAAATTGCCAATTACCATTTTACCACCATTGTCCCTAATCTGGGGGTGGTTGAATGGCGAAATTTTGATCCGTTTGTGATTGCCGATATTCCCGGTTTGATCGAGGGCGCTCATGAAGGAACCGGACTGGGTGACCAGTTCCTCCGTCATGTGGAACGAACCAAGCTGCTAATCCATCTGTTGGACGCAGCTGGCAGTGAAGGCCGGGATCCCCTGGAAGATTTTAAAGCGATTAATTTAGAGTTGGAAAAGTATAATGAAAAACTAGCCCAGAGGGTGCAGATTGTCGCTTTGAACAAGGTTGATCTTCTCGCTGATGCTGGCGAAACAGCTGAACTCAAAGCCGAACTCGAAAAACTCGGTTACGAGGTTTTTGTAATTTCAGCAGTAACCGGCCAGGGGCTTAACGAACTGCTTAGCCGAACGATAACCTTGCTGGATGAAATCGGTGAGGTTGAACCGATTTTTGACATTGAACCAGAGACTGAATCCGTTTATACCCCTGACTTTATGGAAAAACAATTTACTGTTGAAAAACGTGATCATTTATATATTGTTAAAGGCGATTTCCTGGAGCGACTGATTACATCCGTTAACTTTGAAGATTTGGATTCAGTTGGTTTCTTCCAGCGGGTGCTAAAAGATAAAGGCGTATTTGCAGAGTTGGAAAAAATGGGCATTCAGGATGAGGATGTTGTTCAGTTGGAAGACATCGAATTTGAGTATTTTAAATAGATTTTGCCCATAATAATATGCTATAATAGCGTCGTAGAAAGTTGAGAAAAAATGTTAACAAGTAAACAAAGAAGTTATTTAAGAAAGCTGGCCATGGATATCCCTGATATCATTTTCGTTGGCAAGGAAGGCGTTACCGAGCAAGTTATTGTGCAGACTAGAGATGCCATCATTGCCCGGGAGTTAATCAAGGGAAAGGTTCAGAATAACTCCATGGAAGAAGTTGGTGACGTCGCCCGGGAATTGGCCGCTGCCACCAAAGCGGAGATTGTCTGCACCATCGGTAACAAATTTATTCTTTATAAAAAGAATTTATTAAAAACGAAAATTGAGGTTCCCACTAAAAATGCAAAACCCATCAAACGGGTTAAGAAAAAATCATTAAGCCCATCACGAAAATTCACTAATTCATAAAAAGTAAAGGTTTGAGATGAAGAAAAAAATCGGTCTTCTGGGAGGAAGTTTTAATCCCATCCATACGGGTCATCTGCTGTTGGCAGAGTCGGCTCGGGATCAATATGAGTTGGATAAGGTTTTGTTTATTCCCACTGGGAATAACCCATTTAAATTATCGCAAGATGAAATTGCCAGAGAACACCGGTTAAAAATGGTGGAACTGGCCATTGCCAGCAACGATCGTTTTGAGATATTAACCCATGAAATCGACCAGAGTGGCATCACCTATACCATTGACACGATTAATAGCATTAAAGAAATATACCCGGACTGTGATTTTTATTTTATTGCCGGGGCCGATTTAATGTTTGAGATTACCTTGTGGAAGGGTGCGCCGGAGCTACTTAAGTCGGTAAAGTTCATTACCACCTTCCGCCCGGGCTATAGCCATGATCGCCTGGATATGCGGATCAAAGAACTTCAGGAGATTTATGGGGCATCGATATTTAAGCTTTACGCCACGGAAATGGACATCGCCTCTTCCGATATCCGCTCCCGGATTAAGAATGGTTATTCCATCCGGTACCTCTTACCCGATCCGGTGG
Source organism: Acetobacterium wieringae (assembly GCF_001766835.1). Taxonomy (GTDB): domain Bacteria; phylum Bacillota; class Clostridia; order Eubacteriales; family Eubacteriaceae; genus Acetobacterium; species Acetobacterium wieringae. Next base: position 87,849 of record NZ_LKEU01000031.1, on the reverse strand, counting down.
AAGCCTATATCCACGACCAGGGCCTCTATTTGCCAAATGGGACACATGGGGATCAACATGAACTGGACTGAGATCACTACAGATCTTGAAAATAAGCTGAGTCCAAAACGCTTTCGCCATACAATTAACGTGGTTGCGGCGGCTGAACAACTGGCGAGTCGTTTTGGGGTTGACCTTAATCAGGCCAGACTGGCGGCACTACTGCATGACTGTGCCAAAAATATGCCGGACGAAAAGCTTCTCGGCTATGCCAAAAAGCATCAGATTAAAGTCGACCGGGTCAGTCGCCATGATCCCCAATTACTTCATGGCCCGGTGGGTGCGGTATTAGTTGAAGAACGCTATGGCATCACCGATGTGGCGATTCAACATGCGGTGTGTTATCACACCACCGGGTGTAAGAAAATGAGCACCCTGGACAAGATTGTTTATTTGGCTGATTATATCGAAAAAGACCGATCTTTTCCTGGGGTTGAGGCCATTCGAGCGGCAGCAAAAACAGATCTTGATCAGGCAGTTATACTGGCATTATCCAATTGTATCTGCCATGTCGTAAAAATTGGTGCGCTGCTTCATAAGCATACCCTTGAAGCACGAAATGATTTGCTGATTAAAACCAGAAATCTATGAAAAAAAGTAATCAAGAAATTAAAAAAAGAAAGTGAGTGATCATTATTAATCCAGATGAATTTGCACAAAAGATTAAAGAGTGGATTGAAGCAAAAAATGGCGATGATATTGAAGTCATCGATGTTACGGAGATGACCTCCATTGCAAATTATTTTGTTATTGCCAGTGGTAGCTCTGAGCGACAGGTCAAGGCGATCGCCGAAAATATTGAGTATGAGGCCCAAAAACTGGAGATCTTTCCTAAAGGGGTTGAAGGTTTACGTGAAGCCCGCTGGATTTTGCTGGACTACTACGATGTGATTGTCCATATCTTCCATGCTGAAGAACGGGAGTTTTATAATCTCGAAAAATTATGGAAAAACACTGTTGTCAATCGATAGACGTCTGTTTACAAAAAAGCGCTGACCAAATTTGAAATGGTGGTACTTCTTGTTCCAAGGGAACGGGAAAACCCACCTTTTTAAATGTCAGGAGAAATGTTTTAGACGAAAATAAGAAAGAGGTAATAATGAAGATAGGAATCGTTGGCTTACCCAATGTTGGGAAAAGCACCATATTTAATGCATTAACCAAGGCCGGAGCAGAGTCTGCCAATTATCCATTTTGTACGATTGATCCCAATATCGGGGTTGTCACTGTACCGGACCCCCGTCTGGCGATTTTGGAAAAAATGTACAATTCTAAAAAGGTTATTCCCACCACCATCGAATTTGTGGATATTGCTGGTCTGGTACGAGGCGCAAGCAAGGGGGAAGGGCTGGGCAACAAGTTTCTTTCACATATTCGGGAGGTTGATGCCATAGTCCATGTGGTTCGTTGTTTTGAAGATGACAACGTGGTGCATGTGGAAGGAAAAATTGATCCCATTGATGATCTGGAAACCATTAATCTGGAATTGATCTTTGCTGACATTGAAATGCTAGATCGACGGATAGAAAAAAATAAAAAGTTGGCCAAGACCAATCCTCAGGAAAAGGCAAATATTGAGGTGGCGATGCGGCTGCGGGAAATCCTAGAAGGTGGCAAAATGCCCAATGATGAGGATTTTTCTGCGGATGAATGGGAATTTATCCAAACCATTCAGCTGATTTCCATCAAGCCGGTACTGTATATCGCCAACGTTTCTGAAGATGATCTCCATGAAGATAATGATATGGTAACCCGTTTAAAAGCAACAGTGCGGGAAAACCACTCCGGCAGTCATAAAGACATCATTAAAATATCGGCTAAAATTGAAGAAGAAATCGCCCAGTTTGACGAAGTCGAAAAGACGGAGTTTTTATCTGATATGGGTTTGGACGAATCAGGCCTGGATCAGGTTATTCGCTCTGGCTATAAACTGCTGGGGCTGATTACTTTTTTAACCGCTGGCCCCCAGGAAATTCGGGCCTGGACAGTTACCGAAGGTACGAAGGCACCCCAGGCTGCCGGAAAAATACACAGCGATATTGAGCGGGGTTTTATTCGAGCTGAAATCACCAGTTTCGATCAGCTGGTTGAAGCCGGTTCGGAAGTAAAAGCCAAAGAAAGTGGCGTGACCCGGGTAGAAGGTAAAGAGTATGTCATGAAAGATGGCGACGTAACTTTTTTCCGCTTTAATGTATAACAAATATCGTTTGATTTATTTAATTGCCGTGAGCGTTGCTGCCATTTACGCTGGATAATTACTATCCAGGGCAAACGGTACTGTCTGCTTCTATTCATCTAAGCAGAGTATTAAGAGGTGTAACAACTCGGCAGCAAAGAATTTTTTTATTAACTTATTCCCAGACTTAAATCCCCGAAGACCTGGAGGTTACCGTGAAAGATCTTGTCCTAGTAGCTATTAATGCCAAATATATCCATACGAATTTGGGGGTGCGTTCTTTAAAAGCGCAGCTGCCGAATTTTGATGTCGAAATTGTAGAAATGTCAATTAATGATCCCTTTCATCGGATTGTTAAGTTGCTTCTGGATCAAAATACCAGACGAATTGGTTTCTCCTGCTATATCTGGAATATGGAGATGGTAGTTAAGCTGGCAGAAGTCATTAAAAAAGCGAAACCCCAGGTTGAGATTATTTTTGGTGGCCCCGAGGTTAGTTTTGATGGAGTGGCGCTGCTAAAGGCTTATCTTTTTTGTGACCGGATTATTCAGGGCGAAGGGGAAGCCAAACTAAAAGCGCTACTGGAGTCTGGTAATTATCACGAAGGCCTCAATAAAATTCCGGGACTTTGTTATCGCAGTTCAGCGGGGCACGTTGTCGAAAATCCTGATACTGAAGCGGTACCCCTAAGTCAATTGGTGTTTCCTTATAGTAATGTGGATATGGCCAGCCTTAAGCATAAAATCATTTACTACGAAACCATGCGGGGCTGTCCGTTTTGCTGTTCATATTGTTTGTCTTCGGCTAAGCAAGGGTTAAATTTGCTGGGACTGGATCGGGTCTTTGCAGAATTGGATTTCTTTATTGCGGTGGGGGTCAAGCAGGTCAAACTGGTGGATCGCACCTTTAACTGCGACGTCGGTCGGGCCAAAAGAATATTTGCCCATCTGATTAAGCGTGGCGGGCCAACAAATTTTCACTTTGAAATGACCGGCGACCTGATTGATAACGAGATGATTAACTTACTTAAGACAGCCCCGTCGGGATTGATTCAATTTGAAATTGGCGTCCAGAGTACGGCTCCGGAAACTCTAGCTGCCATTGGCCGAAAAATCAGTGTGACCCGAACCGGTGACCATGTAAAAAAACTGCTAATGCCACAGAATATCCACATTCATCTGGATCTGATTGCCGGCTTACCTTTTGAGAACTACGATAGTTTCAAGGAATCCTTTAATCATGTGATCGCTCTTGCCCCAGATATGCTGCAGGTGGGCTTTCTTAAATGTTTAAAAGGTACCCGGATTCGCAGCGAGGCGCTAATTCATCAGTATCAGTATGCCAGCTTTCCGCCCTATGAAATTATTTCAAATAAGTATATTAGCGCAGAAGAGCTTTCTCAATTACGTCAAATTGAAGTATTAGTCGATCGGTACTACAATAGTGGCGACTTTAAACAAAGCATGAACTATATTTTTGCGGACAAGATTTTTCTTACTCCCTTTGATTTTTTTGAAGCGTTTTCCTGTCATTGGGAAGATCAGGGCTATTATGATGTGGGCAAATCAAAGGAACAACTCTTTGCTATTTTGCACGAATTTTTCAGGGATCACAAAAAGGTCGATCAGATTGGCGAGTGTCTTCGATACGATTGGCTCACCCAGGGAAATTTCAGAATGCCAATGGGTATGTGTGATCAGACTCCAGATAAAGAATGGATCTTTGAGTTTTTAAAAGAGCCGCAGAATATTGAGAAATATCTGTCTGATTTTATTGATCAGGCACCTAAAAAGATTTATACTCAGGTCAAGTTTCAATATTTTTCAGCAGCCTTTCTTAGCCGCCTCTCCGGAGCGCCGTTATCAACAGCAGAGCAAACGGGATTAGTGGTCTTTTCAGCAACGGGATCGCACATTGTTGTTGAATAAAATATTAAATTTTCTGAAAAGTATTGATTCCCTGCTAGATAAAGGTTATACTGATAGACAATAAAAATAAAAAAAGACGCTGATAAGGACGAGTAAGTTATCCCGATGTTTCAGAGAGTAGGCAACCTGGCTGTAATTGCTTATACAACAGATAATTGAAAACCACCTTGGAGTCGAAGCCTGAAATAATTTGAAATGTTACCTTGGGTACTTTCAATACAGTAAGGTTTTACGGTGCTGACCGTTATTCAGAACTTAAGTGGATTCATGAAAATGAATCAAATTGGGTGGAACCGCGTTGAGACGTCCCTTTGTTTGACAAAGGGGCTTTTTTGTTTTTTAAATTAAAATGGTTTTATCAGTCGGATCGTTAAGATTCCCTGAATGCTCACAATAAACGCCAAAACAAAGGAGAATAAAATGATTACTATTACGTTAAAAGACGGATCCATAAAGACTTATGAACCCGGAATTACAGTGCTTGAAGTGGCCAATGATATCAGTCCGGGATTAGCTAAAAATACCCTGGCTGGAGAACTAAACGGTGAGGTTGTTGATATCCGCCAGGTCATTAATGAAGATGCCACCCTTAATCTGCTGAAATTTGAAGATGAGGGCGGTAAGCACGCCTTTTGGCATACTGGTTCCCATCTTCTGGCCCAGGCGGTTAAACGGCTTTATCCTCAAGCTAAACTGGCCATTGGCCCGGCGATTGAGAACGGTTTTTACTATGATATTGATGTGGATGTAATTATCACCCCGGAAATCATGGAAAAAATTGAAAAGGAAATGGGCAAGATCGTTAAGGAAGGCTTGGAAATCAACCGTTACGAGTTAAGCCGTAATGAGGCGCTGGCTAAAGTTAATGCTGAAGGCGAAATTTACAAAGCCGAGCTGATCGAAAACCTCCCGGAAGATGCCATTATCAGCTTCTATTCACAGGGGGAATTCTCGGATCTGTGTGCTGGCCCCCATATTCAAAACCTCAGTGGGATTAAGGCCATTAAACTGCTCAGTCTGGCTGGTGCCTACTGGCGGGGAGATGAAAAAAATAAAATGCTGCAGCGGATCTATGGAATCAGCTTCCCTAAAAAAAGTGAACTGGAAGCTTACTTAACCCGGTTGGAAGAAGCCAAAAAACGGGATCACCGTAAGCTGGGAAAAGAGCTGGATCTTTTCTCGCTTCAGGAAGAAGGCCCGGGCTTCCCATTTTTCCACCCCAAGGGGATGATTATCCGCAACGAACTGGAGAATTTCTGGCGACAGGAACATCAGTTGCGGGGCTATCAGGAAATTAAAACGCCCATCATTTTAAATGCCGATCTGTGGAAACGTTCCGGCCATTGGGATCATTATCAGGAAAACATGTATTTTACTGAAATAGATGACGCCTCCTATGCGGTAAAACCAATGAATTGCCCCGGCGGCATGCTGGTCTATAAACGCAAAGGCCATTCTTATCGGGATCTGCCCTTAAAGATGGCCGAACTGGGTCTGGTTCACCGCCACGAACTACATGGGGCGCTTCATGGCTTGATGCGGGTGCGAAACTTTACTCAGGATGATGCCCATATCTTTATGACACCCGAACAAATCGAAGCCGAAGTCATCAAGGTGATTGATCTGGCTGATGATGTTTACCGGGTGTTTGGTTTTAACTATAAGGTCGAATTATCAACCAAGCCGGAAAAAGCCATTGGTTCCGATGAAGTCTGGGAAATCGCTACTGATGCTTTAAGAAACGCATTGGAAAAGAAAGAAATCAACTATCGCTTAAACCCTGGCGATGGGGCTTTCTATGGCCCTAAAATTGACTTCCATCTGGAAGACAGCCTCGGCCGAACCTGGCAATGTGGTACCATCCAGCTGGATTTTCAGATGCCGGAACGTTTTGATTTAAACTACATTGGCTCTGACGGCGAAAAACACCGTCCGGTTATTGTCCATCGTACCATTCTCGGCAGTATCGAGCGGTTCTTTGGTATTCTGATTGAGCATTTTGCCGGGAAGTTCCCGCTCTGGCTGGCGCCGGTACAGGTAATGATTATTCCGGTTGCTGATGCCCATCATGATTTTGCCAAAGGCATTGCTGACCAACTGACCGCCATTGGAGTTCGGGCTTCAGTGGATGGCCGGGATGAAAAGTTGGGTTACCGAATCCGGGAAGCACAGATGCAAAAAGTGCCTTATATGCTGGTGGTTGGTGACAAGGAAGCCGAAGGTGGTGACCTGGCGCTGCGAATCCGGGATACTGGGGATGCTGGTCTGATCAGTCTGGCGGATCTCAAAGAAAAGCTGATTGAAAAAATCAAAACAAAGTCATTAACCTTAGACTAATCCAGGAATAATATGGGTCGAATTTGCAATAATGGTTGACAAATTCGACCCATATCAATATAATAAAAAACAATAAAGTGATGACCAGGAACGAGTAATAACAGGATGATCTTTACAGAGAGCTTTCGGTAGGTGCGAGGAAGCAAGACGTCGTTATGAATACATCCTGAGAGCTGCTCACCGAAAGGCACTGCCCGGTAGGCTGAGCCGGATACCAACCGTTACCGTGGTTAAGTGACTTTAGGTTGCTTTCAGAGTGTGATGCATGCGCATCAAAGGCAAGGTGGTACCGCGAATTTGTGTTCGTCCCTGTTAGACAGAGACGAATTTTTTTTGTGTAAAAAGCGAACAATTCAGCCTGAAAAGGTTTGATTGAATAAAAATGAAAATGGAGGAAATGAAAATGAAAAAACACGGTAAAAAATTAATGGCTGTGCTGGCTGTTGCTGCTGTGGTCGCATTAGGCGCTGGCTGTTCAAGCATGGCGACAAAAAATGACAGCAAAAGTGCCACCATAGGGATTGTTCAATACGTTGACCACGTAGCCCTTGATGCAGCCCGGGAAGGCTTTGTGACTGCCCTGGCTGACAATGGTTATACGGATGGGGATAAGATCACCCTGGATGTTCAAAATGCCCAGGGCGATCAAAGTAATCTGTCAACCATCAGTGATCGTTTTGTCAGCAACAAGGTTGATATGGTTCTGGCCATTGCCACACCGGCAGCTCAGGCCATCGCTGGTAAAACGACTGAAATCCCGATTCTGGGAACGGCCATCACTGATTATGAAGCGGCTCGTCTGGTGTCTTCAAACGAAGCACCCGGTGGAAATGTCAGCGGTACCACCGACATGAATCCGATTAAAGAACAAATTGATCTGCTGGTAAAACTGGTACCCACCGCTAAAACTGTTGGTGTCCTGTATACATCCAGTGAAGATAATTCAGTCATCCAGGCAAAAATTGCCAAAGAAGCCATTGAAAAACTTGGCCTGAAATATGTCGAAGTAACGGTTACTAACTCCAATGACGTGCAACAGGCAACTCGATCGATCGTCAGCCAATGCGATGCCATCTACATTCCGACTGACAATGTTTTCGCCTCAGCTATGCCTCAGGTTCAAAGCATTACTTCACAGTCAAAAACTCCAGTCATTTGTGGTGAAGCCGGAATGGTGGAATCCGGTGGACTGGCGACCTTGGGAATTTCCTACTCAGATCTAGGTTACCAGACTGGTTTAATGGCTGTTAAAATTCTAAAGGGTGAAGCTGAACCGGCAACCATGCCGATTGAATCAGCAACAAAGTTTGAATATGCCATTAATGGTGCCGTCGCACAGGAAATTGGCTTAACGATTCCTGCGGATCTTCAGCAATACGTGATTACCGCAAAATAAGTAACTTAAATAGAAACGATTTAGCAAGCAGTAATGAGTACATTGCTGCTTGCTAAAATTATTAATCAACATAATCAATAGATAAGAAGTGAGGCAGAATAATGTTTGAGATACTATTAGGTGCAATATCGCTGGGCCTGCTCTGGGCGATCATGACGATTGGCGTTTATATCACCTACCGAATACTCGATATTGCTGATTTAACAGTCGAAGGCAGTATTGCCATGGGAGCTGCGATCGCAGCTTTTTCAATTTTTAACGGGATGAATCCGTTCATCGCAACCTGTTTGGCCTTTGTCGGCGGGATGCTGGCCGGACTGGTCACGGGGATTTTGCATACCAAACTTAAAATACCCGCCTTGCTGGCCGGTATTTTAACGATGATTGCACTTTATTCGGTTAATCTCCGGATTATGGGCAAAGCCAACCTGTCGCTGCTGCGGATTGACACCGTTTTTACTCCGCTTGAGAACCTGGGATTAAGCCCAACCAATGCAGTCATGCTTTTTGGATTTATCAGTGTGATGGCAATTGTTGGTCTTTTATACTGGTTTTTTGGAACCGAAATCGGTTGCGCCATCCGGGCTACCGGGAACAATCCGCAAATGGCCAGAGCTCAGGGTATTAATACCAATAATATGATTATTCTGGGCCTGGTGATCAGTAATGGACTGGTTGCTCTTTCGGGTTCGTTAATAGCCCAGAGCCAGAGCTTTGCGGACATCCAAATGGGGATTGGCTCCATTGTTATCGGGTTAGCCTCGGTTATCATTGGCGAAGTTATTTTTGGCACCCGAAATTTTTTCAATTGCCTGATTTCACTCGTCCTTGGTGCCATTACCTATCGGATTATCATCGCCCTGGTATTAAAAATGGGGATGCCAGCCAACGACTTAAAACTCTTTACCGCCATTACTGTGGCCATTGCGCTGTCACTGCCGGTCTTTAAAAGCTATCTTCGTCCCATTAAAAAATCGATGAATGGAGGCGATCTCTAAAATGCTAATAATCAATGAAATTGAAAAAAAATTTAACGCTGGCACGGTCAACGAAAAAGTGGCCCTCCGCAATTTTAGTCTATCCCTGGCCGAGGGTGATTTTGTCACGGTTATTGGTGGTAACGGTGCTGGCAAGTCGACTTTTCTTAACTGTGTGGCGGGAGTCTTTGGTGTTGACAAGGGTTCGATTCTGATAGACGGACAAGATGTTACCAAGCTGCCTGAACATAAACGCTCTGCCGTTATCGGCCGGGTTTTTCAGGATCCGATGATGGGTACTGCCGGTAATATGGGGATTGAAGAAAACCTTGCCCTGGCCTACCGTCGCGGTAAGACCCGGTCACTTAGCTGGGGCATCAGCAATAAGGAACGTGAAATTTATAAAGAGTACCTGAGCCATCTGGATCTGGGGCTTGAGAATCGTCTTCATGCTAAGGTTGGTCTGCTCTCTGGTGGACAGCGGCAGGCCTTGACCCTACTGATGGCAACTCTGAAAAAACCTAAACTGCTATTGCTGGATGAACATACAGCGGCATTGGATCCCAAAACGGCTGATAAGGTTCTAAAACTCAGTGACCGTTTTGTCCACGAAGGGAATCTGACCACCCTGATGGTCACCCATAATATGCGCCACGCCATTGAGCATGGGAATCGCTTGATTATGATGCATGAAGGCCACGTAATTTTAGATATCAGTGGTGAAGAAAAACAGAGTCTCACAGTTGAAGATCTACTAAAACGCTTTGGCCAGGTCAGTGGCGAAGAGTTTGCCAACGACCGGGCTTTACTTTCATAAAAAAAACTTGACAATCGATCTGAATAAGCATATAATAGCTGAGTAACAAAGTAGAGGAACACACACTTCTCACCTCATTTCTCAGGGAAATAGGTAAATATGAATGAACGCATAATCATTGTTCGTAAGTATTTTTTTGCAGGTGGAGTAACTCTACCTGCAATTTTTTTATATGGAGGTATATTACTATTAGCAAAGATGTTCAACACGAAATTAATAACGAGATCCGTGATCGCGAAATCCGTGTAATTGACGAAACTGGAGAAATGCTTGGTGTCATGAATACCAGAGAAGCTCAAGCATTAGCCGATGAAAAAAATTTGGATCTAGTGAAAGTTTCACCAAACGCAAAACCGCCGGTTTGTAAGATTCTTGACTACGGTAAGTTTAGATACGAAGAAATTCAACGATTAAAAGAAGCCAAAAAAAATCAAAAAGCTGTGGTTATTAAAGAAATTCGTATGTCGGTTCGAGTTGAAGAGCATGATATTAATGTTAAAATTAAAAATTGCATCAAGTTTTTAGAGCAAGGCAGTCGAGTTAAGGTGGCGATCCGTTTCCGAGGCCGTGAAATGGCTTACACCGAACAGGGAAAAGAAGTATTACTGGATTTTGCTGAGCGGGTTGCTGATCTGGCGGTAGTCGAAAAAGCACCAAAAATTGAAGGCCGAAACATGGTTATGTATTTAGCCCCCAAAAAAGATAAGTAATTCACACTGTTAATTGACTATCTGATTGTGAAACTTTCGTTTCTCAGATATAGTTTTTTATAAATGAAACCTTGTACAGGGAGGAGGAAATAGTTATGCCAAAAATGAAAACCCACCGTGGTGCTGCAAAGCGTTTTAAAATAAAAAAATCAGGTTATATTAAACGTTCAAGAGCGTTCAAACGTCATATTCTTAACAAAAAGAGCAGCAAGCGAAAAAGAAATTTAAGAAAAGCAACTGGTTTAGCTCCTGGCGATGCTAAAGTAGTAATGAAAATGATCAAAATCGTAAAAAGATAATATTTGAAGATAGGAGGAAATAGATAATGCGAATTAAAAAAGGCGTTAATGCCAAAAAGAAACATAAAAAAGTACTAAAACTTGCAAAAGGCTATTATGGTGCTAAAAGTAAGTTATATCGATCAGCGAATGAAGCCGTTATGCGAGCACTCAGATCTTCATATGTTGGCCGTAAAGAAAAGAAACGAAACTTCCGAAGATTATGGATCACCCGAATCAATGCCGGTGCCAGAATACATGGTTTAAGCTACAGCAAATTCATGTTTGGTTTAAAACAGGCAGGTGTTGAAATCGACCGTAAAATCTTAGCAGATCTGGCAATGAATGACAGTAATGCTTTTAAAGACTTAGTTGAAGTATCAAAGAAGAACATGAACTAATCGTAATGAAAAACTTCTCAACGGATTATCCATGCTTGAGAAGTTTTTTTTATGGATATTATTCTTGCTTTTTTATTGTGTCGTGTTAGAATAGGTATGGTTATTAAATATTTAAGGCAGGAATCGAATCATGGCAGAAAAAATACGCTGGAACTTTAAAAAATTTGCGGGACAACGTTCCCCGGCAGAAATGCTGATTTATGGATTTGCACTGGTGATCCTACTGGGAGCCATTTTGTTGACCTTGCCGATGGCCAGCGCATCAGGAACCAGCGGTGGTTTTATTAATGCGTTATTTACGGCTACCTCAGCAGTATGCGTAACGGGGCTTGTGGTTGTGGACACCGGCACCTTTTGGTCGGTATTTGGGAAAGTCGTTATTATTTTACTGATACAGATCGGTGGCCTGGGCTTCATGTCATTGACGACAATGTTTTTTGTACTGGCGGGAAAACGGATTACGATCAAGGATCGTCTGCTGATTCAATCCTCAGTGAACATGGATTCACTTTCCGGAGTAGTTAAATTCACCAAGTACATTTTCTTTTCATCGCTGATCATTGAAACAGTTGGGGCATTATTGTTGGCCCTGGTTTTTATTCCGGAATATGGATTTTTGCGGGGCACTGCCTTCAGCTTTTTTCATTCGATTTCTGCCTTTTGTAATGCTGGTTTTGATCTATTTGGGAATTACTCCAGCCTGACAAAATATGTCGGTAATTTTATTGTCAATTTTGTGATTGGCGGGCTGATTATTCTGGGGGGGCTGGGATTTGCCGTTACCAGTGATATCATTAACATTCGAAAATTTGAAAAAATGACTATGCATGCCAAGCTGGCCCTGACAGTCACCGGTGTTCTTTTGATTATTGGTTTTGTGCTTTTTTTTGTTTTTGAATACAATAATCCGATGACGATGGGAAAGCTTTCTTTTCCCGAAAAACTACTGGCCGCCGCTTTCCAGTCGATCACACCAAGAACTGCTGGTTATAATACCATTGACATTGCCGCTTTAACAACACCATCATTGTTTTTAACCATGCTGTTTATGTTTATCGGAGCTTCACCGGGGTCCACCGGTGGCGGCGTTAAAACCACCACCTTTGCGATTATTATGATGACGGTTGTCTCCGTTCTTCATGGTCGAAAAGATGTGGTGGCCTTTAAGCGTAGCATCATGGGCCCGGCAATCCGTCGGTCCATTTCGGTGATTGTCATTGCATTGGGTATTGTCATCTTTATGATTTTTGTGTTATTATGTACTGAACCTGAAGCTTCTTTTGAAACGGTGGTTTTTGAAGTTCTTTCAGCATTTGGTACGGTTGGCTTAACAACCGGTTTAACCCCTCATTTATCAACAGCGGGGAAAATAGCCATCAGTTTGACCATGTTTGTTGGCCGGCTGGGTCCGTTAACGGTAGCCTATGCGATTTCACGCAGTGAAAAGCGAGCCCGAGAAAACGTGGGAAATTTCAAATTGCCGGAAGGCAACATTATGATTGGCTAGAGGAGGAGTATTAATTGAAAGAAAAGCAGTTTGCGGTTCTTGGTTTAGGGCGTTTTGGTGAAGCACTGGCCATCACCCTCAGCGAATTGGGCTGTAATGTTGTTGTCGTCGATAATGACGAAGAAAAAATTCAAAACATTGCGAATTTGGTAACCTATGCGGTGCAAGCGGATGTGACCGATATTAATGCACTGAAATCGATTGGCTTGAAGAATGTCGATGCGGTGGTGGTTTCCATTACCTCAGACATTAACAGCAGTATTATGGGTATTGTCAATGCTCAGGAACTGGGAATCAATGAAATTTATGGAAAAGCCAACAATGCCCAGCACGAAAAGGTGCTACTTAAATTAGGGGTCAAAAAAGTATTTTCTCCAGAGCGGGACATGGGTGAGCGGGTTGCGCATAATCTGTTTTCCGGCGATTTTATCGATATTTTGGAGCTGGATACCAATCATTCCATCGTTGAGGTGGAGTCCCTTCATATTTGGGAAGGAAAAAACCTGGAACAGTTAAACCTCCGGGAAAAACATGGCTTAAATGTAATTGCAATTCGGAGTCTGGATGTCTTAAATGCTTCGCCATTGGCCAGTGATGTGATTCATGCCGGAGATAAACTGATTGTGATGGGGGAGAATCGCTCCATTAATGAGATTAACAAACTGTCCCGAAAAGACCATTAACGATGTTTCCAGAAATTACATCAAAAAATAATGAGCAACTGAAGTATCTGCGTAAACTCAGCAGTAAATCCTTTCGTGACGCCGAAGGTACCTTTGCCATCGAAGGCACCAAGCTTTTTCTGGAAGCAGTTAAAAATCAATTGCAGTTTAAGCAGATCTTTATTACCAGCACTTGGCTAAAGATTAATGGCGCATCTGTCAGGGATCGTCTGGTTACTTTGGAGAACAATAAAGTTGCCATTGCAATCGTCAGTCCGACGATTCTGGCAAGCCTGTCCGGTTTACAAAAACCCGAAGGAATTATGGCGGTACTGCATAAAATTAATAGCCGACCGGGAACCTTCAAGCGTACGGTTTTACTGGAGGATGTTCAGGATCCCTACAATGTTGGTACCATTATTCGTACTGCCGATGCAGCAGGTTTTGACTGTGTGGTGACGTCTGCTAAAACAGCGGATATTTACAATGAGAAGGTACTACGGGGTTCGATGGGTTCGGTCTTTCACTTGCCGATTTATCAGGTCGTTTCGCTGCTTGATACGGTCAAGCAGTTAAAAGAGCAGCAGGTAACGATCATCGGTACTTCCTTAAGTGGCAGTTGTTTATGGGAACGCCAGTCCCTCAACGATTCATTTGCCATCGTTATGGGGAATGAATCCCAGGGAATGTCGAAGCAAATGAGTGAATGCTGCGATCTGTTACTGAAAATTCCCATTTTGGGTCAGGCGGAGTCACTGAATGTGGCAACGGCTGCAGGTATCATCATGTATGATCTGATTCGAGATTTTAAGGAATGCCAGACCAAAGTAAAAGATAATTAAATAACTTATCTACAATGATAGAGCGAGTAAATAAAGATGAGACTTTACAGAGAAAAAATCCCAGGCTGAGAGATTTTGTGTTTAAATTTATTGAAGTTCCCTCTGGAGTTTTAGCTGTGAACCGCATCAACCAATTTTGATGATTGATAGCAGCTAACGTTAATTGCGTTAAAATTTTAAGTGAATACAATTATGTATTAATTTAAGGTGGTACCGCGGAATGATTTCGTCCTTTTGAGAGGACGATTTTTTTATTTATAAGGAGAAAGAAATGGAGCTAGAACTCAAACAATTACGAGATCGCTGTATAGCTGATCTAAGTGCCGTTACCGAACTGAAATCACTGGATAATGTCCGGATTAAGTATCTGGGTAAAAAAGGCGAACTGACCATTGCCCTAAAAGGAATGGGCAAGCTTTCCAACGAGGAACGTCCGGTCATTGGCAAGCTGGCCAATGAAATCCGGGAAGAAATTGAAAGTAACATCATGGCGCAAAAACAGTTACTGGAACAACAGGAAATTGAAGCGCAGATCAAAGAAGAACGTATCGATGTGTCCCTGCCTGGACAAAAACATCAGGCGGGAAACCTGCATCCGTTAACTACGATTATCAATGATTTAAAAGAAATCTTTCTGGGAATGGGCTTCTCCATTGCCGAAGGTCCGGAGATTGAATGGGCAAAATATAATTTTGACTATTTGAATGTGCCTCAGGATCATTCGGCCAGAGACCTCCAGGACACTTTTTACTATCAGGATGATATCGTGCTGAGAACTCAGACTTCACCGGTTCAAGTTCGGGTTATGGAAGAACAGCAACCACCCCTGCGGATTATTTCACCGGGTCGGGTTTATCGCTTTGATGAAATCGACGCTACCCATTCTCCAGTCTTCCATCAGATGGAGGGATTGGTGATTGATAAAGGCATCACCATGAGCGATCTTAAAGGAACCCTTGATTTATTTGCCAAGAAACTCTTTGGTGAACAGACGAAAACCAAGTTCCGCCCCCACCAGTTCTATTTTACCGAGCCCAGCGCTGAGATGGATGTAACCTGCTTTAAATGCGGCGGCGTTGGCTGTAAGGTTTGCAGCAACACCGGCTGGATTGAAATTCTCGGTTGCGGAATGGTTCACCCGAATGTTTTGCGCTTCTGTGGCATTGACCCGGATGAATACAGCGGCTTTGCCTTTGGCATGGGCCTTGACCGGATCACAATGATCAAGTATGGCATCAACGATCTGCGTTTATTGTTTGAAAATGATCTGCGTTTTTTAGCGCAATTTAAATAGGAGGAACCCAATTATGCTCGTTTCACTGAATTGGTTAAAAGAATTTGTTGATATAAAAATGGCACCGTTTGATTTTGGGGAGGCTCTGACGATGTCCGGGACAAAGGTGGAAACCCTAACGGTTGTTTCAGAAAATGTGGTTAATATCTTTACCGGACAAATTACCAAAATTGAAGCCCATCCCAATGCGGATAAGCTGACCGTCTGTACCGTGGATATGGGAACTGACCAACGGGTGATTGTCACTGCGGCCAAGAATGTCTTTGAAGGTGCCATTGTTCCGGTGGCCATTGATGGTGCGGTAATTGCCAATGGTACCAAAATCGGCACCAATGATTTTCGGGGATTGCTTTCCTATGGGATGTTCTGCTCGATTGAAGAACTGGGAATGAACACCGATTTATTTTCTAAAGAAATCATGGAAGGGATTCTGATTCTGCCGGAAAATACGCCGCTGGGAATGGATGCCCGGGAACTTTTGTGGCTTGATGACGTGATCATCGATGTGGAACTGACGGCTAACCGATCGGATTGCCAATCGATTGTGGGGATCGCCCGGGAAGCGGCAGCAACCCTGGATCTGCCAATGGCTGAAGTACCAGTTTATGACGCCACCGCAGAAAGTGCTGATGAAATCGCCGACTATTTGGCCGTACGTATTGAAGATTCTGCCTGCCCCCGATATGTCGCCAAGATGCTCAAAGTCAAGAAAATAGAAGACTCACCGCTGTGGATGCAGAAAAAGCTGCTAAACAGTGGGGTGCGGCCAATCAACAATATTGTTGACGTCACCAACTACGTGATGCTGGAGCTGGGCCAACCGCTCCATGCTTTTGATTACCACAGCCTTAAGTCACAGGAAATTGTGGTTACAACCACTGCCGATAAGAAGATGGTCACCTTAGACGATAAAGAGCGGGAAATTGATGAATCGATGCTGATGATCACCAATGGCAAGGCTCCAGTGGCCATTGCCGGAGTCATGGGCGGTGAAAACTCAGAAATCACCGATAAAACCAGTCTGATTGTTCTGGAATCGGCTAATTTTAACAAAGGCAGTGTACGTCTAACGGCTAAGCAACTGGGCCTGCGAACCGAAGCCTCATCCCGGTTTGAAAAGGGTGTTGATCCGGAATTAGCCGCAGTGGCAGCATTGCGGGCGACCCAGCTGCTGCTGGATATTGGCGCCTGTGATGTAATCGAAGGGATGATTGATGTTTACCCTCAGGTGACGGAATTAAAAAAAGTTGCCCTTGATGTTAATTGGTTTAATGCGTTTGTGGGGATTTCTTTGACTGTTGAGGAAGTTTCAAGCATGCTGACCCGGTTATTCTTTACGGTGAAAAAAATAAGCGATGCCGTTCTGGAAGTTGAAGTGCCCAGCTATCGGATGGACATTGCGCTCAAAGAAGATCTGGCCGAGGAAGTGGTAAGGATTTTTGGTTATGACCGCATCCCTGGTACCATTATGGGTGGCGAAACCATGGTTGGCGGTAAAACCCCGGTGCAGAAATTTGAAGACAGCCTGAAAAATATTCTGGTGGGTCAGGGGTATTATGAAACCCTGACATCCTCCTTTACCAGCGAAAAGCGTCTCCACGGACTGAATACGCAGCTTGAGGATAACCTGATTCCACTGATTAACCCGCTGGGGGAAGAAAACAGCATTATGCGCCATACCCTCGTAGGCCATCAGCTGGAAGTGATTTCGCTAAATTATAATCGCAAAAATCCGGCTGGCCGTTTTTTTGAATTGTCCAATACCTATCGCAAAAACACCAAGCCAGGGGAATTGCCGATTGAAGCAAAAAAACTGGCCATCAGCGCCTACGGCAGCGGTGATTATTTTAAATTAAAAGGCGTGGTTGAGCTGCTGCTCACGCATTCCGGAATCAACGATCCGGAGTTTGTTGCCGGGGGATCGGACTTCCTTCATCCCGGACGTAAAGCGGAAATTTTTGTAGCTGGCGTTAAACTCGGTGAAATCGGTGAGATTCATCCGATGGTTGTCAAGCATTATGAACTACCGAAACGGTGTTATGTTTGTCAGCTATCCTTTGACGAGCTTTTTGAATGCGCCACTCTGGATAATAAATTTACTGACCTGCCAAAATTCCCGGCTTCTAATCGCGATTTGGCTATTTTAATCAAAGACGAGATCCCGGCGGCAGCAATCGCAGCGATTATCCGTAAAAACAGCGGCGAAATCCTTGAAAGCATTGAGTTGTTTGACGTCTATACCGGGGCTCAAATTCCGGCTGGTTATAAGAGTCTGGCCTATGCCTTAAACTTCCGGCACCACGAACGAACCCTGACCGACAATGACATTAACCCGGTTATCGACCAGATTCTCGGTGAATTGAAACAGGCATTTGATGCCCAACTCCGTGAGTAAATACTGAAACGCTCATGAATCTGATTTGTGAACATATTGTCGGGCTTCAGCACTTAAAAGGGGTCGGTCGACAGAAAACGATCCGCTTGCTGGAGTTGATCACCGCTCCTCAGCAGCTTTGTTTCCGGGAGTTGGTTGAAATCGGCCAGACTTTTGGGATGATTTCCAGCCAGATCAGCAAGGCCGAAATCGCAGCTGCTGAGGACTGTGCCCAGACGCTGGCCGAACAATGCGGTCAGCTGGGAATCTCTTGCTGCTCGTATTGGGATGAAGCGTTTCCGGATAGTCTGAAATTTTCGGATCATCCGGTGTTGATTTTTTATCAGGGCGACTTGAGTATTTTAACGCATTCCAAACGGGCCGCAGTGATTGGCAGTCGCCAACCGTCCGCCTTGGGGGCAGATTTTGCTTTCCAGGCTGGTAAGTTACTGGCCGAAAACAATTTTGTGGTCATCAGTGGCCTGGCTGTTGGTTCTGATTCTTGCGGACACCAGGGTTGCCTGGATGCTGGTGGCAAGACGGTGGCTTTTCTGCCTTCTGGTTTGGCTCCAATTTATCCCAGCACCAATCAGCAGTTGGCAGATAAAATCTGTGGCATGGGGGGCTGTCTGGTATCCGAATACCCCCATCATGAAACCCTTTTGCCATATAAGTTCGTAGAGCGGGATCGTCTTCAGAGTGCGTCCAGTCAGTTTGTGATTGTTTCCAATTTTACGCCGGGGAGCGGTACCATTTATACCCTGGATTACGCCAGAAAATACCAGAAAGCGATTTATTCCATTCCGGTTATCCATAGCGAATCACGGGCTGGTTTTAAGCATCTTGAGATAAAACAGATTGACTACCGAATTTTAAGCAATACAGAACTGGCTGATGTCATTGAGCAGTATTAATTGATAAATCAATTGTAATTTTCTTGTTTATTACCTATAATAGAATATAACAAAGAAGAACCTTTTTATCACTTTTGAGAACTAAATTTATTTCACAGGAGGAAAAAATGCCTGAACAAACAATCATGGAATTACGCATACTCGATACCGAATTTAATCTAAAGGCCAAGGGAAACGAAGAGCATATTAAGCACGTTTCTGACTACGTCAATACCGAATTGGAACGGGTCAAGGCTGCGAATCCCTTCACAAACCATATTCGGATTGCGATTTTAGGCTGTATGAATATTACCGAGCGGCTTTTCAACGCAGAGGAAGAAGTTCGGAGCAGTGAAGAAGTAAAAGCCAAAGAAGTCGGCGAGGTGAAACAAGTTAAAGCTGAACTCAAGAAACTCAGCGATTTGCTGGCCGAAGAACAGGCAAAATATCAAGCACTGGCTGAAGAGAAAGACTTATTGCAAAAAGAACTGGATGAAAAAAATGATCTGTTGGCCCAATACCGGGAACACTTACGACAAGGAAAAATTGAAAGTGAAACCAGCCGCAAAACAATCCTGGATCTCCAGAATCAGTTGTTTGAAAGCCAGATCGAATTGGTCAAAGCCAACAAAAATCATATCGAAAAAGATGTCTTTAAAAGCATTGAAGACAAAATGAAACTGGACTAACGGAAAATAAAAAAAAGATGTTTGCACATCTTTTTTTATTGCTCTAAAATTTGCGGATCAGACCGGTTACCTTGCCAAGAATTTTGATATCCTGGGCATTGCAGAAAATCGGATCCATGGTTTTATTTTCCGGTTGCAGTCGGATTTTATTGGGCTCGTCGTAAAAAATGCGTTTGACCGTGGCTTCGTTATCTTCAAGCAAAAGCGCTACAACAATGTCATTATTTCGGGCCGTCTCCTGCTTTCGGACGATGATTTTATCACCATCGAGAATCCCGGCTTCAATCATGCTAGTCCCCTTGACTATAAGAATAAAGGCGTCATCGGATCCGGTAAAATCGAGCGGCAGCGGGAAAATATCAGTAATGTTTTCAATTGCCAGAATTGGAGCACCGGCAGTGACGCAGCCTAAAATTGGCAATGAGATAATTGTTTTTTCATCAAAGTGACTGGAAATTGTTTCATTGGGATCGTGGCGCAACACCTCGATAGCCCGGGTTTTGGTTGAATCACGCTTGATATAACCCAGCTCTTCCAGCTTTTTCAGGTAGGTGTGGGCGGTGGAAGTCGATTTCAGATTAACAGCGGCACAAATTTCCCGCACTGATGGGGGATAACGTTTATCGCGCATTTGGGTTTCTATAAATTTCAAGATATCTAATTGTTTGCTGTTTAAATCCTCGTACATGAGTTTTCCTCCAAAATAGTTATGCTTCATTATAGCATATCACCAGATTAAAGGCAAACGTAAGTTCTTAATTTTACCATTGTTGTCAATCATCGCTTTCAAACTGTGCCAACGGATTTTGGTTAAGGGTATCCCGGAGGATTTCTTCATTGACATGGGTATAGATTTGAGTGGTTGAAACATTCTGATGACCAAGAATTTCCTGAACCGAGCGCAAATCGGCATTGCCATAACGGAACATCAGGGTTGCAGCGGTGTGGCGGAGTTTGTGGACACTGATTTCATCGGTATTGAGACCGCAATTCGCCAGATGTTTCTTGACCAGGTGCTGAACCGCCCGATTGCTGATCGGGCCATTTTGCTGGCTGAGAAAGAGATAGGGGCAGTTGGATTCTGGGCGCACCGCCAGATAGCGATTGATGGCTTTTAAGCAGGCATGGTTTAAAAAGACGGTACGCTCTTTATTACCCTTACCAATGATGCGCAGGGCATCGTTTTTGATGTCGGAAATCTTTATTTGGGTCAGCTCGGAAAGACGCATCCCGCAATTGAGAAACAGGGTAATAATGGCAAAGTCCCTTTCTTTATGGCGACCGGTAATCCCTTTCAATAAATCCACGGCTTCGTCCCATTCCAGATAACGGGCATGACGGGCCGGGAGTTTGGGCATTTCCAGTTCAGTCACCGGGTTGGGCAGAAAGTACTTTTGCTTATTGCACAGATAATTAAAGAATGAACGTAAGGAAGAGACCTTGCGGCTTCGGGCCGCATCTGCATTTTGCCGTTCCTTACTGGAGTAGGAAAGAAAGGCATAGAGAATCCCCAGATTTACCGATTTTAAGACATCAATGTCGATATCATCGATGGGAATTGCATCAAAAGGCAGCGATTGGGGAACCATCGCAAAATAGCGTTTGAGGAAGCGGAAAAAAATAATCAGATCATAACGGTAAGCCTGGGCGGACTTTTCAGAATAACCTTTAATGGTTAAAACATAATTTAGGAATTCATCCAGCAGTGCATTATTGGGAATAATTTTATCAGTTAGATTGGTTGGGATGGTCATCAGAGTCTCCTAAAATTTTTGCCGGGGTTGGCTGGTAACAGCTGCAAAAAAGATGGCATAAGCTGAGATGGTATTTGCACAAGCACCGGCAGATTTTATTATAGCTTACCACACTTTAGTCATTTTGTCACGAAACTTACATTTTGCGACAAAATATTTTAGAACAGTATTGGTTATTTTGCAGCCGCCAAACACATTTTATTGTGCATTGACATATACTTCGGACATAGTTTGACATATAAGTGGTAAAAAATAATTCATTTATTTGCGCTTATGTATAATTTATCGGACTTAAATAACGAATTTAATTGAATTCTATGAACAATAATCAGAAATATGAAATTTTATTATCTCCGGTGAAGAAAATGCAAAATAAAATGACAGGTTCGTATGATACCTATTTTATTTTAAAAATAGGTAAAATTTGACATATAACCCGTAAAAAATGGAAGGTTTTCATGAAAAAAATAATTTCTATATGTAATGCCAACTTTCAGTAAAAAAAGTATTACGCCTTTTAATTATCCAATGGAAACATTGTAGCGTACAATCAGACTATATCCCCCAACCATTGTTTCCATATTATCTATATTGTTTCGATAATCTTCATTCACCTGAGACTCTTCTTCTTCGAAAAAATAGACATTATAAAAGAGATCATTCTCGATAATAATGCCTTTATAGGCTGGGCCAACTGAAATACCAGAATCTAAAAGATCTTCTGTGATTATTTTTATAAAGTCACCATTTCTAATATTATTCTCAATAAAACCTAATAGTCTACAAAAGTATTCAAATAAATAAAACTCGATAATTTTAGAAGCAAGCCGGAAAACATCAGCCGAAATTACTGTGCTTTTGGGATCATTAAAAAAATCATAAAAGAGTTGAATGAGATATTCATATAAGAACAGCAAGAAAGAAGTATTACACTCTCCTGCCCTATTTCTAAGTATACAGGAATATAGCCATAGATAATATGCATATTGTTCTTTTTTTATTTTTTTATGACCATAGAGACATTTTATAAAAACATTATTTAATTTCGTTTTATAATTAATATTTGTTCGATTCATATTTTCACAATGATAGCCAACCTTGAAGGTATTCTTGATCCGGTAGTCGACTTTATTTATGATATTTTCAAGTGATGAAAGAATCGACAAATCATTTTTCGAATAGTCTTTTACTAAATTAATCCAATCACAATCGCAATTAGAGTAATAATTGTTCAGATTACTAATTTCATATTTAGTTAATTTCGTTACTTTTCGCACACTAATTGTCGCTGAACTACTCTTTTCGCCATTGATAAGATAATCTTTTATAAATTTAGCACCAAAATCCGGAAGCTTATTTTTAATTTTTAATCGCCAGGGATTAATCTCAATTATAGTACAACTTTTGTCCGAAATATATGGAAGATTCAACTGTATTGATTTATTATGATAACTTTTTGCAACAAGCTCCATTGGTGAGTGTATCATGAAATGTCGGAATAAGTCAATTTCACAATAGGGACAAATATAGAAACTTTTTTTATTGAAGCAAAATTCCGAAAATCTGCGATGGTTACAAACAGGGCAATGTTCAACCAAAGGCATATTATGTATAAGACATTGATCTAAAAAAGTAAATTGATGAAATAAATAATGATTTCCTTCTTCCATGCACTTTGGACAATATTTAAAAAAATGATCGAATAGAAAAATGAGATTATGGGAAAGAAATATTGAAAATGGACCTAATAGTTTCCTCACATCTTCTTTTATTTGCAGAAGAACCGGTTCTTCAAATATGGAATTTAAACCTTCTACGTTTATTTTACCCCTATATTGAAATAAAAGTTCTGGCAAAAATTTATTTGTATCATTATTGTTTACCAATATTGGTTTAATCAATATATTTGAAGAACAAGAATTCACGTAACATGATTTAACTAAATAATCATAAAAGCTTTCATATTGATTTCGCTTAAATTTTGTTAGCATACCAGCTTATCCTCGCTTTATACTCACTTTCGCTTTCCATTGATACATGCATTTAAAAGGTCTTGCTCGTGGCCACAGTCTGCAAATTTGACAGTCTCGATCCACATATCTTCGGTAATCCATTCATCCCCTGCCCCTTCAATTCCATGTTCTATAAAAAGAAATTCAATCATGTTACATAAATGACTCATTGACAATCCATGTTTACTGAAAATAGTTTTTCCATAAATATTACAAATACAATTATATAAATTATCAGTTTCATGGATCAGAAATTTACTCTCACTGAATGCCGTTGGAAAAAAATAATTCGTGTATGTCAAGTCTGAATCTAAGGGAAATCGCATACCGAAATCGTATGCACCGAGGACATCTTGAAGTTCTTTCTTTGTCCGAATACCATTGAATATGTGCGTTTTTTGCATGAAACGTCGCACAATCTGGACTTCCTTCATTCCTGAGAACAAGTTCCGCTGTGAGATTAAATCTTCAGTACCAACTAAAATTGTCGTCATTTCTATACCTTGAGCTTTTAACTGGTTATTAATATCTTTAAGACACTGGTACTCATTCTTATCAAGCGCATCTGCTTCATCAATGAAAAAAAGGATTTTTCGATTTCCATTTTCTTCAAGAGCTAAATTTATTAACTGTGAACACAATCGATCCGATTTATCTTGTGTTGAACCTTTATTAAATAAATCATGATTTGTGGCTTTCAATAATCTCGTGTAAAAAACATTGGTGTTCTTTAGTGGATCAGGCATGGAGCTCACAAACGTTAAAATTTCGCGGTCATACTTTTCGTATATTTCATTTTTTATTATATTGATTGCTGTCGATTTTCCATAACCTGATGGTCCATAAATAATCATCCCTTGTATTCTAAATTTGATAGCTTCGTCTATTTTTTTGATTGCTTCTTCGACAATCGATGTTTTTATTTTGTAATTACCAGTGTGAATGGGATGTTTATTTTTTACTATTGATTTTACTTGATCAAATTGATCTGCACTCATTTTATTTTAGTCCTTTCATTTAATTACCATGTTCGTTTGGATGGGTCTGACCATTTCGCCATTAATTCCTCATCGCTTAACAATTTTTTGTCATCTTCAAGAGTGATTTCGTCTATAGTGTTGGAACTTTTTTTATTTTGAGGTAAAATATTTGATTTAGGACTTCTTTTTTCAGCTTCATTTCGTACAGTCGCCAAGTGGGTTGCCGCCGTTTTGCTGGAAAGAGCTTTTTCTTCCAGATTATTTGCAAAATTTGTTATTAAGTCTTCGACGTGACTGTTATTCATGTCATTTCTATTTGCGAAATCTCGAATTAATTTATTTGTTTTTAAAGAAATCGCAGTGCCAATCCGTTTACCTTTGATCACTAAATGTCCGATATGAGCGCCATTTTCTAAATATGCTTCCATCTCTCTAATATCAAGCGGATCAAACTCGATTACAATATTCTTACCAACTGGTGTATAGCTTGAAGACAAAACGGAACTTGTATATTTGTATCCAGCAAAATTGATATATGGCCGGATTCCCTTTTTTTTGTTGCCTTGAACTTTTCTGATTTGATAACATTTCATAAGCGAAAAATCCTTTCTGCTATCATCTGAAACATATGATGGAATCAAGCCTCGATCAATTCGGTCTCTCATAACTGATAGAGGCGAAAATCCACCTAAACCTTGATGAGGTTGCAAATTGTATTCTGAAATAATTATTTCAGCTATTTCGGATATCTCTTTTAGGGTAATCCGATATGTAACAGCATCTTTTTCCGCTCCTATTCGACGAATATCATTAATGTTGCTCCCCGTTGTAGATGGTATTCGATGAAAACCTTTCTCTTCTAAAGTTCTAAAAAATCGTTCAATGAGAGGGCGTCTATGAGGTGTTGCGACAGGGCCAAAATTTATACTGATACCTAATTTTTCTAAATTATCCGTAACGTCACGTGAAAGATGCGATAGTGCATTATCCATACAAATCTCGTCGAAGAGTGCCCATTGCGTATAAGGGACTGCCACTGAGTGGTATCCTTCAATACTTTTTTTAAAATTGAATTGACTAAAATTCAATGATTTATGTGGAATTATTGCGTTTTGTATACATTCTAATACATCAAATCGATTATAGTTTTGACTAACAGAAATAGTGTATCCAAGTATAACGCGAGTTGCTACGTCAATTACTGCAATAATCCAGATACGATTGGCTAAAACGTAAACTGTGTCGCCATGCTCATTTTCAACAGCAACTGTAAATAATGCATCGATTTTATGCCCATCTAACTCAACTTTTGCAAAAGGTCGTATAGGACTGGATTGATCCGGCTGTATGCATCTTGTGTTACGAAATAATTGCTCCGCATTTTTTCCGTAACGATTCAATGAAGCATAAGGATTTTCGTCACCAATATTATGCAAAAATCTGACCATTGATCGATATCCTTGGGATTTAGTTTCAAATGGATAGTCGGTCTCTTTAAAGCCGTTTGCTATCAGATTTTTTATTAAAGATTCATGGATTGTTTTAAAAGATGATAATTTGTCCCATTTTGATTTTTTTTCATTAAAATAATCTAATAGTAATTGATCTCGAATATCGGGGTGATCCTCCATTAATTTAATAAATGGACCCTTTCTCGATTTCAATCGGTGCCCTTTTATTAATCCAATATAACCTACAGGTTGGCCACTCGTATCAAGGCTTGCACATCGATCGACAAACTCTTTAATATGAGAATGGTTTATGCCGGTCATTTTTTCTATGTTTTTCATTGACTCACCATTTAAATACAAATCAACTGCTTTTTTCCTTGATTCATAGATTTGTTTATCAGAGTCTGACATATTATAGGTACTTACAGTTCGCCATGTTTTACTTTCTTCATAAAATTTTGCGATCTTATTATTCCAAAAAACGTTTGCCATAACACACCTCTGTATAAAAGTTCAATTCCTGATTAAACACATCCGCTTTGATCTGATCACGTATCAGCAAATAGACCAGGCTTGGAAATACCATTGTTGGCTCTGGATCAGATTCATAGATATGTCCAATTGTAGTATCCCCTACTTGTTCTATAAATCGTTTTATTCGTTTTATACAATTTCCGAGTAACCTTTCATCAGTTCTACAAATGCAGTGATACATAAATCTCATATTATTGAGATGTTCCAGACCTTGAAAAATATCATTTTCAGTACGCACACGATATAGAATATTATTTTTCAAACACCAATTTTTTTGGATAGCAATTTGAGACTTTGCTCTGACTGCGGATTTATTGTCTCCAGTTAAATCAGAAGAATACTTAATTTCCCATAATTCATTAATATTGTCTTCATAAAGAACTTCCATATCAAACACTGTTTTGCACATTTTGCCATCATCATTTTTTCCAGTTATTTGAAGTGGTTGTTCGACGTATTTAATAATTTGCGGGTTCAATTCAACAGATAAAAAGTTCGCATATTCCAGATTACTGTAAAAACATGCCCTTCGATTTAGTTTTAGACTATGACAAATAAAGTAATTCGATCCATAGCTCTGTGAGCGTGGCATTTCGATTGGCTTTTCACTTAACATGGGCTTCCTCCGCAATATTTATTAATCTCAAAACTCAAAAGCAAATATTGTTATCGTTTACTTATCCAATTTTCTTTAGAATAATCACAGAAATTTATTCAAAGATACTTTAAGGTTTAAATACCAAAAATGACGGATTGAATTTTTTATTTCAATCCGTCATTAGGCTCAATTTAATTTGTTAAAAGTATAGTAGTGTTTAATGTTTAAGCTTCATTTGAAACTAAAATAGCAACACTAAATTAATGATCCTTTAATCTATTTTTACAAATTTTTCGTATTCATGACTCTCATAGCATTTAAGACTGCTAACAATGCAACTCCTACATCAGCAAATACTGCTTCCCACATTGTAGCAAGTCCACCGGCACCTAATATTAGGACAATTACTTTTACAACAAACGCCAAAGTAATATTCTGTAATACTATACGTCTCGTTTTCTTTGAAATATTTATTGCACTGATCAGTTTACTCGGTTCATCAGTCATTAGCACAACATCCGCAGCTTCAATAGCGGCATCAGATCCTAACCCCCCCATTGCAACGCCAACATCAGCTCTTGCTAAGACTGGGGCATCATTTATACCATCTCCAACAAAAACAACGCATCCTTTAGTGCTTTTTTGGTTATAAAGCAGCTCCAGTTTTTCTACCTTTTGATCGGGAAGTAGATCCGAATAAACTAAGTCCAATCCTAGTTGCTTACCAACTTTATCACCGATGATCTTATTATCGCCTGTCAGCATAACAGTCTTTTTTATACCGAGTGCTTTTAAGTCACCAACAAGTTTTTTAGAATCCTTTTTGATTTCATCTGAGATGACAATCGAACCTGCATAACTCCGATCTATCGCTATATATACAATTGTTCCAGGTTCATCATTTTCCAGTATGGCTATTTCTTTATCGGCCATCAGCTTTGCATTACCTGCAAAAATTTCCTTCCCTTTAATATTAACCTTTAATCCCAGGCCGGGTAGTTCTTCATGCGCTTCAATTACGCCTTTGTCAATTTCTTTGCCATAAGCTTTCATAATTGATTGAGCAATGGGATGGTTGGAATAATTTTCAGCATATGCAGCATACATTAAAAGCTCATCATTGGTTATGCCTTGGACCGCTTTAATTTCTGTTACTTTAAACACACCTTTTGTCAAGGTTCCAGTTTTATCAAATATTACAGTATCAACATTATTCAAAGCCTCTAGATAATTTCCACCTTTTATCAAGATACCATTTTTTGAAGCGCCTCCAATTCCACCAAAAAAGCCCAGCGGGATTGAAATAACCAATGCACAAGGACAAGAAATTACCAAAAAAACCAATGACCTGTAAATCCAGTCAGAAAAAGTTGCACCTTGGATAACTAAAGGCGGAATAATCGCAAGCGCTAAAGCTGCTACTACTACTATTGGGGTGTATACTCGCGCAAACTTTGTAATAAACTGTTCCGTAGGCGCTTTTCGACTGCTGGCGTTTTCAACCAGTTCCAAAATTCTTGATACCGTGGAATCGCCAAATTCTTTTTTAACTTCAATCGTTAATAACCCGTTTTTATTGATGAACCCTCCGTAGACTTCATTACCAACTTCTACTTCACGAGGAACGGACTCCCCCGTAAGTGCTGAAGTGTCCATCATGGATTTCCCTTCAACAACAACTCCATCAAGTGGTACTTTTTCACCTGGTTTCACAATAATATATTCTCCGATAAGCACATCCTCTGGAGAAACAATTTTGATATCATCCCCATCCTTTAAATTTGCGTAATCAGGTCTAATATCCATAAGTTCGGCAATCGATCGTCTGGACCTGTTTACCGCCAAATCCTGGAAGAATTCGCCCACTTGATAGAACAGCATTACTGCAACACCTTCTGGATATTGACCGATAGCAAATGCTCCTATCGTTGCGATTGACATCAGAAAACTTTCATCAAAAAGCTGTCCGTTTTTTATATCTTTAGCAGCTCGCAACACAACTTCTCCGC
Organism: Acetobacterium wieringae; assembly: GCF_001766835.1. Lineage (GTDB taxonomy): Bacteria > Bacillota > Clostridia > Eubacteriales > Eubacteriaceae > Acetobacterium > Acetobacterium wieringae. The sequence goes on along the minus strand of NZ_LKEU01000031.1, from coordinate 59,191 downwards.
CAACTATCAAATACGCAACAAAATACAAAATAAATTCCACTGGTGTTTGGAATGTAAATATTAAAGCAATGGCAAACAACACCCCACCGATTGCTAATTTGACAAGCTCTTTCCTATTTTCATCACCAATTTCCACATGTTCCTCGGTAGCTTTTTTAGCTTCTTCGTTTACCATTACATCAGGCTCTATTTTTTTTACAATAAGTTTAATATCTTTTATTGCTGTTTCGAGATCTCTATTTCTTGTTTCAATATTAAGTTTACCCGTTGTAAAATCAACATTGGCGTTTTTTATGCTATCTAGTTCCTTGATTTTTCCTTCAATTTTCAAAGCACAATTAGCGCAATCAAGTCCTTCTAATACAAGTGTCTTTTTAATGTATTTATCATGCAACTTTTCAGACACAGTGACATCAGGTTCAATCTTATATACAATTTCCGTTACATGTTTAATAACAGATTCTTTCATATCAGCATTATCCAGTTCAATAGTCATAATTTTAGAGACGAAATTAAGCGTGGACTCTTTAACTCCCTCTATATTGTTCGCTTTATCATTAATTTTTGCCGCACAGACAGCACAATCCAAACCATCTAAAACAAGTTCAATTTTTGATTCTTCCATTATTGATCTCCTCCTTTTTTATTATCAACTATATTTCTACTTTTCGTTTATGTGTACCATCCCTTGATTAAATATTTGCTTAACGTGGTCATCATCCAATGAGTAGAATACTACTTTTCCTTCTTTTCTATTTTTCACAAGTTTTGCTTGTTTTAAAACCTTTAGCTGATGTGAAATGGCGGATTGTGTCATATTCAATAGAAATGCGATGTCACATACACACATCTCACTTTCAGCTAATGCCCACAATATTTTGATTCTTGTTGAATCTCCAAAAACCTTGAATAACTCAGCAAGATCATATAGGAGCTCTTCTTTTGGCATTTTATCCTTAACTTGCTTTACAACATCCTCATGGATTACATTACAATCACAACGTTCGATTGGATTCTCAATACGAATCATGTCATTCCCCTTACATTTAAAAGATTTATACATGAACAGCTATTCATGTATCGATTATACCTCTTTCATGGACTAATTGTCAATCAATATTTGAATAATTGTTCATATATTCATTTAAAATAAGATGTTCAGCTCCGAGTATAAAGTCTATGAGTACATTTATGACAAAGTTACATTGTTTCGGGAAGGGTAATATGGTATTGGCTACATATTTTATCAATCTTTACTTTCACAAACATTCAGAAATGATTTATAAGCAATACAATCATGTTTAATTGACATTTACGATCAAATCGATCTTTTTCATGTAAGTTGCTTTCTATGTATATATATTTCATTTATAAAAGAAACTAAAGTTCATAATAATGATTCTAACTTTTTTTACGTGTTATATGTCAAATTTTCGTTTTTTACGTGTTATATGTCAAAAAATCAAAAATTACCACTTATATGTCAAAATATTTTGACATATAAGTGGTAATAAAAAAAACGAATGGCTTTTTTATGGGATTTTTATAATTGAATTTTGTACGGGTTATATGTCAATGCACATTTATTTTGTGGACATCTAATTTTTAAAAATTCTATTTGCTTCCTTCAATAATAAATGATGTGACATAATTGTCAATCTTTTTTTCCGGCGACCAGTTTGTTAAGATTTCTTTGCTGTTATCTTTGGGGACCAGTTTGATATTCTGAAAGCCGGTATTTTCCATCATTGTCCTGATCGTAACGATATCCTCAGCACCAGCGATGCATCTGGCTACCATCGCAAGATCATTTTTGATAGCCGCTGGCAATTCAGCTGTAGCCACTACATCAGATTACGCCAACCGTTAGAACCCGATAAGCTTCTTTAAAAAGCTGCTCTTTTTCTAAAGATAAGTTAATCACGCAACTTGACATTATTACATCTTAAGACGCAAAAAAAGAAAAAAGACGCATCTAAACGTCTTTTTTATTACAAAATATGCAAATTCAATCACATGACCCAAGCTATCAAATTCGAGCTGACAGCTTAGCTAATTGTATTAAAACTTAGCAGCAACCACTGCCACCACATGAACAGCCGCCAGTTGATGATGTATTTTGTGATTTCTGAACCATCTTAATAATATCTTCTCTGGTCATGCCTGCCCACTCTGCAAAATTGGCATTAGATGGGTAGGTACCTTTCTGTCTGACTTCCCCATCCACCACCGTGATTGGCAAAGCTTCTGTTCCTTCGTTAGCAATGATATCGTTGACTTCTTTATTGGTAACAAAGGCCATCGGATCGCTGGAAAGATTGTAGCGGATAATTTTTCTCCCTTCGCCTTCGAGTTCATTTAAAAAGGTTGCCACTCTTAATAGTTCCTGGTCGACACCTGGTCCACATACACCGGTAGAGCAGCACATTGCTGGCTCATAAATTTCTACTTTACTCATTTTTCTTTCTCCATTTCGTAATATATTATTTTGAATCTTTGCTTAACATCTCTGATCCCAGATAGTCTGGTTACGGACAGCGGACAAAATTTCGAACCCATAGACAATCGGCGCAGGAAGGGGTGTTGAAATAGCAATCGTACTTGGTGTCTTCCACCAGGCTGCAGCCGCCCCTTAAATCACAGTCGATGCAGGAGGGGTACTGGTTATTATAAACTGTATGCCAAAAACTCTGATAGTCTTTTCCTTCGATTATCTCTTTCAGGGAACGTTCTTTGATATTGCCAAAAGAATGTTTGATGACCCTTTTTTTATCACCAAAGACGTATTCGTCATAACTGTTTGCCAGCCGATAGCAGGACATCACTTCCCCCTGGGTATCAATATAAATATAGCCCTTATCGATAAAGGTACAGCGTCGTTCGGTTTTTAATTCCATATCCGGGATATTTATTTTTATGTCGCGATAAGTAAATATTCTCTCCAGATAAGCCTTGCCTTCAGGATTTTCATAGCGGTTGTAAAAAATATCGTCAGCATCTTTTTCATTGATCGGCAGCAGATGAGAAAGCGATAAACGGTGAAAGCCGTAGTGTCGCATCATCTTCATGATGTCAAATAAGGCCTCGGCATTGCTTTTTGTCAGTACATAGGCCACCCCCACTTTCGGCGTCGGTGAATGGGTTTGTTTATGATAATTGGAGATGGTTTCAAAGGTTTTGATCAGTTGATCTTTGACCCCCTGGGTATCTTCGTGATACTGATCGGCTGAAAAATAGACTTCTGTAAATTTTTCGCAAAGTATTTTAGCATTTTCTTCGGTCATGATGCCGTTACTGGTCATCAGCAGTTTATAGTCTTCAAATAACTCGACCGCTTCTTTAAAATGGGGGTAAACTGTTGGCTCCCCGATCCCGCCGAAAAAAACTTCCGCCAGGGCGGGAAATTCTTTGACCTGTTCCCGGATCGATTTAAGCAACTCCAAATCCATATCACCTTCAACCGTATCCCAGGTATGCCGAAAACACATCTCACAATTCAAATTACAGCGATTTGTGAGTTCAATATAAATTCGTTTCAGTTCCATATTTGCCTCGCTTCATTCTTGTTCTCCCTAATGACAGGGGCTTAGAAAGTTTATAACGACTTACCTTATTTCCCCATCGATTTCATTATTTACACGATCAATGCAGTGATACTGTGGCAGGTTAATTCGCTGTTCCGATACTGACCCAGCTTATTTAATTCAGCCACCAGAAAATCTTCTTTACCTAATTCTGTTTCGAAAATTGCCGTCAGAAAGGGATGTTCGGCGAAAAGCAGGTCTTTGATTTTGTAATAGGCAAATTTATTCTCGCGACGACTTTCCAAAAAACCGGCATCGCTCATTAAGCGCAGATGTTTGGACAAATTAGATTGCGAAATACCTAATAAATACTCCAGTTCGCAAACACATAATTCCTGCACATAAAGTAAATTCAGAATTCGCAAACGATTGGTATCCGACAATACTTTAAGTATTTCGATGACTGTCATTTTTTCCTCCATTTTTTTCAGTTCATTACGGGGGGCCGGTGACGGCAGATACGTTCTTTACAAATCTAAGCTAGCAGTTGTTTGATTTAGCTGCATGATGGTAACACTCAAACAACCTTTTGCAAAGTCGCATAATCATCATGCTCACGCACTACTTTTTGAATTAACAGCAACCAGAAGCCTGGGCGGTGTCTTCAACAACCAGCTTACCTTCTTCATTTATTTTTAAAGTAACCGTATTGGTTTTAAGCACTGCTTCGCCTTCCATCAGCACGTTAATTCCATTAACAAGAACGGGTTGATCGTCTGCTTTTTTATTGGTAAAAGTAAAATAAAGGGAGCTGCCACAACAGCCTTGTTGCAGGGTTGCCTGGAGTGAATCCTGGCCGTTTTCTTTTAACATTTCTTCCAATACCACTTTTGCTTCATCTGTAATAATCATTTTATTTCTCCTTTTGTATTATATTTATTTGTATTAAATTTTATTTGATTACGTTAGTTTGCTGTCTGTCAAAACAGACTGGTTATTTTTTCCAGGGAATAACCACGTAATTGCCATTGGTGTCTTCAGCGATGCGCTTAATCCATTTTTGTTCGTTATTGGCTCTGGCCCGCAAAAACGGATCTTTGGTATCGGTAGCCAACAGGCTGGCGTTCATCACCCACCATTTGCTCAGAATCCCGGCCCGTTTTAAATCGGCTTCTAACCGGAGGGCCTCAAAAACTGGGGTTGCTTCTGGCAGGGCGACAATAACAACTTCGGTTTCGGCCTGGTTTTGCAGCCGTGGTAGCAGATTGACGACGGAATCCGGAATATCGGCATTGGAGCGCTGCATTTCTTTATGATAGCTTTCAGTAGAGTTGAGTAGCAGCAGGGTATGTCCGGTGGGGGCGGTGTCAATGACAACCACCCCATCTTCAGCTTTTTCGACCTGTTCCGCAAAGGCTCTGAATACAGCAATTTCCTGGGTACAGGGCGATTCCAGGTCTTCAATGATATAGTCGATGTCATCTTGACTCATGTTAGCTGCTTTGGCTTTGCCAATGACTTCATCCCGATATTTATTGAGTTCTTCGGCTTCATCAATATTACTGACGGTGATATTTTCCCCGCCCATGGTTGCGGCACTGAGATGACCGGCCGGGTCGGTGGTGGTCAGGTAAACCTTTTTGCCCATTTTTGAAAGGCCCAGTGCAATCGCAGCGGCAATGGTGGTTTTACCGACGCCGCCTTTACCCATGGTAAAGATGACTTTTTTGTTGGAATCAGCCAGGTCTTTGACCAGGTTTTCCAAACCGGGTAATCCGCTGATTTTCTGTACTTGCTCTGCTTCAATCGCGTCGTCTTCAGTAAACAGGCGACGAATGTTGTCGACCCCGGCAACGTTATAGGCCCGTAATGGCAGGGTGTAAATATCCAGGGTTTTTAAGCTGTTGGGAATATTTTTAACGGCATCTTTTTGCTTACCATAGAAAGCAGTGGCAATGTCATCGGACCGGTCAAAGTTTTCCAGGGCCCCATTGATGATCAAGATTTGATTGTCGACCCCAATTTCTTTGAGTTCCTTAGATGCTCTGGCCGCTTCGGCCAGTGGCGATGGTTCGGGACGGGAAACCAGTATCAGGGTCGTCTTGTCGCCATCGGATAAGGTTCGCACGGCTTTTTCATACATTTTCTTTTGTTCGGTCAAACCCGATAACTGCCCCAGGCAGGAAGCGCCGTGGGTACTTTCATCAATAAAGCTATCCCAGGCTGATGGCAGTTGCAGCATTCTGAGGGTGTGTCCGGTGGGGGCGGTATCAAAGATAATATAATCATAGTCTTGACTCATTTTTTCATCGGTGATGAAGCGGGAAAATTCGTTAAAGGCCGCAATCTCAACGGTGCATGAACCGGCCAGCTGTTCTTCCATGCTGGCAATGGCCACATCGGGTAGTTTTCCCCGATAAGGGCCAACGACTGATTCCTTATACTCTTCAGCGGCCTGGATCGGATCCAGGTTGGCAACCACGAGATTGGGGACATTCTTAATCGGTACTCCTTGACCGGTTAATGCGGTTTCAAAAACATCCTGTAAATTTGACGCCGGATCGGTGCTGACGAGAAATACACGCTTGCCCTGATCAGCAAGACTCACTGCCGTGGCACAGGCTGTGGAGGTTTTGCCGACGCCGCCTTTGCCGGTATAGAATAAATATTTTGTTAAGCTTACCTGATCGGGTGAAAAATTCTTATACATGATAATCCTTCTTTCTTATATGAATGTATCTTCATATGTCTTATTAATCATATGATAATTCATTCATGTAACTAAGTCAAGCGTTTTTTGCTCATCTTAAATATCTTTAAAATTTTTACAAACGCATCTTAACTTTATTAATTGATTTTCCATGGACATCATGAAGGGCTTCCATGATCGCTTCGGACAGGGTCGGGTGCGGATGAATCACCTCCCCAAGAACTTCTGCCGTTAAGCCGAGGTGGACGGCCATGGTCAATTCGGCCAACAGGTCGGTGGCCTCTGGTCCGATAATCGAGGCCCCAATGATCACATCCTCCTGATTGACAATAATTTTAACCTGGCCCTGAATTTTCCCGATGATCTGGGCTTTACCCAGTGATCGGAAATCAAAACTGCCGGTTTTATACTTGATCCCCTTAATCTGGGCTTCTTTTTCGGTTAACCCGACTGCGGCAACCTGGGGGTCGGTATAAACACATCGGGGGATCGCTTTATGGGCGCCGGATTTATTGTGCCCCAGCATATTTTCGGCGGCAATAATCCCCTCTTTTGAGGCGACATGGGCCAAATATGGGCTGTTAATCAGATCACCGACGGCATAAATACCGGCAACACTGGTTTCCAGATGATCATTAACTTCAATATGCCCCCTGGGATCAACAGCGATTCCCAATGCTTCCAGATTCAGTCCACTTGCAAAGCTGGCCCGCCCAATGGCTAGCAACAGCATTTCGGCTGCTAAGGTTTTGCCATCTGCCAATGTCACCACGACTCCAGCGTCGGAAACCGCCACATTGGACACACTGTTGGCGGTGATGACTTTTATTTTTTCTCGTTTGAATTGCCGCATGACTTGTTTGGCGACATCCTCATCCTCGGAGGGCAGCAGCTGTGGGGCCATTTCGACAATCGTGATCTGGGTCCCCATCCGACTAAAAAACTGCCCCAGTTCACAACCGATGACGCCGCCGCCAACAATAATCATCGATTTGGGCGGCTGTTGCAGTGACAGGGCCTCGGTACTGGTAATTACCCGCTCACCATCATAGTGAAACAGTTCCGGACAGATCGGGACGGACCCGGTGGCCAGTAGGATTTTATCACTGACCAGGGTTTCAAGCCCGCCATCGATTAACTCGACGCTGACGGTATGGGCATCGATCAGTCGGCCAGTCCCTCGCACCAGCGTAACCCCATTTGATTCAAAAAGAAATTCAATTCCCTTAACCAAACCGGATACCAGCTTGTCTTTGCGTTCGATTACCTGATTTAGATCGGCAAAAGTATGCTCATTAAATACCCCGAATTTCTCAGCTTCCAACGAGGTCGTCAATACATCGGCCGAAGCCAGTAAGGCCTTGGTTGGAATACAGCCCACATTGAGGCAGGTTCCCCCGACCCTGTTTTTTTCGACAACGGTCACTTCTGCCCCTAACTTAGCTGCCATAATGGCAGCTTCATAGCCACCGGGGCCAGCACCAATAATTGTAATTTTCATGGTATCTCCTTGTATTTGTCTGAAATATTTATGTAACGATAATGAAGCCAGTGCCGTCATAAAATTACGGTTACTGATATGATCTATTTTTCTCCCAATTATGTCAACTGTTAATTTCTTGCCCTGTTTTTAAGTAAAATCATGGAAATCCGATTTTAATCAACCCAAATTCTACCTGTTAAATTTATTGACGAATTTATTTTTAGCGCTTATGATAAAAGAGATAACTAAGGATATTATTAAATGATTATAGAAGGAGACATATATGGATATTTATCTGGATAATGCGGCCACCACCTTTCCCAAGCCACTGGCCGTTCCTGATGCGATTTATGATTATATTGTCAATAATGGCGGGACTTCTGGACGCGGCTCCTACGAAAAGGCGATTCTGGCCGATGGCCTGGTTTATCAGACCAGAAAAAGTCTGGCCAAATTGTTCAACCACAACGACCCCAAAACAGTGGTGTTTACTTCTTCCGTTACGGAATCGTTAAATCTGGCCCTTCAGGGTATTTTAAAACCTGGCGATCATGTCGTCACCAGTGCGCTGGAGCATAATGCTGTCTGGCGCTGTCTGAAAACCCTGGAGCGGGATCGGGGCATTACGATTTCAGTGGTTCCGGCCACGGCTCAGGGCGAAACGGCGATCGAGGATGTGGAAGCGGCGATCACGCCGGAAACCCGGATGATTGTTTTTACCCATGCTTCCAATGTACTGGGAACAATTCAACCGATTGGCGAGATCGGCGCTTTAGCCCGCAAGCAGAACCTGCTTTTTCTGGTGGATGCCGCCCAGACGGCGGGGGTGATTCCCATTGATGTCCAGGCCCAGAATATCGATCTGCTGGCCTTTACCGGCCACAAAAGCCTGTTGGGGCCAATGGGTACCGGCGGCCTGGTTGTCAATTGCGAGGCTGAAATTCATCCCCTTATCTCCGGCGGGACCGGCGGAGATTCAGCCTATGAATACCAGCCGGATTATTATCCCAACCATCTGGAAGCCGGTACCATGAATGTCAGCGGCATCATCGGTCTGGGGGCCGCACTTTCGTTTCTTGAGGCTGAAGGCCTGGCGACAATCCGTCATAAAGAGGATGCTCTGATGGATTATGCCCTCAATGCGTTAAGTACGGTGCCGGGAATCGAAATTTACGGTCCCCGGGATTCTTCCAAAAGTGTTGGCGTGATTCCGTTTAATCTCGAAGGTCACGTCCCCGAAGAAATCGCCTTTTATCTGGATCAGGAATGTCAGGTGATGATCCGTGCTGGCTTACATTGCGCCCCCAGTGCCCATCGTCTGATTGGGACGGTGAGCCGGGGCAGCTGTCGCATCGGGATTGGCTATTTCAATGAACCGGCGCATATCGATGCCCTGGTTAATGGCTTGAAATCATATTTAAAGGAGAATAACTAATGTACCTCGAAACCATCAGTCTTATTTACATCAAACCCTGCACCACCGGGGGCGGTCGGATTAAATTTCGGGCGAAGCTCAGCAATCCGGTTCCTGACGTCATGCCCTATCTCAATACGGTGATTAAAACCGGCCTTTATATTCCGTCGGCCCAAACCTTTACCTATAAGATCGGCAGTCATATTATCAATATCCACGATCGCAATCTTACCTGTACCCAGTTAACCAATGAAGCCCAATGTTATGAAATGATCGATCATATTTATAATCTGATCAATGACACCTGGTCGAATCGAGAAAATATTGAACCCAATGAGGAAACCCGGGAGCGCCCCAGTGCGATACAGCTTTATAAATTGTTGCCCAAGAAAATCGGCTGTAAGGTCTGTGGCCAGGGTTCCTGCATGGCCTTTGCCTCCAAACTGATATTAGGCAGCTGTCGGCTGAACCAGTGTAGCCTGATGAAAGAGGATGAATATGCTCCCAATTATCTAAGCCTCGAAGCCCATCTGCAGCTGCTGGGTTATGAAACCGACTGAGTCCGTTAAACCAGAATAATCATCTTAACCCAAAAGCCAGATCGTCTTTGTCAATGATCTGGCTTTTTTGATGATGGTTTTGTTATTGTTTGGCTAAAATATCGTCAAATATCTGACAGGTTATAGCAGCGGTTTTGTTGACATACTCATGGTGTTCGTCGGTTAGATGACGGGTCGACAAGGGCTTTTCCAGGGCTTTGTCTTCGCCGATAATCTCGGCCACATCGACGCTACCAGCAACCTGATTGCTGTATTTTTCAATGGCCCGTTTGGCACAGCATTTGGAACAGCCATCGACGGCGATGGTCGGATATTTTTCGGCAAATTCCCGTTCGCCGCCATCACCAGCGATAAATAAGGGCAGACAAAGGGTCGATACCATCCCCGGTTTGAGTTCTTCCATCATTTTACGCACTGCCAGCCGGGAAATGGTCCCCCCCAGGCACTCTTCACCGCTGCAGGAAATAATCCCAATTTTATTGTTTATCATAGCAAGTCACCCCCACCTTTTATTTCTTTAACATCAGCAGCTAAAATTTCGGCCAGTTCTTCGGCATAGTTCCAACCGTCTTGAGTAAGGGCAGTTCCCGTACCATGTTCTTCGCCGCGATGGGCTTTCATAAAATCGGGAACCTTATGACTTTTAACGACAACGCCGCCGGTTTCTTCGACACTTTTTTTAGCGCAGTATTTGGCACAACCATCCATGGTGATGCAGGATTTGCCGTTAATCTTGGCCACGACCTCATCATCACCGGTGACCACATGGGCCAGGCAGAGGGTCTCGGTGTCGTTGGGACACTTTTCCTCAGTTACCATTAATACCGATTCTCTGGCCAGTAAACCAAATACTTTGCCAATTCCGCTGCAGGGGATTACTTTTATTTTAGACATCGATTTCTGCTACCTTTCGTTGTAAAAATTCAAAATAGGCCGGGCAATCGTGGAGAAGATCCTGATCTTCGGAAAAATCACGGAGTTTCACTTCCACCAGCCAGCCTTTTTCGTAGGGACTTTCGTTGACCTGTTCCGGGGCATCATTTAAACTGCTATTGACAGCCACCACAGTACCAGAAACCGGTGAAATAATTTCGAATACCGCTTTGCTGGACTCGATGCTGCCTAAATCGTCAAACTGTTCAAACTCATCGCCGATTTCCGGCGGGTCGACATAGAGAATGTCTGACAGGTTCTGTTGTACATAATCACTGACCCCCACCCGAGCCATATTTCCGGACACGGTCACCCAACAGTCGTTTTCATTGAAGAAATAATTGCTTTGGGGGACCTTGAAAATAAATTTTCCATGGGAAAAGCTGTTATACTCAACCGCTTCCGGTTCAATAAACTCCGACTCCGCCTGATCAGCGGCACTACTATTTACTTTTGCCAAGACAGCCTGGACAACCGCCCGGGTGTCATCATTTTCCTGAATGTCGACCCCCAGTTTGATATCCAGGGTTTTGGCGACTTCACTGACATTGACTTTGTCCTTGATGGCCAGTTCCAGATCGCCAGCCAGTTTACTGGCACAGCGGGTATTGCAGCCATCGATGACGGTTAAATCGCCAGCGGCCAGGGCTTTTTCGTAGCGGCTGCGGTTCTGATTTAATAACACCGGACAGATCAGCGCTACTTCTGCTGACTGGGCCAGCTCCAGGGCCACCCGCCGGGACAGATCCCCGGCGCATTTATCCAGGCCGTTACAGGGTAATACACAAATTGACTCACTCATTGGCTTCAGCCTCTTTTTCTGCCGCTTTTTCTGCCTTACGGATGGCTTTGATCATCTTGGTGGTTTCGGTTTTATCCGGAAAGGTAATGGCATCCGGACCACAGGTTTTGGCACAGGCCCGACAGAAAACCACACAGTTATTGGGGTTTTTGACCTTTAACTTGGGTTTGGCATTCTCATCGACTTCAAAAACCTGATGGGGGCAGAATTTCACACAGTCCATACAATCGTTGCATTTTGAAAAATCAATACGGGGAGACCAGTCAATCCGATCCCGTTCGACACCCATAAAAGTTGATTCACTCATGGCTACACCTCATATCCCATTTCTTCCAGTTTGTTTTCTACCACTTCAAAGGCTTTTTCGTTGGTCATATCACGGATGTCCAGCATTACGGCATCTTCTTCAATGTTAAGGCCGGCTTCTTTAAAGGCATCCTTGAACATTTTCCGTTGCATATTGGGGGCACAGGCGCCAATGATTACTTTGCGATGGGACTTTAAAAAATCAGCCAGAAAACGATCGCCATCTTCTTCGCACAGTTGTGGATGAATAAAGGCGTATTCCACCGGCAACTCGACCCGTACCTGGTTGATGAAATCCCAAATATCCATGGCTTGAAAGCCAGGACATTTTCCGGTACAGACACACATAATAAAACCTGGTAATTCTTGACTCATATCTTCCACCTCGTTTATAATATAATTAAATGCTTATGGTTGAATTCATTATACGCCTCTCGGTTATGGGTGTCAAGGGCAATAGATTAAGTTTGCATTTTTATAAGTGATTGCTTATAATGTTATAAAACCCATTCCGTTGTCAACCCTTTTAGCTGTGGAATCAGTTTAAAAATATCGAAAAGAGGTCAATTATGAATAGCGAAGATCTTTCTGTCAAAATATTCAAAGCGCTGGGTCATCCCATCCGCTTACAAATAGTAAAATCACTTCTGGACCAATCACGTTGTGTTTGTGAACTTCTGCCTGCTTTTGATTATAGTCAGGCAAATCTCTCCCAGCATTTAAAAATTCTGCGTGAAGCGGGCATTCTGGAAAATAAAAAAATTGGGGTTGAAATGCATTATCGGGTAAAGTTAAAAGGCATCACAACACTGTTGGAAATTATGGATCAAACTGTTGAAGAATATTTTGAAACCCTGGATTTTAAATAAACCGCACGAAAGTAGGTAACGCATATGAAATTAAAAATTTATCCCTGTCCCGGGCATTGCAATGTCAGTATGATGACCAAAACTGTGGCCCAGTATTTTGGTATTATTGATGAGGAAAACATCACCATCCTCCCCCATGTCAGCATGAACATTCTCGCAGAGGTTGCAGCGGCCGGTGATGATGAAAAATACATTTCTTTGAATGGCTGTCCGTCGACCTGTGCGTCGATGGCATATGAAGATATGGGGTATGAACTCTATGACGAAATTGTGATGACTCCCGATTATGATATTAAACATAATGAGAAATATCAGAATCTGGACGATATTGAGGCCGAAATCGAACACGTTCAGCAGGCCCTTGATAAAATATTAGCCAGTAACTGAGCAATTACAGGAGTGAATTATTTTGCTCACGATATTAATCGCTAAACTAAAGCATTCAGCAGAACACCCGGTAAGCATCGCACCCGCTTCCGGGTGTGTTTTGATTGTTTTAAAAGTTTCTGAGCAGTTTAAAAATTTAACATAACCAATCTCGCTGGCATCCTTTAATTATGTTATGCTTACAGTCAAATCTTTGTTGCAAGGAGTCAGAAATATGATTAAAGTACTATTTGTCTGTGTCCATAATTCCGCCCGCAGCCAGATGGCCGAAGCTTTTTTAAATGATTTGGGGAAAGACTATTTCATCGCCGAAAGTGCCGGCCTGGAACCGGGCACCATCAATCCCCTGATTGTCAAGGTGATGGCAGAAGTCGGCTATGATCTCAGTCAAAACACGACCAATTCGGTGTTTGATTATTTTAAAGAGGGGCGCCTCTATTCCATAATCGTTAAGGTCTGCGACCTGGAAAATGGTCAACGCTGCCCGATTTTTCCGCTGGCTATGAATGTCCTCGACTGGACCTTTGAAGATCCGGCTGATTTTACTGGTACTGAGGAGGAGCAGCTGGAACAAGCACGCCATTTACGCTATAAAATCCGGGAAAACGTCATCGATCTGATTAACACCTACAAAGATTCGATTTAGCTTATATCAAACAGGAGAAATTAATGAACAAACCCAAAGTTGCATTTATCTGTGTCCATAATTCCTGCCGCAGCCAGATGGCCGAAGCCCTGGCAAAGAAATTTGCCAGTGATGTCTTTGAAAGCTATTCAGCCGGCACCGAGACCAAACCGCAAATCAACCAGGATGCCGTCCGCCTGATTAAAGCCCACTACGGCATTGATATGGAAGCGACCCAGCACTCCAAGTTGCTGACAGATCTGCCACCGATTGAAATTGTCATCAAAATGGGCTGCAATGTCGTCTGCCCCTACCTGCCCAGCCGCTATACTGAAGATTGGGGACTGGATGATCCCTCCGGCAAAAGTGACGCCGAATTTCTGGCGATTATTGCTCAAATTGAGGAAAAGGTCAAGAATCTGGCTGACCGCATCAGCAATAAAGCCCTCAGTATTTAAAGTCCTGAACTGGCCCACCCTTTCCTAATAAAAAAAGTGCTGACAGCGCTTTTGAGGTTGTCGAAAAACTACCGTACCGACCAATGACCAAGGGGTCAGACCCTTGTCAATCTGTTGTCCGCTCCGATGCGTAGGGTCTGTTCCTAGGTCACAACATGATACACAATTGTCGGTACTGGTTAGCTTTTTGACAGTCTGAAAATTGCAGTTAGCACTTTTTTATCTCTTATCAGCAGCCTTTGATCCAGCCTTCTTTCAGGGAGGCGATAAAACAAAAGGAAAAAATCGTTTTACCAATTTCCGCCATCTGTCGGGCATCCTCAAGATGCGCCCCATCGGCTTTATTGATCAGCAGAATGCGATCAACAGCCGGTCCAAAGTGGGGATCAAGCTTGGTACGAGAAAAGGTTGCAAGGGTCCGTTTTAAGGCCGTTTCATCAAAAAACAGCTCTTCCCCATCAAACAGCTGGGAGCGATGAAATAGGGTTTCATCGATTGGTCGCTTAAAGGTTTCAGCTCCCATCACATGAATGATTTTGGTGGTCAGGGTCGGAATGGCTGGCTCGTAGTCGGCATAGAATTTGTAGGGGCGGCGATTGGAACCATCTCCTTCATTAATAATTACCAGTGGGGATAGCGCCTGATGAAGCTTGTACAGATCGGCATCATCAAAGCCAGCAATTTTCTGCTGGGCGACTTCTTCCCGGCCAATGATCCATTCTTTGGCTGGGTCTTTTTTTATTTCGGCTATAATGGTATCGATATCCGGATCAATCAGCAGCTGCGCCGGGTTTACATCGGCCACACAGATTTTGGCGGTGGTGGTGATCACATGGGCCTGGCCAGCGGCAGTAAGTTCCCGGCCCAGGGCAAACATCAGGGAGGTCTTACCGCCGCCACCAGTAATGGTGATGACCTCTGTCTCGGTTATTTGAAAAGTATCGATTAGATTCAAGGTATTCTCCTTCCGCAAAAGCTTTTTTTCTAACAACACTATTATTATATGACAAAAATGCGATGTTTAAAACGATCTTTTGCTTTTTTGAGAAGTCAACCAAACAACCATCAGACAACAAAAAAAAGACCCTCAAACGAATGAAGGTCTATGCAGCATAAAAATGTGAATCGTTTATCTTTGTCCATGATATTGCATACCTGTCCCATCCTGTGGTTGGGTTCCGAGATCACAAACACCATAATCAGAGTTTTTCCAGCAAACGGTCAAATACTTGTTATCAGATGCTTGTTACTCGGCCCGTTCCCGGATAAATAGACGGATCGGGGTGCCGAAGAAATCAAAGGTTTCGCGAATCTTGTTTTCCAGATATCGCTGATAGGAAAAATGAACCAGGGTCATGTCATTAACAAAGACCACAAAGGTTGGTGGATTGATGGCCACCTGGGAGGCATAATAAAGCTTTAAACGACGGCCATGTTTGGAGGGAGGCTGTTTCATCATCACAAATTCGGCCAGGGCTTCGTTAACCTTTCCGGTGGTGATCCGTTTGGCGCTTTGGGCCTTTACAAATTCAATGGTTTCAAATATTTTTCCCAGGCGCTGTCCAGTTTTGGCCGAGATGAAAATGATTGGCGCATAGTCCATAAAGGATAGGGCATCGCGGATGTCCCCTTCCATCTTTTTCATGGTTTTATTGTCTTTTTCGACAGCATCCCATTTGTTGACGATAATAACTGATGGTTTGGAACGATTATGAGCAATTCCGGCAATTTTGGCATCCTGTTCGGTGACGCCCTGGGAGCCGTCAATCAGAATCAGGACGATCTGACTGCGTTCGACGGCGGCAATGGCCCGGACAATGCTGTAACGCTCAATATCTTCATAGATTTTTTTCTTGCGCCGTAATCCGGCGGTGTCAATCAGGACGTAATCTTCGCCATCATAGCGGACGCTGGTATCGACGGCATCCCGGGTGGTGCCGGGAATATCGCTGACAATCAGCCGATCTTCGCCAAGCACCTTGTTAATCAGGGTCGATTTGCCGACGTTGGGCTTGCCGATGACGGCCACCCGCAGGCGCTCATCTTCGGACTCGTCTTCATCGTAATAACGCTTGACGCGGTTAATGATCTCATCGAGAAAATCCCCCAGTCCCAACCCCTGTTCTGCCGAAATGGCCAGCGGTTCACCGATACCGAGGTTGTAAAACTCAAAGACGTTGTTTTCCAGGCTCTGACTGTCAACTTTATTAACGGCCAGTATCACATCCTTGTCGTGTTTACGGATCATATTGGCGACTTCCAGATCGGAGGCAGTCATCCCTTCCCGACCATCAACCAGGAGGACAATCAGATCGGCCATATCAATGGCCACCTCGGCCTGAACCCGCATCTGCAAGAGGATGTCATCCTTGGTGTGGGGTTCAATACCGCCGGTGTCAATCAGGGTGAAGTGGTGGTTTTGCCATTCAGCGTCGGCAATGATCCGGTCCCGGGTTACCCCGGGGGTGTCTTCGACAATGGCGATTCGTTCGCCGACTAATTTATTAAACAGGGTGGACTTGCCCACATTGGGACGGCCCACCACTGCGACGATAGGTTTTGGCATAATTCTTCCTCATTTCATTTATTATCATTTTGCGAAAATTACAAAAGTGCTTTGAGCTTTTTTTGGTGTATAGTTGCTAGCTGATTGGTTTGGCCTGATTCACGTGGTGCAGTGGTCAAGCAGAGCCTGACCATCAAGGGGAACACTGGCAACTTTGACGCCCAGGGCATCGCTGAGACTTTCCAGGGTCCAGTCATCGAGCAGGGTATGACTGCCGCTGCGCAGAGCGTTTTCTGGTAGCAGCAGTAGATCACAGGGATCGTCGGCGAGCTGATTTTTTAGCTGAGCTAGGATATCAGTGCCAGTGACCAGGCCAGAGACGGTAATGGCTTCCCCAAAGAAGTGGTTGGTAATTGGGAAAACGGTCAGCGTCAGCCCGGGCACAGCGGCTGTGATGGCAGTCGCCAGTTCGTCCAGATACGTGGCCGCGGCAGTGCCGGTGATCAGCCCGATTTTTTTAGGCTGATTGCGGGTTTTTAGGGTTTTTAAATTAGCCAGGGCCTCAGTCAGAGACGTTTTAAAATCAGCCATCATCCCCACCCCGTTTTCAATCTGGGGAAAACCGTGATAATAATCACTGTCGGGAATTGGGCTCTGGGCCAGCAGGTAAAACTCATCGCTGGGATAGACAAAGCCATCACCATGCTGGGCTTCCATTTCACCATGAACAGCGTCGATCAGGGCCAGGGTTTGCCGGGCTTCATCCCGGGTAAAAAGCCGGAGCTCGGCGAGACCCTGACGGTGGTTGGACAGGCCCACTGGCACCACCGACACCGACTGCAGCACCGGGTAAAAGCGCTTTAGTTCATTAAGTGTCTTTTCCAGTTCGGGGCCGTCATTATAATCCGGTACCAGCACAATCTGACCATTCATCAAAATGCCATTTTCATAAAATGTTTCCAGGTAACGCATCACATCCCCGGCAAAACGGTTTTTAAGCATTTTAATCCGCAGTTCGGGATTAGTGGTATGAATCGACAGGTTCATCGGCATGATCCGGTAGCGGATAATCCGGTTTAGTTCATCCGGGGTCAGGTTGGTCATGGTGATGTAGTTGCCGGTTAAGAAGGACAGCCGCTCATCGTCGTCTTTGACATAAAGGCTTTCCCGCATGCCCTGCGGCAGCTGATCGATAAAGCAGAAAACGCAATTATTTTTGCAGGTTTTAGTGCCGATCATTGCTTCGGGAAAAACCACCCCCAGATCGTCCTCATATTCTTTTTCAATATCCAGCTCCCAGATCTCCCCATCCGGCTTTTCGATTTCCACCTCTAAGCAATCATCGGCAATCAGATAGCGGTAGTCGAGAATATCGGTGACCGGCATGCAGTTGATTGATAGCAGACAGTCCCCGGGGGTAACATCCATTTCGCTGAAAATGCTGTCTTTTTCAACAGCCTCTATAATAAACTTTTTCAATCGCTCTCTCTTTTTCTTTACAATTTAAAAACTGCCAGCAAAACCAGCCGGCAGTTCTCCTTACCTATTATATAATACTTTCACTGAAAAAAAAACCTCTTTAAGAATTTTTCGCAATTATTGGCCGATGGGACAGCGAACCATGCAAAGGCCGCAGACCGCTCCCCGGCCAATATGCTGATAGGCCTCCTTCATCTGCTGGCTGCAGGCAAAGGCATCGTAAAGCTGGTTACGGGCCATCCCCGGGGTCCACAGCTGCCCTTCGATGGCCTGGGCCGGACAGGCCGTGACACAGACCCGGCAGCTGCCACAGCCGCTTTCGGTCACCGGGTCGCCGACATTAAAAGGAGCATTGGTCAGGATAGTGGACAGCCGTACTCGGGGGCCGTAGCGCTGGTGGATAAACAAGGCACTGCGGCCGATCCAGCCCAGCCCCGCCAGCACGGCACCAGTTTTATGGGAGAAGGCGCCGGTAAACGAATCATTAGGATCGGCCACCGACTGGGACGCCGGAATCGCCACGCTTGGATAACCAAGGGCCTCCAGACTGAGCAGCAGCCGCAGGCTGATATCATCGAGCAGACGGTTGACACTGCGGTAATGGCTGAAATAGGTTTGGGTCGGCTCCTCCCCGATCTGATTTAAAATGCCATTGGACAGTTTGATAAGAATCGTGATGGCCCGGTTAAAGCCCATCCGTTTTTGCTCCGGTAGAATGGACAGATCAGAAAAGCCGACGGCCGTGGCACCCAGGGACTGCCCCAGGTGATTAATGGTGTGATTGAGGGCATCGGACTGATGACTGCAGATTTCTTTTTTCATTTTCTCCTCTTTTTTACACAGAAATAGGGAAATTCACCCATTGATGTGTTACAATAGCATTACAAAACAAAGGTGGTGATATTTATGCTCTTTAATTCTTCGCAACAGGCTGAAGATAAATTAATCATACTCTATGTCCTACAAAAAATCAAAACCGCGTTAACCCGGGAGCAGATTGCTCTGATCATTATTGAAAACCTGCAGATTGGTTATTTTGATATCCAACTCTACATTGACGATCTGATCAAGGACGATTTTCTTTCAACGCTGGAATATGACGGTAAATCAGTATTGAGCTTAACGCCCATGGGCAAGGATACGCTGACGGTTTTTC
Organism: Acetobacterium wieringae; assembly: GCF_001766835.1. Classification (GTDB taxonomy): domain Bacteria; phylum Bacillota; class Clostridia; order Eubacteriales; family Eubacteriaceae; genus Acetobacterium; species Acetobacterium wieringae. The sequence goes on along the minus strand of NZ_LKEU01000031.1, from coordinate 39,979 downwards.
ACGATAAAATCCCCACTTATATTGCCGAGATGATTGATCTTTACTTAAAGGAAAACCGGGCCAAGATTTTTAAAGAAGTAAAAATTACTGCCAACTACCAGAAATTGGGCGAAACCGACTATCTGGTGGAACTAAAACTTCAGGAAAACAATATGGTTTTAATGGAGATCGCCTTAAATGCCCCGACCCTGAAACTGGCGCTGGACATCTGTAATCGCTGGAAAGAAAATACCCAGGAGTTATATGCGTCGGTATTGAATCTATTAACCTGATTAATTTTATAGCAACACATTCAAAAAGTTGGCCACTGGGGTTTTAACCCGATAGCCAACCTTCGTCGTCGTTGCGTATAGTTATTTCTTATGGGTTCCGATGACATCACGTTTGATCCGATCTTCCACCCGACGGTTTAACCACATGATCGCTGTCTCAATATGTACCAAGGCCATCGCATTCTCAGTACACTCAAACTCCCCTTCCTGGAATAGCTTTAAGCGATCTCTGACAATCTCAAGCAAATCAGAATCAATGACGCCGACTTCCGATATGGGTTCGTTTCTGGCTCCTTTTTGAAACTTAATTCTTGCCAGCTCAACTGGATCATCGTCTTTAGTCCGAATAACATACTCGTTATAAGCATTGCCGACGCCCTTGTCAGCGACTCGATAAACCTCATTTAAATTGCCTTTGTACTGAACGGTTGTTATTTTCTCACCCATTTTGCTGCCTTCTTTCCACTCTAAGTTGTATTCACTCTAAGTTATATTTGATTATACCCCTTTATACCCAAAACCGAATCGCATATTCAGTTCTTTTGAGCATTGACGTTCTTAATAGTGCAACTTTTTAAACGCTTGACAAAAGCTCTTCTTCATAATATTATTGTAAAAGGGTTTTTTATATTTAAAAATAATTTATGTAGCGAGGGAGCTTCAAATATACTATAACACAGTGCGTATATTTTATGGAAGTTCTTTTTTTGGCTATTGACATTAGATTTGGAGGAAGAATAATTGATTAAACTTCAAGATGTGAATAAGTATTTTGGTGAACACCATGTGTTAAAAGATATTAATCTGGAGGTTGCAGAGGGTGAAAAATTAGTAATTATCGGACCGTCAGGTTCGGGCAAGAGTACCACCGTTCGTTGTATGAACTTTCTGGAAGCACCTACTTCCGGGCATGTTTTTATCGATGGTGAAGAACTTACGCAAAAAAATAAAATTCAACTGGTGCGACAAACATCGGCGATGGTATTTCAGAGTTTTAACTTGTATCCCCATAAAACCGTGCTGGAAAATCTGACCCTGGCACCGATCAAACTGCAAAAACTGTCCAAAGAAGAAGCCATCAAAAAAGCCCGTAAATATTTGGCGATTGTTGGCTTGAGTGAAAAAGAAAATGCTTATCCGGCAACCTTGTCCGGGGGACAACAACAGCGGGTCGCTATTGCCAGAGCCCTGGCAACTGAAAAAAAGATTATCCTTTTTGATGAACCAACATCAGCGCTGGATCCGGAAACAGTTCAGGAAGTGTTGGATGTCATGATCAAGTTATCAAAGGAAAACATCACCATGGTAGTGGTTACCCATGAAATGGGTTTTGCCCGGGTGGTTGCCGATCGGGTCATCTTTATGGACGATGGCCGGATTGTGGAAGAAGGAAAACCGGAACATTTCTTTGAAAACCCAACCGAGGAACGAACAAAACTCTTTCTCAGTAAGATTCTGCGTTAATTTCTAATGTCGCAAGCGATATTAGTTATTATATTTTATATTTAGGAGGAAAATGACTATGAAAAAGGTACTCTCTGCTCTGCTTGTTTTATGCCTGGTGTTTACCTTGGCAGCCTGTTCGTCGTCAACTGGTTCAAAGGACAATGCTACCACTGATGGTAGTTTGGACGCAGTTGTTAAAGCCGGTGTTTTACGTGTCGGTGTTAAAGAAGACGTTCCCAACTTTGGGCTGCGTAACACCACTACTGGTGAAATCGAAGGGTTTGAAATTGATCTTGTCAAGCTGTTGGCCAAAGCAATTCTCGGCGATGAAAATGCTTATGAATTAACACCGGTAACGGCTAAAACCCGTGGTCCATTACTTGACAATGGCGAAGTCGATCTTGTTATTGCAACCTTTACGATTACGGACGAACGAAAATTAACTTACAACTTCTCGACCCCGTATTATGAAGATGCGGTTGGTCTGCTCGTTAAAAAAGATGCCGGATTCAAAGGTTTAGCTGACATGAATGGCAAAGTAATTGGTGTTGCTCAAAGTGCGACCTCCAAAGATGCTGTTCAAAAAGTTGCCGATGAAAAAGGGATTACGGTATCATTCTCAGAATATGCGACTTATCCAGAGATCAAGGCAGCTTTAGACTCTGGACGCGTTGATGCTTTCTGTGTCGATGGTTCAATTCTTGGTGGCTATGTTGACGATACGACCATGATCTTGCCAGACCGCTTCTCACCGCAACAATATGGTGTTACCTCAAAACTTGATAACATAGCTCTGACTGAAGCAGTTGACGGCTATATCAACGGATGGTTAGAAGATGGCACCATTGAAGGCCTGATCACGAAATGGGGACTTAATTATTAATGAATAGTTCTAATCCTTTTGCCTTATGGCGTTGGGAGAAGATGTTTGGAGAATGGCAAATGTTTGGCGAAGGGTTTCTGCGAACCATTGAGGTCGCAGCCCTCGCCTTGATACTTGCTCTTGTTCTGGGTATTATCTTTGGCGTTATCTCAACTTCAAACAATAAAGTAATGCGTGGGATCGCAAGGATTTATGTTGAGTTCTTTCAAAACACTCCCCTGGTTATTCAGGTTTTCTTTTTGTATAATGGTCTGGCCATTGCGGGACTGCGGCTAAGTGTGTTTGTAATTGGGGTTCTAGGCATAGGGGTTTATCATGGTGCTTATGTTTCCGAAGTTGTTAAGACGGGAATTACTTCCATTCCGGAGGGACAAGTCGAAGCGGCCAAGTCCCAGGGTTTTACTTATATTCAGTATATGCGCTATATTATTCTACCCCAAACAATTAAGATTATTCTGCCACCGCTTACCAATCAGGCCGTCAACCTGATTAAAAACACTTCCGTTCTGGCGATGATTTCTGGTTTTGATCTGATGTATATGGCTGATTCATGGGCATCATCCAGTCTTGATTATGGGCCATCTTATGTTTTTGCCGGTCTCTTGTATTTTATGCTCTGTTTCCCATTGGCAACCTGGGCAAGAAAATATGAAGAACGTCTCAAACGCAATGACACGACCCGTACTCTCTATGATCCATGTGAGGAGGCCGTAACATGTTAGACGTTTTTAAAAATGTATTTACGCCTTCAAATGTTGAATTCTTAGCCAAAGGCATGGCGTTAACCATAGCGATTTCAGTATCGGTTGTTATTATCTCGATTATTTTTGGAACCATACTGGCTTTGCTGCGAACGTATGAAAAGCGCTTTTTGGGCAAATTGGCTGGCTTCTATATTGAAATGTTTCGAAATACACCCTTACTGCTCTGGATTCTGGTGTGTTGCTTTATGATTCCCTATGGCACCATTGTCATTCGTGGCGGATTAGCTTTGACTTTATACACTTCAGCGGTTATTGCAGAAATTGTCCGTGGCGGTTTAAACTCAATCGCCGAGGGCCAGTTTGAAGCCGCTACATCTCAGGGGTTTACGCTGATCCAAACATTAATCTACATCGTTTTGCCCCAATGTTTTAAAAGTATTGTGCCTTCCCTGCTTTCGCAGGTCATTACAACTGTTAAAGATACCTCTTTCTTGCAGGTTGTTGCAATTCCCGAGTATACTCGCAGCGGATTTGTGGTTATGGGACGCTATACGACGACACCTGAAGTTTTTATGATCTTTGCGGTGTTGGCAGTTGGTTATTTTGTGATTTGTTTCAGCCTGTCGTGTGTGGTTCGCAGCTATCAGAAAAGAACACAAATCGCCAGATAATGAAACAATTCCAGATAATAATGAATGAGTTAAAACGTAAACAAAGTCATGGATTGATTTTAATCCATGACTTTGTTTTAATTACGGCATCGTTATTAACCAGGATCGGTGCTTAGTGGTTTTCTATATTTGGGTCGCTGCGCCAGGTTGGTGCATGCCAATGACTAAACCATTTAACCTTAACTGCTGGAGTGATTTTTCTTTTTGGCGGCCAAGGGCTTTATTTGAAGAGCTTTACCGTTCCCACATCATTTAAATGTTTCAGTAGTGACAGGGCAATGGGAAAACCAAACAGGCCCAGAACCCCCAGTAAATTAACACCGATAAACATGCTCATTAAGGCCACCACCGGGTGCAGGCCCAATTGACCGCCGACGATTTTAGGCTCTAAAATATTGCGGATGACTGTCACAAAAACATAAACCAGGATCAAGCCCAGCGCCGTCTGATAGTTACCCTGAAGCAGGGTGATCACCGACCAGGGGATCATTATCCCACCGGTTCCCAGCACGGGTAAAATATCGAAGATGGCAATAAAAAAGGCAATCAGAATGGGGTTGTCAATCCCGACAATTGAAAGTCCAATGGAGAGTTCAACAAAGGTAATTGACATAATCAGGGCATAGGACCGGATCACCACAAAGAGGGTATTGACGATGTAATTTTTAATAGTCTGGAAAATCTCATTGGCTTTCTCGGAAAACTGCCGGAAAACAAAGGCTGACAGCATTTCGTAATCAACCGCCATGAAAAAGGTGGCAATGACCATCAAGAGCATTTTGATTAAAAAAGCCGGCAGCGACCCGGCCAGGTCTGATAAGAAGGCCACAAAGGCCAAGGAGATACTGGTGACATTATCCCCCAGGGAATTGACCAGCTGTTCCGATGCCGCATTCAAGACGTCAACCAGGGCCGCATCAATCAGAAAGACGGTTTGTTCTATCCCGTCAAAAGTGGTCAGCAGAAAGGGTCTGAGCTGATACTCGTAGATATCGGGTAAGGCACTGATGGTTTGCGTCAGGGTTGAGATTAATTTAACTCCCACCAGGGCAACCAGAATCCCGGCACCACCGTAAAACACCAGAACCAGAACAAACGATACCAGTTTGTTTGGCAACCGGGTCCATTCCGAAATTGCTTTGGCCGGGCCTTTAAGCAGATATGCAATCAGGAAAGCCAGGATAAAAGGGCTTAGTAACGAAATTGCATACTCAAAAATGAGATACACAATCGCCACCACTAAAAGAATGTAGACAGCATTGATGATAAACTGTCTTTTTTTGTCATAAGGGGATTCCATTTATTCCTCCAATTTTTATTTGTGATCGGTAATTGCGAAATTGCACTGATAGTAATCATTGTTCAACTTAATTCACTTCGCATTGATCGATTATATGTGAACACCAGACGGGGTTCGATCGATAACAAAACCGTTTCTCAGATAAGCTGAAAAACGGTTTATAAAGACATGATTTTTCTTCAAATTTATAATACTAAAAAAGACCACAAAAAACAGCACTTAAAATACTGCGTCGAGGTCTGCGATGGTAGAATTAGCGACTTAATCGTACTCAACACGGTTTTAATTTGGGGCGCCAGGTTAATTCTTAATCCTAGGCGTCTCGTCAGGTTCATCATTCACTTAATGATCACTCCTTTTTTTATTATTGTTGTAATTTTACCGCATCTGATTGTAAAGATCAATGAATAAATCAAGATTAACATCATTTACAAAAACGGTATGGCCGCACTGGTCTGATTGACCCAAGCCACGGAAAAGTCCAGGGAAATGGGCTGGCCACAGTGCTGATATTCAGCCATTGACAAATATTTCTATTTAATATATATTTTAATCCAATAAGTAGAAAAAAGCGTCGTTTGTTGTCAATTATATTAATTAAAATCAAATATTTGCAATTGCAAAGTGAAAATGGTGGTTAGCTATGAATAACGAAATAATCGAGTTTATCAAGGAAACTGAAAAAAAGATTACCCCGGACGGAATTGCGATGACTTTTAACAACGCTCAAAAACTGATGAAACTACCTAAATTCATCCAAAATTTCATTATTAAACAAAATACCAAAAATAATCAATACATGGGCTTTGTGGTTGAACCCTACAGTTTGTTTTTAGCCTATGAGATTACTCCAGAACAGGTTAAAGAATACATCCCCGATAACTATGAGCTCGTACCGATTTCGATATTTGATCACTCTGATAAAAGCATTGCGCAATCATCGGGTGTTTTAATGTTCATACGAGTGTTTTTTGGGGTTCGCGATATGAGCTGTATGTGATTGCCCGGAACAAAACGACCAATTTAATTTCCTGGGTGATCTGTGACTACGAATCCAATACCTTTCACTATGATCCGGGCCAAGGTTTTCTCCCCTCCACCTTACAGAAATCGGTTTTTACAACCACCTATAATGGCAAGCTGATTTGTGATATTGAAGGTCAGGATAGCCCCACCAGAATGGATTTGATCATTGATATCAATCAGTATAATTGCGTTTTCTTGAATCAGCGCTTATGGATTGAAGGTAATTTATCAATTGATTATGCCGGAGAGCTTGACAACAACGGCAATGATCCCTTCGGACTCATCTTTGATCCGATGGAAATGAAGTGTGCCCAACATATTGAAGTCGATCAAATCGAGATCAGGCAACTTGATTTTGGCTTCATCAATTCTCAGATGAAACCCTTTGAAGCATGCTGTTTTCCGTTTGCCCAGCATTATATGACAACCATCTTTCCCCAGGGACATCTGATGAAGGACGAAAATGACCTGTATGCCAAAATCAGCGAGATTGTCAATCAATAGAGTCCCGATTGACCGGCATTCGTGGCAGCAGGCACTCGTATAGGGGAATCTGATGTTGTCGCATTGGTTGCGGCCGCCTTCGGCACCAGTGAAAGGCCCCGTTTTTGAGATGGGGTTTCAAGGGGGCGGTCCGGCAGGGTTGATTGGATCAGGCCGTTTTTTAGTGTTCATAAAATACCACCTGATTACCACCGGCTTTTTTGGCCGCATATAGGGCCTCGTCCGCCTTCTGATAAAGCGTTTCAAAATGGTGGTCCGGCAAGGTCTGATCGGTTATGGCACCGATGCTGACGGTGACCCTTTCATGGAGCACATCGGCGGTTTCTTTTTGAACCTGCTTAAGAATCTGCCGGATGATGGCCTGGGTCTGTTCTTTGCCACAGCCCAAAAGGGTCAGGCTGAACTCATCTCCGCCAATCCGGCCGACCAGATCGTCTTTGCGGATACACTGCTTGATGGCATCCACCACTTTTAAGAGGACAACATCCCCAACTGGATGGCCATACTGGTCATTGACGGCCTTAAATTTATCAATATCGATAATCAATAAGGAAACCGGGTCGGCGACTGACGCATTGACGTAATCAATGTAGGCCTGTTTGTTAAGCACCTGAATATGCCGATCCATCTCGGCCTGTCGTTTCAGGGACTGGCGCTCGAGCCGGGAGCTGGTTACGTTGCGGATCACCGAGACACTGCCGGAATAATGGTGTCGGTCGTTGATAAAGTGATGCAGATCAATTTCGTAGTAGTGTTTGGCTCCATCAAGGGTGTCCAGCTCCAGTTCAACGCTGCCGTTTTTTCTTTGCGTTAAGCCCTCCTGCCATAATGATTGGCTGTGAAGAAAGGCCGAGTATTTGGTGAAATCACGGTTTGTCAGCTTGTTGCCGGATGCTTTGTCAGGGCTTTGGGCCGCTTCTGGTTCGGTAAAATGCTGGAAGAATGCAGCAGCTGACGGATTCACCTCCACAATCTCCCCGGCGGCGGATAAAACCACGATCCCATCTGGCAGGGAATTGATGATCCAATCCTTGGCCAAGGGGGCAATCTTTAAAAAATCGTGGCGATAGACACTATAGGCGATAAACAGATTGGGAATCAAAAAGATCACCGACATCGGAAAAGTTTCGGCGGTTCCGACCATCAGGTAGTTTTTGATAAGTAACAGTGTCAGGGCCAGAATAAAGCCGATCAGAATATAGAGAACCTGCTTCTGACCGCTTCTGAAAATACGGATTTGAAACAGTATCAGAATAATGATCGAAAACAGCATCAGGGCGAAACGCAACAGCACAAACATATTGCCCCAGAATGCCGGCTCCACATACAGGCTCCAGTGACCGTTTATTTCAACCAATTCCACGGTTTTGCGGATCAGATGATGCAGTGGATTGGTGAAGGTCAAAACAATTCCGGTCAGGCTGATTGCTGCTGCCAGCCACACCGTATATTTGAGATATTTGTTTTTGTTTTCAGTATATTCAATGACAAACCAGAGATTGGCAATGGGGATGAAGGCCATCCCGATTTGAATAAAATTCCGCCAGAATACCTTGGCCTCATAGCTTTGAGCAAACAATTCAATGGTGGAACCGGCCACCCAGGACAACAGCAGCACCATCGTACATAAAAATGGTAGCCCGCCCTTGTCCCGACGATGCCGGTAACTGACATAAACTAAAAATAAGGTTACCATCAGGGTGGTGATATTTATGATTAAGACCGTTTCTTTCATCTGTCCCCGTTTCTTTCTGCTGTTGCCAGTCTTTGGCGATGATGTTGGGATGGGTAAATTTTAAGTTTCATGTTCCTAGTTTTCAGGCGAGGTGTTCGATCAGCTGGATTTTCAGACCATTGGGATCGAGGATAAAGAAAAAGCGGATGTACGGGGCAGGCTGAAACGGGCCACTGTGAATGGCAATGCCTTTTTCCGTTAGCGTCGCCATACTTTGATCAACTGACGCCACCGAAAAGCCCAAAGAAATGCTCTGGCCCATATCAAAGCTGGTGACGGCTTGGTTACAGACCAGCTCCAGCTTGGTTTCGCCGTCGCCTAAAAAGGCCAGCTCCATCTGGGGGCCAGCCGGTCGGCGGTCCAGCAGTGTCAGTCCCAGCACTTCGGTATAAAAGTTTAAGGATTCGTCCATATTTTTGACGGTAAGGGTTACCCATGATAGGTTCATAATGTTCTCCTTTTGTTTTAGCGTAATGGATAGTTTATCATAATGTTACCAGCGGCGCTGCGCTCTTTTGAAAAATAGTCAATGTGATAGGTAATGATGGGGATCTTTAGCAGTTCCAGCCAGCCATTATAAATGCCATCGATAAAGGCCGGACGCCACTCGGAGCGGCGTGTTATCAGTGGACAGCCATGAATCTGCTCTTTTTCTATTACCAGTGAGAAGACCCCGTTTTCGAGATGGGGTTCAAAGGGATAGGTCCGGCATTGAATGGGCCGATAGTCCCGCAGGCAACCACTCTCCAGATGGCAATAGACATAATACATTTTTTTAATTTTAGGGGGCATCTTGTAGTGCTGTTGGCTGTGCAGCTCGTAATCGGTTGCGACTGTCGCTTGCATGTATTCATATTCGAGCGGTAATAAATACATGCCCAGTTGCTTTCCGTCGTCATCATGTCGGCGGCAACAATGATAGTCACACGATTTCCCACAATTACCGGCGATGATCGCCTCATCCATCAGAGCATAGGCTTTTGTAAAAATGGCCTGGTAGTCGGCTCGTAGTGATTTTTTATTTTTATTTGTCATGGGTGGCTCCAATCGTTTAAATCCATCAATCGTTTCATTGTATCGTCCTGGCAAAAAGCGATTTGCTACCAGGTACTGTTTTTGGGGCGATTGCTACTGCCCTATTTTACTTGCCGGTGTCGGTCGGCCATGTCCGTAGTAAATGGTTTTTGCCGGCAGCTGCTGAACCGCCTGAATACTCTTTTGCAAGGCGGCGTGATCCTCCCATAAATATGCCGGTTGGGGGCTTAGCATATTCATAAAGATGTCGCCAATAAATAATTCGCCGCTGGGAAAGGTGAGCACCATGGAGCCCCGGGTATGTCCCGGCAGCGGATGGATGGTTTCGCCAAAACCCAGCCGGTTGGTTTGGGGCCCGGTGATGAGCAGATCCGGCGTGAAGCGTTGGGGCGGATTCCGTTTCATGGTGCCCTTCCCCAGCCATGTAATCATTCTGCCGATTGGATGGCTGGACAGCATCGGCTGCGACAAAGGATTGTCAATCATATTGGCGTCGTTTTGATGGATGACAATGGGAATGCCATATTTTTTCTGAAAGAAAGCCGCACTGCCGATATGATCGCTATGGCCATGAGTCAGCACCAGATAACGGATATTTTCCATGACAATCTGGTGCCGAGCCAGGTTTTTTTCGATTTTATCCCCCATTCCCGGGGCACCGGCGTCAATCATCAGGTGGTGTTCCCCCTGAGAGATCAGGTAACAATTGGAACCGGCTGAGATGGTGATGATGTTCATTGGTTATTCTCCTTTCGCGTTATGATTAATAGGTAATGATTAATCATCGTAACGATCCACCAGTTTACCGGTGTTGTCATATAACTCCGCCGGGTCACTTTTGCTGTTGCTCCAGGTCCCGCCGCCATCGAGCCAATGAAAATCGATACCGGAATTGGTGGCAGAATCCCCAACCTTCACCTCGGCACCAGCTGCTAAACTAAAGGCCGGAAAGGTAAAGGTCTGGTTCCCGGTAACGGATACGATTTTCCAGCCGGTTAGGTCAACCGGATTGGTACCGTCATTTTTAATGACGATGTATTCGGCCTTTTTATCACGGGCGCTAATGCTGACGCCGCTACCGGCTCCCCCATTTTGCGACGTGAGGCCCAGTCCCTGATTGACGTCATCGGGATTGACATTGTCAAATTCATCATGGATGACATTGCCCTTTAGGGTATAGGTATAACTGTAGTGACTGGGGATCTGGGTGGTGGTCGACGGATAGGTGATCACTGCAGTAAAATCACTGCAGCCACCGGCATCACGAATGACCTTTTCCATATAGGCCTGATCACCATCCCGATTCAGGGTGCTATCCTGGGGAGTGATGTTATAGGCATTGGACACCCCGCCGAGGGAATCGGCAATGACATGGCCCTCATCGAGGGTGGGGCTTTCGGTACCGGGAACCTTGGCCTCATCGGGATAATAGCGGCCCGTGTCCAAAACCGGTTCCTTATCATCATCCTGTAAAATGATTTCTTTTGCCGTCACCTTGACCAATTGGCCATATTCATTGGTAAAAGCATAATACTCACGATCGCCAAAACCAATATCTACCACCACATTGGGCAGCCGCTGGCCCGACAGGTCGCCACCATCGACTTCAATCCAGGTATAACCTTCAAAATCTGGCCGATTGGAGTTATTTAGGGTGCTACAACCGGAAAAGATAAATATCGACAGCAGCACCAGGGTCAGCAGCACCGTTGATTTCCCGGGTAGGTGTTTTTTAATTTGAGACATGTTAATTTCCCCTTTTTGGATCTTTTTTTAAACGTATTGGTATTTAATTGAATCACTTGAGGGCGGTGGCCTTTTATCCGAAGGAATCAGGCACGGTTCCCCATAAGCTTTGTTAGGGTTAATTATACACATTTACTGACATCTTTAACAGGAATAATTTGTTCAGTATTCAACAGCAAATGGCCTGACAGTTCATTCACATTAATATTTTATTGATATCTATCCCGTGCGCTCCGATCTTTTAACTAAAAATATTTTTCATTGCGCATGTGCCTGGTTAAATCATTGTCTGGGCGAAGTTAAGTGAGGTTGGAACCGTTAATTTTGACCGCTGGGTGGTTTTATTGCCGGAAATCCATGTGCAAAGGCTGTTTATACATCACATATCTGCATTAATCGATCGAGTTCGGCCAGGGTTTGCTCCTTTGGTAATATATATTTGCTTTTTATTAGACTGGTAAAAAAGTCATCAAAGGCGGCAACTACGCTGGGCTCATAAATCTCAAAGGCTTTAAAAACCAGCTGATTATCTTTGCGGTAGTGCAGAATCACACGAATCAGATTCTGCTCATTGGAAAATTCGGTGGAGCCATTCATAAAGATCTGCTCCTCATCGATGGCATAATAGGAGCGGCGATTGTTGGCCAAATCATCCCGAACCAACCTGAGCAGGTATAAGCGATCAGCGGGTTTGACAACATTATAGACTTCATCTGGGAAGTTCAAGCGTCCATCTTTCATAAACTGTTCAAGGTTTTTTAACGAAAACACATTGATGATGTTTGGGTTTTCCCGTTGAATATTGCCATAATGATTGACTGCCATCTCTAGCAGCGTTTGATAATAGGGAAAATCTTTATTCATATTTGCTTCCAGCAGTTCCCGGTCAATGTAGTAGGCAAAACAGGGCAAGGGCTCGACCACATGCTTTAACTGGCGGATCTGTTCCATGGTATAGACCTCAAACAAATCAGTGCTTTCTTCAATAAAGGTCTGGGATCTGGCAACCAGGCGCTCAAACTCGGTGCGATACAGATCAAAAATGGCCGCATCCTGATATAATACCGCCTGACTGAAATCAGTTGAAATGGTAATGACCCGATCGGAAGTCAGGATAAAATACGGAAACAGGGCTGTTACTGGCATACTGACTGAAGTTTCTGGTGAAAAATAATAGTAACAGGAACGGTAGTTGATATTTTCCAGTAGCGACAGGGCGATCAAGTGACGAAGGGCCGCCACCGCCTGCCCCGGTTCGTCGGTCGCTGACTGTTGACGGAACCCCAACACATCCGCAAGGTTCAGTTTTTTCTTGTTGCCCATCATCTGTTGGAAAATGTAGTCGTACACCTTGCTTTCGGTATGGGGAATGCACAGTTTCAGCTCTGGTTGGGTGGCGGAAAAAAGTTCCTGATCGATGCTGTTTTCAATCAGATTTAAAACCGCCATTGGATCGGAGTAGACCTCAAGCGGCTCGGCAGACTGCTTATTGTCGAGTGGGCTGACTTTCAGATCGATCTCTTTTGAGAAGGGAATCTTATATTCGGTGAGTTCAGAAATCATTTCAATCAGATCAAAAATCTGGCGACGACTGTAAGAGACTGTCTCCCCGACCCGGGCGATTTCCAGCAGTTGGGCGAGTTCATCCTGTTCAATCGGGGAAAGCCGCAAAGCCCGGCTCAGATTGCAGAAAAACTCCGGGGTCGGCAGGCGCTCGCCGGATTTAATCCGTTGCAGGGTGGTGCGGTTGATGCCGCCAATTGCGGCCAGAGACGCAACGGTTTCACCACTATCAATAATCAGTTCTTCTATTCTTTTGCTAAATAAGGTCATATGTCCTCCTGAAATTTTGATGTAAAATGATGCTTATATAAACTGGTGTCAGGTACATAAGGTGTTCCATAAGGTGTTCTTAAATTAAGTGTGCCTTTATAGATTTATTTTTAGGTTTTATTTATCCTAGAATTGTAGTACAATGGAAACGAACCAGGAGGTAATAACATGCAAATTAATACCAAAAATTTGGTTTCCATTACCGAAGCCAACCAGAATTTTTCGAAGGTTGCCCGTCTTGTGGATGAAAACGGCGCTGCTTTCATTCTAAAAAACAATACCCCCCGCTATGTTCTGATTGAGTTCAGCCAGTTTCAGGAAGAGTCCGCACTTGTCGATGACGCCGTTGACGCCATTGCCAAACGAATTCTAAAAAAACATCAGGCCGCCTTTGAGGAATTGGCCAAATGAAACGGTTGTCCTGTCAGCAGGTGCTGCGCCTTCACACCATGCTGATTAACGAAACCGGGGGCAGTGATGGCCTCCGGGATGAAGGGTTACTGGATTCTGCGCTAAATGCACCCTTTCAGAGTTTCGGGGGCGAAGATTTGTACAAAACGGTTCCCGCGAAAGCCGCACGACTGGGGTTTTCGCTGATTAATAACCATGCATTTATCGATGGCAATAAACGAATCGGCATTCTGGTTATGCTGACATTTCTGGAAATGAACGGCTTTCTGCCTGATTGTACAGATGATGAACTGATCCAGTTGGGTATCGGTCTGGCCGCTGGACACATTGATGATCGGCAACTGCTTGACTGGATTATTGATCATGTCTGACACCATCCAGTGGAACTTGTTTTAAAGTGCACAAAACCTCCGTCCCTTTGTGTTGACGGTCACTTATCCCTCAGATTTTTTTAACCGCTCTAAGGCATCCTTTGAAATCCTAATAATTTCTTTTCCATGAATATGAGCAATATAATTTTGATATTGCTTTTGATTTCTCGGATTTTCATCTTCTGTTATAGCATCCCAATTAAATGTAATTTTCTCTATAATTAACGGAAACTCGATTGGAAATGAAAAGCCTCCCGTTCTCTGGTAAACTTTTAAAACAGACGGATCGTGCTTTAGTTTATTATTAGCATATCTCAGCCCACTGAAAAATTGTTTGTCATTACAATCAATTAGTATTTCCTCATTTTTTTCGAGACGTTCGTAATAGTCAAACAGACAATGCAGAAAATTAACAACACGAAAGTTTACTTCTTTTTTTAGCTCTTCATTATTTAAATCTTCTTCTGCAATTCGTATCACAGCTATCATTTCTTCATAACTTTTTCTCAAAGCATATTCAAACATTCTATCACCTTACCATCTATAATTACCAAGCAGTTCTGAACGACTGAATTAAGCAAGTCCATAATTTTATCTTTGCACGTATTTCACCTACTAGATGCATTCTGCATATCTCAGAAAAACAGTCAGAAAAACGAAAAGTTTCCTGAAGTTTTGCGTTAAGGATGCACAAAACCTTTTTCGGAAAACCTCTAACCATAAACTTTTCATAGGTTTCTTTAGAGATAAAATAAGCTTTTGAATAGTCAATATAGCCATCTTTAACTGACTTTGCACTTAGTGTCTTAATACCTGCTTCTGATTTTTCTGGAGTTTTCCCTCGGTAATCGATTATTTCTTCGAGAGCATTCTCCATCGTATCTACCTTCCAATAGACCGGAATTAGGCCTACTTCGGTCTCCCTAAAACTCATACCCAATCCCCCCCAGATTCTTCCGGATCTCATCCTCCAGGTGCCGGGATTTGGCAAAGAGTTCGGCCAGTTCGGCAGTCAGGTTTTCCATTTTTTCCTCAAAGGGGATGCCGTCATCAATGGCGTCTTCAATCCCCACATAGCGGCCCGGGGTCAGGACATATTCATGTTCCTTAATTTCGGCCAGTTTGGCGGCTTTGCTAAAGCCCTTGACACCGTTATAGGCCCCACCTTTTTTGTGCCACTGGTGATAGGTTTCGGCGATTTTAGCCATCTCAGCAGCGGTGAGCACCTTGTGGCGGCGGTCGATCATTTCGCCCAGCTGACGGGCATCGATAAAGAGCACCTCATGGTAGCGGCTGCGAAAGCCGGGGTTATCGGCCTTATTGCGGTTTAATATCCACAGCGAAACGGGAATCCCGGTGGAATAGAAAAGTTTGTCCGGCAGGGCCACGATGGCGTCGACCAGATCGGCTTCCAGTCGGGCAATTTCTTTTTCCTTGTCGACCAGTTCGTCCAGGTTAATGTAGATTTCCAGATCTTCCACGACCGCGGAGACATAGTTTTCCTAAGTTAAGTTGAGCCTGGCACCTGGAAAGCAACTGGGGTGATGCAGGTGATACATAAAGCGTGATTTCACTTTTACAGAAACCGGATCTAATTCAAAAAGACCAGAATTCTCATTAGTTTTTTATCTTTGCGACAAGGGGCAATACCACATATCATCCTGATTTATAACGTTTTTCTACAGCCCCATAATTTCTTTCTTTTTCGCATCAAACTCGGCCTGGGTTAAAACGCCCATATCAACTAGGTCTTTTAGTTTTTTCAATGTTTCGATCTGTTCGTCGAAAGACATTGAAGAACTTTGTGTTGCAGCTGGCTGGCCTTGTGATCCAATATTCTGGGCCATATTCATACCGAAAAGCATACCACCTCCGTTTCCAAGACCATTATCTTGAATACCTTGTGCAATCTTTTGCTGTGCAGCAATATTGGAAGCTCTTTGTGAAACATCTTCATAGGCTCTCATATTCATTTTGTTTGCTGAGAACTGGTTAATGAGCTGTCGCGATTCTGGTGAAAATTCGATATTTTCGACCGCTACCTTGACAAGTTCAAAACCAAAGCGCTCTTTCCATGTGCCAGCATTGTAAGAATCATTAGATATTCGCTTAGAAATTTCAACCGCCTGCGACGGTAACTGGGAAATGCGATGGCTGGTCGATAGAGAATTTAATGCGATAATAAATGATTGTAAAAATTCTGAGAGAACTTGCGCTCTAACTTTAGGATTATCAAATGAATAGCTATTGACATTAGCAGGTACAAAGTTTTTGATAAACTTCTTCGGTTCAACAATTTTAATTGAGAAGCTGCCATACGCATAAATTTCGAGGTCGCAACCATAAAATAGATCATTATAAACCTGTGGACCGCGTGTTCCAAATTTTATATCACGAATTTCCCGTAAATTAACAAATGCTATTTTCTTTTCCATCGAGGAAATACCACCGAAGCCAATTCTGTCTTCAGTCTGTTTGAAGATGGATGTCTCCAGATCATTGCCGTCAAATAGGCTTTCCTCACCATCTCGATATTCATAGCCGCCAGGAGTGGTAATAATACCCTCAATTCCGGCTTGGCTAAAAATGAAAGCTGCCGTATTTTCAGGAATAAATATTTTCGAACCGTTTGAAATAACATCTGTTGAGCCAAGGCTATTAACGCCACGCCCGTTGTTATTTGTTTTCAGGATTCCTGGTGCGACAACGGTATGTTCATCAAAATGTCCAGCAGTGATGAGTTCTTTCCATTGATCCGCAAAGGAGCCCCCTACTGAATCAATAAATGCTTTTATAATGCCCATGGTTATTAACCTCTCTTATCCTAGAATTTGGTCTGTATCACAATATTGACAGCGAATGCTCTGACCTTTGGTGCCAGTAAGAGGTGCCATGCAACCGATACATTTTTTGGTAACCTTTACCGATTTATCCGCAGCTTTGTCTTTGGGTTTGATTCCCAAGCTTCCTTTTAAAACGTTGATCGTATCTTTAAAGGTTTCTGCAACCATTTCTGCACCAGGGATCGCAAATGGATTTGCCACTGAACTTTGCTCAGACTTATTCCCGGTTAAGACTTTACTGATGCCATTGGCAAAATCAATAATTTCTTTCTTTCCTGAGCTTTGAAACTGGAAAGCCAACTGGCCATTGACAAAATATATCTGAAGATCAGGCATACCATTTGAGCTTTTTCCCAAAATAGCCTGTGCTTGACCATTGACGATTTTCACCTGACTGAGCGGATATTTCTTTACCCCTTTGGTGTTTCCAAACATGCCCTTACTGATATGGATAATATTTATATTGGTCAGAATCAGTTCATCAGTATAAGCTGTCATCAATCCGCCGCCTTCACAAAGGACACTGGTACTCTGAATAAGAATCGCTTCATTTGGCTCTAAATTGTAATTTACCATACTTTCTCCCTTTTCGTATTTTAATTGACTTCGACCTATATTAAAATGTAAACTCATTGCGCTGAAAATTAAATCAATAAGCGCATTATTACGGCTAAGCTAAACGCTATACATTTATATAAGAGTTGTAAAATACCCGTACTATTGTTTCTTCAGGATTCCAAACTGATCTGATTTCACAATCACTTCGAGAAAACTCTGCCGCCCATTGTGAACGGCAGAGTGTCAATTTTTAGAGGCTTTCCTTTGTTGATGGGTTTTTACTATCCGAATGGCTAAAAACATCGGTTAAGATATCGGGAAGAATTTTCCCGATATCTTTAGGATTATCCAGCTTAGTAATCTTTTCTACAATTAACGTGACTTTTTCCATGAATTGTGATGTCAAAGTTGCTTCCATTACGTTTTTAACCCATTCAATGTCTGCCACGCTTTTTTCACCAAGGTATATTTTTTCATACACAAAGATTGAGCCTTCACCGATAGCAGCAACGATAGCACCTCCTACGATGGCATTGATCACACTCGTAGCCAAGTTGATACCAGGTATAAGTTTAAGTGCCCCAATCGCTGCTTTAGCAGCAATGGTCACAGCACCAACTTCGACAATTGTATTAAAAAATTGTTTGGAATTTTCGTCATCTTTTATGCCATATATCTTTGCTAAGCCTTTTATTTCAGCGATCTCAAGCGGAATGAGAAGCACCCCATCAGCAAGTGAAAACGGTACCGCACAGACAGTAACGGCTGCCGCCGTCGACAGACCCACAAGGCTATGTGCCATCGTTCTTTTCTGGTTAAGTACCAATGTGGATACGGCCTTATCAGCGGCTCTAGTTCCTTCAGGCATTAATTCATTGGTCACATCAATTAATTCAGAAATCCCTTCGGGGGGTGCAAAAGCTCTTTCGTTAAGGCTATATGTGGCTGCGACAACCGGGATTATTTTACGCAGATTCTTTGATGATTTTTTTTGATCAGCAAATACGTTGTTTGCCATTTCGATATTCTTTTCTCTTTCGCCAACAGAATAGGATTTGGTAATGACAACCACAATAGGTACTGACTCCCATGCTGGTGTCAATCGTGAAAGGTTTTTTAGAGTTTCTGTAAATTCCTTACCCATGGTGCCATCGACGCATAGCCAAATCAGGTTGATTTGATTATCTTTGTGACCTTCTTTATAACGGCTATTTGACCATTTTTTAACTGAATTAATGACTCTTTGTTCCTTAATAAAGGGTGGTTCAATTACAAATGATGGTTTATAACAAACCGCATCAATGATTCTTAAGGGGATAATTTCACTCTCATAGATATCCAGTTCATCAATGTCGTCGATTGGACCCCATCCTGTTTCAACGCTTTCTTCTCCAAAAACAGCCCTAATTAATGTTTTTATGCCCACTTCTGGATTACCAATAACTAATACATTACCTCTTTCCATTTTTCCACCTTTTATCACTTTCTATTTATTGAAGAGAATTCTTGAACTTCTTTTCACTATAGAGTATGCAAATTTCGCGTGACATCTAAATAGATTTCGACAATCTAAGAACCTTTTGAACTTTTTGAACTTTGAACAGTCGTTCTGTATTGTCATTGAATTATTTTAATTTATATTCTTACCAATAATTTGATTATACGCTTTTTCCCCGCCACTGACCAGCGCAAATTTCACTTTCCAGGGAATGCTGCTTCTTTTAATTCACTTAATCCATCAGCCTCCGGCCATCCCAATCGCCCTGATTTGAGAATAACACATCCATCCGTCCAAATGTGGGATCGGTCAAAATCTAGTCAAATAAATCGGTCTGGTCACAGGCATTGATTCGGATTATTTACCGCTGGTTTAAAACTAACCATAAGAATTATTAGAAAGCTACATAAATACCTTATGAGCCATATTTTAGTTTCCTTTCGATCACCCTGTTTTAGTCTTTCCGAAAGGATCGAAAGGGTTTAGGGTTAAAAAAATCCATATAAATATTTTATTCTTTTGTGTTCTATATAGCTGAGTTTGGAAAAAACCCTTTCGACCCTTTCGAATCCCTTATTAGAGCCGTTTAACCCTTTCGCAACCCTTTCGCAACCCTTTCGAAAAGCTTCGAAACCCTTTCGTATTGGGGGTTTTTGAGATAATGATTTCGCCTCATTGTATCAATATATGCATCTTGGTATTAAATCACAAAAATTTTCACGAGTAAGATCAACATAAATGGTTCGATGGGTGACTTTTTCCTTACTTTTTTCGTCTTTTCAAAATATATCATTTAACGCTATTTAGAAGCATTTATAACTGCAGGTAGATCGCATAAGCGATAGGCGCTTTAGCCAAAGCCTACCGGCTCCCCCAGGGCTAGTGGAAAATCGCTATGGCCTCCCCGGTCAGCTGATCTTTGAGAATGTCGATCAATGACCAAAAAACCCGGAACCGCCTGAATCTTTCAGGGTGTTCCGGGTTTTGAGTAAGCTGTGATCCCACTGATAGGATTATCAGCGCGGGGGGGCAATTATTTTTTAAAATAGTCCAACCGTTCCTGCACCTTTTTCATGGTTTCCTGATCTAAGATGTTAAATATAGCATGAAAAAAATGTAGTCTACAAAAGGCGAAGCCAATCGCGACGGGCATAAAGGATTCGTTCGACATTGACGACTTTAGCTTGCTCATCAATGGTAAAGAAAGCAATATAATTTTTAATCAACAGTTTTCGATACCCCATCGAAGCCAGCCGGTCATCGCGAACCGCCGGACATTTCTGTGGCATTTCGGATAAAAAAAGAAGGGCTGCTTCGATCACATCCATCATGTTTATGGCCGTCATTGGTGATGACAATTGTGACGATATGTAGTGAATAACATCACGAAGGTCGTTTTCAGCCGGCTCTGAGATTTCAATGTTATAAATTATCATCGGCTATCTCTTGTCGTAAGTCTTTCATGACATCAGTCAATGGCCGTTTTTTTCCGGCTTTGATGGCGGTGCGACTTTCGTCAAGGGCACGATAAAGTTCAAGCTTGCCGTTTAACATTTCGTATGCTTCAATGCTCATGACAGCCAGATCTCCCTGACCATTCTTAGTGATGAAGACAGGTTCTTCATGTTCATGACAGAATTTAGAGATTTCGTTGTAACAATTTCTTAGATCCGTACTGGATTTGATATAGGGCATGTGATCGTCCTCCTTTGTTAATCTAAAGATATTATACCGGAATATCTTTAGATTAACAATAAAAACATATCCGCCGGTGTTTCACACAAACTTATAAAATAAAAAATCACCCCGGCCATTAAACAACCAGGGTGATCCAGAAGCTGGGTATTAATATCAGCTTTGCATGCCTTTTAATAAATATAAGCTGTGATCCCACTGATAGGATTATCAGTGCGGGGGTCACTTATTTCTTGAAATAATCCAATCGTTCCTGCACCTTTTCCATGGTTTCCTGGAATTTTTTCTGTTTCTCCCGTTCAGCTTCAACCACCTTTTCCGGGGCTTTATCGGTAAAGCCTTTGTTGGCCAGTTTCTGGGTGACCCGGTCAATTTCCTGCTGGAGCTTCTTTTTCTCGGCTTCCAGTCGGGCAATTTCTTTTTCCTTGTCGACCAGCTCGTCGAGGTTGATATAAATTTCTAAATCCTCCACCACGGCCGAGACATAGTTTTCCTTAATGTCGGCTTTGGTAATTGGCAGAATCGTCGAGACTGAGGCCAGCTTCTGGAAATAGTGCAGGGAGTCGGCCATCAATGTCAAGTGCTCGGGATTATCGCAAATCAGGAATAACTGGGTCTTCTTGGAATTGGGCACATCCATTTCAGCGCGGATATTCCGGATGCTGCGGATCGCTTCCATCAGGAACTCGACCTGTTTTTCATCCTCCGGAAAGATCAGCGTGTCATCAAAGTGCGGCCACTGAGCCACCATGATATCGCCGGTACTGCCCGGCAGATAGCCGTTGATTTCTTCGGTGATAAACGGGGTAAAGGGATGGAGCAGTCGCAAAATGGTGTCCAGTACCACCCGCAGGGTATACTGGGCGGCGACCTTGGTTGTTTCTTCCTCGCCGTAGAGCCGTGGTTTTACCAGCTCGATATACCAGTCGCAGTATTCGCTCCAGGCAAAATCATAGATCTTGGAAGCGGCAATCCCCAGTTCGTACTTGGTCATGTTGTGGTTGACTTCGGCCACGATGGTATTCATCCGGGACAGAATCCATTTGTCGGTGTTTTCCAGATGAGCGATGGCCGTTTCTTTTTTGTCCATGATATCGTCATCCAGATTCATCAGCACAAAGCGGGCGGCGTTCCAGATCTTGTTTAGGAAATTCCGGCTGGACTCGACTTTTTCATCCTGCCAGCGGATATCATTACCGGCCGAGTTTCCGGTGATGATGGTAAAGCGCAGCGCATCGGCGCTGTAGGTCTCAATCAGTTCCAGCGGATCGATGCCGTTACCGAGAGATTTACTCATTTTGCGGCCTTGAGAATCCCGCACCAGACCGTGGATATAGACATCTTTAAAGGGGGTTTCGCCCATTTCGAAGAGGCCCATAAAAATCATCCGGGCAACCCAGAAGAAGATAATATCATAACCGGTAACCAGCACCGAGGTGGGATAGAATTTCTTCAAGTCCTCGCTGTTTTCCGGCCAGCCCAGGGTTGAGAACGGCCACAGGCCCGAACTGAACCAGGTATCCAGAACATCTTCATCCTGGGTGAGGTGGGTGCTGCCGCATTTAGGACAATGGTCAGGAGCCGTCTTGGCAACCACCATCTCCCCACAATCGTTGCAATAATAGGCCGGAATTCGATGTCCCCACCACAATTGCCGTGAAATACACCAATCCCGGATGTTTTCCAACCAATTGTAATAAATTTTGCTGAAACGGTCGGGGATAAAATCAGTTTTGTGCTGACGCACGGCATCCAGGGCCGGGCCAGCCAGTGGTTCCATTTTAACAAACCATTGTTCCGAGGTCATGGTTTCGACGGTGGTGGAGCAGCGGTAGCATTCGCCGACGTTATGCTGGTGGTCTTCGATTTTTTCCAGTAGACCTAACGCTTCCAGATCGGCCACCACGGCTTTACGGCAGTCGTAGCGATCCATGCCAGCATATTTTCCAGCCAGTTCATTCATCGTACCGTCATCATTGAGCACCCGGATCTGCTCCAGATTGTGGCGCAGGCCGACCTCGTAGTCATTGGGGTCGTGGGCGGGGGTCATTTTAACCACCCCGGTACCAAAGTTCATGTCGACATAGTCATCGGCGACAATGATAATTTCTTTGTTAAGCAGGGGTAGCATCACGGTTTTACCAACCAAGTGGGCATAACGTTCATCTTCAGGATGAACGGCCACGCCACTGTCCCCCAGCATTGTTTCCGGCCGGGTGGTGGCCACCACCAGATAGCCGTCGCCATCGGTCAGCGGGTAACGGATGTGCCAGAGATTGCCCTGGTGTTCGGCGTATTCCACTTCGGCTTCAGACAGGGCCGTTTTACAGGTGGTACACCAGTTGATAATCCGGCTGCCCTTATAGATCAGGCCTTTTTCATACAGATTGACAAAGGCTTCGTTAACGGCCTGGCTGCAGCCTTCGTCCATGGTAAAGCGTTCCCGGCTCCAGTCACAGGAGGCACCCAGCTTTTTGAGCTGATCAGTAATCCGGGTTTTATAGGTTAAGGCCCAGTCCCATGCTCGTTCCAGATAGGCTTCCCGGCCAATCTCCTGCTTGGTTTTACCTTCTTCTTCCCGCAGTTTATCAACCACTTTAACCTCGGTGGCAATCGAGGCATGGTCGGTTCCCGGCAGCCACAGGGCGGCGTAGCCATTCATCCGTTTGTAACGGGTCAGGACATCCTGGAGGGTACCGTCAAAGGCGTGGCCCATGTGCAGCTGACCGGTGATATTGGGGGGCGGCATCACAATCGTAAAGGGTTGTCCATCGGGATTGACTTCTGGCTTGAAATAGCCCTTTTGCTGCCAACTGGCATAGGTTTTATCTTCAACTTCTTTGGGATCATAAGTTTTTGACATTTCTTTCTTCATATATGCACCTGCTATTCTTATTGGTCGTTAGGCAATTGCCAAGGTTTTGTGAGTTTCGCTGCCAGTTTGCACGAAACAGTTTTTACACTGTACGGCGGACAGGCTATCGCCTGTTCGCCTACACGTTACAAAACCGTTTGTGAAACTGACATCAAAACACTAATTGTTCGTTTTTTTTCGCATTTGCCAACTATTGGTCTTTTATTTCCTTTATTTTGTAGGGGTCAAAGAGGGCCGGTTGGGGTTCGGGTAAGGCTTTTTTCTCGATATAACCGGCAATCAGACGGTGACACAGCTCAATGGTTTTGGTCATCGAGCGTTTCTGGGCCTCCTCGGACATATTCTCTGACATACGTTTGATGATGTATTTATTTTCAAACAAAAAATCAACCATTGAGGTTAAATCTTTGATCTTGTCCACTTTGATGGCCATTCCCCCATCCACCAGGTAATCAGCGTTTTCTTCTTCCTGGCCGGGATAGTAAAAGGGTATGATCATGGGAATGTTTTTAACTATCGCTTCGGTGGTGGTCAGGCCCCCGGGCTTGGTTATGATAGCATCAGACTGATCCATCAGCTCCGAGACGTTATTGACAAAACCGTGGATCTCGACAAGCTTATCGTCGGTTTTTTCCCGGGCATAATGGGCCCTAATTTCTTTTTCGATTTTGCTGTTATTGCCGCAGACCACAATAATGCGGATTTTTTCCTTAACCTTCATCAGCGAGGTAAAGGCTTTTTCCATCTGTTTACTGCCCAGACTGCCGCCCATCAGCAGGATTGTCCCGGCCACATCAACCAGTTCCTGACGCTGCAGATGGTTGTTTTGTAAAAAAGTCTGGCGGATGGGAATCCCGTAGGGATAGATAATGTCAGCGGCTACCCCTTTTTCGACCATGGTCTCTTTGGTGTACTCACTGCCGACAATATAGGCGTCAATCATTTTTTTAAGATAAAGGGTATGAATTTTATAGTCAGTGACAATCGACAGCACCGGGACATCAAAGGCATGGTGCTCTTTCAGGGTACCGAGCACGTTGGTCACAAAGGGATGGGTGGTGATGATCAGATCGGGGTGACCGGACTTGATCAGGGGCACGATATCGGGGTTCATCACCCGGGTCAGCACCTGAAAAATACCCTGCTGAAAGCGGTTCATGTTATTGAACTGATTGTACATCTGCTCGTAGAGCTTGGGTACATTCACCACCATCTGCTGATAGCCTTTGGTAATCAGGCGGTCCAGGGTGACGTTGGTTTCTTTAAAGGCATCATAAACTTCGGTTTGATAGCCGGCTTCATCCAGAGATTCCTTTAAGGACTGGGCGGCCAGATTGTGGCCAGCACCGGTTGACGCTGTAAAAATAAATACCTTTGACATGGCGGGCCTTAGTCTTCGAATTCTTTAGTAAACTTGTAATTAACCCGCATCAGTTTGCCGCCCATGGCTTCTTCTTTGCGTTTTTCAACCACATAGATGCCACCAAAAACCATTAACATTCCGGCCATGACAGCCGAAAATCCCACTAATATTTTCTTTAACATAAGAAACCTCCGTATTATTTTTTTATGTGCTGACAATTACGAAAGTACCGTGAGCTTCGCTGCCAGTTTTGCACGAAACATTTTTTACACTGTACGGCGGACAGGCTATCGCCTGTTCGCCTACACGTTACAAAAATGTCTGTGAAAACTGACATCAAAGCACTTTTGTTCGGGGCTTGTCTTTCCCAATTATCGGCCAGTTTCATTTTTATTACTGTTGTGAATCACTTAAAAAAATCGTTCCGATTTCTTCGCCGTCAAGAATCTTATAGAGCACCTTGACGTCTTCACCGGAAGCGATAATCATATCAATGCCGCAGTCGGTGGCGTATTTGGCAGCACCCAGCTTGGTGATCATGCCGCCGGTGCCAAGACAGGAAGCAGTGTTGCCGGCACTTTTCATCAGCTCGTTATCAATTTTCTCCACCGTCTGGATCAGCCGGGCGTCTTTATTAACAGCGGGGTTGTCATCGTAGAGACCATCCACATCCGAAAGGATGATTAAAAGATCGGCATCGACCAGGTCGGCAGTCATCGCCGAGAGGATATCATTGTCGCCAAAGCATTCCTCCTGAATCTCATCGGTGGCAATGCAGTCATTTTCATTGACAATCGGGATGATCCCCCCGGCAATCAGGGCCTGGAAGGTGTTCATGGCGTTGTTGCGCTTAATGGCGTGTTTAAAGACGTCCTTGGTCAGAAGAATCTGGCCGACGGTCTGATGGTATTCATCAAAAAATTTGTGGTAAACCCGCATCAGAAGCCCCTGGCCCACCGACGCAGCGGCCTGTTTTTCTTTCAGGGTTTTGGGCCGTTCGGTCAGCTTCATCCGGTTCATCCCGGCGCCAATGGCACCGGAGGAAACCAGCACCATTTTTTTTCCGCTGTTTTCCAGATCCGTCAGCACCCGGGCCAGGATCTCCAGCTTTCGCAGATCCAGGGTGCCATTTTGGTGGGTCACCGAGGTGGTCCCCATTTTTACTACAATGGTGGTGGCGTTTTTTATCTTTTCTCGCATCTTAATCTCCTAGTTTGTTCCTAGTTAATTATTATATCAAACAATGCGAAAACCGCAACGCTTTTTTAGCTGCAGCCGGTGGTAGTGCCACAATCAAGACAGAGCTTGCAGGTGCCGTTTTGCATCATCCGGTCACTGCCGCAGTGGCTGCAGGTTTCGCCATAGAGTACTTCCCCACCGCCATCCTTGTTATAGTCGGGTGTGGCTTCACCGGTGCTGACGCTGCGAACCAGGTTTTGCTTGTTCATCAGGGTAAAGTTTTTGGGCTTGACCTGACAATTGGAAAAATCGCCGTGCTCAATGTCGATGACCTTACTGATCAGATCCGAAATCGACGAGGCAAACTTGATATAGGGGTGCCGGGAGACAAAGCCCGAGGGCTCATATTTCTGGCCCCGCAGCATCTTGGAGATCTGATCCGGCGGGATATGGTACTGCAGCATGTTGGAGATCGACTTGGACAGGGAGGCCAACAGCCCCTTAACCACGGTTCCCTCTTTATCGGTAGAGACAAAGATCTCGGCGATGCCGCCGTCTTCATAAAAGCCAATGGTGATATAGAGTTCTATGTCGCCAATTTTGGCAGCATGGGTACGACTGAGCCGCATCCCTTCCGGGCGAACCCGGTTTAAGGCCTTACTGTTGCCTTCCTTGACCAGGGCCAGGAGCTCGGCATAGCTGTAGTCATCGACACTACGATCGATATCCTCGGCCATGCCAGAGCTCAGCGGCTGGGAGGCTTTACAGGCATCCCGGTAAATGGCAATCGCCTTGGTGCCGGTGCGATAGGCCAGCAGATGGATGTTTTCGACATCGGCCACGGTGGCATCATGAGGCAGGTTGACGGTTTTTGACACCGAGCCGCTGATCATCGGGGTAATGGCCGACACCATCAACACGTGACCCATTGGGGAAATGGTATTGGCGGTGTTAAAAATCGGCAGATGCTCTGGCTTAAGATGGGGCGCACCGGCCACCCCCTCATGGAGAAAATAGCCCTTGGCATCTTTTTCCAGGATATAGGTGAGAATATCCCCCACTTCCTTTTCGCTGTAACCGAGGTTGTAAAGTGCCTGCTCCAGCACCGGATTGACAATTTCCATGGAGCCGCCGCCGATTAATTTTTTAAAGACGACATGGTTATAAAAGGGTTCCACCGAGGTGGCACCGCAATCCATCGCAAAGGAGATCGTCCCGGTGGGGGCAATCACCGATACCTGGGCGTTACGGTAGCCATAGGTCGTCCCGACTTCCTCCGCCAGCTTCCAGGCGTTTTTGAGCTGGTTGCTGATTTCCTTAAAACCCATTTTCTGAAGCAGCTTGTGGTTTATTTTAATCGGTTCATAGTGCAGTTCTTCATAGTCATCGGTTCGGGCGGCAGCCACTCGGCTGTGGTTGCGGATGACCCGCCCCATATAGGGTTTGTTGATTTCATATTTGGGGAAGGCGCCAATTTTACTGGCCATCAGCGCCGACACATGGTAGGAGGTTCCGGTCATGATCCCGGTTATCCCGGCGATCAGGTTACGGCTTTCGGCTGAGTCATAGGGATAGCCCAGTGCCAGCAGCAGGGAGGCGGCGTTGGCAATGCCCAGACCGGTGGTCCGAAACAGATAGGATTTGCGGGCCACATCTGGGGTCGGAAACTGGCCATGATAGATGGAGCCTTCCAGGGCACATTGAATCAGCCCGACTAGATGAATAAAGGGCTCGATCTCAAAACTGTTGTCTTCGGGATTGTAAAATTTATAGACATTGATGGACGCCAGATTACAGGCCGTATCATCTAAGAAAGCATACTCCGAACAGGGATTGGTGGCATTGATGCGGTTTATTTTAGCCGTCAGGTCACCATCTTCACCACCCGGACAGGTATGCCAGGCATTGAAAATATCGTCAAACTGAATCCCCGGATCGGCACATTCCCAGGCAGCCTGATTAAGATGCTGCCATAATTCCTTAACCGGTACCTCCCGGTCAACCCGGTCATCGACCCGACCCCGGAGTTTCATTTTATGATCGGGCTCACTTTTTAAGTTTAAGACCGCCTGCATGAATTCGGCATTGAGCCGCACCGAGTTGTTGCTGTTCTGGCCGCTGACGGTCTGGTAGGCCTCGCCATCCATTGAAGTATCATAGCCCATTTTACCCAGGGCCCGGACTTTTGCTTCTTCCTTGACTTTCCAGTTGATAAAGGTATCTATTTCGGGATGGTCAATATCGACAATCACCATCTTGGCCGCCCGGCGGGTGGTACCCCCGGATTTAATGGCCCCGGCATTGCGATCCAGACCCTGCAGGAAACTCATCATCCCCGAGGACTGGCCGCCGCTGGTCAGGCCTTCATTGGCTGCCCGCAGGTTGGAGAAATTGGTACCTACGCCGGAGCCGCCCTTAAACAGCTTGGTTTCACTGACATAATGCTCGGAAATGGAATGGTCGCCCAGCAGCCGATCCTGAATTGAGAGGATAAAACAGGCGCTGGCCTGGGTGCGGCTGTAGCGGTCTACTGATTCCAGCACTTGGCCGCTTTCTTCATCATAATAATAAAGATCATCCTTGGAACCGGCAATGTCATAGCTGCGTTTGAGACCCGTGTTAAACCATTGCGGCGAGTTGGGGGCCCACATCTGCATCAGGAAGGCATAGACCAGCTCGTCATAATAGATCTGCCACTGCTCATCATTATCAATCAGGCCTTCTGCCCGGATGGCGTCGGTCCAGAAGCCGACCAGCCGGTCGGCAATTTCCCGCATGCTGTGCTCGTAGCCATAGCCATTGGGCACCCCTTTGCGGCGGAAATATTTGGTGGCAATAATGTTACAGGCATTTTGCGAGTAATGCTCGGGGAATTCCAGATCGGTCATTTCATAAATAATTTCCCCGGTCTGATAGTTTTTTAAGATCACGTCAACGGTTTGCCACGAAAACAGATCGTAGACGGTTTTATCGGAATCTTCCAGTTCTTTGGTAAAGACCCGCGTAAACAGCTGATTTATTTGATTCAATTTCTTTGTCCTCCTGGTAATAAATACACTATCTTGCGATGTATCTCTAATTATAAACATATATATAGTGGCCGACAATGTATTTTTATGTTTTTCGCCGATAATTTACCCGCCTGGCCGGGCGCAAATAAAAAGGCTCATGCTTGAGCCTTAAAGTTGATAAACTCCCGTACCGACCAATTGTTAATCTGTTGTTCGCTGCGGAATCGGACACTAATAAGAAATATAATTTCTTATTAGTCGCGGGCAGTCGCCAACTACAAGCAAGCTTGTGATTGGCTCGTAGCTACCACGCAGGCTACGCCGTGTCCGCTCCGATGCGAACAACATGATCTAACAATTGTCGGTACTGGGTTAGCTTTTTTAAGCCCATGCTTGAGCCTTAGGTTTTTTAATTTTTCATCTTAACTTTTTGACCCAGCTTGCTTTCTTTGCCTTGGATGATCCGGCCGATGTTTTTGCGGTGCTGATAGATACTAAAGAGGCAGAGCACAAAGGCGAAAACAATTTCGGCCACCGAGCGGCCAAAGAGAAGGGTGAAAATTGGCAGCATGGTCATCCCCACCATTGAGGTCAGGGATACCATTTTCCAGATGGCCAGCACAATCAGACCGATCATAATGGCAATGACGGCGACTTCCCAGTCATAGACCAGAAATACCCCCAGCGAAGTGGCAGTACCCTTACCGCCCCGAAACTGCAGAAAGACGGGCCAGTTATGGCCAGCCACAACAGCGATGCCGCCTAAAACCAGAAACACCTCATCAACATTCAGGGCATAGCGACCGACCAGAACCACCAGAGTGCCCTTTAAGGCGTCCAGTAGAAACACCGGAATGGCGACGTTTTTCCCCATGACCCGGAGTACGTTGGTGGTGCCAGCATTGCCGCTGCCGTAGTTGCGGACATCTTCATTTTTAAGAAATTTTACCAGAATATAGGCAAAATTCAAGTTTCCAATTAAATAAGCCGCCACAACAAAAACAATTCCAATAATAATCGACATATCACTACTCCTTTAACTGATTAATTTTAGTTGTTCTGAGTTGTTCAATGAGCGTTCCCAGCTTTTCGAGCACTGTGTCAAAATTTTCCCGCTGATGAGGAAAATTGCAGGCACTACAATTTTTTATACCCTTTTTCGTGTAGGTAAAACTGCCACCGCAATTTTCTGCCAGGGCATAGAGCGGACAATAACAGAACAGACAATTAAAATCGTCTAAGCAATCAACCGGATGGCAGGGAAAGTACTCACAGGCGGTATGCTGAAAAAATTTAAAATTTGAATCGTCCTTTTTCATGGTCAGACAGCGTCCATTCCGGCTTGGAGGGCTTTGACATTTAATTCCTTAAACTGCGGTTTGACGTTCTCGGCAATGATCGCTTCCCAATCAATGTCGGTGAGGCCCATCGATTTAATAATCGAACCCAAGAGAATCACGTTCATGACCTTGGGGTTCCCCAGTTCTTCGGCCATTTTGGTGGCGGCCATCACCCGCAGGTTGACCTTGCTCTTTATTTCATCCAGAATATTTTCCGGATAGGTGGTGGCTCCGATGATTACTGACAGCGGGAAGATTTCGGTGTCGTTGACAATCATTTTGCCGGTCGGTTTGAGGTATTCCAGAGATCGCAGTCCCTCCATCTTTTCAAAGGCCACAACAATATCTGCCGAGCCGATTTCAATCACCGGCGACTGGACATCATCACCGTAACGTACCAACGACGAAACTGATCCGCCCCGCTGACTCATCCCATGGATTTCGCTCATTTTGACATCATAACCAGCGGCCATTAAGCCGGTGGTCAGCAATTTGGCTGCCAGAATGGTGCCCTGACCACCGACGCCAACGAGTACAATATTTTTAGTCTCCATTATCTTACCTCCACAGTAATGGCCTGTTTGGGACAGATCTGGGCACAAACTCCACAGCCAACACAGGTTTCTTTAAGAATGCCGGATTTTTTATTGGCCAAGTCAAAAGCCAGGGCCGGACAGCCGGACTTCAGGCATTTTTTGCAGCCGATACAGGTATCAAGGTTAACAGTGGCCACCATTTTAAAAGCGGTGGGGAATTCGGTCTGATCCTGGGCCGAGAATTTTTTAAGTACACAAGGCCAACGGGTAATAATGACTGCCGGGCCATCAACATTGAGACCCCATTCAATGGCTTCCTGCACAATCTTCAGATTATTGGGATCGACTGAAATCAGGTTTTTAACCCCGCAGGCTTTGACCATCGCCTCAATGTCAATGATTGGGGCGTCATCACCTTTTAAGTCATAGCCGGTGCCAGGATTCTGCTGATGGCCGGTCATCCCGGTAATGCGGTTATCGAGAATAATTGTTAAGGTATTGCTTTTGTTATAGGTCACATCCATCAGACTGGTGATGCCGGAGTGGAAAAAGGTCGAGTCGCCAAGAATCGAAACCACTTTTTTGGAGTGATCGCCCTTGATGTCAAAGGCTTTCTGGACGCCATGTCCACCACTGATACTGGCCCCCATGCAGATCATCGCATCGGTGGCATTATAGGGTGGCATTAACCCCAACGAATAACAGCCGATGTCACTAAAGATCATCAGATCCTTGCGGCGACCCAGCTCGTAGAAAACGCCGCGGTGGGGACATCCGGCACAGAGGGCTGGCGGTCGGGGCAGCACCATCTCAGGATTGGGATTAATCACCTGGGCTGTTTCATCCAGCAGCGCCTGACGAATCCGATCCGGGGTCAGCTCACCCATGGTTGGCAGTTTTTCCTTGCCGACACAATTAATTCCGGCGGCTTTAATTTCTGTTTCCATAATCGGATCATTTTCTTCGAAAATATAGACGGTTTTCTTGCCCTTGGCAAAGTCAGCAATTTTTTTCATCGGCAGCGGATAGCTAAAGCCGATCTTTAAATAGGAAACGGTGTTGCCAAAGACTTCCTTGGCATAGCGGTAGGCCACGCCTGAACCGATAATGCCAATCTCTGCCCCATTATCTTCAATGTAATTAAAGGGCGTGGTGTTGGAATACTCTTCCAGGCGGGCAAAATTATCGGCCAGTTTAACCTGCATGCCCCGAGCAAAAGCCGGTAGCGGACAGTATTTGCGGATATCTTTTTCGTAGGGTTTATCGGCTACTTCAAGCCGGTCACTGCAGGAAACAATTGATTTGGAGTGACAGACCCGGGTGGTCATCCGGAACAGCACCGGCAAGTCGTAGTCTTCGCTGATGGCGTAGGCTTCCTTAATCATATCCTTGGCTTCCTGGCTGTCGGAAGGTTCAAACATGCAGACCTTGGCATGACGGGCATAGTTGCGGTTGTCCTGTTCGTTCTGGGACGAATGCATCCCCGGTTCATCAGCGGTAACCAGCACAGCTCCGGCGTTAACTCCCAGATATGCCAGAGTAAAGAGCGGATCGGTGGCGACATTGACGCCGACGTGTTTCATGGCACAGAGGCTGCGGACGCCGCCGATGGCCGCACCGGCAGCCGCTTCCAGGGCCACCTTTTCATTGGGTGCCCACTCCGAGACAATCTCCGGATAGGTGGCGACGTTTTCTAGAATTTCAGTACTGGGTGTTCCTGGATAGGCAGTGGCAAACTTGACCCCCGCCTCCCAGGCCCCTCGGGCGATGGCTTCATTTCCTGTCAGTAATAGCTTCATTTAATGCTCCTCTCGTAATTGGTGACAATTATCCATTCGCTGGGCCAAAAAAGCCCCGAGAATGATTGAATTTAATTTGTTTTCAAACGAATCGGATCGGGAGGTCAAAATAATCGGAACACAGGCTCCCATCACAATCCCACCCAATTGTGCCTGACCCAGATGGGTCATGACCTTCATGACGGCGTTACCGGTTTCAATGTTGGGCATGACAATGACGTCAACATCACCAGCTACCGCCGATTCATAGCCCTTAATCCGGGCCGCTGTTTTAGAGATCAGCAGATCCATGGCAATCGGGCCCTCCACCAGCACATCCTGGCCGAAATAATTGGCCTCGCCCAGTTGCTTCAGGGCTGCCCCATCCACCGTCGCTGGCATTTTGGGATTGACCTTTTCCTTGGCCGCCAGGCAGCCGACTTTAATCGGGTTAAGTCCCAGCAAGCGTGAAAAATCCACGGCATTACTGATAACTCCTTTTTTCTTTTCCAGATCCGGATCGATGATCATCCCACCATCGGACAGGATCAGAAATTTGTGATAGCTGGCCATCCGAACCATCATAATGCTGCTAAGCAGGCGGCCAATCAACAGGCCGTTGGTCTTATGGATGACGGCTTTTAAAAAGATAGAGGTATCGACCAGGCCTTTCATAATAAAATCAGCCTGGCCCTGACGAACCAGAGCCACGGCCTGTTCACAGGCCGTGGCCAGATCGTCACAATCAATAATTGTCATCCTGCTTAGATCAATTTTTTGGGCACTGCTGATGGCCTCAATCCGGCTGCGACTGCCAACCAGAATGATGTGCTCCAGATACAATCCGTTGGCGGCTGATAGAGCCCGCAGCAGCTCACTTTCAGCCGCCGCTGCCACCACCAGGGTACCTTTGGGGCCACTCTGAACCGCCTGACCAATCTCTTCAAAAGTATTGTACATCTTAACCTCATTTAATTCATCTGTAATATTATACACTAATTTAAACCCATAATAAAGACACAATTTTGTTACAATTACCCCGTTGCCAAAACAAAGATCTTGCATGTAAAAACAGGCAGGTTCCGGGTTGCGACAGGGTCACATAAAAAAAGTCTTCCTGATCTATTCTAGCACAGAAGCGATCAGAAAGACGATTAAATTTCGGGGATATTTTTGCCTTATGCGCCCCATGTTAAAGGAAATTATTGGCGCTTATTCAGTGGTTCGTAATCCCGGCGTTCGCTGACGTGCATGTAGGCCGGACGGATAATCTTTCCGGCATTGATCAGCTCTTCCAAACGGTGAGCACTCCAACCAGCAATTCGGGCAATCGCAAAAATCGGCGTAAACAGTTCCAGAGGCAGGCCCAGCATGCTGTAAACAAAGCCGCTGTAAAAGTCGACATTGGCACTGACACCCTTGTAGATTTTACGTTCTTCACCGATGACTTCCGGCGCCAGTCGTTCCACCATCGAATACAGTTCAAACTCATCGTGGAGGCCCTTTTCTTCAGAGAGGCTTTTGACAAACCCTTTAAAGACATTGGCCCGGGGATCCGATACCGAATAGATGGCGTGACCCATCCCGTAGATCAATCCAGCATTGTCGAAGGCCCGTTTATTAAGCAGATCCACCAGATACTGGCGCACCTGTTTTTCATCGGTCCAATCATCCAGAGTTTTTTTCATGTCTTCAAACATTTCCACCACTTTAATATTTGCTCCACCATGTTTGGGGCCTTTTAACGAACCCAGTGACGCCGCAATGACTGAGTAGGTGTCAGTGCCCGAAGACGACACCACATGGGTGGTAAAGGTCGAGTTGTTACCGCCACCGTGTTCGGCATGAAGCACCAGGGCGATATCCAGAATCCGGGCTTCCAGCTCAGTATACCGGCTGTCCGGCCGTAAAATGTAGAGAATATTTTCGGCCGTTGACAGATGCGGTTGCGGTTGGTGAATAAACAGACTCTGGTCATCGTGATAATGTTTATAGGTCTGGTAACCATAGACTGCCAACAGCGGAAACAGAGCGATTAACTCCAGAGATTGCCGCAGTACATTGGGAATCGAGACATCGCTGGCTTTGTCATCATAGGAAAACAGGGTCAGAACACTACGGGCCAGAGTGTTCATCATATCAGAGCTGGGGGCCTTCATAATAATATCCCGCACAAAGCTGGTGGGCAGGCTGCGATAGTTTCCCAGCACGGTGGTAAAGCGTTCCAGCTCGTCTGAATTGGGTTGACTGCCAAACAGCAGCAGATAAACCACTTCTTCAAAACCGAACCGTTTTTCTTTGACAAAGCCGTCAACCATGGCTTCAACGTCGACACCCCGATAGAAGAGTTTTCCTTCGGTTCCGATTTTTTTGCCGTCTTCAAAGATATAAGCCTGGATTTCCGAGATTTCGGTCAGTCCGGTCAAGACCCCGTTACCGTCTAAATCCCGGAGGCCCCGGTTGACCTTGAATTTTTTATATAACTCTGGCTCAATGGTGCTATTTTTTACGCATAATTCACTATACTCTATAATTTCAGGGGTAATTTCCGAAAACACACGATTCATCATCAATCTCCTCTATCTTTCTTATTTTTTGCCATTACAAAATTGCGGGGCCTGACAGGCCGTTTATGCATTTCGCAATCGCCCGACTTAATGTTAGCTTATTATACCTTAAAAGCTCAATGAGATAAAGTTAATTTATTATTTTTTTATGCTTTTTTGAAAGACATTCTTATACAATATCTTTTTAGTCTTTTATTTTCCGTAAATGATGGGAAAATTATTATAAATTTGAAAGTTTGTATTTAATTCTTTCATTATTAAATAATTTCGGAATTTTAAACCGAATCGTTTCCTACCCCAAAAGCCGCCGCAATTTTTGAGATAAAAAAAAACTCCGATTCATCGAATCGAAGTTTATCCTTTATTTTTGGCAGGGGCAGAAGGATTTGAACCCTCGGCACGTGGTTTTGGAGACCACTGCTCTACCAACTGAGCTATACCCCTACAACAGCAACTACTATATTATAAGTGCTGCTGATGTGTTTGTCAATATCTTTATAAACTTTTTATTCTATACTTTTAAATCAATCTTGCTGAGAGTGAGCAGATCCTGATTGGCCTCAAGCACCGGAGCCACTTCTTCGCTGATAAAATCATCGACCTGTTGGGGCGCCCGACCAACATAGAGGCTGGGGTCCATTAAGGCATCGACATCCTCGGTTTTTAAGTTGAAGGCAGGATCTTTAAGGATTCGTTCAATCAGGTCATTGGGTTTCCCTTCCACCTTCACAGTATGGCCAGCTTCCATCGACAACACCCGGATTTTTTCGTGGAGATCCTGACGATCACCACCCCGCTTGACCCCTTCCATAATAATGTTCTCGGTGACCATAAAGGGCAGCTCGGCATCGATATGCTGGCGCACCACCTTGGGGTATACCACCAAGTTTTCCGAAACATTCATGGCAATCATCAGAATGGCATCGGTAGCCAGAAAGCCTTCGGGAATTGAGATCCGCTTGTTGGCCGAATCATCCAAGGTTCGCTCAAACCATTGGGCCGAAGCCGTCAGGGCCGGGTTCAGGGCATTGACGATGATATAACGGGCCAGCGAACAGATCCGCTCGGACCGCATCGGGTTGCGTTTGTAGGCCATCGCCGACGAGCCAATCTGGCTTTTTTCAAAGGGTTCCTCAACTTCTTTCAAATTCTGCAGCAGGCGGATGTCGGTGGCAAATTTGGTCAGGGTCTGGGCGATGCCGCTGAGGACACCAAGCACCTGGGCATCAAATTTACGGGAATAGGTTTGCCCGCTGACCGCAAATGATTTTTTAAAGCCCATTTTTTGGGCCACCAGGGTATCCAGTTTTTTAACCTTGTCGTGATCATTGTCAAACAGTTCCATAAAACTGGCCTGGGTGCCGGTGGTACCTTTAACCCCCAACAGCTTAACATTGCTAAGCAGATGATCAAGATCCGCCAGATCCATCAGCAGATCCTGAATCCATAAACAGGCCCGCTTACCGATGGTGGTCAGTTGGGCTGGCTGAAAATGGGTAAAGCCGAGAGTCGGCAACTCTTTATACTGGGCGGCAAAGCGGGACAGGTGGTTGATCAGATTAAGGACCTGCTTACGGACATGGACCAGACCCTGGCTGTAAACAATCACATCGGTATTGTCTCCGACATAGGCACTGGTAGCCCCCAGATGGATAATCCCTTTGGCTGTCGGACATTGGGCCCCATAGGTATGAACATGGGCCATGACGTCGTGGCGCAGTTCTTTTTCTTTTTGGGCCGCCAGTTCATAATCGATGTTGGTGATGTTGGCTTTCAGTTCGGCAATCTGGGTGTCGCTGATGTTAAGTCCCAGTTCCTGCTCGGCTTCGGCCAGAGCCACCCACAGCTTCCGCCAGCTTTGAAATTTATTGTCCGCTGAGAAGATATGGAGCATCTCCTTTGAGGAATACCGCTCAATCAGGGGGTTTTCATAGTATGCTTTCATAATTTATTCCTTTCATATTTAAATCCGTGAGCTTTGCGTCCAGTTTCGCACGAAACAATTTTTACACTGTACGGCGGACAGTTCTCTGAACTGTTCGCCTACACGTTACAAAATTGTTTGTGGAAACTGCACCCAAAGCACTCATTGTTCGAAGCTTTTAATTTTCCATTTAAAACCGCCGCTTACTGGTCAGTTTCGTAGGTTTGATATAATCGAGTGATGTGCGTCACTTTGTTTTCAAGTTCATCGATGGTCAAAATAATCCCATTGATCTGAACAGAACCAGTGGCTGTCACAAAACGGCTGGGCCGTTTTGTTAGCATGGTATCAAGAATGATCTGGGAATCCACCCCAATCACGCCATCAAGTGGTCCGGTCATCCCGATGTCGGTAATATAGGCCGTACCGCCAGTTAAAATCCGTTCGTCGGCTGTCTGGACATGGGTGTGGGTGCCATAAACGGCAGTGGCGTAACCATCCATAAAATACCCGAAGGCAATTTTTTCCGAGGTGGCTTCGGCATGAAAATCAACCAACACCAGATCGGCGGCGGCTTTTAAGGACTCTCGGAGTGGTGCCATCATATTAAAAGGGCAGTTTAAGTTGGGCATAAAAATCTGGCCGGACAGATTCACCACCGCAATTCGTTTGGTACGGCCATCTTTTAGGGTGCAGTTAAAAAAATCATAGCCTTTGCCTGGACAGGGGTCGGGATAATTCAGGGGCCGGATAATCTGCGGAAAGTCGGCAATGGTTTCAAGTAGCTCTTTTTGCTGCCAGACATGGTTGCCCATGGTGATGACATCAATCGGCAAATTTAGCAATTCTTTGGCATTTTTAGTCGAGAGACCATTACCCCCGGAGGCATTTTCGCCATTAACAACCGTAAAATCAATGTCTTGTTCGGCAATGATTGTGGCCAGTTGGTCTTTTAAAATTTTTCGTCCGGGGCGGCCATAGACGTCCCCCAGTATTAGTATCTTCATCATTTATCCTTCTGCATTAAAAACTGACTAAAAAAAGGGGAGAATCTCTCCCCTTTTAGACTATTTAGCGTAGTCGCTAGCTCTCGTTTCACGAATCAGATTAACCTTAATGTTACCGGGATATTCCATTTCAGCTTCAATCTTCTTGGCAATATCTCGGGACAGCAAAATCATTTCATCATCGTTAACTTCATTTGGTTTAACCATAATTCTGACTTCACGTCCAGCCTGAATGGCGTATGATTTCTCAACCCCATCAAAGGACATGGCAATGGTTTCCAGTTCCTGTAACCGTTGGATATAAGAAACTAGGGTTTCTCGTCTGGCACCAGGTCGTGCTGCTGAAATGGCATCCGCTGACTGAACCAGAACGGCTTCCATCGTCCGGGCTTCAACATCACCATGATGAGCTTCGACAGCATGAATAACGTTTTTATTTTCTTTGTATTTTTTTAATACATTGACTCCAATTTCAACATGGGGCCCTTCGACCTCATGATCAATCGCTTTTCCAATATCATGTAATAATCCTGCTCGCTTGGCGATCTTAATGTTTCCATCCAATTCGGCGGCCATGATGCCCGCCAGATGAGATACTTCAATGGAATGCTTTAATACATTTTGACCATAGCTGGTACGGTATTTAAGCCGTCCCAAAAGCCGGACAATTTCCGGGTGCAGGCCATGAATGCCGGTATCAAAACAAGCTTGTTCGCCGACCTCTTTGATATGGTTGTCGACTTCCTTTTGCGATTTTTTGACCATCTCCTCAATCCGGGCAGGATGGATTCGACCATCAATAATCAGTTTTTCCAGAGACAATCTGGCCACTTCCCGACGAATCGGATCAAAACCAGAAAGAATAACGGCTTCCGGGGTGTCATCAATAATCAGATCAATCCCGGTGAGGGTTTCCAGGGTGCGGATATTCCGACCCTCCCGACCGATGATTCGGCCCTTCATCTCGTCATTTGGCAGGTTGACCACCGTAATGGTTTGTTCAGCCACATGGTCGGCGGCGCAACGTTGAATCGATTGGGCAATCAGTTCTTTGGCTTTTTTATCAGCAGTGGCTTTTGATTCAGCTTCAATCTGACGAATCATAATCGCCGCTTCCTGACGGGTATCTTTACTGATGTCTTCCAGCAAAATTTCTTTTGCTTCTTCATAAGTAAGCCCGGAAATCCGCTCAAGTTCCTTGACCTGCTCGTCATACATGCTTTCAACTTTTTCTTGCTTCTTTTCGAGTTCTTTGCTTTTTCGGGCCAGAGATTCTTCACTGCGTTCTAAATTTGTCAGCTTCTTCTCAAGGTTTTCTTCTTTTTGAATCAAGCGATTTTCAAGTTTCTGAAGCTCGGCTCGTCGTTCACGATTATCTTTTTCAAGGGATTCTTTTAATTTCAAAGATTCTTCCTTTGCATCAAATAGAATTTCCTTTTTTAAAGTTTCTCCTTCTTTGACGGCATCATTCACAATCGTTGTGGCGGTTAATTCAGCATTCTTTATCTTGCCTTCGGCAATATTTTTGCGTACCAAATAACCAATTCCAAACGCAGCGATGATACCAATGAATAAAATTATTGTTAGTATGTCTATAATTTTCACCTCCTTATAAACGATTTGCTATGTTTTTAATCTACTCATCATGATCTATATTTTATACTCTTTTGAAAATAGTGTCAAGAAACAAAGAACCCCACCAGGGGTTATTTTTAAGAAATCAAAAAAAGAACCGCTAAACCAATGTCATTAAGTTAACGACAATATATACGCCACAGATTATTAAACCGCCAAATGCAATTGACATTTGGCGGTTTTCATTATCCGAACCAATAAATCCGGGCATGCCAAATAAGCCGACGATGTCC
>NZ_LKEU01000030.1 GCF_001766835.1 Acetobacterium wieringae | reverse complement strand
CTCCAGCTTGTTTGTTTGTTTTTCGCTAATTCAATTATAACAAATCTGGTGTTTTCATGCTATTTTTATGCCTGTAACATCGGTGTTAAGGTATTTGGGGTCGTTTATTTATGTGCGAAGTTTGAGTTATTTAATTTTAAATCTAATTGTTATTGGCCAACGAAGCCATATTTAATACCTCTGAAATTGTGCTTGTATTATTGCCACCCAAAAAATGAAATCCATTGATCCCCAATTTTTTTAACGCATCAATTTGTTTAATCGTATAGTCGATCCCAGCTTTTTTAAAGTCCTGGGGATCATCACCATAACGCCCAATAATTTTTGACAATTCTTTTGGTATCGAGATGCCATTTGCAAAACTGATTTGTAATATGCTATTCTTATTCGTAACCGGTAAAATGCTAATGTCAACAGGTACATGAATATCATTTTTCTGACAAAGATCCAACCAGTCCGCAATCGCACATCCATCAAAACATATTTGAGTAATGATCTTATCAGCCCCAAACTCCTGCTTTAATTTTAAATGCTTGATATCGGTTTTAACCGAATCAGCCAAAATGTGAGTTTCCGGATATCCTGCAACTGAGACATGTATATCGGGGTTTAGCTTTTTTATTGTCTTAATAAAGCTAAAACTATTGGGGAAGGCGTCGCTTCTTTGCGAATGGTACTTGGAATCCCCCCTTATAACAAAATAATGCTCAATCCCAATTGAAACATAAGTTTTTAGACGATCCGTCAGTTCTTTTTTTTTCTTACCACCAATTGCAAAGTGTGTCATCGGAACCGTTCGTTTATCCAACTTCAGTAGTTTGCACATTTCTAAATTACGCTCAAAACTTACATCTTTTATCCCACTGATACTACAGCTGATATAGTTCGGATTAAATGAACAAAGTTGATCAATTTTCTTTTTTTGACTCTGAATCTTCTGGATACTTTGTATCGGACTTATTTCAAATGAAATAACCATCTTTTTCATCTCGCTCTCTGCATTCTATTTTCAGCGATTCAATCATCAGCGTCCCCGTGTGTTCATGGTTTACAATGCCCCTATTAAACATCGCACCGCTCTTTTGTTATTATCGATATTCGTTCCATTATAATAGAAAAGCGACAAAATAGCCATCTTGTCGCTTGATTGTTTTTTATTTAATTTTAAAAACCGGGATCAATGGGTCGTGCACTGATCTGTTCACCGCTTGCTTTGATAACCATTTTGTTAGACGAGTCCAGAAATCAATCCGGCCAATGGCAGCCACAAGGTCGCTAAGATAATAAAAGCCA
The DNA here is from genome assembly GCF_001766835.1 of Acetobacterium wieringae. Taxonomy (GTDB): domain Bacteria; phylum Bacillota; class Clostridia; order Eubacteriales; family Eubacteriaceae; genus Acetobacterium; species Acetobacterium wieringae. Next base: position 155,704 of record NZ_LKEU01000030.1, on the reverse strand, counting down.
GCTGCATCCAGATAGTCGCCTTGGGCATATCGGTCATTTTGTAATAGCCAGCGGTGTAGGTGATCAGTGGAATCGTATCGATGGGAAACAGATAACAGTTACCGGCGCATAAGCCCAGGGTAATGATCAACAGAGCCGGGTTGATTCCCATGGTGGCCGCCAAGCTGACAATTACTGGTGTCAGCACCCCGATCAGGGCCGGAGCCACCGGAACAACCAGCATGATCACAAAAATCATCACGGCTACAAAAAAGACCCCTCCCATGGTCGACAGTGACAGTGACGAGGGCAGTACATAAGTAACAAACCACTCACTGACGCCATTGGCGACAATGGTGTTGGCAATACACAAGACCGTCCCGATCAGAATAAAGGAGGTCCAGCTAACGGCCTTCATGTACTGTTCCCAGGTGAGAATCCTGATTCCGGGCAGAAAGAACAAGGTACAACCAAAAAGTGAAACCACGGCCACCTCGATAACCGGAAAAAAGGAGCTCATCATCCAGAACAGCATCATCACCGCAGCAATGATGATAGAATAAGCAAAAGAAATTCTTTGTTAATTTTATAATTAACAGCTTGACCTTGAAGTGACTTGAGGGTTTATCCTATCAGTAAAACCAAATATGAAAACGAGGTACAAGATGTTTACTAAATTATTTACGCCCAAGAAAATCAATCAGTGTGAGATTCCCAATCGTCTGGCAGTCACCGCCATGGTGGCCAACTACTGCAATGAGGACGGCACCGCCACCGATCGTTATATTGCTTATCACGAAGCCAAAGCCAAGGGCGGCTGGGGCCTGATTATTACCGAAGATTATGCCGTCAGCCAACATGCCATGGGCTATCAGTTTATTGCCGGGCTGTGGAATGATGATCAGATTGCCAGTCACAAAAAACTGACCGACACCATTCATCAGTATGATTCCAAAATCTTTGCCCAGATCTATCATGCCGGCCGTCAAAGCGCCAGCTTCGTAAATGGCGGCGTTCAGCCGGTGGCGCCATCGGCAATCCCCTGTCCGTGGTTGCGGCAACTGCCCCGGGAGCTGACCATTCCGGAGATTGAACAGATTGTTGAAGATTTTGGCGACTGTGCCTTACGGGCTAAACAGGCTGGCTTTGATGGCATCGAAGTGCATGCCGGACATGGCTATTTAATTGCCGAATTCATGTCCACCTACGTCAACAAACGTACTGATAAATACGGCGGTTGTCTGGATAATCGCTTACGCTTCATCAAAGAAATCTATACCAATATCCGCAGCAAGGTCGGCGACGATTTCCCGGTCATGATCCGTTTTTCGGCTGACGAAGTGGTTCAGGGTGGCCGCGACATTTCTGAATCCCGGGTCCTGGCCAAATTATTTGCCGAATGGGGCTTTGATGCCCTGCATGTTTCCAGTGGTGCCTATGGCGATCATAATAAGGGGATTGTTTCGCCGATGTATGTCTCCCATGCCTGGTCTGTCGATTTTGCTGCCGAGATCAAACAGCTCGTCGATATCCCGGTCTTTACGGTCAACCGCATCAATGATCCCCGCATGGCCGATGGTCTGCTGGATATGGGCAAAGCGGATTTCATCGGAATGGGTCGGGGTTCTTTGGCCGATCCCGATCTGCCGAACAAGGCCAAGGCTGGCGATTTAACCTCGATCCGCTACTGCATCGGGTGTATGCAGGGCTGCGTTGGTAAATTACTGGTGGGTGAAGCCATCACCTGTCTGGTCAATCCCTCCCTGGGTCAAGAATATCAGTTGGATTACAGCAAAGCCACCACACCAAAAAAAGTCCTGATTGCCGGCGGCGGACCCGGTGGCCTGGAAGCGGCTCGGGCAGCGGCGATCAAAGGCCACGAGGTCACGCTTTATGAGCAGGGCAGCTTTTTAGGCGGTCAGTTTAAATCAGCCGCTTATCCCCCCTGCAAAGGTGAGTTGGCCACTTATACCAACTGGATCACGAGCGAACTGGATCAGTTGGGCGTAACGATTCATCTCAACAGCCAAGTGACCAAAGAACTGGTCGCCGCTGAAAAACCCGATACCGTTATCGTCGCCACCGGCGGAACCCCCTGCAAACCCGCCATCAAAGGGATCGACAAGGCCCTGGTTGTCACTGCGGAGGATGCCCTACTGGGTAACGTGGCCACCGGTGATCAGATCGTTGTTGCTGGCGGCGGTGAGGTCGGTTCGGAAACGGCGGCGCATCTGGCGATGCAGCAACGGGATGTGACCATCATCGAAATGCTACCCAAGATCTGCAGCGATCTCGATGGCGTCAACAAGTTCAATCTGATGAAAATTCTCTGCGAATATGAGGTCAACCAAATGACCCAAACCAAAGTGGTCGAAATTTTGGATGATGGGGTAATCATCGAAAACAGCCAGGGCCAGCAGACCCTGCCTGCCGATACCGTCGTCATCGCTTTAGGCTACCGTCCCAACAACCATCTGGCCGAAGCATTATCAGCCGTACACGGTAATGTCATCGTTATTGGCGGGGCTGTTAAAACCAGCAATGCCATGGTAGCGATCAATGACGGCTTTAATGCGGGCTTATCGCTGTAAAAAATCCCGTTCACTGCTAACAATTAAAGATAAAAAAAGGATCGGTGCTTATAAAAGCCCTATCCTTTTTTATTTGTCTTAGTATATTAATGTGATACAATGAAAAAAACCTGAAGCCACTATAGGGAGGAAAATCATGGCATATCGCATTGGGGAAGTCTCCAAACTTTTGGGTCTGCCGGTGGAGACCATCCGCTATTATGAAAAAGAGCAGATTATTGCGCCCAAACGTCAGGAAAACAGTGACTACCGCACCTATGAAACCTGGGATATCTTTTTTCTGATGGAATGCATGCGCTACCGCAGCTTTGACATTTCGTTAAAAGATATTTCCAAGATGCTTCATAATGATTCGCTGGACTTTTTTGTCGAGCGGATTGGCTTTAAACAACAGGTCATCGATGAAAAACTGCGCTATTATCAGATGCTGGAGCGCAAGATTTCCGCCTACAAGGATAAACTGGCAAGTCTGCCCTATAATGTCGGCTGCTATTGGTTCGTCAATACCCCCGAGTATCGTTATTTTACCTATGTCCGACGCGAAGACGGTGATCATTATGGTGAGGTCGAAGAAAAGCCCTTATTTGCCAACTGGCTCAAGCAGATTCCCTTTGTCGAGTTTACCCATCACATTTCCTTTGCTGACATCGCCGACCCCTGCATCGACCGCGATGCCTGGGGGCTGTGTGTCGAAAGCGCTGACGCCGCGCTGTTAAATCTGCCGCTGAACGCGGAGGTGCAGATCCGGCCGGCGAGTTTATGTTTGTGTACGGTGATGGATCTGGGCCACTATGGCAATTTAACCTTACGCCAGTTTGACCCGCTGGTAGCCTATATCCGCGACCACGGCATTATGCCGGAAGGCGATATCATCGGGAAAATCCTGACTCGGGTCCATGCCGATGGAAAAATGCACCGTTATATTGAGTATACGATCCCAGTCAGGAAATAAAAACCAAAAAAATGGAGGACTAAGCGATGGAAACTTTAAAAACCAACCAGCTGCCGCAGCGCGTTAAACTTATTTTTAATCCCGGTTCTGGCGCCAATGACGAATCCCCGCTGCAGATTATGGCCATCGTTAAAGAAATGCAGGCCCGGCAGTTAATACCGGAACTTTATTTGATTGAACCCGACAGTAACTTGCAGGAAGTGGTCGATGAGGCCATTGCCCAGGGCATTGAGCTGTTTGTGGTGTGTGGCGGCGACGGCACCGTTTCTTCGGTCACCAAGGCACTCTACAGTTCAGCGGCGACGCTTGGCATTGTTCCCACCGGAACCCGCAACAATATCGCCTTGAGTCTCGGTATCCCCACCGATATTGCGGCGGCCGTCGCCATCCTCAACGAAGGACAGCGTTTAAAAATAGATCTCGGCCTGGTCATTTGCAACGGTGTCAGTACACCATTTATCGAACTTTGTTCGGTGGGATTATTTTCGACCCTGTTCCCCGCCGGGGATGACATTCAGCACGGTAACATCACCCGGATCGGTGATTTTCTTGGCATTCTGACGACTGCTCCGCCCTCAGACATCCATCTTTTTCTGGACGATAATCAGGAAATCAGCGAATTGGGTCATGCCGCATTAATTTCCAATATGCCCTATATCGGTCGTAATTATAAAGTCGGTGCACCCGATGCCTATCATGACGGCTTACTGGATGTGATGTTTTTTGCCGATCTATCCAAACTCGATTTAATCAATTATATTCTGACTGGCGTCGGCACCGATAACCCCGAAGATCCCCGGATTATGCACTATCAGGTCCGTGAAATGGTCATCGACACCGAACCGGCCATGGCGGTAATGGCCGATGGTATCAGTTTAGGCGAGGGGTCAGTGCGTATCAAAATCCAGCCACAGGCTTTGTCAGTCATGGTTGGAGCGACTGCGTCACATGAAGGGCAATAAGCCGGGTCTGGCTTGATGGTGCGATGCTGGGAACCGCCTGGGGCCTGTTAGGCGTGATTCTAAATAATTCATTTTGAATTTAACAGTGGCGGATGATTTGGTATTTATTTAATGATTGTTGCGCGCTATAGATCCAAATTCTTAAAAATGACTAATTAATATTTTAAACCGGATGCAAAGGGGTATTCATTTAATAACCGTCATTATATTGGGGAGGTGAAGAGAATGAATATTGAACAAGTGATCAAGAACCTGAAAAAAATTGATGGTTCCCGGGATATCTGGCGGGATATTATTAAAGCATTCGAGGGCTTTTCTTTTAATGGGATTACCGAAGTCGCCATCGAATCGCAAATGGATGACGAAATTGTCCAGGCTTTTATCGATACCGACGGCTCGCCGGTGATCCAAATCGCCCTGGATCAGTGGGCCGATGGCAGCTATGTGGTTATCGATGCGTCGCAGCTCTGTTGACCAACTTTTTTAAGCCCTAAAAAACACGCTGTCAATGGTTTGTTGTTCCATTGACAGCGTGTCTTTTATTTTAACAGCAGTTTTTTTAACAGCAAATCTTCAAGGTTGCGGCGACTGTCGAGAACGGCCAAGATCAGAACCCGTTGCTTCTCGACCTTATAGATGATGCGCCAGGGTGAATAGACAATTTCCCGGTAAGTCAACAAATCAAAGGCTTTTAACTCCGGCACAAATCGGCCGCTTTCGGGCAACTGCTCCAGTCGTGTTACCTGCGCTTCAATTTTCTCGAGAATCTTCACCGCCAGGGCTTTATCCTCAAAGGCAATGTATTCAATGATTTCAAACAAATCCATTTTGGCCTGATCCGACCATAGAATTGTAAATTCTTCCATTTCAGATCGCTTCGATATTCTTTCGCAGCTCAGCAAAAACATCTTTGTTCTGATGAAGCTCTCCTTCACCGATGGAATTCTCCGAAATCTGGATCAGCTTCATTAATGACAAGGCATTAATCATATTTTGATACGATTCCACGTCCAGCAAAACGCCTCGAGCCTCACCGTTTTGGGTCACAATGATGGGATTCTTATTGTCATTGATATACTTGAGCATATCTGCAGCATGGGTTTTGATATATGAAATGGGTCGAATGTCTTCTTTGAGATTTATATTCACGGGCACACCTCCTCGTTTCAGTACCTATATGATACTATATTAAGACTGATCTGTCAAAGTTCACGATCTTCCTCCTTGCTAATCGTACACTTACTATTTGTTCAATTAGCATTTATGTAGTTAACATATCAGCTTTCACATGGTTGTCAACGGATTGTGACGTTCATTCTGAAAATATTGACCAAATCTTTTTAAAATGTGCCAGAGAGGGTATTCATTTAATAACCGTCATTATATTGGGGAGGGAATCGATTGTGATGAAAAAAATAATCATCAGCGACACCATGCAAAAAGGCTCTTATTACTTAAGCGAAGCGATGGGCGCAAATTTTGATCCTGATTTCAAACCGGAGCTCTCACCCAAAGAGCTATTAGCTTTGGGCCTTTTCGGAGGCAAGTACATGACTGATTGCCGGTCCGAATTTCCGGAGGATTGGTTTGACCATGCCAAACTCTCGCCGACCCGAAAAGATATTTCTTTAAATTATTATCAGGTCGATGCCTCACAGCCGCTTAAAGTCTGGCAGGCCAATGGCTGGATCAATCCCATCGATCCCCGGGGCTGGTTTCAATGGTATTGCCGTTATTATTATGGTCGCCGAGTTCCTGACGAAGACCGTCGCCAGATCAAACGCTGGAAGGCGATGGTGCGCCATATTGGTGCGATTAAAAAGAATTGCGAAAAAATGGATCAAAGCTGTCGCCAAAAACAGCGTCAGGCCCTGCTGCACTGGGCCTATGATAGTCGCAAACTTTAATCTGTCAACCGACGGTCAGTTACCGAAACGCTAAATCCGTTTGCTAAAAAGCGCTGCTCTTTATCTTTTTTTGTGATCATTTTCTTCGCATTTTACGATCGATGGCGGTGCTCCCGTTATTTCCGGCGCTTCAACTCGTCCCGAATGCGCCGATACTGGATCACCGGCCCATCCCCAGACAGCAGGTTTTCCTTGGAGATAAACGCCGAAGCTTTGGGTTTTTGGGTGATCACCACCCGCCTGTCCTGGCGCTCGATCAGCCGGTTGCCAAATTTTCCGAACCAGGCAATCAGAGCATTAACTGGCCTGAGTCTGGTTGACCGGCAATAGAAACGGAGGTACAGGATCGTGTTTTCATCATCCACCGGCGCAAAATAAATAATGACCTTGGTGGCTTCACTGATATGGTTCATCCAGATGTTTGGAAACAGGAATTTCAGATAGGTGGCTTTAATGACGCAATCATCCGCCGCTTTGGGAGTTTGTCCGACATCTGTTTCATTATTGGCACTGGTTACCAGGCCCCCGGGGACAAACTCAATTTTGGGTCCGTTAACCAATGTCTTGTTGCCCCGTCCGATGGTGTTGTGGTGGACAAATGGCAGGTGAATCACATCCAGCTGGTTTTCAATACAGCGGGAATAGTGGGTCGGCCAGTGATCTTCAATTTCGCTACAAACAAAAGAATCATCGATATCGCCATCAAAAAACGGCAATTCCCCAGTCTGTTTTTCCGGTTCCCCATACCACAGATAAATGATGCCATGGCTTTCCCGCACCCCATAAGCCTTGACGTTAAACCGGCTTAAATCTGCGGTGGAGGCTCTCCCGTTGGCCGGGACAAAAGTGCAGTGGCCCTGGGGGTTAAACTCCAGACCATGAAAGGGACACTGGAGACATTCCCCCTGTAGCTTCCCGCGGCTCAAGGCCGCTCCGCGGTGAGTACACTGATCGACCACACAGCCAAGTTCTCCGTCCCGGTTGCGGAACAACACGAGTTCCTGATTCAGCCGTTTAACGCTGACAACCGCTTCTTTTTTCACTGCCTTCGATGGCAAAATGGCATACCATTGATTACTGATCATCGCTTCTTCCTTTCCCTTTTGGTAACTTGCAGTTTTTTTATGATCCGAGTGATATAGCCGCAGAGCGGCACTGCTTATTACGCGCATCTGACTTCTATTCTAGCAGAAATCCAAGCTCAGGTAGAGAGAATCGCCAAAAATCATCACGTTTTTCAGGAATTTTCCCTATATTGATGTAATAAAGCTGTCAAACCGGCAGATCCCTGAATTCCGGTCTGTTCTGATAAGCAAAAACCCCGACACTGTGGCGGGGTTTGAGGTTGTCGATAAACTACCGTACCGACCAATGACCGAGGGGTCAAACCCTTGTTAATCTGTTGTTCGCTGCGCCATGCGAAATCCGCTTTGCTCCTTTCGCATTGGTCGCGGGCAGTCGCCAACTATAAGCAAGCTTATGATTGGCTCGTTGCCTGCGCGCAGAATCGGACAGGCTCTGCCGTGTCCGCTCCGATGCGTAGGGTCTGACCCCTCGGTCACAAGATGATGTAACAATTGTCGGTACTGGGTTATCTTTTTTAACAGTTTTTGGGTGTAATTGTGGACGCTGGTGATGACTATTCCGACACCAGCCCGAAATACTTTTCAAAGAATTTCATCAGCTTGTCGCCGACACTTTGCTTTTTGGCGGCCCGGTTGCCACCTCCAAAGCGTGATACTGGCGGCATGATTTTATCGATGTCGGTGCCGCTAGTTTTCAGCGCCCCATCACGGAAGGCGTTATCGATAAATTTTCTGGTTTCCTCCGGTTTCAGTTTTTCGGCACTGATCAGTGCGGTCAGGTCGCTCTCTTTCTGCACATCGACAAAGCGGCGCCACGCCTCGTCCACCTTGGTTGACGCATTGACGGTCTCAATAAAGTGTTCAATCAGAACCTTCTTGCTGCGCAGCTCAATACTGGCGCCGATGGCCTTATCAATCGCCACCAGGACACTCTTGTCCTCACAGTTGGAAGCATGGTATTGGGCCACCAGCATCAGGATATAATCGATGTTGATTTCAACCTGGCGGATCAGTTCAATTTCAAAGACGAGGTCGTCGTTGATCCGTTCCTTGTCAGCCTTGTGATCATCAACAAAGTCGTGATAGAGATCCAGATAGAGGCTCTGATAGTCCTGAAAATCCCGGTTGGTCAGAATTTCCCGGCCGGAAAAGTTGTCAAAGGCCGTCAGGATATTCTTAAGCCGCAGGATTGCCCCGAACAGCCGGATAAAATCCTTCTGGTTCTGTTCGCCAATGATCGCCTGCCCCAGCGGAAATTTTTGACCCAGCTCGGCGATCAGCTCGGTGTAGCCGGGGTGATGCTGGCCATCTTCGTCAAAGCCATAATAATAGCTGTCAAAGTTTTTTAGCAGCACGATGCTGCCGGCATCCTTATCGCCAAAGAGGGCGATGGCGGCGTCGGTTTGCTCCTGCAAATCCCGGAAACAGACGATGTTACCATAGGTCTTAACCGCATTGAGGATCCGGTTGGTCCGCGAGAAGGCCTGAATCAGGCCGTGCTGCTTGAGGTTTTTATCGACCCACAGGGTGTTGAGGGTGGTGGCATCAAAGCCGGTTAAAAACATATTCACGACAATCAACAGATCGACCTCCCGGTTTTTCATCCGCAGCGACAGGTCTTTATAGTAGTTTTGAAACTTGTCGGCCGAGGTATCATAGTTAGTATTAAAGGCTTGATTATAATCGGCAATTGCCGCTTCCAGAAAATCCCGGGAGGATTGATCGAGGCTTTCGGTATCAAAATCCTCGTCCGGGAAGACATCCTCGGGATCGGCTTCGTTGGTGGAAAAGCTGAAAATGGTGGCAACATTAAGCGCCCGGCCCTGGTCGGCCAGCTGTTTTTTCAGTTCAAAATAATATTTTTTTGCCACCGGGATCGAACTGACCGCCAAAATCGAGTTAAAGCCGGCGACCCGCTGACCCTTAAGCGAATAGAAATGGTTGCGCTTGGTCTTCTGGTCAAAATGTGTAAGCAGATAAGTGACAACCGCCCGGATCCGGGCCGGGTCGGCCAGGGCTGCTTCGGTATCAATGGCGGCCACCGCTTTATCCGCCAGCCCATCTTTCATCTTGACGGTGTTGATATAGTCAATCCGAAAGGGTAGCACGTTGCCGTCATTGATGGCATTGACAATGGTATAGGTATGCAGCTTGTCGCCAAAGGCCTGGGGGGTGGTGCGCATGGCCGGGTTGCCGCCGCTGCCAGCATTGGTGGCAAAAATCGGCGTTCCGGTAAAACCAAAAATGTGATAGTGCTTAAAGGCGGTGACGATTTTTTTATGCATATCACCAAACTGAGACCGGTGGCATTCATCAAAGATGATCACAAAATGTTTTTTAAAGGCGGCATGACCCTTATTTTTGGATACAAAGACATCAAGCTTCTGAATCGTCGTGATGATGATCTTAGAACTGCTGTCGGCCAGCTGCTGCTTAAGAATTCGGGTGGAGGTATTGCTGTCGGCGGCGCCCTTCTGGAAACGGTCGTATTCCTTGATGGTCTGGTAGTCCAGGTCTTTCCGGTCGACCACAAACAGCACCTTATCGATATAGGGCAGGGCCGTGGCCAGCTGGGCGGTTTTAAAGGAGGTCAGGGTTTTGCCGCTGCCAGTGGTATGCCAGATATAGCCGCCAGCAGCCAGCGTCCCGGTTTGCTTGTAGTTATGAGAAATTTCGATCCGCGAGAGGATCCGCTCGGTGGCGGCAATCTGATAGGGCCGCATCACCAATAGCAGCGCTTCGGTGGTAAAGACACAGTATTTGGTCAGGACGTTTAAGAGCGCGTGTTTAGCCAGAAAAGTCCGGGTGAAATCGACCAGGTCGGCAATGGCGGTGTTGCTTAAGTCCGCCCAGTAGGAGGTAAATTCAAAACTGTTGCTGGTCTTCTTACTCTTTTTGCGTTCCCCGGCAGCGCTTTCCCTGACGTGGCTGGCCCGGGTGGTATTGGAGTAATACCTGGTGTGAGTGCCATTAGAAATGATAAAAATCTGGACATACTCAAACAGCCCGCTGGCGGCCCAGAAGCTGTCCCGCTGATAGCGTTTAATCTGATTAAAGGCTTCCCGGATGGCGACGCCCCGGCGCTTCAGTTCGATATGAACCAGCGGCAGGCCATTGACCAGAATGGTGACGTCATAACGGGTCTGGTGAGTGCCGCCGGTTTCCTGATACTGGTTGATCACCTGCAGGCGGTTGTTGTGAATATTTTTCTTGTCGATCAGACTGATATTTTTGGTGGTGCCGTCGTCACGCTTTAGGTTCTGGATGTGGTCGGTCTGGATTCGACGGGTTTTCTCTAAAATCCCGTCATTGGCACCAACCACGCATTTTTTAAAAAACCAGTCCCATTCCGAATCCGAAAAGCTATAGTCATTGAGGGCTTCCAGCTGGCGGCGCAGATTGGCCACCAAGGCGGCTTCATCGTGAATGCACAAATACTCGTAGCCCTGGGCCTGAAGCAGGCGGAGCAGTTCCCGCTCCAGCTCGGCCTCGCTCTGGTAGGCATCCGATCGGCTGTAATCGGCCCGGTATTCGGCCACGACGGTGCTTTCGTTGGAAGCCACAACAACGTTGTAAAGGCTCATTCACTCACCTCCTGGCCATCGGTCCGGCCGACCTGCTTGTTCGCAGGGCCCGCCTGTCCGGCAGGCAGGCAAGCCTTAAAAGTCAAAAGCTGGTCGCGGTAGTATTCGTATTGCTGCTGCCGGGCGGTGATTTCAGCCGGCAGGCCGCTGGTCAGGTCGTTGCAGAGGGTGTCGAAGCGGTCGAGGATGGCAACGATCCGGGCTTGTTCAGGAATAGGAGGGATTGGTATTTTAATTTGTTTCAATTTTCCTGCAGTAATCAGTGGTTGACCACCGCCGACTGCTAAATTGTTTAACTTCATATTTAGAAGTTGATAATAAGCAAATGATTGGTCGTAACTTTCTTTTGGTTTAACAATTAGTGTATTATCCGACACATCATATTGACCTGTCGCTCTATGAACAAAACCTGCATTGGCTCCTACTCTCGCGATTAACAGTAACTCCTCACAAAATTTATAGGAGTCCGAATAGGCAATAATTCCCGTTGAACCATACACAGGAAATTCTCCGCTGTCACTTTTGGATTTGTTGTTTCCTGATGAAATATTCTCACAGACATCACTCAATGTCCTCCATTCCACTTCATCACCAAAAGTCAGCAGTTTATTCCGATAATACTCATATTGCTTTTTCTGTGCTGACAGCTCCGCTGTAAGCTCCGCTGTAAGCTCCGCTGTAAGCTCCGTGAAATTGTCCAGAATCCGGACAATTTCACCCTGCACTTGCAACGGCGGGAGGGGGATTTTAACAGAGTTAAGAACAGCTTGCGTCAGGCTTGGCACACCACCAGCTGTATTGAGTCTTTCAAGATGTTGGGCTTGCAAATAGTAAAAAACATATTTAGGTTCAATTATATCAGTATTTATATCAGTATAAAAAATTGTATCTACTGTCCAGAACGGTACATCCACGTAATACAATTTATCAATTGAACCTTTACGTGGTATTAGTACCGAAGGTTTTTCAAAAGCAGCATGGTCGATGTAAGTCATAATACCGCCAGTACCATAAACCGGTATATTACCTTTATCAAACCCCTTATAATCTTTGCCATTTTTAATTGTCAGCACTTGTGAAAGCTCTTTAACCTCCACCCCATCCGGGCACAGCTCCGCCATCAACGCCTCCAGCCTGCTCATGGGTTTACCTCCTTCTTTAACCACTCCCGGCCAACACCTGTTTTTAGATATTTTTCCCGTTTTACCGCTTCTTCAAGCGTATCTAACCGCTCGTAATAAACCATTTTAATCGGCTTATGCCATCTCGTGTGCTGTGCCCCATTTCCGCTGCAGTGTTCTTTGTATCGTCGTTCTAAATTGTCGGTATGGCCTTTATATAAAGAACCATCATCGCAAAGAATTACATAGACAAACCAATTCTTCATTAGTCAATCCACCCCTGCCTGCCGGCAGGCAGGTCAATCTCGGCAATAATCCTGGCAATCTCATCCCGCAGCAGCTGCTCCCGGGCGACAATCGCTTCAATCTCGGCATTAAGAACGGTGATATCAATCACTTCCCGCAGATCCGGCGGCTCGACGTAAGACGACACCGACAGGTTATAATCCTGGGCGGCAATCTCGGCATTGGGCACCAGCCGGGCAAAATGCACAAGGTTCGCCCGGTTTTTATAGGCGCTGATAATCGCCTCGATATTGGCCGGGGTCAGTTTGTTATTGTTGGTGACCTTGACGCATTCTTTGGCGGCATCAATAAACAGGGTGCTGTTTTCACTTTTGGACTTTTTTAACACCATGATGCAGGTGGCAATGCTGGTGCCAAAGAAAAGATTCCCCGGCAATTGGATGACGCAGTCAATGTAGTTGTTGTCGATCAGGTATTTGCGGATCTTCTGCTCGGCGCCGCCCCGATACATCACCCCCGGAAAACAGACAATTGCTGCCGTCCCGGAGGTTGCCAGCCAGGCCAGAGAATGCAGAATAAAGGCCAGGTCGGCCTTGGACTTGGGTGCCAGCACCCCGGCCGGGGAAAAACGGGGATCGTTGATCAGCAGCGGATTGGCATCGCCATCCCAGCGGATGGAGTAAGGCGGATTGGAGACAATCGCTTCAAAAGGTTCATCATCCCAGTGCATCGGGTCGGTCAGGGTGTCGCCATGGCCGATATCAAACTTGTCGTAGTCAATATCGTGGAGAAACATATTGATGCGGCAGAGATTATAGGTGGTGATGTTGATTTCCTGGCCATAGAAGCCCTGGCGGACGTTTTCTTTGCCGAGAATCTTGGCAAAGTTCAACAACAGTGAGCCGGAGCCACAGGCCGGGTCATAGACCTTATTGACCTCCGTTTTACCGACCAGGGTGATCCGGGTCAACAGTTCGCTGACTTCCTGGGGGGTGTAGTATTCGCCGCCGCTTTTGCCGGCGTTGGAGGCGTACATCCCCATCAGGTATTCGTAGGCGTCACCAAAGGCATCAATGGTGTTATCCTGATAGCCGCCGAGATTCATGTCGCCGATGCCGTCTAAGAGCTTGACGAGCATTTCGTTGCGCTTGGCAACGGTGCCGCCGAGCTTGTTGCTATTGACGTCAATATCATCAAACAGGCCTTTAAAATCATCTTCGCTGATGCTGCCCTGGGCCGAGCTTTCAATATTGCAAAAGGCCTGCTCCAGCGTTTCATTGAGGTTCTCGTCCGCGGCGGCGCGGCTCCTAACGTTCTCAAACAGCTCACTGGGCAAAATAAAGAAACCCCGGGTCAAAACCAGATCAGCCCGGGCTTCTTCGGCTTCGGCGTCCGATAGTTGGGCATACGAAAAACCGCTGTTACCAGCTTCATGCTCGCCGCGGTTAATGTAGTCGGTCAGATTCTCTGAGATATAGCGGTAAAAGAGCATCCCCAGCACATACTGCTTAAAATCCCAGCCATCGACACTGCCACGCAGGTCATTGGCAATATTCCAGATGGTCCGGTGCAGTTCCGCCCGTTGTTGTTCTTTTTTATTATCAGCCATGTGTTCTTCTCCATCTCTGCTTTTTTTGTCGCTTCGCATTTTGTCCGATCAGTGCCAGGCGCTGACGGTCATACGGTATCATTTTAACTCAGCCATCAGAAAATCGCAACTGCTCTTTATAAAAGTGAATGAAAGGCCAGCATGACCAGCGACACGGCAGTAAAAATAAACCCCTCATAAAAATAGCCAATCCCGGCACTCCCGCTGGGATTGGTTGATCGTTTATTTCGTTTTTATTACTCCTGTTCTTCCCACAAATCAAAATCATCATCAATTGACTGTGCTTCCTGATTCATGATTTTCTGGTATTCGATGGTTCCGACTTTTCTCTTTCATACAAAATAATTTCATCCTCCATGACATTTTTTTGACGTTTTCATCCAAACCTGCCATATCGGCCGGGTGACAGACACGCCTAAGCTTTAATCGTAATCGTTTTGGCATCAAAATCCAGCAACCCGGCTTTTTTCATTTTGGCCAGTTCCCGGCTCAGGGAAGTCCGCTGCACACCCAGCCGCTCTGCCAATTCTTTTTTGGAGCAACCCAGGGTGATCACCGGGCTTTGTTGGAGCTGGTATTGATGACTGAGGTAATCGTTAATCCGCTGGCGCACGGTTTTTAAGGAAATTACCGTCAGCTTATCTGTCAGAATCATCGTCTTTTCCGAAATCGACTGCAGCAAGCCTTTAAGAAAGTCGGCATTTTTCTGGCAGAGGGACAGAACCAGTTCCCGTTCTAGATGCAGCATCATGACTTGGGTGGCCGCCATCACCGTCATTGGATAACCGTTTCTGACGGCAAAGAGCAGATTTTCGCCAATACTTTCCCCGACGCCAAAGACGTTGACAATCAGCATGTTGCCATTTTCATCCAGATTCAAAACCGCCACCCGGCCCGACAGAATCACATCCATCCGCTGACAGGGTTCATCTTTTAAATGAATGACCTGATCCTTAAGATATTCTCCGATCTTCGTTTTTGGAGAATGGATTATTTCTGCCAGCTCCGCTTCACAAAAGCCACTAAAATAATTGGCGCTGGTCAATAAGCGCAAGATCTCATTATTTTTCATTTTTATCCCCTTGTGTTACCATAGTAACACCTTTTCTTTTATTTTTCGATTATACTCGATTATATCTTGAAGTAAAAGGAGATATTATCATGTTAGAAAAAATTTATGCATTTACCCGTGGCAGCGAAAAACGGATCGAAAAAATTATCGATGACCAGCCGGTGATGATCAATCACATGATTTTCCCGGAAGGCGAAGGTTTAAAAGAACACTTTTCCAATTCCAACGTCTATATGATTGTCATTAAAGGGACACTTACTCTACAACTGGCTGACCAGGAAGCGCACCGCTATGAAGCCGGAGCGATCATCAATATTCCCTACCACATCAAAATGAATGTTAATAACCGAGATCCCGAAATTCTGGAAATTTTCGTGATCAAAGCCCCCAGCCCGGCCTTTTATCAGCCGGACCAGCAGTGACAACCGTCTGGCGTCGGGTCATCCAACTGGCTTTTCTGGGCCTGTTCGTGGCCCTGTTTATGACCGGTAAAATTCAGCTGTGGATGGGCGTTTTTGTGCTGGGGGTGCTGGCCTCTTTGTTCTGGAGCCGTCTTTATTGTGGTTGGATCTGTCCGATCAATACGGCGATGGAAGGGATCACCTTTGTGAAAAAGAAAAGCCAGCTGAAAAGTTTTAAGATTCCCCGCTGGCTGTCAAAACCCTGGCTGCCCCTGGTGATCCTGTTGCTATTTTTGCTGGTCTTTATCTTTGTGATCGTGACTGGCCAAAAACTGCCGATTCTGCCGCTGCTCTTTGCTGGCGGTGTGATCCTCACTCTTTTCTTTCCGGCGGAGCTGTGGCATCGTTTTTTATGTCCCTACGGGACGATCTTAAGTCTCAGTGGAATGAAAGCGCGTTATGCCATGGCCATCGACCCGGAAAAATGCAACAACTGCGGGGCCTGTCAAAAAGCCTGTCCGGCGGGAGCGATAAAAAAGCAGTCAAAACATCAGATTGTTAAACAGGATTGTCTGGTTTGCCTGAAATGTCAGCAAAGCTGCCACCAGCAGGCCATCCGCTATCAGTAACGGCTTTAGCAAAACCACCCCGCCCGATCCAAAAAATCAGCCAATCCCGGCGTTCCCGCTGGCATTGGCTGATCGTTTTTTTGTGTGTAAGCTGCTTAACTTGGCTTTCGCAACCGATAACGGGTATTTTTGCCCTTGCCCACCGTTTCCAGCAGGCCGTTTGTGACCAACTTTTTAAGGTACCGGCCTGCAGCTGTTTGGCTCAGCTCCAGGGTGGTTTCAACCTCACGCCGAGTGAGCTCGGGTTGTTTTTTTAAAAGCGTCAGAATTTCCGCTTCGATCCCCATGACCGTTTCATTCCCGGTTTTTTCATTGCGATTGGGCAGCGTTATCTTGAAGGCGTTTTCTGTCGCTTCAATTTTTGGTTGAATCCGTTCCCCTTGATAAGCTTTGAGAATTTTTGGTACCCCCGTGCCATAAGCTTCAATCAGCGCCAGACGATAAAAGATACTGGCCAGATTTTCGTTCCGGGTCATTGAAATCCCCAACATCATGTCTTCAAAGGTGATTCCCCGAACCAATCCGCCCACCGAGACAAACTCCAGATGATCATCAAAAATGCTGATCAGGGTGCCGGCACTGTATCCGTAATCCCGATGAACCAAGGCATTGAGTAGAGCTTCCCGAACGGCTTCTGGTGGAAAATTTCGTTTATCGGAGCGATACAAACCAACAATTTCGGCGCGGGTTCCATTATAAAGATCAATAAAATCATAGGCTTCGTTTAGTTGTTTGAGCAGCGAACCGGTGAGTTCCCGCCGGTCTCTAAACACTGATTTATCATTCCCCTGAAAAACGGCCATTTTAATTTTGTGATTGCATTGATCCGACAGGAGCATTCCCAAGTTGGTGAAGATGCCAGCGGTACTCATCATCTTCAAGCTCTTGAACTGATTTTCGCCAAAGGGTACGCCCCGCTTTTTAAATTCTTTGGCAGCCTCCTGAAAAGTCAAATCCTGATTGAGGGAACGGGCCGTCTCAAAGCGCTCGCCATCGGTTTCTTTTATCATTTTGATGATCGCCGTTTCTGTTGCCGGAACGGATGAAGCCCCTTGTCTGACATAAACACCCTCGGGACGGATTCCCTTACCAGACAAATAATAAGGACAAGCCGTTCCCTTTTGAACCGTTACCTTGACGATGGTTTTATCTTCCATGATCACCGGTTCCGTTTTGACAAATACGGTGACATCCGGCTTGATGGCATCTCGAATGGCATTTGATGCTTTTAACATGATTTCATCCGCATCTGTTACCCCTGCGATGGAGCCGTCGTCGTTAATCCCGAGATACAAAATACCACCATTGGTATTGGCAAATGCGACGATTGTTTTTTTTATCTCGTCAACATAGCTTTGTTTAAATTCAGTTGTTTCGCTCTCAATTAGCATTCTCTCATCAACTCCCCTGTCATTCTTGTCACTATTCTAACCGATTCTAACCATTCTTGTCAAGTTTAGTGGTTAGAATCGCACCAATAAAAACGCCCTATTTGCGGGCTATCTGCTGCAAATAGGGCGTTTCTTGCCTACGTGCCTAACTTATAAATCAATATGTTAATGCTCGTTTCGATTATTCTACCTAAGAGGATTGACTTCTGCACAATTAGTTGATAATATTGTGCAGAAAGAGAAACGATTAGGCAGAAAGGAATCGAAAATGCGAAAGTTTGATTACACAAAACTCCCTGATGAGTTAATGCATTATGAGTTAATGAACTTAATCTCGGCAATTCATGAATATAAGGGAAAGCAGGAGTTGTTCATTGAAGCGAAACCCGATATCCTTGAGTCCATGCTGGAAATTGCAAAGATTCAAAGTACTGGTGCTTCTAACCGAATCGAAGGTATTTATATATCCGATGAACGTTTGGATGCGCTGGTAAAACTAAAGGCTGAGCCACAAAACCGATCAGAGCGTGAAATTGCCGGTTATCGGGAAGTGTTAAGTTTGATTCACGAAAACTACGATCACATTACCCCAAACACAAATGTTATCTTACAATTACATCGAGACTTATATCACTTCAGTCCGTCTTCAAGTGGTGGAAAATTTAAAAATTCAGATAACATTATTGCTGAAACCGATGCAAGTGGAAAACGTAAGGTAAGATTTCAACCGCTTTCTGCATTTGAAACACCTGACGCAGTCGATCGTTTAACGACGACTTTTATTGAAGCAGTGAACGCTGATAAGTATGATCCGTTGCTGTTAATTCCAATGTTTGTGCTGGATTTTCTTTGCATCCACCCTTTCAATGATGGAAACGGGAGATTGAGCCGATTGCTGACCTTACTGATCTTATATCGCTCCGGATATATTGTCGGGAAATATTTGAGTATTGAAATGATTATCGAAAATACCAAAGAAACCTATAATGAGGTGTATATGACAGCTCAATTGGATGGCAGGAAGAAAACAACCGCTATTTTACCTTTGTTAAGTATTACCTTGAAGTCATCTTGAGGGCTTACAAAGAGTTTTCGACCCGTGTTGAATTGTTTCAGGATCGAAGCCTAACCAAACAAGAACGGATAAGAAAACTATTTGATGACACCCTTCAAAAGCTGTCAAAGCGAGTAATTTTAGAAAAATGCCCCGATATTAGTACATCAACAGTTGAGGTTGCGTTGGCATCTTTATTAAAAGAAGGATATATTATTAAAACTGGGGCTGGTAAGAATACCGCCTATATCCGAAATACTAATAAATAAAAACTTTAAAAACGCCCTATTTGCGGGCTATCTGCTGCAAATAGGGCGTTTCTTGCTTTATTCAATTTCAATTTGTTTGGTCAACTCCGGCTTGGCCTGCTTGGGCACCGTGATGGTCAGAACCCCATCAGTCAGCTTGGCTTTGATGTCGTCCGAGGCGGCGTCAGCCAGAAAGACGTTGCGGGTCATGGCCGTGAATTTTCGTTCCCGATGAACATAGTTTTTATCCGTTTCTTCTTTTGTTTCTTCCTTCTTGACGGCTATCTGAAGTCGACCCTCTTCCAGGGATAGACTGATTTCATTTTTCTGGAAGCCGGGGAGCTCGGCCTCAACAATATACTCTTTTTCATTGTCCTGGAGGTCAATTTTAAAGGTGTCACCCGCTAAGCTTCTTCGCATCGGCCAACCTTCTGCAAAAAAGTCGTCAAGCATATTCTGGAAATCATTAAAACCGGTATTCATCAAATCATTTCTTTTTCTGTTAAACGGAATCAGTGCTGTCATCATAACTACTCCTTTACATTGTATTTTGTTAGCACTCTCACTTAGCGAGTGCTAACTATGGTTATTTTATACCATCTTTTTTTTTATCTGTCAATACTTCTGTAAAGCCTTTTAAGTTATTTTTAAGGCGGTCAGTTAATCCGATGATGGGTTTTTACTTCCGGTCATAGAGAATATTTTTACGCAAGGTTTCGGCCGCTTCCGCCCCTGCCAGAACAGTCACCAGTTCCAGGGCAAAGTCCACCGCTTTTCCCGGCCCCCGGGACGTAATGATACGGCCGTCCCGCACCACCGCTGCCTGCTGGTAGCAAGAATCCGGAAAGGCATCTTCAAAGCCGGGATAGGAGGTCACATTTCTGCCAGTGACGATCCCCGCCTGGGCCAGCACAATTGGTCCGGCACAGATGGCGGCGACTACTTTCCCGGCCGCTTCCATCGCTCTGACCACGCCAATCACCCGCGGGTCATCTCTTAAGTTGGCCGCCCCGGGCATTCCGCCGGGAATCACGACAGCCTCATAACTATCAAGGTCACTCAGCTCATCAATATGCTGGTCGGCCTTGACTTCAATCTGATGGCTGCCCGTCACCATCAGCCCCTCAGCAATGCTGATCATCTCAACGTTTAGCGAGCTGATGCGGCGCAAATAATCGACAACCGTTAACGCCTCCACTTCCTCAAATCCTGGTGCTAAAAAAACAATTACCTTCATCCTTCTCCTCCTTTATGCGTTTATCTTATTCTAGTCCCAAGCAGGCTAAATAACAACGACTATTTAAACGCCCGACAAATTTTTATTCTGCTTTTTCTATCGGGATGTGCTATCATTTCCTTTCAAGCCAAACCCCAGTTTAAGTGCCAGTCCTTGCATGTTCACTTGGCGATTGGGTATAAAGCTACTGACATCAATGCCAGCCACTGTGTTTTTATTTTGGCAATTCCCCTGACGATAAAGGAGATTATTATGGAAGATACCCACGCCCTGATTGCTTATCTCAATGCCCTGCTGGATGGAAAAAAGCCACCGCTACCAGCTGGTTACGCCGATGACCCCGATTTTCTTTTGCTGATTGAGAAGCTTGGACACATCGAGGCATTTGTTAGTGAGGCCCAAAAAACGGATACCGGCGACATCTGTGATCTGGATGAGTTGATCGCCCTCAAGAAAAAGCTTAAGGAAAGTGAAGAACATCATCGGCTGCTGATTGAAAACGCCAGCGACATTATCAGCACCGTCAACCTCGATGGTGAATTTACCTATATCAGCCCTTCGGTGGAGCGGATGACCGGCTACACGGTGGACGAGGTCACCCATCATTTTCTTGAAATCAACTATTTTTTGCCGGAAACCTTAAAGGTCATGGAACGCACCATGGCCCTGGTCAGACAGACAATTGCCCGGGGCCAACGCTTTGATTCGGTTCGTTTTGAACAGATGCAATATACCAAAAATGGTCAGGCCTTCTGGACCGACACGGTTCTAACCGGGGTTTATGATGATCAGGATCAGCTCAAAGGATTGCTGGGCGTATCCCGGGATATCACCGAGCAGGTGCGGCTGCGGGAGGAAATCATCCGGCTTTCACAAACCGACAAACTGACCCAGCTTTACAATCGTTCCCGGATCGAGGATCTGCTTGAGGATGAGTATAAACGGGCCAACCGCACGGATTCGACCTTTGCCGTCATCTTTCTGGATGTCGATCATTTCAAGTGGGTCAATGATCGTTTTGGCCATCAGGCCGGGGATCTGATCCTCAATGAGTTGTCGACGGTACTGCTTGACAACATCCGCCAGACGGATCGGGTCGGGCGCTGGGGCGGCGAAGAATTCGTTTTTATTCTGCCCGATACCGATGCCACCGGAGCCCTGCTTTTTGGTGAAAAAATCCGGTTAAAGATTGCCAGACACCCGTTTACCAATCCGACCCACATCACTGCCAGTCTGGGGGTGGCGGTTTATCAGGGCCGGGGCACCCTAATTGACCTGCTTGCCCGGGCCGATGACGCCATGTACGCCGCCAAGAAGGCCGGTCGCAACCAGGTGCAGTTGGGCTAGATCCAACGTTTTAAGCGACCATCAGCACAGACCACAAATAGTAGTCTTAGTTTTGCAGTACCTGGATGGCCTCAGCCAACTCGACATCTTCCCCATTGGCAATCCGGATGGCATTTTCCGCCGTCATCGGGATGACCAGATCCGGCCGAACCCCGCCACTGCCATTACGACTGTCCAGCTGGATGTTTTTCTGTTCGTCCAGCGACTGTCCCGACGGCCAGTGGACCGTCAGTGAACCGGGCATCAAGGCTTCAGCGCCAGCCAGGCCAAATGATCCATTGGTGCCATAAAAACCCAGCGTTCTGACATTGGGCAGTTTCTGAAGCCCCATCGCCAGCCCTTCTCCGGAACTGACGCACTTGGGATTGATCAAGACAATCACCGCTCCCCCATAATGCGGTTGGGTCGGCGCAATGGTCAGACCAACACTGCCGTCTTCATTTTCTTGAATTTCAAATGCCCCTGTTGCCGGATTATAGAGATTCTGGTATTCATAAAAGGCTGGCTGATCATAAAAAAATCCCAGCATATCCACCGCCATCTGATCCAGTCCGCCAATATTATTCCTAAGATCGATAATCAGCCCCTGACTGCCATTTTGTTTGGCAGAAGCAATGGCATCACGAAGCAGCTCCAGGGTTGACTGCGTTTTTCCGGTTTCCTGAAGATCAGCATCGAGTTCTCCCTGAATTTTTACATAAGTGATCGTATCAGCCACCGTTTGGCTTTCCACCATCGCCGTTGGCACCGGATCCGGGTTATCGACCCCGACAAACATATCCCTAAGTTTATTGGAAACCACTGCATCCGGATAGTTTTTGCGAAGCGATTGGCCCCCATCATCAAAAGCAACCAACGTTGCCAGGGTTACCTCATCAGCCCCCAGATAGCCGATCTCAACCGGCTGGCCAATCGGAGCCCGAACCAGATAGGCCAGCTTTTTCAGATTCAGATATTCGGTGGTGGCCGATGTTCCACAAAGCAGCGTTTCGGTTTGATCCAGCGCCGTCCGGATCGGCTGACCATTCCAGGAAACCACTTCCGTACCGGGTCGCAGCCCGGCTGCAAAGGCCTGCGACGCAGGATCAACCCAACTGATGATGATGTTATGATCACTGCTGTTTGCAAGTGCCAGCCCATAGCCGCCACCAATAAATAAATCATCAATTTCTTTAAGATTGTTGACCCGGACATGGCCATCGGGTATTTCATTGAGATAAGCCCGCAGCGTCAAATAGTAGCCTTTAAAATCCTGACTGCTTTGGGCGGCGGCAATCTGGGGTGCATAGGTGGCATGAAGGGAATCCCAATCAATTCCCTTCCATTCTGTGAAGGCATATTCCTGCGCGAGGGTTTCGTGTAGCGCTTCAAAGGCTGCTGTCCAGCTGAGATCACTAAAATCGTTGGTTGCCTCCGATTGGGTCGGTGGCCGGTCAAAATAGGCAAGAATCCCGGCAACGACGATGACGATACAAAGAATCGCAAGTAGTTTTTTTATTTCCCTGGTTTGCATAAGAACTCCTTTCAAAGCTTGCGGAAATCCCCGAGACTTCTGCCATCAACAGCAAAATTTCAGCGCTTGACGGTTTCTTTTTTTAACCGACGAGCCACGAGCCCTGTTACGATAATAAAGCTCACTCATTTTGCGATTACAGGTTTTCCGCCGAGTTTAAATTAAGGTTATTATATAACACTTTAAGTCATTTATCCAATAAATTTAATCCGCTTGCTGATCGTCGGGTTAAAAAAATACCGGATTGCGGCGCTTCGCCACGACCCGGTATTGTTTATTTATTGCCCCACCGGCCCGATGATCCCGGCCCGATAGGCTTTGCTGTATTTGCGACAGTGCTTATCCTGTCCCATCAGGGCATAGGTGGCGAAGATGGTGCCCATCATTTCCCGATTTGTCGGATCCAGCACCGCCGAATCCATCCCCGCTTCCATGGCAAAGGCCATGGCCGTTTTATTCAGCAGCGGTCGTACCGGTAAACCAAAGGAAATATTACTGATCGCCCCGGTGACGTGGATAGTCGGATAGAGTGCCTTGATGGCTCTGATTTCGTTGCCCAGGTTGACCAGGGCATTGTTATCGGTGGACAGGGCCATCACACAGGGATCAATGTGAATCCGATCCGGGGTGATCCCCAGTTTATCAGCCTTTTCCACCATCCGGCCGGTGATTGCCAGCTTGGTTTCCAGATCACAGGGAATTCCCTTGTTGTCACAGGTTAAGCCAACCACTTCCCAACTATTTCCGGCCAGCAAAGGCAACAGGATCTCGCACTTGTCTCCTTCTTCGGAAATCGAATTGATCATCCCCGGTTTGTTGGCATCTTTAAAGACGGCTTCAATGGCCCGGGGATTGGGGCTGTCAATACACAGCGGCGTGTCCACCGCATCCTGCACCACCGCTATCAGCCACTGTAGCGTTTTGATCTCCTCTTCCGGCGCAGTGCTGGCACATATATCAATAAAATCCGCTCCCGCTTCGGCCTGCTTGATGGCCCGGTCAGCGATAAAAGCGGCGTCCCGTTTTTCGATGGCCGCTTTCACCGCCGGAATGCTCCCGTTAATTTTTTCTCCGATAATAATCACTGCATTTCTCCTTTTTGTCTGTTTTCCTCATTATATCAGCAGATTCATGTAAAAATCAAAGGTTTCCTTGCTAAACCGTTCAAAATTGGCCCGGGCAAAATCCGGGGTCAACGGATATTTTTGTTTAAAGCTGTCCCAATCAAACAGGTAGCGTGACCGCGGTTTTGGTACCTGGTTCTCATCAAAAACAAAACCTTCATTATTAAGCGGTGTGCCAAAAGCATCCCCGGGGTTTTTATAGGTCGCATAATCCCGGATAAATTCGGTCAGGGCCGCCAGGGTGTCGAGGTTTACTTCCTTTAAGGTCAGCGGGTTTTTATCAAAACCAAAAATATAACCGCCGCCAGGCAGCATGATATCCAAAAACGCCTTGGCCCGATCAACAATCTGGGCTGGGGTATCGGTCTTTAATGCGGCGCTGGGGAATAAGCCAGTCAACAGGAATTTTTTGCCCAGCTTGTCTTTAATGGTCTGAGGGTCACCATATTCAAAAGCCAGCTGGCAACCCGCCGGAATTTCTGACTCTAGAATATCCAGATAACGGCTCCAGTCGTGTTCGCAGAACATATTGGGACGGGCCCCCACCGCCGCAAACTGCTTAAGCATCGTTTGATAGGACGGCAGGTAGATTTCCACAAAATCCTTTTCCCGCATAAAGGTCGGCATATGCAGCGGTATAAAGACCGAGCCCTGGGGATTAATATTCCCCGGCAGACCCCAATGAAAGAGCAATGGCATCACGGCGTCAGCTGCTTCCTGAAGCTGGCTTTTATGTCGGCGGACATCCATGCTGATGCCGGAAAAACTGCGCAGCTGATCAGCAATAAAATCCAGTGGGGCTTCGGTAAAATTAAAGGAGCCAAGCGGACTGCCGGGATAATAGCCATGAGTCTGGATCAGTTCAAAAAATGTCGGCAGAAAGGCCATTTCGTCATTTGTAAGCGCCTGCTTGCCCATCTGAATGGCAGTTGCCATGATCAGGGGATTCTTGGGATCGAGGTTTTTATGCTGTCGGGGAATCACCGTCTCAACCAGAAAATCAAAGGGGTTGTCAATCAACTGGGGGTATTCATCAGCCAGCATCCCGACCACCTCCGGATGTTGGACAAAACCGCCATTACCCATCACAAAGGACTGGGAACCATAGAGCTGATACATCGACGGCGTACGGGACAGCAAAAAATTAGCCGGAGCCACCGGACAGGAATCCGAATAGATTTTTTTGCACAGGTCGCGGGCCGGATCGGCCAAAAGCGCATAGTTAAACTGAAAATCAAACAGATTCTGACCCCCATATTCGGCCACCAGATGCTGGGGCAGGGTGATCCCAATCGGCATCCGCTCGGGAATGGTATTGGCATAGAAATCACGGTACAGTTGACTGCGTTTTTGTTGCAAGGCTAAAACATCACTCATTTTGTTCCTCCATGTAAATTTATTTAAAATGACCAGACGCCTCATAAAACGGCCAATCGGCTGCTGTTTACTCATTACCTTCTGCTTTTTTAAGCAAAAGTAATTTTTTCTGATTGACCGTTAAAGGTTTACAGCTCTATCAACATCATAGCAAAATCTAAACCGCCCTTCTGTCTCGCAAAAGACATAAGGGCGGTTTTTTTGTAAACTTTTATATTTTTAAGATTATCTAAATGGTTTGTGAGCAAAATTGTCGCAATTTTTCCATGTTTATAATAAAAATCTGGTTTCGCCGGGTATCAATGATCTGCTCCTCCCGGAGAATCTTTAAATACTTGGCCACATTGGCCCGGTTGAGTCCCACGAATTCGGCAATCGCCTGCTGGGAAAAGGGAATTCGCTGATCATGATCATTGGTGTTTTTTAAATAGATATAAAAAAAATTGCAGATCTTCTCCATGCCGGTGGAAAATAACTGGTTGGCCAGTTCCTGGCCATTGAGCGAGACCAGTTTGATATAAGCCCGATACATCGCCATATTCAGATCCGGATTGGAATTAACATACCGCTCAAAGCCGACCCGGTTAAAGACAAACACTTCCAGATCGGTGACTGCCGTAAAGGCAAAAGACCGCATCATCTCAATCTCGCCCGGAAAATACAGCGGTGCCAGATAACCCTTACCATAAAACGATGACGTCTTGACGTTCCCGGATTCATGAATAAAGGAGCCCGACATGGTTCCGGAGGTAATGTAGTACATCTCATCGAGGGGCTCGCCAAAGCCGTTAACAGGCTCGTTTTTAAGGTAGCGTCGAACCGTTTTTTTAATCCCGGCGAAATAATCTTCAAACGCCGAAAAATCATCGGCAAAATAATATTGCAGCTCCATTGTGCCTGCCTTTCATCTACAAATCATTGGTGTCAGCTTTAGCTGCAGTTTTATTTAAATACATTTTTTCATCGGCTTTTTCCAGCATCTGTGGGAGTGAGTCACCGCCATATTCATAACCAACGGCGTATTGGATTTTCAGTTGCTCTGACTTTTTGTTATACAGGATCGTGGCCAGTTCGATCTCCTTTAGCAACTGCTGTATTTGTTCCTCACGATGATTTTTGATAATCATTATGAATTCATCGCCGCCATAACGGCCAACAAAGACATTTTCATTGGTCAGATGGTTTAAAATATCTGCAAAAGCTTTAATCAGAGTATCCCCCGCACTATGACCGATGGTATCATTGACCCATTTCAGATTATTAAGATCCATCATCACCATACAATAGGGGCCCTGTTTGCGATCCATCGGTGTCCAAATCTTCTCTTCACAGCTCAGCCGACCGGGTAGTCCGGTTGGTTTATCATAATAAGCCGCCGTGGCCAGCTCTTTGTTTTTTCTTATCAAATGGATTTCGGTGATGGCCTGTTGGAGTGAAATGACAATCAGCAGGCCCAATAGGATAACCATCACCAATTCCAGGCTGGTGAGAACTTTTGTTTTTTGTTCCAGATAAAATTCTGCCGTTCCGACCACGTCGTTGGCCATATTAAAATAGGTTTCACTCATCTGAACGACTTTCTCCTTGTTGCCCGGATCGCTCCGATAGATCATAATTTCTGTCTGCAACTCATCCCAATAATCATTCAGCTCCGAGAGCTTTTCAAGATAGGGAATGTCGTCCAGTTTATCCAGATCGTACTGTCCTTGCCCGGTCTGGAGCTCATTGAGAATTCCGTCCAGATATAGCATCAGATCATCCTTGGGGATGCCGTTGGTTTCCAGCTTAACCAGTCGCTGGGTGCCGCCACGGATAATCCCGGTATAGTTGATCACCCGTCCGGTTCCCTGGATAATGTCCACCAGCTGGAAAATATTAAACAGCACGATCCCTAAAATAACGACACAGACCAATTGTACAACTTTATATAGCAATTTTCGATTACTATTCATACTTTTATTATCCTCAGTTTTTTATCTTTCATCGTATCTGTTTCTGGTTTATCTGTCAACTCTAATTTTGAATGTTGAAAGTAATGAAGCTAAACCGCTTATTACTTCCGTCGCGCCACAATCCGGACAATCCGCGGTCGGTTATAGCGCTGGGCAATCACACAGGGCAGATTGATCGCCAGGGCATAGATCAGCATATAAAGCATCACGATCGGTGGCGTAAAAAAGCCGAAGATCCAGAAAGGCAGAATCGCCAGCCAGTGGATCATTTCGGCGCGGCAGGATTCCCGCAGGTATTTGTCGAGATTATCGGTGTCAAAACTGACCAGCTTTTTCTTTTCAAAACCGCCCTTGACCAGCGAACCGCCATCCGGTAGGTATTTTTTCCAGCGCCGCACCTGCAACCACTTTTGATAGATCTCGCCATCGTTTTCCCAGCGATGGGCCCGGTAAAACCAGGCACCGTAGTCTAAAAAGCGATCCGGCAGGCGGGTGCAGAGCAGGGCCGCGCTTACCTGAAGCAGCGGCCAGACGATAAAACACAGCAGAATCGTCAGTCCCTGGGGCAGAAATATCAGTTGCATCCGCTGCTCCTCTCTTATTTGTCCAAACGAATTTCCCGGTATTTCCAGATCACTGGGAGACCCAAGATTCTTTTAACCAGCGACCGTAAAAAGATCAGCAGATAGAACAGCAGCAACAGTGGATAACAGACGATGTCGATCACTGAAAAACTGCCAATATGGCGGGCGATGCGGGTCAGTTCCAGCACCCAGATGCCATAGCAGGCGGCCATTATCCCGGCCTCGAGCCACTGCTGCCCAACCAGATTAAGAGCCAGATAAAAGGGCGCAGAAGCGACTGCGGTGATCCAGAAAAAAACCAGGATAATTACAGACAGTGGCGTTTTCGCCAGCCCGGCGGCCTGATTTTTGGTCCAGCCCTGAACCAGCTGCCGCAAGCCGCCGCCGTACATCCGATAGGCAACGTCATGATCGCCCAGAAACAGGGCGAAGGGTATCTCTTTGGCGCGCAGTTTTTGACCCAGGGCGATATCATCGACAATGCTGTCTTTAATCGCGGCATGACCGCCGACCGCCTGGTAATCAGCCTGACTGATCAGGATCACCGGGCCATAGAGGCCAATCTGATAAGGATTGGTTTGCTTGTTTTTACCACGCCCCTGCGGCAACCCCAGGCCATTGGCGCCCATCTGCAGGCAATTAAAAAACAGCGACAAGGCCTCGGTTCTGCTCGCGATCTGATGATAGGGCATCACCGAAACCACCTGACCGCTCCTTTGCTGGGCCTTTAACAACTTACCGATCCCGGCCGGACTGAGCCGGACATCGGCGTCGAGAAATAAAAGCAGCTCGCCACTGGCAGCTTCCCAACCCTGGTGACAGGCCCAGGCCTTGCCCAGCCAGCCGGCTGGTCGCGGCGCCGCGGTAATCAGCTTCGCCCCTGCCGCAGTAGCGATGCTGGCGGTGTCATCGCTCGAGCCGTCATCGACGCAGATAATTTCATGAATCCAGGCCTGCTGCCGGCTTAAATCGCCCAGCAATAAGACTAGGTTCTGTTCTTCATTGCGGGCCGGAATAATAATTGACAGCTGCGGATTTTGGTTGCCCGATTCCTGTGTGTCCCCTTGCTCCAGACCAGGAAAGCGGTTAAAGAGCAGCCAGCTGGCGACCAGCCCCAGCAGCAGCATCGCAGTTACCAGAATCATCGGTGGGCCTCCTGATCATCCCTGAAATCTCCCGCCCGGGACTTTTTTGCCAGTTGCCTGATTACCGCATCCGCGGCCAGCTTGCCTGTCAGGATCGATACCGGTAGTCCCGAGGGGCTAAAGGTCCATTGCCCGGCCTGAAAAACATGGGGCAGCGGGGTCTGGGTGGATTTGGCAATTTTTCGAAAAATACTGACCGCTGGCAATTTCCCGGCGGTTGCATCGTCACGAAAAGCCCAGCCAGTGATGGCACCACCGGAATTGCCAGTGCGCCGCTCAAGCGTTAACGGGGTGGAACAAAAGCTCAGCTCAACCTGCCCGGACAAATCAGGAAAGAGGCTTTTTTCCAGCACCGCCTGAATCTGCTCTACGCATAAGTCTTTAAAGTCCGCATACCAGCCAGCGTCGTCAATCGCTTTAACCAGCCGATAATCCATCAGGGTGCTGACAATCACTCCGGTTTTTCCGGCCGTGGCCAGAGCCGGATCCCGCAGTGCCGGGCAGGAAATCTCATAGGTGGTCAACGCCAGATAGTCCCGAATCCAGGCTTTCATGGCCCGCTTCCGATCCGCCGCCGACCGGGCCGGATCGGCCAGCACCGCTGCCCAGGGTTCGGCCTCAATGGCCGACAACCCCGCCTTGCTGGGGGTGTAAAAGCAATGGGGGCCACAGCGGGCAGCAAAATAAGACGGTGCCAGATCAACCCCCAGATAGACGGTCAAAATCGAATCACCGCCACGGTTTAGACGGATTTTTTGTTGCTGTTTTCGAACCCGCTGGCCCAGCGGTGCCGATTGTGTATCATCAACAGCCCGGTATAGGGCCTGCATATCGGCACACCAGATCAGTTCGCAATAGCCAAAGCAGCGGCCATCCCGGGTGATCACTTCTCGGGCATTTAAATCGATCTGACTGATCTCGGTGCCCAGCGCCAGCTCGCCCTGATGGGCCACAATATAATCTCCCATGGCGTTAACCAGGTGTCCGGTGCCGCCAATGGGATAGCTGTAATCGCTGTAAAGACCAAAATAGCTGAGCGCAAAAAATGTCGGCATCTTATCAAAAAAATGCTGGATAATCACATCAATCAAGGCCTGATTTTTGGTAAAACGACGCAGATAGGTGACAACCGGTTCATTAAAACGCTGGGCTTTGCGGATGTTGACCTGATATTTAAGCAACCACGGCAGCAGGGTTTTAAAAAGATAGTCTTTATCCCTGGTCAGATCCATAAACAACGGGTTTTCAATGCCGTAAAGCACGTCCATGTACCCGGTCACCTTGCGGATTTCGTCAATTATGGCCGCAATATCAGCTTGGTTATCGGGAAATTTGGCACTTAGCATGGCGGCATAAGCAGCCAGACTATTAGCTCCATCCAAGGTCATCTGAGCATCTTCAATGCCAATCACCACCGGGTTCTTAACAAACGCCAGCTCAATCCCCAGCTGCCTAAGCATTGGAAAAACGATTCCGGAGTTTTCAAAGGCCCGGATTCCGGCATCAAAGGTAAAGCCCTGGCGCATAAAGCTCCCCACCAGGCCACCAACTTGTTGGCTTTTCTCACAAAGCAGGGTGCGATAGCCCGCTTTGGCGGCATAGGCAGCGCTGGTTAAACCAGCGATCCCGGCTCCGACAACAATCACATCATATGCCCCGGTCATTGGTTCTGCCTCAAAAGCGCCTGAAGCTGGTCGATCACCGCCTGAATTTCCACCGGCTGACCGGTTCTGGTGTTTAAAATACACTGGCATTCGCACTGCGACAGCTCCAGACTTTCACAATCAATTTGCAGCCGGTGTTCCTGGCAATAAGCCGCCAGCCGTTTCCCGGCCCCAACCAGATTTCCCACTGCCACCCGACGCATGATTCCCCGGATATCCAGATTCCTCAGGTGCGCTGGCATTCCCAGTCCACAATAGGGATGCTCACAATATTCACAGCGGGCGGCTTTTTGCATCAGGGTTCGAATTTCTGTGGGAACATCGGCATAAAGTTTTTCAGCGGTCACCGGCCGCTTAAGAATTCGCACCATCTGCTTGCGCTCCGGTTGATACACATAGGGTAACAATCCCCTTTTCTTGAGCACCGCATTGGCGGCGGCAATCCCCGAGGTGGTTACGGTGGGGGTACCGGTCCCCATCACCGTGGATTCACCACAGCAGAACAGATTGTCCCATTCGGTGCGGGTGTGAAGCCGCATAAACATGTGCTGCCCCAGCATCTGTTTGGGGCCTGCTACCGCGCCACCGTTTTTATTGGTATAATAGGCAATCGTCCGGGGGCTAGCCAGCTCGGCGAAGCGGATGCTCTTTTTAAAGCCCGGGAAGCGTTCTTCCAGCACCCCCATCAGCCTCACTTTTTCCTGCTCTTTGCACTCCTGATAGGCCCCCTCATTGGCCGCTTCCCAGTCTTTAAAACTGGGGCCAATGGCCAGCACCACATGGCTGTCCGGATCACAGAGGGTTTTATCATCAAGGCTGGAAATATAGACGGTGACCTCGCTTTCATCGAGACGATCCGGGTTACCCACCAGCATCTCCACCGGCTGGGTGTCCAAAGGAATCACCGCTTTGTCAACCTGGGCATAAAGCACCACACTGGGATAGGTTGGCACCTGTCGGGCCGCCCAGCGGGCCCGCTCCAGGCTCAGGTTGGGCCGGTCAATCAGCTTGCCATAAAGATTCCAGACCGTCCCCGAATAGATCAGATCACGACCATAGACGGCTTCACCACTGCTTAAAACCACCCCCACCGGTCGATTATGTTCAAAAATTATTTTTACAACCTCTTTTTCCAGAACCATCGTACCACCATATTCTTCAATCACCTTTTCCAGCTTACCGGGCAGAAAAATGGTTGAACCGGCGGGATAATAGCTGCCACCAAGGTGGTTGTCGACAAACATCACCGCCGCCAGCACCGCCGGGGCTTCTTCCAGGGTCGCATAGCAATAGGTTGAAGTAATCTTATCAAAAAACTTGAAAATCTCCGGGTCAGCAAAATAGCCCTCCAGCAGACTGCGGGCACTCTTATTTAAATAGCCCAGAAAGCGGGCATAGGACAGCGGGTGTTTGATCAGGCTTTTAAGTGCCCCTTTGGCCGGGATTTCATCCGGCGTGGTGTAACTGGGACTTTCCACCATCACATCCTGATACATTTTTTCCAGATCCCGGTAAAAGCGCCGAATATTGGCCCGTTCACTGGGGAACACCGTGCCCAACTGAGCCGCAAACGCATCAATATCGGCCCCAAAGCGAATCACCTGCCCCTTGAAATGGATGCAGTAAAGCAGCTCATGCTTGACTACCTCAATTGGTTCCTCAAGACAGTCAAAAACAAAACGATGGGCATTAAAGCCCTGTTCACCAAAGCCAAACAACATTGCCGCCCCAATATCAAAGGTCACACCATTACGTTTAAAAATCCCGCAGGAACCGCCGGGATTATAGCTTTTCTCAATCACGGCGACCTTTAGTCCACTTTTAGCCAACAGACTCCCGGCGGTCAAACCAGACAAACCGCCGCCAATTATAATTGCATCATATTCCATTTCCAGTCCCTCTTTGCCCTTGTTTTTTTGTAATTGATTCTATTTCATATTCTTACCCCGAATCCTTTTAATTAGCCATCTTTTATGGAATTTCTGCGAATTGATTTGCTTCTGACAGAGTTTTCATCCGGCTATCTCAGCTTTTCATCGTTTAATAAGACCGTTTCAACTGCATCAAAGCCGATCCGCTCGATGGTCTGGGCTAACCGTTCCCGTGGCAAACCATTGTCTGAGTAAAAATTGACTATTTTTTCAACGGTGTCCAGAAGTTCTTTCTGATTTAAAATGATCCGCTTCAATGCATGTCCCCGATTTACCTGTTTGCCCCAACGACCGCCAATCACGATTTTATAACCCCGATCGCCACCAACAACCGCCTCAAAGGGACATTTGCCAATACAGATGCCGCAGTTGAGACATGCCTGAGCATCCATTTCGATCTTTTCGTCAACCAGTTGCATAGCACCGACGGCACAGGCTTTGACAACACCACAGTTTTTGCAGTGCCGACATGCTGACTGATTAACAATCGGTTGAAATTGACCGATGATGCCGACATCGTTAAGATCCGGCTTGACACAATTATTGGGACAGCCCCCCACCGCAATTTTAAATTTGTGTGGCAGGGTGACATTTCGCATCCCGGTATAAAAACGGTCATGAATTTCTTTGGCAAGCCCAAAGGTATCAATTAAACCATATTGACAGGTGCTGCCTTTACAGGACATAACCGGACGGATCTTTGCTCCGGTTCCCCCGGTTTCGATTCCAGCTTCTGCCAGATAATTCCGAAAGGCATCGATCTGCTCAAAGGGAATCCCCTGACACTCGATGGTTAAACGAGAGGTTAACGCTAAATAGCCATTGCCATATTTTTCGGCGGCCTCCACAATTTTTTTAGCCTGTTCCACAGTGATTAAACCATTTTCGGTAATCACCCGACCCGAGAAATTGTCAGTTCCCTTATTACTTAAAAACCCCAATCCTTTAACTCGTTTTTCTTCTGCTTGACTGATTGTCAGTGTTGTCATCTTTATTCCTCAAAAATAGGTCCTATTTCTTCGCTTTCTTTTAATTACATGCATGTTAGGTTAAGTATAACCCTTGCCATGTTATAAGTGAAATGGTATTATTTTATATAATTCATACTGGTTTATCATAAAGACAAGCATCTAAGCCCGGCCATGTCCGATTTTATGGAGGTTGCCCGAAACTATGACAATACCGGCAGTGTGACAACTATTCCATCGGGCCAGCTGAGTTAGCTGCCAAAAAACCAGCCGCTTCTTTTCAAACGACTGGTTTTAGGGTTTTATTCGCTTAAAACCCCAGCAGATCAAGAACCTTGTCATCGACGTGGCGGTTCTGCCCGACAAAGGGGTAATTGTGAATGTGCAGGGCCGGATTAAAGTTTAGCTCAATAATACTGTAGTTGGAGGCATCCGGTTTGGCCTTGATATCTGAAATAATGATATCGGCGCCGCAGATGTTGGTCCCCACCGCTTTGGCAGCTGCCACCGCTATGGCCTTATAGTCCTCACGAATCGCATCGGTAAAATCGATGCTGTCGCCGCCAGTGCTAATATTGGAGTTTTCCCGCAGATAAACGGTTTCGCCCGCTTTGGGAATGGTCGCAACCGTTTTATGCTGTTCGCCAAGAAAAGCGATTTCGGTATCATCCAGCGTAAGCTTCTCCAGCGGCGTCACATAGCCCTTACCCCGGAGCGGATTGCGGTTTTTTTCGGCCACCAGCTCGACAATCGTATGAATTCCATCTCCCACCACATTGGCTGGCACCCGATGAAGGATTCCCACCACCTCAGCGCCAATAACCAGAAAGCGATACTCTTTTCCGGGGACAAATGTTTCAATCAGCACTGTTGTATCATACTCAAAGGCCTGGACCACCGCCAGCTGAAAACAACCTGCACACTGGAGATTTTTGAAAATCGCGATTCCCAGACCAAAATTGCTGGATTTGGGTTTGACCACCAGATCCCGACCCCGAAAGCTTTCAAAATGGGCCATCGCTTCATCCACCGATTGCACCATCATCCCGGCTGGCACATTGATCCCCAGCTCCCTCAGCACCAGTTTGGTGACTTCTTTATTCTCCATAATCAGTGGCGCAATATAGGTATCCTTTGAAGTCCGTGTCGCCTGCTTGACGTATTCGGTTTTTTCGCCTTTTGTAAGCCGGATAAAATTATCCTCAGCATCCAGAATCTCAACCGTAATGCCCCGCTTCTTTGCTGCAGCGATCAGCATTGCCGTTGACAATTCGAGTCCCAGCTCATTGTTCTCAAACATGATGTATGCCTCCTGAAGTAAATTTACTATTGTCTTTTAGTATACCCCGTTTGCTTGATGTTGAGCAAATTTTTTATTCCGGCGTTTTTAATCTCTCGTGACCCCTGTTCTTCTCACAGCGTCTCAAGTGCCGCTTGCAAGTGCACACAGGTCTCATCCAGCATCCGGATCTTATCGCCCAACTCTTTTTTTGTATCTTCCTTATCGGCAATGACCCGGTTAACCAGATCGGTGAGATCAGTTTTTAAAGTCGCCGACTCCTGTTCCAGTGCGGCCGTAAAATCCCTGACGCTTTCGCGGATTTTGTACTGATAATTATAAATCATGTTGTTGACATTATGCTCAGTATCGGTGGCCATCTTCTGCTGATAACGGGCGTAGATCTTTTTATTGGCGTAACCCCGGGGCAACAGGTAAACCATATCATTGATATCCACCAAAAAAGCCGCCGGTTTCTGATTGACCTTGACGTAGAAATCATCCCGGGAGGACAAAGTATGCACAGTGGTATCAACCTGATAGTTTATGCCGAAGAGTTCCGCCACCACCTGACCCAGAAACGCTTTGAGATCATCAATCTGCTGATTGAGAATTGCCGCCAGATGCTCATAACCCCGGGACAGGCTGTTAAGCCCGGTCTCGCTGAGGTCGCTAAGATGCTGGGTCAGGCAGGTATCGAGCAGCGCCATCAGCACGCTCTCAAGATCTCTTGTTTTATTCTGCTGATGCTGCTGATAGGCTGCCGCCAATTCCTCAGCCAGCTTCTTCCCAATCTCCCTGGCGCCATCCTGCAGCACTGCCCGAATCTGCTCCAGCAGCTCGTCAATGTTGCGTAGCAGATAAAAGCTGGCATCTTTGGTAAGCTGATCCAGACTTCTCAGTTTTTCTTCCAGTTCGCAGCGTTTTTCTTCCAGATTGTCCAGTGGCATACTATAAGCCTGGCGGTATAGCATAAGATGGGACAGCGCCGCTGCCAGCGACTCCCGAAACTTAATCTGGACCGAATCAAGAA
The DNA here is from genome assembly GCF_001766835.1 of Acetobacterium wieringae. Classification (GTDB taxonomy): domain Bacteria; phylum Bacillota; class Clostridia; order Eubacteriales; family Eubacteriaceae; genus Acetobacterium; species Acetobacterium wieringae. The sequence goes on along the minus strand of NZ_LKEU01000030.1, from coordinate 119,719 downwards.
TAATCCGGTCGGCCGAAACCGCCATGTCCCCGGTGATTTTATCAAAAAGCGCAGCCATTCCAGCTTTGGTTCGGGCACTAATGGCAAATAGTTCAATCGCTTCCACCTCCATGATCTGACAGAGAATATCATGACAATAACCCAGATAGGCGCTCAAATCGGCCGGGCTGATGGTGTCGATCTTATTGATCGCAAAATAAAACTTGGCGGCGTAGTTGCGGGCTTCGCTTAAAAATTCCCGCTCAATTTCGTTAATCGGACTGTCCACCGACAGCATAAAAACAATCGCATCGCTGTCTTTCATCAAGGCATAGGCTTCATCCGTATTATTCTGATGAATCGATCCGACCCCCGGGGTGTCCACCAGAATCAGCCCATCCTTTAAAAAAGGGTTGGGCAAAAACAGGTTCACAAAGGAAACCCCTTTCTGATTATTGGGGTTTTGCTGCTCGGCAATATAGCCGACTAGCTGCGTAAGCGGTACTGGCTGACACTCTCCGGTTTTAAAACAAACCTCGGCCAGGGCGCCACCGTACTGAATTTTGGTGGCCACCGAGGTGACTGGAATAATCCCCACTGGCAGTACTTCAGCATCCAGCACCCCATTGATGAAGGTGGTTTTACCTCGTTTAAACTGACCAATCACCGAAATAACCAGCTCCCGGTTTTTAATTTTTTCTTTTAAATTCCCAATTTTTATGGTGTCTTCTTCGCAAACCCCGGTGGCCCGGAGTAAAGCAGCCACCTCATCGATGGCGGTGATAGTCTCATCTTTACTCATATTCACACTACCTCTCCTGGTTGGATCTCTGATAAAAACGTGGGCCGCAAAAAATGCTGCGGCAATCAAAAAAAGCCAACGATTCTGTATTTTAACAGAAGTCATCAGCTTAACGCATTTTGGCGGTTGCCAGGGCGAACTTCATCACCTGTTTTATAGTTTAATCGATCAAAATGAAAATCTCAATTATTTATTGAAAAAAACCTTCAAATCTGACCACACTTATTTCGGTTTTATTTTGATTTCGATTTCAGCACCACCTTTTATTGACACGATTATTTCCTCATGATAACATTATTTCATAGAAGGTGATGGAGTTCACCAAAATTGCTTATCAGCTGATGACTCCTGCAGGATTTGTAATGCTGCAGGTTTTTTATTGTCTAAAATAACCCACCTCACAAAATTTTAATCCCTTCGTGTCGAAATGTTTTGTCACTTAAGTCAGGAGGACTGTCATGAAAAAATACTACTTTATCGCCGCTGGCGGTGCCCTGGGTGCGCTGCTGCGGTTTGAGTTAAAAAGCTCCCCCAACCTTTTTCAATTCTCTGATCCGCTCATTAATCTGGCCTTAACAATTCTTTTTATCAATCTGCTTGGCTGTCTGATTCTGGGGTCACTGAATGCCATTTTTTCTAAAACCGAACGGATCAGCACCGATTTAAAGCTTGGCCTAACCGCCGGACTGGTGGGCGCCTTTACCACCTACTCAACCTTTTGCAAAGAAAGCCTGAATATTCTGGACGCCGGTTATCTGCGGTTTTTCTGTACCTATGTGGCGGCCTCCATTATCCTCGGAGTCGGTGCGGTTTACCTGGGCCATCTGCTCGGCCATCATATTTTACACCCAGTGGGAAAAAATCTGGCAATCCGATTCAGCCTTGATAGCAATTAAGGAAAACACCTGATGGAAACTTTATGCGTTATTATAGGCGGAGCTTTGGGTAGTACCACCCGTTTTTATCTGGGCAAACGCTTTGCCACACGGCATCAACACCTCCCGATCGGCACCTTCGTGATTAATGTTTCCGGCGCCTTTCTACTTGGTGTTGTCACCGGTTTTGATATTTCAACCCTGCTTTATGGCCTTTTTGCCGAAGGCTTTCTGGGGGCCTATACCACTTTTTCGACCTTTATGTTTGAAGACTTTGTGCTGCTAAAGAACAACCGCATCCTCAGTGCCATCTTTTATGTGGTGGCCACCCTCGTACTCAGCTTTGGCGCCTTTTATGGCGGTTTCCTGATGGCAAACACCCTGATCGGCTAGATAATTTACGCTTGACAAATGCGATTCCCGGCCTTAAAATAAACGTATCTCTTTGCACTGCATATTAATCGACAGTACAACCTGATCAGGCCATCAACATACGTGTTTTTGGAGCCGGGCCGCTACAGCGGCAGCAGATTTGATTTTTCGCATCTGTGGGACAGAATTTTGTTCCATGGGTGTTTTTTTTATACCTTTTTGAGAACAGATAAGACCATCTCCTGAGTGCTGAGAGTTTTTATAATCAGGCAAAACAGAAAATGGAGGAACCTTATGACCGAAAACTCAAATAACCCGGTGGGACTGACCACCAAAGAAGCCGCCCTGCGACAACAGCAGTATGGCAAAAACGAATTGGCCCCCCAGAAAAAAGAAAGCTTTTTTCACAAACTACTGCACATTATCAGCGAGCCGATGTTTGTGCTACTGCTGGTGGCAGCTGCCATCTATTTTGTCCTCGGAGAACCCCGAGATGGTGCCATCATGCTGATCTTTGTCATCGGCATCATCAGCATCGATGTGATCCAGGAATGGAAAACCGACAAAACCCTCAATGCCCTGAAAGATTTATCGGCGCCCCATGTCAAAGTCATTCGGGACGGTCAGGAAGTCACCATCGCCAGCGTCGATCTAGTGCCCGGCGATCTGATGATGATCCATGAAGGCGTTAAAATCCCGGCTGACGGCTTTGTGATTCGCTGCAATGATTGTTGTATTGATGAATCGTCATTAACCGGAGAAGCCGAGGGCGTCTGGAAAATTGCCACCCGCAACACCAATCCCACTTCAGATCACTGGCGCAACGACTATTGCTACGCCGGTACCCTGGTGACCCAGGGGACGGCTCTGGTTCAGGTCGATAAAATTGGCCCCACCACCGAGTACGGAAAAATTGGGATCCACGTCGCGCAAGCGCCGGATGAACCGACACCGCTCCAGAAGCAGACTGGCAGCCTGGTGAAACTCTGCGCCGGCATTGCCGCCGTCCTCTGTGCCCTGGTTGGCGTGATTACCTATATCAATATTCCCGACCACGCTCTGGGCGACCGGCTGATTGAAAGCATCCTGTCGGGGATTACCCTGGCGATGGCCATGATCCCCGAAGAATTCCCAGTCATTTTGACCGTCTTTCTGTCGATGGGCGCCTGGCGGCTGGCTAAAAAGCAATCATTGGTGCGTAAACTGCCGTCAGTCGAAACGTTGGGAGCGGTATCGGTGCTCTGCGTTGATAAAACCGGCACCATCACCATGAATCAGATGACTGTCCAGGAGACCTGGGCGCTTGATGGTAATCTCGATACCTTATGTGAAATCATGGGCCTGGGCTGTGAAACCGAAGCCTACGACCCGATGGAAAAAGCGATGCTCAACCACTGTGAAGCCGCTGGCATTTCCCGGGATCACCTTTTTGGCGGACGTTTGATCAGCGAATATGCCTTTACCAATGAACTCAAAATGATGGGCCACGTCTGGTTCCACGACGATGAGATTATCATTGCCGCCAAGGGCTCACCGGAACGAATTCTGACGATCGCAACGCTCACGGCCAGCGAGCGGACTCGGGTAGATGAAAAAATCCGGGCCATGTCCGAACAAGGACTGCGGGTGATTGCCGTCGGTATGATGAAGCCCAAAACCGAAGCCGATATTCCCGAGACAATTGAAGATTGCCAGCTGACCCTATGTGGTCTGATTGGGTTGGCCGATCCCCCCCGGGAATCGGTCAAAGCCGATATTGCCAGCTGTAATCAGGCCGGTATTCGGGTGGTAATGATTACCGGTGACAACGGCATCACCGCTGCCAGCATCGCCAGAAAAATCGGCATGCCAAACTGTGATCATATCATCACCGGGGACATGCTAAATCAGATGACTGATGCCCAACTTTGCGAAAAAGTTAAAGATGTCAGTATTTTTTCCCGGGTTATTCCCGAACACAAGATGCGGATTGTCAAAGCCTTTAAAGCAAACGGCGAAATTGTCGCCATGACTGGTGACGGTGTCAATGATGCCCCGGCCCTGAAATATGCTGATATCGGGATTGCTATGGGCAAACGGGGCTCCGAGGTCTCCCGGGAGGCCGCCGATCTGATTTTAATGGACGATAATTTCTCGACCATTGTCGATACCGTTGCGGACGGCCGCCGGATTTTTGACAATATCCGCAAAGCGGTGGGCTACGTCTTTACCATTCATATCCCGATTGCCTTTGCCGCCTTGCTGGCCCCACTGATGGGAATTGCCCCGGCCAGCCTGCTGTTATTGCCACTGCACGTGGTCTTGCTGGAGCTGATTATCGATCCCACCTGCTCGATTGTACTGGAACGCCAACCCGCCGAAACCGATATTATGGAGCGACCGCCCCGAAATCCCAAGGAAAAACTACTCAATGCTAAAATCCTGTTAAAAAGCGTCAGCCAGGGTCTGGTTCTGTTTGCCGCCTCCTTCGGCACCTATCTTTATATGCTGAATCAGAATCCGGGTAGCCCAGAGCTGGCCCGAACCATGGGTTTTGCCATTATTATGCTGGCGAATCTCTTCCTGGTCCAAGTCAATAGCTCCGATCATGATTTTGCTTTTCAGTCAATGAAACGGCTGGCAACCGATAAAGTAATGTGGACTGTAAGTATTGGCACGCTGGTGGGGCTCTTTGTGATCCTGTATACACCCTTAAATGCCTTTTTGAAATTTGCTCCGCTCACTCTTTTCCAATTTCTTATCGTCTTTGTCATTGCCGGGATCTCGGTGCTTTGGTATGAGCTGGTTAAGCTGATCAATAAACTTAAAAAGTAATGCCACTACCGCATTACTTCTTTAGTTTTGCTCACCAACCATCCCTGACCTAATAATCGCTTTAAAAAAGAGGCTCCCCACTATCTACTTTTACGTGGATGGTAGGAGTCTCTTTGTTTTGAAATTTTTTATTTCGTGTTTTTTGTATTTTAATTTTATCAACCGCTCACCACATTGCGCTGCTCACCTTTTAAGTAGCAAAGCAAATTGTCAACGGCAATGTCTAATAGCCGCTGTCTGCTTTCCCGGGGCGCCCAGGAGATATGCGGGGTGATAATGATGTTTTTTGCCTGCAGCAAGGGGTTGTTCAGTTTAATCGGCTCGGTCGAGACCACATCCACCGCTGCACCGCCGACCTTACCGCTGTTGAGGGCGTCCCGAAGATCTGCTTCGTTGATCAACTGACCCCGGGAGTTATTGATAATCAAGACGCCATTCTTCATTTTGGCAATACTGGTCGCATTGATCATTTCCCGGGTATATGAAAAAAGTGGCACGTGCAGAACAATCACATCAGCTTTCTGATACAATTGATCGAGACTGACGTAGTGGCAGGTCTCTGATTCCAGCTCCGGATATTTGGTCACATCATTGGCTAGCACCGTCATCCCCATGGCCTGGGCAATATGGCCGGTCCGCTGGCCGATTTTTCCATAGCCGATGATCCCCATGGTTTTTCCGCTGAGTTCAATCAGCGGATGGTTCCAATAACACCAGTCCGGTTTATTGGCCCAGTCCCCGGCCAGCACCGAATCGGCATGGTCGCCAATCCGATGGCACAATTCCAGCAGCAGGGCAATGGCAAACTGGGACACTGCATCGGTACCATAGCTGGGAATATTCGTCACCGTGATACCCCGTTCCGTGGCTGCTACCACATCCACCACATTGTAGCCAGTGGCCAGCACCCCGATGTATTTTATCTGCGGGCAACGCTCCAGGGTTTCTTTGGTGATCGGGGTTTTATTTGTGAAAATTATTTTGGCATCACCAATCCGCCCTGCCACCTCGGTTTCTGGGGTACGGTCATAAACCGTCAGCTCCCCTAATTTTTTGAGACTATCCCAACTGAGATCACCGGGATTCAGGGCATATCCATCCAATACTACTATCTTCATTTCTGTCACCTGTTTCTGTGTAATTTTTTCTTCATTGCTAATTTTGCTTCTTTACTCCGGTAATTCAGCCGGTGGTGGGGCCTTGATCAAAATCAACTCCAGGGTTTCCGGATTGAAGTTATTAAGAACCATTTTGGTATTGATGGGTATTTTTAACACCGTCCCCGCCGGATAGGCATAATAGTCCTGATCACTAAGCTTTAGCGAAACAATCCCCCGGACCACTGTCATATAGACCACCGCATTGGTAAAGTGTTCGGGGAAACCGTCACTCTGATTAATAATCACATGCATATAATGAAGGTTTTCATCGAGAATCACCTTTTCAACGACCTTGTCATTGCCGCCTGTCAGTTTAAATATCTGCTCAACCATTGTCTTTCTCCTTTTCTTTACGCTGCTTTTATCATTCAAATGATACGATGTATTTTTTATACCCATATTTAACGGGTTTAAAAACGCAAATATCAGATCTTATTATTTTTTACGATTAAGCTTGGTTAAATCACCTGTTAGTTGATTTATTCAACCAAAATCAACTGCAAATCCATTGTGCTTTTTCTTGAAAAATCCTATAATCAGGTTGAGGTGATGAAATGAAAGAACTGAATATTGGCAAAACGATCGTAACCAAACGCCGGGAAAAGGGCCTGACCCAGGAAGATCTGGCTCATTATCTGGGAGTGTCCAAGGCCTCGGTATCCAAATGGGAAACCGGGCTAAGCTACCCGGATATAACCTTACTGCCCCATCTTAGCGCCTATTTTAATATTTCCATCGATGAACTGATGGGTTATTCCCCCCAGCTGACCCCGGCAGCGATCAAGGCCCTTTATCATCGGCTGGCCGATGACTTTGCCAGCAAACCCTTTGCTGAGGTTCTGGCCGAATGCCAGCTCATCATTAAGAAATACTATTCCTGTTTTCCGCTGCTGTTGCAGATGGCCGTGCTGCTGGCCAATCATCATATGCTGGCAGCTGATCCGGCAGCCGCCACTGCCGTACTGAATCAGGCGGTGACCCTCTGTCAGCGGATCAGAGCTGAGAGCGACGACCGGATTCTAGCCCGGGATGCGCTCTCTATTGAAGGCACCTGCTATCTGATGCTGGGTCAACCGGCTCAGGTGATGGATCTGCTGGGCGAAGATGTCCGGCCCTTCCCCACCGATACCGAAATGCTGGCTCAGGCCTATCAGATGGCCAGCAACCCCGATAAGGCCCGGCAGGTTCTGCAGATCAGCAGCTACCAGCATCTGCTGTTTCTGGTTTCGACGGCTTCCGCCTATCTGATGCTAAATGCCAGTGATCTTGACCAGGTCGAAACGATTCTGGCCCGCACCCTGGGGGTCGCCAAGCTTTATGATCTCGATGCCCTGCATCCCAATACCATGGCGCAGGTTTATCACGCCGCCGCTCAGGTCTATGCCATTCATCAGGACGCTGACACCACCCTGGCCTTTCTGGCGGATTATACCGAGGTCTGCGTTTCTGACTTTTTTCCCTACGCCCTTCACGGTGATGACTATTTTGACGCCATCCAGCCCTGGTTTGAGACCTTTGATCTGGGCGTCGGCCCGCCCCGCAGCGAAGACGTCATTAAACAAAGCATGCTCGACGGCCTGGTGGCCAATCCCCTGTTTGATTTTCTCAAAGAGGATCGCCGCTTTGTGGATCTGATCAAAAAATTGGAAGCACATTTAATTGATGAAGGAGACAAACAATGAAACGAATTGGAATTTTTTTAGGCATCACTTTCTTACTGACCTGGGCCCTGGAATTTGCCTTAATGGCCAATGGCGGGCTGGGAAACAGCTACGCCATTGCGGTGCTGTCAGCCGTGATGCTGATGCCCGCTCTGGGGGTGGTGGCCACCCGGCTGATTACCCGGGAAGGCTTTCAGGATTTTGGACTTAAGCCCCATTTTAAAGGCAATGTCCGCTATTATCTGGCTGCCTGGTTTGGTCCGGCGCTACTGATTATTTTCGGGGCGATCCTCTATTTTTTGATCTTTCCGGCCCAGTTCGACCCCTCCATGAGCCAGATTACTGCTCAATATGCCGCCCAGGGCATCACGCTGCCCGATGGAAGCATGACAGCCATCTTTATTTCTCAGCTGCTCTTGGGGATTTTTCTCAGCCCGTTGCTTAATATCATCACCACCTCCGGTGAAGAAATCGGCTGGCGGGGTTATCTGCTGCCCAAGCTGATGGAACACTACAGCCCCCGGGTTTCTATCGTTATTTCCGGAGTGATCTGGGGTCTGTGGCATGCCCCGATTATTGCCATGGGGCATAATTACGGCACCGGCTATCCCACTGCGCCCTGGGGCGGGATTGTGGCGATGGTGATCTTCTGTGTGGTAGTGGGCGCCTTTTTCTCATTGCTGGCGATCCGCACCAAGAGCTTTCTGCCCGCTGCCATCGCTCATGGCTCTTTAAATGGTATGGCCGGGATCTCCCTCTTTTTTGCCCTGGGCACCCCCAGTCCCTTTATCGGGCCGCTGCCGGTGGGGATCATCGGCGGGCTCGGGTTCATTGTTGTCGGGATTTTATCGTTTGTCCGGGTGGGCAGTAAAAATACCATTGATTAATTATAAAAAACACCAAAAAACAAACAATCATTCTTGGCTTTTAATATGAAAATGATTTTAGGTTGACATAATGATATAGCTTTGATATAATATGTCCAATAAAGTTGTGAAGTATGTACTTTGAGTAGTTTTCCTGGTGAGCTTGTTTACGTGTTGAGAAACGTGGAAATGTGTAAGCTGGGAGCTTAATAAATGAAACCTGTACAGAAAAACATTTTATGGAACTGGGGCTTGTGTAGGATCGAGAGGTCATACACTATACTATTGGACATTTTTGTCACAAATGGTATATTGTGAGTTATTTTTTATAGCGAAGCTAGGGCACTCTAACTCTGTATTTACAGAGTTGGAGTGCCCTTTTTTTTATAAATTTTTCCTTTAAAATTTTGGATTTCTCGACGAACTCGGTAGCTATTGCTTTTCCTTGATTTTAATCACTCAATCGAGAAAAGATTAAATCAAGTTTATATAAATTTACTAATTTTATTCAGGAGGAAGAAATGAAAAAGTTAATGATGATGATTTTAGGGGTGCTGTTGGTCGGTATTTTAAGTGGCTGTTCCGGAGCATCTGCTGACGAAACCACCTATTCAAAGATTATCGAAAAAGGTGAGATGACCTTTGCTATGACCGGAGCTTATCCCCCGTTTAACTATATCAATGAAAATGGTGAACTGGCCGGATTTGATATTGAAATTGCTGCTGCCATCGCCGAAAAAATGGGGGTTACGGCCAAGCCCATTACCGTCGAATGGGACGGTATCATCGGCGGTCTGACCGGTAATCGTTTTGATATGATCATCGGCAGTATGGCGGTGACAGAGGAACGTCTGAAACAGGTTAGTTTCACCGATCCCTACTACTATGACGGGGCACAGTTTTTTGCCAAAGCCGGTTCGGGATTAAATAGCATCAATGAACTGGAAAATGGTAAGGTTGGCGTCGTTACCGGTACCACCTTTCATGAATACCTGGATGGCATGACAAATATTGCCGAAATTCTTCAATTCCAGAGTGACGTCGATAATTTCAAAAGTGTCGATCAGGGCCGTTCTGATGGGCTGGTGACCAGCAAGGTCGTTGGCGCCCGAGCCCCGATTGATTATGGCGTTGCCATTGAACCCGTCGGTGATCTGCTGTATACCGAAAATATCGCCATCGCGATCCGTCAGGATGATAAGGAGCTGCTGGAAGCCGTCAACAAGGCTTTGGCCGCCATCATTGCCGATGGTACCTACGCCGAAATCAGCAACCGCTGGTTTGGCATCAATATTCTCGAAAAATAACCGTTATGCATTCAGGCAGTCCGGATCTTAACCGAACTGCCTGAACCCATTTAAATCGGATCCGGGTGGATCTGAATGAAAAAATCTAAAACTGTGACATCCGTGTCTTTTTATCGAGACGACACGGATGTCATCATTTTATGGTTATTCTAATTTCTACTCATTCAAAAAAAGGAGGTATCCCATGGATGCTGTCATCAACAATAGTATTGAATTTTTTAAAACCGTGGTGGAGTTTGCGCCGAAGTTTATCCCCGGTGTCATCTTAACCCTGCAACTGGCGTTCTTTTCCATCATTCTGGGGATGATTATCGGTCTGGTGGTGGCCGTATTAAAACTGACCAAATATAAGTGGTTAAAAAAAACCATGGACGTCTATATCACCATCGTCCGGGGAACCCCCCTATTGCTGCAGCTGTATTTTATCTTTTATGGACTCCCCAGCCTGGGTATTATGATTGACGCTTTCCCATCAGCAATCATTGCTCTGGCCCTGCACAACGGCGCCTATATCAGTGAAATCTTCCGGGGTTCCATCGAATCCATCGACTACGGCCAGCGGGAAGCCGCCCGCTCGCTGGGAATGACCAAATGGCAGGCCATGAAACGGGTGGTGCTACCCCAGGCGTTTAAGCGATCAGTCCCGGCTTTGGGAAATCAGTTTATCATTGCCGTCAAGGACTCTTCCCTTGCCAGTGTGATCACGATCACCGAAACAATGCTGTTGGCCCGTCAGTTTAGCGCCGCCACCTTTAATGTCTTCCCGATTTATTTCACCGCCGGAGTGTACTACCTGATTATTACCATGGGACTGACCAAAGTTCTCAGTCAGGTCGAATTAAAGTTAAAAGTGAATGAGAGGTAAACAATGAGCATGATTGAAATTAAAAACTTACACAAATATTTTGGCGAACTGGAAGTGTTGCGTGGCATCGATTTAACCGTTTCCGAGAGTGAGGTCGTCTGTCTGATTGGTTCCAGTGGATCGGGAAAAAGCACCCTGCTGCGCTGTATCAATTTCCTGGAAGAAAAAAACGAGGGTGAAATTTATATTGATGGGCAAATGGTAACGGCCAAAGAGATCAACGAAATCCGCCAGAAGGTGGGCATGGTTTTTCAGCGCTTTAACCTTTTTCCCCATATGACGGTGCTGCAAAATGTGATGGAAGGTCCCATTACGGTTAAAAAAATGGATCGGAAGAAAGCCCGGGAGCTGGCCATGACATTGCTTGAAAAGGTTAACCTGCTGGATAAGGCCAACGAATACCCGGCCATGCTCTCCGGTGGACAGCAGCAGCGGGTGGCCATTGCCCGCTCGCTGGCGATGGAACCCAAGGTGATTCTTTTTGACGAACCGACCTCGGCCCTCGATCCGGAGCTGGTTGGCGAGGTCCTGGGCGTCATGAATGACCTTGCTAAAGAAGGCCGAACGATGATTATTGTGACCCATGAAATGGGCTTTGCCAAAGAGGTGGCGGATCGGGTCATCTTTATTCATGAAGGTCTAATTGCTGAAGAAGGTACCCCGGAAGATATTTTTGATCGCCCGGAAAACGAACGACTGCAGAACTTTCTGGGGCAAATTTTAGTCTAACCGACAATTTTGCCTGAACCAAAGTACCAGTCTCCGCATCAATCTCTTTTGATTTAGCTATGCTGAAGTGCTATACTGTTGATACGACAAATTTTAATCCACAGTCAGTACAGGAGGAAATCAATGAAGTTATTTGTATATGTCTTAAGCCAGCCGGATAAACTGGATCCACTGCTGGCAGCCTTGGCGTCCAAACAAATATGCGGAGCCACAGTGCTGGAAAGCCGGGGCATGGCCCGACACCTCAGTCATCTCCACGATGCCGATGAAATCCCGATTCTCGGTTCGTTAAGATCCTTTCTCAATCCGGATGTGGCCCAAGGCAATGTTATTTTTGTGATTCTCGAGGACGAAAAAATAGGCCAGGTTATCGACGTGATTGAAGCCACGGTCGCCAATCTGGATGAACCGGATTCAGGGATTGTCTTTACCATCCCCGTCGACTTCGCGAAAGGTCTGTGTTCAATTGGAAACTAAAATCATCATCGAAATTGCAATCATGCTGTTAGCCGGAATTCTGCTGGGACGATTGGCCAAACAATTCAAAATGCCCAATGTCACCGGATACCTGTTTGCCGGACTTATTTTGGGCCCTTCGTTTCTCAATCTCATCTCGATGGATATGGTCAGCGGTTTTGTGGTGATCTCGGATATTGCCCTGGGTTTTGTCGCCTTTTCAATTGGCAGCCAGTTTGACCTCAACTATTTTAAAAAGGTCGGGATTGCTCCGGTTGTGATTGCCACGGCGGAAGCCCTGATGGCGGTAATTCTGGTCACCCTGGTACTGATGCTTTTCGGTTTTGATCCCAAGCTTGCGATCATGCTGGGGGCCATTGCCGCCGCCACCGCCCCGGCCCAGACCATTATGGTGATCAAGCAATATGATGCCAAAGGCCCGCTGACTTCGATGCTGATGAGCGTCGTCGCGATTGATGATGCGATTGCTCTGATCACCTTTGGTTTTGCCGCAACCATTGTCAATGCCATGAATTCAGCGGTCGAAACCAATCTGCTCCTCTCGATTCTGGCCCCCTTTTATGAGATCCTGATTTCATTTATCCTGGGTGCCGTCGCCGGAATCGTTATGAAGCTGTTTTTTCGGTTTTTCAAGAAACCCTCCAATCAGATTTGTATTGTCATCGCGATGATTCTGCTGACCTACTGGGTCGCTGATTTGCTTCACGGTTCCCCATTGCTGGCTTGTATGGCCCTGGGCGGTGTCCTGGTCAACATTTACCGCGATCATATTGATGCCCTGATGAAAACCATCGATGCCTTTACCCCACCAATTTTTATGGTCTTTTTTGTCATCTCCGGGGCTGGCTTTCAGATTTCCGCCTTACCCGCAATTGGACTGATCGGGATCATCTATGTGGTCGTCCGGGTTATCGGCAAAATGGCCGGGGCCTGGTTTGGCGGAAAAATCACCCATCAGGACGAAAATATCTGCAAATATATGGGACCAACCCTGATGCCCCAGGCTGGCGTCGCTTTAGGACTGGTGGTCGTAGCCGCCAAGGTTGTGCCGCTTTATGCCGAACAGATTCAGGTCGTTATTTTATGTTCCACCTTTATCTATTCGGTGGTCGGCCCGATTGCCGCCAAATATGCCCTGATCAAAGCCGGTGAAATCACACTGCCCGAAACCAGACCGGTTTCCCCTAAAAAAATTCATTCCTAAACCAGTAGTGGCGATGCTTCCTTTAAATAACCGGAAGCATCGCCATTATTAATTTATTTCCCACGCCATGGTGCCACTAAGCGCTGACGCCCTTTTTAAAACTTCAGCCGCGACAAACAGCCCAGGTCAAAGGCGCCCACGACTTGGCCGGCGCCATCCCGGACGCCAATCTGATTGACGCCGTTTTCCAGACAGATCCGGATCCCGACAATCAGCGGATCAGCGGCGCTGACCCACAGGGTTATCTCCTTTTCGGAGACATTGCCGTTAAAGGGACAAACCACCTGTTCGATTTTGACAATATTCAAATAGGATAGAAAGCCCTTGTTACCGATAAAGTCATCGGCAAAATGACTCTTGCTGTGAAAGACAATGGCATCCCGGGAACCCATTTCCATGATTTCGCCCTGATTCATCACCACAATTTTGGTCCCCAGCTTGATGGCTTCCTCAATGTCGTGGGTGACAAAGACAATGGTTTTATTCAGGGTTTGATAAATCCGGATGATTTCATCCTGGAGCACCCCCCGATTAATCTGATCCACCGCCCCCAGGGGCTCGTCCATTAAAATAATCTCCGGATCCGCCGCCAGCGCCCGGGCAATACCTACCCGTTGCTTCTGGCCGCCGCTTAATTCGTTGGGATATTTGGCCAGATAATTTTCTTCCAGACCGACCAACTGGATCAGCTCCCGAGCCCGTTCCTTCTTTACTGTTTCGCTGGCTTTTTGAATATCCAGGGCATAGGCAATATTTTTTTCAATAGTCAGATGGGGAAACAGCCCCACCTGCTGAATGACATAACCGATGTTCCGCTTCAGGGTTATCGGATCCCACGCTTTGAGCTCTTTTCCCTTAATCCGGATTTCCCCGCTGTCGGGCTTGATCAGGCCGTTCATCATCTTTAACAGGGTCGTTTTGCCGCAGCCGGAAGGGCCGATCAGCACCACAAACTCGCCTTGTGAAACGGTCAGGCTCAAATGTCTTATAATTGGTTTCCCGGCTTGATACTGCTGGCTGACATCACGAAACTCGATCATCGGCTTATAATAAGCCCTTGGCTTTCAGGAATTCAGCGGCAACGTCACCAGCATCCCGGTTTTCTTTTTCCACATAGTAATTCATTTGCTGCATTTCCTGATCATTAATCTTTCCACCTAACTGATTGAGAATGGCCTTCAGTTCCGGGTATTTATCCAGAATTTCCTGACGGATCACCGGGGCAGCTTCATAAGCCGGGAAGAAGCCCTTGTCATCTTTTAGCACCTTTAAGTCATATTCGGCCAGCAGTCCGTCGGTGGAAAAGTTATTGATCACATCCACCTGACCCTCGCCGATGGCCTTGTATTTCAGACCGATATCCAGTTCTTTGGTTTCCTTGAAATTAAAACCATAGGCCGTAACCAGTCCGGGATAACCGTCTTCGCGTTCGTAAAAATCATACTCCGCTCCCAGGCTCAGGTTATTGCTCTGGGCCGCCAGATCCGAGAAGGTATTAATCCCCATGCTATCAGCTTTGCTTTTATCCATGGCCAGGGCGTAGGTGTCATTAAAACCGTAGCGATCCAGCCAGGCAAAATTATATTTTTCCTGATACTGGCTCTTAACCCCTTCATACAGGGTTTCCGGATCGGTCACCAGCTCATTTTTTAACACAAACAGCCAGCCGGTGCCGGTATATTCCGGGTAGATGTCAATTTCGCTGGCTTCCATGGCTGGCTGAATATTGGAGGTTCCGCCGCCAATGCCCATTTTATATTCCACCTTAATATCAGAATTGGCTTCGATCAGCTGGCCCATCATTTCAGCAATGATATAGCTTTCCGCCATCGGTTTTGACGCAATAACTACTTTCTTTTCCTGATTTTGACAACCGGCTGCTAACAATACCAGCATGACGAGTAATACTAAACCCATCCACTTTTTCATTTTGTCCTCCTTAATAATCTTTTTTCAATTATTCCCAATATGCCATCAGCTACAAAGGCCAAAAGAGCTACCAGCAGACTGCCAGCCACCGTCATTTCATCAAAATTCGTGGTAATCCCCCGCCAGATCGCCACCCCCAGGCCCCCGGCACCGATAAAGGAAGCAATCCCGGCCAGAGCGATGGTCATCACCACCATGCTGCGGATCCCAGCGATAATCACCGGTAAGGCCAGGGGAAATTGAATCTTTGACAGCAACTGCCAGGGGGTGCTGCCCATTCCCACCGCCGCCTCAAGAATCTGATCATCTACTTCAGTGAGCCCCACATAGGTATTGCGGATTACTGGCAGCAGCCCGTAAATCACCAGGGCGATGATCGCTGTGGTATTGCCGATGCCGGTGATTGAGACAAAAAAACCGAACATGGCAATAGAGGGAATGGTATAAAGCACGTTAGTCAGGCCAATCACCACGCTAGCCGCTTTTTGTGATTTGGCAATCAGAACCCCGGTGGTCACCCCCACTACCGTAATAATCACAATCGCAATCAGACTCAGCACCAGATGCTGGAGCAGCAGTTCAATAAAAAAGTCGCTGCGGGTCTTAAGCAATTCGCCTAAATTTTTGATGAATTCCATGTAGTGTCCGTCTCCTTCTGATTATTTTCTTTCCTTAGGTACGCATCTAAGCAATTAGATTATAACAAAAATTATGTTGATACGTTATCATTGATACCCCCAAAAATAAGATTCAAGCAACACTCCAGATTGCGGAAACAAGACTTCACTCTGGTCCCCTAAAACACCAACGACCTCCACATCAGTGGAGGTCGCTTTATAGCTTAATGTACTCGGCTCAGCTGCTTCTCAAAGTCAGCTGCAGTCATCGGTTCGCCCCAGTAATAGCCCTGAGCCTCATGACAGCCTTTTTCTTTTAGAAAAGCCAGCTGTGCCTGGCTTTCCACACCTTCGGCTACCACCTGAAGCCCCAACTTCTGGGCCAGATGGATCATCACAGAAATAATCGATTCATCCTTGGGATTGATTCCAATGCCCCAGATGAAGGAACCATCGATTTTGATGCGATCCACCGGCAGGTCGTTTAAGCGGCTCAAGGACGAAAACTCGGTACCAAAATCATCAATGCTAATGCCCAACCCCAGTGCCTTAAGCTGGTGGAGGGTCAGAATCACCCCACAAGATTCGGCCATGGCGATGGTCTCGGTGATTTCCAGCTCCAGATATTGCCCGGCCAGGCCGGTTTCGGTCAGGCATTTCTCAACAATAGCAGTCAGATCATTGTCAAATTGCGCCGCCGACAGATTGACCGCTACCGGCAATGGCCTAAATCCCTGCGCCTGCCAGGCTTTGTTCTGGGCGCAGGCAGTCTTAAATACCCATTGGCCAATTTCACTCATCAACCCTTTTTGCTCGGCAATCGGAATAAATACCCCCGGCGAAACCATTCCCAGTTCCGGATGTTGCCATCGGAGCAGGGCCTCACAGCCAACCATCGTTTGGCTGCTTACATCAAATTTGGGCTGATAGTAAAGCGCTAGTTGCTGCCGCTCCAGAGCCCGATGGAGACTGTTGGTCAAGATCATTTTTTCCCGGATACAATTTTTCATCTCCTCAGAACAAAACACTACTTGTCCCTTGCCATTTTTTTTGGCGTCATACATGGCCAAATCGGCATGTTTGATCAGTGCCGAAACCGTCTCCCCATCTTCTGGAAAGACAGCGATTCCGCCACTTGCCGAAATATAAAACTCCTGCTCCCCCAGACACACGGGCTCTTTAAAAACTGCCATCAGTTGCCTTGCCACATCAAGCAGCTCATTCTTATGATTCAGCTGTGAAACCATGATCAAAAATTCATCTCCGCCAAACCGGGCCAGAGAATCGCCTTTACGCATATTGTCTGACAACCGTTGGCCGATATGGTTAAGTAGGTGATCGCCCCAGTCATGCCCCATGGTATCATTGACTTCCTTGAATCCGTCAAGATCCACAAAAATAACACCCAGCTGACTACCGTTTGACTTCATAGCGGCCATTGATTTTTCCAGTTGTTCATGAAAAAACACCCGATTGGGTAAACCCGTCAGCGTATCATAATAAGCCCGGCAGTGAATTTCGTTTTCATTCTCAACCTTACCGATGGCATCAGCCAGCGTATTCGCCAAGACGCGCAACAATTCCGGATCCGTCAGCGCTGGCACTTTGGCTTTTCCGATTTTGTCAAAGCCCAGAAAGCCAATGATTGTTTCCCGGCTCTGAATCGGAATCAGTAGCATTGCGGTGATTCCCTGCTGCACCATCATCGCTTTTTCCGGTTGGGCTTCAGCCGGTAGTTCATCGCAGGATCGCAGATAAACCAATTGATTATTAAAAATTGTTTTGGTAAACCAGGGGAACTTAGTCTGCCGGATATCTTCGTTAAGATTCACCGACGGAAAGTAGGGCTCGGCCAGCCACTCATTGGTGCAGCGCAGTTCACCCGAATCCTGAAAAAAACGTCCCACAAAAACCCGGTCGGCATTCATAATTTCACCACTGGTTTTTAATAAATACTGAACTTTTTCGTCAAAGTTGCTGGCAGACACCGACACAAATTGAGTCGTGACCTGGGAGATCATCTTTTGAAAACTGATCTGGCGGTTATTCTCGGTCAGTCTGGCAATATAAATGCGATTGGTATAACCCGCCAAGAGAATGGCCACCAGGCAGATAAAAAGTCTGGCCAGATATTCCCGGGTGCCCACATTGACCCATTGATCGGATTTCCATGAGACCATCACCAGACCAGCAATAATGGTTGCGGTTGCCAACAGAATAAACATTTTCTTTTGCTTAAAAACGATGGTTACGGTCAAAAAAATCAGAGGCACTACCCAGATCACATTGGTCAGATAGGTATCGGGACGGAAGATGGTCAGGGGAATCGCAACCACCATAATCCCGGTGATAATCCGATCCTGATTGGCAATTGACAGTCCCGAAAAAGGCAGACTGTAAATAAACAGCCCCAAAAGCAGATTGATGGTGCTGATCACCATCAAGCGCCATAATTGGACTGGGTAGAAACAAGCATTTCCAAAACTGATCACGCTGATCACCACAAAAATCATCGCTATTGATCGAAACAGGCCCCGATGGGTTTCATCGCTGAGAATTTCACTGAACTTAACTTTTTTGTCTGATTTCTCGGGAACCATCAGTTTATACTTCTTGACATCAAAGGCAAAGGCCGTCACCGGAATCAGTATAATAATCGGTGCCACCGAGGGAATCGGGTAAGCCAGCAGGTTGTTGGCCATCATTTCTGTGAGTGTGCCCATAGCGATCGCAATGGCAAAGGCCAGTAATAGCCAAAATGCCTGTTGTTGTTTTCGGCGGTCTGGGGTGCTCCGGTACCACTGAAACAAAAGTCCCAGCGTCAGCAACGAAAAACTCAGGTAATAAAGATTGTAAAAGATATCCCAGAAATTGTTGACAGGAATATTTCCCCATCCCATTGGGGTTTGAACCAGATTGTACTGGGCATCAGCCAGCTGGGGAAACAGGGCAAAAACTGCAATCGTGATCACTGCTGGCAGATAAATGGCAATTCGAATCTTAAGATTACCCAACCACTGCTGGTGTTCGGTTAAAATCAACATAAAATGGAGCATCACACTAAAGGCAACACCCCACCCCAGGGCCGCAATCCGCCGCCAGATCAGCACACTCTGGACATCACTTAGGGTATTTGAAATGGCAAAGCCAAAGGCCCATACCGCATAGCTCATGCATAACCAGAAAAAAACCTGATTGAGCTGTTCTTTTTTGTTGAGAAACAAACAGAAAAATCCCAGGCAGCTATATAGAATAAATATCAAATAGAATAAAATAGAAATTTGGGTTTGCTGCATTTTATCCCCTTACGCTCTTTTTATGTACTTGCAACCGGTCCTGGCTAGCCGTTTACGCAAATTTTTCTTGCGCCAGCCGCACTTCCTGACAAACGATCCTACTCGCCCCATCGCTTACCGTTAGTTTATCCCGGCAAACTGCCTGGCATAAATTTCTGCTTCAATTGCTGCCGCCGATACCGGCTTGGAGAAATAAAATCCCTGGATTTCATCACATCCCTGTGTCTGAAGAAAAGCCAGCTGTTCGGCTGTTTCCACCCCTTCGGCAGTGACGGCCAAGCCCAATTCACGGGCCAGATCGATCATGACCGTGACCAACACTTCATCCCGGGGCTTCACCCCGATTCCCCAGACAAATTGACGATCAATCTTAATCCGATCAACCGGCAGATTCTTGAGTCGGTTCATCGATGAAAAAGCCGTGCCAAAATCATCAATACTGAGATCCAAGCCCAGCTTTTTTAAGGCTTGCAGTTGCCGGATAACGTACTGGGAGCTTCTCATGGCAACCCCTTCAGTGATTTCCAGTTCCAGATATTGGGGTTTAAGCCCAGTTTCAGCCAGACAATTCTTAATAATCCGCTCCAGATTGGAACTCCGAAACTGCTCCACCGATAAGTTCACCCCCATCCGCACTGGCTTGTAGCCCTGATCCTGCCACAACTTGTTCTGAGCACAGGCGGTTTTTAAAACCCATTCACCGATACCGCTAATGAGTCCACTTTGCTCCGCCAGCGGAATAAACACCTCCGGGGAAATCAGTCCCCGCTCAGGATGCTGCCACCGCAACAGCGCTTCAAATCCGTTTATTTCCAGGGTACTGGCACAAATCTGCGGTTGATAATGCAACAACAGCTCTCCTTTTGCCAGCGCCTGATGAAGACTGGTCGTCAGTGTCATCTTTTCCAAAACTGCTGCTTTCATCTTCCCGGAACAGTAGGCAATCCGACCCTTGCCGCTTTTTTTAGCGGCGTACATGGCCAGATCGGCATTTTTTATCAGGGTATGAACCGTTTCACCATCCTGAGGATAAACAGCGATCCCGCCACTACCGGAGAGGTACAGTTCCTGTTCAGCTACCAGCATCGGCCGATGAAAAATCGACATCACCTGCTCAGCCATTCTTTCCAGTTCACTGGGCTTTGAAATCTGCGGAACCATAATCAAAAATTCATCGCCACCAAACCGCCCCACCAGATCAACGTGTCCAAGACAGTCCGTCAGGCGTTTGCCAATCCGGGATAGTAACTGGTCTCCCCAGTCATGGCCCAGGGTATCGTTGATTTCCTTAAAACCATCCAGATCAAAAAATATTACGCCCAAGCTCTTTTGGGTTTTTCGGGCCAGATCGATAGCCTGTTCCAGCCGCCTAAAAAACAACGACCGATTCGGGATACCGGTGAGCGGATCGTAGTAAGCCAAATAATTCATATCATTCTCAGCATCAACTTTGGCAATGGCGTCAGCGAGAATATTGGCCAGCAGCTGCAACCAATCCCGATTAATCCCCCTCAGACCCTTGCGGCCATCCAGTACATCAAAACCCAGTAACCCGATAATACGGTGATTACTCTGAATCGGTACCAGAATCCGGGATCGGACTTTTTGCTTTTTAAGCGCCAACTGCTCTGCCTCCGCTTCAGCTGGTAGCCGATCAACACTGGGGATGTAGACGATATCATTTCTTAATATCTGGCTGATACTCCAGGACAGATGTGCTTCGCCTTCATCGTGTTCAATTGAATTCTTCAGCGATCTGATTCCATCTCCCGACCATTCATGGGAATATATAACGATGTTGTCATGACGGGAAAAGCGCCCCAGATAAACCCGATCCGTTCCGGCAAAAAGACCGCTCTGCTCAAGCAGGCGATTGACTTTCTCATCAAAATTATCACGGTTTGTGGTAACAAAATCGGCCGACAGCTTTGCAATCATTTTTTGAAAGGCATCCTGTCGGCTGTTTTCCTTTAGTCGTAACACATAAATCTGAGTAATAATAGCGGTCAGTCCGATGCCAATCATGTAGAACAAGAGCCGGTAACAATAGAGCCGCTGATCCACAAGGATCCCATAATCCGGTAGCAGTAGCCAGAATATCAGTTCCAGTAGCAGTGTTAAGAATCCCAGACCCAAAAATATATTCCGGTTATTGAAAATCACCGTGAGCATCATAAAAAAGATTGGAACCGGCCAGATAATATTGCTGAATTCTGCATTAAAATGCAGCAGCATCACCACAGGCATCATAAACCCCACCATCAAACCTAAGGCATTCTCCTGCGCCGTGATGGATGTAAGAAAATAGGGAATGGCCATCACAACCGCCCCCATCATCACCAGTAAAAAATTTAAAAACATACCGGTAATCCGGGTATCACCATTGGCGATCCGGCCATAAAAATTCAGGACACTGCCGACAATCAATATAAAGCTGATGTACTTGTAGAGCCTGGAGCGGCTAAACGCTGTCAGAATCATGCCTTCCTGCTGGGCATCGTTGTGACTGTCTGGGGCTGATATCATTCCATATTTATGGATCAGATAAAAGATTGCCGCCACTGGAAAAATCACCTCCACCGGAGCTAGCGACGGAATCCAGCGGTCTGGCTGGCTGGCCAACACAAAATCGGTGATGGTTCCTAAAAAAAAGGCCCCACCAAAAGAAACCATCAGAAGCATGGCTTTGGTTCGATCCGCAGAATTCTTTCGTTTTTTATACCAGCGAACCAGTAACAGCATCGAAACATAGGTAAAACTGAGATAATAACAAAGAAACATCAGATTAAACCATTTCGCATCTGTCGTGGAAATCCATCCGCCATCGGTTTTAACCATCGCGATGTGACCATATTCCGGCATGCTATAAATCAAAAAAGCGATAAGATTAATCAAAGCCGGGATATAGAGCACCGCTAACAACAACCCTTTTTTATCGGCTTGACTCCAGGGAGCATTTCTAAGAAGAATAATGACGTGCAGAAAAATACTGTAAGCCACCCCCCAACCAAGTACCGAGAAACGCCGCCAGAACAACGCTTCGGCAGCTGTCGCTGCCGAGTTGGTGGCCGCCCCGGTCAAACTCCAGAGGGCATAACAAAAACACAAGGCCGCAAAGACCCGGTTCAGCCGGGCGTCCTTATTGAGGGTTAAAGTATAGGTGCCCAAAACCACATAGATGACAAATGTCAGATAGAGAGTCATGGAGATGCTATTCTGAAGTGTCATTTGTCCTCCTAAAAATAATTGATCAACGCTAATTTTTCTAATTATACTATATATATAGTCGAATAATCAATTGGATATTCATTTATTGCGGTAATCAGCACTTATTTTACTGACTGGAATTTAAATGGATTCAAACGAATAGAAAAATGGCCTCTAGCGTCTGGAGGCCATTAAAATCCAAATTAATACCTAGTTTAAACACATCGTAATTCGGTCTGCTCCGCCACTCCGAGCAAAACTCACTGGGACTGTTTAAAAAACGGGGCATACAAAGCCCCCAGCCGGATCGCTTCAATCAGGCTCACCGGGCTGGCAAGACCCTTTCCGGCAATATCCAGGGCCGTTCCATGATCCACTGAGGTACGCAGAAAGGGCATGCCGATGGTAATGGAAATTGTTTTTTCAAAGTCCACCATTTTGGTGGCAATGTGGCCCTGATCGTGATACAGCGACAAAACCGCATCGTATTTGCCTTTTAATGCCAAATGAAAAACGCTGTCGGCACCAATGGGACCCTCCACATCGATGCCACCGCGACGGGCCGCTGCTACGGCTGGAATCACAGCCTCCACCTCTTCCCGGCCAAACAGACCATGTTCACCACTATGGGGATTCAGACCGGCCACCGCCAGCCGGGGATTTGTCACCCCCAGCCGCTTAAGGGCGATGACACACTGGTCGATAAAAGCCGCCAGATTTTCCTGGGTAACCAGGTCGCAGGCCTGACGCAATGAAACATGGCGGCTGAGAAAAAACACCCGCAGGTTATGAACCTGAAATAGCGTCAGGGGATTTTTGGTTCCCGTGAGGGCCCCGATTATCTCGGTATGGCCAATGTAGGGCACCTTTGCCGCTTGCAGCGATTCCTTGTTAATCGCAGTGGTCACCAAGACCTGGGCTTTTTTATCAAGACAAAGCCTGGTGGCTACTTCAATGTATTCATAGGCAGCCTTTCCCGTCATCGCCTGCACCGCCCCCAGTTTTAATTGACTAAGCTCTATATTACCCAGATCAATCAGATTAAGAACCCCGGGGAAAAAGTTGCCCTCCCGGGGTTCGTTAATGCGATTGATGGTCAGCTCGACCTGTGAATACCTCAGAGCTTGCTTAAGCACCTGTCCATCCCCCACCACAACCAGGTGGGCCATTTCGTTTACAGCTTTATTTGCCAATGCTTTGACGGTTATTTCCGGGCCGATGCCAGCGGCATCCCCCATTGGAATGACCAGTATTGGTTTATCCATCGTATTCTCCTTACTGCCAGGTCACTTATCAAATTCTGGCCTGTTTTTGTGAAACGTTCATCAACAGTTTTTTAATCGAGATCCTGGGCTTGAGCATCAATCAGCTGGTTCAGCAGTGCTTCCAGCTGGCTTTCATCGATGGGCCGGGAAAAATAGTAACCCTGAACGTGATCACATTGATAGATTTTTAAACAATCCAATTGTTCCAATTCTTCAACTCCTTCCACAATCACATCCATGTGAAGGATATGGGCCATCATAATAATCGACTCCATTAAATTCTCATTGGACTTCCTGATAAGCAGATCCCGGGTAAATGCCTGATCAATTTTTAAGGTGTCAATCGGCAGATTTTTAAGATAAGCCAGCGACGAATAGCCGGTACCAAAATCATCCAGTGACATCCGGATGCCGATGGCCTTGAGGCTTTTGAAAATACTGCTGGCCTCTTCAAAGGAATTGATAAAGAGATTTTCGGTAATTTCCAGCTCCAGTAAGCTCGGTTCCAGCTTACAGCGTTTCAAAACCTCAGCGACCATTGCCGGAAAATTTTCCTGACTTAATTGAACCGGAGAAACGTTAACCGAAATCATCAGCTCCGTGGCCATTTTCTGGTTGATCGCCACGATCTGACGACAGGCAGTTTCCAGTACCCAGGCCCCAATCGGGACAATCATGCCAGTGGTTTCGGCAATATGAATAAATTCCAGCGGTGAAACCCGCCCCAGCTGAGGATGATCCCAGCGGATCAGGGCTTCAAAACCCCGAATTTTTTTATTCCTGACATCGATTTGCGGCTGGTATTGCAGAAAAAACTCGTTATTTTTCAGCGCTGACCGCATCGAATTCTCCAGGGTCATATTCCGAATCAGATTTTGCTTCATGGCACTTTCAAAAAAAGCATGCTGGGAGCGGCGTCCCTGCTGTTTGGCAATATCTGCCGCAGTATTGGCATATTGCAAGAGTTCTTCAACATCCAGGGCATCATCAGGATAAATTGCGATGCCAACGTGAAAACGGAGATAGACATTATTCTCATGATAGGTCATAGCATGGTTTAAAACCCCCTGAAGTCTTTCAATCTCGACCAGGGCATCGTCTGCTTGTTCCAGCTCCGTTAGTACCCGGATAAAATTGGAACCATTAATCCGAGCCACAAAGCCATGGGCACAGTTTAAGGCCAGCAGCCGGGCCCCCATCATTTCCAGAATCTTATCGCCAAAGGAAGGGCCATAGGTATCATTGATCCGCTTAAAATTATGGATGTCAAAACAGATCACCGCAATCTTCCCCTCATTATTCTGAATCAATTGGCTAAGCTGCTCCGTCAGATAGGCAGCATTGGGCAGTCTGGTCTGAGGATCATAATAAGCCAGCACCTTTAGGGCATCATCCCGCTCCTTCACCGAGGCCACCATGCCGTTAAAATTAGTCGTCAACTGATCAAATTCGTCAAAACGATTATCGGTATCAATGGGATGATAATCGCCAGCGGCAATTTCCTTTGTCTGGCGGTTCAGTTCCCCAAAGGAATGGTTAATGTCTTTAAACACCAGACGGGCAACAAACCGTGATAACAAGACCAGCAACAAGGTGAACAACAGCATCATTCCGACAAACGACCGCAGGGCACCATAAATTGAATCATAGGATTCATAAACGAAGACATGCCAGTCGGCATTGATAACATCCGCATGACTGACCATGGCGGTTTTGCCTTCGTAGGTAAAGGCATGAATCTGATCGCCGGTTTTTGCCTCCGGATGAATGGCCTGATAATTGGCTTCAATTTCCCGCTGGAAAACCTTGGTGATATCCGGATGGGAAATAAAAACTCCATTGCCGTCGGTAATGGCGACGGTTACCGTATCCCCAAAGGTTCGGATATGATTTCCAGACAGCATGCTGATTTCTTCCAGATTTAAATAAGCCACCAGAACCCCATCACCGTGTGGAATGGCAATGGTAATGGTGGGCTGTCCCGTTTGTTGCGAAATGAAGGAAGACGATACAAAGGGTTTCCCAGTTGCTTTGGGTTCGGTAAAAAATGGCTGTCCAGTACGATTGGCCCCCAGAATATTGGCGTTTTGGGGGGCCGTGTTTTTGACAATTCCCTGGCCATCTAAAATTTCAAAGCCCTCAATGGAGTCCGAATTTTCCAGCATTCCGTTTAAATAACGCTGGATGGTTGTCTCATCCTTTAGTGTGCCATCATCAAGCAAATCATTAATCTGTTCCAGCTCCTGAAATGAATCATCCATAAAATCAGCCATCCGTTGAGCGATAGTTGCTGCAATCATGGTGTTTTTTTGATCCATATCTTTCCGTAGATAATCATAAATTATCGGCGTCGCCAATACCCCCACAAGAATCAGCGGGATGATGATGGACAGCATGTTGTTAATCAGAATAAAATCTCGCAGTTTCTTAATTCGCTTCATTTGCTACTCCGCCTTTGTAAATTGACCATTCTTTACGACGTATTCATAAATAGTCCGGCTGGCATCACCGTAGCCATCAATGGTTATTTCGTTCTGCAGCCCCGGATAGATGCCTTTTTGCAGGATTGCTTGTTTGACCGTTTCCGGGTTGGGATTAGCGGTTTCTGCTACGGTGTTAAGCAGTAACATGGTGGCTTCATAGGTGTATACCGCTGCAAAGGTCGGTTCCGCACCATACTTTTTTAAATAGTTGTCCCGGAAAGCCATGTAGGCCGGGGCCTGCGATTCCAGATCAATGAGGCTGGTGATTGTGACCCCTTCAACTGCTGCGCCCCCCTGTAAGAGCAGATCATTATTCATCGACCAGGCCGCCAGATAAATCGGTGTCTGATTATTCAGCTTATAAAACTGCTGACAAAACATGGCGGCATCAAACGATGAGACCAGAATCACAATGCTATCGGACTGCGTGCTTAAAACCCGCTTAGCAATATCCAGGTAGTTGGTGCTGTTACTCGCTAAAAAGGCTTCTTCATAAATAATTTGCCCACCCACGGGTGCTATTTCCTGAGCAATTCGGTCTTTTACTGTTTTGGTGTATGCCAGATTCTGAGATTCATAAATCACTGCTACCTTCTTCCCGACGCTATCTTTTACCATACTCTCTTTGATGACTGCCGCCTGATCACTGTTTGGTGAAATAACACCGATGACATGGTCGTCCTGACCAAACAGGGTGGTTGCACTCATGGTCGGATTAATCATCAACATATCCTGACTGTTGACAAAGGGCACACTTAAGGTCGCCATGTTGCTGGTCATATGACCAACGATAAAAGAAATCCCGGCTTCCTGAAGTTCCCGATCAACCGCCAGGCCCACTTCCGGGTTATTCTGATCATCCTTAATTACCACTTCCACTGCCTTGCCATTAACGCCCCCGGCCGCATTTACTTCTTCCACTGCCATCAAAAGGCCATTGCGTCCGTTTACCCCCAGCTCCGAGGTGCTGCCCGTAAGACTGGCTACAAAACCAATCAACACTGGTTTTTGTGCAAGACACGAGCTCAGACATAAAACAGTGACGCTCAACAGCACCAGTGTTGAAAAGAGCTTCTTTGATTTCATGGACAGGACCTCCTTTGGGTATTCGCTGATGCAGGTTTTTAACCCGATCAATTACTAAAAAAGTGATTGCTATCAGTATACCCTTATTTGTCTCCTACAAACCTGTTATGCTGGTCATACCTGCTAAATTTTTACACACTCTCCCCTGACGGGTTCGACTACCGCATCATGCCCAGATCCGACTTGCGATTATTCCGGGAAAAGTTTTTAAGAATTATCTTAGACCATTTTTCGATCCAGAACAAGTGATAAATTGTCAAGCTTATGGTTATTTTTCTCGGCTGGTTCAAGGCGTTTTTAAAATCTACCAGAAGCTCAGTAAAAATTTATATTTAGCCCCGCTCAAGCTGTTTATATTTTTAATCCCTGGGTAAAAATCTGATCAACAAGTTGCTTTCTTATCGCTTGATCTGATGTCTGTTTTAAGCTAAACTAGGGCTACTCTGTTTTATCAACGACGATCAATTTTTTCATCAGTGATGATGAGTCAAAGGAGAAATAAAATGAACCAGAAAAAAGGATTACTTGTAAAAATGTTACTGTCCATCGGCTTGCCAGTTGCGATTATTTTTGCCATTGTGGCAGGGATATCGCTGTATGTCGTGAATCAGGCTATCACCCGGATCACTGTCAATGAGCTATCGGCCCGGTCGCAGGCAGTTTCAAACGAAATTGAAAGCTATTTTACTACCTATCTGGAAACGGCCAACCAGTTGTCGACCAACCCCGAGATTCGCAGCTATTTTGAACAGGTCACTCCGGGCGTTGGCATTACCACCACCCCCAATTTTCCTGAAATTAAGCAGACCCTGGACAATGTGGTTGCCACCGATCCGGAAAATATCCGGGTAGCCTGGGTAGCCGATGTCGACTCCAGTCAGTTTACCCAATCCGATGGTTCCTCGTCCGACGGAACCTACGACATCAACGCCCGGCCCTGGTATCAGGAGCTGGTGGCCAAAAAAGAGGTCTTCATCTCCGAGCCCTATCTGGATGTAGTCACCAATGAAATTATTGTCAGTGTGGTAGCTCCCGTTTTTAAGCCCGGTACCCAGGATCTCATCGGTGCCACCTGTGTGGATGTCTCCATTGATCGGATAAAAGAAATCATCGCTGAAAATAAAATTGGCGAAACCGGCTTCTTCGTGGTTTCCACCAACAGCGGAATGGTCTTTGATCATCCCAACCCAGATTTTATCAACGGCCCCCTCAGTGACACCGATCTCTCGGAGAACATCATCGCTGCCCTGACTGATAAGACCGCTGGCCCCATTGCCTATGACTCGGCGGGCACTGCCAGCCAGGGTTATGTTACCGAAATCGGGGATACCGGCTGGGTCCTGGCCACCGGTCTACCCACTGCCGAATTCAATCAGTCTTTTGCAACCATCCAAACAATGATGCTGGTGATCTTTGGCCTCGGTCTGCTGGTTATCATCGGCCTGATTGTCCTATCCACCCGCAGCTTTATCCGGCCGATTACCAAACTAGCCGAAGCCGCCGATCAACTGGCTCTGGGTGCCGTTGACATCGACTATAGCATGGCCAATGATGCCAAAGCCGATGAAATCGGTGAACTGACCAAATCCTTTGTCAACATGGCCGAAAATATCCGGGATCAGGCTGAAGCGGCCCAGAACATAGCCCTGGGTGATTTATCGATTGATATCCAGCCCAAGTCAGAAAACGACGTGCTGGGAAACAGCATGGTTTCGATTAAAAAAGCCATCAGCCGCCTGGTTGCCGATACCATCATGTTGTCCGATTCGGCCATTCGTGGTGATTTTACCAAACGGGCAGAGGTTAACAACCATGCTGGTGACTATGCCAAGGTTATTGCCGGTGTCAACCAGACACTGGATACCGTCGTTGATAATATGTTCTGGTATGAAGCAATCATTGATGGTATCCCCTTCCCGGTTCACGTCACCGACATGGATATGAAATGGACCTTTATGAATCGGGCCTTTGAAGATCTGATGATCAAAAACGGCGTTATCAAAGATCGGGTTTCCGCCTGCGGTATGGATTGCTACAATGCTGGTGCCAATATCTGTCAGACTGAAGGCTGTGGAATCCGCCGTCTGGTTGATCAGGGTCTGGCCGACTCCTACTTTGAATGGGTTGGACGCAATAATAAGCAGGATACCGCTTATCTCAAAAATAAAAAAGGTGAAAACATTGGCTTTGTCGAAATCGTCACCGATTTAACTCCAATTATCCGGGTCAGTGATTATACCCATGCTGAGGTTACCCGTCTGGGTGAAAATCTGATGCGTCTGGCCGAAGGTAATCTTGACTTTGACATGAATATTGCCCCAGCCGATGAATACACCAGTCAAGTCAGCACCCAGTTTAACGAAATCAGTCATAGTTTAACTGCTGTTAAAACTTCCATCGGTGACATGATTGAAGGTGCCTCGATGATTTCCAACGCCGTAATTGATGGAAATCTTCAAACCCGAGCTGATGCCGCAAAATTCAAAGGTGCCTGGCAAGATCTGGTCGGCGGCATGAATGCCATTCTGGACGAAATCAACAAACCACTGGGCGAGGTCATGGTCGTCATGGATGCCATATCAAACGGTAATCTCCATGAGCGTATTACGGGTAATTACAGCGGTGATGTGGATGCTCTGAAACAAACGGTTAACACTACTGCCAGTCGTCTGGAAGCAGTTGTTAGTGAAATTACTGAAAAAATCGAACAGCTATCCAAAGGGAATCTTAATATCGAAAACGCCCGGGAATTCCGGGGCGATTGGATTACCATTTCAAATGCCATTAATGTCATTATTCAATCGCTGAATGATGTTATGGGTGATATCAACGTGGCTGCAGAGCAAGTTGCCTCCGGCTCCGGTCAAGTCTCCGCTGGCAGTCAGTCCCTGGCCCAGGGCTCCACCGAACAGGCCAGCTCGGTTCAGGAGCTTACCGCCTCGATTGCCGAAATTGCCGATCAGACCAAAAACAACGCCGTCGATGCCAATAAGGCCAGAGAACTGGCTGATACCGTCAAAGACCACGCCGCCAAAGGCAATGCCCAGATGTCACAAATGCAGAACTCGATGGTCGCCATCAATCAGTCATCGGAAGACATTTCCAAAATTATCAAGGTCATTGATGACATTGCCTTCCAGACCAATATTCTGGCCCTCAACGCCGCTGTCGAAGCTGCCCGGGCAGGTCAACACGGCAAAGGCTTTGCCGTCGTTGCCGAAGAAGTTCGTAGCCTGGCAGCCCGTAGCGCCGACGCCGCCAAGGAAACCACCGCTTTAATTGAAGGCTCCATTGACAAGGTTCAGGAAGGAACCAAAATTGCCGATGACACTGCCGCCGCTCTGGATGACATCGTCGCCGGTATCGAAAAGGTCACTACCTTAATTGGTAATATTGCCGTCGCTTCCAATGAGCAGGCTTCGGGAATTGCCCAAATTGACACCGGTGTGGAACAGGTGGCCCATGTCGTTCAGCAAAACTCCGCCACTGCCGAAGAAAGCGCCGCTGCCAGTGAAGAGCTGTCCGGCCAGGCCGAGCTGCTTAAACAGCTGGTTGACACCTTTAAGCTCCGCAGCAAAGGGAAATCCTATGCCGCTGCAACCCCTGCCGTTAAAGAAGTTCAAGAAACCATAAAACCAGTCCCCACACCCAGCATCGACCTGGGCGATATGGACATGGATAAATACTGATTCCCTAACCTAAATTTAAACAGACGCCAAAATCGGCGTCTGTTTAAATAAAACCATCATATCCAACAAACCCATAGACGCAGACACCATTTCGACAGCAATGAATGTAATCGATTGCTGTCGAAATTTGGCGCTTTACCGCCTGCCTCTTTATTCAATTTTTCAGTAGCCACCTGTTCCTGTGTTTATGGAATCTGTTATTTTGAAAGGAGCATCATCATGAAAGCAGCACAATCACACGACCCCCATCAAACAACGGTAAAAATCCGTTTATCCACTAAACTCACGGCCTTCACCACTCTGATTCTGACCTTGGCTGTTATCACCCTGGGCCTGATTGCGATCAATTTGGGCGCAGCGGCCCTGACCAGTGAATCCAGTACCCAGGAAGAGGCCTTTGTTACTGAAGGTGCCGGTCATATCGGCGCCATCGTTTCCGGTAATTTAGGAAAACTGGATGAAATCGCCCTCCGGGCCCGAACTGCCACCATGGACTGGAACACCCAGGTGGCCTCGATTGCCGGGGACGTGGAACGTTTAGGCTATCAGGATATTGCCGTCATGGATATGAATGGTAATGCCCGCTATATCATCGGCGGCGGCGAATTTAAATCAGAAGGTCAATTCTGGTACGAAGACGGTTTTGCCGGCAATACCTCGATTTCCGATGTCGCCATCAGTAAGGTCACCAACGAGCCAGTGGTCTTTGAAGTAGCACCGATCAAAAACAACGGTCAAGTGGTTGGCCTTCTGGTCGGTCGCAGAGATCCCACCTTTATGCTTGACATCACCAATGCCATGGGCGATGGCGAGCGCAAATACGGCATGGTTATAAACGAAAATGGTGCCGTCATGGCCCATCCCAACGAACAATTAATCTTGGATCAGACCAATGTCTTTGATGAAATAGAGGCCAATGGACCACTTAAAGAGTTTGGTCTGGCGATCCAGGAATTGGGAACCGGACAAACGGGCAGTATCGCCTATAATTACAAGGGTGATCAGAAATTGGCCTACAATGCCCCGATCCCCGGAACCAACTGGACTCTCATCGTCACTAAATTTGAGGATGATGTCCTGGCCCCGATCAATCATCTGCGAAATGTCATTCTGATTGCCGCCTTGATCATTTTGCTGGCCGGTGGTGTGGCCACCTTTATTCTGGCCCGAAAAATTTCCAACCCAATTGTATCATTAAACCAGATGATTAAAGAAATGACCCAGGGACATCTTAGTGACCGTCTGGAAGTGGCATCCCGGGACGAGGTCGGAGAAATGACATCTTCGATGAATCAACTAGCAGATGACCTCCAAAATGTGGTTATTGCCACCATGAACCAGATTTCCAACGGCGATGTGTCTGCCGATATTGAATTGCGGGATTCCCGGGATGAAATTGCCCCAGCCCTTAAACTGACCATCGAAACCATCCGTGGTTTGATCTCCGAGTCCACCATGCTGTCTCAGGCCGCTATTGCTGGTCAATGGGAAACCCGGGGCGATGCCGATGCCTTTAAGGGTGGTTTTAGAGAAATCGTTCAGGGGGTCAACGCCACCCTCGATACGGTAGTGGATCAGATGGTCTGGTACGAAGCAATCATCGATGCCATCCCCTTCCCCCTTCATGTTACCGACAACGATATGAAATGGACCTTTATGAATAAACCGTTTGAAGATTTGATGATTGCCAATGGTGTCATTAAGGATCGAAATTCTGCCTGCGGTATGGATTGCTACAACGCCAATGCCGATATCTGTCGAACTGAAGGCTGTGGAATCCGCCGTCTGGTCGATCAGGGCTTAACCGACAGCTACTTTGAATGGGTTGGCCGAAGTAATAAGCAGGATACTGCTTATCTTAAAAACAAGAAAGGTGAGAACATTGGTTTCGTGGAAGTTGTCACCGATTTAACTCCGATTATCCGGGTTAGTGACTATACTAAAAATGAGGTCACCCGGCTCGAAAATAATCTCAGCAGCCTGGCTCAAGGCGATCTCAACTTTGATATCAATGTCGGCGAGCCGGATGAATATACCGCAGAAGTGAGTATTCAATTCCACAAAATCGGTGATACCCTGGCCGAGGTTAAGCAATCGGTGGGCAATCTGATTGATGATGCCAGCATGCTGGCCCAGGCCGGTATTGATGGCAAACTCAGTACCCGGGCCGATGCCAGTCGACATCAAGGCGACTTTGCCAAAATTGTCAATGGCGTCAACGCCACTCTAGATGCCGTTGTTGCTCCGGTCAAGGAAGCGTCTGATACCCTCCAGGATCTTGCCAAAGGCAATCTGAACACCGGCATGGTTGGCAATTATAACGGCGATTACACCCGTATTAAAAATGACATGAACCAGACCGTCGCCTTCCTGAAAAACTATGTCGATGAGATCGCCAAAACCCTACTGGAAATGGGTCAGGGTAATCTCGATATCGAAATCACCACCGACTATCTCGGCGATTTCCAGGCCATTAAAACCGGTCTCAACGGCATTGCCGCCACTCTCAGCGAAACCATGTCCGAAATCAATGAAGCTGCCGGTCAGGTTGAAGCCGGTGCCCGCCAGATTTCCGATGGCGGACAGGCCCTGTCTCAGGGCACCACTGAACAGGCCAGCGCCATCCAGCAGCTCAACGCCTCCATCGAAGAAGTAGCCGGTGAAACCAAGAAAAACGCCACCAATGCCAATGAAGCCAACGAACGGGCTTTAGAGGTTCGCAGCAATGCCGAAGTCGGCAATGAACAAATGACCAAGATGGTTTCAGCGATGATTGACATCAACGAATCCTCCAAGAGCATTTCTAAGATTATCAAGGTTATTGACGATATCGCCTTCCAGACCAATATCCTGGCCCTCAACGCCGCTGTTGAAGCCGCCCGGGCTGGAAGCCACGGCAAAGGCTTTGCCGTCGTCGCCGAAGAAGTTCGCTCGCTGGCCGCCCGCAGCGCCGAAGCGGCCAAGGAAACCACCGGACTGATTGAAGGCTCAATTGACAAGGTCGAAGCCGGTACCCGAATCGCCGATGAAACCGCCGCCAGTCTCGTTGAAATTCTCAACGAAATTGAAAAAGTAACCGGTCTGGTCGGTAACATCGCCCGGGCCTCCAACGATCAGGCCACCGAAATCGCCCAGATCACCCAGGGGATCGAACAGGTTTCCACCGTTGTTCAGACCAACTCTGCCACCGCTGAAGAAAGCGCCGCCGCCAGTGAAGAACTGTCCGGCCAGGCTGAAATGCTCAAACAGATGGTGGGTGCTTTTAAACTAAAGAAAAAAGGTGCCGCCCATCACACCTCTCCCAGGCCACCGGTCGAAAAACCAGTGAAGCAAAAAGACACTGCCGAAACTTCACCCCAGATTGTTCTGGATGATCTGGAGATGGACAAATATTAAACAAAAAAACAGGCATCCGCTTTGGAGCCTGTTTTTTTTATCTGTAATCGAACTATTTTAGGGTATCTTCACCATCTTGTCTAATGGTTTCGGTTGACGCTTCGATAATTGCGGTTCCTTCTTCCATGTCAATGATCTCATCAATCATAAGCAGCTCGCCGTCGCCGTCATTCCGTTCATCTTTTAGTTTTTTATTGGCGAACAGCACATTGTAACAAATGAAGCCCACGCCAACAACATAGAGGAAAAGATAGACAACAAAATTGATAAAGGGAATATAGCCCAGAATGATCGCTGCCGCAGCGATGATCAGGATTGAAACAAAAGAGCTAAGCAGTGGTTTCATCTTATCATCAAAGAAGCGGATCAACAGTTTGGATAGAACCACCGCAGCCACCGGCATCGCTAGAATCGTCAATGCGATAATCCCAAAGGTCATGGCAACTCCAAACGGTGCATAAATAATAAAGGACACAATCAACAACAATGGGGTAATGAAGAAAAATCCGGCCCCGATTCCCAGCGATGCCAGAATATGCTTTTTGGCTATCACTGAAGTATTGGCGTTAAATTCTTTGGTCATAAAGGTAATCAGCACCCAGATGACCAGAATAAAGGCCAGTTTGGTAATGATTGATAAAAGAATCGAGCCAACAGATGGTCCTTTATCTGCTTCAACTGTCTGTTCTTTCGATACCTTTTCCCAGCTGACTTCCGGCGCATTGGCACCGGGTGCGACAATCGCTTCATTGGCACTACGGTTATTAATTGGTCCGACGATCGTTGCACCATTGTTTATGGTTAACTGATCCACGTCGGTTTCCACAAAACCGTTAATCGTGCCGTTAATTAAGACATTGCCAGCACCAGCCCGAAGATTTCGACCAACGATTCCATCAATATTCACATTGGCTGCCGCAAGATAGGCATCCCGGTTAATAGTGGCTGATTTGCTGATGGTCAGATCAGAACAGCCAGCAAAAAGATCCCGGGTTACCTCACCATTGATGATGACCTGGTTGGCACCGGTATAGAGATTTCCGTTAATTTTACCGTTGACCGTTACCGTATTTGCCGCTGCAAAAACGTCACCGTTATATTCCCCATCCAGAGTGATGGCATTACCGGCAAAAAAGGTGGTGGTGTCAAACACCGAATTGGCAGTGATGTTTGAACCG
The DNA here is from genome assembly GCF_001766835.1 of Acetobacterium wieringae. Classification (GTDB taxonomy): domain Bacteria; phylum Bacillota; class Clostridia; order Eubacteriales; family Eubacteriaceae; genus Acetobacterium; species Acetobacterium wieringae. The sequence continues at coordinate 84,462 of NZ_LKEU01000030.1, read as the reverse complement.
GCAAAGGCGAATTCCGTATTGGGAACCGTTGCTCCCTCAATATTTACATTTCCCGCTGAATCTTCGTAAGGCCTGATATCGCTATTGGTGGCCCCAAAAGCGGTGGAAACCGTAATAAGCAATACCATCACCATCATAAAAAACGACATACTCATTCTTTTTAACATTTTTCTTCTCCTTCAAATTTTTTTTATTGGTAATTGCGAAACTGCCGTGAGCTTTGCGCCCAGTTTTGCACGAAACACCAGAAGAAATCGCGATGCGAATTTCTTCGAGGTCGCGGGCAGTCGCCAACTACAAGCAAGCTTGTGATTGGCTCGTTGCCTTCGCGAATTTTTACACTGTACGGCGGACAGTTCTCTGAACTGTTCGCCTACACGTTACAAAATTGTTTGTGGAAACTGCACACAAAGCAACCATTGTTCGGTGTTTTTTCATTTCGCAATTACCTATTTTTTTATTAAGTCTAACAGAAGTGACTCTCATTTTTTAAATAATTAATCATCACTCCGGTTCCGACACAAATAACGATTGAAATTAAAAACGACATGGCAGTAAGACTGTTCTTAAGCACCTCCGAATAACGGATGACGATGCTGGTGAAGACCGTCATGATGGTTACATCCCCGGTTTGGGCAAAGACAATAAAGCGCATTACCATCACTGAAAAGGCAATGGACAAGATATAAAATAAGGCAAACAAATCTGAATTTCTGGCTTTTTCCAGGCTGGCCTGATTGATCTGCTTCATAATCTCCAGCTTTTTGCTGGAAAAGGGAATGGCATTGCCATAATTTTTCACAGCGGTTTCATTAAAGCCCAGACAGGCCATCATTTTATCCAGTTCATTCATGATCACATTCCTCCTTCGTACATGTTTTTGAGTTTTTTACAGGCCCGATTCAACCGGGAAGACAGGGTACCCATGGGAATATTTAAAAACTCACAGATTTTTTTATAATCCCAGTCATAATAATAGCGGAGGATCACTGCACCTTTCAGCTCGTGTGGTAACTGATCCAGTGATTTTTGAATCTCCCCAAAATCCAGAGAATCGATATTATCATAGCTCAGGGCTTCGTCTGTAAAGAGACGCTCGCTATTCTCCTGATCATCCAGATAAATCATGGTTTTGTTTTTTCGTAAGAGATCAAAGCTGGTATTATGGACGATTTTCAAAAACCAGTTTTTAAAACTGCTGCCTTGCCGATATTGTCTGATTTTGCTAAATGCTTTTAAAAAACTTTCTGCGACCACATCCTGTGCGTCAAATTCGTTCTTCAGAAGAGAATAGGCATAAACATAGGCATACCGCTCATACCGCTGGACAAGGGGTTCAAAATACTCGGAATTTCCGGTTGCGATATACTTTTTAATCAAGGCATCATCGGCCTCCTCTTCCCTATGTTCCTTCAACAAATTTCACCTCCGTTTTATCTGCACATCTATATAACGCTTAAGCCCCTGTTTTTCTTCCCATAAATAAATATTTTTTATAAAATATTCTTACTCGGAAAATACCCGCAAAAAAGCACTGATTCAAAACCAGTGCTTAACGAATCTGGCTATTTCCAGAATTTAACGCTCTTAACCGTTCCCTGATGCCCTAAAAAAGTTACGTAAAACCCGGTTTGATCATCATTAAACCAGATCATCATCACAATGGGATTATTGGGATCAGCCGGATTGGCCATTTCAATAATCTCTGTTCCTTCCGATCCAAGCAGTGATTTGACCTCATCATAGGGCATCCCTTCGGTGATACTGGCCATTTGATCTTCGGAAACACTGGCTTCACTGAGGCCCATAATCTTACTGTCCTGATCGTGATATAATACTTTTGAAACAACCAGATCACTAGCATCGTAATTGATCTGAACGCCAAAGCCGGTTTGATCGTCCCGATAAATATAGGTGCCCTCCACCTCTTCCGGTTTAACCCCCAAGGTCGATTCAACCTGACTTTTTTCCATTCCCAAATTGACCAGCTTGTAAAAATGGTCCGGGTTGTGGTCTGCTTCATCCTTGGTTGCGCTACAACCAGCAAGCACTAACAACATACTCAGGATCAAAATCCCGGAAAATACAACAACCGATCTATCCCGCTTTAACATGGTTTTCAGCTCCCTTCTTCGAACTATGACTAAGACCAATCCACATTTTTAAAACAAACTTTCTTTAAACTCTGCAGCCAGCACGGTATTGGTATCGGAATCAAAGGTTACCACCAGCACCGAACCATCGGCATTGATCCAGGCCAGAGCATAGGCTTCCTTGTCTGCGCCGCTGGGAATGACCATTCGCAGCATTTCAATCCCCTGTCCCGTTAGCGCCTTCTTAACATTACTCTGAGTCATTCCCTGGGAAATTTTGGCGGCCGCTTCTTTTGTGACACTGGCATTGCTCAGCTCAATCAATTCCCGGGCGCCGGTAGTCGGCACCAAGACCTTTAGGGTAACCAGATCCTTGGCGTTGAAAAACACATTAACGGCGTAGCCGGTGTCCGGATCCAAATAAACATAGGAACCTTCGGCTGAGGTGTTTCCGGTAGCACCCAAATCTTTCTCAATATCTGCCTTTTTGTCATTGATGTCAATCTGATTATAAAGATCGAAGATGGCATTGTCCCTAATGTCATTTTCCTGGGTATCCTTGCTCCCATCTTTTTCTGAGCTTTGCCCCCCACCAGCTGAACATCCTGAAACTAATGCGATTATTGTCAGAACCAGTACAAACCAAATCCCCTTTAACCACCTTTTCTTCATGTCTGTCTTTCTCCCTTTCAAAATAACAACGCCATTGACACCTACTGTTTAACGATCAACTCAGACTGATCAGACGGCTTACCATCACCGATCTGTTCTTGTAATTTTTTTACCCGGAAATCACAGTTTAAAACATCGGCAGATTTCATTTTAATCCTAACAAGGGGGCCGTTATAAGCTCCGATAATTTGACCATATCAAAAAAAGTGGCTGGTGTAAAAGCTGTCCCCTTACGCCTGCCACCGAAAACGAATGGTGGTTATTATTTATTTCTTATTTAAAAAGGTAACTATCTCATCAAGCAGCTTCTGAACCGTTTTGAGCACCTGTTTTTCGTCCTGATTGGTGATGACATCAAAAAGCTGGTCAATATCCTCATCACCGTATTTTTCTGTTAAATGCCGGTTTAAAAAGGCATTCATAAAGCCATCAAACTGCCCGCAGAATAGTGATATTTTCCTGTAAAGCCCGGAGCATGGCGGCTTTTTTTCCGCGGTTGATTAAAAAATCCAGCTGCATCACGTTGATCATATAAGGAGAGCTGTGATAGCCCAGCCATTCTCTAACCTGCTGATTAAAATCCTGTTTTTCAATGGTGGCATAAAGTTTTTCATGAGTCAATTCTGCAAATTCAATGTTATCCAACAACAGCAAGCGGAAATCAATGGTCAATTTTCTGGCGTTGTTCCAGATCTCCGCAATCAGACGCCTTCTTTCCGTGACATAGCCCACGATTGCGACAATCAAACTGACCAGAGATCCGGTAAAAATGCCGAATAAGAAGGCGTTGTAGTTGTCCATATTATCAAGGATATGCCTTTTCATTGTATCACTGACCATACCCGGAATCACATCATCAATGGCAAAAATGGCGATTGCCGAAAAAACCGTCAGAATCAGGGTTACAATGGTACTGTACTTAAATGCTTTCATCTACTTCTCATCACCCCCAATATTTTTACCATTATAACCAAAGCCATGACCCCTGTAAACAATTTGGTCTCATTATTATTCAGCCGACATTTGCCAGCCAATTCCAAATTTGTCGGTTAAAGATCCATAGGCTTTGCTCCAGAAGGTTTCCTGAAGCAACATTTCAACCGTGCCGCCTTTGCTTAATAAACCAAACAACCGCTTAATCTCTTCCACATCCTCATGGGTGATAATCAGAGTAATGTTATTACCCTTGATAAATGGCATCCCTGGTGGTACATCAGAAAACATGATCATGTTTCCTCCAATATTCATCTGGGCATTGGCCACCAGATCCCTGATGCCATCTAGCATCGGAAAACTGGGGTCTTCCGGCATTTCTCCAAAGGTCATTATTGTGGGTTCATCGGTTTTAAATATTTCGGTATAGAACATCACCGCTTCTTTACAGTTTCCCGGAAAATTAATGTAGGGTCCAATTTTCATCTTCTTTCTCCTTTGTTATTGGTCACTTAAACCATTTTGATTCTTGAAGTCAATATACCCTACTAAACAATCGTTTAACATCGTCCTGGCAGCTATTTGGCGTAAACAAAAAGGGGCCGCGGCATAAAAACGCACCACAGCCCCTGTCCATAACAATCAATAACAAACTAGACTCCCAGCTTTCGCTGGAAAAATTTAACCAACTCAACAATGGGAATGACCACGATCGCCAGGCCCATGGCCACAAAATATTCCATTAAACTGATGGGTTCAAACTCAAAGGCGGCAGCGATGGTGGGAATATAAATAACTGCCGTGGTCAATACCAGCGAAACCGCCATGGCCAAAAACAAGAATTTATTCTGGTGCTGCATCTTAAAGATCGACTGGCGACGACTGCGCATATTCAGCGAATGGAACATCTCTGCCATCGACAGGGTCAAAAAGGCCATGGTCATACCATCAGCACTTTCGGCAATTTCCCAGACTCCGGCTTCGATATAATGCCCGACAAAATAGGCGACGATGGTCACCACGGCCACCATGAGGCCCTGCCAGATCACATCAACTCCCAGTCCCCGGGAAAATACACCTTCCCGAGATTCTCGGGGCGGATGTTTCATGGTGTCGGCTTCTTCGCCTTCGACACCCAAAGCAATGGCGGGGAAGGAATCCGTAATCAGGTTGATCCACAGTAAATGCACTGGCTTGAGAATCGTGAAACCCAACAGAGTCGCCATAAAAATGGCGATAACTTCCGATAAATTAGAAGACAGCAAAAATTGAATAGCTTTACGGATATTATCGTAGATCCGCCGCCCTTCCTCAACGGCATTGACAATTGTGGCAAAATTATCGTCTGCCAGTACCATATCGGCCACATTTTTGGTCACATCGGTGCCTGTGATCCCCATTCCTACTCCGATGTCAGCCGTTTTAATGGATGGCGCATCGTTGACGCCGTCACCAGTCATAGCGACAATCATCCCCTGCTTCTGCCAGGCTTTGACAATCCTTACCTTGTGTTCCGGTTGAACCCGGGCATAAACTGCGTAATGGCCAATTTCTTTTTGCAGCTGGTCTTCGCTGATTTCATCCAGCTGGGCTCCGGTGATGGCTTCTTTGGAATCAGTGATGATCCCCAATTGTTTGGCAATCGCAATCGCCGTATCCCGGTGATCACCCGTGATCATGACCGCTCGGATTCCGGCCGACTTACACTGGGCAATGGCATCTTTTACTTCTGGCCGGATTGGGTCAATCATTCCGGTTAAACCAACAAAACACAGCTCCTGCTCCAGAAAATTCGGTGACTGATCGGTCGGCATGGTCTTCCAGTTCCGGAAGGCTCCAGCCAGCACCCGCAGAGCCTGGTCCGCCAGACTTTTATTGGCTTGTCTGATTTCTTCGCAAATAGCATCGGTCAGCGGTAACTCTGCATTACCATCCCAATAGGTGGTACAACGGGAGATCAGTACATCGGGAGCCCCCTTTACATACTGGGTCAAGCTGCCATCTGCCATTTGATGAATGGTACTCATCAGCTTACGGCCGGAGTCAAAGGGTGCTTCGCCCACCCGGGGCGTTTGTTCTTCCATCGCCCGCTTATTTAGTCCCAGTGAAAAAGCATAATTAACCAGCGCCGCCTCGGTGGGCTCACCTTCGGCTTTGTTTTCTTCATTTAAATGGGCATCATTGCACAAGGCCATCGTTCTTCCCAGCAAATGCTCATCAAAACCAAAGTGATCGACCACCGTCATCTTGTTTTGGGTCAGGGTTCCCGTTTTATCCGAACAGATTACCTGGGTACAGCCCAGGGTTTCAACAGCTGTGAGCTTACGAATGACCGCCTTTTCTTTGGCCATGTTGGTCACCCCCAGCGAGAGTACAATCGTGACCACCGCCGCCAGACCCTCGGGTATGGCAGCAACCGCCAGCGATACCGCCACCATAAAGGTATCCAGAACACCGATCCCGGTAATGCCGTCGCCCAGGTACAAACGTACCAGACTTAAAGCAAAGATAAAGACACAAATTCCCAATACCAACCAGCTTAGCACCTTGCTTAATTGATTCAGTTTAATTTGTAGTGGTGTGGCATTTTCCTTCGCCTGGGTAATGGCATCAGCGATCTTTCCCATTTCCGTTTGCATCCCGGTGGCGACTACGGTTGCTAAACCCCGGCCATAAACCACGGCACTGCCCATATACACCATGTTTTTGCGGTCACCCAGCGAAATATCTTTTTGATCACCCAGATTCAGTGCGCAAACTACCTTCCCCACCGGAACACTCTCTCCGGTAAGAGCCGCTTCTTCAATTTTTAAACTGGCACTTTCCAATAATCTGGCGTCAGCTGGCACCGCATCTCCGGCTTCCAGTAATATTACATCCCCAACGACCAGATCTTCACTTTTAATTTCACAGATCTTACCATCCCGCCTGACCCGGGAAGTGGCTGCTGAAATCGCCTGAAGCGCCTCGATGGCCTTTTCCGCCTTACTTTCCTGATACACACCCAGTACTGAATTAATGATCACCACCGCCATAATGATGATCACATCAGCAAAGGATTCGCCGGAATAAGCGGCCGTGATGCCCGAAATAACGGCAGCAGCAATCAGGATCACAATCATCGGATCTTTTAACTGATTAAAAAGCCGTACCACCAATGAATCTTTTTTGGCTTCATCCAACTTGTTTTTCCCATTCGTTTCCAGCCGCTTGCTGGCCTCGGCCTGGGAGAGGCCCTCACTGCTGGAGTTTAAATCCTCCAACACTTCTTCTGCCGTCTGCAAATACGTTTTCATTCAAACCTCCTTCAAAAATCTACACCTGGTTATACAAAAAATAAAAAAACCAGATGCCTCTGCACCTGGAAAAAATAAACCCAAGTACAGAAAAACTGTACATGAGTCTCACTCATTAAGATAAGCCAGGTATTACTACCATGCATGTTGACTTATCACGCAAATTGCGCAAATTACTCCCTCATAACTGTTTTATTTTACCCCGGAGTATTATCTTTGTCAAGATAATACTCCGGATTTTTTTTGTTACTTATTTTCAAGAAAGGGTTGACCAGTCAATCCCGGTGCCGGTGACCCCTTTGGCAGCACCTGAATTTCAATGGCTTCCAACCGGTAACCAAAGCCCGCCGTGCCAGCTTCCCCACCATTACTTGCCCAATCCATCCAACCGACATTCTGGGCATGAACCCGGTAATAGACGTCAAACTGCGTCGCATCAGCCCCGGTTAACTGAATCTTAATGGCTTCCAGCCGCAGCGACTGACCTTCGGTACCACTCATGACGCCATTGCTTTTTAGCTCCTGCCAGCCCTGATTCTGGACGTGGGTAGCGTATTCAATCCCCAGATCATAGCCCCTGGTGTCCATTTTTATTTCAATACCTTCCAATCGCAAGGATTCTCCTGAGGTACCGCTGACTCCACCATTGCTCTGCCAGTTCTGCCATCCCTGATCTTGCACATGGGTGCGATAAAGACAATTTGCAAAGGTATCCCGGCTTTGCGTAAAGGCTTTGATACACACATTACTGAGGCTTTTTTTAGACGTATCATACCAACCGCCAGTTCCGGTATTACTGGTAAAGCTTTCTCCGGGGTTGGCCGTCACAGCGCTGCTGTAGTTTTCAAATCGGCTTTCTACCGGTACTGAATCGTTCGTTCCCGGGGTCCGGTATTTAACTACCACCGCAAACTTTTGTCCAGCGACCAATCCCACCGGATTGTCCAGATCAATTGTATAATAACCGCCCCGGGCAAAGGTTTCCGTCTGCGTGGTTCGTAAGGTACCACTGTTTGGCTTGCCATCATTCACATCCGTATAAACCTTGATCTCAGCTGACGTTCCGGGGGTTAAGGCATAGGTACTCACAGCCATCAGATTGTCGCTGGCTGTTGCCGTAAAGATATTGGCACCCCAGGCAGTGTTGTCTCCGTCCGTGTAACCCATGGCTGAGATGTTACCCAGTGGATCATACTGATAAATAGCGCTATAATTATTGGTCGCTTCGGCATTATGAAAAGCGGTCACATTGCTGCCAGCATAGGTATCATAATAGGACATATAGAAATAACCGCCATCTCCCCAATCCGCGCCCCAGCTGTTACGGATAATCCAGGCCCCATCAGCTTCCGGTTTTTTACTGAAATTATCCCGGCTGTAATTGTCATCCCAACCAACAATCGCCACATCGTGATCAGGTTCTTCCGTACCATCGTAATAAAAGGCAAAGGTGTCCGGGTTGTAATACTCTTCTCCATCCAGAGGTACTGAATACATCGAAGTATAAAGCACCCCGCCATCCATCAGTGCCTGCTTGATCGCCGATGGCAGTTCGGGAATCGATTTCACTTCCTGAACATGATAAACCGGAGATAATCCGGTTTTTTTCGGGGTATCGTAGGGGTCACTGCTTTCACTCACCGGGCCACTCCAGCGGGCCAGATAGGCGGTGGCCATGGAATAATTCCCCCCATCATCCGGGCTTCCGTCAAAGCCGCTGTTCCACATCAGATTATTTTCAGAAAAATCAACCGTTGTATCTTTTTTTAAATAGGATTCCAGCGAAGCCAGGCTGGCAAAAGCCCAGCAACTGCCATAATCGCCCTGACTGCGAACCGCCGTAATCCGGCCTGTGTCCCGAAGGTCAAAGGCGGCTGGCAGGGCTTGGGCAGAGGTGATCGCTGTATCAATTGGCTCTTCATAACGTTTTAGTGGTGGTGGGATATAACCCCGACCATGCCCATCACTGGTTGATGTGTTAAGGGTTCCCGCGTTAACATCCTCCAGGTATTGAACAAAAGCCGGATTTAGTGAGGCCATACCCGGCTCGGTAATTTCTTCTTCTGCCCAGGCGCTACCCGGGATCAAAACCGTCAGCATTAAGCTGGTCAGCAGTAATGACAGTAATTTTTTGAGATTATTTTTCATCTTCGCTTCGCTCCTCATTTAGTCGGATCTAAATCCGTTTACTCCCCCGTTCCGAAATCCTTTCCATACTCAATCTTATCAAGCAAATCATTGAATTTTTCAGTGAGGGTATCGACGTTGGTCTTTAATTCGTCATCTCCCGGAGTACAGTTGCCGGGGAAGCCATAGATTCGTCCGCTTCCCACTTCCTTTAATAAAAAAAGAATCTCTGTGATTTCCTGGGCATATTTGTTTCTAATATCCGTTACTTTCTCCATTCTCTCCTCCTGCAGTCGGTTTTTGTCATTTTGACACTGTTTTAAATAATTTTACCCGCTCTGTTTAAAAAAATAACCGCCAGGTTTTTCGGCAGTTATCTTTTCATGATTCAGAACCACTGTTTTACTAATCAATATGATCATGATCAACCTCCCATTATTCTATTCTTGGAAGTTATACCCCATAATCCCTTTTTTTAACAGACTACATTACTTCCCGGATTACATCGTATTTGGCGTCATCACTTTCAACAAAGCCTTCAACGGGGGATTTGATATTGGGTGCCTTGACATAGTCCACAAAAGCCTGTCGTAAACGATCAGTAAATTCTATTGGTAATTTGGGGTTTGCAGCAATGGCATCCTTGGGAATATCCGGAGTTTTGGCAATAATCCGGAATTCGTCGAGATTAATCCCGCTTTTTTCTGCCTCTTCCATAGCCTCGTTATAGGTGGCCCCGGCATCGTATTCCCGAGACAGTACCGCTTTAATGACACTGTCATGACTGCCCAGATAAGCCGTTCTGGAAAAAAGAGTCTTGGGATTCAACCCTTCTGACTTCATGCTATGCTGAGCATAGAGGTATCCCGACGCACTGACTTCATCGACGTAGGCAAAACTACGACCTCTCAAGCCACTTAAGCTGCCAATACCGCTGTCTTTACGGGTGATAATGTAGCCATTGTATGATACTTTACCATGAACTTTTGGCGATACCAATGGTTCAATGCTAACTTTTTCATGAGCGGTGACATAAGCAAAGGGCGAGAACCAGGCCACGTCGATGATGCCTTCTTTCATGCCTTCACTGAGGGCATCATAATCCTTCACAATCATCGTGCGCACCTTATAGCCAATCTTTTTAAATACCGCATTTAAGATCGGCACGTACATTGTTTTGATGTTTTCCGGCGAGGTAAAGGGATTGACCCCAAAGATAATTTCATCTTTATTTTTATTCTTTGCCGTCAGTTTCTGGACGCTGCTGGCCATTTCTGAAAGCTTGGTGCAGTAATTCAGCAATTCAATATTTTTTGACTTCTGGGTCACAATGGTGCTGATTGTATTGGTGGTCACCCGGTGGGTGGTGTCCACCGCATCCGACACCTTGGCAACCGATGACTGGATACCATGGGAGGTATTCACCTGAACGCTTGAAATATCTTTGATTTCATTCATCGATTGATTCAACTCAATCAGGACTTTCTGAATATCTTCGATGACATCCCCGGATTTCTGGGCTGCTCCTTCAATATCTTTGGTGCGGGTAGTGCAGCGTTCAATGGCGGCATTGGAGCGATCCACTTCAACAATCACCTGATTCACAATCTGTTCGATTTCGGTGGCAAAGGTCGCCGTACTGTCTGACAGTCGTTTGATTTCTTCTGCCACCACCGAAAAGCCTTTGCCAGCGGCTCCGGCCCGAGCCGCTTCAATGCTGGCATTCAGCGCCAGCAGATTGGTCTGACGGGAAATATCCTTGATATAATCGACAAACTTGCTGATCTGTTTAGACGAACCGTCCAATTCATCATTAATTCCTGAAGCCTGATTAACCCCCTCAATCAAATCCAGCAGCAGGTCGGAAATGCTGCTGATAGTGGCTCTGTTTTCGCTTAGCATCGCAACGGACTGGCTGGAGTTTTCTTCAATTCTGACAATATTTCCCTGAAGCTTACTGGATACCTGGGTAAAATGATTGATTTCAGCATTGATTTCATAGGTGCTGGCCGCATTTTCTTCGCTGAGTTTGGCAATTTCATGGGCCTGATCGACAATGGTATTAAAGACCTTGACATTCTCTTCGGAAAACCAGCTCAGTTTTTTGATATCAAAGTCCATGGTTTCCAACAGCGAAAAAAGCTCGCTGTTGACATTTTCCTTTTCCTCGTCTTCCATGGTTTTGTCTTTTTCTGCGATAGTGTTAAGCAGCTCTAAAATGTTGTTCATCGTGGCCTTGTTTTCATTTAATATTTCGACTGAAAGCAGTGAACTTTCTTCCAGGCTCCTGATGTTACTTTTCAGTTCTTCCGAGGTTTGAGTAATCGTTTTAACCTCCTGGTGAATATCTGCCAAATTTGTATTTTTTTCTATCTCATCCATGATCTATCTCCGTTCTTAAATTCTTATGACGCTTCAGGCCCAGTTACCGTTTTTGAATAGCGCAATTTCCTGACCATCGCTGGTAATTCCAGTTATCTCTAAATCCTTGGTACCAATCATAAAATCCACATGGGTATCGGACTGGTTGCCACCGGATGCCAACAGCTCATCTTTGGTCATCTTTCCGCCATCCCGGATATTGGTGGGGTAGCATTCTCCCAGGGCAAAATGACAGGCGGCATTTTCATCAAAAAGGGTATCATAAAAAAGAATTCCGGTATTAGAAATCGGTGAATCGTAGGGAACCAGGGCGACTTCACCCAGGCGCCGGGCGCCCGCATCGGTTTCAATCAGAATCTTGAGATATTCCGCCCCTTTGGCGGCCTGATAGTCGATCACCTGACCCTCGTGAAAGGTCAGGCTGAAATTTTCGATCAGGTTTCCCTGATAAGAAAGCGGTAGCGAGGAAACCAGCGTGCCTTCTGCCCGATAACAGTCCGGGGCGGTAAAAATCTCTTCGGTCGGCATATTGGCAAAAAAATAAACCTGATCCGGGGTAAACTCACCGCCACCTTCCCAGATGTGATCTTTGTGAAGACCGACGGTAAAATCTGTTCCGAGACTATTTTTATAACGCAGGGCATCAAAATGGGCTGCGTTGAGGATTTTGCATTTTTCAGCCAGCATCACCTTATGGTCATGCCAGGCTGTAACGGCATCACCTGAACCGATCCGTACCGCCTCAAAGATGGCATCCCAAAGTTTTACGATGGCTTCCTGTTCATAAAGTTCCGGAAAAACTTTTTTGGCCCATTTCGCTTCGGGAACCGCCGCCACACACCACTGAAATTCACTGTTCATCATTTTTTTATAATAGGGTTCGAAGGCCTTGGCCGAGGCCTTGCTGCTGGTTTGCAGTTTTTCGCTGGCCACCCCTTTGTAGGCTTCGGGATCATGACCAACAATAGAAATGACCGCAGCTTTCTGGTCGGCATAATAATTCCGGGATTCGGCCAACCAGTTAGGGATATTACCCAATACCTCCAGACTGACATGATCATAGCGCAGGCGGCTGGTTTTGACATCATTCCAGAAGACGATTACATCTCTGGCTCCAGCTTTATAGGCCTCTGCTACAATCATTCGGCCAAATTCATAATTCTCAACCGAACAATTGATCACCGCTAACTGATCCGGCTGCACGTTTGCGCCGGTGCGGACAATCAGGCGGGCATATTCCCTCAGTTTTTCCATATGGTCCATTTGATCTCCCCCTTTTTAAATATCGTTATGAGCGACCCGACAAAAAAATCCAAGCCGGTTTTGACAGCTTCGGGTCACTGCAAAAACCAGCTGCTTTTTTGTAAAATTCTCATTTTACCGTATTTGCACAACTGTAAAAATTATATCACGTTCATCAGAGAAAGAAACAAGAAAAATTTGTGAAAAGCAGTTAAACCAAGCTTCCACTGGGAACAATTTGTCAACGATATATCCGGGGTTCTTCTTCTCCTCTTAACAGCCGCAGTCCACCCAGAGCCAGGGCTTCCATTTCGTTTTCTCCCGGCAGACATTTAACCGGAGCCAGAAAGGCAATGTATGCCTTGATCATCGTGGTGAGTTTCTCCGAATAGGCCATCCCGCCGGTGAGGATAATCCCATTGATGTCGCCTTTTAACACAGCAGCCATCTCGCCAATGCCTTTGGCAATCTGATAGGCCTGGGCTTCATAAACCTGCTTTGCCCGCCGATCGCCGGACAAAATCCGTTTTTCAATGACCCGGATGTCCCCAGTCCCCAGATGGGCTTTCAAGCCCCCCAGCCCGCGGATTTTTTTTAACAGCTCAGCTTTTTGATAGTTTTTCTCATAAATCAGCTCCACCAAGGCCAATAAGGGAACGCCACCCGACCGTTCCGGCGAAAAAGGGCCGCTATCATCGGCAATCACATCGATGATCCGTCCCTGTTTGTGTGCGCTGATCGAAATACCCCCGCCCAAATGGGCGATGATCAGATTTAACTTTTCATAGCTTGTTCCCATTTCGCTGGCATATTTCCGGCCCATTGCTTTGCTGTTTAAAACATGGCAGAGACTTTTTCTGTGAATCTCCGGAAACCCGGTGAGCCGGGCGACATCTGCCATTTCATCCGACGACACTGCATCATAGATAAAAGCAGGAATCCCCAACGGCTCGGCAATAGCCGCCGCCAGCAGGGCCCCAAGATTGGCGGCATGAGGCGAAAGCTGCCCACTCAGAATCAACTCTTTCATGGCCTGATTGATCCGGTAACCGCCAGCATCTATTGGTGGTAACAAACCACCCCGGCCAACCACTGCCGTCAATCGATTGAGATCAAAGCGGTGTGCACTTAAAATTTTTTGAACGGTCTTTTTTCTGAATTCAAACTGCTCATTTACAGTTAAAAAGGATTCCAGATCGGCACTGGTATGTTCAACCGATTGGCTAAACAGCTCGGTTTCATTTTCAAAAACTGCGATTTTAGTGGAGGTTGAGCCCGGATTGATGGTTAAAATTACAAAATTATGCATCGTTTGCCGTTCTCCTGTTCACTTTAATTGCTTTTTTCCATTGTAAACCCAATTCTTATTTTATGCAAATTTTATCGTCAGCTTACCCTGATCATATCTGGCACTTTGCACCGTTTTATTGCGAAGGACGTCCGGTAAGGTAAAACAGCGTTTTTCATTCTTTATTTGAATCATCAGTTCACTGCCTTTCTGGCCCATATTCATATCCGTTTTTTGGGCAAACGGAAGGTTTAAAATAAACGCATAGCCATCAGCTTCTTTTTTTACTTCAAAAATGGTATCTTCAAATAAAATCCCAGCCGGGTCGGTTCCACCAAAAATCTGCTGTGCAGCTTCATGCAGGATCGCTTCACCGATCAATTCCCGATCAAGTAGCATCAGCGTAAAAACCGGCACCGGGGTAAAACTCTCGCGAATTTCCTGAAGCCCTTCTTCCTGAAGACTGATCCATTTACTGAAATACCCGTCAAGAGCCATCGCCGGATAGACTTTGTTGACGATCACGGCATCGATCGTATAATTGTATAAATGCAGATAGGTAAAATTTCGTTTCGCCTCCTTGATGACAATCCGCTCCGGGGTCGTGACGATGCGGATGCTGAGGATTTCCTTATTGGTCATCAACGCCTGTAGCTGATAGAGCTTTTCATTTAATTGTTCCACATCATCAAAGACATTATCCTCCGGCATCGGAATTTTCATAACCTTTTCAACCATCGGGCCTGCCACCTTAACCGCCTTTTTTTTCATTGGCAGTACAGTTTTAATCATATTGCCAAACATTTCCGGAAACTTCAGCAGCGACAGGGTCTCGCCGGTCGGCGCACAATCGACTATCAACACGTCGTACTGGTTTTCCTCGTAAATGTCGATAATTTTAAACAATGCAAACAATTCTTCCAGTCCCGGAAAAACCAGTAATTCCTCCGCTTCAATGCCCCCCTGCGCCCGGGCCGTCAACAATTCCTTCATGTAGTTTTTCATATTTCCCCAGGCTCGTTCCCCTTCCAGGATCGCATCAATCTCCAGCCCCCAGAGCAACTCACTGATCTTAACCGGGGTGTTTTTAAGCTTTACACCAAATGAATCTGATAAACTATGAGCTTGGTCGGTACTCATAATCAAAACGCGTTTGCCGTCTTTGGCCAGTTTAACCGCCGTTGCCGCCGCTACACTGGTTTTACCGACCCCGCCTTTGCCGGTATATAAAATAATTCGCATGGTCTTCCCCCTTTTTTTATCTTCACATAATAATACTAATCGATAGATACTTTTCTGACTTTTTTGTCATGCTCCGATCCCGCAGTTTTTTCCTGTTCAGCAGTGCTCACCGCTGCGCCAACATCCAGTGCCCATTCCCTGGCCAGGTCAACGACGATCCCTTTTACTTCCTTTTCGATCACCGAAACATGTTGGGCAATCGATGGGGACAGCAGGGACAAAAACGCATCCCGCTCATACTGCTTGGCCAGGATCATGTTCTTGATAAATTCACGGTTCATTATTAAACCTCCTCTTGTTAATTTTATTCAAAGGCAATGACCAGGGTACTCTGGTCAAATTTTGCCGAACTGACAGTCATTCCTCTAAGGCTATTGGGTAGTGGAATATTCCGCTTGTAATTACCAATTTTGACAATCACATCCGACCCGGCCAGATTAACGGCCACCGCATCTTTGGTGATATTTGGCAAATAAAGTTTCAGTTCATAACCCGTTTCTGTCTGCTCATATTCTTCCCCCGCAATATCTGCTTTGATCGCAAATAACTCACAACTGTCGGTGAAGACCTCGGTACAGATCCGGTTGATGGCGTCCAGCCCCAGTAAATCAGTGTCGTACCAGGGAATATAATATTTTGGAATTTGATCAAAACAGGCTTCAATTTCAGCAATGTACTTTTTCTGAATGGTAATCCATTTTGCAAAAAAGGGATTTTCGATTTCCCGGGGCAAGATCCGGTTGATAAAAATGCCATCGACGTTGTAGTTATAGAGCTTCATGTACATATAATTCCGTTTGGTTTCTGCCACCACCATTTTTTCCGGAATGGTCACCAAGCGGACCGAGGATACGTCCTTATTTTTTAACAACTCCTGGAGCTCAATCAACTTCACATAGAGGGTTTCAATATCACTCATGGCATGACGGTCAGGCAATTGAATCTTAAATAATGATTTTGAAACCGGCGACAGAATCCGTACTGCCACCTTGCCGACAGGAAAGAATTTATCCATATACCAGCACATCAGCTCCGGGAATTTAAGCAGCGACAGGGTCTCTCCGGTCGGGGCGCAGTCCACAATAATCCGCTGATAGTCGCTGTCATTGTATAATTCCTGAATTTTAAGTAAGGCGAACAGCTCATCCATCCCTGGCATCATCGTGAACTCATCCATTTCTGCACCATCCGGATTAATTGAGCCGATCATGTTGTTAAAGGCCTGCATCAGGTTTTTAAAATCCGTTTCCATCACATAATTGGGATCGATTTCCAGAGCATCAAGATTGTCAGCCACTGTAACCGCTTCTTTGCCAATTGGATGATTAAAGAGATCCCCCAGATTATGGGCCATATCCGTACTGACGATCAGCGTCTTTTGGCCTTGCTGAGCTGATTTAAGGGCATGGGCTGCCGCTACACTGGTTTTTCCCACCCCACCTTTGCCGGTAAAGATCAATATCCTCTTCATAAGTTTCCTCCTGCTATTTTAATTCCTTTCTCGAATAGTTCGTTGTTCGAAGTATTCAGCTGAAAAGATGCTGCCCGGAGGCAGCCGTTTTATTCAATGATGATTTTTCTGATTTTTGAACTGGTTTGCGTTTCGACGGTCGCGCCGGTATCTTGGTTAATGGTATCGATGACCTTATCCACCAGTTTGAATACCAGATTGACTTCCTCGGAAGTGAAGCTATCCATTATCAATTGTCCGAAACGGATCATCTCCGTGAGGATATTTTGGATTGATACTCGGCCGACTTCGGTCAGTTTAATGGTGACCACCCGTTTATCTTCTGAGCTTCTTTCGCGGAGAACAACCTCCCGTTTTTCCATCCGGGCCACAATCCCTGTGGCCGTATTCAGTGGCACACTGAGATAGTCAGCGATCTGGGTCATATTCACATCACTTCGTCGATACAAAAGCATCAGTACAAACACCTCATTTTTCGAACAATTAAAAATTTCATTGCCCCAGATCTCCGGTGACAAAAGATATTTTATTTTGTCCAGGTATTCAAATATCAATGTTTCCAGATTGCCATTAAGACGATTTTTCATAGGGTTGTTCCTTTATTATATTTGCAAAATACTTCGTTCTTCGAATTAATTTAATTCTACATCCGAAGTACTCTGTTGTCAACCCTTTTTTTGAGCGCCTCTTATAATGTCCATGCCAATCTTAGCCTTCTCCAGAATTTTTCCTGATTATTAAAGACCCTTTAAAGCTTGCGGGTTATAATGCAGAGAGCCGAAAGGAGTCACGATGAAATTTGGAAAATTCTTACTGATCACAACCATTACCTTAGCCTCCCTTTTGGTGGGCTGCTATCCTTATGCCCGATATATAGAACCCAATCTCTTAATGGTTAATCGGGAAAAACTGGTCAGCAGCAGACTTGAGGCCCCCCTTAAAATCGTTTTTTTTGGTGATACGCATTTGGGTGAATTCAACGACAACGGCCAGCTCGAGCAAATTGTCGCAAAGATAAATGCGGAAAATGCCGACCTGGTTGTCTTTACCGGTGACCTGATTGGATCCAGTGGCGATTTTACCGTCAATCCAGATATAATCGCTCAGAGTCTGGCTGGAATCCACGCCACCTATGGCAAGGTTGCCGTTATCGGAAATCATGAGTATGCCTTATTGGATCAATACAATTATTCCGACTTGATGAACGCTGCCGGTTTTGAGGTTCTCATTAATGACTGGCTGGATATTTCTGAGCTTAATTTGCGGGTGCTAGGCCTGGATGATGTTTATCGGGGTAATCCTGATTTGAATCTGACTGATGCGGCTCGGGACGGCGCTTATAATATTCTGCTGACCCATGAGCCAGATATTGTCGATGACATGAACAGTGATGCGGTTCAGCTGGTTTTAGCTGGCCATACCCATGGCGGCCAGATCTCACTGCCCTATCTCACCGAGAAGATTCTGCCCGCCAATGGAAAAAAATATGTCAAAGGGCTGTATGCGATTGGCAGCCAGGGACAAACCAACCTGTTTGTCACCAAAGGCACCGGCATGACCAAATTGCCCTTTCGCTTCCTGAACGTCCCTGAGATTGTCTCAATCGAAGTCAGTCCTTAGATTTATGATTGCTTTTGGGTATGAAGCTGTTTACGGATCTGTTCGACAATCTGCAAAATGGTATAGTATTCCACCTCAATCACATTGATCGTTGTATCAAAGCCATCTTCTTTAATAATCTGGGGTGTAAAAATCAACCTGATTTTATTGCCTTCTTCATCATTCCAATCGACTGTGGTCATTTCCTGTTTTAAACTTCTGAAGTACAATTCGATCTGACTGTCATTCCAGGGCAGATAAAACCCTTCCTGATTCAGTGCTTTATTAATGTCTCTGACTCGTTTTCCGATTCCTTTAATATTCTGTATCCGTTTTAACATCGTTACTCCTTTTCCCAACCCTGTTTTTTGACTGTCTATAATTTTAAGCTTTTTTTCAAAGCCTGGCAATTCATTTTCGCTGATCTGCTTGTTTCCACCCTTCTTCGAATTGCTTTACAAAAAAACACCCTCGACGGGTGCTTTTTCTATATTGGTTTGATGATATAATCATTTTTTAGATTAACGAATAATCAAAGCGGTTTCTTCTATTATCCCGCATCTTCATATATACATTGGGAAAATAAGCGCTTACTCCTTCAGGTTTTTCCTCCTGAGTCGTCACAATTTCCGGTTGATGGATTTCAATATGGGTCGACATTCCCCGTTTAATTTTTTGTAATTCCTCTCGTGTCGTTTTTAAATCTGTCGCTAGTTTAACCTGTTTGCCAAACTGCATTTCTTTTCCCATCTGACTTTCGAGATTTTTAATGGTGGCTTCCAGCCTTTCCAATTGCTCGAACTTTCCTGCTTGTTCTACTTTTTCAATCAGTTCATCATTTTTTTTCTGACTTTTATCGCTCCAGACTGGAAACGCTTTTCCAGCAATCTGCATAAAAAAGTTCTCATAAATCTGATCCAGATTCATACCATTAATCTTCAGTGACAAATCATCAGCGCTCATCCAATTCGTCTGATGATAGTTTTGGCAATTGAACAAACCCGTTTGGGGATTAAGTGTCTGATGATCACAGCACCAAAGCTGACCCCACTCTTCGTATCGAACCAGGAAAACCGCATATTGATCAATTTCCCGGTTGATAATTTCAAGAATCGCGGAACTGATCGCCTGTCGATTTAGGATAATTTCGATGATGGCGATTTCTGTAACATTTTGTCCCGTTGGATGTGCGATTGTTTCGGGTGAAAGTGTATTGATCCAGATGATGCTACGAATTTCATCGATGAAAATCTTTTTTGACGCACTGTCGTCATTTAAATATTTATAAAACAATTCTTTGGGCAGTCGCTTGTATACATTGGTGGTTCCTGGCAAGTCAATCATGGCATCTCCTTCTCAAATTTTTTGTGTGCTGATTTTAAAGACAATGGCTTCTCTGTTTATGTAATCGACTAATCATCCAAAATACTTAGGTATTTTTGAAGCACCACCTGATTAACACCTCTAAAACAAGCCTGGCATATTTTTATCTAAACTTCAGTGCCTTTTACTCCAATTAGCTTTATACTTACCCAGAAATCCCTTTACTAATTATAATAATTAGTCTTCTATGGATGCACCCGCTTGTTTAAGAGCAAAATTTATTGGTATAAATATTACAAAGACTGTTAACTGGAGGCTAAATCAATGAAAAAGTTGCGCATCATATTGTTCATATTCTTTACTGGTCTTTTTTGTTATCTGCTTTCTCCAGCGGTCTTCGCAACGACCAATGATCTGGGAATCTATACTAAAGAGATTTTGATTGTTCAGTCCTATCAACGGGATTATTACCATACTCGAGTTTTGGAAGAAGGAATTGAAGCGGTACTTTTTGATTCAGGAGAAAAGGTTCGCATCCGGTATGAATTTCTAGATACAAAAAGCAGTCTAGATGCTGATAATTTTAAAGCCCTGGCTGAACTAATGACTCAAAAATATCAGCAGGTTTCACTGGATGGTATTATCCTTTGTGATGATGATGCCCTGCTGTTTTACAATCAGTATGGCAAAACAATCTGGCCCAATACCACTTATGTTGTCAGTACGGGCATCAATTCTCTGAGACCTTACAGTCAGGGGATTCCCGGTATGGTCATTATCGAAGAACGGCCGGATGTGTCAAAGAATGTTGCCCTGGCTTTAGAACAAAATCAAGCAAAAGCTATTAAAACGCTGCATTTTATTTATGATGAAACCACCACCAGTAACGAAATGCGCTCAGACATCGTGTCCATGCTTGCCGAAAAATACCCGGAATATGAAAGTCAACACTACTTTGACAAAACACCGGAGGAACTCAAAACAATCGTTGATAATAGCGGTGACACCGATCTGTTTTTCTATGTCTTGTATTCTCGGGATAAAAATGGTATAACCTACCATTATGATGAAGTTCCCCGGTACATTTTAAAAAACGCCAAGAACCCGGTGTATGCACTCTGGGATTTCTACCTTGGTACTGGAGTGGTTGGTGGCTACGTTGCTTCTTCCTATAAATATGGCGAAAGTGCCGCCAATACGCTGCTTGATCTCTGGGCCGGACAATCCGTTTCACCCTTAGTTTATGAGGATGGTTCACATTATCAATATATGTTTGATTATAATGTTCTAAAAACATATCAACTGAGTTATGTTCCGGAAGGCGCTACAGTAATCAATAAACCGGTCTCCTATTTTGAAAAAAACAAAAACTTGATTATTTTATTCTCTGTGATCACCGGGGTACTGATCACCATTATTGGTCTCCTCCTCTATGCCATTCGTGAAAAGAATATTCTTAACCAGAAAACGGTCGAAATCGCTGATTTGAACCAGGAAATTGTGGATACTCAGAAGGTTTTGATTTCTAAACTGGGCGCTGTCATTGAAACCCGCTCGTTCGAAACCGCTAACCATGTCAAAAGGGTCGCCCGGGTTTCTGCCTATCTGGCCAGGGAGTACGGACTCTCCGAGCGTGATGTGACGATTCTCTCTGCGGTATCACCCATGCATGATGTCGGAAAAATCGGGATCGGTGAAAATATCCTTCATAAACCCGGCCGCCTTTCGGAGCAGGAGTTTGAAATCATGAAGTATCACACCAATATCGGTTATGAAATTCTGAAAAGCTCCGAGCGGGAAATGCTCCGTTATGCTTCTCTGGTAGCTCTCGAACATCACGAAAAGTGGGGCGGCGGTGGCTATCCCAGCGGTAAATCAGGGCTGGACATCCATATCTTTGCACGAATTACAGCGATTGCGGATGTCTACGATGCGCTTAGCAGTATCCGCTCCTACAAAGAGGCCTGGTTTCAGGAATCTGCTGTAGCTTATCTCCTCGAAGAAAAAGGAAAATTTTTTGAACCCAAACTGGTGGATATTTTTGTGACCAATATTGTTGAAATCGAAGCCCTTCGCAGCGCAACATCCGAGGATGAACTCAACGATTTCAGCCAGATGTATAAGTATTTGAAGGAACAAATGATGGACGAATAAGCGACAATTAGTCGTCAATTGTTCTTGCGTTGCAATTGTCCGCTTATGGGTATTCTTTAACAATGGTAAAATTTTTTAAGTTTTATTCGACTATTTCTGAATTTTATCCAATTATAGTTATCTCAAAATTAAAATAACGATGCTTTATCGTTATTTTTTCTTTTTTCCCATATCGTGTTTATTCACCTTGAAAAACAAACCGGTTAAATGTTACAATATGAGCCATATCATCCAGATTCCGAAAAAAGGTTGCATCCATAATCGTTTTATGGTTAACCCGACCAGGATGTGTTAATATCTATAAAGGAGGCCAGCATTTTGCATTTAAACAAGAATTGGTACACACACATCATTACATATTTATGGATTGCCATTGGCGTTTCATCGTCAGTGACACTGCTTAATCTGTTTTTTTCCAGTCTGGCTCCCCAATCTTTTTTCCTGGAACGCTTTCTATTCCCGCTTTTACTTGAAGTTATAATTCTTATTGTTTTAAAAAAGCTGATTCGCTTAAATACAACTGTCACCCCTTACTTTATCATCGTTGGATGTCAGGCCATTGTCATGATTCTGTTCATGGTTCATTATCCTGTTTTTTACGTAATGCTCTCGCTTTTTTTGATGCCCGTGCTTATCTCGATTTTTTTTCTGGATCTCAAACTGATTGACTTCTCTTTTTATCTGTCCCTTGCTGTATTTGTTGGCATGAAGTTGTTGTTCCCCCCGCTGTCAATGATGTCAGTAATTGAAGTTACGACATTTTCCGCCATTCTGGTGAGCTCTTATTTTCTTTCCCGGGAATTGACAAAACGATTTTCAGTCGTCTATACCGATATGGTTATCTCGGTTGAAAAAGAAAAAGAACTTTTATACCGTAACATTTACATGGAAAAGCTCACAAAGATGGATTTGGCTACAAACTTATACAATCATAAAACATTTCACGAGTATCTGGATGAGTTGGTGGCCCAATGTCGCAAACAACCCTTTAATCTTTCACTGGGATTGATGGATCTTGACCGGTTCAAAGGGATTAATGACCGCCAGGGCCATGGCAACGGTGATAAGGTTATTGCCACTGCTGCTGCTATCATTCGTGATAATCTGGAAGCCAATGATTTTGCTGCCCGCTACGGCGGCGAAGAGTTTGCTGTTATTTTTACTGAAAAATCACCGGAAGCCTGTCTTGAAATTCTTGAGCGAATACGAACCGATCTTGAAACGGCGGTTTTTGATACCATGCCTGATGAGGTTGTCACCATGAGCATCGGTTTTACCCCGTTCACCCCTAAAATGAGTAAAACTGACTTGTTCGAAGCAGCTGATGCCAGTCTGTATTCGGCCAAAAAAAATGGCCGCAATCAAATTCAATGTGCATCGTGATTCCAGCACTATCTCTTCGTCAGATTGATCCGACTTTCAAAGGCACCAATAACCACATCCTATTTTTAGCAACAAAAAAAGACTAATGCCGATTCTACGCTTTTACCTGTAGAATCGGCCTAGTCCAAAATCTCTGTTGTCATCCGTTTGGATTCCTCCTATGATTTTTTATCAAAAATCTTCTTTTTTCACTTTTCAAGTAAATTTCTCCAATTTTTAGGATGCTCTCGCTTTTAAAATTCGATTTGTTTGATACTCACCCGATTATTATTTACTAAATTTTTTACTTGATATTTTTGACTTCAGAACATTTTCTCGTTTCCAATTTAATATCGGATATGGCTTTCAGAAACCGTGAGAACTTTTCTTTTTTCAAGGATATTTTTCATTCATCGTTCATTTAATTCGTTGTGAGGTTACCTTCTTGTTTTAATTTAAGCACAATTTGTTTTAAAAATTATTTAAAACAAATTTTTCCTTTGCCGTTAATTTA
Source organism: Acetobacterium wieringae (assembly GCF_001766835.1). Classification (GTDB taxonomy): domain Bacteria; phylum Bacillota; class Clostridia; order Eubacteriales; family Eubacteriaceae; genus Acetobacterium; species Acetobacterium wieringae. The sequence goes on along the minus strand of NZ_LKEU01000030.1, from coordinate 60,764 downwards.
TTTGATTTAATCAGTCTCGATTTTTTACGTTGATGCTGATTATCTCATTTATAATTATTGACAACTTGGATCTTATTTACTTTTAAATGATCAGTTGATCTTTGATTAATTGTATTATAGCACCTTTTTGAAATAAGTAAATAGATTTTTTGTAAACGTTTGTATAAATATTACAAATGATTTGTAAAGCCGATTTAAAGCCATTCTCTCTGCTAAGGTACAGAAACCGTTTGTCACCTTTTTAAGCATTATTTAAGATCCTCATGAATCGATAATACCGGACAAGGTGCTTCTGAAATCACCCGCTGGGTAACTGAACCGGTAAAAAAGCGCTTAATTTTTGACATCCCCCGGTTACCCATGACAATCAGATCGAAGGCTTCCTCCCTGGCGATTTCCAGAATTTCAATGGAAGGTTCTCCGGTCACTACTAATTTTTCCAGATCAATACCGGAAAAATCAAATTCTGCCACAATAGTGTCCAGCATCTCTGCGGCCCGTTCTTCCAGTTGTGACATAATCTCCATTTCGACGCCACCGGCTGAAATGATGGAACCATCCACCTGATGCCAGAAGTTCTGGTTTCTGCCATAACTGGTAACATGGTTTTCTTCCACAACTGTCACCAGCTTCATCGCAAAATCATATTTTCGGGCAATCTCCATGGCTTTTTTCAGGGCGTTCATGGATGCCCTGGAACCATCAATGGGTACCAGTAATTTCATGATCATATCCTCCGTTTTTTTTATCATGGCAATAAATTACGATTATTTAGTGCTCTGATGTTACTAAATATACCCCGTTTCGCTTTTAAAAAACAGCATTGTCATTAAAACGATAAACACCTATCGCCTAAATCCGGCCACGATCCGGCCTTAAAACTTTTTTACAATAATCAGCATCATTACTTTGTATTAAGCCAAAAAAGACTAAGACCGATTTTACATTTTTATCTGTAAAACCGGCCTAGCCTAAAATCTCTGTTGTCATCCGTTTGGACTCCTCCTATTGATTTTATCAAAAATCTTTTATCACTTATCTTTGTAAATATCGCCAACTTTTTGGAATCATCTTACTCTTTAGATTGGATTAATAACCCATACAATCGTTTAGAAATCTTTTCGTCATCATCTTCACCGAATGGTATTTCCTGATCCCCAATGATCTTTGACTATTTCTATTAAGAGTTGTTAAGGTTATTACCGCTCTTCATTTCGGAGCAATCTGTTTTCTCATTCAAATTTTTCCCACTGCCATTAAAACGAATCAATTGACCATTTGCTAATAGGTTACTTTAGTCTGGTAATTTTTATTTTACTGGTGAGCTGTGCGATTATTTACTTTTCAATGATCGAAATCACTAAAATTAGAAAATGATTGATGATCTTTGATTTAGATATAGTATATCACGTTATTATAATATGTAAATAGACAAAGTGTAAATGTTTGTATAGTTTTTGTGTACGTTCACATCAAGCCTGTAAATACGCATCACAGGTTAATGAAAAATACACCATCCGCTTTGCAAAAACAAAACGGTGGTGTATATAAAATGGCTACTTAAAACCAGGCGCTTATATTTTCCCTGATTTAGGAGTTTTTTAGAATAATGCTGGAAATAATATCTGCCGCATCCTCGAAAGAATCACAGCTTTCTTCAAAATAATCATAAATACGAATGAGAGCAATGGTTTCGATATGATCCCGTTTATCTATAAATAACTGTCTTACCGAGTGAACATAGAGGTCGTCGCCCTCGTTTTCCAATCGATTGATGGCAATAATTGCCTCATTTAAGGTTTTTGGTTTCTTAAAAGATTTCAGTTCTTTGATCGCTTCATGCAGACATGTCGCACTTCTGACAATCAGATCCATAAACTTAAACATTTCCGGGGTGATCTTTCCAATCTGGAACATATCCAAATATTTGAGGATGTCTTCAATCAGATCGATAATGGTATCCAGCGCACAGGCCAGATTGATAATATCTTCCCGCTCAATGGGGGGCAGAAAATCACTGTACATAAATTCCATCATCTCATATTTGAGGTTATCTGCGGTTCGTTCCACTTCGTGAAGTTTGACCAGCTTCTTCTCCAAGCTTTTAAGATCATAGTCCTGAAGCGTTTCATTGAGCATTTCGGATGCTTTCACGATCAAATTAGAAACAGCAATAAATTCCTTGTAATAGTTATACCCTTTTGTTTTAACTTTTTTTGACATAATGTCTCCCTTTTAAGATAGTGTTGTTTTAGAATATTTGCATAAAAACCCAGGCCATGATAAATCCGACCAGGCCACAACCCGGGAAAGTCAATACCCAGGCTAAAAGCATCTCTCCAACTGTTGACCAATTCACCGAGGAAAACCGTTTAGCGGCACCAACGCCCATGATTGCTGTTGTTTTGGTATGGGTGGTACTGACAGGTAATCCGAAAACAGATGAAATCAACAAACAGATTGCTGCCGCAAGATCAGCACTGAAACCCTGAAAGGATTCCAACTTAACCATATCCATACCAACCGTTTTGATAATTTTCATCCCCCCAATGGAGGTTCCCAGGGCCATAACCAACGAACATAGAATCATCATCCATACTGGAATCACAAAATTCGTGGCGTCAGCATTACCCTGTGCCAGAAATATCCCCAGCATAAAAATTCCCATGAACTTTTGTCCGTCCTGAGCACCATGCATAAAAGCCATGGCCGCTCCGGCGCCAATTTGACCATTCTTAAAAAATACATTTGTCTGCTGTCGAGACATCTGTTTACAGATCAGCATCACTATTTTTACGACCAGAAAACCTAGCCCAAACCCTAACAGTGTCGATGTCCCAAGCCCATAAACGACCTTAATCCAGGCTTCTCCATTAATTCCGCTAATTCCCCCTTGCAGTGCAATGGCGGCACCAGATATACCTGCAATCAATGCATGGCTTTCACTGGTTGGAATCCCGAAATACCAGGCAGCTGTTGCCCAGAGCACAATGGCAAAGAGGGCTGCACACAAAGCGATGAGCGCATCGTCTGAACCGCTGAAATTTACCATGTTGGCTACCGTTTGAGCCACTGTCGCATTGATGGCAGTCATAACAAAAACCCCCAGGAAATTGAAGACAGCCGCCATCACAATTGCTTTTCTAGGCTCCAATGATCGGGTGGACACGCAGGTGGCGATAGCATTTGGCGCATCAGTCCAACCATTTACCAAAATTACCCCAAGGGTTAAAACTACAATGATGAGCAAAGCTGGATTGCCGGCAATGCTGCTGATAAAATCCGATAAAGTGATTGTCATATTTTTAAGAATACCCCGTTTCTCTCTACACATTCAAAAGTCTTTTTTGAATGTCATACTCGACTGTTTTTTTGCCGTACTCATTCTACACCATAAGTTCCCAAAATAGAACGCTTTTAACATAAATTTAACAAATTTTTAATCTGACACTCCTTTACAGACGTTTTTTGTCCATATTTTAATGTCTGATCGTGAAATACAATCGAACTTTATGTGACAGTTTTATGATTCTTGCATTTTTTGAGTTTTTTTTATTGTAATTTATAGTAAATCATTGCAAAATTTATAATTAGGGTGTAAAATTTAAGTAACGAATTGTAACCGAATTAATTGGAATTATTGTAAATTAAGCCGATTATTTCTAAAACATACATTATCGATGCGAAATTTATATTAATACAGAGATATGGGAGGATACTGGAAATGAAGTTTTATCGTGGCGTCTTTATTTGTTTTGTTCTAATGATAGTTCTGGGTATTTACCCGGTTGCTGTGTTGGCAGAAGAAAGCAATAATAGCGGAACAGTGGTTACGACCATCGATGCCCAACCATTTGTTGAAACCCGGGAAATGCTCCCCGGTGATGTGGCTGCCGATCCCGGTTGGCCGGATGAAGCCTACCTGAATGATGGCATAAATAGTTCGTCGGTATTCTCACCTCGACTCAGTGCACCTGCTTCAGATAATGATTATTACTTTTCCAAAAATATATTTTATCTGGCTGGCTATGGGATGCCAAACTGTACCGCATACGCCTGGGGCCGGGCCTACGAAATTTTGGGCAGCAAACCGAATTTAAGCAATGGTAACGCCAATGAGTTTTGGGATTACAACCTCAGAAGCGGTGCCTACCCTTATGGCTCCACCCCTAAAGTCGGCGCCATTCTTTGCTGGGACGGCAGTTCCTGCGGTCATGTTGCGGTTGTCGAAAAAATTGAAGGAAATAAGGTGACTGTTTCAGAGTCGTCTTGGAGTGGTTCTTACTTTTATACTACCACTTTTACTGCTGGTACAGAAAATGCAGTTTCTGTTGGCGGCTTCCAGGGATATATTTATCTTGGTGACTTTGAACCTGAACCGGACCGTGATACCACCCCCCCGACAATTGCCAATGCCCAGATAACCGATCTCAACGATGAAGGCTTCACTATAACCTGTCAGGTTTCTGATGCGGATTCTGGTATTGCATCAGTCCTTTTCCCCACCTGGACTGATGCCAACGGACAGGATGACCTGGTCTGGCACCGGGCCAGCATTAGCGGCAACACCGCATCTTATCGGGTTTCATACAACCAGCACAATAACGAGCTGGGAACCTATTCCGTACACATTTATGCTTATGATGGTGCGGGAAACACTTCTGCCACAGCCTTAAGTGTTTCTGCACAAAAAAGTATTACCTGTTCCTACCAAACCCATGTCCAGGATTATGGCTGGCAACGCTGGAAAATGAATGGGCAAACCAGTGGTACTTCCGGAGAATCCAAACGCCTGGAAGCCATTGAAATTCAAGTAGATAACAAAGGCTATGATCTGGGCATTGAGTATCGCACCCACATCCAAAATATCGGCTGGCAGGATTGGAAACATGATGGTGAAATCAGTGGTACCTCTAATCAGGGCCTACGCCTGGAAGCCATTGAAGTCCGTTTAACTGGTTCTGATGCTTCCCGCTACGATGTTTATTACCGGGTTCATGCTGAAAATATCGGTTGGTTGGACTGGGCCAAAAATGGTGGTAGCTCCGGTACCGAAGGCTATGGCTATCGTCTGGAAGCAATCGAAGTGATGGTTGTTCCAGCTGGCTCCGCAGCCCCCGGATCAACTATCCGGGCATTTCAAAGTAATCGCTAATTAACTTAAAAGCACCTCAATACCGAGGTGCTTTTTCTTTTTATCCTAAACCTTATGCGACGTTTATTTTTTGAATTTTTCTTTTAAATCCTCAATGGCTTTTTCGGCAGCTTCCCTGGTCATTCCGTATTTTTCCTGAAGTTTATCAACCAACACTTTAGCATTGCCTTTTACCGCTTCCAGATCTTCAGTTGTCAGTTTCTCCCATTTTTCCTGTACATCCTCTTTGATCTGTTCCCATTTTTCTTCAAACGTGTCTTTATTCATTTTTTTCCTCCCAAGATAAAGTGTAATTATTTATTTGCTTATTTACCCGGATAAAAGCAATCTAAACAGCTAACTGGCCCAGTCGTTTTAAATCTTACTACTGAAAAAAACTTAAAAATCACCCTTGACTCTCCCCGTGGAGGAGCATTTATACTTCAACTTGTAGCAAGAAATGATTGGAGGAAGCAATGAAAAACTGTATTGAAGTGAAAAATTTAAACAAATCCTATGGCAATCGGGTTGTGGTAAAAAATTTAAACCTCACTGTCAAAAAAGGTGAGGTGTTTGGTCTTTTAGGGCCCAACGGCGCCGGAAAGTCGACCACCATCGACTGTATCCTGGGACTGAAGTTATTTGAAAACGGCTCGGTTCAGGTTCTGGGGATGGACCCGACAAAAGAACGCAAGCAACTTTTTGAGCGGGTCGGGGTGCAGCTGCAGTCCTCCAGCTATCAGGGCAATATCCGAGTGGGTGAAGTCTGTGAAGAAATCGCCGCCCTTTACCAGTCACCCGCTGATTACTATGACTTATTGGCGCAGTTTAAGCTCGATCACTACCTCAAGCAACCGGTGGCCAAACTCTCCGGCGGCGAAAAACAAAAACTGTCGATACTACTGGCCCTGATCCCCCAACCTGAGGTACTCTTTCTGGATGAGCTCACAACCGGGCTCGACACCGAGGCCCGGCGGGAGGTCTGGCAGGTTTTAACGGCGCTTAAAGAAAAAGGACTGACGTTGTTTCTCACCTCTCATTACATGGACGAGGTGGAGGTGCTCTGTGACCGGGTCTGCATCATTAACCGGGGCGAAACTCTGGTAACTGACACCGTACCCGAGCTGATTCGAAAAAGCCCCTATAAACGGCTGGAAGAAGCCTATCTCTGGTTCATGAAGGAGGAAATCGCCATATGAAAAAATTTTTTACCTTGCTAAAAGTCGAAGGCAAACTGTCGCTGCGCTGTATTGACAGCATCTTTTTCGGAGTCTGTATGCCGGTTGGCATAATGATCCTCATCGGTCTGATTGTCGGACAAAACCCCGCTCCCACTGATGCCGGATACACCCTGATTCAAAGCTCGTTCGGGGCTCTGATCACCGTAGGAATCTGTGCCACGGCTTTTATGGGCATACCCTTGACCATCGCCGATTATCGGGACAAGAAAATTCTCAAACATTTTTTTGTGACACCGGTGAGTCCAACTATGTTATTATGGGTTCATGCCGTTATCAACATGCTGCTATCACTTGTTTCGGCACTGCTGATTTACGCCGTCGCCCGAACCTTCTTCGGATATGAAATCATTGGCGGAAAGCTCGCATTTTTCGGGTCTTACCTGCTGGTGATGGTGTCGATGTACAGTCTTGGGCTGCTGATTGCCAGCCTGTGTCGCACCGTTAAAACCGCCAACGTAGTCTGCAGTATTGTCTACTTCCCGATGCTGTTTTTATCCGGAGCTACCATTCCCTTTGAGATTTTTCCCCAACCGCTCCAGAACGTGGCCAGTTTTCTGCCTCTGACTCAGGGTATTGCCCTGCTGAAATCAACCAGTCTGGGACTGGAAACCAACCTGTTTCTTCCCCTGATGGTGTTAGTTGGATCGCTGGTCATGGGCATTATTTTATCCATCCGATTCTTCCGTTGGGAATAAGAAAGGAAAACAAATGAACGAAACCTATCAATGTCAACGCGTTGAAACCGTCTATTATAAGATCGGACTGTTTTCTAAAATCAACCGGGTCACCATCAAAGCGCTGCGCTACTATGACGAAATCGGCCTACTGCCGCCAGCGTTTATCGAAGAAACGACAGGCTACCGCTATTATACCTCATCCCAACTCCCCCTGCTCCACCAGATTCTGGCCCTGCGGGATATGGGCTTTACCCTGGACGAAATCAAACAAGTCCAGGGCGGGATCCCGGAAAAAGAACTGCTTCAAAAAAAGCGGCTGGAGCTCATCAAAAAAATCGCCGCCGATACCCTGCGCCTGGCCCAGGTGGAATCCTATCTGGCAAAAAAAGATGCGGACACTTGCGACTACCACATCATCTTAAAAGACTTACCCGAGGTGATTGTGGCCTCGATGCGGACGGTGATCTCCAGCTACGATGCCCTGTTTGATGTGGTGCCGCCGATGGGGGCCGAAATGGAACGGCTGGGCTGTGTCTGTGCGGTTCCGGAATACTGTTTTAATATCTATCATGATGGCGAATACCGGGAAACCGATGTGGATGTGGAAATCTGCGAAGCCGTTACAGAAAAGAAGATTGATTCGGAAATGCTGACCTTCAAAGTCATCGACCGGGTCGAGCATGCTGCCTGCGTCCTTCACAAAGGTCCCTATGAAGGCTTCCCCAAAGCCTACAATGCGGTGCTGAAATGGGTTGAGAATAATGGCTATGAGATTATTGACAATCCCCGGGAGTCCTATATTGATGGACTCTGGAACAAGGATTCCGCCGAAGACTGGCTAACCGAAATCCAGTTTCCGGTCAGAAAAATCAGCTAACCTTTTTATTATATTAAGTGCTTGTTTAAGTTCTGATTAAAGAAAATTGATAGAATGATAGGATAAGATAGCGTTTATTAAATCAACTGATTGGAGTTTCAAAAATGAAAAAAGACCTGATCCTATCAAAACAACTGACCATGCTGGAAAAACACGAACAGAAGTTTTTGAATCAGACTGACAGTCCGTTTATGAAATCAAACTTTTCCCCGATGGTCAATAAAATTCAGGATAAAATACCAGCCAAGCTGAAGTCAACCCTGGACGCTGCCTTTTACATGGGCTTTCATCTGGTCTTTGAAAAAGGCAGTTCATTAATCGAAAAAATAGTCAATAAAGAAAAAATTGAAATCGAATATGATTTAAATAATTATGCGATTGAAAAATATATGAATCGAAAACATCTGACTAAGTTGGATAAATCGTCAAAGCACTCCAAAACCATCAATGAATCCATTGCTGCCATTGAAGGCGGTGTTCTGGGTTTGTTGGGGATTGGGCTTCCGGATATTCCCCTGTTTCTTGGCGTCATTGTTAAAACCATCAATGAAATCGCCCTGTCCTACGGTTTTCAGTACACCACGGCAGAAGAAAAAGCCTACCTGCTTTATCTGATCTGCGCCGCCATGACCAAAGAAGATCTGCGCAAAGCCTACGATCAGAAAGTCGAGGGCTTAGGTCAGGATATCGATACCCACGCCCACATAAGCATTGATCTGGATGCGGTGATGAAGGAGACCTCGGATCTTTTATCCAATACCCTGCTGACCGCCAAATTTATTCAAGGATTGCCCATTGTCGGCGTCATCGGTGGGGTGGTCAATCCCCTGATAATCAATAAAATCGGCAAATACGCCCGGATCAAGTATAAAAAACGGTATTTACTTGACAAAATAAAGACGACACCCCAAACGCAATACTGACTATTTAATAAAATTTTTTACCATTCGTTATTTTATCTGAACCAGCACATAAAAGTCAGCATTATATGTTGTCTCAGCTTCTGATTTTTCGATGGCTAAAAAAATCGCTATCATCGAAATTTTCGCCTTATCATTTTCCACTGTAAACATAGCTTCGTCGGCATTCATATAATCTTTACTAACCTGGTAACTGCCACCCTGGGATGTATCAAAATGATCAAACACTTCTTGCATATTGATCCGCATCAGTTCTTGACCATCTGTCTCTGTCAGCACCAACTCCCCAATCCTACCTGTTTTTTCACGAACCAACGTATAGCTTTTTCCATTTGACTCAAAACTACATATCGTTGGATCCATTTTATCATCCTGCATGTAGAAATTTGCCACTACAAAGGTCTGATACCCAGAAATATCAATCGGCGACTGTGGATTCAGATTGAGATAAATTGATTCGTATCGATGTGGGCCTTCCTCATAACGATAAAAACCGAAAGTATCATAAAAATCCTGATAAAGATCAAAATCCTTGCCAAGAAAAGAAATTTCGCTGGTGTATTCCATCATCGCCAGATAGTTGACTGAGTCAGAAATAATTTTTTTATCTGCTTCCGATATTGAAGCGTTCGGAAAAACGGTATCGTCTTGGATCATGCTATTTCCAACCAGCGTTTGGGTCAATCGCCCAACTTGATTGGAACGACTAATCGTAAAAGCATCCACCGGCGGAATAATCGAAAATACTGAGAAGCCGATCAATAGCGCAGCGATGATCCCATTTTTACGAACTGGCATAAAACACATCAGAATCCCGGAAATAGCTGCAAAGACACCAAAAATAATCACATAGTACCGACCATGAGTGATTCCGGTATCCTGAATCCGCAACGCCGAGGCGACAATCTGAAAGATAACGATGGGAACCAGGATTTTAGGAAAAATTTTGCGGTACCATTTTGCAATTATATTTTCCAGATTACTAGCTAAAATATAAATCAATATGACTGCAATGGCGAAACCCACCAGCATCGGTTCCAGGCGATTATCAGTCCAGAAGTCTCCGGTAATATTTCTGGCAATATAAATAACCAGTATCACCGTGTAAACCGTCAAAAGCGGGATTATGATATAAGAAATCAGCACCTCCAAAAATCTCGGACACTGACAGGATCGTGCCAGCTTTTCCCGGTTATACTCCAATTGCTCCGGTGACCGGTTTTTGTCCGAAACCCCTGGATAGATGGGGATCAACGACAGAAAATAAATAGGAGCAAACAGTATTCCAACGATGTTTAAGGTATGCAGATAGGCATTTTCCGAAACCCGAAACAACAGTAAATCGATGGCGGTGATAATCAGGGTAATCCCTGCAAACAGCACTCCTGAAAAAAGCAAGGCATTAAAGAAGGCTTTAAAGGTCGCCATAAAGCTTTGGTTAAAGCTGATCTCGCTTTTAATTGCCGGAACCCAGATATATGCCATCAACAAGGCAAAAAGTGCAACCGATGTGCGAATCCAGGTTTCCATACTGGTACTGGTATCCTGTCTGACGATCAGAAAATAACCCAGGGTCAATAGCAGACCTAAACCCATTGCGGCCAGCCGGTAACTTGTTTTATCAAAAAACCGCTCCCATACCGCCTGGAGGGTAAACCCCAGAAAGGCACCAACTAAACAGGTCAGTAAATACCGGGTATAATCGGCATCCTGCTCAATCGCCATGGTGTTAACCAGCGCCGCTGCCACCAAAAAAATAACCGTCACCGGATAGCGGGATAATGCCGCAACCAGACCACCTAATTTTTCGTTGATTTTATCAATCAGTTTCATCTCTGCTCCTAATCTAAACTCACCTGGAAAATCCAAAGGACCATTACGACAATGATATTTTTTATATACCCTTCCCGGACAGATATACTAAATAAATCTGGCACCTTTTCATAAATGCCTTTTAACATTTATTCTTATTGATTTTTTTGCTTAAAAAAAGTCCAATTGTTTGCTTCCAATTGAACTTCTCAGCTTGTTTATTCGTTTGTTTTAAATAATTCCGTCAAAGGCACCGGGCGCTTGAAATAATACCCCTGAAATTCTTTGGGTTCAAAGGTCTTGATAATTTCAAACTGTTCCCGGGTTTCCACCCCTTCCACGGTGACCTCAAAGGACAATTCATGAGCCATTTGGATCATTGTTTTTAGTAACTTCCGACTTTTTATATCTTCCAATCGCTTGGCATAACTTTGGTCGATCTTTAACCGGTCAATCGGCAGATTTTTGATGTAATCAATGGATGCATACCCGGTGCCGAAATCATCCAGGGTGACCAGGAATCCCAGTTCCCGTAGTTCGGACAAAATGGCAGCACCATACTCTTTGTTCGTAATTAATGCAGTCTCGGTTATCTCAATCTCCAGTAAGTGTGGAGGAATATGATAACGGTTGACCGCGTCCAGCAACTTATACAAAATATCCCGGCTGGCAAAATGCTGACCGGAAAAATTGATGGCCACCGGCATTTCTCTGTTGACCAGATTATACTCGACAATCGACTGACATACCCGCTCGATTACATAAAAACCGATGTTGATTATTTGACCAGACTGTTCGGCAATATCAATGAAATAGCCCGGCGATTTAAGTGAGCCATCCTTTTGCTGCCAACGGATCAATGCCTCCAGTCCCAACATCGTCGTACCATCATTGGCATATTTGGGTTGATAATAAAGCACAAATTCTCTGGCTTCCAGTGCCGTTTCAATTTCATTTTTAATGGCATTTTCATGAAGGATTTTATCCATAATTGATTGATCGTAGTGCGAAACATTAATCAGAACATTATTGATCACCGGGGTAATTGCCAGTCGGCTCATTTGTAGCAGTTCTGAGTAGGACTCGGTCTGTAACGGGTAGTAGGCGATGCCGATTTTGTATTTTATAATGACCGTAAACAGGTCTAACACCAGGGGCTTATCAAAGAAATTGATCATCTGGCAAATTAACTGTGATTCTTCTTTGTGAATACCTTCCGTAGCAATTAAAAAGTCATTATTACTGGACAAACCGATCAGATCCCGCTCTTTGGTAATGCCTTCCAGAAATTCAGCAATGCTTCTGAGAATAGCGGCGTAAATTTCCTTGCCGTGACTATATGTCAACTCATTGAGATTGGTAATGGTTAAATTGATAATGGTAATGTCCTGATCTTTTAAAAAATTTGTTTCCAGCAGCGTATTAAACCGGATTTCATTGAGAACACCGGTTAACTGGTTGTAATCCAGCAGATATGAAATTTTTTGATTGGCATTCATCAATAAACTGACATTCCGGGTCAACTCGTCCTGACTGATCTGCAGCTTCTCACTTTTTTGCTCCAGTTCCATTTTTCGGCGATATAATTCTCCATTGGCGTTTGCCAAAGCCAGGTGGGACTTTTTTCGAATAGTCATGATGATCAGCAGTGCAGAAATAATGACAGCCATCAGGATCATGATAAAGCTGATCAGAATCACCTGATTCAAGGTCAAAACGTAATTGCTCTGCGGTTTATTAATAATGATATTATTGGGTGGCAGACGCTCCTCGGGGAGATTAAACGCCTTCATGCCATAATAATTAAAAATTTTCTGTTGCACCGGTTCTTCAATAATCGGTATAGATTCTATGGAACGACCTGCCGATAATGCCAGGATATCTTCACCAATAATACGCCCGTGCTCATAGGGAGATACCACAAATCCACCAATCACCTGGTTGGTGATTGATGTTGAAACGCCACAGAAAGTTGGCAAGTTCGAATTTGCCGACAACATATTGGTGTACTGATCGTGATTCAACACCCCGAATGAACCTGCCGTATATAGGGCTGTGGATGCTTTGTCATAACCGGCTATTTCTTCCAATTGCTGGTCATAATCCTCTATTTTTATGAGATGTAAGTTGAAGCTACGCTGATCATCCGCCAGATTATCGTAAGCCGCCACCATTTGTTCATAGGTGCCCCGGGTCGTTGTGGTATCTGCTCCACAAATCAATAGATCCTTTATTTGCGGCATGGCAGTACCCAACCACACAAAAAACGCTTCATAGTCGACATTCTGAAGGATACCCTTAATGTCATTAAAGGGTAGCTCAAGCGGCAGCCCCCCGTTTACTCCAGCAAATAAAACTGGAACGTCAGGAAAATATTCATCCTTTAATGATAAGATCAATTCAAAGGCCGTATTATCGGTAACTACAATGGCGGCGATGTCTTTGGTTGCGTAATGTTTAATTTTTTCAATGGTGTTTTGATCCAGGGGAGTATCCCGATAGGCATCCAGATACTCCGTGTAGATAGTGTAATTGGTATCTGAAAGGTTCTCGGTAATGCCTTGATGAAGCGCATCAGTCCAGGAAAATCCCTGATTGTATGAATGGATAATCAAAATGTTCTCCCGGGAAGTCACATCATCACCACCTGTGGCGTAAACACCTGAAAGAATCACCCCCGAAAAAAAAACGAGAAGAATCATCATTGCTAACGCTCTTTTACAGACCAGCCAACCCCGCTGCGAATAGTGTCCCTGTTTCATTTATGCCCTCCGTTATTATCCACCACTGATAATAGAATTCTCGTATTAGTTTTTATACCCATTCTAATCTTCAATAAATGCAAACTTACCTGACAACGCATCTGAAACACGATAAATTTTTAGAGTTATTTCGTTTTGCGATCAGTAATACACCTTTTGTAGCAATAATAAAACCCGATTACAGCTTTTCTTCCCTGTAATCGGGTTTGTCTTCTTTCTGAGCCCAGCCTAAGCGGGCTCAAAAATTTTATTCGTCACTTTTCAATATAGGGGTTAACCGTTGAACCGGGTGCCGCACTGCCTTTAGGAACAATCTCAATCCGAATGCCCTCCAGTCGATAGCCAAAACCGGCGGTTCCGGCAGGTTGGCCATTACAGGCCCACCCCATCCATCCAACATTCTGGGCATGTACCTGGTAGTATACATCAAAAAGATCAGCATCATTACCGCTTAATTCGATGGCAATGGCTTCCAACCGCAACGATTGCCCTTCAGTTCCGCTTAAAGCGCCATCAGCCACAAAATTCTGCCAGCCAATGTTCTGGACATGGGTTTTATACTTTACCCCCAGATCATCGTTTTTTGTAATGGTATTGATCTCGATGGCTTCCAGCCGCAGTGACTTCCCTTCGGTTCCGCTGACGGCACCGTCAGCTACTACGCTCTGCCAACCGACATTTTGGACATGGGTGCGGTATTCAATGGTTGGTGCGGCCTTTTCTTTGATTACATAATTGACAATGGATTTTTTAACGGTATTACCCTTTTCGTCCAGCACCTGGACCGACAAGGTGTAGATTCCCGCAGTAGTTGGCGTAAAGACCGCCGTGGCAGTGCTACTATAATCCTGGATGGTAGTGGTTTGACCATTTAATTCATAATAAAATCCATATTGATAATTCCCTTCACCACCGCTGGCAGTCGCAGTTAACGTCAGCTGCGTTCCCAGTGTTTGTCCGGTTGGTTTATCGACCGTAAACGTATCAATCGTTAACGGATTGCTCGGAGTCACCCGAGCCAGGGCCGCATCCAACTGAATCATCCCATAACCATAGTAATCATCTCGACCTTTGGCCCCAAAATCCAGCGCCGTTTCCTTCAGCAGGGTTTCCACCTGTTGACTTGACATGGTGTGATCAGCGGCCATTAAAACCGCACAGGCACCGGCGGTGATGGGGCTGGCAAACGATGTTCCGGAGGATTCTTCATAAGTACCATCATGGGCGGTCGAATAAATCTTCTGGCCAGGGGCACACAAATCAACCAGGCTGTTGTGTTGAGAAAAGTAGGCAATGTTGTTGGTATTATCGGTAGCTCCCACCGAAATAACATTATTGTAGGATGCCGGAACTGCCAGCTCGCCGCTGTAATTGGCGTTACTGCCTTCATTTCCGGCCGCTGCAACCAGCACCTTTCCGGCGTTGGCGGCATTTTCCACGGCTGTCCGCAAAGCTGCTGAAACCATATAGCCGCCGAAGCTCATATTAATCACTTTTACATCCGTTCGGGCCGCCGCTTCATACAAGGCGGCGCAAATATAGCCGACATCCAGATTCTTGTCGCCATCCGACAAGCCGCCGACCCGATAGGGCGCTACTTTGATATTGGCTGTTCCGGTGATTCCGGCCATGCCGATACCATTATTTGCCACTGCCGCCACACAACCCGAAACCAGGGTGCCATGGCCCGATAAATCCACCATCTCAGTGGTTCCTTCGACATAATCATAACCCGTTACCACATTATCAGCAAGATCCGGATGCTGCGTATTTAAACCGGTATCAATAACCGCCACCACCACGGTTTCTGAATTATCGACCTTGTTCCAGGTTTCATCGGCACCAACCCTTTCGAACTGCCAGGCCTTCGACAAATCGGGATCATTCGGTAGTGCTGAAGTTTGGAGATACGAATTTTTTTCGGCTACCAGCACATTGGGGTTTTCTGATAATTGGGCGACCAGAGCATCGACATCCGCCGAGTCGGCCACTTCGATAAGATCCACCTGAGCATTTAAAGACTCACCACCCTTAATATCCTGAGTGGTCAGGCCAAGACTGCCAATGGTGGACTGGTTTTTATAAATAACAATAATTTGATCTGTGATGTCTGAACTGGCATCAAGATTTGCGACCTCATCCAAACTTTGAATAACCATGGTCTGACCTTCAGCAAGAACCCCCAGGGGACAGGAGCCACCGACTAAAACCAGAACCAGCAGCAAGACCAGCGCCTTTTTAAATCTCATCAACGTTACCTCAATTGCTTTCTCCATATTTTTTACCTGACTAACACGATTATAAGCGTTCCTGACAATTTTTTAATGTTTGCCGAAAAACCCTTTTCAGGAATTTTTATTGTTACTGGAATTATAACCGTAACGGGGGCTTTTATCAATCGATAGTTATGTTTATCCTTTATGCATGTTTGATATTTCTTAATAATTTCTGAATTCCAAGTTTCACTAAAGGTTTAAGGGGTATCATTCATTTAAGAGATAAACATCTCCCCTTTTTCTTTTCATTCCTAATATAAAAAAAGCAGCGCATCCATTCGGGATCACTGCTTTTTTTGTTGTGTTTTTCCGATTTATTCATTGATCAACCTGTCATTTGTTCTTTAAAATATGTTAAAATAAATTGATTATGACCAAAACCTCAGCGAGAAAAGGAGCAAAGAAAATGGCAATAGAAAAAGTACGAGACTATTTTAGTCAGTGGAATTTGGACGCTCGAATTCAGGAATTTGAGACGTCTTCGGCAACCGTGGAACTGGCCGCTCAAGCGTTAGGATGCGCTCCAGAGCGGATCGCCAAAACCTTATCCTTTAAATTGGAGGAGAAATGTGTGCTGGTCGTGACCGCAGGCGATGCGAAAATCGATAATGCTAAATTCAAAGCTCATTTTAAAACCAAGGCAAAAATGCTTACTCCGGACGAAGTTGATCGCTACATCGGTCACGGTATCGGCGGTGTTTGCCCCTTCGCCGTCAATGATGATGTGGACGTTTATCTCGATCATTCCCTAAAGCGATTCGAAACCGTCTTTCCCGCCTGTGGCAGTAGTAACAGTGCCATTGAATTGACCATTGATGAGTTGGAGAAATATTCAAATAGTGTAGCCTGGTCAGATGTTTGTAAAAACTGGCAGCTTCAGGCTTAGCCACGTTTAAGCTCAGCGTTTAAAAAGGCCCCCGATGATGTCCATCATCGGGGGCCTATGTTTTATAATCTGCTGTACCGCTTTGTATTAATCTAAGAGAATAAAAACATCACGGCAATACCGGCAATAACACTGCCAACAGCAATTGCCAACGCTACAAATTTTTCATTTTTAACGTCATCCAATAATTCTTCTTCTGATTTATAAGTTACGTGGGATGGTTTTTTTGTGGTCACCGATCGCCCCACATAAAGCCGGCTGCCCCGCTTATGAATTTCACCCAGGATATACATCGGCTGATTTTCTGGCAGTATCTCTTCAAAAAAGCGATAACCCAGAAAACGGGAGCCCCGGGGGTTTGAAAAGCTGAAATTAAAATTATCTCTGACCCAGTTGGAATCTGCCGATTCCATCCGGTTGCAGCCGGGCATTAAATCCACATCAGCGCCAAAACTGGCCATATCGATATAAACTTTTTCATCGGAGCTGCTGTCTGACAGATAAACTTCCACCGGACTCTTTTCGCTGGACAAAGAAGTTTCTACCTTATCGGTAATGGTTCGGGTATTGCCCTTATCATCCCGTTCGGTTCTGGTTTCTTCGTGAACAGAAAATACTTCATTCTCATAATACGCCACTGGCCGCTGGGAAAATGGAGCCTCCACATCACCTGATACACTGTGAAGATGCCCCTTGACCTCACTGTAATGCCGGTAATTCTCATCCAAACTGGATAAGTCCCCGACAATGTCCAAAACATCTTTGATGCAGGTCGTCTGTTGAAACTGGATTTCCTGAGCTTTTGTTTTGCTTTTTTTCAAAACAAAAACAGCATAGCAAATCCCTGCAATCATAATCAGTAATCCAATTATAAAAGCCATGGTTTTATTCGATTCCCAATTCAGCTTTTAGCTTGGCCAATTCGTCATCGACGGCAGCATTTTTTTCCAGGGCTTCGAATTCATCTTCCAGACTGGTGTTTTCGCCTGCCATTTCAGTAAATGCCTGGGCTTCTGCTTCTTTGGCATTAACCTTCTGTTCCATTTTATCGAGCTTGGTGAAGGCACTGGTGCTATCGGTGCTGTTTAAAGACGTGCTGACACTTTTCTGCGCATCGGCCATTTTTGAACGGGCGATCAGCATATTCTGTTTCATCCGGGCTTCTTCGAGCTTAGCTTTTAACTGACGCACCTGATCTTTTAACTGACCAACTTGCATGCTCATCGAGTCATAAGCTGCCTGAAATTGAACCAGATCCGCATCGACACTGGTTTTTTGAGCCAGCGCTTTTTTTGCCAGTTCTTCATTGCCAGCCTTCAATGCTGTTTTTGCTTTGTCGCTCCAGTCCGCTGAAGCTGCCTTAGCGGATTCCAATTGTTTTAAAGCCTGTTTTTCACTGCCCATCGCTGCACCCAAAGCCTGGGTGGCACTGTTAACCTGTGCTTCCATATCAATGATAATCTGCTTTACCATTTTTTCCGGATCTTCAGCCTTATCCAGCATGTCATTTACATTCGCCTTTAACAAGTCACTTAGACGTTCAAAAATTGCCATTTTTTCCTCCTGCTATCTGTTTTTTTGTTTGTGGCATTAAATGCCGTGGTAATTCAATTGCTTCCAGCCTTCGCCTGGCTCCAATTGCACCACCATTTTAGGTATGTTTATCTTAACAAATCGGGGAAAATAAGTCTATTGCTTTTTTGTATTAAGCGCAAATAAATACCACTTAATTTGCGAAAGCTCATTCATGATCGGCCTATCTTCTTTGGCTTGTTGATTCGACTATTAATTTGCGAATGTCCGCATCATTTCTGGGTATACTAACTATTAATCCGGTTGTTGTTTAAAAATTACAGAGCCTGGCCGAATTCACCATTGATCGACCTGATAAAAACGGTTACACTAGTAGTTAATTTCCTGTTTTATTAATCATCGGATTCGTGGTGATTACTGGAGCTAATTGTGATACTACAAAAATCAAACAAAACGTAAAAGCCTATCGCAATTATCTATGATTATTAATCTAAAAGGAGTGGTGTATATGAAAAGCATTCGAACAAAACTCATGGTTTATTTCTCCGGACTGATTCTGGTTGTCTGTGCCATCTTTACCTTTGTTTCGATAAACGCCTTAACGAACGCAGTGGTGTCCGAAGCTGAGAAATCGCTGGAGACCCAGGCGCAAAATTCAGCGGATATCATCAGCAGCCGCAACGAGCAGAATTATATTTATCTTGAAGGGATTGCTTCCCGGGATAAAATTTTTTCCCAAAGCGTCCCAATCAATGAAAAAATGGCGATCCTGAAAAATGATGTCAGTAGCTCCAATCGCTTCCTGCGGATTGGTGTTTCCGATCTCAATGGCAACCTCTACCTGTCTGATAGTTACGGTGATCGGGGGCAAATTGTCGATATCACCAAACGGGATTATTTTCATGCTTCCGCTGCCGGTGAACGGGGTACCATGAATCCGGTTATCAGCGTCAATCCCGATGACAATGGCGCCTTGATCATGGCCTACTCAGTGCCGATTTATGAAAACGGCGCCATCACCGGCGTCCTGGTGGCAGTAGCCAACGCCTGGTTTCTAAATGACATCACAGATACAATGAATTTTGGCGAAACCGGTTATACCTACATTGTGGATTCCACCGGTACGACAATCTCTCATCCCGATCGGGATAATGTGGTCAACCAGATGAATCCCATTACCTTGGCGGAAACCGATGCCAATTTAAAAGAATTAAGCACCGCCATTGGGGCGGCCCTGGAGCAGGATTCAACTGCATCAACTTATACCCTGAATAATCAGGAATATTATATGGCCTCGTCAAAAGTTGATGGTATGGATTGGACTGTTATCCAAACCATCGAGTCCGATGAAGTCCTGTCAGCCTTGCCAGGCGCTATTTTAAATAGTGTCCTGATTTCAATAATGGTTTTGGCAGTCAGTCTGATCTTCTGTTATTTAATTTCTAAACGGATTACCGACCAAATTAAAAAAGTCAACCACATGATTAAAGAAATGGGCCTCGGTCACTTGAGTACCCGCCTTAATATGGAATCCAAAGATGAAATTGGTGAGATGGCACTGGCCATGGATAATTTTGCTGATAATCTTCAGACCGATGTCATTGAGGTGATGAACCAGATCTCTGATGGCAACGTTTCAGCTGACATCGAAGTTCTCGATGCTCAGGATGAAATCAAACCGGCGCTTAAAAAGACCATTGAATCAATTCGGGGTCTGATTAATGAAGCGACTATGCTATCTCAGGCCGGTGTGGCTGGAGAACTGTCAACCCGAGGCGATACCGAAGCTTTCAAAGGCGGTTTTAAAGATATTGTTGTTGGTGTCAATAACACCCTCGATGCCGTTGTCGGCCCCCTTCATGTAGCAGCCGATTATGTGGAACGCATCGGCAAGGGACAGATCCCCGAAAAGATCACCGCCACCTATAATGGCGATTTTAATACCCTGAAAAATAGCATCAATGCCTGCATTGACGGCCTGGGAGCCCTTAAAGAAAGCAATCGGGTTCTTGGTAAAATGAGTCTCAATGATTATTCTGAAACCATGCCGACGAATTATCTGGGTATCTATTCCGAAATCGGTCATTCCATTAATGATGTCCACACCCGACTGACCCGAATCGTTGAAATCTCCACCAATATTGCTAATGGGAACATGTGTGATCTGGAAGTATTATCAAAAATCGGCAAACGTAGTGACAACGATACGCTGATTCCCGCCCTTGTGGCCATGATTCAGAACATTCTTAACCTGGTCAATGAAACTGAAAAAATGGCTGGCATTGCCATTGAAGGCAATTTAAGCAACCGCGGCGATGTCTCCGGCTTCCCGGGTGACTTTGGCAAAATTGTTTCCGGATTTAATCAGACGCTGGATGCTGTGATTGCACCCATTGAAGAAGCCTCAGCGACACTTACCCAATTGTCCCAAGGCAATCTCCATACCCAAATGAGCGGCGACTACCGGGGGGACCATGCCCAGATCAAAGAAGCATTAAACCGTACCATCAACTTCCTAAACCAATACGTTGGCGAAATAACCAGTACCCTGGAAGAAATGGGTCGAGGCAACCTGAGCCAGGAAATCACCAGTGATTATCTGGGCGACTTCCAGGCGATTAAAACGTCGCTTAATGATATTAATACCAACCTCAGCACAACCATGACCGACATCGATGTGGCTGCTGGTCAGGTTGAAGTGGGCGCCCGTCAGATTTCTGACGGTGGTCAGGCGCTGGCCCAGGGTACCACTGAACAAGCCAGCTCAATCCAGGAATTGACCGCCTCCATCGAAGAAGTCGCTGGAGAAACCAAGAAAAACGCCATTCGGGCTAACGAAGCCAACGAGCGGGCCATTGAGGTTCGCACCAATGCCGAAGTCGGCAACACCCAAATGACGAAAATGATTGCTGCCATGAGTGACATCAATATGTCATCCAATGATATTTCCAAGATCATCAAGGTGATCGACGACATCGCCTTCCAAACTAATATTCTGGCACTCAATGCCGCCGTTGAAGCGGCCCGAGCCGGTCAACACGGTAAAGGTTTTGCCGTTGTTGCTGAAGAAGTCCGAAGTCTGGCCGCCCGAAGCGCTGAAGCCGCCAAGGAAACCACCGGCCTGATCGAAGGCTCCATCGAAAAGGTCAATATGGGAACAAAAATTGCCGATGACACAGCCGTCAGTCTCAAGGAAATTCTAGATGAGATCGAAAAAGTAACCGGTCTGGTCGGTGATATCGCCCAGGCCTCCAACGAACAGGCTTCAGAAATCGCTCAAATTACCCAGGGTATTGAACAGGTTTCTCAAGTGGTCCAGACCAACTCAGCTACTGCCGAAGAGAGTGCCGCCGCCAGTGAAGAGCTGACTGGTCAGGCCGAAATGCTCAAAGAAATGGTGGGTGCCTTTAAACTTAAAACTGCCACCCAAACCACCTTTAAAGCTGCTGCGCCTTTAAAAGCAGAGTCCCCGGTCCCCGAACCTGCAGTGCAAATCCTGCTGGATGACATGGAAATGGACAAATACTGATGCCGGTTATCTGATCATCCCAGTAACGTTTTCTCACGCTAAACCGCAATCCAACTTTAATTAGGCGCTGACCCAAGCTAGGCCTCAGGTTGTCCGATCATGACAACCTGAGGTTTTTGTGCGATAAGCCTTTTTTAAACGCTTTTTTTATTCTCCCACGGCCTTTTAATTTAATTAATTATTTTATGCGCTTATGCTGTTACTGTTTAGCTGATTCGGGTAAATAAACCCCGAAAGAGGAATTATTTTATCCGAAATAAAGGGGGAATTAAAAATGCGATGGATTCTTAATCTAAAAATTGGTACAAAACTGATTGTAAGCTTTATGATTGTGGCCCTTATCACTGGGGTTGTTGGTCTCGTCGGTATTATGAATATGCAGACGCTCCAAAATTCCAACAAAATTCACTACGAAAAAATGACCTTGCCAATTGCCGAGGTTGGTCAAATTTCCACCTCCTACCAGCGAATGCGGGTGATCGTCCGGGATATGATCATCGAAAACAGCCCCGAGCTGATTCAGTCCAATGCGGACAAGGTTATCATCCGTAACGGCGAAATTGATGAGGCGGCAGCGGCTTTTGCAGAAACCATCGTCGACCCCGAAATGCAGGCCGTCTTTGACGAATTTGTGGAAGCCCGAAAAGTTTTGGCTCAGGAATTTGAAAAGGTCAAAGAACTGGCCATCCAGAATCGGGATGCTGAAGCCTTTGCCCTGCTTGCCGATACCGGTTCTTATGAAATTGCGGCAGCGGCTCAAATGGATTTAATTAACGAGCTGGTGCCGATGAAACTGGCAGAAGCCCAAAAAGGCGCTGAGTTAGATGCGGCCACTGCTAATGCAGCGATGACCACCATGATTATCGTCACCCTTGTGGCCTTTGCAGTCGCTATTGCTTTTGGTTTAATCCTCCGTTCGATGATCAGCAAGCCCCTGCAACAGGCTAATCAAATGATCAAAGAAATGAGTCTGGGACATTTCACGATGCGCCTTAACATGAAACGAAAAGATGAAATCGGCGAAATGGCCGAATCCATGGATACCTTTTCAGATGATATTCAAACCGTTGTCATTGGCACCATGAACCAGATTTCCAATGGTGATGTCAGTACGGATGTGGAACCAAAAGATGCCCAAGATGAACTTTCACCAGCACTTAAACTGACCATTGAAACCATCCGGAGACTAATCAGTGAAGCCACTATGTTATCAAATGCAGCTATCGCCGGACAATGGGAAACCCGTGGCGACGCCGATGCATTTAAGGGCGGTTTTAAAGAAATAGTGGAAGGTGTTAACGCCACTCTTGATACCGTTGTCGATAAAATGGTCTGGTATGAAGCTATTGTTGATGCCATTCCATTCCCGCTACATGTCACCGATAATGATATGAAATGGACCTTCATGAATAAGCCATTTGAAGAACTGATGATCGCCAATAATGTCATCACGGATCGTACATCTGCCTGTGGCATGGACTGCTACAATGCCAATGCCGATATTTGCCGTACCGAAGGCTGTGGAATCCGGCGACTGGTCGACCAGGGCTTAAATGACAGCTATTTCGAATGGGTCGGACGAAGCAATAAACAGGATACCGCCTATCTCAAAAACAAAAAAGGTGAAAATATTGGCTTCGTCGAAATCGTCACCGATCTAACCCCGATTATCCGGGTTAGCGACTATACCAAAACTGAAGTATCACGACTTGGCAACAATCTGATCCGTTTATCAGCAGGCGATCTGGACTTCGATATGAATGTTGGCGAGCCCGATGAATACACCACTGAAGTCAGTGCGCAGTTCCATGAAATTGGCAACACCCTTGGTGAAGTAAAAAATTCAGTGGATAACCTGATCAGTGATGCCACCATGCTGGCTGAGGCCGGTATTGCTGGCCGCTTGAATACCCGGGCTGATGCCAGCCGTCACCAGGGCGATTTTGCCCGGATCGTCGACGGTGTCAACGCTACCCTGGATGCCGTTGTGGAACCGGTTCAGGAAGCATCGGCGACCTTGAAAGAACTGGCCCAGGGAAACCTGAATACCGGAATGGTTGGCCACTATAATGGCGACTATACCTTAATCAAAGACAACATGAATCAAACTATTGCCTTCCTGAAACGGTATGTGGATGAAATTACGGTTACGCTGGAAGAAATTGGTCGCGGTAATCTGGATCACCAGATTACCACCGAGTATCTGGGTGATTTCCAGGCCATTAAAACAGCCCTGAATGAGATCACCAGTACGCTAAGCAACACCATGACCGAAATCAACGTGGCTGCCGGACAGGTTGACATGGGGGCCAAACAGATATCTGATGGTGGACAGGCCCTATCGCAAGGTACCACCGAACAGGCCAGCGCCATTCAACAACTGACGGCCTCCATTGAAGAGGTTGCCAGCGAAACCAAGCGAAATGCCATGAATGCCAATGAAGCCAACGAACTGGCTGTCAATGTTCGCGCCAATGCCGAAAAAGGCAATAGTCAGATGGCTACGATGATCGGGGCGATGGGTGACATCAATGATTCCTCGAATAATATTTCGAAGATTATCAAGGTAATTGATGACATTGCTTTCCAGACCAATATCCTGGCTTTGAATGCGGCCGTGGAAGCAGCCCGGGCTGGTCAGCATGGTAAAGGGTTTGCTGTTGTCGCTGAAGAAGTTAGAACCCTGGCTGCCCGAAGTGCTGAAGCTGCCAAAGAGACCACGGGCTTAATTGAAGGCTCGATTGATAAGGTTAGTGTCGGAACAAAAATTGCTGATGACACCGCCGAAAGCCTGAAAGAAATTCTCAATCAGATTGACAAAGTTGCTGGCTTGGTTGGCACCATTGCCCGGGCCTCCAATGATCAGGCTTCTGAAATCGCCCAGATTACCCAGGGTATTGAGCAGGTTTCACAGGTTGTTCAGACCAATTCCGCCACTGCCGAAGAAAGTGCCGCTGCCAGTGAAGAGCTCTCTGGTCAAGCTGAGATGCTAAAACATATGGTTGAAGCGTTTAAGCTAAAAACCACGAGTGCTTCCAGCAAAACTGCACGATCAACTTCCGCTTCCCCGGTAAAACCGGTTATCACCCCGGCACCAGAACCAAGCATCATTCTTGATGATCTGGATATGGATAAGTATTAAAAGTTTTGTCCTCACCATTTCGAGGCCTGGTTTTATCCAAACCAGGCCTCATTTTCATCCTTCAAAACTGTTCTTAATTCGATACCGGCGACTCTAATTTTTAGAACGTCCGATAAAAGCATGTGGTTGACAGTGCGTGCTTAGCTTGATTATAATAAAAATGACTCCCCTGATCATAACGCCACGTTTAAGGAGTTTGTATGAAAAAACTGATTGATAACCTTGTTCTGCTTTTTATTTTTACTGGTTTTTGGCTTATTTTAAATGAAAGTCTGGCTTTATCCCAGATTCTGGTGGGTCTGTTTTTTTCGTCAGTCGCCTTATTTTTCACCAACCGTTACTTGCTGGAAAATGACTATCAGAGTGCTTATGTTGTTAAATCAGAAGTGCTTTTTCGTTACGCTATCTATTTATTTTTTCAGATTTACCGCTCCGGCTTTTTCGCAATTTTAAAAATCCTTAAGTGTGAGGATACTGTCAAGATCATCGAGTACGAAACCTGTATCCATAGTGATCTGGGCATCTGTCTTTTGGCCAATGCCATTACCCTGACACCCGGCACTGTGACTCTTGGCAAGAATGGGCGACAGCTTAAAATTCTGGCTTTCGCCGATGAAAAGAGCTTTACTGATATCGCCGAAGGAAAAATCTGTTCTCCCTATGAAATGATATTAAGGAGTTTGGATCGATGACATTTTTAGAAACAACCTTATTGATTATTGCTATCTATATTGTTCTGGTGCTTATCCGGGTTATTCTGGGGCCAACGATTTGGGACCGCCTGCTGGGACTAAATACTATTTCAGCAAAAATTATCATGTCAATCGTTCTCCTGGCACTGATTACGGATCAGTCCTATTTAATGGATGTGGCCCTGGTTTATGCACTGCTGGGGTTTATCGGTACGGTGCTGATTGCCCGATTCATTGAAAAGAAAGGAGACCTGTCATGATCGACTTGCTGGCCTATCTGCTTGTCACCATTGCCCTTATTTTTATGGCACTGGGGGTAATTGGCCTGTTTCGCTTTAAAGATTTTTACTCCCGGATTCTTATTTCTGCCAAAATTGAAACGGTCGGTTTTTTAACCATCATGATCGGTCTCATTATTTTGTCGGGGTTTAGCTATGCTGCTATGAAAATCATGCTGATTACTCTACTGGTGATGATCACCAATCCTCTTTCCACCCATGCCATCGCCCGATCAGCTTTTTTAAGTGGCTATACCATCAATCAGGATACCCGACTATGACGACAAACATCCTTCTGATCACCCTGGTTGTTCTGGCCATCATCGCTCTGAACACCAAAAAATTACGGCGGGCGGTTGTCTATCTGGGAGTTTTCTCGCTGATCAGTTCCTTTCTTTATCTGCTTTACGGTGCCCCGGATGTGGCCATTGCTGAAGCGGTTATCGGTACGACCATCACGACCGTTTTATATCTGGTGGCACTCAAAAAATATCAGATCTTCACTATTTATTTTTGTAGTGATCCAAACGATCCGAATCGTCGCAATCTAACGAATAATTCCCCGTTCTTAAACAGTCTTGAATCGTTTCTGGTCAAACGGGAAATGGAACCTCAGATCATTTATTCTGAAAAACCCATAAAGACCATTCTGACTCAGGATAAATTTGATCTGGCCATCTGTCAAACTGACCAAAAATTCTGGATTTATGGCAGTGTCGATGACTATCAGCTGGATGCCCTTGAAGATCATTTGTTGACAAACCATGGCGACCTGAACATTCATTTGATTCGCTATACCGAAGGAGACGATAATGAAGCGTAGAATTATAACCCTGATTTTTGCCGCTACCCTTGCCGCTCTGGTTCTTTTTGTCAATTTTGATGCCCCACTGGTTGCCGCTCCAGAAATTGCCCGTTTTTATCTTGACCATTTCAACGCCGATACCCATACCCAAAATGCCGTCGCCGCAATTTATTTAAACTACCGGGTATTTGACAGTATCTTTGAAACCCTAATTCTGCTTGTCAGTGTATCCGCAGTTGTCAATTTATCCTGGAGGCGCAGTGATGACTGACAATTCTGAAATTATCACCCGGATGACCGGACTCTTGTATCCCTTTATTTTATTGTTTGGTTTTTACATTATTTTAAACGGTCATGCCAGCCCCGGTGGGGGATTCCAGGGCGGGGCTGTGCTGGCTGCTGTATTTATCACCCGGTATCTGGTCGATCCGAATCGGTGTATCCGGTTAAGAACACTAAAAACCGCTGAAAAAATTCTGTTTGTCTGTATTATCCTTTATCCGACCTTTTTTTTGTTTTCAGCCACCGCCAACCATACCGAACTAATGAATCTGATCTATCTGATCGCAATGAATTTTTTAATTGGTTTAAAAGTCTGCAGCGGTTTTACCATCATCTTTTTCAGATTTGCCTTTTATGAAGGAGGAATTTTATGATTGCACTTAATGGCGAAACCATCAGTATTGTACTTTTTTTTGTGGGCGTTTATGGACTGATCGCCCGCAGAAATATCATCAAATCAATCATGTCTATCAGTATCATGCAAGTGGCGATCATATTATACTTTGTTAGTACCAATGTAGCTCCTGGGAGCGTCCCACCGATTGGCGATGTAAACCAGATGTTACTGGCCGCCGACCCGCTTCCCCAGGCCTTGATGATTACCGATATTGTCATCGGCATCGGAGTGACAGCGGCGGGTTTAACGCTGTTTATTCATCTCTATCATCGCTTTGGATCAACCAACTGGCAAAAAGTCATGAAAAAAAGGAATCGCCATGATTAGTCTGCACTGGCTTATTTTATCCCCGCTCATTATTGGCACCACTGCAAAACTGATGCCCATTAAAGCCGCAAAAAAAATCATGGTTCTCTTTCAAACCGCCTTATTGGCTGCCGTTACCATGATCTTTGTTGAGGTACGTCAAAATGGTCCGCTACTGGAAAACATCGGAAGCTGGCCGGATACCATCGGCATCACTTTAAGGGCAGATTTACTGGCCACTGCCATGGTTTTTTTAAGCTGTTTTTTATTCCTGGCAATGGTCATTTTTGTTCACAACAAAAATTATGCCGACCACCTTTTCTTCTTTCTTTTTCTTGGTCTGGAAAGCCTAATTATTGGAATTTTTCTTTCCAATGACGTATTTAACATATTTGTTCTGATTGAAGCCGCCACCCTGATTATTACCATATTGATTATGTATAAACAGGCAAGTGTTTCTGTATACGATGCGATGATGTATTTTTTGATCAATGTGGTCGCCATGTCATTTTTCTTAATGGGTCTGGGGATGCTTTATAAAAAAATCGGCGTTCTTGATTTTTATGCTCTGGAAGCGGCACTCAGTCAGGTTAACAATCCCGCCAGCCTGATTCTGCCGTATTCCTTTATGATCACCGCTATTAG
The DNA here is from genome assembly GCF_001766835.1 of Acetobacterium wieringae. Lineage (GTDB taxonomy): Bacteria > Bacillota > Clostridia > Eubacteriales > Eubacteriaceae > Acetobacterium > Acetobacterium wieringae. The sequence goes on along the minus strand of NZ_LKEU01000030.1, from coordinate 32,570 downwards.
TTTAAAAGCTGCCTTGATGCCGCTTTTTAGTTGGCTGCCCAAAGCTCACGGGACCCCCAGCGCCCCGTCAGTTGTTTCGGTTATCCTGTCCGGCCTGTATGTTAAAACCGGCATTTACGTTTTCCTCCGGTTGCAGACCACCTTTGCGCCCCTGATTGATACCTCAGAACTGTTTGTGATCCTCGGTTTTATCACCGCTGTCGTCGGTTTTATGCTGGCTCTGGCTCAAACGGATATTAAACTGCTGTTGGCATATTCAACGGTATCACAGATTGGGGTTATTATGATCGGCATCAGTCTGAATAATCCTGCGGCTTACTGGGGTGGCCTTTATCATCTGATGAATCACGCTATTTTTAAATCAACACTATTTCTCACCGCCGGGATGATCATCTCCGAGTATAAAACCCGAAAGATCAGCGAGATCCATGGTGTTTATTCACACATGCCCGCCGTCGGCGTAGCAACGATCTTATCAATTTTAGGGATCATTGGGGCACCGCTGTTTAATGGCAGTATCTCCAAATTTTTGATCGCTACTGGCGCCAGCGGTAGTTGGATCGAATCGGGTCTGATTCTGATTAATCTGGGAACCATAATCGTTTTTATGAAATACGGTCAGCTTCTGTTCGGCCACTCCGACAAAAAAGAAGCAGCCAACTCCGATATTTTGGAGAAGGCCGTCGTATTAACCCTAAGCATGCTGTGTTTTCTCGGCGGAATTTTTGGCAGTGACTTGATCGCCATCCTTTTTAATATTAGTTTGACGATAAACCCGTTATCCTATGGTGAAAAAATGCTGCTTTTTGTGGGCTCAATTTTGCTGGGACTATTGATTTACCGCAGCTTATTCAAAAAAAGAAATCCTTTAGCCTTTATCCGTTCTTTTGAACTCGGTTTTAATGAAATCTGTCTTTCGATCACCTTATTTTTTGCCTTTATGGTCGTCTACTTAAAAATAACCCTTTAACGATATTTTGCAGTTTCAACCTGAATTTTAGCAACAATCTCATAACCCAGCGCCAGCTGACTCCCCAATAGCTCGATGGTCATGGGTCCCTGATGCTCGGTGGAAATGACTTTAAGCACCGCACCCCGAATCAGCCCCATGCTGTAAAGCCTTTTTGACAGTTCTTCATCCAGACTTAACGCTTTCACAATAACCGTACTACCTATTCGACACATGGATAATGGCATATCTCTCTCCTCTTTTTTAATCGCTCGGATGATTCTCTTTCTGTCGGCTTATTTCGTTTAATGAGATCATCTAACAAAAACACAATTCGTCCATCCAGTAGCTGGGGTGATTCGTTAATGATTTCCTGAAATGCCAATTCATAGCTCAACGCCTCCCGGTAATTGCGCTTACTGGTCATGGCATCAAATACATCAGCCACGCCGACAATCCGCTGATAGAGATGGATCTCATCCCCAATCAGATGCCTGGGATAGCCGCTCCCATCCAATCGCTCATGATGATTATGAACAATATCGATGCTCGCCTGGGGCAGCCATTTCTGTCCACTGAGTACCTGATAGCCAATTTCCGAATGGGTTTTAATTACTGCAAATTCCTGATCGCTGAGTTTGCATGGCTTATCCAGTATTTCCCGTGGTAGAAAAAGTTTGCCAATGTCATGAAGCAAAGCGCCCACCCCAATTTCGGTGATTTCCACTTCCCTCAATCCCAGCTCCTGCCCCAGACTCATGGCCAGTAAGGCGGTTCGGATTGAGTGACCCGGCAGACAATTACTGGCACATCGGGGATTTCGGTATTTTTCCAGATCTCTGAAAGATGTCACCTTTAGTTTGGCAATCAGCCGCTTGATATAACTTCTAAAATTTCCATTAAATATCTCCTGATTACCAGCTAAACGATAGCGCTGATCCACTTCAGTTAAATACCTGGAAAAAACATAAATGTCTTGGGATGCTTTTTTTTCAGTCATCTAACTCTCCTCTCCTTGGTTTGGCTCTCATTTGAATTGGGCGCTGGTAACCCGATTCTTGCCGTTTCTTTTTGAACAATATAAAGCTTCGTCGGCCTGATCCACCAGCATCGTCTGTTCTCCCCGGTTTAACGCCACCGTAGAATGACAAACCCCGGCAGAAAGGGTTATCCGCATCGTCTGATGGTCAAATTCGAAAGGGTATTTCGCAACCGTTTCACAAATGCGTTCGGCGATTCGCTGGCCCAAGGGTTGCCCCGTTCCCGGTAACAATATTGCAAACTCTTCCCCGCCATATCGTGCCCCAATATCTGAGCTGCGAAGCTGTTTTTTTATTATCTGAGAAACCTCCCGGATCACATAGTCTCCTGATAGATGGCCATAGACATCATTGACGGTCTTAAAATCATCAATATCCAAAAGAATCAGGGTAATTGGTGCATGTTTTTCGGCAATCACTTCCAATGACTGATAGAAAGCTTGATGATTGGACAAGTCGGTCAAAAAATCGGTCGTCGCCCGGTACTCCAGTAATTGGTTTTTATATTCGATTTCTTCCATTGCATAGTGGTTTCGCTTGTAAACATCACTGATTAACTGGTTCAATTCACCAACAAAAAAACTAAAACCCATCAGCAACACTCCCTGAATAAAAATGACACCTCCAGAAAAATAATTCGTTAAAATTCCCACCAACAGATAGCCAAACGTCGCAAGCAGCCCATGAACGATACTTTTCGTACGATCATTGGCTAGACTGGCCGTCAGGATAAATAGGCAAAGAATCGGCAGAACCAGGAAAAAAAAGCTGTTCAGATAGATACTACAGATGGAAATAAAAAGAACGTCCACAATACTTTGAAAATAACCACCTAACAAATTTTCCAGTTTCAGGATTTTCCCGATGGCAAGGAGGTAAAGCTCAAAACCAATATAGATTCCATAAGCAATCAGCATGATTGTCATCATTTCTGTCATCATCTGAGAAAAAAAATAATAAACCAGTACCACTAACACCAGTATGCAGTGGATCCCCATATATATTTCAGTAAAGATCTGATCCTTTTTTGTATTCACCATTCTTAACTCCCGCATTTTTCTTTATTAGATAAGACTAACTCAAAGCCCAAAACAATAAGTTAGCATTTTCTAACTTATTGTTTTTCAGTATATCACTGTGTTTTAATTTTATCAAGCGCTTTTATTGATTATTGTCCGTCAAACTGTTTAAACAATGATAATGTAGTTTCTATCAATCGCTCAGATTAAACGTATGATCGCCGCAAATCATAATTTTTATTCTCTGGCAAAAGTCTGCTTATCTTTAACCATAAATCCTAAAGTTATTATAAACTATGGCGATATTAATAGTAAGCACGAATCAATACGATTCAAACCATCTCAGATGAAAACCACATCGACCAACACGTCTCCCTTACAAAAAACTATTACCGGAAAACAGGAGGTTCATCAAATGAAGTGGATTCAAGACATTAAAGCAAGCACCCGGCCATGGTTGACATTTTTATCGGGCTTTGTGACCATCACTCCTGATGAACCCGATGAAACAGCAATTATTAATGATTACTTTGTGACCTACCTGCAAAACATTGCAGCGGATCAAATTAAACTGGTTTCCTGTGAAACAGAACAACTAAAACATGAAACCAATGAAGTGCCATCACAACACCCCGAAAAATCATTACGCACTTTGTCGTCAATAAAACAGATCGGATAAAAAATGTCCTTTCAGCCTTGTAATCTGAAAGGGCATTTTTTACCTGTGATATTTAAAATAAATGTTATTTTTGACCGAATTATGTCGATATAGTTTAGAGAAGCTCGTTACTATTATATTAAATAAGGAGGCTGTTATGAATACAAATGCAATTGATGCCAACAAGTCCTTGAATCAAGCGATTCAAACCAAAGGCGTTACTCAAAATGCTGACGTTAAAGTTGAACCCGAAGCTGCAGATAAGGTTCAGCCAGTCGTGCAAAAACTCGACTCCATTGAACTTGGCACAGCAACTTCACAAGACATCGGAACCTACACGGTCGACCGTAAAAAGATCAACGAAATCAAACAGGATTTTGCCCGTAACACGGAGTCGTTCAAAAAAATGGTTGAGACCATGATTGAAAAACAGGGCAAAAAAGTCAGTCAGGTTCTTAAAGATCTGGCAGAAGGAAAAGATGTTCAAATCACGGTCGATTCTGAAACCCAGGCAGCAGCTCAGGAAGCGATTTCTGAAGACGGCTATTTTGGCGTCAACAAAACATCCGAACGAATTATTGATTTTGCTAAAGCCCTCTCCGGCGGTGATAAAAGCAAGATCGAAACCCTGAGAAACGCTTTTAAAGAAGGTTTTGAAAGTGCCAAAAAAGCCTTTGGTGGCGAACTCCCTGAGATCTCCCAGCAAACCTATGATAAGGTTATGCAGGGTTTTGATGATTGGGCCAAAGAAGAATAATATCCTATCTGCCCCAAAAACACTTTTTATCTTGGAGCGATGCTCCTCTATCAATAAAAAGACAAGGAAAAATGCTTCCTTGTCTTTTTTTAGTCTTATCTTTTAAGTTTAAACCGTGATATCATTTCTTTTAGTAACTGGGATTGACCCGATAATTCTTCACTGGCAGCGGCTGACTGCTCGGCTGTAGCTGTATTTCCCTGGACAACCTGGGAGACCTGATCAACCCCCAGATTTATCTGGGTGATGTTGGTGGCTTGATCATTGGAGGCTTCCGCAATTTCCTGAACCAATTGCGCAGCCTTGGTAATTTCTTCGACAATTTCTTCCAATGCAATGGCTGTTTCATCAGCAATTGCAGTACCACCCTCCGTTTTTTTCACCGAACCTTCAATTAAAACCGTGGTTTCCTTGGCTGCTTCAGCACTTCGGGCGGCCAGGCTTCTAACCTCTTCTGCCACCACCGCAAAGCCCTTGCCATGTTGGCCAGCCCGGGCCGCTTCCACGGCCGCATTCAGTGACAGGATATTGGTCTGGAAAGCGATATCGTCAATAACCTTGATGATTTTTGAAATATTTCCCGAGGCCTGGTTGATTTCATCCATAGACGCCTGAAGTTGACGCATGCTATCATTCCCTTTTTGGGCTTTTTCCTGGGCTTTCGTTGAAAGCATGTTGGCTTCGCTGGCCCGTTTGGCGTTATCTTTGGTTTTATCAGCAATTTCATCAATGGAGGAGCTCAATTGCTGGATGGCAGCAGCCTGTTCAGTTGAACCCTGGGCCAGCATCTGACTGCCATCTGATACCTGTGAAGCACCAGCAGATACCTGATCGGCGGCTTCATTCATATCTTTTAAAATCCCATTAAAGGCTTCAATAATATGGTTAAGGGCGGTTTTAATCGGTTCAAAATCGCCTTTATAATCGCCGATGATGCTAACAGCCATATTTGAATTGGCCATCTGATCAAGAATCTCAGACACCTCATCAACAATTCCCTGTAAAAAGTCCAGGGTACTGTTTAACGAATCTTTAATTGCTGAATGCTCACCCTTATAGTCTCCGACCATCCGTAACTTCAAGCTGCCGTTGGCTACTTCTTCCAGTACCAGATTGGCTTCCTGTATTGGTGCCACGGTGGCTTCCAGGGTAGCATTGATGCCGGCAACAATCCGGGCATATTCACCGCTGTGTTTATTGGTGTCAGCCCGGGCATTCAGATCGCCCGCCACTGCCGAATCCACCAGACGATTGGTGTCTCCCACCAGCATTTTAATACTTTCAAAGGTACGGTTTACAGACTCTTTAATCCGGGCATATTCACCTTTATAGTTGCCTTCCATTCCCTGATCAAGATTACCCTGAGCCATCGCTTCAAGTACCACCGATGCCTCGTGAATCGGCTCTGCCATTGCATCCAACGTCGCATTGACCCCAGAAATAATTCTGGCATATTCGCCACGATGTTTGGTTGTATCAGCCCGGGTGTCCAGTTCTCCAGCGACGGCAGCGGCTACTAAATAATTCGTGTCACTTACCAGCATTTTAATGCTCTCAAAGGTCTTATTCACTGAAATTTTAATGACTGCATGCTCACCCCGATAATTCCCCTGCATATCCTGGTCAAGATTACCCTGGGCCATGGCTTCAAGTACCACCGAAGCTTCTTTGATTGGTTCAACAACAGCATCCAGAGTCGCATTGACCCCAGCGATCACCTTTTGGTAATCCCCATCGTATTTGGTTTCATCCGCCCGCTCATCCAATCGACCTTCCACGGCAGCGCTAACTAACATATTGGTATCGGTAATCAGGGTTTTGATGGCTTCCTGCGTGTCCTGCAATGCCGGGCCAACCTGATCATGATCTCCAACCATAATAATTTCATCATCCAGATTTCCCTGTGCGATATGTTCAAGTTTATCAATCAGATTGTCCTGAACATTCTGTTGCATAGTTGTAACGGCCTTTAGCATGGTTCCAATTTCATCCTGGCGATTAATATATTTGCCAGCATTGGAATGTTCGTCATAGCGAAAATCAAAACCTGCCAGCCGATTAAGCTCTTCTGTTGTCGCCACAATCGGTTTTGAAATGGTTCCACTGATGAGAAATACCGCAAATGCAGCGACGATAATTGCCAGTACAATTACTGTGATGATCGTATTGCGAACCTCTGCCACCTGGGCATCCAGTTCAATCTGATCCATCGCTACCGATAAAACCCAGGGCGTCCCTTCAACCGGTGCATAGCCAACTAAAAAGTCCTTTCCTTCCAGACTGTAATCTCCAAATCCCGGTTCCCGGGTTGTCATCTTACTACGCACCAATTCAGCTAATTGCGCATAATCCGGATTTTCTTCGTCTGCTTTGGCAAAATTAAACTGCTGCTTAACCAGCTCCAGATCGGCATTTCCGACTGCAATCCCGTCATTGTTGATCAATGAACCAAAACCCGTTTCACCATAGGTAACTTCGCCAACAATATTGCTGAGCGTCTTCCCTTCTTTTCTTCCATAAAGGACAGCGGCGATCGCTCCGTTTTGATAAACTGGTGTCGCAAAAAGTAATACCGGTTCACCGGTAACCCGACTGATGGTGATGTCCGAGACGGTCGGCACCCCGGCGGCAGCACCTTTAAAATAACTTCGATCAGCCACATTAACGGCATCGCCAGCAGCACTCTGGGTAACCCCATTGCCGCTTAAATCTGCTAGAACAAAGGCATCATAACCGACTCGAGCCGCTTCACCTTCAAAAAAAGCTACCCGTTGTTCTTTTGACACCGCCGGATCCAGAATCAGTGAATTTTGTGCCAAACCTTCCATATAGTTCAGCTGATTGTTTATTCTCGCTTCGATATAGCGGGCCTGAACCTCCGCCGTACTCTGTAATTGTTCATGAGCATCTTCCTCTAAAACGCTGGTGAACTGATTAACCACAATAACCCCCAGAATACCGGTAACCACCAGAATCAGTGCGGTAAACAACGTGATAAGACGTAATCGGATCGATTTCATCGTTTCCCCTTTCTTTTCCCTTTTATACTACTCAGCTGCGCTGAGATTTACCAACCAATGTTGATGGCATCTTTACAGACTGACTGTAATAATATACCACATTTTATCATTTGCAAACGTTTCTTTTCATAATTTTGCCATAATTATTATCGTTTTTTACAACGATTCGCTTATTATACGGTTTTAACCTGCAAAAAACAAGGGCATAAAAATAAAAAGACAGATAATAAATCCGCCTTTTTTGATCGTTTCGATATTCTTGCTGTTTTTCACTTGAAACGGTTATCGAATATTAATTATCACATGAATCGGTGTCATCTGAAAAAACATCACCATAGTCCGGGTTTTCACTGAGCACCTTTTCGGCATAGGAACAATAGGAGCTAATTTTAAGTTTATTTTCCCGGGCGAACGCCACTGCCTTAGCCACCAGCCTAACACCCAGTTCCTGACCTCGGAGTTCTCTGGTGACATAGACATGCTCAATAATCAAGTGTTGGCCTTCAAGGTGATAACTCAATAAACCGACAGGTTCATCTTCATTGACGCCCATATAGAACTTATTTTTCGCTTCATGAATGGTTTCCATTTAGTTCCTCCTTCTATCCTTAACTTTCAGCGACCACACGATTTCGCCCCTGACTCTTAGCCCGGTAGAGGGCCTGATCCGAGCGGATTAAGAGGGCATCAATCGTTTCGTTTTTACGCAATTGGGATACTCCAAAAGAGCAGGTCTTTTTTCCCACCTGCCTAAACACATGCGATTCAATCATTACCCGAAGTTTTTCGGCCAGAACCATGGCCCCAGACAGATCCGTGTCAGTAGAGATAATGATAAACTCTTCGCCGCCCCATCGACCTAAAACATCATTTCTCCGGATTCCTTTGGCCAGAATCTCGGTGATCTCTGTTAACACCTGATCACCAACCTGATGACCAAATTGATCGTTCACTTTTTTGAAGAAATCAATATCCACCATAATCACCGATAAATCCCGCACCATATCATCTGCCGCAGACTTTTGCTGCTTTAGCACCTCATCAATCTTGCGACGATTATAAAGACCGGTAAGTTGATCTTTAATGGCCAACTCTTTTAACTCTTCTTCCAACCGTTTACGCTCCGTTACGTCCCGTTCCATGTAAAGTACACCAATGGGATTGTTGTTATTATCCCGGAGAATATTAGCATTAACCTCGCAATAAAAATGACTGCCGTCTTTTCGTACCATCAAATATTCAGCAGCTCCAGTTAGATTTCCCTTGATCATTTCGGTGACATAGTAAATTGCTTTCTGTTGATGGCTTTCGTGAATAAATTCCAAAATATTTTTCCCAACACATTCTGCCATGGAGTCAAGGCCCCACATTGAATACGATTTTTCGGTTGCAAACTCTACCACCCCATCCATGGATGAAATTGCAATCCCATCCGGAGATGTCTCAATGATAGCCTTGAATTTTTCTTCGCTGGCTCTGAGGGCTTCTTCGATATATCGTCGTTCAATGATTTCATCCTGGAGCCGTCGATTTGTTTCGATTATTCGGGCGTGGGCTTCTTTTTCTTCTGAGATATCCCAATTCGTACCAATCATCCGGACAGCGTTTCCACCTTCGTCGTACTGTACCGTTGCTAAAGCACGAATGGTGTGAATGGAACCATCCTGCCAGACCACCCGGAACTCAAAATTGTATTCTTGTTTTTCCCGGATAGCCTGTTCTAACGCTGCGATTAGCTGTTCTAAATCGTCGGGGTGAATGACCTGTTTCCAGATTTGTTCCGGAACCCAATAGTTTTTTTCTGGTAGATCATAAAGCTCCAGCATTAAGTCATCAAAAAGCATTTGATTGGATAAAATGTCCCAATCCCAAATTCCGACCCGCCCAGCCCGAGTAGCCAGGGTAAGCCGGGTAGATGTTCGTTTTAATTCTTCTTCAGCCTGTTTTTGCTCTGAAATATCTAGAAGGACACCATTCCAAAGACAATCACCATTTTTCAACGGGGTTGGCTCGGATTCAAACCGAATCCAACGGATCGCTCCCCCAATCTGGCTACGCCCTTCCCAGCGAAAGCTCTGACCACGGCTGGCCGCCCCTTTTTTTGCCGCTCTCAGCGATTTCCGATCATCCGGAAAAATGGCCCGATCAACCGCCTCGGTATCGGCCAATACCTCAGCAACCGTTAAGCCCAGCATCTGGCAGAACTTTTCACTGCAGTATTCAAACCGGGTTTCGCCGGTACTTTTTCTGCGCATGGTATAGATCCCCACAGGAATCCGCTGTACCAGCTTATCATAGCGGGCGTTGCTTTGGGCTAAGGCCTGTTCCGCTTTTTTCGTCTCGGTAACCGTCCAGACACTTTCCATTAACAGGGTGATGTTCAATATGTCTCTTTCGACATAATCCGTCGCTTTATTGGCTAACCCCACCACCCCAACAATTTCCTGATTCTTAAAAACAGGAATGGTCAAAAAATTGTAAAGCGGGACATGTCCTTTGGGATAACCTCTTTTGAGCGGATTTTTTTGTTGATAATTGTTTATGACAATTGGCCGTCGTTGACGCACGGATTCCCCCCAGATCCCGGTTTTTTCCAAGTGATAGACGGTCTCCAGCTTTTCGACATGACACGCTTCCATGACCTCTTCAGACCAGGTATTTAAAATAAATTCTTCTCGGTCTTCATGGTAATGGTAGATATAACCGATCTGGCTACCAGTGAGTTCGATAGCCTGGGTGAGTGCATAATCCAGAAATTCCTGAATGGAATATGAAGGATGCTTAAGAATATCGACCAGTCGTCTTAACCGCTCTTCGCTGTCTTTATCTTCGCCGATGACAGTTGTGGCGCTTTGTGTTTTTTTCTTATTCATAGTATCTTCCAGTCCCTTTGCAAAAATTCAACCCGGAAATGACGCTCGTAAAATAAATAATAATCATTCTCTGCCTACGATCATTATAATCAGAACTGGCAGAAATTACCATCATTTTTATTCAACTTGCCCATTTGTTTTAGTCATATTTGTTTGAATAGTTAATTACCCAAATCGATGCCTGCTTATCAACTATTTAAAATTTAACGGTAAATAAATTGAACTGCAAAAAAAAGTCGGTAGTTTATTTATCCGACTTTTTTATGCTTGATTTTTAATAACTATTCCGCTGATTTTTCAAGTTCCATGGCCTTGATCTTTTTTTGGAGAGCCAGTGTCTGTTCAATCGTCTCTTCATCCAGGTCGTTAAAATCAATGTAGTCACCGGTAACGATATAAAAGACTGTTTCAAAAATATTGGTAGCGTGGTCACCAATCCGCTCCAGATAGGAACCGACGAAAATAAATACCGAACCCTGATGGATATTTTTTGAATTGTCCATCATATAGGCCAAACATTCATGATGAATCTGAATATTCAGAGCATCAATCTCGTCTTCCATATCCACCACTTCTCTTAAGCGACTAATGTCTTCATGAACAAAGGCCGCAATAGCCAGCTTTAACAACTTTTCGGCCAATTCACAGGCCCTCGGGATATCAACCAGTCGTTTCATATACACCACTTCCGACAGTTCCAGCACCCGCTTGGAAATATTCACCGCTAAATCAGCAATTCGCTCCAGATTGGTGATAATCTTATAGGTCGATGCCAGCCGCCGCAGATCCGTGGCTACTGGCCCCTGAGTCGCAATCACCTGACTGACTACCAGCTGCAGTTCAATTTCTTTGGCATCCACCAGATCATCCCGGTCGATGACCGATCGGGCCAGTTCGCAATCCTGCGATTTTAGCGCAGCTACCGAATCAGACAGCATTTTTTCAGTCATCGCAGACATCCGTAAGATTTCATCTTTGATCATTCGCAGTTCTTCATTATATTCAATTCGCATTTCATTCTCCTTATCAACCGAAACGTCCGGTGATATAATCCTCAGTCCGTTTATCATGGGGGTTTGTGAAGATGATCGGTGTTTCATTGAATTCGATCACCTCGCCCATCAGAAAGAAAGCAGTTTTATCTGAGATTCTCCCGGCCTGCTGCATCGAATGGGTAACGATAATAATGGTATAATCTTTCTTTAAACTGGACATCAGATCTTCAATCTTGGCCGTGGCAATGGGGTCGAGCGCCGAGGTCGGCTCATCCATTAAAATCACCTCCGGGTTCATGGCAATGGTCCGGGCAATACAAAGCCGTTGCTGTTGACCACCGGATAAACCCAGAGCCGATTTGTTGAGTCGATCCTTGACTTCATCCCAAAGGGCTGCCTTTGTCAGACTTTCTTTTACCAGGGCATCCAGTTGGTTTTTATCCTTCATTCCCTGGCATTTGGGACCATAGGCGATATTTTCATAAATACTCATCGGAAAGGGATTGGGTTTTTGAAACACCATTCCCACCCGGGTTCGCAGATTGATGACATCAATGGGCCCGTTAATATCTTTGCCGTCAAAGAGAATTTCGCCCTTTATTTTAACGCAGTCGATCAGATCATTCATCCGATTGAGACAGCGCAAAAAAGTCGACTTACCACAGCCGGAAGGGCCGATGAAGGCCGTCACTTCCTTTTCGCGGATTTCCATATTGATTGATTTAAGGGCTTGAAAATCGCCATAAAACAAATCCAGGTTTTTAGTATTAAACTTTATATTTGTGTCCATATTACTCCTCATTTTTTATTAAAGACGTCCAACTTGTCAGAAGTGATCCGAGACAAGATGTTCAGTACAATAACAATGACAATTATGACAATCCCAATCGCACAGGCGAGTTCGATGTTCCCTTCTTCTTTGGCCACATAATAGGCCTGTACCGTCAGGGTACTACCCGGTGAAAAGAGGGTTCCGGGTATTTGTGCTACGGTTCCAGCAGTTAATAATAAGGCCGCCGACTCACCAACTACCCGACCGATACTAAGCAGTACTGCAGTAGCAATTCCAGGAACCGCACAGGGCAACACCACCTTAAAGATGGTTTGCAGCTTGGTGGCACCAAGGGCCAGTGAACCTTCCCGAAAGGCCATCGGCACGGTTTTTAAGGCTTCTTCGGTACTCCGGATGATAACCGGCAGCAGGATAATGGCCACGGTCAGACTACCGGAGATCAGTGAGATCTGAAAATTCATTGCGACTACAAAGAAGGCCATCCCAAACAGACCAAAAATAATCGAGGGAATCCCCGCCAGACATTCAGCGGCGAAACGGATGGCATTGACCAGTCGTCCGGGCTTGGCATATTCGGTCAGATAAATCGCCCCGAATATCCCCAACGGTAAGGCCACAATCAGTGACAGCAAGACCATATACAACGTGGTGATGATATTCGACTTGATCCCACCGCCGGGTTGAACAACTTTTATTTTCAATTCGCCCGATTCTGCAGTGATCGTTTCTGCCACTTCTTCCAGCGTCATGTCGCCAAAATCAGTGCCGTTAATGCTCTGGAGAATATAATCGGTGCCAATGGTGATTGCTTTTCCGGTTGAATCAATGGCCCCGTTAAGCGGCGAGTCTTTTTCAATGTAACTAATCACAATCTGTTCCCGCTCGGTACTGTGATTTTTATAAGAAACACTGGCAATGGCAGCGCCGATGTTTTCCACATAGATGGGGCCTTCTTGCAGTGTTTCATAGCGTTGATCATAAGGTTGCTTGCTTTTCAGGCTTTCTTCGTCAATGCTCAGTGGCACCTCACCAGACTCCACAAAAGCGTAGACGACCTTTTCGTTATAATCCCGGGTCAAGAAATCCCAGTTTACCAGACCAATTCCCTTTACAAAAATAAACCCGACAATCGAGAGCAAGACACTTAAGGTGATGCCAGTGGCCAGATAAATAATCCCTTTGACTAAACTATCTTTTGCTGTTCTTCCCATTTAACTACCTACCTTTGCCTTAACCAGTTTATTGACAGCCAGATTGATGATCATAATAAAAATAAATAAGACCACCCCAGTTGAATACAGCAGCTCCTGGTGAACCCCGGAGGCGTAGCCCATTTCCAGGGCAATATTGGTCGTTAGCGGCCGGATCTGATCAAACAGACTGGTGGGAATCCCCGCAATGGGATTTCCACAAACCAGCATCACCGCCATGGTTTCGCCGATGGCCCGGCCAATCCCCAGAATCACCCCGGTCATGATTCCCGATCGGGCAGCTGGCAACACGACCTTAAAAATCGTCTGGATTTTTGATGCCCCCAGGGCATAAGAGCCTTCCCGATATTCTTTCGGGACAGCGCTGATGGACGTTTCTGAGATGCTGACCACGGTCGGTAAAATCATAATTGCCAGCACCAGGATCGTCGCCAGCAGCGATTCCCCCTGAGCCATGGGGGAAATTTTAAGCACATAGGGAACGATAATCCCCAAGCCAAAAACCCCATATAAAACCGATGGGATCCCTGCCAGTAGTTCTACCGCAAAACGGATCATCTTGCCCAGCCGGGAACCAGCCAGTTCCGAAATATAAACGGCGGTAAGAATTGCTACGGGTACACCAATTAGTATCGCTCCGAAGGTTGCATAAATGGATCCCACAATCATGTAAAAGATCCCGTACATATTTGAACCCGGGCGCCATTCAACGCCGGTTAAAAAATCCCATATGGGATAACTATTGGAAATAAATGGTTTAAGTCCGTTAAAAAACACGAAAACTGTAATCGCCAGTACACTGATTACAGCTACGAAAGCACAGATTAAAAAAAAGCCTTCGATGATTGTTTCTTTTCGTTTCTTACGTTTAATTGCCTGCAAAATAAACGCTCCTTTTCATACCCATGCTGGTCACCTGATGTCATGGGATTATTTTAATGAAGAGAGACTCCTTCTCAGGAGTCTCAGTTTTTTGGTATTAAACTGCGATACCACCGTGTTCTTCTACGATCGCCTGTCCTTCGGTACTCATCAGGAAGTCAAGGAATGCCAGGGTTGCATCGTCAACTTTTGACTCGTCATACATGGCCAAAAATGGTCGTGAAATGGGGTAGGTTTTGTTTTTAACATTATCAACGGTTGCTTTTACGCCGTCAACATCAATGGCTTTAACGGTTTTATCAACAAAGGTTAACGAAACATAGCCAATGGCATTGGTATTTCCAGCTACCGTAGTCTGAACATTTCCGTTACCTTCTTTGATGGTGGCATCAGCTTTCAATTTTTCTTTAAAGCCAACCAGTTCTTCGACTGCATCTCGGGTTCCCGATCCATCTTCCCGGGATACGACAACAATAGTTCCATCGGCTCCGCCAACTTCGCTCCAGTTGGTAATTTCGCCCATATAGATTTTAGCTACCTGATCTTTGGTCAGGTTGGTAACCGTATTAGCCGGGTTTAAGACGATGGCAATTCCATCATAAGCAAAGATTAGTTCCGTTAAATTACCCTTTTCTTCGGTTTTCAATTCCCGGGAAGCACAGCCAAAGGAATAGGTACCAGCGGTTGCGCCTTTAATCCCATCAGACGAACCCGTTCCGCTATAGGTGAACTTAGCATCAGGGTTTAAGGCTGTAAATTCTGAACCAGCTGCATCGATAATTTTCTGTACTGAAGTGGAACCGCCACCGTTGATTTCACCGGAAACCGCCTCTTTCGTTGTTGAGGTCGTTGTTGATCCAGATGAACCGCATCCTGCCAGGGTCAGTACGGTCGCACCAACTAACAGTGATACTAAAACTCTTTTTAATTTTTTTGACATTTTTTTCTCCTTCAAATTTCCTTGATTATCGTTGTTTGCATAGCTATCTTATCAAATAAAAAACCATAAAAGGTTTTGAGGAGGTAAAGAGATTGTTAACAGTCTGTTAAATAGATGGCGTTTAAATTTTTGTTTTCGATTACAGGATTAAAAAGCAAAAAAAGACAAAAACAGACTGGTGATTCAGCCTGCTTTTGTCTTTTTTATTACTTCGATTTAAGTGCTTATTCCAGCTGAGAAACCAATAGACCATCCGGCTTTAGATCAAGGTTCTTTATCTCGCCCTCACAATTATTTAGTACCGCTTCCAGATCAATGACCCGATCACAAATCCGTTTAATCAGTTTCTCTTCATGGCTGACAATGATCATCCCCATGTTCCGCTGCTTGACCAGATCCAGCACCACCTCCCAGATTTGGGCCTGGGTGATGGCATCAAGCATGGTTGTCATTTCATCGGCAATGATAAACTGTGTATTCGGGGACAGTGCTCTGGCGACACAAAACCGCTGTAACTCGCCGCCGGATAATTCATTGGGCCAGCGGTTCATCCAGGCTTCTTCAATTCCCAACCGGTGCAGCAATTCCCGATCAACTGGCCAGCCTTCGTTGACGGTATCACGGATGCGCCAGCGTGGATTGACTGATTTTTCAGGATGCTGAAAAATCATCTGAACCGGATTATAACCGGCAAAAGTATTCGCCTTGCCGTTTAATTCGACCCGTCCTTCTCTGGGCTTCTCGTAACCAGCTAAAACCTTGGCCAGCGTCGTTTTGCCGCAGCCGCTATTACCAGTCAAGGCCACAATTTCTCCGGATTCAACAGCTAAACTGATGTGTTTAAAAATCCAGCTGTTTTGATGATAACCAAAACCGATATTTTTTGCTTCAAGTCGCATGGATACACCTCACTTGTCCACCCCGAAGATCCTGCATCTCCGGTTTTTTACATTGACACTCCGCTGTTCTTAAGTGACAGCGGGGTTCAAACAGGCAACCCGGAGGCAAGTCTGTCGGTGTCGGTTGAAAACCGGGAATCGGTTTGAAGTCATTTTCCGGCAAGGCCATCCACAACGCTCTGGTATAGGGATGCCGCAGGGCTTCGCCCCCTTCTTTAAAATCTTCGATGGGGGCTACTTCGACGGTTGTGCCGGCATAAAACACTGCAATCCGGTCCGCAATTTTCATGGCTGCCTCAATATCATGGGTAATCATCATCACCCCACAACCCTGATTGGCCAATTCTTTAAGGTGCGCAAGGGTTTCTGCCACCACTTCCGGATGTAGTCCCGGGGTCGGTTCATCGGCAATAATCAATTTGGCTCCACCACTGACCGCTGTCGCCACCAAAACCCGCCGGGCCATCCCCCCGGATAATTGAAAGGGATAGAGCAGCCCAGCTTCTTTTGACAGATGATAGCGCTCAAATACCTGCTGCTGCAGCTGTTTTGCATCTTTTGTTCTGATGGTATTTTGCACCTGTTCACCAACCTTCATCAGTGGATCCAAGTAATTGACTGACTGGGGAATCAGGCTGATTTCCCGGCCCCGAAAGACTTTCTGGCGTTCTGTTGTCAGAGCTTGACCCTGATAGCGGATTGTCCCGGTAACCTTGGCATTGGTAGGGAGAATGCCTAAAATGGCATGTGCCAACAAACTTTTTCCTGATCCACTGGAACCAACAATAGCGACAATTTCTCCGCTGTTAACACTGACATTAAGGTCACAAATAACTTCCAGATTTAGCTGTTTCAAGCCCTTTGCATACTGAATAAAGGAAACCGACAGATTTTTTACCACCAGCAATTCCTCCGGATTAGCCAGACTTTCTGTGCTTCTATTCATTATACTCGCATTTGAGTGACTAAACTTACTCGTTTGCTTTGTATTCATTTAACCGCATCCCTCCTTCTATTCGTGGGCACTGTGAGGATCCATCAACAGACGCAGATTATCGCCGATGACATCAAAGGCCCGGACAATAACTAACAGCGAAAGACCCGGAAAAAACGCCAGCCACCACATCCCGGCCGCCAGATAACCCATCGATTCCGACAGAATCACACCGATGGCTGGCAGATGCGGTGATAATCCAAAACCCAGAAAGGTAATCGATGCCTCATGTAAAATGGCATGGGGAAAAATAAGAATCAGACCGACAAAAAACTGGGGCAGCAAATGCGGCAGAATATGTTTGCTGGCGATCCACCAGCGACCTTTGCCCATATGCCGTGAAACCAGCACATATTGCGAAGTACGCACCTGCATGACCTCTGCCCGGATCACCCGGGTCAGACTGGGCCAATGGGTTAGCGCCACCCCGATAATGACGCCTTTGGCGCCACCACCGAGAACCACCGCAATCAGAATCAGGGCCACCAGATGGGGAACCCCCATAAACAAATCGACCAGCCAGGAAATGGCGTCGTCAACCTTTTCACCCATGGTGGCAGCGGCCATCCCCAGCACCAGGGCAATAACCACACTAACGCTCGATGCCAGCAGACCAATTTGAATGCTGATGGCCAGCCCCTTAATGGTTCGGGTAAACATATCCCGACCCAGCCAGTCGGTTCCAAATGGATGGGACCAGGATGGCGCCAGGTTTTGTTGGGTAAAATTGGTCGCAATTCCCTCATTGCTCATTAACTGGGCAGCAATCATGACCCCAATCAGCAAAGCCGTACAGAATCCGGTGATAATCAGGATTTTTTGTCGACGGTTCAGTTTATAACTGCGAATCCCATTTCTTTGCGCACCCTCGAGTATGGTATTTTCTGGTTCAGTTAACACATTCATACGGATGCCCTTCCTTCCTTAATTCGGGGATCCACTATCGAGCAGATAATATCACCAATCAGATTCCCGGTGAATACAAATATCGCACTGATTAAGACAATCCCCAGTAATAGTGGAACGTCCCCCCGAAGTCCGGCCTGAACCGTTGCCTGACCTAAACCCGGGTAGGAAAAAACTTGTTCCGCCAGCACAGATCCCCCAAACAATTCACTGAAAGAAGCGAATTGCAACGTTACCGCTGGTAGCATAATATTCCTTACACCGTGCTTCCACACCAGACCCAGACCCGACTCGCCATTGGCTCTGGCAAACAAAATATAATCACTTTCCAATACATCCAGTAGTTTTTGCCGGGTGTGCAGGGCAATGTTGGCAACCCCGACGATACTTAAGGTCAGGGCTGGCAAAATCAGATGATAGATTTTTTCAGAAAGGGTCACGTTTTCAGATAGAACCCCTACCGGTACCCCCAGTCCGATGGGAAACCAACCCAGCCAGACCGAAAATATCATCAGTAGAATTAACCCCAACCAGAAGGTTGGGGTTGCCGCCAGGGTTAAGCAATACCATTTGATCGCCCGATCAATCAGTTTGCCCTTGTTCATTCCGGCAATGACCCCCATCAAAAATCCAAAAATTCCCGATAACAGCCAGGCTACCCCCATCAGCGCCAGTGAGGCCGTAAAGCGATTGCCAATCACCGTAAGAACCGGCACCCGATAGATCATTGAGGTACCAAAATCACCCTGTACAATGGCCCCAGCCCAGCTTATAAATTGCTCAACTGGAGGCTTATCAAGCCCCCAGTTTTCAGCAATCTGTTCCCGCTGTTCTTCCGAAACCCGCATCATATCGGCACCAATATAGGCCTGAACCGGATCGATGGGCGAGTTTTTTACCAGAATAAACGAAACGATACACAGCGCAATCAGCAAAGTAAGCATTCGCAGCGCTTTGCCCGCTACATATTTTGCCGAATTCATCTTTATTTTCGGTGCCATTCGGTAATATTCGCTGTTATTGGCCAACCGTGACCATGGGGCTCGGTGCGATTTTGGCCGATGTCCAGACTGTCATCCACCAGGTAAAGATGATCGATATTTACCAGCCAGGCCCAAGGAGCATCGCCCAAGGTACTGAAGCCCGTTTGGCCATCCCACTGGGCTTTTTTCCAGAGTTCGTTGGCAGCGGCTTCATCGGTCATAGCCAGGGCCTGATTCATATAGGCATCGACCTTATCATTTTTGTAGAAGGTGGGATCATTGGTCTCAATACCAGCGTTGCCGCTATAGTAAATATTGTACATCTCGATCGGGTCGTGACTTCCCCAGCCAAATAGAACTGCATTTGAAAACATCAGCTTGTAAATTTCATCCCAGCTTTTTCCCTCCACATTGACTTTGATACCAACTGGTGCAAGCATATCCACCACAGATACTGCCAATGATTGTCTGACCTTGTCGGATGATGAATAGATCAGGGTGAACTCGGCTTTGACGCCATCTTTTTCAACAATGCCATCACCGTCACTATCAACCCAGCCGCCATCGGCCAGCATCTTTTTAGCCCCTTCACTATCACCATCGGTAATTGCTGTCTCCGTATTGCCCCAGGGTAATCCATCACAGACTGAGTAGGCTTCAGAACCATAGCCAAGCAAAACCCCGTCGACCAGATTTTGTCGATCAATGGCATAATTAATCGCTTTACGAATGGCCAGGTCTGAGGTGACATCATTGCCGATGGGATAACCTTCGGCTGTGGCAGTACCCGATTTGACATAAGGCAGGGAAATCCCCCGATTGTCAACACTATCGACGGTCTTTAGGGTCATCCCATCCACTTTCTGGCTGGTCAGTGAGGGAACAATGGACGCCATATCCACTTCACCAGCTTTAGCAGCGGCAAAAGTCGCTTCTTCACTGAGATAGAGGAAGGTCACCTTCTTAAATTCAGGTTTAGTCCCATAATAATTGGCGTTGGCTTCAACGATCAGCTGTTGACCCTTGTCCCATTGTACAAATTTATAGGGACCGGAACCCACTGGTTTCTGGGCATAATCACTGCTATAGCTGGCTTTTGGCACAATCCCCAGGGCAGCGGTTGTATAAAGAAAGGTTGACTGGGGTTTATTCAGCTTGAATTCCACGGTATAATCATCAATCGCTTTGGCACTGGCCATCACGCTTAAATCCACCACTGATCCGCTTTTGGCGGTCGTTTCGTAGGTGAATACAACATCGGCGGCAGTTAATGGGGTGCCATCAGAAAACTTCACATCCTTGCGGATCTGATAGGTCCATGTCAACCCATCGTCGCTGATGATGTAACCGGTGGCCAAATCGTTCACGATATTCAGATCGTTGTCCCGGGTCAGCAGGGTACTCTGAAACAATGGCGAGCCATAGCGACCCCAACCGGTGGTGGGGTCAAAACCGTCATCCGGTTCCCCACCAATGGCCAATACCAACTCGTCAGCGGCCCGTGCTGTTTTTTTATCGGTTCCACCATTGCTGGCACAACCAGTTAGCATCATGGCAAACATCAGACAGACCAATCCTAAACATATAATTTTTTTCTTCATCTTTTCTCCTGTGTTTCTCATATTTTTATCACTGATTTGTATATAAAAAAACCATGAAAATTTCATCCCGCTGGGGAATTTAAAACCTTCATGGCTGCGTTTTTGTTGGTATTTTCACATTATCTGTGAATTTTTAGGGGCTGAAAAATTTTGCGTATTTTCTTGATTTGAGGGACGGTCATACCTGCTAATTACAGTTATTTTCCAATCGATTGACTAAAAAAATAATTGTACTATATTACCGATCATTAAACATTAGTTGCATTGCGCAAAAAAAGCCATAAATGTGCTCACACAACATTCATGACTTCCAGTGATTTCATATCACAGTTATACTTTTAATTGTTTAATTGGGTAACCTTGTACGTATTAATAAACTGTTTAGAATTATACTTGTATATAGTGGTTTTGTCAAGCCAGATAATTCCTTACACAATCCAAGGAATTAACACTCCGTACTTCTGCCTCTTCACGTTGTTTGTTTCTAACAGGATTTCTTCTTTTAGTCAAAGATCTCCTGTATCAGTGCTTTCAATTCAGCATACATTGCTAAGCCTTCCAGCGGTGCCAATGCATCCAGCACGCCCTGGTAATACCAGGCCTGCTTTTCCTTGCCTCTGACAAAAATATCCCAGACCTCTTCGCCGATTCTTTCGTAATCGGCTTTAACACTTCTTAAGTTAGCCAGCTTATCAGCACAGGCCAGCATCTGCATCTCCCGGGTTGCTTCATTTTTTAAAAAATCGATGGTATGCTGCTTGCGGGCTTCCCAGGGCAAGCTTTTATTTTCCGAGTCGGAGGCGACCAGATCAGCAACAGCATCGCCAAATTCCCGACGGATGGTCGTCAGACTGGTATCGGTATCTTCAACCGTATCGTGGAGCAGTCCAGCCATAATCAGGACTTCGTTTTCTTCCGGGTCGACGGCTTCGCTAAGAATTTTGGCGACCTCAAAGGGATGCGTGATATAGGGAACCTGGGAACCCTTGCGGAAATGACCTTCGTGGGCTTTGGCAGAAAATTCAATGGCTTTCGATATTGACATAGACCCTCCTTGATTTTTAACGCTCATCAAAATAATTCCAAACTAAATAGTAATGATCAGCGCTTATTTAAAATTTTATCATAAACCGCCTGCATATGGGGTTCACTGACATAGTTGGCCAGTTCGGGGATGGCAATCCATCGGACCCCGCTGTTTTCATCCGGTTTGATGGCCAGTGGTTCATCCTCAGAAGCCGAAAGTAAATAGGCCACTGATAAATGTAAATGGGCTGAAACCGGCTGATTGTTTTTAAGATGACCAAAAACCGGTAAAATATCCAATGAAATAATATTGTCAGACATGGCTGTCACCGTGCTTAATCCGGTTTCTTCTTTGGCTTCCCGGATTGCCACCTGCAGCAGATCTACTTCGCCATCGGCATGCCCTCCAGTCCAGGACCAGGACTGATAAATATTGTGGTAGATCATTAACAGTTTATCCCGTGCCGGATTAAAAATCAAGGCGGAACTGGTCAGATGGGCAATTTTATTGTCCCGGAGCAAAACATCCGGATTATTATGAATAAATCGGATAAAGGTCTGCTGATCGGCCTGTTCCTGAGCTGATCCGGGTTTAAATGCGGTAATGGCGGTTAAATAATCCATGGGATCCTCACGTAAAGCACTAAATTTAATTAATAAAATCGACGAATCGGTTTTTTTCGGGCCATGGTAACCGGCTTATCTTCAGCCAGAGTTACCTTTCTCGGCCGTCCCTTGATGTTTCGGGTTTGCAGTTCTTTTAGCACCTGGGGGCCTTTGTTATTGAGTATTTCCACAAAGGTGGAGACATCCAGGATCGTGATCACGCCGATATCCGCAGCGGTCATCCCCTCCAGATTACACAGCGTCCCAACAATATCCACCGGTCGCATTTTGGTCTTTTTACCGGCATTGATATGGATCTTGGTGATCTCCCTGGTCAGGTCATGAGCTTTATCCAGCTTTTCCTCTGGTTTTTCCTGCAGCTTTTCAATAAAGGCCGCTTTTAGCGAATGGACCGTGGATAAAGTCGGACACTCTTTTTCAATAATTTCTTTGTCGGTATAATTTTCAATCTCCCTAAACAAACGGCCTTCTTTTGCCGAAACCAGGGTAATCGCTTTACCAGTGGTGCCCCGACGACCGGTCCGGCCGATGCGATGGACATAGGTTTCCTTTTCCCAGGGGACATCAAAATTAATGACTAGCGAAATCTCATGAACATCAATCCCCCGAGCTGCCACATCGGTGGCGATCAGATAACGAAAGGCACCCTTTTTAAAGCGCTGCATAACCAGGGTACGGTCATCCTGTTCCATACCGCCGTGAATCTTTTCACAGGCCTTATTATCTTTGCCCAACAGATTATAAATGGTGTTGACCTGTTCCTGGGTGTTACAAAAAATAATGCAGCTGTCGGGATTTTCCACCACCAGCACATCCTTTAACACATCCAGTTTATCGTCATGGCCAGTTTGATAAACAAACTGTTCTATCGCATCGGTCCGTTTGGCCTCGGTTTCAATCTCGATGATCTGGGGATCGTTCATGTATTTTTTTGACAGCCGTTGAATCTCATTTTCCAGCGTCGCCGAAAACAACATCGTGACTCGATTTTTAGGCATTTCATTGATGATTTCCTCAACCTGATCGATAAAACCCATATTCAGCATCTCATCAGCTTCGTCGACGACCAGAAAACGGATCTCATCGGTAATAAAGGTTCCCCGTTCAATATGATCCATAACCCGGCCTGGGGTTCCCACCACCACATGGGTTTTCTGTTTCAGCTCTTTTTCCTGGCGGCGGATCGGTGATTTTCCATAAAGGGCTGACACCTTGACTCGCTTGAAGCGGCCAATGTTAAAAATATCTTCGTGGACCTGCAGCGCCAGTTCCCGGGTCGGGGTCAGCACCAGAGCCTGAGGTTTGTTCTCTTCCCAGTCCAGCAGTTCACAGATCGGAATCCCAAAGGCCGCCGTTTTGCCGCTGCCAGTTTGGGCTTTGCAAAGAATATCTTTTTTCTCCAAAGCAATCGGAATCACGGCTTCCTGAACCTTGGTCGGGTTTTCAAAATTTAGTTTTTCAATGGCTTTTAGGAGCTCATCGCTTAATTGGTACTGGTTAAATTTTTTACTTATCACTTTTTTCTGCTTTCTTTTTTATTATAAACTTATTTTAATCCATTTAAAAAGCTGTATCCACTGGGAATTCACAGAAGATACAGCTGGTTTATTACTTGACGTTTAATTATAAACTAAAATTAAACAATGTACAAGTTTTATTATTGTGTCATTTACTCTATTTTAGCAACGCTTAACTGCTTCATCATCTCATAGGTCAGCTGCAGATGTAAAAAGGTCTGATAATGATTCAACTTCACACCCATAACTTCTTCCATTTTCGTCAACCGATATTGCAGGGAGCTGCGATGCAGATGCAATTCTTTGGCGGTCTGGGCCTGGGAACGACCGTTTTTCATATAACAGTAAAGGGTTTCCAACAGATTGGCACCTTTTTTTTGATCATACCGCTGCAGTCTAGCAAGGGCGGGATGACCAAGCGCCTCACTGTTTTCCAGATTCGCCAGCACATCCATCAAATGGACAAAGCGGTAACGGTCATATAAAAAGATCACATCCTCCCGTTCCGATTTCAGTCCCAATTCGATTGCCGTCAGTGCTTCCTGATATGATTTTCGGATCTGTTTAATATCAGAGCCGTCATCACTGATTCCAAGAACTAGTTGTGTATCCTGGAGCCATTTTTCAATTTCGGACAAACCCTGTCCGCTAAACTGGCTGCTGCTTTCGTTGGCCAGCATGACAATATTATTCTGATGAATAATACAAATGGTGTTTTTGACCAGACTGATGATTTTTTTCCTTAAAAACGTCATCTCATAGCGGTTGCGCTTATCATGCCGGGATTTCAAAGCCACGATAAAAAACTTTTCCGGAAAGGCAATATCGACGTAATTGACGACTTTTCTCAGCTCATTTTCGGAATGATGATTACCGGTTAGAATTTCGGCAAACAGGTAGCCCAGTTTGACCCCTTCATTGCTGATTAAGGTCAGATTTTTCTGTATTTCCATGATCAGGAGGTCACTGAAAAATTCAATGGTTGCTTTTGTGCCGATTGAAAACGGGCGCTCGGTTTCAAAAACGGTCACCAGACCTATTTTTTTATTGCGGCTGGCTAAATTCATGGTGCAAAAGGAGTGCGGATAAAGCGCATTGCCAGAAAAGAAAACCGGTTCATGCTGATGCTCTGTTTTTTGTACCAGGTCTTTCATATAATAAAAATCATTGACTGAGCTGGAAATATAACCGTCCTCAATGCCATTTTCAACAATATGCCGCCACTGATCCGGCTGCTCCAGGACGCAGTCGGTTCGGGCCAACACCTTAAAATCTGCATCGGCCACATAAAGCGGATTGCCGAGAATCGGAGTCATCGCGTTGATGATTTCAGCCAACCCTCTGTTGTCGGTGATCCGCCTGATCATTTCAGTATAGATCTGGTGATATTCGCTGATGATGTCGGCGATTTTTTCCAATAATACCTCAATATCACAATCTGAATGGATCAGCGCCAGATCAATGTTATGAACCTTGTTATTTTCAAACTGAAGGGACGAATCGGCCAGGCAAATCAGTTGGGATGGCAGATGACGCGAATCAATCTGTTGCATTACGGCTGCTGATCCCAGATATAAGACCTCTTTCTTATACCCCTGTTCCGAGGATTTGAGCAACCGGACGCTGGAAAACCCCAGCTGATCGCCAGCGGCACCCTCAACGTACTCAAAGTTATCGTCATTTAATTGATCCAGAATCATGGGAATTTTGATTTTCATTTTTGTTCTTCCTTTGTATTTTCTTAAATCTTTAATCTATTTTATTTTATCATGTTTTTAATTTTTTAACATTTAAGTAATTGTCGAAATTCCGGCCCGCATTTTCAGCCATTGGTGTGATGCTGCGATGACGTTCTTGTTATAAAATTTAGTTATCTATAAAAATTGAAGGAGATTGTCATTATGCCAGAATTAAAGTATAAACATTTGTTTGAGCCCATCAAACTGGGTAAAACACTTCTCAAAAACCGGATCTTTTCTGCCCCCCAGGATTATCCCGGTTTAACCAGCGACCGGTTTTTAACCGAAGAAGCCGCCTATTTTTATGAGCGAAAAGCTCTGGGCGGATTTGCTTCGGTCTGTGTCGGCGACATGATCATCGACGGTGAATATGGCCGCAGCCACCCCTTTCAAATGCGGGGCAACGATATCCTTGGAAAGGTCAACATGACCCGAGTCAGTACTGCCATTACCCGCCATGGTGCCGTGGCCGGTATTGAACTTTGCCATGCCGGCCAAAATGCCAACCTGGGTTTAATGCCGGTCAATCCCGGCTTTATTTACGGCACGATTGACGGGATTCGCGAGGATGGGGTGGAAATCCGCGCCATGCAGGATGAGCAGATTGATGCGATGATTCAAAAATACTGCGACGCGGCTTCCTTTGCCCGTCAGTGCGGCTACAACATGATCACCCTCCACGGCGGTCACGGCTGGCAGATGCATCAGTTCCTCTCACCTCGGGACAACAAACGGACTGACAAGTGGGGCGGTTCAGTAGAAAACCGGATGCGTTTTCCACTGGCTGTTATCGAAGCCATTCGTAAGCGGGTCGGCCCGGATATGCCCATCGAATTTAGAATGAGTGCCACCGAATGTCTGCCAGATGGTTACGATCTGGATGAAGGAATTAAAATTGCTAAGCTATTAGATGGTAAAGTTGAAATGATTCATGTTTCAGTGGGTCATCATGAAATCGATTCGGCAGCTATGAAAACCCATCCCACCATGTTTTTGCCAGATGGCTGCAATACCTCCTATGCCGCTGAAATTAAAAAGCACGTCGAAACCCCGGTTGGCACGGTTGGTGCCCTGACTGATCCCGAAATGATGGAAGAGCTGATTGCCTCCGGCCAGGTGGACGTCGTCAATCTGGGCCGTCAAACCCTGGCTGATCCCGATCTGCCAATCAAGGCCCGACTGGGACGAGCCGATGAGATCAACCCCTGCCTGCGCTGTTTTTACTGCTTCTCCAACAGCACCATCGACGGCGTTTTCTACTGTGCCACTAATCCCGAAATTGGCCGGGAGCAAGCCAGTCTGACAGCCCCATTACCGGCTCATAAAAAGACGGTGTTGGTTGCCGGCGGCGGTGTCGGCGGGATGCAGGCAGCGCTGACGGCATCCAAACAGGGACACCGGGTGATTCTCTGCGAAAAAACCGATCGTCTGGGCGGGGCGCTGCTCTGTGAGGAAAAAATCCCTTTTAAATCAAATCTGGACACCTATCTTAAACGCCAGGCGTTAAAAGTATCCCGATCTGCCATTGAAGTCCATTTTAATACCGCCATCACCCCGGAACTGGCCGAATCCTTCCATCCCGACGTGATCATTGCCGCCATGGGCGCCCGGCCGCTGGTTCCCAATATCAAAGGCATCGACAGCCCCAAAGCCGTCGGCGCCGAAGAAGTGTATTATCATCCCGAACAAGTCGGCCAGCATGCCGTCATTATGGGTGGCGGACTGGTTGGTCTGGAGCTGGCAATCTTCCTGTCAAGCCTGGGCCGTGACATCACCATTGTCGAAATGGCACCCGGCACCATTGCCACTCCACCTCCGGTTGAAGGCACCTCCAACCGGATGGGCGGCTTAATGGAATTACCCGGCGGCTTCCCACTGGTTCACGGTGTGGCGCTGGGCGATGAACTGACCCGTCACCCCAATATCAAGCTTTGCGTTTCCACCAAAGCTCTGGAAATCACTGATACTGGACTGACTGTAGAAGATGCTGACGGCGTCCGCACTATCCCTGCCGATACGGTTATCTATGCTATCGGACAGAAACCGCTCCGGGAAGATGCTCTGGCTCTTTCGACATGTGCCCCAGAATTTTATCAGATTGGCGACTGCGTCACCCCGAAAAATATTTACGATGCCACCTCGGCCGCTCATCAGGTGGCCTGTGATATTGGCCGTTATTAAACCGATTAACCCCTGATTGCACATTCAATTTTTGACAATTTTATTAAGATGGCACAAACAATACTCCGGTATTGTTCGTGCCATTCATTAAGGAGATCAACACATGAAAAACAAAAACTATTCCTGGATCGTTCTGGCGATTGCCTGTCTGGCATTATTTTCACCAAGCTATACCCAATATCAGTTATCCCCCCTGGCACCGCAATTAATTGAACAATTCAATTTATCAATGAGCCAATTCAGCAGCTTATTTTCAGCCCCAATGATTCCAGCCATTTTATTCAGTCTGATTGCCGGTTTAATGGTTGATAAATTTGGCATCAAGAAAGTTATCGGCATCGCATTAGTTGTTACAGCTATTGGGACTTGTTTACGAGTCACTGCCACTGATTCAAACACGCTATTGATTTATATGATCTTAACTGGATTTGGTGCTGCTTTCTTAAATGCAAACGGCGCAAAAATCATCGGCAGCTATTTTCCTGCAGAAAAAATCAGCTCAATGATGAGTATCCTGCTGGCATCATCAACCTTGGCGATGACCCTGGGGATGGGAACAACCGCCTTTTTCCCAAGTATTACCAGTGCATTTATTTTTGCAGCAATCATTAGTGTTGTCGGAACGATTCTCTGGCTGCTAGTGGTTAAAAATCCCGAACAAACAGCATCCAGCGATTCAGCTTTTGAAACGGCGACTTTGGGAATGGCCGTTAAGGTGGTCGCAAAAAGTCGCCCGGTCTGGATTGTTGGATTTTGTCTCATGGGAATTGTCGCCTGTAATATTGCCATCAGTTCCTTTTTACCAACGGCGCTGGTTGGTCGCGGTATTGATGCCGTTGCCGCTGGCGGCTATGGTTCAATTATGCTGATTGGCAGTTTGGTTGGTTGTCTGATTTCACCCCTAATCGTCAGCAAAGTCGGTAAAATGAAACCCGTTTTATTGATCCTGGCCATGGTTTCTGCCCTCGGTGCAGCTCTGGCCTGGAGTGCCCCGGCTGGTTTTCTTTTGGGCATCAGCCTGTTTTTAACGGGTGCTGCTCTGGCTGGCCAGATTCCTTTGTTAATGACAATTCCTATTCAGCTTCCTGAAATCGGACCAGTATACGCCGGTACCGCCGGTGGTTTTACCGCAACCTTGCAATTAATGGGTGGCGTTTTAATCCCAACATTTATTATTACACCCATCGCCGGTTCTGATATGAAGCTTTTTTTTATCCTGGCTGGTGGCTGCATGGCAATCGTCGCAGTGCTCGTTTTCCTGCTGCCAGAACTTTGCTCAAAGAAATCTGAAATTATTTCAGAACCTGAGCTATCACCACAGGCATAAGTGAATAATCGCTAGTCTATAAACGTTAATTTTTAAAAACTCTATCTCGATTGAAATCAGATCATCCTGATTTTTTCGAGACAGAGTTTTTTTAAGTTTTAAAATTAGTTTAGCTTATTTAATGAAACGATCAAATGTAATACGATGTAATAATCGGCTTTAGATCATTACATCGTGCATGACCTGCCACATCAATTGTTACTATTGTTTTTATTTTTCTCTTAACAAAGATATTCCTGATTGATCACCTATGTATCAATCAGGAAATTTCTTTTAAACTTTTTTTTTAGATTTAAATTTAAATTTTTTAGGCTTTAACGAACTTGTTCAATTCATCCTGAACGGTATTCATCAGATAATCGGTACCCGGCAGTTCCGTAAACAGCCGACCATCGACATAGGGAGTTAGCGCCAAGCCTGGTTGCTCTGCTGCAAAATGCATTAACAGCTCCCCTGCTTCCACCTCCCGAAATGCCGGGTGATCTTTTTCAATGGCTTTTCTTATTTTTTTCGGGCAGGCCAAACCAAGATCTGCCGAAAGAATGTCGGCAATCGCCTGGGCCATCTCAATGTTGCTGAATTCCAAGGGATTCTCAACGGCTTTTTTAACTTTTAACAACCGTCCTTCGGTATTGACAAAGGTGCCATTGACTTCCGGGAAGGCCAGGGCCGGCAGTACCACATCGGCTTTTTCAGCAGCCTGGGTCAGGTGGGTATCCTGAACCATCAGGAGATCATATCGGCTTAAATCAGTACTGGGATCTTCGCCAAATAAGAGCAACGCTTTTGCTTCGCTTAAAACAGCGGCCGTGTTTTGCACCCCCAGATAATTGAGGCCCAGACTGTTGTTTTTAGTTGCCACCGGGAAAATCCCGCTGCGTTTGCCGTCGGCTTTACCCAGCAGCGCCAGCAGATTGCCGAGCATTGCCGCCGCTTCTTCGGTGACGTACTTGTCCCCGATAACCATCACCAGATTTTTGGCCTGGATTAGGCTTTCGCCGATTGCTCTGGCGTCCTCGCAGATATCAAAATCAAAAAGCGAGGTTTTCAGCAGCTCCAGATTTGCAAGATCTCTTTTGACTTTGCTGTTTTCCAGCACATGTTTGGTAATTTCTCCTAAAAATGACAACTGGTCACAACCAAGGATAAACTCCCGGCCCAGCTTACCATAGCCACTTTCGCGGTGATTGATCGCCATGATTGTTGCGCCATTTTTTGATGCCTGGATCAACTTATACTTGACAATCGGATTGTCCGCTGGCAGCATCCCCAGAACCAGAATGGTATCGGCGCTGACAATCGCCTCCATGTCCCGGATCTGAAAGTCGCCCTGGAGGACAGCTGTTCCGCCGTGACTGCGGTTGGAAAAGCTGAAGGTTTCCGCCCGGAGTACTTCGGCCAGCCGGGCAAAGGTATAAATTTCCTCATTGGTATACTTGGGTGAGATGCCCATCTTCACAGCTTCAGCACCATAGCGGGCGGCGATGCTTTGGGATTTTTTGGCAATGGTCACCAGGGCATCATACCAGGTGGCTTCTTCCAGTTCGCCGGCTTTGTTTCTGATCAGCGGGGTGGTGATGCGATCGCCCCACTGGACCAGGTTGGTGCCAAAGCGGCCGCGGCCGCACATCACGCCCTGGTTGAGGTCCTGATGGTTTGACCGGGGGATCGCTTTAATGATGGTATCACCCTTGGATTCGATAACGATCTGGCAGCCGGCGGAACAGTAGCCGCAGGTGGATTCGGTCTTTTTGGTATCGAGGGGAATCTGTTTT
Organism: Acetobacterium wieringae; assembly: GCF_001766835.1. Lineage (GTDB taxonomy): Bacteria > Bacillota > Clostridia > Eubacteriales > Eubacteriaceae > Acetobacterium > Acetobacterium wieringae. The sequence continues at coordinate 1,858 of NZ_LKEU01000030.1, read as the reverse complement.
ATCCCGGTGAGCCCTTCTCTTAAAGCACCGGTGGGACAGACCGAGATGCACATCCCGCAGCTGACGCAGCCGGTGTCTTTTAAGGGTTGGCGTAGGGCTGGTTCGACGATGGTTTCAAAACCGCGGTCGACCAGGCCGAGGGCCTCGGCGCCGACGATTTCGTCGCAGACCCGGACACAGAGGCCGCAGGTGATGCACTTGCTGTTGTCCCGGATCACAAAGGGATGGTCGTCCTGAATCTTGGCTTCCGGGTTCTTGCCCTTAAAGCGTTCGGGTTTAACCTCATACGCGTTGGCATAGGATACCAGCTTGCATTCAAAGTAATCCTGACAACCACATTCGAGACAGCGTTTGCCTTCTTCAACGGCCTGAAGGGGATTATAGCCTTCCACCACTTCCAGGAAGTTATCATTGCGGGCGTCTGGGGTTAAATGGGTCATTGCCGGGCGTTTGTTTTTCTTGATGCTTTCGAGATAGTCCTGATCGACCGCTTCTCTTATGACGTAATAGGGTTCGTGGTAGGCAATGCTTTCGCCGTTTAAATAGCCTTCGATAAAGGGCACGGCTTTTTTAGCATCACCAACGGCTTTAATGACAATGGAGGCACCACTGTTGATGCAGTCGCCGCCGGCAAACACGCCATCCAGATTCGTCCGAAATGTCTGTTCGTCGGCCAGCACGGTATTCCATTTGGTCAGCGCCAGACGGTTGTCATCACTGTTTTCTTCTGTTTTCGCTGTGCCGATGCCATCCGGGTTGATGCCCTGGCCAATGGCCAGAATCAGGGTATCGATATCAAGGATCTCTTCTTCGCCCTCGATGGGGACTGGACTTCTTCTGCCGCTGGCATCGGGTTCACCCAGGGCCATTTTCTGGAGCCGGATTTTGACAATCTGGCCGTCGTCACCCTTAATGACTTCGATGGGGTTGGTCAGGTTCTTGAAGATCACCCCTTCTTCTTCAGCTTCGCTGATTTCAATTTCCTCAGCCGGCATTTCGGCTTTGGTGCGGCGGTAGATGTTGTAGACTTCCTTGGCACCTAACCGGATAGCAGTCCGGCAGGCGTCCATGGCAGTGTTGCCGCCGCCGACAATGGCGATTTTTTCGCCGAGGGTAATCGGTTCGTTATTGGCCACCTGCTGCAGCAGCTCAATCCCGCCGATGACGCCCTTGGCATCGATGCCGTCACATCTCAGGCCGGAACTGGTCCAGGCACCCAGGGCCACATAGACGGCGTCATGGGTGTTGCGGATGGTCTCAAAAGGGAGATCGACGCCGATGCGGGTATTGTTTTTAAAGACGACCCCCATGTCTTCGATCAGTCCCACTTCTTCGTCAACGACCCCTTTGGGCAGGCGGTATTCGGGAATCCCGTAACGGAGCATCCCACCCATTTTGGGCATGGCGTCATAAATGGTGACGGCGTGACCGGATTGGATCAGATAATAGGCGGCGGTGAGTCCACCGGGACCGCCGCCGATGATGCCAATGGATTTACCGGTGGCGTTCTTGATTTCGGGCATGAACATGTTATGGGTCATATCAAAGTCGGCGGCGAAGCGTTTGAGCCAGGCAATGGCAATCGGTTGATCGACCTCGCCGCGACGGCAGGCATCTTCACAGGGATGGGGACAGACCCGGCCAATGGCCCCGGGCAGGGGCAGCTGTTCTTTGATCAGCTTCAAGGCTTCTTCGAATTCGCCATTGGCGATTAAACCGACATAGCCCTGGCAGTCGGTGGTGCCGGGACAGGCCCGCTTACAGGGGGCGACGCAGTCGCCGATATGTTTTGAAAGCAGCAGCTCCAGGTTGGTTTTGCGGGATTCAATGACCCGGGGGGTCCGGGTGCTCACCACCA
>NZ_LKEU01000029.1 GCF_001766835.1 Acetobacterium wieringae | reverse complement strand
TTTTCGCCGCTAATCGCATCTACGGGACAGTTCTTTTTACAGGCACCGCAGCCGACGCATTTGTCTTTATCAATGGTGTAGGTTAACAGCGGCTTGCAGCTTCTGGCGGTACACTTTTTATTGTAAATATGATCTTCGTATTCGTTACGGAAATATTTGATGGTGGTCAGCACCGGGTTGGGAGCGGTCTGACCGAGGCCGCACAGGGAACCGTCTTTGATCTTGTAACAGAGTTCTTCAAGCAGTTCGATGTCGCCGTCTCTTCCTTCACCTGCAGTAATCCGGTTGAGGATTTCCAGCATCCGCGTGGTACCCACCCGACAGTAGGTACATTTGCCGCAGGATTCTTTACAGGTAAAATCGAGGAAGAATCGGGCCATGTCCACCATACAGGTGGTTTCGTCCATGACCACCATCCCGCCGGAGCCCATGATGGCACCAGTTTTGGTGATTTCAGCGTAGTCGATCTGGGTATCGAGTAAACTGGCGGGGATACATCCGCCGGAGGGCCCCCCCATTTGCACGGCTTTAAAGGCTTTATCCTGTTTAATTCCACCACCGATATCAAAAATAACATCTCTTAATGTCAATCCCATGGGGATCTCCACCAGACCGCCTTTTCTGACCTTGCCGGTCAGGGCGAAAACTTTGGTGCCTTTGCTCTCTCTGGTGCCCAGAGCGGCATAGGCGTCGCCGCCGTTACGGAAGATCCAGGGCACATTGGCAAAAGTTTCGACGTTGTTGATGTTGGTGGGTTTGTTCCAGTAGCCTTTCTGGGCCGGAAAGGGTGGTTTTAAACGGGGCATGCCCCGTTCCCCTTCCAGTGAGGCGATCAGGGCGGTTTCTTCGCCGCAGACAAAGGCGCCAGCGCCAGCTTTGATCCGCAAGTCGAAGTCGAACCCGGTGTCGAAGATATTTAAGCCGAGATAGCCTTTTTCCCGGGCCTGGTCGATGGCCTTCTGCAAACGGACAATGGCCAGGGGATATTCGGCCCGTACGTAAACAACGCCTTCGCTGGCACCGATGGCTTTGGCCCCGATTAACATCCCTTCAATCAAAGCATGGGGATCGCTTTCAAGCACGGACCGATCCATAAAGGCGCCGGGGTCGCCTTCATCGGCGTTACAGACCATATATTTGGTGGTTCCGGGGGATTTCCGGGCGGCGTCCCATTTGAACCAGGTGGGGAAACCGGCCCCGCCCCGGCCCTTTAAACCGGCAATCTTGACGGTTTCGATGATGGCTTCCGGGGTCAGCTCGGTCAGACATTTCCGGGCGGCCAGGTAGCCGTCAACGGCCAGATAGTCGTCAATCCGTTCGGGATCGATGATCCCGGAGTTGCGCAGCACAATCCGTTTCTGTTTGCCAATCATGGTCAGGTCATCCTGAGAGATCTGTAAATCCGTCAGTTCTTTTTGGGCAACCACGTAGTAGTCAATAATCCGCCGGGCATCGTCGGTGGTGACGTTGACAAAGGTCACCTTGTTGCCAGCATCGTCAACCACGTCAACAATGGGTTCCAGGTAACAGGTGCCGATACATCCGGTTTGTTCAACGGACAGCTCCAGACCCTTTTCGGCGATGATGGTTTCAAATGCGCTCTGTACCTTGTGGGCGCCGGCGGCAATGCCGCAGCTGCCTGATCCGATAATAATTTTCATGCCGTCACCTCCTGGATGCTGGTCTCTGAATCAGTCCCTTCATTACTGGCTTTTTCTTTTAACTCGGCCAGAATATGAGTGGCCTTTTCTTTGGTCAGCTGACCATAGGTATCGTCGTTGATCATCATTACAGGAGATAAACTGCAACACCCCAGACAGGCCACGTTGTTCAGGGTAAACAGACCATCGGCGGTGGTTTCGCCTTCCTTAATCTTGAGATAGTCCATCACCGCTTCTTCCACCAGTTTGGAGCCGTTGACATGACAGGCAGTCCCCTGACACAGCATGATCAGGTATTTCCCGACCGGCTCGAAACGGAACTGGGTGTAAAAGGTGGCCACCCCGTAAACCTTGGCAATACTTATGTGGGTTTCGGCTGCGATATGACGCATCAGCTCCACCGATAAAAAACCATAAAGTTCCTGAGCTTTTTGTAGGATCGAAATCAGACTTCCGGGAATATCAGCATAACGATCCAACACTGGGTTTAGTTCAGTGAAGGGATTTGTTTTTTCCCCGTGACAGCCGCATCCACAATTATGCTCATGTTCGTTTATTTCATGACTCATATAATAAACTCCTTTCAAATTCGGCTAATGAATTATTTCAGTAATTGATAGTCTTCATAATTATACACTTTTTGACAAGTAAAAAATTGTATATTTTTTCATAATTTAAGTAAAATAACAAAAAAACAAAAGAACCAGAACGGTTACGAACCGCTGAAATTAATTCCAGCGGTTCGATAGCATGTTTTGTTCATAATTATTTTGATTTTTATTAATGGGATAATATTTTCCCTCCACGTTGTAAACCGGTATCCCCAGATCGGACAAACTCTAAAATTCCATAGGGCTCAACCATTTCAAAGAAGCCTTCGATTTTATAGCGTGTGCCGGTAATTTCAATAACCAAACTTTCTCTGGCAACATCGACGATATTAGCCCGGAACATATTGGCAATTTCAACAATTTGAGATCGGGTCGTGTCATCAGCCTTCACCTTAATAAAAACCAACTCTCTGATAATGGCTTCATCCGGTTTTAGCTCAATAACGGTAATTACATCAATGAGTTTGTTTAATTGCTTTTTAATTTGGGTTAAAATTTGATCATCTCCGGTCACCGTAATGGTAATCCGGGAAAGTTCAGCATTTTCGGTGGTTCCGACTGTCAGACTGTCAATATTATAACCACGTCTCGCAAAGAGACCTGAAATGCGGCTTAAGACACCAAAATTATTTTCTACCAATAATGATAAACAGGTTTTTTTCTCCATTGTCACTCTCCCTATATCCTTATGAAATCAGGATGAACCTGACATTGAATCAAGGTTGGACCCTGATGCTTGATTACTTCCGGGAGCACCTTGTTAAAGTCAGCGTTTTTATCAACCTTAAAACTTTTGATGCCATAGGCTTCGGCCAGTTTCATAAAATCAATATCGAAATTAATATCCGTTCCACTATAATGACCTTTACCATAGTTATCAAACTGCAGCTGTCGCACCATTCCCAACTTTGTATTGGTAATCAGAATAATATTGACATTCAGCTGATGTTCGGCTATTACTCCCAGTTCACCCATACTCATCTGGAAACTGCCATCTCCACAGACGATAAATATTTCCTTAGGTTTGTCCAAGGTTGCAAAAGCGGCGCCGCAGGCAGCCGGGATACTATAGCCCATGGTTCCCAACCCACCAGAAGTATAGTATCTGCGGTTTTTAATAATCCGATAATACAGAGCAGACCAGATTTGATTAAGTCCGACGTCACCCACAACGGTGGCATTATCTGAAGTCATTTCCGACATATCTTTAAACAAAATCTTCGGGTTAATCAAATCGCTACATGGCGGATCAGCATCGTAAACCAGCGGGTTCTCGCTGCGAATTGTTTCAATTTCAGCCAACCAACCAGCATGGTCACCAACGGTATCTTTTTGAACCAGTTCGGACAATACCGTTTTGGCATCTCCGACAATCGGGATATTTGTTTCCATATTTTTTCCAATTTCTGCCGGGTCGATATCAATATGAACAAAATCAGTATCCTTTTCAAATTTTGTCAACTGCGATGTCGCGCGATTCGACATTCGTGCCCCAATATTGATGATTAAATCGGCACCATTCATTACCACATTGGAATACTTATAGCCGTGGCTACCAACGATTCCGCAATATAACGGATGATCTTCTGGAAACCCACCAATCCCCATTAGCGAAGTAATTACGGGTATATTGTTCTTTTCTGCAAAGGCTAGTAGTTCTGTTTGTGCATTTCCCAGAACAACGCCACCACCAGCATAAATAACCGGCTTTGTCGCTTCTTTTATCTTTTTTATTGCCCGCTTAATTTGTCCACTGTGACCATTGAGATTCGGCTTGTACCCCATAATGTCAATTTTGTCATAGGTGAGTCCGGTTTTGACATTCTCCAGTTGAACATCTCGGGGAATATCGATGAGAACCGGTCCTGGTCGGCCTGTCGAAGCAATATGAAAAGCCTCTCGAATGATTCTGGGGATATCCGCAGCATTTTGAACCAAATAACTATGTTTTGTAAAGGGAGCGGTTGCACCGGTGATATCTGCCTCCTGGAAGGCATCTGTTCCGATGAGGGCCCGATCCACTTGACCGGTAATGGCAACAATGGGAATCGAATCAAGGTAAGCGGTTGCAATACCGGTTACTAAATTGGTTGCCCCAGGACCTGATGTTGCCAAACATACACCGACACGCCCAGATTCTCTGGCATATCCACTCGCATAATGCGGCGCTGTCTGTTCGTTTCGCACTAAAATATGTTTGATTGGAGATGTTCTAAATGCTTCATAGAGAGGCAGGAGGGCACCTCCGGGATAACCAAACACAAACTCAACATTTTCTCGTTCAAGACATTTTAAAATTAATTTTGATGCTAACAGTGGAATCACTCCCTTTTTAAGTATTACCGATTATCTTATTAAAATTTAGACATTTTGTCAATGTCTTTTTTCTCACATGAAGAAAATATTTTTGTTTGAACGTATCGATACATTAATTATTTTTATAAATGGTCATCTTTCCCAATAACGGGGTTTTAACAGAAATAGCACCTACCGGACACATTTCCTGACAGCAATAGCAACGAATGCAGCGATTATAAAAATATAAAGGATATTTTCTGCGCTTTCGCTCCACAATCCGGATGGCTTTTTTCTCAACCGGACAACTCGCTTCACAAATCCCACAACCGATGCATTTTTCTTTATCAACGACTGGCTTTTGTATGATGAAATCCTGAATCGGCTTTAATACCGAAAGGGTCGAAGGCTCTCCTTCACTGACAGGAATCCGAACTACATCGAATTCAGGATTGTAAAACTGTTCAAATGGTTCTCCCAGAATTTCAATATTTTCTTCACTCCAATACCCCAGTTCCATTTCTTCTCCATAAGTAATGGTCGGTATATAGGTCGGATCGAGATTGATCATTCTGGCAAAAGTCGCATCCAGGGCCACTGGGTCGTCTGATACCAGCAATACCTTCATTGGCACCGGATTACCCGAGGCCGGTCCATTTCCCTCCATTGCAACAATTCCATCCATAACAAAAAGTCGTAATTTGGGAATCAGATACCGGTTTAAATCCACCAGCATTTTTGAAAAACTTTGGACATTCGGATAGTGTGCATGTGACATGCCTTTGTTTAAACCATATACGCAGCCGAATTGATTTTTGATAGCCCCAGTAATCCGGGTTAATCCATGCGTCTTCATTTTCGGAAGGCTAATGATTGCATCACTTTCCAAAACACCCTGGGCGATTTCAAATTTCTTAGTTCCGATACCCAGCAAAAAATCCATTTGCTGTCCATGACTAAATTCTTTCAATGGTATTTCATAATTCGCTGCGATAGCGGCGAGACCACTCTCTTTCGCGGCCCCCCCGGGAGCGCCGAAACCAGGTGAATCACCAAAGGAAATGCGGTTACAATTTGCTTCTTTGAGTAGTCGGATCATTGCTTCAAATACCGCCGGATGGGTGGTTATAGCAGCATCCGGATTTTTTCCTCTTAGTAAATTGGGTTTGAGTAAAATCCGCTCCTGTTCGTTTACAAATTGTCCGATTCCGCCGAGAAGTTCAATGGCAGCTTTCAGTTTTTCATAAACCAGTTCGTTATCATAGGATTCGCAGCCCATAATAACAACCCGGGATTTTTTATTTTCCATTTTTCTCAATGCCTCTTTCCGTTATTTTGATTTTTTTCTCTTTTAATAATTTACCCACTGCTCGTTTAAAAGAACTCTTACTCATATTAAATTCTTTTTTTATCAGATACGCATCGGTTTTATCATTATACGGTAAGAAACCTTGACTTTCATTTAATTTTGTGAGAATGGCAACAGCATCTTTTGGAATTTCTTTATAGGCTTTTTTATTGGGGCTCAAAACCAGCTTTCCGTCATTTCGAATTTCAGAAACGCGGGCGTGAACTTTTTCCCCGCAATGAATGTCTGAGTTTGCATCCTTTATTAATATCAGCCCATGATATAAATTATCGATGGCCACAAAGGCGCCTATTTCTGGATTGATCTGATAAACATAGCCTTCAATCCAATCGCCTACCTTGTAAGGTGCATCAACTTTCAGTAGCGGATAAATTTTCATCGTTGCACATAAGCGATCACTTTTATCGGTATACAGATTAACCAGATAATCCCGGCCTTTTTGAACCTTGACCGTTTGCTCATTGTATGGCAATAACAGATCTTTTTCCAGACCCCAATCCAGAAAAGCGCCAACTTTGGTAATATCTGCGACCTTAAGTGCTGCGAATTCACCTATTTGAATCTTGGGTTCCCGGGTTGTCGATATCAGCCGATCCTTTGAATCCCGGTAGATAAATACATCGATCTGATCCCCAGCCCGGCTGTTCTTTGGCACTTCTTTTTCTGGCAGCAAGACGACATCCGTTGTATCAAATCCATCTGAAAGATATGCTCCAATGGGTGTTATCCGTTCGATGGTCAATGTTTGTACTTTTCCTATTTCTATCATTTTCTTTACCTCATTTATTTAGTAGCCAGGCACAAAAAAGGCCGTGTTCATCACACAACCCTTGCCTTGCCAATTATTTCATGTTTTTTAATTCTCGTCGATTCTGTTCAATTTGATCGTTCATTTCTTTTAACTGTATCTGAAAACTATAAAGCAGTTTGTCAGCATAGTTTTGTGTTCCAGTTTTTAAAGCCTTTGCACTCATATTCGCATTTCTCATAATTTCATTGGCATTGGCTGTAGCTGTTTTCGTTATCTCATTCGTATCAATCAATTCTCTTAATCTTTTTTCAGCCTCCGCTTTAATATGATCCGCTTCACTTTGGGCTGCAAAAATAATCTTTTTACGCTCTGCTACGATTTTTTTTGCCTCTGCCAATTCTTCTGGCAATGAATCTCTTATTTCATCAATAATCTCTATTACTTCTTCAGGATTTACTAACGCTTTAGATGAAAAGGGAAGCGTGTTTCCTTTTTCCACGACTTCTTCTAATTCTGCTAATAAGTCAAGTACCCTCATTTCATACATCCTTCCTCATACTTCTTTTGTATCGCTTTTTCAACGTTTTGGGGGAGAAAATCGGACACGTCTCCCTGATATTTAACAAGTTCTTTTACTAAAGTCGAGCTTAAATATGAATGCTTATTGCTCGTTATCATAAAAAAAGTTTCAATCTCATTATCAAGATGCTTATTGGTCAATGCCATTTGAAATTCATATTCAAAATCCAAAAAAGCCCGAAGCCCCTTGACAATAATATTGGTGTTTCGCATTCTGACATAATCAATCAAGAGCCCATCATAGAAATCAACCTCAACGTTTTCGATGCCGTCAAGACAATCTTTAATTAGCGCCACCCGCTCCTCACAGTTAAAAAGATAGTTTTTGCTGCTGTTAATCATCACACAAACTATCACTTTATCAAATATTTTTGTAGCTCGTTCAATCATGTCGAGATGACCTTTGGTTATGGGATCAAAACTCCCGGGGTAAACTGCAATTTTTGTGCTCATAATTCTCCCTAGAATAATAACTAATTGTCGTGATACCGTATTTTTTTGACTTGTAACACGTCAACTTATTTTTTACTAATGGCATTATAACAGATTTTTCTGTTTCAATCACTAATTTTCCTTTTTCAGAAAGAATTTCTTTTTCAGAGATCATTTCCAGCAAGTGATAAATCTCATCAACCTGACAATACGGTGGATCCACAAAGATAATGTCGCACAGAATCTTATTCCGCGCCAGCATTTCCACCCCACTTTGTGCCGACTGATTAAAGACCCGGGCACGCTTCTCATATCCCAGCAACTGAATATTTTTTGCTGTTATTTGTATGCTCTCACTGGAGAGATCAAAAAAGTACGCCGACTCCACACCCCGGCTCAGTGCTTCCAGGCCCATCGCCCCCGTGCCCGAAAACAAGTCAATAAAAACCGCTGCCTCCCGCACCTCATTCTGAAGACTGTTAAAAACGGCCCCTTTGATTTTGTCAGCTGTTGGTCTAATTCTGTCCCCACTGATGGTTGTTAATTTCTTACCGCGTTTTTCACCGGCAATTATTCGCATTTTGCCTCCTAAGTTAATGATATGTCTGCTATATCAATGTAAAATGACTTCAGCACGTCGTTTTTAAATGTCATCATTTCCTGATTGTGGGATTCAAAAATGAGCTCTGCAATTTCCTTGGTTCGCTTTATCAGGGCCAATTCTTCAGTGGGATTAAGCAAGCCGAGTTTTGGCAAGCCATGCTGTTTAAATCCAAAATAGTCACCCGGCCCTCTTAACTTGAAATCTTCATCTGCAATCTTTCGGCCGTTGCGATTATTGACAATCACCTTCATTCGGGCCAATGTATCGTCGCTTTTAGAATTGGTAACCAGAAAACAATACGACTGATGATTTCCGCGTCCCACCCGGCCCCGCAGCTGATGAAGCTGAGATAATCCAAATCGTTCAGCACTGAGAATCACCATTGTGCTGACATTAGGAACATCGATGCCAACCTCGATAATACTGGTTGCCACCAGACAATCAATCCTGCCCTGGTTGAATGCCTGAATGATTGATTCTTTTTCTTCGCTTTTGAGACGACCGTGGAGGCATGCCATCCGATATTTGGGATCAATTTTTTGCAGTAATTCCAAATATACAGACTCTGTATCCCGAACTGCTTCCAGTTCTTCCGAAGCCTCAATAAAAGGGCATATCACAAAAGACTGCCGTCCCTTTGACATTTCGTCCTGAACAAAACCCAGGATCTTATGCAGGGATGCTTCATTATAACAGTAAGTCTTGATCGGTTTCCGTCCTTTTGGAAGCTCATCAATGTAAGATACCGATAAATCGCCGTAGAGGATCAACGCCAATGTCCGAGGGATCGGCGTCGCACTCATAACCATGGTGTGGGGTTGGTTACCCTTTGATGATAACTGACTCCGCTGTTTAACCCCAAAACGATGCTGTTCATCCGTGATTACCAGCCCCAGATTGTAATACGCCACCGATTGCTGAATCAGCGCATGGGTACCGATGATCACCGACACCTGACCTAGAGCAACCTGTTTTAGTATTTCACGTCTTTCTTTGGCTTTGAGACTACCAGTAACCACTGCCACGGTTACACCGGTATTTTTTAACAGTTCCTTAAAGCTGCGCCCATGCTGCTGTGCCAATATTTCGGTGGGCGCCATATAAGCCGTCTGGTAACCATTTTGCGCCATCAGACAGGCAGCGATCACAGCAATTACTGTTTTTCCGGAGCCGACATCCCCCTGAACCAGCCGATTCATCACCTGACCATTCTTTAAATCGGCAACCATATCGTCGATTACCAAACGCTGGCTGGCAGTCAAATCGTATGGCAAGCTGTTTACAAATGGTTCCAAACCGGTAAACAGATTAATATCAATTTCTGAATATCTTTTTTCCCTGGCACTGGACATGATCCCCATGTTTATTTTCAAGGCCTCATTGAATTTGAGTCGTTGAATTCCTAAAATGACATCTTCTGCCTTGTCAGGAAAATGAATTGCTTTTAATGCGCTCTTCATATCAAGTAGATTTTCCCCAGAACGGATCACTTCCGGCATTGATTCAGGAATCTCCAGGCTTTCACAAAAGATCTCTTTGAGTGCTTTCGGGATAAAACTCCCAGGAACACCCTGAATATTCCGGTAAACTGGTGTCAGTTCAAAAAAAACACCGGGATTACTGGCCTTTACAAATTGAGGATTGGTGATCTTTATGCTCCCATAGCCTTTTTTGATCCTGCCATAAAAATAATAGTCCTGATTCTCCTGAAAGGTATGTTTCAAATAGGGTTGGTTGAAAAATACCGCCGACAGTTTTTTATTCTCCCATAGCAATGGTAACGAAAAAATCGAAAGATTTCCCCGAATCCGCTGAACCCGGCCCGTATCTAAAACCGTCGCTTTGAGAGAAATTTCCTGATCCTCAAAAAAGTGCTCCGGGTTCCCAAAAACGCTACGGTCAATATATTTTTTGGGATAATAAGACAAAAGATTACCTACCGTCTTGATTCCAACCTTTGCCAGTGCTTCGCTCCGTTTGGGTCCCACCCCTTTAACTTTATCCAGCGAATCTTCCCATTTCATGGCTTTTCCTCGTGATACTTTATAAATAATTGCGAATTGATATTACTCCACCGAGACAATATAATAATATAGTGGTTGCCCACCATAATGCATTTCCACATCACATTCCTCGAAACTGTCTGCCAGCTCAGCAGCCAGGATGTGGGCATCTTCTTCCGAAACATCCTTTCCATAGTAAATTGATATCAGCTCACTTTCCTCATCAACCATATCGCTTAGCAGTTCTTCAGTGACTTCTTTAATACTCTTTCCAGTAAATTTGATTTCCCCTCCGGTTATCCCAATTACATTTGATTTTTTTATTTTAAGACCATTAATTTTGGTGTCTCTGACAGCATAAGTGACTTCTCCTGTCACCACATGATTAATGGCTTCCGACATGGTTGCTGCATTCTCTTGCGGACTTGTCTCTGGCGAAAATGCCAGCATGGCAGCGATGCATTGAGGAATATTTTTAGCGGCAATTACGTGAACCTGTTTATCTGAAATTTCACTGGCCTGCTTAGCCGCCATAATAATATTGCTGTTGTTGGGGAAAATAAAAATGGTTTCAGCATTTAATTTATCCACTTCATTCAAAAAATCCTGAGTACTGGGATTCATCGTCTGACCTCCTGAAATAACCCGGGTCACACCAAGATCTTTGAATATTTTAGTTAATCCATCACCCGGAGAAACAGCGATAAAACCATAGGGTATCTGTGCTTCATCCGGTTTGCTTCCCTTGGCGGCAAACTGCTCGCGCATGTTATCAATTTTAATCCGAATCAGGCTTCCAAGACTGCCCGCCCGTTCCAATGCCAGACCTGGGTTATCCGTGTGTAAGTGAACCTTGATGATGGCATCATCTTTAACAACAACCACGCTGTCACCAAGTGTATTCAGATATGCTCTCAAATCGCTTTCATCTATTTCTGCAGCTCCCTGGATAATAAACTCTGTGCAATAACCGAATGTAATATCTTCCGGCTTCATGTGGGAGTCATCCACAAACTTATCCAGATTACTTGGCTTGATCTCCAGTTCCACACCCAATTCTTCGTTTAGAAGTGCCTTGAGAGCACCTTCGACAATACAAATCAGCCCTTGGCCACCAGCATCAACCACACCAGCTTCTTTTAACACTGGAAGCATATCCGGAGTTTTATCCAGAGTAACCCGACCATGATGAATAACATCTGCGATAAAGCTTTCCAAGTTGTCATAAGCTTCGTATTTCGCCATGGCGAACTCACCCATTTCCCGGGCTACGGTGAGAATTGTCCCTTCCGTGGGTTTCATTACCGCCTTATAGGCCACATCAGCCGCCAACTTTAAAGCCCCCGCCAATGAAACAATATCCAGATCTTCCTGGGTTTTACAACCTTCAGCAAAACCTCTTAGCAACTGCGAGAGGATAACACCCGAATTTCCCCGAGCCCCAATTAAAGCCCCCGATGAAGCCGATTTGGCTACACTGTAGACATTCACTTTTTCAATCTTGTCAAACTCTGAAACAGAATGATTAAAGGTAAGTGACATATTGGTTCCTGTATCGCCATCCGGCACTGGAAATACATTGAGTTCATCAACAATTCGTTTATTTATTTCAAGATTTTTCGCCCCATAACGAAACATTTTTATGAGCATTTCACCGTCTATTGTCTGGGTTTTCATTCTGTCCTCCATTTACACACGCACGCTTACAACATTTACAGAAATGCGTTTGACTTTTAAACCGGTTTCTTTTTCCACCCGATATTTTACATTAGATATGATGTTTTCAGCAACAACTGAAATTTTAATGGCATACTCTACAATAACATAAAGATCAATCACTAATCGATCATCTTCGATGATTACACCAACACCTTTGTTCGCCTGGTCACCTGAGAGAATCTCAATCAAACCATCTTTTCCCCGTTTATGAGCCATCCCCACCAGACCATAGCATTCCATGGCTGCGTTTCCAGCGATATCCGCAATTGCTTTTCGGGTAATATCAATATATCCTAACTCATTATTTATTTTCATCGAATTGCTCCTTCTATTATTATCTCTCTATTTTACATAATAATTCGACTTAAGTCAAAATTTCTATTGCATTATTTTTAATTTTTATGATATAATACACCTTGTTTTATAAAAGGTAAGCGTAAGGGAGGTTATGTCATGGCTAAAGAATGTTTTGTATGTAAAAAAACCGTTGTAAGTGGCAACCAGGTTAGTCATTCAAATAAACACAATAAACGAGTTTGGAAACCCAATTTACAAAGAGTAAAAGTTGTAATTGAAGGCACACCACAACGAATTAGTGTTTGTACACGTTGTCTGAGATCCGGTAAAGTCGAAAGAGCCTAGTCTCTTATTTCTTCGGAACCATTGTTCAAGAGTCTTTACAGACTCTTTTTTCTTGTGTCAAAACAATATGCCAGACAGGTTTTTGCTCGTCTGGCTGTTGTCTGATACTCACCACACCGACGCACTCAAATTATTTCCCTTTGCACCATAAATTAGTCCGCTGCAACAATGACCATCAACAGCCCTTTCTCAAAAGAAATGCGCTGAGTCTTTTTATTAACAACATTACTAATCCCATATGGCTTATCTACACTCATTTCCCCTGCTGAAATCGGATATTCAAATCCGGTAATCGTCAATCCCGTAACATTTTCACCAATCGGCAAAATCGATACAATCGTGCCAATTGGAAAGCTCAATTCTGTTGTTTTTCCAAGTAATCTGATTTGATTATTTTCATTTACAATCTCAGCTTCGATGTTAACATCCGTGAAACGTTTCAGTAAATAGATATTTGCAATACTATGATCCATCCGGGATCCCAAACCACCAAGCACAATCACTTTATCTGCGCCACGTTTGATCGCATGCATGATTGCCAGTTCTGTGTCTGTTTCGTCCTTTTTTTGTGGGTACATCTCAAGTTGTACCGCTTTGTAATATTCGCTGGTTTCGGCGGTAATTGAATCCATATCACCGATAATAATATTTGGCTTTAGTTTTAGTTCTCTGGCAAAATTTGCACCGCCATCTGCACAAATCAGATAGTCTGCCTTTACTTTATTTATATATGTCTCATAAAAATCTTTACTCTTGTATTCTCCGTTCGTAAAAATGATCACTTTCATCGATATTGATCCTTCTTAATTTCTTCCAGTAAACTTAAATAGTGCTCGTATCGAGCTACGCTGATGATTCCTGATTCAACAGAATTTTTGATATCGCAGCCTGGTTCATCCTTATGGAGACAGCTTTTAAAGCGACACTTCCCTTGAGAAAACTCTGGAAAATATTCCCGCAGTTCCTCTGGTTTAATCATTTCAGAAATTTGATAGGATGAAAACCCCGGAGTATCCAATAAATAACCCCCATTCTTAGTTTCCAGAAGCTCGACATGTCGGGTTGTATGTTTTCCTCGTTTTAATTTTTGGCTTAAAGCCCCAGTTTCCATCGTTTGATCAGCACATAAATAATTTGCCATCGTCGACTTTCCAACACCCGAAGGGCCAGCCATAAATGCTGTTTTTCCACCTATTTCTGCAATAATCCTATCCAAGGTATCCGTATCGTTTTTACTGAAAAAAAACAACTGATAGGGGGTTTTCTCGTAGATTGCCTTTATCGCTTGTTCCTCTTCAGTCGTTGTTAAATCTCGTTTTGTGAAGCAGACAACCGGCTTTACATTTTGTATCTCTGAACTGATTAAAAGCATGTCAAGCAAGAGTAGGTTCGGTTTTGGATTAGTCATCGAGAAAACAATAAGGCCAATATCAACATTAGCCACTGGCGGTCTTACAAAAATGTTTTTTCGGGGCTTAATCGACTCAATCATCCATTCCCCGGGATTATCTGATTGAATCATCACCTCATCGCCAACGGTAGGAATGATTTTCTGATGCCGTAATACACCTCTCGCCTTGCACTCCAATATGTCATGGCTTTTATCAGCTTTCACATAATAAAATCCACCGATTCCCTTGATTATTTTGCCAATTTCCTGTTCGTTAACTATCAATATCACCCCTCCTTTTTCACACTTACTTTGTGTACTCATCACACTTTTTTAAATTAAATACGGGTTTCTACAACCAATTGAAACATCGTTTTTGTCGAACCTTTCATTGAAATGTACGAATTGAATGCTTAATTGTTGTATAAACCCGTAAATGCTATAAAAACACGTTTTTAGCAGTCACATCGAATCAAAAGTCAATGTAGCCTGTCCCAACACTGGATCCATCGATAAACACTTCATAGGTTTCTCGACCAATGCCCTCAACATTAACTGAAAAAACATCGTCTGACATATTTGTTCCCTCGTAAATCACTGTCTCAGTTTTATCTGCTGCAGTTAATACAACCTTAACCTTGACTGATTTTGCCGGTGTGGTTTGGATATATTCACTTAAATCAATCGTCAATTTCTGAGTAGAGACCTTACCGCTACTCACCACGATCGCTACTTCTGAGCCTTTCGAAACTTGATTTCCATCAGTAGGAGACTGTTTCATAACCATGCCTTTAGCATAATCGGTACTGGTTTCATGGGTAATCGTTCCAACAGTCAACCCCGCATTTGTGATGGTGCTTTTGGCATCCGCTTCGGTCTGACCGACAACGCTGGGTACCGTAACCAGATCCTCACCCTTGCTTACATATATTGTCACTTTAGTTCCTTCATTGGCCGTTGTGTTGCCATTGGGATTCATTTGGAAGACAATCTCAGCATTATAGTTACTGTTGTATTCACGCTTTATTTCACCGACCACAAAATTAGCAGCTTCGATCGCTTTAACTGCTTCGGTTTCACTTAGTCCAATAACTGATGGGATCGTTCCGGTCTTTACGCCTTTACTGACAGTAACCTTAACGGTCTTCCCACTTTGTAATTCCTTGCCGCTTTCCGGGTTTTGAGTAATGATTAGCCCCGCTTCGACATCGGCGTTATAAACTTCTTTTTCAACTTCCAAAACCAGATCCAATTTTTCCAGTGCCGTTTTTGCCTCGTCAGTTGTTTTGCCTTTTATGTCTGGAACCTCAACCGTCTTTCCTGAAAAGAAGGCAAAGGCCATAACGCCCATAGCAATGATCGCTACGGCTGCAAAAACCGAAATCAGAATGATCTTACGTTTCTTCTTTCTGGCAGCCGTTTCTTTTGGCGTTTCATAATAATAGTCATCATCATCTTCTTCTTCAGGCTGAACCGTTGCATGGCTACCGGTGTTTTCAACATGAAAAAGCCCCTCCCGGATAATGTGTGTATCATTACCGAGGTGATTGCCGTCACCTGCTCCAAAACTCATATTTTCCAATACCGACTCAAGATCTTCCATCAGTTCGTCAGTATTCTGATACCGTTCGTCGGGCTTCTTTTGAGTCAGTTTCACGACAATCTGATTGACCCGTTCTGGTATTTTGGGTTCCAATAATTTTGGTGGGACAATCTCTTCCTGGATGTGCTTAATTGCAATTGTCACCGTATTTTCTTCATCAAAGGGCAGCTTACCCGTTAATAATTCATAGTATAAAATACCCAGGGAATAAAGATCTGAGCGTTCATCCACAAAGCCGCCCTTGGCTTGTTCCGGAGATATATAATGAACCGAACCCATGGTTTGATTGGTCATCGTCACCGTCGAACTGGTAATCGCCCGAGCGATTCCAAAATCGGCAACTTTGGGAACCAGATCCCGAGTTAACAGAATATTATGAGGTTTAATATCCCGATGAATGATTTTGTTCTCGTGAGCACAGCGCAATGCATTGGAAATATCCATTACAAACCGGGTTGCTTCGGTATAGTCCAAACGCCCTTTTCGCATTAAATATTGTTTCAGGGTAATCCCATCAACGTATTCCATAATAATGTAGTAAATATTATCCTGGACGCCAACATCATAAACACCGACTATATTGGGATGGGATAAACAGGCTACCGCCTGAGATTCCCGATCAAATTTTTTTATAAACTGTTCGTTTTCAGTATACTCTTCACGAAGCACTTTAACTGCCACATAACGATTTAGTTTTAGATCCCGAGCTTTGTATACATAGGCCATACCGCCACGCCCGATCAGCTCGACAATTTCATAACGTTTTCCTAAGGTTCTACTGAGCATTAGGCACTCCTTCCAGAGGCTTGAATAAAACGACAGTAATATTGTCTTTGCCTCCGTTTATGTTTGCCAGATCGATGAGTTTTTTTGCTGCATCTTCCAGACTATTTTCCATAACTACGGTCTTAATATCCTGATCACAGACCATATTAAAAAGCCCGTCCGAACAAATCAGATATGTTGCTTGAGGGTTTATTTCATATCGATAAAAATCCACATTCACAGAGTTATCAGTTCCTAGTGCTCGGGTAATAACATTTTTTTGAGGATGTATTTCGGCTTCTTCCTGAGTTATCTTGCCTTCATCCACCAGAATCTGAACCAGCGAGTGATCTTTTGTTAATCGAATTATTTCGTCGGCTGTGATACTATAAGTTCGACTGTCGCCAACATGGCAAATACATAAATAATTCCCGTCAACGATACACATGGTTAGGGTGGTTGCCATGCCCAAACGTGCGGGTTCATCATCACCTATTTTTTTTAGTTCCAGATTAATGGATTTTACAAAAGACATCATTTCTTCCGGGTCAAAGTAATTTTTAATCCCGGAAAGATTATTTTTAATAAAATCCACCGCTGTTCTGCTGGCTATTTCTCCACTGCGATGGCCTCCCAAGCCATCCGCAACTGCAAAAACATAAGAAATACGATCAACGTTTTTTATGGTTGCTGCCAAGTAGGCATCTTGATTTACCTTTCTTAGTGATCCAACATTGGATCCGTAGGCACATTTCATACACTCACCTTATCCTCATATCTTTTTTTTCGAAGTTGACCACATGCAGCATCAATTTCTCTTCCCATTTTTCGTCGCATCGTAACATTAATCCCATGTCGTGTCAGCTCCCCAAGAAAATAATTCATTCGGGGACTCTCTTTTAAAGACGTTTCTTGAATCTCATTCAAACCAATTAAATTCAGGTGGTTTTGACTTCCTTTGAGTAGTTTAATGAGTTCTCCAATATCTTCATCCCGGTCATTATAACCATCAATTAGAGCATATTCATAGGTGATACGTCTTCCCGTCTTAGTAAAATAAGCTTTGCAGGCATCCATCAGAGGTTCAAAATCATAGCGTTTGGCAATGGGCATTAACATCTTTCGACGGTCTGGAAAAACTGAATGAAGTGAAATAGCCAGATTTATCTGAAGATCTTCTTCTGCTAAAGCTTCAATTCCCGGAATAATCCCACAGGTAGAAAGACTGATTTTTCGTTGCCCGATTCCAAACCCCGAGTTTGCAATTCGAATAAATTTGATTACTTCATGATAATTTTCAAGTGGCTCGCCAATTCCCATAATTACGACATTTGAAATTCGCAGTTTTTCTTTTTTTTCCACTAAATAGATCTGATCCAGTATTTCACCAGCGCATAAATCTCTGATTTTTCCACCCTTTGTGGAAGCACAGAATTTGCAACCCATATTACATCCAACTTGTGTTGACACACATAACGAAGCACCATGTCCATAGTGCATTAACACAGCTTCAATGTATTGATGGTCTTCCAACTCAATCAAATATTTCTTTGTACCATCATGCGGATCAGCTTGCGTGGTTTCGATTTTACTATGTAACAAATCATACTGATCCGATATTTTTTTTCTCAAACTACTGGAAAAGTTAGTCATCTCACTGAATTTTTCGCATTTTTTTTCATATAACCATTGATATAACTGTTTCCCACGATATTTGGCCTCACCTAAACTTACCATGAGCGCTTCACACTCATGGATGTCTCTGCCAAAAATATTTTCCTTCATGTTTTACTCCTATACAATTAGAGAGACCTTACACTCAATGAGATGTTTAACATAGATTGATCTATTATATCAAAAGAACCGATCAAATTCAAATTTTTTCAATTCTCCTTTTTTAGCTCTTTTTTGTTCAAAATTGACATTATTTCAAAATATCACTCATTTGACCCCATCTATTCGTAAACATCCATTTTTTTTAATCGACACATAAAAAAACAGTCACTACCTTCCATTAACGGACTTGTATAAGTATAGTTACTTCCATGTTCATCGGGAATGATCTGTAACTGAGGAAATTTAATTAATAACTTTCCGATTTGGTTTTCATTTTCATCTTTATTAATGGTACAGGTTGAATAGAGTAGCTCCCCACCGGGTTTTAAATATCGAACAGCATTTTCCAGTAAGGTACTCTGAATTTTAACAAGTGCTTTACGTCCTTCCTTGGTACTACGATATTTTATCTCTGGTTTACGTCTGATGACTCCAAGTCCGGTGCAGGGAGCATCCAATAAGATTTTATCAAATGAAGCTTCATCGATTGGCGAATACTCACAACCGTCCTGTTCTTCTAGTCTGATATTGGTACAACCTAGCCGACTTGCACTTTGTTCAACCAGTTTCAACCGACTGCCATAAACATCGCGACCAACGATTTCCCCAGAATTATTCATAATCTCGCTTAAATACATAGTTTTACCGCCGGGCGCTGCACACATATCCAAAACCCGATCACCTGGCTGTGGATTCAATCGCTCCACTGTCAGCATCGCCGCCTGATCCTGAATCGAAAAATGACCATCTCTGTATAAGCGGGAATTTTCGATATTACTCTCAAAAATTCCCAAGTTTGTCACATTGATGGCATTTGTTGAAAAACTTGCAGATAATGCCTCAACGCCAGCCTGTTGCAAATCTTGAATCAGTTGTTCTTTTGATGTTTTCAGTGTATTACAACGTACGGTAAAGGGAGGTTTTTCATTCAGCATCGGCATAATTGCTTCGGCCTTTTCCGCTCCATATGCTTCATAATACTTATGTACAATCCACAGCGGTACGGAATAGCGAATCGATAACGCTTCTTTTTCATTGTCCCAATTTTCAAACTTGAATTCTCTTCCGTTTTCATCGATTTTTCGCATGATGTTTCGCAACACACCATTAATAAAACCCTTGGCCTGAGGTTGGATTTCAGCAGCTAAATTGACCGCTTCATTGACAATTGCATAATTGGGAATTTTATCCAAAAAATAAAGTTGATAGATGGCGATTCTTAGTATCTCACTGACCTCTTTGTGTAACTTTTTTACTGGTCGACTGCTTTGCTGCGTAATCAAGTAATCCAGGTAGATCTGATTTTGAAGACAGCCATACACAATAGTAAGATATAGTCGACGATCATCATCTTTTATCGGGAAGCGTTGCAGGGTTCTCTTAATTTCCAAGTTAGAATAAGCCCCATCGTAGTCAATTTTTAGTAGGGTTTCCAGTGCCAATTTTCGAATGTTTTTCAATCTCTTGAACCTCTTAATATAATTAGTCTAATTAACGTTAGTAAAGACATCAGCGCAGCCGCAACATAGGTGAGGGCCGCTGCTCTTAGAACCTTTTTTACACCAACCTCTTCGCCTGGTTGTAGCAGATTGTTTTCAGCCAGTGCAGCAATCGCACGTTTGCTGGCATTAAATTCTACTGGTAGGGTGATCACGGTAAACAAGAGGCTAAATGAAAAGAGTAGAATACCCAGATTCATAAACATCGTCCCCCAACCAGAAGCTTGCCCAAAGAATAGGCCAATAAAAAAAATAGGCCAGGCAATATTCGTTGCAAAACCGGTAACTGGCACAATGAAACCTCGAAACTTAAGCGGCCAGTACCCTTCTTTATCCTGAATGGCATGACCAGTTTCATGAGCGGCAATGCCAACTGCGGCCACGCTAGCCTGTTGCCCAACGCCAGATGATAAACGCATAGTTTTATTCCGCGGATCGTAGTGATCAGTTAAATTCCCGGCTATATTTTCAATTGAAACGCTATTTAAGCCATTAGCATTTAATAAACGTCGAGCAGCATCCGCCCCTGTCATCCCATTTTTTGTCGGCACCTTGCTATAAGCCTTGTAAGCGCTACTTACCTGATACTGAGCATAAGCTGCAAAAATAATACCCGGCACAAGTATCAGCATCGTCCAATAATAGTCTAAAATAAACATTGTATTCCTCCTGATCTTTTTGTAATGCTAGCACAATTTTCTAAAGATCTGCTTAGGCTAGTTTAAAATAGTTCCAATTGCCATCTTTCTCCCACGTAAAAAAACAGTGGCTTCCAACCGCTTTTTTCCTGGCGCCTGAATTGATCCAATTCTTAAGGCACCGTCCTGGGTTTTAATGACAAGACCCTCCCGATCATCGGCGATAACAATCGTTCCAGGCTTTTCATGACCTTCCCAGATTACGATCTCCGGAGAAAAACATTTGATTTTTTCATCATTATATACAATATACGCTCCAGGCACAGGATCAGTACCATTTATTAAATACAGTATTTCTCGGCTGCTTTTGTGCCAATTGATGTACCCGGTATCTTTAAGTATCTTCTCGGCATAGGTGGCCACTGAATTATCTTGAGGCACTGGTTTTAATGCCCCCGCCAGAAACTTTTCCATGGTTTCAATTAGCAAGTGCCCTCCCAAAAGTGATAAACTCCGATAAAGATCCAAAAAGGTGGTGGATTCCGTAATCGGATATTCTGCTTTTGACAACATATCGCCGGTGTCCATCCCTTCGCTCATCAACATAATGGTGACGCCAGTTTTTTTCTTTCCATCAATGATCGCTCGTTGAATTGGTGCCGCACCCCGATAATCCGGTAAAAGCGAGCCATGAATATTTAATGCCCCATAGTTCGGTATTTCTAAAATTTCTCTGGACAGAATCTGTCCATACGCAGCAACAACGAAGATGTCCGACTGAAAGTTTTTCAATACTTCTACAAATTGGGTATCCCTGATTTTTTCAGGCTGTAGAACTGTAATACCAAGCTCTAATGCCTTGGCTTTCAATGGTAATATCTCAACCTTCTTTCCCCTTTTATTTGGTCGATCCGGTTGGCAGACAGCAGCTTGAACCTCATACCCCGCAGCAACAAGGCTTTCCAGGGCTGGGACACCAAAATCTGTGGTACCCATGAATATCACTTTGATATTTTTCATTTTTCGACACGATCAGTAAATAAGATCCCATCAAGGTGATCGAGCTCATGGCAAACAGCCCGTGCCAGCAAATCCGAACAAAAGAGCTGAAAAACTTTGCCGTCCAAATCGGTTGCTTCAACGACGAGTGATTCTGGCCGTTTTACCAAACCCGATTGTTCAGGAAGGCTGAGGCAGGCCTCTTCATCCTCTGCTTCTCCATCTGTAGAGATGATGGTAGGATTAATAAAGGTCATTGGTCCATCTCCAACGTCGACAATAAACAAACGTTTTAAGATCCCGACCTGAGGTGCTGCCAAACCAACCCCCTCAGCTTTATTCATGGTTTCCACCATGTCAGCATTTAATACTTTTATTTTTTCGTCAATCTCCTCGATCACTCGAGATTTTTTTCTGAGAATTGGATCATCATCGATCCTGATTTGTCGAATTGCCATTTCTTCCTCCTGATTCATGTTTAATACAATAATTGTTAGTTAATCTGAATAGATACTTTTGATTTAAGTGCTTCTATTATACCAAGTCTGATAATTTTTGACATTAAATTCTGAAAAACACTTTGTTTAGCCGTTTTTATGACAATTTGGTAGGTGATATTGCCACCTCTAGTTACACCAATTCGCACCGGTTTATAAACAGCCTGTCCCATTCCAAATGCTTTTAGTTCTTCCTTAATAGAAACATAGAGCCGAACTGAGTCGTTTTCGGCTTCACTTTCTTTCTTATGAAACACACTCAAACTGATCATCTTAACAGTCGGCGGGTAATGCATTAATTGACGGTAGTGAATTTCGCTGCGATAAAACTCCAGAAAACTCTCATTCTTGATCGAGTAGATCGTATCATTTTCTGGTTCGTTGGTTTGAATCACTCCTTTTGTTTTGTTATCCATGGCTTTAGCAAAAAATCGGCTATACATCTGATAGACATTTTCCGAAGCCTGATAGTTCCCCTGATTAAGATCTCGATCAATAAGAACGGCTGCCGCAACGCTTATATTGGATAAATTAAAATGTTTATTAATAACCTGGGTTCCGATTAAAATATCAAATTCACCACTGGCAATGCTCTTATTAATTTTTTTAATGTCAGATCGTTTCATATTTCCTTGTACGGTAGCGATCCGGACACCTGAAAAAACCTTTTTAAGATACTCTTCCAATTGATCAATACCGTAGCCCATGTGTCTGACTTTGTCGCTACCACATTCCGAACATAGCACTGGAACAGCCTTCTTATATCCACAGTAATGACATAGAAGTGAATGATCGTGATTTAAATATTTTAACGAAACACCGCAATGAGGGCATTTTTCAACATGACCACATTTTCTGCATAGAATGCTGTTTGCATAGCCTAAGTTATTGATAAACAGTACACTCATTCTCTTTTGTTCAATGCCCGATTGGAGATATCGAAGCAGCGTTCTGCTCAATATTCCCATATTGCCCTGGTGCATTTCTTTTTGCATATCGATGATTTCAATGGCATGGCGGAATCGTGGCTCTTCACCAATTTGAATGACTGCCAGCTCTTTTTTTTCAATTCGATACCACGTGGCGACCCTCGGGATATTGTCTGCAATAATATAAAAAGCCCCCATTATTTCACTCGCTTTTTTAGCGATATCAGTGATATGAAATTGAGGCATCGAAATGCTGTTATGAGACGAATCATGCTCATCGTCAATAATGATCAAGCCGAGATTAACATACGGTAGAAACACCGCTGAACGAACCCCAATTATCACCTTTATTTCCCCGGATCGAATCCGCAAATATAATTCAGTTCGTTGCTTCGGGCTGAGCTGTCCGTGAAAAACGCCAACCTTGTTTCCAAAGTATTTGTAGAACATTTCCATTCTCTGAAATGTCATATTGATTTCCGGAAAGATGACAACCGATGAGCGATTCGCTTTTAATTGATCTTCGATTGCCTTGAAAAACAAGCGATATTTACTCACTGCGTCAAAAACGTGAAAAAAAACCCCGGAAGTTTGTTTCGTTAATGCCTGGTATTGGTTGTAACTGCGCTGTTCGTTGTGTGTTAAGATAACTGATTGATGTTCATAGCCTGCAGCACTCAGATTGAGAGGCTGCTCTTGTGATGCTGTCTTATTAACACAAACATATCCTTTTTTTATTAAAGGCTCGAGACTTTTTTTATACTGGGCTGTAATTATTTTTAAATCTTCACCCTTCATATCGCTACGGAGTAGATACTCCATTAACTCGCACTGCTTTTTTCCAAATTTTTTATCCTGCTTTAAAGCCTCCCGCCCCATAGCAGTAAGATGATAGCTCGATTGGATCGACTTTTTTCTGCTCTCTGGGTCGCTTATTTTTTTCCAGCTTTTTTTAGAGTACACAGCCTTCTTTTTAATCAGTTCTGCTAAAATAATGCGATCTTCAGGCTTAACTTTCTTTAATGGGAGGACTTCATTCGGATTGTCAAAATAATGCTCAATAAACCAGTTTTGCTTTAAATCCAAGTCAAGTTTTTCATAATTCCGGTAATAATCAATTTCTTGCTTGATTTGTACTGCCATCGTAAAATACGAGAGGGCCTCATAAAATAAAGAACAATAGACGGTCTTCATCCAAAGACACAATTCTATTTGTTCTCTATTCAATACTGGTTCCATATCGATATTTTCTATAATCTCTTTGATTTTTCCTGAGTAATCTGTCGTTTCTTTGATTTTTGTGATAAAAGCTTCAACCCGCCGATTTCCGATACCAAACTGCACAACAACCCGAATCCCCTCCTGAGTTACCGATTCCAGATGCACTGGAACACGATAATCATAAGCATGATCGATTCGTTTGTTTGTCTGGTTTAAAAAAACTTCGGCTATTTTCACAGTTTGAATCCTATTCGATTATTGTTGGCAGCTCTTCTGTTTCGCCACTTTTTAATAAGGTTGAATGTGATTCGTTAACCATCTCAAAATGTTGTAACGACTCTGGTTCAGCTGTCTTATGGACGCAGTGGATCATTTCTTCGGCAATCTCGTTTGTTGCAATGGTGACCGGATTATCGATTTTAATTTTTACCAGTGGTTCATCTCCATCCACTATTTCCCTTGCTCGTTTTGCTGTTGCCAAAACCAAAGAATATTTATTTTCTGCCTTGCTAATCAAATCATTTAATGCTGGATATCGCATTGTTACCTCCCAAGTATATCTTCAATTTTATTTTTCAATCGTTCCGTTCGGCATTTTTCAGCCGTAATAATACTTTGTACCCGCTGAGCGGCGTCGTTTAAGTCATCATTTATGACAATATAACTATAGTCATCCGCATTTTTCATTTCTTCGTATGCACAATTTAAACGCATTTCCATTTGTTCTTTGCTTTCAGTTCCCCGCTCTTCGATGCGACGTCTAAGTTCCTGCATGGATGGCGGTACAATAAAAATATAAATCCCTTCTTTATAGTTGGTTCGCACCTTTGCAGCACCCTGAATATCAATTTCCAGAATCACATCAAAGCCGGATTCCAATAAGTTTTCTACGTAATCTTTTGGTGTTCCATAGTAGTTCTCATAAACTGTTGCATATTCCAGGTATTGTCCCTTTTTTATTCTTTCTTCAAAGCTTTCTTTGGAGATATAAAAATATTCCCGTCCATGCTTCTCACTATTTCTGGGCTGACGCGTTGTTTCAGAAATTGACAGCCGAAGATCCGGGTTTTTTCGACAAATAATCTTACAAACACTTCCCTTGCCAGCACAGGATGGTCCTGATATTACAATGAGAATCCCTTTTTCTCGCTCGAAAAACGGCTCGGTTAATTGTTCTTCTTTTAATTCTGTGTTTATTACTGGACAATCACTCATAGATTTATTTAACACCCCTACTCAATATTTTGTATTTGTTCTCTTATTTTTTCAATCTCACTTTTAACATCAACCACAATATTAGCAATAGCTAAGTCGCTGGCTTTTGAACCAATGGTATTGATTTCCCGATTTACTTCCTGTATCAGAAAATCCAGTTTTCTTCCTACTGGTTCGGTTTCTTCAACCATCCCTTCTAATCGGTCTAAATGGCTTTGCAGTCGGGTTAACTCCTCATCAATATTCAATTTATCCGTCATCAGAGCGACCTCAGTCAATAAACGTTTTTCATCTATTTCCACCGATTCAACATAGGAGGAAATCTTTTCTCGAAGTTCATTTTTATATCGTTCCAGCATATCCGGACTTTTTTCTCGAATATTTTCGACATAATTTCGAACAATACAGCAACGATTTACTACATCGAGTTTCAATGCATTTCCTTCACGTTTTCGGCTATCTTCAACTTCTTCCAATGTTTTTTCTAAAACCGGTTTTATTTTTGACCAGATGCTTTCATAATCATCAATGTCTTCTTCAACCATAATGACATCCGGAAACTTTGAAATCAAAGATAAGCTCAGATCATCCCCAATCATTGAATCAAGTCGGCGAATTTCGTTAAGTACCGAAATATAGTTTTGGGCTAAATCTCGATTGAAAACGATCCGACGATTTTTTGTGCCCAATTCCGAATATTTTATAAATATTTCAACTCGTCCTCTTGCAATGCTTTGTGAAACAGTATTTCTGATTTTTTCTTCGATTGGATTGAGGGTTTTTGGAATTTTTATAAAAAAATCTCTGAATCGATGGTTAATTGTCTTAATCTCAATTGAACAATCGACTTCCTCATCGCGATAATCTTTCCGCCCAAAGCCCGTCATACTTTTCATGATGTTTCTCCATTTCCATTAAATCCACCCGGCAAATTCCACATGACCAGTTAAGCGAAATACCAGGCAACAGCTTTTGTAATTTGGTTTTCATTTGAACCTGCAAGATTATTAGATACTAACGCATTCTGAAACTCAGCTCATCCTTACCTAATTTATACACTATATCGAATTTCAATGAAAAAGTCAACGATTCCCTACTTATTGAACACTTTATTGAAATTGGCGTTACTTATCTTAATCATTCCTTATTCATTGTTTTTTTTAACCCTTTATCATCCTTGAAGAACATGATAAAATCATTCTATATTGAACCGACGATTTGAAAGGAGCATTTTATGGCTTATGATGGTGTTACCCTGTATCATTTAATCAATGAATTTAAACCCCTCTTAATTGGAGGTCGCATACGAAAAATCTACCAACCAGAAATTGATGAAATTCGTCTTTTAGTCAACCTGGGAAATCAA
Source organism: Acetobacterium wieringae (assembly GCF_001766835.1). Classification (GTDB taxonomy): domain Bacteria; phylum Bacillota; class Clostridia; order Eubacteriales; family Eubacteriaceae; genus Acetobacterium; species Acetobacterium wieringae. The sequence goes on along the minus strand of NZ_LKEU01000029.1, from coordinate 112,737 downwards.
AAAAAACATCTCTTACTCTCTGCAAATGCAAGCAATCCACGTGTATACATGACTGAAAAGATCAAAGAAAATCCGAGTGCGGCTCCTAGTTTTTGCATGGTATTGAGAAAATACCTTCTAAATGGAACCATTATTGATATTGCCCAACATGAAACTGACCGGATCATGGAACTTTCCGTCACAGCAAAAAACGATTTTAATGAAATAGTTGTTCGTAAACTACTCGTTGAAATAATGGGACGAAACAGTAATATTATTCTGGTTGATGAATCGATGAAAATTCTGGATTCGCTAAAAAAAGTCGGGTCAACTTCCAGTCGCTACCGCCAAATTCTTCCTGGTCGTGATTATGTTTACCCTCCAGAAAATAGCCGTCTCAGCTTTCTCAATCTTGACGCAAATCATTTGAATGAATTGCTGAGCGATTATAAGGATTCTTCAGTGGAAAAAGTCTTTGTTCAGGCTTTACTTGGCATCAGCCCCAACATCAGTCGGGAAATTGCCTTCAGGAGCGGTATTGATCCTCAAACTAGTGTGTCTGGTCTTTCAAAAAAACAAAAACAATTTCTGTGCGAAGCGTTCACTCAAGTCATCAACGAAATCAGGCAAAAATCTGAACCAGTCATTATTTATCTCGGACGTAAAATGGTGGATTTTTCAACCATTGACCTTCACTATCTACGATCTGATCACCGTTTCGAAGCATATCCGTCCATTTCAGAGATGCTTGAAGCGTATTATTTTATGAGAGACAAAGCCCTCCGCTTTAAAACCCGGGCGGCCAATCTACGCCAGCAACTGGATATTCTGGTTAGAAAAAACATTAAAAAGCTTGACAACCTTCAACAGGATGTCAATGCATCTCATAAAAACGAAAAATTTAAACTGTATGGCGATTTGATCACCGCCAATATTTATGCCATTGAAAAAGGCCAGGAAATTGCCACACTCGTCAACTACTACGATCCTGACTGCCAAACCATCGATATTCCTTTGAAAGTCAATCGAACCCCCGCTCAAAATGCTCAGCACTACTATAAAAAATACAACAAAAGCAAAACGGCACTTAAACATTTGGCCAGCTATATATTGGAAACGGAAGAAAAAATCTATTATTTGGAAAGCCTCGTCAATAGTTTGGATCAGTCTACTGAATTAGCTGAATTGGATGAAATCCGCCATGAATTTCTCCACTCTGAATTTAACAAAAAAGCAATCTCCAAGGAAGATAAGCAGAAACAGCTACCTTCCAAACCCTTGCATTATATTTCATCTGAAGGTTTCCATATTTTTGTTGGTAAGAATAATTATCAGAATGACTTTATATCCACTAAAATGGGGAAAAATGAAGATTGCTGGCTTCATGTCAAAGATGCCCCTGGTTCTCATGTATTGATTGTTGCTAGTGGCCGCTTTATCACCGAGAAAACTTTACTTGAAGCTGGCAATTTGGCTGCCTGGTTTAGTAAATCAAGAGGTTCAAGCAATGTTCCTGTCGATTATCTTGAGTTTAAATACCTAAAAAAGCCCAGTAAAGCAAAACCGGGTATGGTTATCTTTACCAATCAAAACACCATGTATGTAACCCCCACTCAGGATGGCGTTGAATCAATCGAAGTCATCACTGATACCAATTGAACCTATTTTAGTTTTTTTAGAATTTCTTTGAATGCTGGCGGAACTGGTGCTCTGAAAACCAGGTGTTCATTCGTTCTCGGGTGGATAAAACCTAATGTATGAGCGTGGAGACATTGCCCCTCTGTTTTAAACGGATTATTCTTGTCTCCTTTCCCATACAATGGATCTCCTGCCAATGGATGACCGATCTTTTCCATATGCACCCGAATTTGGTGGGTCCGCCCGGTTTCCAGTTCAAATCGAAGAAGGGTGTATTGGGCATAACGTTTTATCACTTCAAAATGGGTAATGGCCGTTTTTGAATTTTTTTCCACTACCGCCATTTTTATACGAAGTTGCTCATGCCTGCCTATGGGCATATCTACCGTTCCACGATTGGGTTTGACATTTCCTTTAACCAGACCATAATATCGCCTGAGAATAGTATGCTCCTTGAGTTGTTCAGATAAACTTCGATGTGCAGCGTTATTTTTCGCAATCATCAGTAGCCCAGACGTATCCTTGTCAATCCGGTGAACGATTCCCGGACGCATCACCCCATTAATCTTTGATAAATTGTTAGTATGAAATAGCAATCCATTTACAAGCGTACCGCTGCTATTGCCCGGGGCTGGGTGGACAACCATCCCCTGGGGCTTATTTACTATCAGCACGTCATCATCTTCATAGATTATGTCAAGCGCAATATCTTCTGCTTGCATATGACAGGCAACCGGCTCAGGAATCGTTAAGGTGATGATCTCACCAGTTTTAACGTGATAGCTGGCTTTCCTTTTTTGCCCATTCACCAAAACATCCCCTGCCGCAATCAGTCGTTTAATATACTCTCTTGAATAATCACCGGACAACGTGCTGCAAAAATGATCCAGTCGTTGATCGGTTTCTTCTGGCACAATATACTCATTATGCTCTTTCGTCATAACACCCTCCATTATTTATATATATCGATCCACTTCTAATCGGATATTACCTTTTTTTGTCCGCTCATCCATACTGATGATTTTTGCCTTTCCTTTACCTCTTAGCGACAGAATATCACCTGATTTCAGCCGAAAATCATTTTTATATATCTCCACGTAGTTCACCCGCAGTTTACCTTGTTTGATTAAAACAAGACTATTCTGTCTCGAAAAACCCCATATTTTATTGATGATCCCGTCTATTCGGTTCGAAGCAACCACCACAGACAATCGCTTGTAGTTCTTTTCAAAGCTTTCGATTTGCTGACTGGTCTTTATTGTCGTTCGTATCTCCCGTCCTTTAATCTGATTGAAATTGATCCACATGAACTCCTGTAGTCGCTGATGCATGATAATTTGTACCTTTTCATCACCCACATCGATATCACCAATACTCTCCCTAGTTATTCCCAAGTGCATGAGTTCCCCCAAGACATTGCGGTGATCAATTGGCATCACTTTTTCGAATTCAATGGCGAAGATGGGCCATTCCAGATCCTCTGAAGAAAGATAATCCGGATAAATGCATAACATCTTACGCTCAGCATCCGGGTGCCCTCCAAAAAAAAGATAAGGGACACCACTATGCTTAATGGTGTCCGCTATTTTTTGTTGAAACACTTCATCATAAAAATCAAAGAATCGGGGTTTAAAATTTTTACAACACGCATCAGTAATACGTGATAATAAAAAAGTATCTTTTTTTTCTGTCATTAGACATCCCCTTAATACTTGATATCTGAATATAACTCTAAAATATTAACATGACGACCATTTTATAAAGCGGAAACAATACGATCTGCATTAATAGTATTGCAGCAAAGGCTGATAAATCCAATGGTCCAATGATTGTAAATCGTCGCAACGGCGATAAAATGGGCTCCGTTAAACCATAAATCGTCTTTACAAAAATATTATCTGGATTGGGTCTCACCCAACTAAATATAATGTTGACAAAAATTAATAGTGTGATCAATTCAAATAATAGATTACCGGCTTGAATGAGAATTCCTTGGATCATAAACGACCTATTCCATATCCTCATCCCACTCTAAAATCGGCGCATTGAAATCCAAATCATCATGCTGTGGATTAGTCAACACCGCCACCGCTTTTGGAGCTAAAATAAATACATTGTCTGCAATTTTATTAATTGAACCGTCTAGTGCAAATAATGCTCCACTTAAAAAATCAAATATTTTACGACCATTTTCATAATCAGTGTTTTTTAAATTCAATACAACTGTTTTGTTATTTCTTATTTTATTGCAGATACTTGGTGCATCTTTAAAAACTTCAGGTTCCAACACTAAGACTTCTGGACCGTCATCGAGGGATAGTTCACTTCGTCTTGAAGTTGTTGTTTTTTTTGCTTTTGGCGCTGTGAAGGCACTTTTTGTATCTTCAACATCGTCATCATATACATCTTCCTCGTAAATTTCGTCGTAACCATCCTCATTGTCTACTTCCATGCCAAAAACCTTAATAATTTTATCCTTAAATTTTTCTGCTGCCATCGTATCTCTCCTAACTAAATATTTTGCGTCCAACTCTAATCATATTGGAGCCCTCTTCTATTGCAATGGTATAATCATCAGTCATACCCATGGAAAGATAATTCATTTGAATAACCTCACCCACAGATTCCTCTTTTATTTTATCATAAATTCTTTTTAAATCCACAAAAATCTCACGTATTTTGTCATTATTTTGAGTTAAAGGACCCATCGCCATCAGACCTTTGATCCGGATAAACTGATATCCGGACAACTCATTCAATACCGTTTGCAGATTTTCTTCGAGAATTCCAGATTTACTGTCTTCTCGAGCTAAATTTAACTGGAGTAAAACATCGGTAACAATTCCCTGTTTTTTTCCTTCCTTTTCAATGACATCCATCAACTCGATTGAATCGACAGAATGGATCAGAAAGGTTTTACCAATTAAATATTTTACCTTATTTTTTTGCAAATGTCCAATAAAATGCCAACGTGGCTGATCGCCCAGAACCTCGTATTTTTTAAGAAAATCCTGAACCTTACTTTCGCCAAGGTCAAAAATGCCAGCTTCTAAAACCGCCTGGGTTGCTTCCAGACTTTGATATTTTGTCACCGCAACTAGCGTAACATCTTCGGGTATTTCTGATTTGATCCGTTTTATGTTTTCTGAAATCACTTTGTTTCACATCCTTAGGGATAAATACTAATCCGCATACCACTGCTTAAATTCGGATTCTCATCGGTTCTCAAAACAGCATAGCCATTATTATACTTTTCCACAACAACCGGAAATGAATCACTAAAATAACCTTTTGTTACGGTGTCGATCAATGTCTCATCTCCGATAGTGTATACTGCACTTTTGGGTATTTCATAGGCACTGTAGTCCTGAATAAAAACGTCAGATTTACCTATAACCACCTTAGCAAAGTCATTAACGTAATCTTTTAGCATCAGTACAACGATCTTTTGACCGCCTTCATCAATAACATCAACAAAATAACCGGAATATACCTGATCATCAAATTTAAATCTAAGCTTAGGAAAATAATAAAGCTGATCAACTCTTTTAATTAAAAACTCATAGTAATCTTGATTAATCCCACTGTCGGTAGTCCCCATCAATTCAGTCTTTAAGGCCTCAACCTCAGCTTCGCCCATAATGGCCATGTCACTTGGCATGGAAAAGGCGACATAAATGTGGTCATTATTTACAACCTTTAAAAGTCCTTCGGATTGCTGATCAACTTTACTGGCGGTTTTTAAAAAAGTGGTATTAATATAGGGGAGCATGCTTTCACTTAACGCTTTTTCAACTGGTTGGATCGATGTATAAACATAGCCACTCGAAAGTAATCCGAGCTCATTCAAGGCAATGTTTCTCGGTTGACCACCAAGCAGGCCAACCAGCGTTTGCCGTTTTTGTTGAAGGGCGGCTAAATCTAGTCCCATGTATTGCACTGATTCAATCAGAAATTTTTTTCGTTCCCGCTCTGTTTCACCGATCTGGTTGGTAATGCTCGAAATACCTTGATAATTCGTAACCATATCGCCCACGATCCGGCTCCAGTTGTTATAATACTCTTCTTTAATGATCGTGTCAATCACGGCAATTTGTTGATTTAAATATTCCGTATTAATAACCTTCGGCGAATTTGTCAACGGTTTATAACCATTGGCTTTTTCCCCTTCCATCAGCGATAAATCACTGGCCTGGAAATTATCGAGCGTTCGATAATCAACATCTTTGAAAAAATACATCTCTGTTTTATACGATTCAGTATACTCTTTTTTTTCGAGCAGCATGCTCATATTACCCCGGTAACTGGAAATAATAATTATTGCTACAATAAAAAAAAAACGATGCCAACAACAATTTTTCTTAAAGAATTGACTCGTCTATTATTTTTTCTTTTAATTTGACCCATATTTTCACCTTAATAAAAAATGGTCTGAGTGAGAGGATTTGAACCTCCGGCCTCTTGACCCCCAGTCAAGCGCGCTACCAAGCTGCGCTACACCCAGACAGTAAATATATTATAATGAATCACGGAGGATTAATCAAGCTTTTTTTTATTTATTTTGTTTAAACCAACAAAAATACATCAATATTTAAGGTATCTGCGTTAAAAACCGCAGATACCTCTTTCGTAATTAATTACCCATTCGTTTTTCCATAGGGGTCGATTTAATCTCAGCATTATCGATAACAGCAATGATCACGGGTTGATACTTGCTGTTAAATCGTCCCTGACGATCAAAGTGACGGATTGCCAGATAGGCGATGGCCGTTAGACAGATTCCTGTCAAAAAAGAGACCAGCACTTGATCCAACCCTAATTTGAAGCTACCGATCAAATAATATGTCACACTGCTTCCTAAAATAAAGGCGACAAGCGGTATTCCATACATGATAAATGCAGCAACAAAGACATTGACAAATTGCATTTCAACTTCAACCGTTTCACCGTTTTTAGCGTTGACCATGTTTTTTGCCGTCGTTAACATAACTGACTGATCTTTGCTGATGTGACAGGCGCCACAGTCTCCGCAAGCTGAGTTGCGCTTGATTTCAACCTCAGCATTATTTCCCCGAAGTGATCTAACTGTTCCTATTTCTTTCATTACAATTCATCCACAGAGATGCCCAGATCGATGAGTTGATCCAGACTGGCACTCGCCGGTGCATCCATCATCAGACAACCATGATTTTGAGTTTTCGGGAAAGCAATGACGTCACGAATATTATCATTATCGGTAAGCAACATCACCAGACGATCCAAACCAAAGGCCAGCCCACCATGTGGTGGTGTTCCATATTTAAGAGCTTCCAATAAAAATCCGAATTGCTCCCAGGCTGATTCCTGAGTAAAGCCCAACGCTGTGAATACTTTTTCCTGGATTTCCTGGTTATGGATACGAATACTCCCCCCCCCCAGTTCGACCCCGTTTACGACCATATCATAAGCATCCGCCCGAACCTTTAGCAGATCGGTTTCCAGATACTGCAAGTCTTCTTCCAGTGGCATGGTAAAGGGGTGGTGTTTAGCGGTATAACGGCCTGCTTCCGGGTCATATTCCAATAATGGAAAATCCGTTACCCAGAGAAAATTATACTGGTCTTTTAAATCATATTCCAATTTACGTGCCAGTTCCAGTCGTAATTGACCCAGAGCATTACAGACAATTTCGTTGGTGTCGGCGATAATAAAGATTAAATCCCCTGGTTTTGCATCAGTTTTTTCAAAAATTGCGGTTTTTTCTTCTTCTGAAATGAACTTCAGGATTGGTGATTTCATTTCGTCTTCGGATACGTCGATCCAGGCTAAACCTTTGGCCTTATAAATCTTAGCAAAATTTTCAAGTCCTTTAATGCCTTTTTTACTTAATTTAGCCTGCGCCCCTTTAGCGTTGATAGCACGAACACTGCCACCCTTTTTCACGGCACTCGAAAAAACTTTAAATTCAGAATTTTCAACAATTTCTGATAAGTCAATCAATTTTAAGTCAAATCGGGTATCTGGCTTGTCCGAACCATATTGATCCATCGCTTCCTGATAGGTCATTCTTACCATTGGCGTTTGAACATCGACGCCTTTTACTTCTTTCATAATCTTTGCAATCATTTCTTCGTTAATGGCAATAATATCGTCTTTGTCAATAAACGACATTTCCATATCAATTTGAGTGAACTCCGGCTGGCGATCCTGTCTTAAATCTTCATCACGGAAGCATTTGGCAATCTGATAATAACGGTCAACGCCAGAAATCATTAAGATTTGTTTGTATAACTGAGGTGACTGGGGCAGTCCAAAGAACTTTCCTTTTTGAACTCGGGATGGTACCAGAAAATCTCGGGCTCCCTCAGGAGTGGGTTTAGCCAGCATTGGTGTTTCGACTTCCAGAAAACCCTTATCATTTAAAAAATTTCTGGCAATGGCAGCTGCCTGATGCCGAGTTCTTAGAATTTTCTGAAATTTCGGTTTTCTCAGATCAAGGTAACGATATTTGAGTCGTACGGCTTCATTAGTTTGATCATTATCTTCGATATAAATCGGTGGTGTTTCCGATGAATCCAGAATTTTTAATTCAATAATTTCAACTTCGATTTCACCAGTTAGGATATTTTTATTAACATTTTCCAGGCTTCTTAAGACAACCTTACCTTTAACTGATAATACATACTCATTTCTGACCTTTTCTGCAATTTCAAAGGCTTCTGGTTTTTCTTCGTTGACGACCAACTGAATTTTTCCGGAGCGGTCTCTTAAATCGATAAAAAGTACCCCACCGAGATTTCGGCGATTATCTGCCCAGCCTGCCAATTCAACAACCTGCCCAACATTGCTTGCTGTTAATTCTCCACACATGGTATTTCTATAATAAGTATTCATTCTACCTCCAATGTATATAGTGATTTATTATCTTCTTAACCTTTATATTATAATGAAGATGTAATAGAGCTGTCAAGCGGGAATACTGAAAAACAATTTGAGTATCATGATTTATGAATCGTTTCAACGATTTAATGATTTATAATCGTCATTAATAGTCCAAATATAAAAAATCGGAACATTCTATTCCGATTTAAAAAATAGTCTTATTTTTTATTCATTGATAAAATGCGATAAGCACCGCACTTTTTCTCCACAATCTCCTCAAACCGTTCATTATAAGTTTTCACATCTTTTACCGTGAAAACCTTGGAGATATTATCGGTCACTGGATCATAGAGGTTTCCCGTTGCTCCAGCCCCAATACCTAGAGTTGACTGGCACTCAGCCATCATTAAAATGTTGTAAATTCCTTCATGCCCCCGCTTGGCATACCCGACATTTTCACTGTTGCCCCGAGTATATTTTAGTCGATACAGATAATAGGGATCGAAACCTTCTGCAGCCAAGCGTTTTTTTACCGATTGATAAAAATCTTCACCATAGCCCTCGTTAACAACAATCCCGTTTTGATCTTTTAATCGAGAGCCTTTTTTAATCGACAAATTATGGATTGTGATGTTTTGAGGATCCAGGGCTAGAACGGCTTCCAGGGATCGCAAAAAATCTGCTGGTGTTTCATTTCCCAGTCCGGCAATTAGATCCATGTTTAAAGTTTTAAAACCGATTGACTTAATTAATGCCACCTGTTGTTCGAGAAGTCCCGCTTCCCATGGCCGTCCAACACTGAGTAACGTTTGCGGATTCATAGACTGCGGATTCAGACAAATGCGATCTACCTTATGATTTTTTGCTACTTCCAGCTTTTCCTGATTAATCGTTTCGGCTCGCCCTGCTTCCAGAGTATATTCCCTCAACTGCGATAAATTAAAGCTACCCTCAAGTACTGACATCAGCTGTTCCAATTGATCGGCACTTAACACGGTTGGTGTGCCGCCACCGATATACAAGGTGTCAATTTGCAAATTGGAAGCCTTTAGAACTTCCCCTGTTTTTTTAATTTCAATAAGTAAATGATCCAGATATCGCTGCAAATTTTCACCCTTTTTATCGACAATCGTGGACACAAAGGAGCAATAGTCACATTTAGAGGGACAGAGAGGAATTCCTACGTATATACTAATAAGGCGATTCGCCTCACTAACCTGTTCACTGGGAATGAGGCTGGCTTGTGTTTTTGAAATCTGAAGCAAAAGATCGGTGCGGTCATTGCTGACACGATAATAATCCCTGAATCTATTTCTTATTTGGGTTGTCGTCCTACCCTGTTTGTAATATTTCTGTACCATTTTTACTGGTTTAATACCGGTTAATGTTCCCCATTGCAGCCTTTTTTCAAAGTACTCAGATAGAAAATCATAAAGAAACCCCTTATAAAGGCTATTTTCAAGGGGTTCGACGCTGTTATTGAATTGATAGGTTCGAGTTAGTGCTTTACCACCTTCCCATGTCAAAGTTAGCACAACTTGTGTTCCTTCGGTTTTCTCAACTAATACACCATCTGCTTTTCCTGTCAAGACATTTTTTACACCCGGATCGAAAGCCTGATATAATTCATGAAAATAATATTCTAATTCTGGCCGTTCCAGATCAAAGCGAAGCACTCTCATTGGCCCCTCCTAGAAACGCCCCTTTAAAAAAGGATTGTGCATTTTTTCGTACCCAATGGTCGTATTCCCACCATGTCCCGGTAGTACAATGGTTGCATCATCAAGGATAAACAGTTTCATCTCAATCGCATTGAGTAACTCACTTAAGTCGCCGTCTGCAAAGTCCGTTCGGCCGATTGAAGTGTTAAAAAGAGTATCTCCAGCTATGAGCTGACCGTCTGCCAAGAAACAGACCCCTCCCTTTGAGTGACCAGGTGTATGTATTATGCGGATAACAATCTCTCCTAATGTGATTGTTTCATTTTCGTTTAAATATCCATCAGCTGGCGCCAGTACCATGTCGATTCCAGCCAATGCTGAGAGGTTTCGTTTCGGATCCACAAGACAATTCGCATCATTTTCGTGAATCAGAACCTTAGCTCCAGTTAATTGCTTAATCTGATTAACGCCACCAAGATGATCGAAATGACCATGTGTCAGCAGAATGTATTTTACTTTGAGTTTATTGTCATTAATGATGTCACCAATTTGTTGATCCTCAAATCCGGGATCAACCACCGCCGCTTCCAGTGTGTTCTCATCCCAAACCACGTAACAATTTGTGCCCATTTGTCCCAGGGATTTTTTGATTACTTCCATATTGCTTTCCTTATCTATTTAATCAATTTAAAAAACTTTTTCACTATCTAATAACAGGGTAACCGGACCATCGTTGACAATCAATACTTCCATTTCAGCCTGAAAAACACCCGTCTCAATTTTTTTAATTGGTTGACATTTTAATTTATCAACAAAAATGGCATATTTTTTTTCAGCAACATCTACTGGCCCACTTCGGGTAAAGCCTGGCCGTCTGCCCTTCCGACAATCACCGTAGAGAGTAAACTGTGAGACTACTAACAATTCACCTTCTTCATCGAGAATGGAGCGATTCATTTTGCCATCTTCATCTTCAAATATTCTCAGGTTAACCAACTTATTGATGATATAGTCCATATCTGCCTCGGTATCATCATCTTTAATGCCCAGAAGTACATTGAGTCCATGGCCAATTTTCGCCACTGTTTCATTGTTGATCCGTACTTCTGAAGCGGTCACCCGCTGTATTACTGCCCGCATAACTACTCCTTATACTCGGTAAATCTGTGTAATTTCTTTTATTTTGTTCAAATTCTTAATCAGCAAATTTAATTCACGACGGCTCTTTACCTCGAGCGTGGCCGAAAAAAAGTCATATTCATTTTTCTCATTTTTCGCATTCAGAGCTGTCACCGGAATGCCCATATCCAGAAATGTTTTCGAAATTTGAATAATCGTACCCGGTGATTCCTTGGCTTTTATGTGTATTTCTGCTGTAAATGATCCGGTACTGTATTTATTCCACTCTACTTCGACAATCCGGTTGGGATCCGTGAGATTAAGAACATTGGAACAATCCGCCCGATGGACTGAGATCCCCCGGCCTTTTGTGATATATCCTACAATTTTATCGCCAGGCACCGGATTACAACATTTGGCAAAGTGGACATCAATTTCGTTATGTCCCGCAACAATCACTGTACTACTGGATTTCTTTGGATCTTTAGTCGGTTTTTTTAAGACGATCTCTTCAACTTCTTCAGGAAATTCCTTAGGAAACAGCAGTTTCATCTTTTGAAAAACAGTTCCAATTTTTATCCCATTATAACCAATAGCAGCATAAAAATCGTTGAGGCTCTTATAGCTACACTTTTCAGCCAGGAGCTCCAGATTATTCAAATTCAATAAATTTGAGTGCTGCAAGCCTTCTCGTTTGATTTCTCGCTCTAAAATACTTCGGCCTTTTTGAATGTTCTCATCTTTTTCTTCTTTTTTAAAATATTGCTTTATTTTGTTGCGCGCATGTGGGCTCTTAACAAAGGTCAGCCAGTCTCTGCTGGGACCATTTGAATTCTTGGAAGTCATAACTTCCACGATGTCTCCACTCTTCAAGGGACTATTGAGTGGGACAATTTTATTATTTACCCGAGCCCCGACACAGCTGTTTCCGATATCACTGTGAATTCGGTAGGCAAAATCCAGGGGACATGATCCTGCCGGAAGCGGAACGACGGCGCCTTTGGGCGAAAAGACGTAGACCTCTTCATTGAGAAGATCAACCTTAATGGTTTCCACCAATTCTCCGGCGTCTTCAGAATCCCGCTGGAGTTCAAGCATTTGACGCAGCCAGGACATTTGAACCTCATACTTATTGTCCTTGGCATCCATTCGTCCTTCTTTATATTTCCAGTGGGCAGCAATTCCGTACTCTGCGGTTTCATGCATTTCTCTGGTACGAATTTGAATTTCGAAGGGTTCGCCCTTGGGTCCCATCACCGTTGTATGAATGGACTGATAGAGATTTGGTTTCGGCATGGCAATATAGTCTTTAAAACGTCCCGGAATGGGTGTCCATTGTGAATGAACCACGCCTAGCACTCCATAACAGTCTTTTAACGAATCAACAATAACCCGAACGGCAATCAAATCGTAGATTTCATCAAAGCTGCGGTTTTGGCTTTTCATTTTTCGGTAGATACTGTAAAAATGTTTAGACCGCCCATAAATCTCGGCATGGGTACCGACTTTTTCGATTTCTTTGGATAACACTTCAATTACATCGGCAATATAGGCTTCTCGGGCGCTTTTCTTAATTTTTATTTTTTGAACTAAATCATAGTAACCTTCCGGATCCAGATATTTTAGTGCCAAATCCTCCAGTTCCCACTTGATGGTCGAAATTCCCAGTCGATTTGCCAAAGGTGCATAGATATCCAACGTTTCTTTGGCTTTCTCAATCTGTTTAGCTTCCCGCATGTATTCCAAGGTACGCATGTTGTGAAGCCGGTCAACCAGCTTAATCAGAATGACCCGAATATCTTTGGACATGGCCAGAATCATTTTGCGGAGGTTTTCCGCCTGACTTTCTTCTTTGGACTGAAAGCCAATCCGCCCGATTTTCGTAACACCCTCCACCAGGTCCGCAATATTTTGATTGAATTCTTCTTTTATATAATCATATGAATAGATTGTATCTTCAATAACATCGTGCAAAATAGCGGCCACAATCGTTTCCGTATCCATTTGCATTTCAGCCAAAATATAAGCAACAGAAACCGGATGGATTACATAGTCTTCTCCAGAAAGACGTTTCTGATCTTTATGAGCTTCCCGGGCCAGGTCATAAGCCTTATAGATCATCTCCGTTTGTGCATCTGGATTATTTGCTTTAACCAGGTTTATTACATTGTCAATTTTTCCTCTTACTGCATCATTATCCATATCGTTTCTGCCTTTTATTAGTGAGTAGTCTTTAGTAGGGGTAGGTCACAATCGAGTGTACAAAATAATTCTTAAGAAGCTCACGCCCCCCTAATTCAGTGAGTTCAATCAAGGTGATGATGCCCGAAATTTCCCCACCAAGATTTTCGATCAATTTGGTAGCGGCCATCATCGTTCCCCCGGTGGCCAGTAAATCATCGACAATAATAACCCGATCTCCCGGCTTGATGGCGTTTTTTTGAATTTCGACAATATTTGATCCATATTCAAGGTCATAAGCTTCCGATGAAACCTCACCAGGCAGTTTTCCAGGCTTTCGAACGGGCACCAAACCAGCACCAATTAAATATGCCAATGGCGTCCCAAAAATATAACCTCTGGCTTCAGGAATTACAATTATATTAGCATCAAGGGCCTTTGCTACTTTCGTCATTTCGTCAATGACATGTGCAAAAGCCTTCGGGTTTAAAATCAGACTGTTTATATCTTTAAAACTAATCCCTTCCTTGGGAAAATCTTCGTAAATACCAATGCTTTCTTTTAAATCCATCTTAATCTCCCTTTTCAATCACAAATCATTTTTTCTAATTTTTAATCGGTATGCAATTAATCCTGCTTCTCGAAGTATTTCGCATGCCATTAAAAAATGAAATGGCGACAATTTTGTGCTATTTGGGTTTTGTACAGATACCCCAACTTCTCCCGATTTTTTCAGGACCAGATAAACGCATTTTACGGTCTCCCGCTGCATTCGCATTTCATACGGATCAATTCCATAAGACTGCAACTTAATTTCTATTTTGGGATTCACCGATTGAACGATGAACTTCACCAAAAACATCGCCATGTCAAAATCCCAGATGGGATTTTGGTGGATGTCTTTTAATACCAATTGCAAAGTTTTATTCCCTCGATACTCGTTGACATCCAGGCGACAAATAAACTCCACTCCCCGGAAACCATTTGCGCTTAATTCGGGGCGATTGGTCAAAAACTCGCCAAACCCAAAACCGACTCCGCTAACATCATTACTCAAACTCAGCCGCAAATGATTATTTTCTTTTCCCATGGTTCTCATCGAAATAATATCTGGACGGTTGAGGACAAATTGCACGCCGGGATTTCCCAGACCACACGGTTCAAAATGTGAGCAGTCATTAAAAAGATTCCAGGTGATTTCCGTCTCATCAATAATCGCATCGTAGGGAATTTTTTTGATCAGATGTTTTTTTATTTCTGTAAGGTGTCCGTATTCAATAATTTTCTTGGTCATCTGGGCGAGATTCTCAGCATCGATACTAAAACCGGCTGCTTGATCGTGACCACCATAACTGCTAAATAACTCACCACAGGATTGTAGGGCTTCAAAAATATTGAACCCTTCCACACTGCGACAGGAAGCTTTCCCCTTTCCATCCGTCACACTAACGACAATCACCGGATTATAATACTTTTCCTGAATCCGACTGGCAACAATCCCAATAACACCCGAGTGCCAGTTTTCTCCAATGACGATTATAATATCATTTTTATATAGCTCCTGGGATTCAACCTGAGCAAGTGCTGCATCCAGAATGGTTGATTCAAGATTCTGGCGTTTCCGGTTTTCATCACTTAAAAATTTAGCCAATTCCATCAATCTAGCTGGATCATGTCCAGTGAGTAAGTCAACAATGTGATGTGCCTCTCCTAATCGCCCTGCTGCATTAATCTTGGGACCCAGCACAAAACCAAAATGCCAGGCTTTCACCTGGGCCAACTCACTTACTTCAATCAATGCCCGAATTCCAGGATTTTTGTGATTCGAATTAAGGTAATGTAGTCCCATGGCAACCAGAATTCGATTCTCATTCTGAAGTGGAACCAGGTCTGCTACTGTGGCTAATGCAACGCATTCAATCGCATTCTGCAAATCGAAATCTAATCCGAGCCTCGTACTGATCGCCTGAACAAGTTTAAAAGCCACCCCGGCACCACATAGTTCCTTAAATGGATAATTTTCTCCTGGCACCTTAGGGTTGATAATTCCAAATGCTGCCGGAAGCGTTCCTTGACATTCATGGTGATCGGTTATAATTACATCCAGATTGTGCTGATTACAAAAATCAATCTGGTCATTGGCGGAAATCCCATTATCGACAGTAATCAGAAGCCCCACCGCTTCATCAATTAAGTTTTGCAGCGGATCAATATGTAGTCCATAACCAGTGATCAGTCGATTGGGAATAAAGTAGGAAACATTGAATTCATGGCGTTTCAAAAAACTGTACATGATAGATACCCCAATAGTACCATCTGCATCATAATCGCCATACAAACATATTTTTTCGTTTGCCGCTTTTGCTTTTGCAATTCGGTTTACTACTTTTTCCATCTCGTTAAAAAGAAACGGATCATGAAGATCAGCCAACGAAGGATTAAGATAGCGCCGGGCTTCCTCAATGGATGTTATCCCCCGACTGATCAGTATTTCAGCTGTTCGTTTTGTTAAGTTGAACTCCTCCATAATTTGATCTATTAAATCTTCATTTTCGGGCACACTTAAATGACTGTGCTTACTTTTTCTTTGTATCCATTGTGTTTTTACTGACATATCCACCTCAAGATTGAATTGTATGATTTACTGTAGTCCGTACTAAAGATCAGACACCTAAAACGAAAGCGTCAGGGAGCTACCTCCTTGACGCTAAACGCTTTGTTATTTGTTTTATTTCATATGTTCGTTGTTAACTTTTAACCGCCGCACTTTTACTGGCCTGAAATTCTTTAATTTTGCTCCAGAGGGCACTGGCGATAAAGATAGATGAATAGGTTCCACTGACAATCCCAACCATTAACGGCAGAGCAAAATCCTGAACTGCTGGCACCCCAAAGGCGTATAAAGCTCCGATTGCCAACAAGGTGGTAAAAGAAGTATTGATACTGCGTCGCAAGGTTTGGGTGACACTGGTATCGACTAAATTGGCATAATCGTATTTCCCAAATTTAGGACGATTTTCACGAATGCGGTCAAAAACAACGATGGTATCATTGATGGAATATCCCAATATCGTCAGCATTGCCGCAATCAGTGGTGAATTCACTTGAATCTGGAAGATCGAATAGACCCCTAAAACAATGATCAGATCGTGCACTAAGGCGATGACTGCGGCTAAGCCAAACATAAACTCAAAGCGGAATGTAATGTACACCAACATCAGTAATACTGCGACAACTGCCGCAATCATGGCACTGTTAGCCATTTCTGCACCAATTGAGGGACTGACCGTGTCAATCGACAACAAATCCGTATCTTCTAAATTATATTTTTCCTGAAATTTTGAAAATAGCGTCTGTCGTTCCTCAGTGGATAAATCTTTTTTGGTAGAAATAATCACCTGCGTCTTCGCTTCCCCGGCATAGGTCACATCAGCACTGGAATCATACTCTTCAATCAACGCTTTGGCATCACTGGTTTCAAAAGGTGTGTTTAACTCAATGGTAACAATGGTTCCACCAATAAAGTCAATACCAAAATTGAGTCCATTGATGAACAACGAACCAACACTGATAGTAATTAAAATCAACGAGATGGCAAACCATATTTTGCTTTTTTCGGCTACTTGAATGTTCTTTTTCATTATGGTCTCCTCTCTATATTCCGTAGAACGAATTGCTTTTAAACAATTCAGTTTTAACCAGTAAAATGACCAACTGTTTGGTAATTACAACTGCCGTAAACATACTCACAAGAATACCTAAAATCAATGTCACGGCAAATCCCTGGACGCTTCCACTTCCTAAAAAGAAGAGTACAAAGCCAGCAATCAAGGTAGTCACATTGGAATCAAGGATTGTTGAAAAAGCTCTTGAAAAACCATTATCGATTGCTGTAAGTAGTGATTTTCCCAGCCGAGCTTCTTCTTTGATACGCTCAAAAATAATAACATTGGCATCTACCGCCATCCCAATGGTGAGAATCAATCCGGCAATACCCGGCAGTGTCAGAGTAACGTTAAGGGCTGTTAAGATTATCATAAATATAATGATAAAGATAATCAGCGCCAAATCAGCAATAATTCCCAGCCCGCGGTAGAAAATCAGCATAAAAACGAGCACCAGCGCAATCCCAATCATACCGGCATAGATACTTTTATCCAGGGAATTCTGACCAAGTGTCGGGCCAACCGTTCGCACTTCGATTGGCACCAGTTTGACAGGCAATGCCCCGCCGCGAATAAGGGAAGCAAGATTGCCAGCTTCTTCGATGTCGCCAATTCCTTCAATGACGGCCTCACCGTTAGTGATTGCGACGTTGACAGTAGGTGATGAAATAATTTCGTCATCGAGTTTAATCTGAATTGCCTGACCAATATATTTTTGGGTTGCATCAGCAAAAAGCTTGGTGCCTTCTTCGCTGAATTTTAAGGTAACAACCGCTTTTTCCAATCCGGAGCTGTCTGTCTGCATAACCCCTTTGGAATCCACGACGTCTTTACCCGTCAAAATAACGGTTCCGTCAGGCCCCACAAATTCCAGCTGAGCTGTTTTACCAATCAGATCCAGGGCTTCTTCCTGATCGCTTACCGAGGGAATGGAAACCCGGATGCGATTATCGCCCTGTTTTGTAATTGTCGGTTCCGAAACGCCTAACGTATCAATTCGCTGCCGGATGGTCAGCATGGCCGATTCAATTTTTTCTGCAGTAACCGCCTCATCATCCGTTGCCTGGGCTTCCAGCACGACATTGACCCCACCGGTTAAATCCAATCCGTAGTTGATGTTTTGACTGACATTACCAATGTCATAAACACCTACTGATACCCCATTAAAGAGTACATATCCTACCAATCCAATAAACAGCGCAATCAGGATCAATAGCATTCCGCTTTTCGCCTGACTATTTGTTTTTTGTTTACTCATGTACTTTCCTCCTTGTTGATTTTATTTATAATTGCATAATCGATGCCACTGACTTGATGCGGTTTAAAACCTCATCTTTACCCAGAACATCCATAATTAATGTAAGATCCGGACCATGCATTTCACCGGTAATCATGATCCGACTTGGCATAAAGAGCATTTTGCCCTTGATTTTTTCTTCTTTTTGAATTTCTTTTAGAATGACTTTTCCCCGGGCCGCATCTAAAACGTCCGTCGTTTCGATTTTTTTTATCAGTGCCTCGTAAAGCCGTTTAGAAGACTCTTCGTGCAATAATGTCAATGCTTCCTCGTCTTCAATGACATAATCATTTTTAAATAACATCTCTAATTCCTGGGGCGCCTGGGCAAAATACTCAATTCGATCTCTTAAAATCTCGGCTATTTTAGCCAACCAATCCTGTTTTTGGGGGACATCTTCCTGATTTATCAACCCGGCCGCAACCAAAAATGGTGTCAAATGATCTACCAATTCGTCCAGTGGCAATTCTTTGATATAATGGGCATTCATCCAGTTTAGCTTAGCCCGATCAAAAACTGCTCCCGATTTGTTAATTCGAGATAGGTCAAAGGCCTGGATCAATTCTTCCATTGAAAATATTTCCTGCTCATTCTCCGGGCTCCAACCCAGAAGCGCCAGGAAATTTACAAGTGCCTGTGGTAAATAACCTTTTGCCAAAAAATCACCAACTGAAACATCACCCTGACGCTTACTGAGCTTTTTGCGGTCATCATTCAGGATATTTGGTAAATGGACAAACTTTGGCGCTTCCCAACCCAGACATTCATACAGGTAGACGTGTTTGGGCGTGGATGGTAGCCACTCTTCCCCGCGAATGACATGGGTAATTGCCATCAGATGATCATCGACGACAACCGCCATGTGGTAAGTTGGAAAGCCATCAGCCTTTAATAAAACCTGATCATCCAAATCATTGGTATTCATCTCGATGACACCCCGCACCAGATCATCAAAAACAATCACATGATTTTCCGGTAATTTCAAGCGGATGGTATAAGGCAGCCCCGCCTCAAGATTTGCAGCGATCTCAGCCTGCGACAATTCTCGACACTTTCCGTCATACTTAGGCGTTTCGCCTTTTTCCTTCTGACTAGTTCTAACCTCTTCCAGTCGTTCTTTGGTGCAGAAACAATAATAGGCCTGTCCCTGATTAAGTAACAACTCAATATGTTTTTTATAAATGTCGAGACGTTGGGATTGAATATACGGGCCATGCTGGCCTTTTTCAATCA
This sequence comes from Acetobacterium wieringae, assembly GCF_001766835.1. Classification (GTDB taxonomy): domain Bacteria; phylum Bacillota; class Clostridia; order Eubacteriales; family Eubacteriaceae; genus Acetobacterium; species Acetobacterium wieringae. The sequence continues at coordinate 93,103 of NZ_LKEU01000029.1, read as the reverse complement.
CACGATCATTTTCTTTTATTAAGCCTTCATCCGGAATCACGCCGGTCATATTCAGTGCATCCAGCAGGTTATCCACTGCCCCCTGTTCAAGCCGGGTTTGATCTGTATCCTCAAGACGGAGCAAAAACATTCCGTCCATTTTCTTAGCATATAAGTAATTATACAGTGCTGTCCGCAAACTTCCAACATGGACATTGCCAGTTGGACTCGGTGCAAAGCGATCTCGTACCATTTTCCCTCCATGTTTAATTAAAATAAATGTAAAAAGTTCTCTAACTTAATTATTATAGCATTTTATTATCGACTAATCATATATTTTTTTATTTTTTTTGATGAGTCGGGCATTTCTGATTAAACTTTTTTTTCCTCGCCAGCCACTGGCAGTTTTCTCAAAACGAATTTTGAATTCCTTTTTTGTCAGGGCCAATATTTCGTCCAGTGGTGGAGACGCAGTTTCTGCGTCAATCCAAAAGGCTTCTTCCTGCGTTTCTTCAAGATCCTGATTATAGGGACAGGCTCTCTGACAGAGATCACAGCCATAAAGATATGTCGATAGCCGCATTTCTTCATCAGCGGAAAGGGATTTTTTTTGAGTTAGATATGAAATGCATTTTGTTGGTTCAAGGCTGAACCCTTCGCCCAGAGCCTGATGGGGACATGCATCAAGACAGCGCCGACAGGTTCCACAACTATTTTCTGGCAGTAGTGGCGGTTCAAAAGCAATGACGCTGTCAATCAATATTTGTCCGATAAAGAAAAAAGAACCCAATTGATGATTGATCAGACAGTTGTTTTTGCCATAAAAGCCCAACCCGGCACGGTATGCAGATCCCCGATCAACCAGTGGACTATTGTCAACAAATAGTCGATACTGTATTTGTGCTCCTCCTGTCTGCCGTTGGATGTCATTCATGCGCTCCATTAATTGCGTCATTCGTCGCTTCAGTACCCGATGATAATCTTCACCCCAAGAAACCGATGCGAGCTGAACCCGATATTTCTCATCTGCCACTTCTTCAAATGCCTGATAGTTATTGATACCAATAACTATCCCCGTTTTTGCATCAGGATAGGCTTTTAAATAATTAATTCGATCCTCTGGTTCGCCACCCTCAAAGCCTGTGGAAAACCCTTCTTGATGGCGCCTGATCAGATAAGGCAGACACTCCTTAAGTGGTTCCACCGAAAAAAAACCAATCAGATCAATACCTGCTTGTTCTGCCAGCACTCGAATTATTTTTTCAGTCATTCCAACCTCATAAAATCGCCTCAGAACTGTTTTAACAGAACTGGAAAAGCTTCCTGTTGAAAGAAGGTTAAGCCGTAACAAGATCGAAGCTTGTCTTTAAGCCTAAGTCTTCCAAAAGGAAGCTAAAATTGATTATAATACGTTATGAATACATTCCCATACTTCGTCTTTTCCCAATTTCGTTTCTGCCGAAAATAGGATGAGCTCATCAGATTTCTTCAGATTCAGTGATTTTGCAATACGATTTACTGCCTTTTTTTGATTCGTTTTTGACAGCTTGTCGGCTTTGGTGCCAATTATTACAGGTTTTAAATCATAATAGATCAGCCATTCATACATTAATAAATCATCTTCTGAGGGTTCATGTCGAGAGTCAATAAGTTGAAAAATCAGTACCGCATTTTCACGATTCCGAAGATATTTTTCAACCATCTTCCCCCATTTTTCACGTTCCGTTTTGGACGCTTTAGCATAGCCATAACCAGGCATATCGACAAAATAGAACACGTCATTTATTCGATAAAAATTCATCGTCTGGGTTTTTCCCGGCTGGGAACTGGTTCGTGCTAAGCTTCGCCGTTCGATTAAGGTGTTGACAAACGTTGATTTGCCAACATTCGAACGCCCCAACAGCACTATTTCCGGTAGATTATCATCAGGATACTGTGCTTCTGCTACAGCACTGATGACAATTTCCGCTTTTGTTACTTTCATTATTTTCTCCATTTTCTGAAAGTTCGGTCTATTTATTGAAGATCTTTAAAAACAATTTTTGTGACCTCACTCATTTTTGAAACAGACTGAATATGTAAAGCCTCCAAAACAACGTTTGGTACATCTTCCAGGTCTTTTTCGTTTTCTTTTGGCAAGATAATTTCTTTAATACCGGCACGATGGGCTGCCGTCAGCTTTTCACGCAATCCGCCAATTGGCAGAACCCGGCCACTGAGGGTTATTTCACCGGTCATTGCCAGATTTTGTGGCACTGGTATATTGGTTAACGATGAAATCAGCGCCGTTGTGACTGCGATCCCAGCTGATGGGCCATCTTTCGGTACAGCACCCTCAGGTACATGGAGATGGATGTCTTTTTTTGAGTAAAAATCAGATTCGATTTCTAACACCTTCGCCTGGGAGCGAATATAACTAATACCCGCTTTGACTGATTCTTTCATCACATCACCAAGCTGTCCGGTGATTTCAATTTTTCCGGTACCATCCACCACGATCACTTCTATTTGCAGGGTATCACCACCAACCGGTGTCCAGGCTAATCCATTGACCAAGCCCACTTCTTTTTTATCACCTACGGTATCAAACGAATAGCGATGTTTTCCTAAGAATTTTTCCAGATTCTTCTGCGTGATGCTGATGCTTTTTTTCTTGTGTTCCACAATTTCTTTTGCAGCGACACGACAAATCTGAGCAATTTTTCGCTCAAGTTCGCGAACGCCTGACTCTCTGGTGTAATATTCAATGGTATTCTTTATTACTGCTTCACTGAATTTACAGGTGGATTTTTTTAATCCGTGAATTTCCAATTGTTTGGGAATCAGATAGCGTTGGGCGATTTCCACCTTTTCACTTTCGACGTAACCATTCACCTCAATAATTTCCATTCGATCCAGCAACGGTCTTGGAATGGTTGATAAAGAATTGGCGGTTGTTAAAAACAACACTTGCGACAGGTCAAACGGTAGTTCGAGATAGTGGTCAGTAAAGGTGTTATTCTGCTCCGGATCCAACACCTCCAGTAATGCAGAGGCGGGATCGCCATTGAAATCTTGTCCCAGTTTATCAATCTCATCCAGTAAGAATAGCGGATTTCTGGTTCCACATTTTTTCATATTGTATAAGATTCGTCCTGGAATGGCACCAACGTAGGTTCGACGATGACCTCTTATCTCGGCTTCGTCTCGCATCCCCCCCAATGACATACGGACATACTTACGATTTAAGGCTCGAGCAATGGATTTGGCAATCGACGTTTTTCCGACTCCAGGAGGTCCCACCAGACAAATAATTGGTGATTTGAGACTCTTTGAAAGCTGCAGCACCGATATATATTCAAGAATTCGTTCTTTAACCTTTTTTAATGCATAATGATCTTCATCCAGAATTTTTCGGGCAATTGAAACATCAACCGTTTCTTCGGTTAGCGTATTCCAGGGAAGATCCAGTATCCATTCCACATAAGTTTGAATTAAACCTGCCTCTGATGAGCCTTGAGGAACTTTGTTCAAACGATTCAGTTCTCCCAAAACCTTGTCTTTTACCTCGTCAGGTACTTCCAGTGCCGCCAGTCGTTCCCGATACGTTTCCAACTCATTTTGAACGTCACCTTCACCTAATTCATTTTGGATCACTTTTATCTGCTCCCGCAAATAGTATTCCCGTTGATGCTTATACATTTCACTACGAACTTTTTCGTCGATGTTGTGCTCGATTTTAATCATTTCAACTTCTTCAACCAAAATCTCGTAGGTAAGTACCAAACGCTTATTCACATCGGTTTCTTGAATCAGCCGTTGACTGTCTTCCAGATCCAGGAACAAATTGGCACCGATAATGTCAATAAGCTGATCCGGATCATCTAATGAATCCATGGCCAGAATAAGATCCGTCGCCACCTTTCTGGTAACATTCATATAATTGGCAAACGATTCGCGAATCATACGGATGAGTGTCCGATTCTCTTTTGTATCATAATAAACGGAACGGACCGGTTTGGTTGTAACCAGAAAATAGGGATTTAAACTTTCAAATTCAACGATTTCTCGTCTTTCCTGGACTTCAACCAGAACCCGAACAAGATTGTCCGGCATCTTTAATAATTGTTTAACTTTTACTCTGCAACCAATATTATAAAAGTCATCTGGATTAATATCCTCTTTAATAACCTCTTTTTGTGTGACCAAAAAAGCCATTTGGTCTCGCTCCATCGCAGCTTCCAATGCTTTAACAGATTTCTCGCGACCCACATCAAAATGAACCACCATACCAGGAAAAACACTCATCCCACGAAGCGGTATCAATGGTAAGGTTTCTTTTTCCTGAACAAATAATTCCGGTTCAGTCATTCCCAAATGGTCAGTCTTTTCTTCTGGAATTTCCTTTTTTTCAATACTCAAATTAATCAACTCCTTACCTCTATTATTATGAAAAGCACCTTTTATGTAATTACCTGTATTGATTTATACCCAAGTTTTTTAAAAAAAGCCGTGCAAAATTTCAAATACACGGTATAAAATACCAAAGAGTAGTTGGTCTTTTGAACGGCTATTTAATAAAATCTACGATACTACATCATTCTTTTTGCTTTTTTCGTTGTTTTTCTGTCCAAGAATCATAATCGGTTCAACTTGTTTTTCAACAACCTCTTTGGTTATGATCACTTTCTCAATATTCTCATTCGAAGGAACTTCAAACATAATATCAAGCATTATATTCTCAATGATTCCTCGGAGACCTCTGGCACCAGTTTTTGTATCCATGGCTTTTTTAGCAATTGCCACGAGTGCATCCTGCTGAAATTCCAATTCGACCCCTTCAATCCGAAACATTTTTATGTATTGTTTCACTAACGCATTTCGTGGCTCCGTCAAAATTTGTATCAGGGCGCTCTCATCTAAGTGTTCTAACGATGCAATCACAGGAATTCGACCAATAAACTCCGGAATCAGACCATACTTCAGCAGATCTTGCGGCTGAACTGAACTCAGATCATCATCCTCAATTTTTTCTTTGGAACTGCGAATGTCTGCACCAAAACCCATTGAACTTTTTTCCATTCGCTGCTCAATTACTTTATCCATGCCGTCAAAAGCACCACCACAAATAAATAATATATTGTTTGTGTTAATTTGAATAAAATCCTGATGCGGATGTTTACGTCCACCCTGTGGCGGGACATTTGCAATTGTACCTTCAAGAATTTTTAATAACGCCTGTTGTACACCTTCACCGCTGACATCTCTGGTGATTGAAGGGTTGTCACCTTTTCTGGCGATTTTATCAATCTCATCGATATAAATAATGCCCTTTTCGGCTTTGGCTACATCAAAATTAGCCGCTTGAAGTAGTTTTAACAGAATATTTTCCACATCTTCGCCGACATAACCGGCCTCCGTTAATGAAGTTGCATCGGCAATCGCAAATGGTACATTTAAAACTCGGGCTAATGTTTGCGCTAAAAGCGTTTTTCCTGACCCCGTTGGACCAATTAATAGAATATTACTTTTTTGCAATTCAACTTCGGCATCATTTTCATCCATCGCAGTAATCCGTTTGTAATGATTGTAAACGGCCACAGCCAGGGCTCGCTTGGCACGGTTTTGAGCGATGACATATTCACTTAATTTGAGTTTGATTTCTTTTGGTTTGGGGACATCATCAAACGCAATATCCTCAGGCATGCTTTCCACATCCATTATTTCTTCACAGAGCTCGATACATTCATTGCAAATATAAACGCCTGGCCCAGCCACCATTCGTTTTACCTGAGATTGGCTTTTACCACAAAAGGAACATCGGGCATTTTCGATGCTATCTTCATTTCTTGCCATTTCTAAGCCTCCTATCTCGACACAATGATCTCATCAATCAATCCGTAGGCCTTCGCTTCGTCAGGATCCATAAAATTATCGCGATCAGTATCTTTAGCAATAGTTTCCAGGGGTTGCCCGGTTCGCTCGCTAAGTATTAAATTTAATTTTTCTCGTGTCTTTATCAAACGTTTTGCATAAATTTCCACATCGGTGCTTTGCCCCTGAGCGCCACCTAGCGGCTGATGAATCATTATTTCACTGTTTGGAAGAGAAAAGCGTTTTCCCTTTGCTCCGGCAGCCAATAAAAATGCCCCCATCGATGCAGCAAGTCCTACACAGATAGTAGACACGTCACAACGTATGTAATTCATTGTGTCGTAGATGGCCAAACCTGCTGTCACTGCCCCACCCGGACTATTAATATAAATCTGAATATCTTTTTCCGCATTATCGGATTCTAAAAAAATCAGTTGTCCGACAATCAAAGAAGCCAGGCTTTCATTTATTTCCCCATTTAAAAAAATGATTCTTTCTTTTAATAATCGCGAAAATAGGTCGTATGATCGTTCTCCCCGGCCAGTCTGTTCGACAACCATCGGAACCAGGTTATTGCTAATTAACGATTGTGTTGTTTTACTTGTTAGCATGAATACACTTTCCTGCTTTCTTATTATTACTCTGAAATTTTTGTAGTCGCTGCATCTACCAGCATTTCCACTGTCTTTCGTCTAATAATATTTGCCTTGATATAGTCTAACATTCTTTCCTGAAGACCTTTTTTATATTCTTCAAAATCATGTCCATAGGCATCTGCAAATACTTTAATCTCTTCATCCACTTCTTCTTCAGTTGCTTCCAAAGCTTCCATTTCACCGATTTTTGAAAGAATCAGCTCCGTTTTGATATTTCTTTCTGCATCCTCTTTCAGATTATTTCTGAAATCTTCACGATTAACATTCGTATATTTAAAGTAGTCATCCAATGAAATACCCTGCTGTTTCATTTGGCTTTCAAAGTTTTGCAGGTTATTGTCAACCTCTTCCTCAATCATTAAATAAGGTACATCAATTTCAGCGTTTTCCACTGCAAAATTAACAGCTGTAATTTCAGCCGCTTTTCTCAGTTCAGCAGTTTTAGCATCTTTTAACCGTGCTGCGACATCAGCTTTCAGTTCGTCTAAAGTATCAAACTCACTGGTATCTTTCGCAAAATCATCATCTAATTCCGGCAATTCTTTTTCTTTAATCCCCTTAACCGCAACTTTGAACACTACGGCTTGTCCCTTAAGGTTTTCGGCATGGTATTCATCTGGGAAGGTAACGTTGACAGTTGCTTCTTCACCGATCTTAGCACCAATTAATTGTTCTTCAAAGCCAGGAATAAAGGTTCCGCTCCCAATTACTAAATCATAATCAGTATCTTTACCGCCAATAAATGGCTCATCGTTTAAAAAGCCTTCGTAATCAATGGTAACCGTCGCACCATCTTTAACTTCACCAGCTTCTAATGTAACCAGTCGGGCATTCTGGTCCTGCATTTTTGCCAGCTCAGCCACAATCTCCTCATCTGTAATCTCGGCTTCCAGAGAATCTACTTCCGCCCCTTTGTAGTCACCCAATTTAATTTCTGGTTTCACCCCAACCTTAACGATAAAGGTCGCGCCTTCTTCTTCGCTGATTTTTTCGATGTTTTCCAGATCAGGTCGAGTTACTGGTTTGATTTCTGTTTCTTCCAATGCACTGGTATAAGCAGGCGCAAAGGCAAAATCGATGGCGTCTTCCATAAATACATTTTTTCCATAGTAGGATTCGATTACCTGTTTAGGTACTTTTCCTTTTCTGAAGCCTGGAACCGAAAAACGTTTTTTATTTTTATCATAGGACTTTTTAACAGCCTTTGAATATTCCTCCGGACTTATTTCAATTTTTAGGGTTGCAATATTTTTTTCAATACTTTCTACTGTAGCACTCATGTTATCCTCCGTATCTTTCACTATAAATTATATTCACATTCAATTTTAACAGTATATCATAGGTATATTTTCATATCAAGGATGAAAATCAAGGTGTTTAAGAAATATTCCAGGTGTATGACATCAAATTTAACAGAGATGTCCCCTCCATTAAAAAACTGCCTCTAGCGAGACAGTTTTTTAATCAACCACCTAAATAAGCTTGTTGAACTTCCGGATTCACCAGAAGATCTCTGGCATTACCAGAAAGTTTAATGTATCCAGTTTCCAGCACATAAGCTCGATTGGCAATGTGCAAAGCCTTGTTCGCATTTTGCTCAACCAATAAAACCGTTGTTCCAGCATCATTTACAGTTTGGATCATGTTAAAAATCTCGTCGACCAGAAGTGGTGCCAGACCCATTGATGGTTCATCGAGCAAAATCAGTTTTGGTCGTGTCATTAAGGCTCGTCCCATTGCTAACATTTGTTGTTCACCACCGCTTAAGGTTCCGGCAATTTGTTTAATCCGTTCTTTAAGTCGGGGAAAATTCAAAAATATTTTTTCCATGTCCTCTTGGATCTGATCCTTATCATTTCTGATATAGGCTCCCATTTGGAGGTTTTCATAAACGGTCATTTCGGCAAAAATACGTCGCCCTTCTGGAACATGGGCTATTCCCATTACCGGAATTTGATGGGCTGGCACCTTATTAAGGTTTTCGCCTTCAAAAGACACCATCCCTTCACTGGGTTTTAATAGTCCTGAAATCGTTTGGAGAATAGTCGTTTTCCCAGCACCGTTGGCACCGATAAGGGTAACAATCTCACCCTCATTGACCTCAAAGCTAATACCCTTGATCGCATGAATTTTTCCATAATGTACATTTAAATCTTTTACTTTCAGCATTTACGGCCTCCTAATCTCCTAAATAAGCACGAATAACATCAGGGTTGTTCTTAATTTCATCCGGAGTGCCTTCAGCAATAGTTTTTCCGTAATCTACCACGATAATCCGCTCACAAATCCCCATAACCAGTTTCATATCATGTTCAATGAGCAAAACAGTAATGTCAAATTTGTTCCTGATGAAGTGAATGGTTTCCATGAGCTCAGCCGTTTCATTCGGGTTCATTCCCGCCGCTGGCTCGTCCAACATCAGTACTTTTGGATCTGAAGCCAGCGCTCTGGCAATTTCCAGTTTACGTTGCTGCCCATAGGGAAGGTTTTTAGCCAGGGTATCAGCATACTCGCCCATATCAAAAATATCCAGAAGTTTCATGCATTCTTCGTGAGCTTTTTTTTCTTCTGTCCAGAATTTTTTTGTTCTGAACATCCCCTGAACCATGTTATAGTCGATAAAATTGTGATAGGCTATTTTTACATTTTCCACCGCAGTCAAATCTTTAAACAATCGAATATTTTGAAAGGTTCGACTGGCACCCAGTTTGACGATTTCGTGAGGAGTTTTTTTAATGATGCTTTGATCATTAAGCATAATCTCACCCATTGTTGGAACATAAACGCCGGTTAGCATATTGAAAATTGTCGTTTTGCCTGCGCCGTTGGGTCCAATTAAACCAACCAGCTCGTTAGCACTCAATTCAAGATTAAACTGATCAACTGCAGTTAAACCACCAAATTGCATCGTAATATTTTTTGCTGATAAAACGGTCATGATGCTTCACCTCCGCCGATGGAATTCTTGACGTTTTTTCGTTGAATCAGTGATTCAATAAAAGCTATCAGCGAAAATTCGGATCTTCCGAAAATTCCCTGCGGTCTGAAAATCATCATGATAATCAACACAAGAGAGTAAACCAATAGTCGGTATTCGGAAAAACTACGAAGCATTTCCGGCAACACTGTCAAAACGATGGCCGAAATGATTGAGCCGGTTAAGCTTCCCAATCCACCTAAAACTACAATAACAAACATTTCAATCGAAAACATAAAGCCAAACTTGCTCGGCTCCAGAAATGATTGATAGTGGGCATATAATGAACCGCCAACACCAGCAAAAAAAGCCGCCAGCGAAAATGCCAATACCTTGTATCGGGTGGTCGGTATCCCCGCAGCCTCCGAAGCGATCTCATCTTCTCTGATGGAAATAATGGCCCGCCCCTGCTTTGATCTGCCTAATGTAAAAATCAGAAATGCAACAATTATCGTAATCCAATAGACATTGTTGAAATTCACCAGCCGGGTAATTCCTTTTAATCCAGCGGCTCCACCAGTCGGTCCAAAATTAATAAAAAAGATTCGGATAATTTCCGAAAACCCGATGGTTACGATCCCCAAATAGTCCCCACGGAGTCGCAGCGTTGGTGTCCCGATGAGAAATCCAAAAATTCCAGCAACAATCCCGCCAACAATCATCGCCAGAACAAGCGTGACAATTGGCGGCAATGACAATCCTCCGTCAATCAATGCCATCGAAAAACTGGCAGATGAGTAAGCGCCAATGGCCATAAACCCGGCATGACCCAAGGCCATTTCACCTAAAAATCCGGCTACAATATTTAAACTCATCGCCATGATAATCATTATACAAGTCATAATGGCAATTCCCACAAAATAATTGTTCATGGTCTTCGTCTGAATCAGCACGAAAAATACAAGGTAAAGGGCAACGATAGCAATTGCATTAATTAAATATGCTTTTTTCTTATTGTGATCCATTGTTTATACCTTCTCTCTCGTATTTTTTCCCAAGATGCCTGTTGGTTTGAAAAGCAGTACCACAATTAGAATCGCAAATACAATGGCATCAGCCCAAGTTGTTGAAAGATACGCTTTTGTCATTGTTTCAACCATACCAATGATAAACCCGCCGAGCATCGCTCCAGGGATAATTCCGATCCCCCCTAATACCGCAGCAATGAATGCTTTTAAGCCAGGCATAACGCCCATTGTTGGGTATACCTGAATATACGCGACACTGTAGAGAACCCCGCCTAAAGCACCAAGTGCTGAGCCCACCGCAAAGGTAAGCGAAATCGTTCGATTAACATTAATCCCCATCAGAATCGCAGCATCCTTGTCTTCTGATACGGCACGCATGGCACGACCCTGTTTTGTTTTTCGAATAAATAGATCCAATAGAACCATAAAAAACAGTGACAAACCTATAGTAATCAGAGTGGTTGAACTGATTTCGATTTCACCTATTTTATAAATGGTCTCCGGAAATATTTTTGGCATAACCTTGGGATCTGGCTTAAAAATAATCAACGCCAGATTTTGCAAAAACAAACTCACCCCAATAGCAGTAATCAGCGCAGACAGTCGGGGGGCATTTCTCAAGGGACGATAGGCGATAAATTCGATGGCAACTCCAATGATAGCCATAATGACCATCGATGATAAGAGCACCGCCCAAACCGGAAGGTGAAAGCTGGTGGCAGCAATAAATGCAAAATATGCGCCGAACATCATGATTTCACCATGGGCAAAGTTGATTAGTTTAATAATGCCATATACCATGGTATAACCGATTGCGATGAGCGCATAGATACTCCCTACATTGAGCCCGTTGATCAGCTGTTGCAGAAATAAATTCACGATGTATCCTCCTTTATAGAATAACATAAAATGGATATAGAAGAGATGGTCTCTCCTATATCCCTTGTACTGCTTGTAATATTGTCGTTTATGAAATACTATTTGTTAACAACGGTTGAGTCATATTTTAACTGACCGCCATCGATCTTAATAATAGTTACTTCTTTATCCTTTGGATTTCCCTCTTCATCAAACTTCAAAGTTCCAGTAACGCCAGGATGATCCGTCGCATTTAAAGCTGTGATAATATCTGCAGACTCAGTAGAACCAGCTGCAGTAATTGCTTCGACCATGGCATATACAGCATCATAACCTAAAGCTGCAAAAGAGTTTGGCACTTTATCATACTCGGCTTTATAGGCAGTGATAAAGTTCTGAACGGTTTCAGATGGTGAATCGGCAGCATAGTGATTGGTGAAGTAATTTCCCTGAGCGGCGTCAGCGTATTCTTCTTGAACGCCATCCCAACCATCAGCTCCAACAAATTTTGCGGTAATACCCATTTCTTTGGCTTTTTGAAGAATTGGTCCAACTGTTTGAACATAGTCTGGAACAAATACGACATCCGGATTCATTTCTTTGATTTTTGTCAACTGAGCACTGAAATCTTTATCAGCCGTACCGTAAGATTCGCTACCGGCAATTGTGCCACCTTTAGCTGTAAATGCCGCTTTGAAGGCTTCTGATACACCTTCTGAGTAGGGATTACCCGTTCCGATTAACAATGCCGCAGTTTTTGCACCTAAAGTAGTAGCCGCAAAGTTAGCAGCAGCTTGACCCTGATAGTCATCCAGGAAGCATGCTCGAAATACATTTGGAGCATCTTGAGTTACTTCCACAGCTGTTGCTGTTGGTGACAGTACTGGCATATTATCTGAAACCATGATGTCTTTCATTGCTAAGGTTTCCCCACTTAAGGTTCCGCCGATCACTGCAACAACACCATCCTGGTCTCTTAATCGATTATAAGCATTGATTGCTTCAGTTTGATCTGCTTTTGAATCATAAGCAACCAATTCGATGTTTTTTCCATCAATACCGCCAGCAGCATTAATTTCAGCGACGGCTAATTGCGCACCTTCTTCTGCTGAGCTTCCATAAATAGCAGCATCGCCAGTCATTGGTCCGATAAAACCAAGTTTGACAACATCAGAACTTCCGCCAGATGTTGAACATCCTGCGAATGCAAAAATAGAAGCGGTGAACATAACAACAAGTAAAACACTAACAACTCTTTTCTTCATTTCTTTTCCTCCTTTTTCTTTTCAATGATTATTTATAGTGCTTATCATAAACCATTCTTAAGAAAAACACAAGAATTAATTGCTTTGAGACGATGCTTCTTTAATATTTTGACGTCCAAAATCACAGATGCTGCTTAGCTCACACCCGCTACAATTGGGATTTCTTGCTGTACAACATTTTCGTCCATGCCAGATAAGCCAATGGTGAGCCTGGGACCATTTGTCTTTTGGAATATTTTTCATCAATTCTTTTTCAACTTCCAAAACGGTCTTTCCCTGAGCCAGACCGATTCGACGTGAAACTCGAAAAACATGGGTATCAACTGCAATTGCCGGGATATCAAAGGCATTACTCATTACCACATTGGCAGTTTTGCGTCCAACCCCAGGAAGTGTAATCAGTTCATCCAGTTGCTCTGGTACCTTGCCACAATACTCTGTCAATAACCGATGACAGGTCAAAATAATATTTTTGGCTTTTGTTTTAGCCAGTCCACAGGTTTTTATTTTTTCAAGTAGCCCTACTTCCCCCAATGACAAAATCGATTCTGGTGTATTATAATTCTTAAACAAATCCCCGGTAACGATATTTACTCTCACATCGGTGCATTGTGCTGATAGGATGGTGGCGATCAACAATTCAAAAGGGCTACTAAAATCTAAGCCACATTGTTCCTGACCGTAAAGGCACTCCAATGTGGCTAAGACTTGTTCAATATTCTTCTTGATCACACATTTTCATTGAGAATCAGTGCCATAAACACCAAATCCTCATCCCCAGTATTGACAACGCTGTGGCTACCCTGATCCGGAGTGACCATCACATCTCCGGGTCCTATCTGTAACTGAATGCCATTATCAACGACCATCCCTTTTCCTTGTAAAAAATAGAATATTTCCTGCTCACCTGTATGCTGATGTTCTCCAATGGAGTCTCCCGGTTTTACTGTGATCTGGGCAAATAGTCGGCAGTTTTTCCCTAGAATTTCGCTATCAGTGATGTGGGTAATCTCAACGTTCCCGTGACCACCCCGCATATTCTGTTTTATTTCTTGTGTTTTTGATTCATTTTGTATGATCATCTTTATCCTCCATTAGGTTGTCGGTGTTGTTGGATCCGTTGGTGTCGTTGGATCCGTTGGCTCTGTTGGCGTGGTCGGATCGGTTGGCTCCGTTGGCGTAGTAGGATCTGTTGGCTTGGTTGGCTCCGTTGGTGTTGTTGGCTCCGTCGGCGTGGTCGGGGTTGTTGGAGTTGTCGGGGTTGTCGGTGTGGTCGGGGTTGTTGGCGTGGTTGGCTCCGTTGTTTCTTCTTTATTCGTTGTACTTGTTCCCGAATCAATCGAAGAGGCTCCGGAACTTTCACCCTCGTTAGAGGTTCTTTCAATTTCAGTAGTTGTCAACAAGTCTTGATCGATAACCATACTCAAGTAATTTCCATAAATCCCTGCCGCTCGGGAACTCCCCCCATAAAGCACATCGTTTTCCGGCGTCCCCAGCCAGACTGAAGTGGTTAGATTCCCGGTAATCCCGGTAAACCATAAATCTTTGTTATCATGGGTTGTCCCCGTCTTTCCGGCAGTGGTATAAATCTGGGCCGCCGCAGAACCAGTTCCGTAATCAACAACCCCTTCCAGGATATTCATCATATTTGTTGCCGTAGTATCCGACATAACTTTTCGTGTCGTTGTACTGGAGGAATCTTTTGTATATAGAACCTCGCCATTTACCTGCTCTAGTTTTGTGACATAATAAGGTTGGTTATAGACACCAGCGTTATTAAAAACATTAAATGCGGCCGCCATTTCCAGAGGTTTGATTCCGTAGGTCATCCCACCAAGTGCCGTCGCCAAGTTATAATCGTCATCCTCAAAAGTCGAAATACCCATTGTCTGCATAAACGCTACTGCTTCTTCTGGTCCAACTTTATCGAATACTTTAACAGCCGGGATGTTGTAAGAGTTGACTAATGCCGTCTTAACAGTTACCGTCCCATGATAGCTACCATCATAGTTTTTAGGGGCATATCCACCAAAGTCAGTATAAGTATCCGAGATAGTTGTACTGGGGGTAATTAATCCCTTATCCATGGCTGCTGCGTAATAAAGCGGTTTAATGTTCGATCCTGGCTGTCTTGGGGTGTTAGCCATATCGATTTGGGTGTTCCCACCATAGTATGCTTTAACCGCCCCATCCAGATCGACAGTGACGATGGCTCCCGTTTCGTTGGGCAAATCTCCATCTAACGCACTTGTCAAGCTTTCGATTGCATCTCCTTGCATCGCCGTATTAATGGTTGTGTAAATACGGTAACCGCCATTGGCAATATTTTCTTTGATATAATCAATTGCCTGGTCTTCAGTGATACCACGCTCCTGCATGACTGCAGATGCTTTTAATTGCGCATACTCGTTGAGTGCCCGTCCAACATACGCTTCATAATTGTCAACGATCTGATCATCATTACTAATGGTCGCCGGATCGCGGATGACCAGTTCTTGCGCATATGCAGCGTCCGCTTCTTCTTGCGTAATATATTTTTCTTTTACCATTCGCGTCAGTACTTCCAGTTGACGTTTTTTTGCGGCTTCAAAATCAGTATTCGGTGCATAGGCACTCGGTGCTTGAGGCAAACCTGCCAGCATTGCGGCTTCGGCCAGATTAACCTGAGAAACCGGTTTGTTGAAATAAGTTTGTGCTGCTTCTTCAATCCCATATGCTCCTGAACCAAAATAATACTCATTGAAGTACATTTCCAGAATTTGTTCTTTTGTATACTTCTCTTCTAATTGGAGTGCTATAGAAATTTCTTTTAGCTTACGCACCAGCGACTGATTAAAATTCTGTTCCGTTGCAATATCAGGTAAGAACAGAACTCTGGCAAGCTGCTGGGTGATAGTGCTGGCACCTTCACCAATCCCATTACTGGCAATATTTGAAAAAAACGCTCGAACAATCCCCAGCAAATCAATTCCAAAATGATCGTAAAAACGCGAATCCTCCACGGATATTAATGCCTGTTGCAATTGCACCGGAATCTGATCAATCGTTACATTGGTTCTGTTCTTTGTGTACAATTCAGCGATTAGAGCATTATCCGCCGAATAAATCTCCGTTTTATCCTTAGCCTGATACTGATAATCTGAAATATCCATGCGATTTGCAGCATAGATTGAATACATAACACCGACTCCCAGAATCCCCAGGACTAAAAGAACAATCAGTACCTTTACTCCAATATGTTTTTTCTTTTTTCGTCTTTTTATCCCCTTTTTTTGCTTTTCGCTCATTCCATCACCTTTTCTATATTTTATCTATTAGACGCTTTCGAAGGTCTATTAATTCATTGTTATACTCAGCTAGAACATACAGCTGCTTTTTTTGGGGTAATGATAACTCCAAACTTCGAGCATGTAAAGCCTGATGAGACATTCCAAAACAATCATCTTCCTGCTTATCACTGTGATACAAGGGATCTCCAATAATGGGATTCCCCAAATATTTTAAATGAACCCTAATTTGGTGGGTTCGTCCAGTTTCCAGCACCAGCTCCACCAGCGAAGCATCCCTGTACTCTTCCAGTACCCGATACTGGGTAACCGATGGCTTTCCGGACTCCATTACAATCCTATGAATACTGTCTTCATAGGGCTGGCCGATCGGAGCATCAATAATTCCGACTTCATTAGGGAGCCTACCATGAACAAATGCATGATAAACCTTTTTTACCTTACCAGAATTCATTTCTTTTTGTACATAGTGATGCACATATTTATTCTTGGCTATTGCAACAATACCGGTGGTATCTCGATCCAATCGATTGATAAAGCGAATCTTCGCTGCAGTCCCCTGTTCCTGCCAGTAATAGCTAATGAAATTTGCCAGTGTATCCAATTGATGGCTCTTTGTGGGATGCGTCACACAAAGTGGCGGTTTATTGACTACTAAAAGCTCATCATCTTCATAAACAACATTAAGTTTGCCCGCTACCGGTTCCCCATCAATATCTTCCCGGGGCATCTTAATTTCGATGATATCTCCTGGTTTGATTTGCTGTCCCAGAAAACACTCTTTGTGATTCAAGCTGATCTTTCCAATCCGTTTGATTTCTCTGATTAATCGGCTAGAATAACAATAACGACTGATCAGCTCTTCTCTGACCAACTTTTCATGACTGTCTGATATTTGATAAGTATAGATGAGACTTATAATTCTACCCCCGAATCTGACCTGATATAAAAACTATTTGTTTCAATCAGTTTTCTGATTTGTTTATAAATGATGCATTATGTAATTTAGCATGAAACGACTCAGCAATAAAAACATGCATACTATTATACCTTAATTTGACCAAAGTCGTTAACTTTTTTTATTTTTTAATAGTTATATCCACATTTGATTTTTCGTTCACCATATGACAGATTATTTCGACAATACCACCATTTTAACAGAAAGCAAAACCATTTTATACATCTTTCCTAAAATTCTCATTAAAAATTTGCACAAACACGGAATTGTCATAAATTCTTCATAAAAAAAGACTCTCCATTTTTCAATGAAGAGTCCTGTAAAATTATAGACTATTTGGCTTTATTGGGTCGCATTTCAATGGCATTTTTCTTGCACTTCTTAAAACAGATACCGCAGCCAATACATTTTTCATGATCAATAACATATGGTGGCTTTTTGATTTCACCAGAAATTGCTTCAACTGGGCAGTTCTTTGCGCAAGCGCCACAACCGATACAATTTGCATCAATGATATATGCTGTCTTCTTACCGGTTTCAACGTCACCAGAAATAGTGTGCATTGGACATTTAACGACACATTCATAACATTGAACACACTTATCATAATCAATTTTGGCAATATTGTTTTCAACGGTGATTGCATCAAATTTACATGCTTTCACACAGGCTCCGCAGGCAATACAAGCAGTTGTACAAACCAGTTTTGCTGTCTTTCCTTTATCTTTGTTATTACATTTTACAATAACATCCTGAGTCGCCGGAACCAGATTCATAATCGCTTTGGGGCAGGCATCCACGCACTTGCCACAGGAAGTACATTTATCCGGGTCAATTTTCGGCAACCCGTCTTCTCCCATAACAATGGCATTAAAAGGACATACTGATTTACAGGTTCCCAAGCCCATACATCCATATCGACAACCTTTCGCACCACCGGAAGCAATCATGGCTTCCCGACAATCCATTTCACCATAGTACTCGGCCCGATTTGGAGCCGTTTCACAGGTTCCCTGACAAATAACAGTGGCAACCTTTTTAACCGCACTGCCAGCTTCCATACCCATAATTTCCGCAATCGCAGCGGCACAATCAGCACCGCCAACTGGACAGGCATCAATTCCCGCTGTTCCTTCGACAATATTGGATGCCAAGGCATCACAGCCCGGTAAACCACAACCACCACAGTTAGCGCCAGGAAGAGCTGCACGCACTAATGGCACACGAGGATCTTCGTATACTTCAAATACCTTAGCTGCAATAGCAAGGCCAATTCCAAATACTAAACCAAACACACCGAGGATAACGACTGGAATTAAAATCTCATTCAACATTTCCGTATCCTCCTAACCTAACTTCATTCCGGAGAATCCCAGAAATGCGATGGCCATCAGACCTGCCGTTAACAACGCAATGGGAAATCCTTCGAGCGCTTTGGGCACAGCTGATGTTTCAAGTCGCTCACGAATACCAGCAAACAGCACAATAGCAAGCGTGAAACCAAGCGCTGCACCAACGCCGTTGAAAATGGTTTCGATAAAATTGTATTCGTTTTGAATATTAATTAATGCTACCCCGAGAACCGCACAGTTTGTGGTAATCAATGGCAGATAGACACCCAATGCCTGATAAAGTGAAGGGCTGGATTTTTTGATAATCATTTCGACTAACTGAACCAACGCAGCAATGATTAATATAAATGCAATTGTCTGCAGGTAGCCAAGATTTAGCGGATCAAGAATCGAATACTGAACCACATAGGTAATGGCAGAAGCCAGCGCCATAACAAAGGTTACCGCAACTCCCATCCCCACAGCGGTTTCAACTTGCTTTGAAACCCCTAAAAACGGACAAATACCTAAAAATCGTGACAGTACAAAGTTATTGACAAAAATCGCACTGATCATTATAAAAATTAAAGTCATCGATATCTCCCCCTATGCCTTTTTCGTTTTCCAGTTAATGAGGCCAATCAAAAGACCAAGGGTTAAAAATGCCCCAGGAGGCAGAATCATTAACAACACTGGTTCATAGGCTGCACCAAATAAAGAAAATCCGAAGATGCTGCCAGCTCCTAAAATTTCACGAATTGATCCTAAAACTGTTAAGGCTAATGTAAAACCTAATCCCATACCAACAGCATCAGCAAAAGAATCAGCAATACCATTTGAAAAAGCAAATGCTTCTGCCCGAGCCAGGATAATACAGTTAACAACAATTAAAGGGATAAAAATACCCAATGCCGCGTCAAGTGCTGGCACATAGGCCTTCATCAACATCCCGACAATTGTAACAAAAGAGGCTATAACAACGACAAAGGCCGGAATTCTGATATTATCCGGTATAACTTTTCGCAATGCCGAGATCGCCACATTCGAACCAATCAATACCAACATGGTTGCCAGGCCCATCCCCATACCGTTGATGGCTGATGTGGTAACCGCAAGGGTTGGACACATCCCCAATACAAGTACAAAGGTGGGATTTTCTCGGATGATTCCTCGAGTCAGATTTTTCATAAAATTCATCTTGCCTTCCCTCCTATTCTGATAAAGTCTGGTAAACTTGAATCGATGTATTTACGCCTTCAGTTACGGCTTTCGAAGTAATGGTGGAACCAGTAATGGCCTGTATCTCATTACTACCTTCTTTAGCAGTACCTTTTACTACCACCAGTTCTTCTTCTGCTGATTTTCCGGTAAACTGATCATTCCATTCTCCGGTTGCCAAGGCACCTAAACCCGGGGTTTCGTTATGCTTGATAATCGTAATACCAGTGATGACTCCGTCAGACGAAATACCCGTTAATACCTGAACTTCTCCAGAATATCCGCTAGTTGGTCCGGTCTTTACGGTATATCCCACTGTTTCGCCATTATTTGTTCCAATATAGACTTCCATCAGTTCTTCCGGTTTTTCCATACCAATTTCTGAAGCAATTTTTGCCACATCTTCTTCAGGAACTTGTTCAAACTCAGTGGCATCTGGCAGTACTTCCTGCCGTGCTTCCGTGTTTGCATCAATATTCATCTGTTCGATGGTAGGAGCTGTTACATAATTGGTTAATGCCAAGGCGCAGGCGGCTACAGCAGAAATAACCAACAAAATAAGACCGAGTTTGAAAACGACTTTCCAGTCGATTTGCACTTTTTCTTTTGCTTCCATTATGCCTTTGCCTCCTTTTTGATCTTAGTCACACCATAGATTCGCTCTTTGGTGAAGCGTTCAATTAGAGGTGTCGCAACATTCATCAGTAAGATCGAGTACGAACATCCTTCCGGATATCCACCGTAGATACGAATGATCATGGTAATCAAACCACAACCGACTGCATAGATGATTTGACCTTTTGGAGTAACTGGAGACGAAGCATAATCAGTCGCCATAAAGAAGGCCCCTAAAACGACACCACCTGAGACAATATGAACAATTGGATCTTGTCCCACTAACAAAGCAAAAATGCCGATGGTTAATAAATAGATAACTGGGATTCTCCAGCTGATAATTCCTTTAATAATCAGGTATACCCCACCGATTAATAAAGCCAGGGCAGAAATTTCTCCGATACAACCATAAACACCATTTAATCCTGTGAAAAGATCCAGTGTTGACGGCATACTTGCCAGATCACCAGCTTTTAATAATGCCAGCGGGGTCGCTGTGGTAACCGTGTCCGTAACCGGAATATAAGCGGTACTGGTCATATGTCCTGGCCAGGATGCCAACAGAAAGGCTCGTGCGGCCAGGGCTGGATTGATAAAATTCTGTCCTAACCCACCAAAACATTGTTTTACAATGGCAATAGCAAAAACAGAGCCCACAACAGCAATCCACCAGGGTGCATTAATCGGTAAGTTGAATGCTAAAAGCACACCTGTTACAACGGCACTCCAGTCATTGACTGTGATCGGTTTTTTTAGCAGTTTTTGAATGACTGCTTCTGTAACAACTGACGAGATAATACAAATAGCTACGAGTGCCAATGCCCATACCCCAAAAACATATCCTGCGACAGCCAATGCAGGTAACAAAGCAATAATAACATTTTGCATAATGTTGGCTGTGGTATGTTTTGCCCGGATATGAGGAGATGATGACACTGTAAGATTTAATTCATTCATCAATATTCCTCCTAATTTCCTTTTCTTCGTTGTGCGATAATCTCACGTTTTGCCACGCGAATAGACGATACCAGGGTACGTTTTGCGGGACAGATATAAGAACAGCTTCCACATTCGATACAATCCATGGCATGATTTGCTTCACATTTATCCCATTTATTTCGTTGCGAGTACTCAGCAATATAAAGTGGCTGTAAATGAATTGGACAGACGCCAACACATTTGCCACAATGAATACAATTCGAAGGCGTCGCAATTTTAGCTGACTCTTTCGTCAAACATAAAATCCCTGATGTTCCCTTCATTACTGGAATTTCAGTTTCAAACTGAGTAACGCCCATCATCGGTCCCCCTGAAATTACTTTTCCAGGCTCAGCAGAAAACCCACCACATTGATCAATGACAGACTGGAACGGAACTCCCACACGAATTTCCATCGTCTGGGGATTTTTGATGGCATCCCCTGTACAAGTCAGATAACGTTTATACAACGGCATTCCTGTCGTCATGGACTCAGCGATTTGAGCAGCAGTCCCAACATTCATAACAACCACACCGGCGTCAGCTGGCAGCGCTCCCGATGGGACTTCACGACCCGTTATTGCTGCAATCAATTGTTTTTCAGCACCCTGCGGGTATTTCGTATGCAATGAATATACTTCTAATCTGCTATCGTTTCCAATAGCTTTTACCAAGGCTTCAATAGCATCAGTTTTGTTGTCTTCAACCCCAATAAAGCCTTTTTCAACACCAACAGCCTTCATGGCGACCTTCAATCCCATGACAACCTTTTCAGCTTGATTCAACATCAAGTGATGATCGGCCGTTAAATAAGGCTCGCATTCAGCGCCATTTAAAACTACACAATCAACTTTTTTGTCTGGTGGAATCGCCAGTTTTACATGCGTTGGAAATGTTGCCCCACCTAAACCGACAATACCGGAGTCCAATACCATTTTTTTAATGGCCTCTGCATCCATATCTTCCAACGTACCATATGGTTTGATACTTGGGTCGATGGTATCCAAACCGTCTGATTCAATAACAACCGCCATGATTCGGTCTCCCGATGCATGTGGACGTTCCTCAACCGCAACAACAGTTCCAGAGACACTGGCATGTACCGGTGCAGAAACAAACCCATTTGGTTCTCCGACTCTCTGGCCAAGAAACACCTGATCGCCTTTTTTTACGATCGGCGTACAAGGTGCCCCAATGTGCAGCGACATGGGTATGATCACCATTTCCGGCTTTGTGCCAAAGCCCAAAGGCACTTCAGCAGTACTTTCCTTTCTATAGGGTGGGTGGATTCCCCCCTTAAAGGTTCCATGTTTTACATTCATCTTAAGTCAAACACCCCTCAAATTAAATTTTTTACACAAGAGAAACTGTATACTTGTATATATAGGCAGTATCATAACATATAAATTATTTTTTTTCCATACGAATTGATAAATTTGTTTAAAATAATACTGTACCCGCTGGGCCCATAAAAAAAATGATAATTTATAGTTCTAAAAGTGTAAATTCTAGACCATAATTATCATTTTAAGGTGAACATTTATCTGACAAAAACCACAAATGGATTATATGGCATTTGTTACTATATTAACAAATGCGTTTTTCAAATCTGTATTTCGTCTTAACAGGTATTATTTTGTCATTTTGCTACGCCAGAAAGCTTTTATAGCCCTTATAACACATAAAAAGATCAACTTTAGAAGCCAATTCAAATGGCGAGTGCATACTTAATAGCGCTGGACCACAATCCAACACATCCATTCCATACTCAGCTAGAATATGGGCAATGGTTCCTCCGCCACCAAGATCTACCCGGCCAAGCTCTCCCATTTGCCAAACCACCCCAGCTGCTTCCAGTGTTTGTCTCATTTTTCCCATAAACGCCGCATGCGCATCATTGGATCCGGATTTTCCGCGGGCACCACCATACTTTGATAAAACCATTCCTTTACCAATATACGGAGCATTGCCTTTATCGTGGGTACCGGCAAAGTTAGGATCAACGCCAGCAGTAACATCAGCAGAAAGCATTTCAGAATTCATAAAACATCGGCGGATGGCCAATTCTGGTTTATTCACATCCATCAAATCGATAAGTTCAGCTACAGCGTTTTCAAAAAAACGAGAATGCATACCGGTGTTGCCTACACTGCCGATTTCTTCCTTATCAGCCAAGATTACACATCGTGTGCGAATCGGAACCGTCTCCTGATCAACCAAAGCACGGAGCGCCGTGTAGGCACAGATCCGATCATCCTGGCCATATCCCCCAATCAGACTTTCATCGAAACCAACATTTCGGGCTGCCCCGGCCGGCACTACTTCCAGTTCAGCAGTGGCAAAATCTTCTTCCATCATCCCATATTTTGTATATAAATGATTCAGTATGTTTAGTTTAACACCCTCTTTGAGATCTTTTTCCGGATATGGCTGGCTCCCCACAATAATGTTGAGCCCTTCTCCAGTAATCCCCTCAGTCATTTTTTTTGTATTTTGTTCTTGAGATAAGTGAGGCAGTAAGTCCGTGATACAAAAAACAGGATCTTCTGGGGCTTCTCCAATAGAAATGTTGACTGTTTCACCGTCTTTTTTTACGACTGTTCCGTGCATAGCCAGCGGGATGGTCACCCAATGGTATTTTTTTATGCCACCGTAGTAGTGGGTCTTGAAGAAAGCCATATCATCACTTTCATACAACGGCGATGGCTTTAAATCCAATCGGGGCGAATCAATATGGGCACCAACAATAGCCATTCCTTTTTCAATCGGTTCGCTACCAGCCACAAAGAAAGCGACAGTTTTGTCTTTATGAATCATATAAACCTTATCACCAGGCTTGATTTCCCCGGTTTTCTGATAGGTCTCCAAGGGTTTAAAACCAGCCTTTTCAGCCAATTCAACACTGAGCTCAACACATTGCCGTTCGGTTTTTCCAGCTGTCAAAAAGCGCATATAGTCATTGCTGATAGCCTTGACTTCTTCAACCTCTTCATCACCAAGGTCTTTCCATGCCAACTCCCATTTTTTTCCAAGCTGTTCCTGAAGCATAACAGCAGGGCTCTTTTCTTTGTCTTTATTTTTCATGTCATTTTCTCCTTAGTTTCTAGACTCGTTTACAATTCTACTTATCGACAATTTCAATATTGTCCAGTTGGGCTCTCAAATTTGTTCTAACAGCCGATAAATATTCAGCTCGCAATGTCATTTGTTCATCCGATTCATCTTCAGTCAACCCACACTCTTTTTTCTTCCGGGCCAATTCGTTGATTCGATCAATTTTTTCTTTTGTTATCATTTTAAT
Organism: Acetobacterium wieringae; assembly: GCF_001766835.1. GTDB lineage: Bacteria > Bacillota > Clostridia > Eubacteriales > Eubacteriaceae > Acetobacterium > Acetobacterium wieringae. Next base: position 68,859 of record NZ_LKEU01000029.1, on the reverse strand, counting down.
TACCTCAAATTCTTTATCTTAATTTTTATATTTTTACGAGTTGCTTATCCTTAAGCCGCTGGAGGCTAAGCAAAACCCCCAGTTTGCCATGAAAATGGGTCAGTCCCCCCTGAAAATAGACATAATAAGGTTCTCGCATCGGCGCATCAGCTGAGAGTTCAATGGAAGATCCTTGAATAAAAGCCCCTGCTGCCATAATTATCGGATCTGAATAGCCGGGCATGTCCCAGGGTTCAGGAGTGGCCTGGCTATCAACCGGGGCCGCCTCCTGAATTGCCCGGCAAAAAGTCTTGACCCCTTCAGCCGTTTTTAAACAAATGCTCTGAATAATATCACTGCGATAATCTGACACTTCCGGGCAAACAGCAAAGCCCAGCTTTTTATAGCAAGCTGCCAAAAGCACCGCCGACTTAATTGCCTGAGCAACTACAGTTGGTGCCAGGAAGAGACCTTGCAACAACGTTCGATTAATTCCCAGTGTTGCCCCTGTTTCTCTGGCAACTCCAGGCGCCGCCAGTCGGCAGGCAGCCAGATGAACCAGATCTGCCCGTCCCGCTACATAGCCGCCAGTTGGAGCCAAACCGCCACCGGGATTTTTAATCAGGGAACCGGCCATCAAATCTGCCCCGATGGACACCGGCTCAACTCGATCCATAAATTCGCCGTAGCAATTGTCAACAAAAACAATGACGTCTGCTTTTACTTTACGAATTTTTTTGATCATCTTTTCCATCTCATCCATTTGAAGCGCAGCACGCCAGCTATAGCCAGTAGAACGTTGCAGATAGATCATTTTTGTCTCTGGAGTGATTGCAGCAAGTATGGCTGACTCATCAAAACAGCCGTTTGAGAGCAGTTCAATCTGATCGTAGTTTACCCCAAACTCTTTAATCGTTCCCTGGCCAATACCAGTGTCTTCCAGACCAATAACAGTACGTATGGTGTCATAAGGTGAACCAGTAATAGCCAATAAATGGTCACCAGGCCGCAATACACCATAGAGAGCCAATGCTATTGCATGCGTCCCCGATGAAATATGCGGTCGCACCAAAGCGTCTTCTGCACCAAATACATCAGCATAAATAGCTTCCACTACTTCCCGACCCACATCGTCATAACCATAACCGGTCGAAACGGTGAAGTGGCGATCTCCCAAACCTGCCTTTTGCATGGCTTTAATCACCCGATACTGATGCAACTCCGACAAATCGTCCAATTTCTTCAACTGTAGTGCGATATCTTTTTCTGTATTTTTTACGAAATTAATAACTGACTCTGATATTTTAAATTCCTGTTCAAGATGGGTTTTAATGTCATTTTGAATGTTCAAACAATTTACTCGCTTTCATTTATTGATTCTAACTGTGGTTTAATCAGACTAAGGCATTCCATAACCTGAGTTTCTAAATTACTAGGTTCACCCATTTTTAGCCATTGGATACGCTCATCCTTTCGAAACCACGTCATTTGACGTTTGGCATAGTGACGGGAATCCCGTTTCAAAATACTGACCACTTCTGCCAAAGTGGACTCACCTTCCAGATAAGGCTTCAATTCCTTATAGCCTATTGCCTTCAACGATGTCAGGTTCCAATCATAACCCCTTTCAATCAGCATTTTTGTTTCTTCGATCAGACCTTCCTCGATCATCCGATCGACCCGATGATTTATTCGATTATAAAGAGTCTCCCGATCCCAATCCAAACCGATCATAATATAATCGTAGGGCACTTCCTGTTTTCTTGATTCTTCATCAAAATGAGATTTTGGTTTGCCTGTGAGCTCATAGATTTCCAATGCCCGGATAATGCGGTTTAGATTGTTGGGATGAACGATTTCTGCAGTGGCTGGATCCACCAATTTTAATCGCTCATACAATGCATCTTTGCCCAGAACTTCAGCTTCAGCCGTTAATCGCCACCGAATTGTCTCATCACTGTCTTTTTTTTGAAAATCCCATGGGAGACTCAGACTGTTGATATATAATCCAGTCCCACCTATTATAATAGGAAGTTTTCCTTTTATAAGAATTTCTTCGATGGCTTCAAGCGCTGCCTCTTTATACTTAGCCACACTGAACTCTTCATCTGGCGGCACACAGTCAATCAGGTGATGGGGCACCCCTTGCATCTCTTCTGAGGTAACCTTGGCCGTGCCGATATTCATGTGTTTATAGATTTGCATGGAGTCGGCTGAAACGACTTCGCCGTTGAGTTTTTTTGCGAGAGCTACGCCCAGGGCCGTTTTTCCGCTGGCTGTTGGCCCTACAATGACTACTATTTTCGGTTTTTTTACTTCCATATTATATTACCCGCTTGAATAATTTCATTAATTCATATTCCTTTAATCTCATTATAATGGGGCGACCATGGGGACAGGTGTAGGGATTATCAAGATTTGTCAAATTCTCGAGCAATCTTTTAATTTCGACCTGAGTTAAGGATTGCCCGCCCTTAATGGCAGCTTTACAGGCCATGGAAATGATTTTATTCTGTGTTTTTTCTGAAAAAACGTTATTTACGCAAAACCTGTCATCACACTCAAATAAATTCTCGTCAATCATCAATTTTAGCAAATCCGGACTCTGGGGTTCCCCAAGCAATATCGGAACACTTCGAACCAACAGCGTGTCTTCACCAAAAACATCGCAGTCAAAACCCAGATTTTTATATTGCGCCAGGGTCTGTTCAATTCCCACTAAATCTTTTGGCCGAATTTTAATCGGTATTGGCGTCATCAACCCTTGGCTGGGAAGAACCTCTTGACGATTAAACAGATGCATCAGTTCCTGGGTTAAGAATGCCTCGTGGGCAGCATGTTGATCCAGGAGATAGATTTCCTTGTCTCCCTCCAGTAGAATATAGACATTAAACAATTGTCCGACAATTTTCATTTTGGTCAGATATTTAATGTCCGCTCTGGCACTTGTTGAACTGCCTGATACCTGAATACCCTTTTCCGGATTGGGCCGACCCGACTCGAAGATGTTCAAATCATTATCAACCTGCCTGTACCGATCCGATGAAAAATACACGTCAGCATTCTCAGACAATGCCATCTTTCCTGCCTTTAAGCTTTCGGTTAATGGTGCGGTGTTTTGAGCTTTCTCTGATTGTCCAGTTAAAGCCGATTTTCTCTGATCAACACCAAACCCCATCCGCTTTTCAGACGATGACAATTCCGTATCCAAACAGTTCGCAGAAGTCATCAAAGCGCTACTACTCAGCACTGTCTCAATGGTAGTTTGCTCTTCTGGCTGGTTATTTTGTGCTACTGACACGCTTATCATTTTGCCAGCGTTATAAAAAATCTCTGCGTCATGGTTACCAGTCGGTTTTTTATCTGCGTATTTATTTTTCTCATTAACATCGTCAAAATCAACCGTGTGTGCTGTCCCCAACTCAACAATCAGACTGGCATTTCTGAGCGTTTCTCTGATCCCCTGTTTAAAAAGCAAGCAAACCAGGCTTTCATTAAGAATCTTTATTTCCGTTTTAGCCGGATGGATGTTTACATCCAACATTCGACCAGGTAGTTCAATAAAAACAATACCCAGGGGATGCTGGTGTTTCATACTATATCCATCAAACGCTTCGTCTAATGCTTTTGATAGTCGGTTGTTTTTGACAAATCGTCCGTTTATAAAAAACATTTGATCTTCCCGATGCGTTCTCATCGTTTTTAGATTCCCTACAAACCCTCCCAGTTTCATCGGCTTATTTTCATAATTAAGGGTTATCAGATTGTCTGCCATTTCACCCCCGAAAAGTTTTTTGACCACATCGATTACCTTTCCTGTGCCGGGGGTTTCGAGAACCATTCGTCCATTACTGCTTAGTTGGAAACGAATCTCCGGGCGCGAAATAGCAATTTTCTCTAACTGATCCCGGAGGATCGCCTCTTCCTTTTTGTCCTTTTCCAAATGCTTTCGACGGGCCGGGGTATTATAGAACAAATCTTTCACTGTAATTTCAGTCCCCCGATTATAGGCGCAGACCCGCTGATGAATGAGAGCCCCCCCCTCGAACAGGGCCTGGCTCCCAATCTCTTCATTCTCGAATCGCGTCGTAATCTGAACCTTAGCCACCGCCGCTACACTGGACAAGGCTTCGCCTCTAAACCCCAGCGATTCAATTTCTTCCAGATCTTCAATGGTTGACAACTTGCTGGTGGCATGACGTTTAAAGGCCAATGGAATCTCATTATACGCTATCCCACAACCATTGTCCCGAACCGTTATTCGGTTTTTACCGCCTGCCTCAACAATCACCGTAATCTGATCTGCTCCAGCATCAATGGCATTTTCCACCAGTTCCTTTACCACAGATACTGGCCGGATGATAACTTCACCAGCGGCTATTTTATTGATTGTTTCGTTATTTAACATCTTAATTTTCATGGGAGATATTATATCATAAGAAAATACAGCCGTCGACTGAACCGGTTAGAAAAAAAGAAAGCTGCCATTTGACAGCTTCCTTTCTACTCTACTCAACAGCTTTTTCTTATCGCTTTTTTTAATAATGGAATTTATTCCTCAACCATACTCAGTTGCACATTGGAATCACCTTGTGGTCTATTTAATACCAATTTAGATTCTGGTAATTCGATCCCCAATGCCTCTTTTAGCACTTCTTCAATGGTTGCAACATAAATAATGGTTAAGGCATTGCGCACTTCTTCAGGAATATCACTGACATCTTTTTCATTATCTTTTGGCAATAATACTTTTGTGATGCCGCTGCGTTGAGCAGCAATAACCTTTTCTTTAATGCCGCCCACCGGTAATACCTGACCACTTAAGGTAATTTCCCCTGTCATGGATAGTTTTGAATCAACCGGTTTCCCCAGGATCAATGAAGCCAGTGCAGTCGTTAGGGTAACGCCAGCGGATGGTCCATCTTTAGGTGTTGATCCGGACGGAACATGAATATGGGTATCATTTTTAAAGTAGTCAAAGCCATTGGCCAGATCACCCAAGCGGGATCGGATCAGACTCATCGCAATCGTAGCACTTTCTTTCATGACATCACCCAATTGGCCCGTCAACGTCAACTTACCACTTCCCGGCATCAGGCTTGCTTCGGTAAAGAGAATTTCTCCACCAACTGCTGTCCATGCCATTCCTGTTACCACGCCAGGTTTGTTATTTTCACCAGCTTTTTCATGGCGTCTGGTTTTATTACCTAACACGTCACTCAGGTTTTTCGTTGTCACAACAAAGGGAAGCTCAACTTTTTTAGAGACAATTTTTTCCGACACAACTCGGGCAATTTTTGCCAACTGCTTGGTCAAACCTCGAACGCCCGCTTCAGCTGTATAGTTTTCAACAATTGCTTCGATGGCAGAATCTTCAATCTGAAGCATCTCAGTGGTCAATCCATGGTCTTTTAAAACACTTGGCAGCAGGTGATCGATGGCAATCCGTTTCTTTTCGCCGTTGGTATAACTCGACAGCTGGATTATTTCTGCCCGATCCAAGAGCGGTGCTGGGATGGTGCTCAAATCATTAGCTGTTGCGATGAAAAATACCTCTGATAAATCGTAGGGGATTTCCAGGTAATGATCCGAGAAGGTACAATTTTGTTCTGGGTCTAATACTTCCAGCAAAGCTGAACCAGGATCACCCTGGTGGGACATGCCCATTTTATCTATTTCATCCAGGATAAACACCGGATTCTTAGCTTCAGCATTGGCAATACCTTTAATGATACGTCCTGGCATTGCCCCCAGGTATGTTTTACGATGGCCTCGTATCTCAGCCTCATCCCGAACCCCACCCAGACTGGCTCGTACGTATTTACGATCCAACGCTTCAGCAATACTCCTTCCCAAACTGGTTTTGCCGGTTCCCGGAGGTCCCACCAGCAGCAGGATTGAACCTTGTTTATCTTTTTTTAATTTCATTACGGCCAGATGTTCAATGATTCGTTTTTTTACATCATCGATACCAAAATGATGAGACTCCAATACCGCTCTGGCGTGTTCAATATCAATTTCTTTTTTCTCACTGGTCCATGGTAGTTCTAAAAGCAAATCCAGATAGTTCATAATCACATTGCTTTCACCCCCATTGGGCGGTGAGTTTTCAAATTTCCTGACCTCTTTCAAGGCGATTTTTTTAACATCCGGGGGCATATCCGAATCCAGCACTTTTTTGCGGTAATCGGCTTCTTCTTCCAGCTCTTCATCGAGTTCTCCGAGTTCGGCTTTAATATTTTTTAACTGTTCCCGAAGCATCGCTTCACGATAGGTTTTATCCTTTCGTTGGGAATACTTTTTGCTGATTTCCAGTTGCAAATGAACCGAATCTTTTTCCCGGATAATATAGTCAATAAAGCTCAAGGCACGTTCTTTTAATGAATCAATTTCTAAAAGAACCTGTTTGCTTTTTAATGGAATGCCCATCATCGGAATGGTATAACCCATAATTTCTTCTAATGAAGGCAGACCTTCCAGGATACTGACAAAATACTCAGCTCCTTTAAAATTATGACTTAAGTCTTTCATCAATCCTTTAATGTAAACAATCATTTCCTGCTCTTCATCAGCATTAATGTCCAGTATATCATCTTGAACAGTATATGAAGCAGTAATCTGTTTTTCTTCGAAGGTAAAATCCAGAACCTTTACACGATTGATGGTAGTAATATCAATAATGAAACCATTATCGGATTTCTGAATGTTGTCAAATTTCATTAACACGCCAATCCGATAAAAGGAATCAGCAGTCAATTGAACCAATCCTTTATAATCCTTAGTTGACAAGCCGATGGCCAGGGTATTATTTTTAATGATCAGTTCTTTGATATTATTACCAATATCTTCGTTGACAAAAATACGATTTGAAATCCCCGGATAAATTACAGTTTCCGTAATCGGGATTAATGGTGCGCTTTTAATTTCTAGTGTACTCATTTTTCTTCCTCCTCATCCTCTAAAGATTTGTTTTTTATTAAAGGATTTTGTTTAGTAAGGTGATCAATTGATCCAGCTCTTCATCGTTGAGACTGCTTTTAATACGTTCAATCATTTGAATCTGGGTTCTTTCCTCGGATCTGGCAATTGATTTACCCTTTGGTGTGAGATAAATAAAATACACCCTGCCATCCTCTGGTGAACGTTCACGATACACACAGCCCATGGAAATAAATTTACTAATCAATTCAGTAATCGTCGGTTTCGAATTTCGTGTTTCCTGAGCCAATTGACTAAAGGTGACACGATAATTCTTATCGATAATTTTCAGATAATATTTCTGTTTTGAGGTAACATCTTCCGCCTGACACTGACAGGTTTCATTTTCATGCAATGCCGCATCCAGTTTCAGCAGTTTATGATAGGCCTCATATAATTCGTTTTTCTTACAAGTCATATTATCACCCAACTTTTTTATTAGTTAGCGCTTACCTAACTATCTATCACTAGTATAGCGCTCCATTTCATAATTGTCAATCATGCCGTCTTATTATTCGGAATCATTAAGCTTTACTTAATGTAAATCGATCAAATCACATAATCATCCTGCTCATAGGCGCTACCCTCAACACCAGTTTAGATACAAGTGTATGCTACTTTGATTCGTAGCCTAGCTGAACTACGTATTGACAAAGATCCATCCACAGGCTATGATCATATAAGATAATAAATTTATTTGGACCTAAAGGAGACGATTATGGAAAAAACCCCTTTGGCTACCGTCAATGGTAAAACAATTTACTCTGCGGATCTCGATGCCTTAATAAGACAATTACCCCAAGAACAAGCAAATCAATTTACTTCGAAAGAAGGTCGACGTCAATTGCTAGAAGAACTCATTGCTCAAGAGCTTTTTTATTTAGAAGGCAAGGCAGCAAAGGTCGATGAAAGTGAAGAGTTTCAAAAAATGCTCATCGATGCTGAAGAAAAGCTGCTTAAAACCCATATGATTGCCAAATTCATGATGGATATCACCGTACCTGATGAAGAAGTTCAGAAATTTTACGATGAGAACCCGAACCAGTTCATTGCTCCCGACAGTATTCGAGCCAGCCATATTTTGTTGCCGACTGAAGAGCAAGCTGTAACCGTGATTGAAGAAATCAAAAATGGAAAATCCTTTGCAGCTGCTGCGAAAGAGTACTCGATGTGTCCATCCAATGAAAAAGGTGGAGACCTCAGTTATTTTTCTAAAGGTCAAATGGTTCCCGAATTCGAATCCGCCGCCTTTGCCCTTGAAATCGATGAGATGACCGAACTACCAGTACAAACACAGTTTGGCTTCCATATTATTAAGCTGACTGATCGCAAGATCGCTCAAACGATCCCCTTTGATGCCGTAAAGGAAAATGCTCGTAATTACTTACTGCGTGAAAAGCAGAACAAAGCATTTATCGGCAAGGTCGAAGACCTCAAACAAAAATATCCAGTCAAAATGGAAGCAAGCACCCTATGATTAAAAGACCGAAGCGTTTTTCGCTTCGGTCTTTTTCGTAACTCTTACCGTTCCGTTTCTCTATTCTTCATCCTGATTTTCACAACACCCTTTGCCGATAAAACGATGGCCGATGACAAACCCCGCAATCGTAAAGGCAATTGTAAGCACAACTAAAGCGCACGGGACAATTTTGTCCTTATGAACCGCTACACAGCATTGGCTCTCTTCATTATTTTTACAACACATTTTATTTCCTCCAGCTTTCTTTAGTCTATGATCTGATTTGTACCCCATTTTTTACTTTTAAACCATCAGGCTTGCAATAATTCCCGCAACAGAATATTTATCGAAATTACCTGCACCTTATGTATATTAACAATGAAAAATCCAGCCGGTGTTATAATCCGGCTGGATCCATTTAAATCGAGATATCCAACAACTGGCCGATATTAGGATCTGGTGCAGGACCAGCTACAGTGGCCGACGGAGTCGCTGTTTCGACCATTGCCATCATATCAGTCATTTGCTCTGTACCAGTATCCATTGCCATTTTCATCACCGAAATACTGGCTTGTTGACTAACCTGCATTTGGCTCAAACCCATTGATAGTGCCGCAATATCCATATTCATTCCACCCTTCTTTTTTGTGAATCAATGAAAATTTCATGAAACAAATTCGTTCGAATCAGCCGTTGCCTTAATCTACATTCTAAACACATGTATGTTATCGTACTGCGATGCCTTTACTTTAGGATAATAATACCATAATATGAATAACAATATCTTAATCGTTACATTTAATTTTTAGACTATTAATTACTTAATTATAACACGAATAGCGATAAAATAAAAATAGTTACCATTGCTGTCATTCCCATAATCAGGGTCAATAGCGTCTGGGTACGATAGCCATCCTGGGGTGCCATTGCCCCAAAGTTTGTCACCACCCAAAAGTAGCTATCGTTTGCATGGGATACCGTCATTCCCCCAGCCCCGATCGCCAGCACTGCCAGAACTGCAGATAATGGGGTACTTAAACCTAATGCCGTCATCATTGAGCCAGCGTCTGAATAGCTGCCCATAATTCCTGCCGTCGTAGTCATCGCAACTGTTGAAGATCCTTGAGCCGTTTTTAAAATAGCTGCAATCAGAAATGGAAAAAAGATACCGGCCTGGGATATGAAACCGGCATTGGACTGAATAAATTCAACAAAGCCAGCTGCAACAATCACCTTACCTAAAACCCCACCAGCAGCTGTTACAAATAGTATGGGTCCAACAATCTTCAAGGTTTCATTGGTCAGTTCATAAAAATCTGCTGTTTTTTTTGTTGAAATCAAGAGCCCCAACGCACATAATAACCCTCCCGTTAGTGCAATCATGGGAGTTCCACAAAAAGCAAAAAATTGACCCAATATTCCACCAACTGAGAATAAACTGGTAATTGAACCAAGCGCCATCAGTACCACAGGTACCAGAATCGGAGCAACGGAAGCCAGACCACCTGGTATTTCACCATATTCAGAAAGTAGTTCCGCCATATTTTTTTGATAGTCCTGATCCTCAAGTTCATCTTTTGATTTGATTTTTTCACCAATGTATTTTGAGAATATCAGCGCCGCCACTAATGTAGGAATCGACACCAGTGTACCGACACCAATAACTAACAGCAAATTATTTCCAACCCCAAGCGTTCCAGCTGCTGCAATCGGTCCTGGTGTGGGTGGAATAAATACATGAGCCGTATAAAGTCCCGCTGCCAGAGCTACCGTCATGGCTACTGATGAGGTTCTGGTTTTTGTTTGCATTGCTTTGCGAATCGGATCTAAGATTACAAACCCACTATCGCAAAAAACCGGCACTGCGACAACCCATCCTATAATCATCAAAGCCAGTTCAGGATTATTCTGTCCCACCATCTTTACTACAAGGTCTGCCAATTTAATTGCCGCACCAGTTTTTTCCAAGATTAATCCAATTAAAGCACCCAGAATAATCACAATACCAATACTTGTAAATATTCCTGAAAATCCGGATCCTAAAATTCCGGGAATTTCTGAAAGCGGCAATCCGACAACCACAGCAAGAATTAATGAAACACCCATAATCGCTAAAAAGGGGTGGACACCCCATCTTGAAATGGCGATAATCATCACACCAATTGCAATTGAAAATGTACTCATCAAAACCAAACCGGTCATAAAAATACCCCTCTTTTTATTTTAAGCATTCGTCCTGAAATCAGCGAAGCCTAGACGTTCTTACCATACTATTTAATATTCTGGCTAAGCTTTTGGCGCAAATCATTCATCCCATTGAGCATTTCATTTGCCATCAAAATGTGTTATGATTAAGATTATTATGATCCACTAGCAAATCATTTAAGGAGAACAATCCGATGCGAAAAAGACTATTTATTGTATGTATTCTATTCCTCTCTATTGCAACACTAGTTGGCTGTATACCGACTTCTGAAAAAGAGTCCGATTCCCTGGGTCTGGAATCCACCGACCGTTATGAGCTTCTTATCGGACTCAATGATGTGAGTACCGGTAAACAAATCATGGATACCCAGGAGGCCATTGAAATAATTAAAATGAAACTTTTAAACCATGTGAGCGGCGTAACACTAACTGTTTCTAATGGCTATTATTATATTGGCGCATTAATTGTAGATGAAACCACACTAAATTGTGTGATTTATGGTGCCAATGACGAATCCATTACCGCCCTTGTTGATGAAATAAACAAAGATCTGAATGTCTCTGTGTTGGTATCCAAAACGCCCAGCAAATACCGTCTAATCACACCATAGCGGGTAATTAGCGTCGGCGCACTGAAGATTATTTGTTCCACTACTGATGCATAAATCCGATTCAATGATCATTTTTTGTTTTAACAATATCAATGACTTTCCAGATATTGTCAATCATGAACGTGGGTTTACACTTTTCAAGAGCAAGGGGTGTATTATAGCCCCAGTTAACCGCAGCAACATCGACCCCAACCTTATGACAGGCTTCAATATCTCGGACTTCGTCACCGATATATAACATTTCACTAGGTTTAATATCATGCTTACGCAGCACCTTCTTGATTTTTTTTGACTTCGACATCAGTGCCGAGCACATGATAAATTCAATCTCATGACTGATGTCGTAAGTTATTAAGAAATCAGAAACAGTTTTCTTTATATTCGAGGTGAGAATGCCAATATGCTTGGTTTCCCGTCTCAACGCCGTAAAAAACGCATGAATATCTGGGGCAAAAGCATGGATTTCATTTGATTCCTTGCGCATCATTTTTTGCCCATCCCGCAGTGCTCGAGGAAATTGATAAAATGGGATATCAACAATTTCCTTTATCTCTTTCACATGAAGATTCTTAATATGCTGAAGTTCTTCCATGGTGACAGTGCTGTATTTATATTTTGTTGCCAGTTCGTTGTATATATTAAAGGCTTTCTCTTCAGTATCCGCAAGGGTACCATCAAAATCGAAAACCACACATTTATAGGCCATAGATGACTCCTCAATTTAATTGTTTTTTTGTTTGTATCCAATCACTTTGCTTTTTAATTTCTTTTCTAATGAATCATAAAAAAAATAGTAATCCAGACCTAATCGCTGCGCCTCATGCATCGCTGCGCTACCAAAGCGGATTAAATCATCCTTAGTATTTGCATGGTCAGGAAATTTTGAAATTCCAATATGGCATTTTAATGTAAATGCGTTTTCCTCAATAACAAAGGGCACATCAAACAATTTCGATATCAATTGACAAATCTCCATAACTATTTTAATACCCGTGTCACACGGATAAAACAAAACAAACTGATCCGTATAACGACGAACGAAAAGCCCATATTTCCCAACACAACCATATAACCGCTCACTCAACGACTGCATCAAATGATCTTCAACAGCCTGACCAAATGCGTCACCGACCAAATGAATTCCCTCAACGTGAATAAAAATCAAAGCCAGGTTCTTATCAGGGTTTTTCCCGTTCTTGTCAAAGTAATTATCCAAAACCTGTTCCAACTTATAACGATTGGGTAATTTAGTGACTGGATCCTGAACAAACGCGGCTTCCAAGGCTTTGCGTTTTTCGATAGTTTCTGATACATCAATACCAAGCAGAATATTAGTGTTTTTTCCATCTCTTCTGGAAAAAGTCGCATGATCCCACTGAATATAATGGATATTTCCTTTGTAATCTCTAAAGGGTAATGGTCGTCGAAAATCTAAATTTTCATTAACAAACTTTCGATGTGCACGGTTAAGATTTCCAAAAACATCTCGAAGATTTTTATTTTCGATCTCATCATCAGTAATTCCACTCAATTGCTGAACCACGTGATTAATGTTTCTAACTTCAAAATTACTGTCAAATTCAATAAATAAAAGCCTGCTGTTGTTAAGCACCTTATCTGTGAAAATCAGTTGTGCATTTAGTTCTTCACGTAAATCGACCTGTTTTGTGACATCCTGAAGAATCCCAATGGTTCGAAGATGCTCATTTTCTTTAGTGAAATAATGTCGAATTCGCAAATAGATATCCCGAATTTCACCACGGTTGTTTTTTATCCGGTAATGTGTATCCACTTTTTCCTGCGCCTGAAATGCCCGTAAGAAGGCTTTCCAAACCCGGTTCTGATCATCCTCATAAGCCATCCAGTAGATGATGTCAAGATTCGGCTCGACCTCACCTTCTTCATAGCCAAGTATACTATAAAGCTCTTTTGACCAGTAAATTTTTTTTGTTAAATAATTCATTTCCCAATAGCCCAAATGGGCAAGATGCTGAATTTCTAACAGTTCTTCTTTCTGCTGACTGATATACTCATCCTTTTCATAGGTATTTTTCAAATCTGTACCGGTTACCACCATGTAGGTTTTTTCACGTCCCTTTTTACTGTTTATCTTCAACGGTTTAAAAACTAGATGAATTGGAATTACCTCACCACTTTTATGATAAAACTTGATATCCCTTTCATACACACCCTTTTCAGCAATCGCTTTTTTTAATTGGTCCATCTCGTCTTCAAAAACATAGTCCATCGGAATCCGTTGGATACTTTTTCCGATAATTTTATCTGCTGGTTTTCCCTGATACTTCAAAAATGTTTCGTTTGCTTTATGTATGATTCCATTTTTATCAACTACAACAATACTATCTGTCACTTGATTGAATACTCCCTGAAACACCTTTTCAGCCTGTTCCCACTCTTCCCGCCGATTATTGATTTTAACGAGATGATAGATAATTGTCCCTGCCAAACAAAAAATAACAATGGTTCCTAATATTACCATTGTTGTTATATTCTCTCCTAAAAAAATATTTATCTCATTTTGCATAATGAACACCTTGCTTTCTGATGTATCATGTAATCGGCATATCAACCAAGCTATTTGTTCAAAGATGATACTTAGGATATTTGCCTTCAATTCACAGATATATTATAATACATACTGTCAACAAAATCCATTACTGTCCATTTTTATTTTTTTAAATTGGACTATCTATTTTGAACTACATCTATTTTTGTCGCCGACATGTAGATAACAATGAACATATTTGGAATCAATCATACACCAATAATCTAATCGTCCTTGCTTGTAACAAGCATCCGGCAGAAGGAAAATTAATAAATCACTTAAAAAGCTTTGACAAATTGTGAATTCATGCTACAATAGAGCTAACACTTTACCAGACTACAGCAATAAAGCAAATATGAACAAGGAGGTTCACATGCTTTTCAATTATACCATCGATGGATTCGAAAACATCCAGCATCAGGATTATTTTGCCTTGCAGCAAATCAATCATAAACTTATGTCACTTTACCGGTCCTTTGGATATCATCAGATTTCCACCCCCACCTTTGAAACCTACGACCTTTACGTCAATGAAGATTCTATCCCCAGCGATGATCTCTTTAAGCTGGTGAATCATCAGGGCAAGGTCCTTGTCTTGAAGCCCGATGCCACCTTGCCGGTGACCCGTATGGCTGCTATGAACCATCCCAATGCTCAGGATGTCATTAAATTTTCTTATGAGACCAACATTTATCGTAATTTTTCATCACCAGAGATCATCAAAAAAGAGATTACCCAAATTGGGATCGAATATTTTGGCAACAACAGCCCGGAATGTGACGGCGAAGTGATTGCCCTGGCGATCCGTTCCCTGCTTCAAAACGGCATTAACGATGTCCATATTGATCTGGGCCATGTCGGCTTCATCAATTTTCTTTTTGACGATTTGGCCTTTTCCGCCAAAGAGAAGGCTACCCTATTTAAATACATCGAAAACAAAAACATTGGCGACATCGCCAACTATCTGGAAAAGCTGGCCTTGCCGGATGATAAAAAAGCCATCATTCTTAAACTGCCACTGCTTTATGGCGAGCCTAAAACGGTATTAAAACAGATGGAAGCCCTGTGCATCAATGATAAAATGCGTCAGGTTGTCGAAAAAATTTCTGAAATCTACGCCCATCTGGAGATCATTGGCCTGGCTGATTATGTCAGTTTTGATCTTGGTTTTACCAATCAGATGAACTATTACAGTGATATCAACTTTAAAGGTTATATCAACAGCTGTGGCGAGCCGGTGATCAGCGGCGGACGCTACAACCATTTATCGGAAAAATTCGGTATTCCCCGTCCGGCCTGCGGTTTTGCCATCGATCTGCTCAAAGTGATTGATTACATGGAGCAACATCAGCTACTGCCCCGGGATGACCAGCGGATCCATGTGCTTTTTTATGAAAAAGCACAAAAAGCCAACGCCTACAAAATGGCCGAGCAATTGCGATCTCAAGGAGCCATTGCCGAAGTTTTCTTGATGAATGAAACGAAAGAAACGCATGCTTTGTCTTTCCAGGCAAATGCCCTTTATAAAAATGCCGCCCTGTACTTTATAATGGACGGCAAACTCTTTTCCGAAAACAACGGAAATTTTTCAGAAATCAAAACAATTAGTTCCGAAAGCGAGGTGCAATAAATGGTCATCCGATTCGCCCTGGCCAAGGGCCGTGTCGCCAAAAAAGCGATTGAGCTGTTAATTGATCTCGGTTATGTTTTTTCCGACTACTCAGAAAAAAGCCGCAAACTGATCTTTACCGATACCACCGGTGCAATTGAGTTTTTTCTGGTGAAATCACCGGATGTTCCCACGTATGTCGAAAAAGGCGCCGCCGATATTGGGATTGTCGGCAAGGATGTGCTGCTGGAACACCCGGCCCAGGTTTATGAGATGCTAAACCTTGACATCGGCAAATGCAAAATGTGCGTGGCTGGCTTTGAAAACCGTCCCATCCCCTATGGTAAAAAAATGGTGGTCGGTACCAAATACCCGGTTATCGCCAAAGAATACTTTCATACCAAAAACCAACTGGTCGATATCATTAAAATCAATGGCTCGGTGGAGCTGGCCCCGCTGATTGGTCTGGCCGACTGCATCGTCGATATCGTCGAAAGCGGTAGCACCTTGAAAGAAAACGGACTATCGGTGCTGGCAGAAATCTGCGAGATCAGCTCCCGATTGATTGTCAATCAGGTCAGCCTGAAAACTAAACGGGAAATGATCGACCCCATTATCAAGGCATTTGAAAACCAGTTGTAGTTATTAGTGACGAGAGCTGGTTATTTAATTAAATCGAGAGGAATAAAATGAAAACTATCACTTATAAACAAGGGATGGACCTTGACACCATCTTAAAACGCAACGACGATGAGCGGGAGGATATTCGCAACGCCGTTCTGGAAATAATTAAGGGCGTCAAAAAAGAAGGCAACGCCGCTCTTTTGTATTATACGCAAGCTCTTGATCACTGTGTACTCACCCACTTGCAGGTCACCGAAGCAGAAATTGATGAAGCCTTTGCCGCGGTTCCCGCTGAACTTCTGGATATCATCCGGGAAGCGGCCGAGAACATTCGTGATTTTCACGAAAAACAGTTAGAAACTACCTGGACCTACACGCCCCAACCTGGGGTCATCCTGGGTCAGCACATCACACCGATTGAACGGGTCGGCCTCTATGTCCCAGGTGGCAAAGCAACCTACCCTTCGACCGTGCTGATGGATGCCATTCCGGCGCTGGTGGCCGGGGTCAAGTCCCTGGTGATGGTGACGCCACCGGGTCGGGACGGCAAAATCAATCCCACGATCCTGGCGGCCGCCAAAATTGCCGGCGTCCACGAAATTTATAAAATCGGCGGCGCCCAGGCGGTTGCCGCCCTGGCCTATGGCACGGAAACCATCAAAGCGGTTAATAAGATTGTCGGTCCCGGGAATATTTATGTCGCCACCGCTAAAAAAGAAGTTTTTGGCAAGGTCGATATCGATATGATTGCCGGTCCCAGCGAGGTCCTGATCATTGCTGATGAAAATGCCAACCCGGTTTATGCCGCCGCTGACCTGCTGTCGCAAGCCGAACACGATGAACTGGCAATGCCGATTCTGGTGACGACCTCAGCGGAGCTCGGCAATCAGGTTATCGATGAAGTCTACCGCCAGATCAGTGAAGACTTAAGCCGCAAAGAAATCGCCAAAAAATCTGTCGATGATTATGGCTTTATCTTTATTGTCAAAGATCTCGACGAGGCCTTTGAGCTGTCCAACCAGATTGCGCCCGAGCATCTGGAACTGCTGATCGAACACCCGATGGATTCGCTGGAAAAAGTAAAAAATGCCGGGGCCATCTTTATGGGTGCCTACACCCCAGAACCCCTGGGCGATTATTTTGCCGGGCCCAACCACACTTTGCCGACCTCCGGCACAGCTAAATTCTCTTCTCCTCTGGGAGTCTATGATTATTTGAAAAAATCCAGCATCCTATCCTATGATCAGGCCGCATTGCAGTCAGTCTATCCCAAGATTGCCGCCTTTGCCCGTTGTGAAGGATTGGATGCCCATGCCAAAGCAGTTGAAAGGCGGTTTGAAGACTAATGGAATCACTGATACGAAAAAATATTCAGCAATTAATTGCCTACAAGGTCGATGCCCCGCAGTTTGAGATCGTCGTCAATGCCAATGAAAGTCCTTATGACTTTCCCATGCAGCTCAAACGAAAATTCTGCGACGAAATCTGTAACACTGATTTAAATCGCTACCCGGAGGCCTGTTTTCCGGAACTGATCGCAGCCATTAGTGACTACACCGGTGTCCCGGGCGAAGGCATTATCTGCGGTTCCGGCTCGGATGAGCTGATTGCGATGATCAACCAGGCCTTTGTCGATCCCGGTGATGTGGTGGTCTCCCACTCACCGTCCTTTGCCATGTATGATATCTGGGCCACCATTGCCAATGCCCGACATATCATGGTCCCCGATCTGCCGAGCCACATTCCCGACGTGGAGGGATTGATTGCAGCGGCTTGTGAGAATCAGGCCAAACTGCTTTATATCTGTAACCCTAACAACCCCACCGGCTATATTTTTAGTCGAGCGGATATTGTCAAAATATTGGATGCGGTTCCTTCACTGGTGATCCTCGACGAAGCCTATATCGAGTTCTTTGGTGAATCAGGCGTTGATCTGCTGGAAAAATACCCCCGCCTGCTGGTGCTGCGGACCTTGTCTAAAGCCTTCGGTCTGGCTGGTATCCGCTGTGGCTATGCCCTCGGCAACAGTGAAATAATTGATATTCTTTACAAGGTTAAGGGTCCCTACAATCTCAATGTGCTGACCCAGAAATTGGCCGTTATCGCCCTTAAAAACTGCGATGCGATCCTGCGTAATCTGGAAATTTTAAGGGCCGAGCGCCAAAATGCGATGCAGGTGCTGGAGACCTTTCCCGGCCTGACCCTTTATCCCTCCGGCGCCAATTTTATTTATTTTGAAAGCGACCGGGCTGAAGCCATCTATCAGGCGCTCCTGAAACGAAACATCCTGATTAAACGCTTTGCCGAGACAGACGTGACTCCCGGCAGTATTCGTTTTTCGATGGGCAAACCCCAGGAAAACCAAAAGATTCTGGATATTATCCGGGAGGTCGTGTACAATGAAGCGTAAAAGCACCTTAAGCCGGTCCACTACCGAAACCGAAATTTCGCTATCACTTAATCTTGACGGCTCGGGAATCGCCCAGATCAACACCGGCGTCGGTTTTTTTGATCATATGCTGACGCTCTTCACCAAGCATGGCAAATTTGATCTGACCATCGACGCTCATGGTGACGAGGCTGACAACCACCATGCCATCGAAGATATTGGCATTCTGCTGGGAAAAGCCTTCTATGATGCCTTGGGTGACAAGGCTGGCATCAATCGCTATGCTTTCCAGTTCACTCCTATGGATGAGGCCCTGTGCCGCACCTGTGTGGACATCAGCGGCCGCAGTTACCTTGTTTTCGATGTCCCCCTGACCCGGGAATTCATTGGTGACTTTGAAACTGAAATGCTGGAAGAGTTCTTTAGCGCTTTCACCAGCAACAGCAAAATGACCCTCCATGTGGCTTCCCTCTACGGCAAGAACAACCACCATATTGTGGAAGGAATTTTTAAATCGCTGGGCCGAACACTAAAAGACGCCTGCTCGATCGCAGCTGGCAACACCGAAATTCCATCCACTAAAGGAATAATAGAATAACAGGAGGACAACCATTGATCGCAATTGTCGACTACGATGTCGGAAATTTAAAAAATGTCGCTACTGCCCTGGGTGATGTCGGTCTTTCCGGCACCATCACCCGAGATAAAAAGATTCTGGATGCGGCTGACGCCATCATTCTACCCGGGGTTGGAGCTTTCTCTGACGCCATGGATAACCTCAGAAAATTTGATCTCATTGATGCTTTGAATGATAATGTCAAAAAAGGCAAAATTCTGATGGGTATTTGCCTCGGGATGCAGCTACTTTTTGATAAAAGTTATGAGGACGGTGAATTTTTCGGACTCTCTTATATCCCTGGCGAAATTGTTCGGTTTGATGCCCCAGGGATAAAAATCCCCCACATGGGTTGGAACAATCTGGTGATCAACCGGGAAAGCCCATTGGTTAAAAACATCGGCACCGAAGACTATGTCTACTTTGTCCATTCCTACTATGCCAAACCGGACTACTTTGATGATGTGGTGGCTTATGCAAAATACAGTGTCAAGGTACCGGCGATTGTTCAAAAGGACAACGTCATTGGGATGCAGTTTCATCCGGAAAAAAGCTCCAATGTGGGCTATAAACTACTAACAAACTTTAAGGAGATGATATCATGATTGTGTTTCCGGCCATCGATTTAAAAAACGGCAAATGCGTCCGCCTGATGCAAGGGCAAAAGGATGCCGAAACCATATATTTTGACAACCCGGTGGATGTCGCCCTGAAGTGGCAGTCCAAAGGTGCCCAATATCTGCATCTCGTCGATCTGGATGGTGCCTTTGACGGCCAACCGAAAAATCTGGAACTGATTAAGGATATTGTCGCCGCGCTGGATATTCCCGTCGAACTGGGCGGTGGTATCCGGACACTGGAAATTGCCAAAGACTATATTGACAGCGGCGTCGCCCGAATCATCATTGGTACCCAGGCGGTAAAAGATTTCGATTTTATTGTCAAACTCCTGGATCTTTATGATGAAAAAGTCTGCGTCTCCATTGACGCTAAAAACGGTCTAGTTTGTACCGAAGGCTGGGTTGAGAGCAGCAATATTGAGGCCCTTGAGCTGGCCAGCAACCTGGAAAAACTGGGGCTGTCGACACTGGTTTATACCGACATATCAAAAGACGGCATGATGACTGGTCCTAATTTTGAGATGCTCAAGGTACTCAATGACAACTTAAAAATTGATATTATCGCTTCCGGCGGTATCTCCAAATCAGCCGACCTGATCCGTCTTCAGGAAATGGGACTTTACGGTGCTATTACCGGAAAAGCCCTTTATGAAGGAGCCATCGATCTGGAAAAACTGTTGCAAGAGGAGCTGAAATCATGCTGACCAAACGGATCATCCCCTGCCTGGACGTGGATCACGGCCGGGTAGTAAAAGGTAAAAAATTTCAGGATATTCAGGATGTTGCCGATCCGGTCGAACTGGGCCGATACTACTCCGACCAGGGTGCCGATGAGCTGGTTTTCTACGATATAACGGCCAGTTATGAAGATAGGGACATCTTTATCCATATTGTTGAGAAAGTTGCTGAAGCGATCCGCATCCCCTTTACCATCGGGGGCGGAATCAGCAAGGTTGAAGATTTCCGCAAAGTGCTGATGGCTGGCGCTGATAAGGTCTCAGTTAATTCATCAGCCGTTAAAAACCCCCAATTGATTCGCGAGGCGGCCCTTCGTTTTGGCGCCCAATGTGTGGTTTTATCGATCGATGCCAAACGCAATAATAAAGGTTCCTGGGATGTCTACGTTAAAGGCGGCCGGGAAAACACCGGTATCGATGCGATTGAGTGGGCGAAACAAGGCCAGGACCTGGGGGCGGGAGAGATTTGTATCAACTCCATCGATACCGATGGGGTAAAAAAAGGCTATGATCTGGAGCTCAACCAGAAACTCTCCCGTCTTTTGACCATTCCGATTATTGCCTCCGGCGGAGCCGGAAAAATGGAAGACTTTGCTGAAGTATTAAAAGTAGGCGCCGATGCGGCCCTGGCGGCATCCGTTTTTCACTATAAAGAAATTCCCATTGCTGATTTGAAAAATTATTTACATGATCAGCAAATACCTGTCAGACGGGTATAGAAAGGTAAAACATGGATTTAGAAAATATAAAATATAATGAAGCGGGACTGGTTCCTGCCATCGTTCAGGATTATGAAACCCGTCAGGTGCTGATGATGGCCTGGATGAATGAAGAAGCGTTGAAAATGACCCTGGATACTAAAAAAGCCACTTTTTACAGCCGCAGCCGCCAGGCTCTGTGGGTAAAGGGCGAAACTTCCGGCAATACTCAAACCGTGGTAAAAGTTGATTATGACTGCGACGGCGATACGCTGCTTCTTCAAGTCATTCCAGCAGGCCCTGCCTGCCATACCGGCAACACCTCCTGTTTCTATCGCAGTCTGGCAGTGAATCCCGAAACAAACCTGGGCAACATGGAAGTATTGACGATGCTTTATCATCTTATAGCTGACCGAAAAACAAACCCGGTAGAAGGTTCCTACACGAATTATTTGTTTGAAAAAGGCGTTGATAAAATCTGTAAAAAAATTGGTGAAGAAGCGGCTGAAACAATTATTGCTGCTAAAAACAATGATCCTGATGAACTAATTTATGAAGCTTCAGATCTGATCTATCACTTGCTGGTATTGCTCAATAATCAGAATGTCGACCTGGAATCGCTATTCCATGAGCTGACTAAACGCCATAAATAAGTCTTTCAAAAGCCGATTAAATAAACGTTAATCGGCTTTTTTTAGACTATTTTATCCAAACAATAAGGGGCGCTTGCCACACCCCCTACTGCTCCAATTAACAACAATCACCGCCGCAAAAACTACGATTGGCCATTTTGGCTTTCATCAACATCATAACCAGTTCGTCCTGCGTCATTCCTGACCAGGTTGCTAAATCAAGGTTCGATGGATAGGAACCGCGACGTTTTATTTCACCATCCACTACAGTAATTGGCAGTGCATCCGAGCCATTTTTTTCAATAATCTCACTGATTTCCCTATTTCTGGTGAATACTTCCGGATTTTCAATCAAACCGTATCGCAACACTTTTTTTCCTTCACTCGTTAACGCCCGAAGCATCGTTTTAATCCTTAAGACTTCCCGATCCGCTCCCGATCCGCAACCATTGCCACTATCGCATATTACCGAATCATATATCTCAATTGTCTTCATTTTTATCAACTTAGTTCATCCCTATTTATCTTGAAGTCAATCAGATTTCGATGAACTACCTTTCATATTAGTATGATTCTAAAATAATCGAATTGACTGATTCTGTCAAGTTATCTTGCAAATCACTTAAGATGTTATACAGTTAGTTTGATAAAATATTTATATTAAAGCCAACCATATTTTTATTGCACTTACGTTATTAATCGTGTATAATATAGATACTCCGAAGTTTAAGATTTCTAAGGTGCTTGCTATGAACTTAAACCCGTAGGGTATAATCGGAAACGGTTATGTCTCCCATTGTGGAAAAGGGGCTTGACAGAATAATTTTTTTGTCATTTTGCATTGTTTAAGTGCAGAAAAAAAAGGCCATTCCATCAGGAGTGGCCTTTTTTTTCCCTGAACGTCCCTGAATTTTATTTATTTGTAACCGAAATACGTAAATCAGGACACTTTCTTTTAGACGCCAAAGCCGGACTAACCAACCGGTTTTTGGTTGTTTTTTGAAAAAATGTCTTATGTAAAAGCCAAGCCCGATTATTATCAAATCTCCGGGCTTGGCTTTTATCATCAACCTCCTGCAACAGGAGGAAAAATCGCCATATATCCATCTTCTTTAATGGGAACGGCAAGCATGGCATCAACTTTCCCGTCAACCCCATCGACGATAAGAGCTGCAATTTCCGGCGCGGTGATACCCAAACTATCGATGACATCCTGTCCTGTCATTCCCGGGGTATAATCCATTTCGACGATCTTCCCTCGGCCCTCCCGAAAATTTGCAAATAATTTTATTTTGATTGACATGTTTCCTCCTAAAACGAAAGGGACGATCAAAGATCGTCCCTTAAATTTATTCTATAATAAACCTAATTTTTCAAGACGTTCTTCCGTTGGAATACCATCTTCATCCCAGCCGCGTTCTTTGTAGTACAGTGGCAGCAATTCATCCAGTTTATGAACCCAACCTTTTGTTGGTCCATCTGGCATTGCTTCTTCTAATAAACGTGGTGGCAAGGTATCTTCTTCTGGTGAAATACCAGCTTCTAAATTAAAGAGTTTTTCCAGATTCCAGATTCGTTCACCAGCTAACAAAACATCTTCAGCCGTCCATTCGGTTCCCAGAACCTCGTTGAGCATGTCAGCATATTGCTGAGCACCCAAAGCAAATGAGGTGAACAGACATAAGCCAGTGGAATCGATAACTGCAGTCAGATCCTGGAATACTTTTGCCCATACTTCTTTACCTGAGAGATCAAAACGATCCAGTTTTTCGGGTAAACCAAGGATTTCAGGAGAAATCAGGTAGCCACGAACATGGCATCCACCACGGTTGGAGGTTGCATATTGAAGACCCATCCCCTGGATTCCACGAGGGTCATATGCTGGCAAGTCTTGTTTCTTAACCGACATGGAGTATTCAGGAACGCCAAAGAAATCAGCCAATCGGTAGGAACCACGGGCCAGTAAATCACCAAAGCCTTCTCTATTCCCCATTTTTTTGAGCCAATGAACTACTGACTCAGCGTTTCCGAATTTTAGGATCACATCATCATCAAGCATTTCGTCAGTGATATAACCACGTTGGTACAATTCCATGGCAGCAGCTAAAGTCGCACCAGCAGAAATGGTATCTAAACCCAGTTCATTACACCAGTAGTTCGCATCGATAACCACTTCCATATCGTCGATACCTAAGTCACCTGCAAACACCCAGAGGGTTTCATATTCAGGTCCACCGATGCCATCAGGACTCTTATCGCTTTTGACCCAGCGACCACAGCCAATTGGGCAATGATGACAAGGATTACGCTTGATCAGATATTTTTCAGTCATGGTTTCGCCGCTAACAGCTTCAGCGTCCGGATCGACACCTTCCTGGAAGTTTTTAGTCGGGTATACCCCATGTTCATTGATAATATTAACCAGGACAGCGGTTCCATAGGTTGGTAAACCACCACCCGTAACGCCATTCTCTTTTAACATTGCACGGCATTCTTTAGTAACTGCTTTTAATCCTTCTACATTGGCAATTTCCGGTTTTAAATTTCCTTTAACAGTAATAGCTTTTAAGTTTTTCGAACCCATTACTGCCCCAACACCGGAGCGACCAGCAGCTCGATCTTTTTCATTCATGATCGCTGCCATTTGAGACAGCTTTTCACCAGCTGGACCAATCGTTAATACCTTTGAGCCTGGTTGTTTTTCAGCCAGCAAATCACTGGCTTCTGTGGTGTATTTCCCCCACAGATCCAAAGCCGGTAAGATCTCTACCTTGTCTTCATCAATATTAATGTAGACCGGGAGACTGGCTTTCCCTTCAATGATAATGGCATCATAGCCAGCATACTTCAGGTAGGCGCCCCATTCTCCACCAGAGTTTGAAGAAGCAATGCATCCTGTTAACGGTGACTTTGTAACGACCATATACCGACCACCGGTAGGAGTCGCTGTCCCTGACAACGGACCATTGATAAAGACGATCTTATTTTCTGCCGCAAAAGGATCAACCTGCGGATCAACCTCATCCATATACAGCTTTGTTCCTAAACCACGACCACCAATATATTTTTTTGCCAACTCAAAATCCAGATCTTCAGTTGTCACTTCATTGGTCGTCAAATTGACACGTAAAATTTTCCCCATGTAACCAAACATTTCGTACGCCTCCTAAATTTTATTTATTTGTAACCACTATCATTATACCCAAATTTTACCTTTTATTCAATCGATTAAAGGAAAGTAAATGACAAGCGCAAAAATTTATAGCTTTTTTAGGATTCGCTGCGCAATTTTTGATCAGTTTTTGAGCGCAAATTTTATCAGTCCACCAAGCCGATCGTTTTTAGAATGTTATAACCCAGTCTCCGTTCCTGACCTTCATAGGGATAAGCGTGCATAACAATCATCGGATTAAAATTAAGTTCGATAATTCCATAGTTTGAATCGGGATTGCGGTAGTCTTCCAGGATAATATCAATGCCACAAAATTTGGCACCAAAGGCCCTGGCCGCCTTTAAGGCAATCTCTGAAAAGTACGGATGCATTTGATCCGTGAAATCGATACTGTCGCCGCCGGTACTGATATTGGAATTGCCCCGCAGCAAGACCATTTTCCCTTTTGCCGGTATCGACTGATTAGACAGCCCCTGTTTTTTGAGAAACATTTGAGCCTGGTCATCCAGCTCAATTTTTTTAAGCGGACTGGTATGGCCATCGCCGCGATAGGGATGTTTATTCTTTTCATCGATTAATTGTTGGATCGTGGAAACCCCATCACCAACCACATTGGCCGGGCGACGATGGAGCACCGCTACAACCTCATCACCCATGGTCAGGAAACGGTATTCCAGCCCAGGAATGTAATCTTCAATTAAAATTGTATTGTCGTGTTCAAAGGCAATGCGAGCTCCTTCTAAGAGTTCCTTCAGGGTACCACCCTGATCAAAAATGCAGATCCCTAATCCAAAATTGGTGGACTTGGGCTTGATCACAACTTTATTGCCGACATATTTTGTCAATTTTTGTTTTGCTTCCATAAAGGAAAAGTATTCTTCGCCATCGGGAACCGGCAAACCATTTTCCTGCAGAATTTTTTTGGTGACAACCTTATTTTCCATTAGCAGCGGGGTAACATAATTATCAGCACTGGTCTTTGTCGCCTGCTTAACATATTCCCGGCGACCGTCTTTTTCCAATCGGACAATATTGTCAGACGCATCCATTGGGATTACTTTTATTCCCCGGGTCAGTGCCTCCTTGATTAAAACCTGGGTCGACATTTCCCAGTTTTCGAACCCCTTCAGACGATAGTGATCCGCATCAGACTGTTTTTTATAGGCTTTAGCCATTTCCAGATTGGCATCCAGACAGCCCTTTTGCTGCATTAATAATTTCAATCGATGGGCATAGGTCGTTTCCGGTTGTCTTACCCGGTTCTGCATTTCCTTGATGCAGCGATCCTGTTTTAAATCAAGGTATTCATTAACCTCTGCCACCTTTTCCAAAATATCCTCAGCCCAGGCTGATTTGAGTGTCCAGTGTCGGTGATCCAGCAATTCCAAATCTGGTTCAAGCCCATGTTCGGCCACCGCCACTTCATTAATAAGCGCTTCCTGCTGCCAGGTGTCAAAAAATTCTTCTCCTTCCAACAGTAAAAAGAGCATAAAAATATTCATGAAGTCCAGATCTATTTTTGCGATGCCACACTTATCAAAAACATTGAGATCGATGGTGCGGATCTCCAGGTATTGGATCCCCTCTGCTGCTAAGGAGTCCAGTACGTTTTTATAATCCTTCGGTTTTAAGCGGATCTGGGCATACAGCTCTTTCGCTTCAGAAATATCTCCCCGCTCCACAAACTCATTGATACTCCGGATATAATCCTTAATGGAACTGTAGTCCGGATAAAGATCGATTTCATTTTTATAACCACTGCAACTGCCATTGCGGGCCGAGGTTCCGCCGGGACTGAGATAGGTTTCATTACCACAATCGCCCATACATTGCAGGCATTCCTCAATGTATGAATTATGGAGACCGGGCGTACAGCCCATTAAATAAATAATTAGCCAGCGATAACGTAAAAAATTACGTAAGACCTTTAAATAAATTCGATCTTTAAAATCTTTATAGCTCTCCTGCGTACCCAGTTCCTGCCAGATGGTTGTTAGAAATTCCTCGCCAAAAGAAAAGTTATAGTGGATACCGGAGATCAGTTGTCGCTTGCCACCATATTTAACCATCAGTTTTTCCCGATATGCCCGGGCTTTTTTTCCTTCTTCTCCCTGATAAGAGGCAATCGGGATCTGGTTGTCATCAGGAATACTACATGGCATCGAGTATGGCCAAAACAGCTCATTATTCACGCCAATCTCACCGATCACAATATCCGTAAGCGCTTCCAGAAAATCATAGGTTTCGTCGACTGAATAAAAAACCGGTGTAACCAGTTCAATCTGGCTTTCTGAGAAATCGGTAGTGATATATGGATTTTTAAGCTTATCGCCAAAAATCGGCGGATGTGGCGTCAATGCCAGTCTTCCCTGTGGTGTCACCCGGAGTCCTTCTCTTTCTACTCCAAACCCCGCCGTTAAAATGCTTTCCGGTGTCATTTTATTTTTTAATATTTCGATCATGCGCATAGCCTTTCCGTTGTTGTACAGATAAATCGGTGTGAACTGTACAAAATTTTTTTAATTATACCATAAAAAAGATTAATTCTAACTAACTATTTCCCTTTGATTGCTAGGGAATAATCGCGATTCCTGCAAAGTCCCAATCGTTCTATCCATATTTCACTACTTATTTGTTTAAAGTATTGACAAATAAAACAGAAGATGTTAGACTCTACTCATTGAGTTAGTAATTCCTAACTCAATTTTAATAATTATTATGTTAGTTATTGCTAACCAATAGGAGGAAAACCATGTTACTATCAATGGCGACACCCGGAGAAACAAATCACATCAAAAAAATCACCGGTAAAGATACTACGCATCAATTTCTGGCGAGCCTTGGTTTTGTCGAAGGCGCTGATGTAACAATCATATCTGAGCTTTCTGGCAACATTATTTTAAACATTAAAGATACCCGGGTTGCCATCGATAAGAACATGGCCAACCGCATTATCATTTAAGGAGATCAACATGAAAACACTCAAAGCTGTAAAATGTGGGGAATCCACTAAAGTTGTAAAACTCCATGGCGACGGCCCCATTCGGCGCCGGATCATGGATATGGGCATCACCAAAGGTGTTGATGTCTTTGTCCGAAAGGTTGCCCCCCTGGGTGACCCCATCGAAATCACCGTGCTGGGCTATGAACTGAGCATTCGTAAAGCCGATGCCGAATTGATCGAAGTTTTTTAACAATTACAATGCAAGAATTTAACAGCCATGGCTGTTAAATTTTTGCACACAATGTTAGTCAATGCTATCAAATTAACGAGGAGAACTTATATGAACTTAAAAATTGCACTCGTTGGAAATCCCAACTGTGGTAAAACAACCATGTTCAATGCGCTCACCGGCAGTTCCCAGTATGTGGGCAACTGGCCGGGGGTCACGGTTGAAAAGAAATCCGGCAAATTAAAAGGCCACAACGATGTCGAAATCATCGATTTGCCTGGTATTTATTCGCTGTCCCCCTATACTCTGGAAGAAGTGGTCTCCAGAAATTATTTACTGAACGAAAAACCCGACGTCATGATTAATATCGTCGATAGCAGTAATATTGAAAGAAACCTCTATCTGACAACCCAGTTGCTGGAAACTGGTATTCCGATGATTCTGGCCCTGAATATGACCGACATTGTCAAAAAGCGTGGTGATCTCATCAATATCAAAGCGCTTGCCAAGCGGCTGGGTTGTGAAGTAATGGAAACCTCTGCTGTTAAGAGCGAAGGATGTGCTGAACTGGCCGAGAAAGCCATTACCCTTGGCAAAAGCAGACAGAAATCAAAACCACTGCCGATTTTTTCAACTGACATCACCAAAACCTTAGGTCAAATTGAATCCATCATTAAAACCAAAAGCACCACCGAACATCCGGATTTTTATGCCATCAAACTTTTTGAGCGTGATGAAAAAGCCATCGAACAGCTTAACCTTTCAGATACGGTAATGGCTGAAATTACGGCACTTACCGTATCTTGTGAAGAAGCCATGGATGATGACAGCGAAAGTATCGTTACCTCAGAACGCTATCAGACCATCGGTCGCATCGTTTCGGATACAATCAAAAAGAAAGCCAGCACCGGCATGACCCCCTCGGACAAAATCGATCGGATTGTAACCAATCGCTTTCTGGCCTTACCTATTTTTGCCGCTATTATGTTCTTAATGTACTTTGTCTCCGTTACCACGGTAGGTGCCTGGGTAACCGACTGGACCAATGACGTGCTCTTTGGCGAAATTATTCCCCCGGCTGTAGAGGCACTTCTTGTTTCCTGGGGTACCGCTGAATGGCTGAATTCACTGATTCTTGATGGCATCATCGGTGGTGTTGGTGCGGTTCTCGGTTTTGTCCCCCAGATGTTTGTCCTGTTTCTCTTCCTTGCCATTCTTGAGGATTGCGGTTACATGGCCCGGGTTGCTTTTATCATGGATCGGGTCTTTCGAAAATTCGGTCTGTCCGGCAAGTCATTCATACCATTGCTGATTGGAACCGGCTGTAGCGTTCCCGGAATTATGGCCTCCCGAACCATTGAAAATGAGCGGGACCGCAAGATGACAATCATGACGACCTCCTTTATTCCCTGCTCGGCCAAGCTGCCCGTGATCGCCCTGATTGCCGGTGCCTTATTCCCCGGATCGGTCTGGGTTGCACCGTCGGCCTACTTCATCGGGGTAGCAGCTATCATTGTTTCCGGTATCATTTTAAAGAAAACCCGGGGCTTTTCCGGTGATCCGGCCCCCTTTATTATGGAACTGCCCGCATATCATGTCCCCGGTGCTAAAGGGGTTCTGATCCACATGTGGGAACGGGGTAAATCCTTTATCAAAAAAGCCGGTACCGTTATTTTTGTGGCCAGTATCACCATCTGGTTTTTGTCAAGCTTTAACTTTGCCCTGGAAATGGTCGACACCAACGAATCGATTTTGGCCGCCCTTGGCATGATCATTGCGCCGGTCTTTATTCCCCTCGGTTTTGGTACTTGGGAAGCGACTGTTGCCACCATAACTGGTCTGATTGCCAAAGAAACAGTAGTCAGTACCTTTGGCGTCCTCTTTGGTTTTGCCGAAGTGGCCGAAGATGGTGCCGAACTGTGGCCCCAGCTGCAAATGGCCTTTACCCAGATGGCAGCCTTCTCGTTTTTGGTTTTTAATCTGCTCTGTGCCCCCTGCTTTGCTGCCATCGGCGCGATTCACCGGGAAATGGGCAGTGCCAAATGGACACTGATTGCGGTGGGTTATCAGACCGCATTTGCCTATACCATCGCCCTGATCATTTATCAATTGGGACTGTTTTTCACTGGTGGTGGTTTTGGTATCGGAACCGCTGCTGCGATCCTAATGATTGCTGCCCTACTCTATCTGCTCTTTAGAAAACCAGTCAGCAAAACAAAACAAAAACAATTGATACCGGTCAAAGAAATCTAACCTTTATCCTAAAAAAGCCAGACGCGAATGATGATCATTCGCGTCTGACCTTTTTACTTTTTTTGCTACAACCCCAACTCTTGTTTGAGTTTAGCTAATTCCTCATCCACCGACGCATTTCCGCCGTTACCATACTTTTCTTCCAGCGCTTCGGCGGGGTCAATCGGTTCAATGTTCAGTTCGGCCATGGCATTGGCCTCATCCAGCATCCGGTCGGCCTTTTCTTCCATTCGGGTAAAGGCATCCATGGCATCCTCGGTTTGATTGGCTGAGCTGCTGGCTTGATTGATGATTTCCTGGGTTTTGGCAATCGACACCTTGGACTTGATCATGGTTCGACGGGCCTGCAGGGTTTGGATATCGGAAGCCAGTTTATCATGCATCTGTCGCATCTTCATGGCATTTTCATGAGCTGCGGCATAGATATCCAGCAGTTCAGCATCACGGTTTTTCAGTTCCTGTTTTTTTGCGAGAAAGATCCGGGCATCGCCCTCGTTCCCAGCCACCAGCGCTTTTTTGGCCAACTCGGCATACTTTTCCACCTCAGCCTTGTTATTGTCGAGCAACCGTTTCGTACGGGTTTCTTCGCCCATTACTTCAGCAGTACTTCGCTTCACTTCGGCCAAATCCTCGAGCAGATCAATTAAATACTGATCAATCATCTTCGCCGGATCTTCCATCTGATCCAGAAGATCGTTAATGTTGGCCCGGATAATATCACCGAATCGTTCTAAAATTGCCATTTTTTTCCTCCTTTGAATTTTCTAATCAGTTTTTATCCTGATCGGACGGATTATCCTGATATTTCTTCGCCAAATCTTCAATTTCCACATCGTCAAATTTTTCCAGCGGGGTACTCAGTATTTCGGCGGTACGCTTATCCTCGAGATTCTTCTGCTTTTTGGCATGGCGCCACCAGACGAATAACAGAATGGCTAATATTACCACTGCAAATACAATTCCAATGGTCGTCATGGCTGCGATCCATGGTGACCTGGTAACGGTCATGATCCGGTCAGCCGCATCTCGGAAGGCGTTACTGAAGAACTCCTCGTCAGTGAGATTGCTGTCGTAATAATTGCGGTCAATGTAATCCAGCAAGATATCAGCCGCCTCCCGATCGATAACTGTTTTGGCCTGAGTACCGGCCACATAACGATCCATGTAAAAATCATTATACTCATAAAATACAAAGAGCAGATGGGCTTCATCCGTAAACAACTGATCATAAAGAGCATTTGCATAACTGTCCAACTCACTTTCGGTGGGGTGATACGAACCATTGATGTTATCAATTATCACCACATACGGTTGTACCCCGGTTTTCTGATAAAAGTATTTTAGCCCTTCCTCCATTTTTGTCTGATTTTTAATCCATCCCAATTCGTCGCGATAATATTCCGTTTCGTTGACCGAACCCGCTGGCAGTGGCTGCCGATTGATGGTTGATTTAGTGACTTCTGCGGGACCTGTTATGACGGATGCCACGAAAGCCCCGATAATCAGCACCAGAATCAGCACAATCAGTAGAATAATGATAAAACCGCAGCCACAGCCCACCGGTCCGCCGCTGCCGCCGTCGTGATTGCCACCCCCGGGAGTACCCCCTGAACTCATTCTGGTGCCACTGCCAAACAATCTACTCCCCGAACTGCCCCCGGAACTGCCAAATGACCCCCAGGAACCACCGCCACCACTGCGGTGACTGCTCCCGATGCCACCGCTGCGACCACCGCTACTGCGGCTCCCGCCACCTGAACCGCCACTGCTGCGGCCGCCTGAACCGCCACTTCTTCCCATGATACCCCTCCATTTATTTGCGCATTGTTACAATGGCTTTCTACCCCAAATGCGACCTTTCATTCATCATTGAACGTTGCAAAAAAAGAAGCACTAACGATCATTTTCTGATAAAATAAACAGATAAAAAAGCTTTACCAAGGAGAAAAAACACCAATGGCAAAACAAAAAGAAGTGAAAACCAATGCCATGCGCATTTTGGATAAATTAAAAATTGACTATACCCACCAAAGTTATGAATGCCATGAATTTGTCGACGGCTTGCAGACTGCCGATCTGCTGAAGCTGCCTTATGAACAGGTCTATAAGACCCTGGTGACGGAAGGAAAGAGCAAGAATTATTTTGTTTTTGTGATCCCCATCGATAAGGAGCTGGATATGAAGAAAGCCGCCAAAGCGGTTGGCGAAAAAGCGGTGGCAATGATTCATTTAAAAGACCTGACTGCGATCACCGGCTATGTCCGGGGTGGCTGTACCGCCATTGGCATGAAAAAACAGTTTAAAACCGTCATTAACGACACCGCCAAAGAGCTGGACACCATCTACATCAGCGGTGGAAAAATCGGATTGCAGATTCAGTTGCGCCCCGATGATTTCTGCACTGCGGCAGCGGCTGTTTATGGGGATATTATTACATCCTAAACCGCAATATGTTTTAAAGGATATTTTTCGGACGTTCAACTGCGCTGATTATTCAATCGGTGGCGATGATACGCCGATGTTTTTATCGGTGCTTTTAAAATTGGTTTGCTGATAACTATCATCTTATCAGAAAATTTTAAGCTGGATCTAGTTTCTTACTTCATCGATTTACCCTTTCTTTTATGAGTTGTTCCTGTGTATCCGCTAAGTTTTGATAACAATGGAAACGGGCAATCCCATCTTGAACCGATGCTTTGCAGATCGTTTCAAGCTCATCCAAGTGATTCAGAATCACTTGATACACCGGTTCCCCATGCTTCGTTAGAAATTCATCCTGGAGGATCTGAATAATCCGGTCCGCTGATAACCCCATCTCAACGCCAATATGAAAAGCGGCAATGGCCGTTCGGCGGTGATGGTTCTTAAGCAGATAATTGTACAGATCAATTGATTTAGTAAAAGATGTAATCAATTCTTTCAACGTTATATTCATAAACCAGTCTCCCATCAGGTTGCGATCTTTCCTATCAAATAAATTTAATCAATTGCTTATTATATGAGCATTATTGCCAGGAATAAACAGGAATTTAAATTATTTTACTTCGATTATTAATTTTTCTGGAGGCTGTACTTGTCACCTGTTAAGAAATTGTCTCATTAAGAGCATTCTGATTTCTTTGTTTCAGACAATCAAAACGTTCCCCTTGTTTTAATTACAATGCCTTGTTGGCTGCCAGCTCGGCTTCTGGCAGCTAAAACCAGAGCTTTTGCAGGAAAGTGCACCGATTGTGCAACAAAACGAAAAAAACTGGTTTTTGGCAAATAAATGCTTTAGTATAAAGCGTGTAGGAGGGAAACGCATGAAACTGATATTTAAAACGGATGCCAGCATCACCAAAGAAACGGCGCTGATTGTGACGCATCCTCAGGACACATTGATCAAGCAGCAACTTGAACGGGCTGTTGTGATGACTGAAAAAAACATCACCGCCATTAATCCACGCAACAGCCGGAATATCCAGGTGCCGATTGGAACCATCCTGATTGTCGAATCCGAGGAACGGATGTGCAATTTGCGCCTGACAACCGGCGAGATCTATCTCTACCCCAAGCGGCTCAAGTATGCCGAAGCGGATTTTATTAACCACGGCTTTATCCGGATCAACAATCAAACCATCATTAACAGCAAAGCGGTTAAACAATTTGTCCCCACCACAAACGCCCGCATCGAACTAACCTTAAGTGACGGTTCCACCTATTTTATCAGCCGTCATTACATTAATAATTTCAGGAGGTCACTATCATGATCAAAAATTTAAGTCAATCGTTCTTCCAGGTATTTTCCGTTACCCTGGTGTGGGTCACCCTGCTGTTGACGATCTTCTTCAACGGCCAAACCGTCGCTTTGAATTATCTGTGGAATTTAATCGGCATTGCTGCCATTTGCGCCCTACTGTTTGGTGTTGTTTACAGCGGTTTGTGGAACTATCTGACCTTAAAACCGGTCGTCAATATTCTGATTACTTCCGTTTTGAACATTGTCGGCGGCTTAACCGCTGTATGGCTGTTCTCTACCGACATGTTTTATTTCATTGCCCCCTGGATTCCCGGCATGACCCTGCTTTCGCTGCTTCTGCACACCCTCGCTTTTTATGTCTATGCCAAAATCGATGTCAACCGAAAAGCCGCACAACTCAATGACCTGGTCAAAAACAAGCAGGCGTAAGTCGGCTTCAACCCTTAAGATTAGCGTCTAAATAGTCGTCGATAATGTGCTCAAAATGAATTTGGCGGTATTAAATTTTGCCCACCGGCGCCATATAAATGACAAACTCCTGATCACCATCAAGATTAAGCAACGAATCGGCTCGTTGCTGATTATAGGCGGCAATGGCACAGGTTCCGGCGCCGATGACTTCACAGGTCAGATAGAGATTTTGACAAACGTGTCCGGCATCCAGAGCGATGACCTTGTAGGAGGCCTCGGCATAACGCCATTCCATTCGATAGGGAATGGTTGTCCAGATAAAGGTAACCGCTCCGGAACCGACAAAATACTGATTAAGAGCCGCATCAATCATCCGGTCTTTAAGATGATCCGGTGTTGATTCCAACACCAGTTGATGCCGGGAGGGCAGGTAGCGATAAATCCCCGGCTCCAGGCCGGTGACATGAAATACTACCAGATACGTCTCCAGGGCATGCCGGTTTCCGGCTGAGGGCACCGTTCGCAGGGCATTTTTCTGACGCCACTCCCGAACCCCCTGGGTAGACCAGAGCAGAAATGACAATTCGTCCAGAGATAGGGGCTGAGCTGTAAATTTCCGCCGGGATTCCCGGTGTGCAATGGCTTCTTTAAAGGCTATTGGGCCGATTTCAAGGGCCTCGGGTTCAGGCAGGGGGATTGTCCGGGCATCCGGTGGCACTGGTTTTTCAATTGGTGGCATCGGTATCCCGCTGTTCTGGTCGGTGCTGCGAAAATCGGTTTCCTGACGGATATCATCTTTTAAGAAGTATTTTAAGGTGCTTTTGTTTTCAGGTTTCATATCTTTCCTGCCTTTCCTATTTTGAGGGATAATTGGTTTAACAATTTATCTGATAAGATAACAAATTGAGGATTGCTTATTATATAAGCTTTATTGCTGGGGATAAACAATAATTTATAAGTTTATTTTATTTTTTCAGGTTGAGTTGGGATGCGCTGGCATAAAAAAGTTCAATCCGGCTTTGATTACCATGGATCGAACTTTTTCTTTGAGAAAGATTAAATTATTTCAGGTTAAAACCTAAAATTGAACAAAAATTTTATAATATTTTGTAGTACTTAAATTTTCCGAGACAACTTTTACCCATAAATAATGATTGCCTAAAAATTGAACATTACTGCCATACAAACCTTGAAAACTATTATCATCAGGGGTACTGGTTCCATCATTG
Source organism: Acetobacterium wieringae (assembly GCF_001766835.1). GTDB lineage: Bacteria > Bacillota > Clostridia > Eubacteriales > Eubacteriaceae > Acetobacterium > Acetobacterium wieringae. The sequence goes on along the minus strand of NZ_LKEU01000029.1, from coordinate 33,159 downwards.
ACACTAACCGTAACTGAAGAAGCATTATCGGTAATTGGATTAAATGGGACACCAGTTACTTGCGGCGTATTAATCGAAACTTCTAAAAGTATGGGATCATTTAACTCTCCGGTTTCCCCAAATGAACCCAGATCATCCATGACAACTACATAGTCCAGTGTTGTGCTCGACTGGCCAGAAATAATCAACTCAGCACTTGAACTTCCAGGTGTTGTCATGCCTACGGCTAATACATCCAATGCTTTCACTGGTGCCGATGCATTGCTTACGCCTGCCTCAGCTTTGATTCGTACATACAGATCGCCTGTTGCCGTAGCTGTGATATCACCTGACTGTACGCCTGTTGATGGTACGTCTGCCCAACTACCTGTCGAAGATGCCGCACCGTCTGCCACGATTGCGTACTCTAAAATGCCGCCAAAGTCGGTACCATAAGTAAATGTCAATTTCGTTTTGGTACTATCCGCGCCCGCAGCACTGACAACAAAGAACTTGCCTGCTCCTTTTGCCGCTCCTGCATCAGCCTGCATTGCTGGTGGCGCTGGTGGATTGATAATCACCGGCGGATTTCCTGTGTAACCAAGGGGTGGATTCCTGAAACCAGCATTATCACCAGTAATGTTGGCACCAGTGACGTTGCCATTAAACCGGGCATTATCGCCTTCGATAATGGCATGCAATATACTAACGTTTTGACCAACGGAGACATTATCAGAAAATTCATTAACCTCAAAACGATCAATAAAACTATCACCGGAAACGACTAAGCCTGAAGCACTTTTCTGAGTGTCATCGATACCCGCAATCAACCGCATAACCGTTGTTCCCGGAGCCAGCTCAAGATTGATATCCGGCGCTTGAACCAATACATCTTTAAAAGCCCCACTCAGAATAATGGGTTGCCCTTCAGGAATGTCGATGACCTCAAAGTTACCAAGGGAGTCCCAACGGCTGCAAAAAACAGAAGATCCGCTGATCGTTGTCAATCAGTTGACCTCCTGCGCCATTGCGTATGGATTATTATGTCAGTGTGCTATTTTTTTCAGGATGAACACGTCATCGATATTGGTGCTGAGAAAGGCCATGGCCGCCATCAGAATTGTACTAATCAATCGTTTTTATTTCTGCCGGAATCCACATTTTCGGGTTGTAATTGAGGGTGTATTTATACTTGGAAACATCGTTGCCGCCGAGATCTTCCACCACATAGGTCACGTTGTCGCTTAATCCGATAAAATGCTTTTTATAACTGCCGTCTTCATCTTCGACAATCACTTCCAGCTGATTGTCGGCCGTGTCGGCGGTGATTGACATCTTTCCGGTCATTTGAAATAAGACGTCCCCCTCAATGCAATTGATCACTGTCAACTGCCGGATCACATTGAAATTGTCGGCCTGTTGGGAAAGGTTATACGAAACTTTTTCCGCTTCGCTTTCGCAGCCGGTAAGCATTAATAAACCAAGTAGGGCAATAAATACTGCTGTTTTTTTCATCATCATGGTCCTTTCATCTGTTTCTTTTATCAAACCGGCTACTGGGGCTGGCCAAGCAGCGGCCATTTTTCGGTATCGGTAAAGTGGTTCACCAGGGTGTGCGCATTTGTAATGATCTGCTGATCAAAATCCAAATAATTTAACAGGGCAATGGCATTTTTGGTCCGGGCCGGGCCGGGATGCAATTGATAATCAAAGCTGATGCTGTCATCGGTGATGGTTTCCTGAAAGTGATAATTGGCGTAACGGGCGGCCAGAATATTGGTGAGTTCGATATCATGGGTGGCAATCAGGCACAGGCAGTTCTTTTGATCCAAATAATCAAGAATGGCCGATGAAGCGGCGATCCGCTCGATGGTGTTGGTGCCTTTTAAAATCTCGTCAACAAAGCAGAGGCAAGGGTAGCGATCGACCTGATCCAGGGTGCGTTTGAGGGATTTTATTTCCGCCATAAAATAACTGTCCCCGGCTAAAATGTCATCCTTCACCGCCATGGAAGTCACCGGTAAACAATGGGCCATGGCAAAACTGCTGGCGGTGCAGGTATAAATTGTCTGGGCAAAAATGCTGTTAATCGCCAGGGCCTTGACAAAGGTCGATTTGCCCGAAGCGTTGGACCCGGTAATCAGGCTGTTTTGAGTCAGCTCAATATCATTGGCGATGGGGTCATCCAACAGGGGATGGTATATGCCGGTGGCGGCCACGCTAAAGTCTTTGGTAAACACCGGGGTAACCGTGCCGGGCAGACTTTCCCGGAATGACGCCAGGGCAATGGCCAGATCCAGTTCGCCGATGTGCTGATAAAGGCGATGAAACGCCGCACTGTTTTTTGACACCAAGGCAATGGCTTTATTATAGGTGCGGAAGTCATAGAGGGTGATAATTTTCAGATAGTCCAGCAGCAGATCAAGATCCGAGGTGCCCCCCATCATCACGCCGGAAAGCTTGCCGGCCAGCGCTTTAAACGGGCTGGCGTCCTGGCGGATGGCGGCCATTATTTCGCTGAGTTCGGCGGTTTTTTCAAAATCCAGCAGTCGGTTGGCACAGCGGAGGATGGCCGAAAAATAATGGATGGTCAATAAGTTTTTGGCGATTTCTTTCTTGAAATAATAATAGACCACGCCATTAACCAGCAGTGACCCCACCAGAGCCGCAGGTCCCACCGACAGATTAAACAGACAAAGCCCCAGACCGAAAAGCGGCAGCATTGCCAGAATGGTATAGATCCGGGGATTTTTCAGGGCTTTTAGCTGACTTTCAAAAATCAGGGCGGTGACGTCATTATAGCTGGCTTTTCCCAGGCGGGACAGGATCATCTGGATTTCCAGCCGTTCCCGGGGATGGGTGGCAAAGTAGGTGATGTATTGCTCCCGGTCTTTAAGGGGTTTATCGGTCCACAGCGGTTGATGCAGGGTGGCATAGAGGTACTCGTCGCCCACCGAGGTCAAACAGGTATCCAGCCGTTTAAAGACGTCATCCATATCCAAATCGCTCCAGGTCAGTTCATCAATGACCCCATCAATCTGTTCGTATTTTAATTTACGATCCCAATAATCCGACACGCTGCCCCAGATATCGGGATTAAAACTGGTGGGGGCCTTGCCGAATTCGTTTGCTAAACGCTGACGAAAGAGCTGGCGGGCTCGGCGACTGGAGACCAGCCCGAAAACAACAATGGAGATTACGCCAATGATGATAAAAAATAGTATTTCCATTAAACTCCTTTATCTTCAGGTCTGTGAATCGCAATTTGCTTGCATAGCCACCTGAAAAACATGCGTTAACTATACGCTTTCAGGGGGGTAATGTCAAATTTGATTCTTCATCACGAGATTAAGCAGCGCTGCTGACCCGATGGATTCCTTCCCCGATGCTCATTGTCAGTTGTTTTATAAGATAAGTGTGCCTGGCTACCCTCAATTACCAAAACCACGCCCTAAACCCGCAGCATCAGCCATTCCCGAAGCCGTTCCGGCAGCGCCAGCAGCAACGAAAAAACAAACGGCAATGCCACCGGATAGCGGCCTTTGAGCCTTTTCCTGGCCAGAATCGCGTCGATCTCCCCCGTAGCTTTGCTAAGATCGGCACGTTTCTGTTTTTTGCGAAAAGCCAGATCGCGCTGGTAAAAAGGATGGTACGGGGACTGGCTGTTTTGCATACGTTCATCCGAATTTTGCGACAGCGTCCGGAAAAAGTCGGTGTCCATAGCGCCGGGTTCAAGTACCGACACCTGAATCCCAAAGCCCTGCAGCTCCAGTCGCGCAGCATCACTGATGGCTTCCACGGCGTGCTTCGAGGCGCAGTAACCACCATTGACCAGCCCCGTCAGCCGGCCGGACACCGAACCGATGTTGATGATCTTGCCAGCCCCTTGCTGTCGCATGATGGGCGCCACGGCCTGAATCATCCGCACGATGCCGTAAACATTAACATCAAACAGATGCGCCAGTTCCTCCAGGTCAATCTCCTCGACGGCGGACCGGACCGAATAGCCGGCGTTGTTGACAAGCACATCAATCCGGCCGTACGCATTCATAACGGCGGCTATCGCCTGCTTGATGGAATCCTGATCAGTGACATCCAGCGCAACTTTCAGCGCCGCCGAGACCCCCTCCAGACGCTCAAGCGATCGGGCGGTCGCGACCACCCGATCGCCTTTTTCGGTCAAGGTCCGGCACAGTTCCCGCCCGACCCCGGACGAACACCCGGTAATTAAAACGACTTTTCCTACCATTGTTTTCACTTCCTGTTCTATCGGCGATGGCAAAACGTTGGTGAGTTTTGCCATCGTCCAATTTGTTTTAGACTAGCTTAGCAAAAACAAACAGAACTGTCATTGCCAAATGACAACTCGGTATTTAGAAAAGTGCTCCCCAGTACCGACAACTGATCGGTACAGAATTGGCCACGAACCGGGCTGCCGACTTACAGCTCCCGTTTGATGCGGCTTAAAGAACTCGGGGTGACGCCGATGTAGGAGGCGATGTATTCCTGCCGGATCTGTCCGGCCAAATCGGGATAGTTGGCGACAAATTCAAGATAGCGTTCTTTGGCCGGCAGCCGCTGGAAAGCCAGCCCCTTTTCATCACTGATAATAAAAGCCTGGCGGAATAATTTTTCATACAAATCCCGCAGTACCGGCGCTTCATCAAACGCCTGACGCAGCACCGGGACGCTAATCTGCGCCACCTGACAGTCTGCAAGTGCTTCAATCCCATATTCGGATGGCCCATCGTCCAGCAGATTGTAAATGCAGCACCAGTCGCCTGTCTGGGAAAAGCATTTGGTGATGTCTGCACCCGCTGCATCGAGGTAAAAACCCCGCACGACCCCCTGCAGAATCAGACAGACAACTTTTGTGTTTTCGCCCTGCGGAAGCAGAATTTCACCTTTCTGATAATCCCGCACGCGAAACAGCGGAGTCATGGCCTGAATCAGGTCAGGGTCAAACCCTTGCTGGTTCAGATAGTCAGGCAGATTGATTGCATTTGCCATTTTTTCCACCTTTTTCATGGGGACTTCTGTTGATCAATAATACTTTCATTTGTTCTTCCTTTCAAAGCTATTATTTATTTTTGATTTAAGTTAAGCATGTCTGACACCAGGGTATACACTATCAGAAAGATGTTTAGGTACACCCGATATTTTACTGCTAGATCCGGTTGTTCTTCTCTGCTGATTGCCGCTGGCGGCTCACCCTGCAAGCCTGACCCGACCGGCAGCCTTTGCGCTTAACATCAATAATAGATTGCGTTTAGCGGACTTTCCATCCCGATGATGCGCTTGTTCAATTTAATCATCGTATCGAGTTTTTCAACGGGCACTGCCACCGCACCCAATTTACAGGCCACTGAGCAGTGATAACAATGAATGCATTTAGCGCCTTCAATCGTTACGGCATCATCCAGCCGGATGGCGCCCACCGGGCATTCTTTGACACATTTTCCGCAGCTTTTGCAGCGATCGGCTTTAATGGTGATGGGCAGTTCCCGTTTTTTGCCGATAATGTGAACCAGCGGATAGAGCAAGTCGACCCGTTTTTTCCGAACCGCAAATAGCTCTTTCTGGCGATCGTTGGCAATCGGTGCAAAATCCTTGGCCTTTATCGCTTCATAAAAATCACCGATTAAGGCTTCGGTGGTTTTTGTCGGAAACGGATCGGGGTGATGAAAATGCGGCGCCGTCACCTTCATGGCGCCGATCACGGGAATATTCAGGGCTTCCAATACTTGTGCCGTATTGGAAAAAGCCTTCCCCGAGGTGATCCCGCCATAGTTCAAATACAAAAATGCCCTGAACTGATAGGTCTGCCCGGCCGACTGCAGCGCCTGTAAAAACATTTTCATCGGTTCGAGCATATCCATATGATAGGCCGGGGCGCCAAATCCGACGATATCGGCCGCATTGATGGTTTCCAGAATCGGTCCGAAATCTTGCCGGTACTCGCCGCGGCCTAAATTGATGTGTTCGACCGCATGTCCGTCTTTTTCAATGATATTTTTAAGCACCTGAGTGGTTTTTTCAGTGGTGCCATTTGGTGAAATATAGATTAATTTGAACTGCACTGCTGCCTCCTTTTAAGCGGCATCATGTCATGCCAAGTTCGTGAAAACATTGTTAGCTCCTTCAAAATCAATAAGAATACGAATAATACCGGAATGTCCGGATCATTACGCCTCAGTTAAGTTGCAACTGGGTACCGGGTGGCTGATGCCAGATGCTCTAAGTTTACTGATAAACACATAACATCTCCCTCTTTTTCGTTATTAACGATATTTAAAATCACTGACTTAGCAATTTATAAAATCGACCTCTGCTTTTTCCAACGGTCTCGATAATTTGTTTTGCTGTACTGAAACAAGCAGCCGTCTTGCCTGGGCCAGTGATAACCCGGTTAATGAACTTGCCTCCTGATTGACTATTTTTCTATTTTTCATCAGGTATTCAACGATTAATTTTTAATTCGCTCATTAACCACTCATATTCGCTCTTTATCCGCTCGTTTCTGCGCATCATTAAAATCTTCTTTCTCATCAACCGTTTGTTTTTTCATGACCACAAAAAAAATCGATTGACTTGAAAAAAATTCTACTCGACTTTCATCTTCAAATGATTCCTAGCACCAGGGCTTCTTAATGATTATTTAAAACGGCATCGGCGATTAAGCGATCGAATTTTCTGATGTCGACGCCTTTTCGCAAATTGACCTTAATGTGACCGGCACGTGTCCATAGTTCAACTTCGGCATTTAAATCGAGTAGCTTACCGGCATTTTCGGTCGACCACATATTAATCGCTGAGTATGGCAGGGAGTATACTTCTACCTTTTTACCGCTCAAACCCTGCGCATCTCTGACAATTAAACGTTGTTGGTAAAAACCGCACTATCTCTGATTGTCTTATATGCAGCGACAGCTTGTTCACCTTCAACCAGCAATTCCTGGACATCTTGGGGAATCGGACACTCCGAAATGAAGGTCCATGATAAAATTAGACTTGTTTCTGCCATTTTTTTCTCCTCTTTTGTTTGATTCAATTTTTCTGCTTTATAATCGTTAACTATGCGTTTATAGCAAATTTAAGTGGTGCCTGACACGGGGGCTTTCCAAAGTTTTCAATCGGGATAAATACTTTGTTTTAATGTTTGAAAATATTTTCGAGTATTTGCTTTTTTTTCAGGTGTAAGGTCATAATTCAATTTTTTTTCAGAGATAATTTTCCTAAAAACTCTTCGTACATAATCATCTACAATACTTGATAAGTTTTTTAAACTTTCATAATTATTTTCTTTTAAATATTTTAAATTGTCACCGTGGGAACAATCCGAACGTACCCCGTATGCTTCTTTCATATAATTAATAATTTTTTCTCTTTCCTCATTATTCTTACCAATATAAACTGCTTTAATATATGATATATTTGTTTTGTGCTGTTTATTTATCGCATACAGGCATTCTAAAATTGAGCAATATTTATCAATCTTACTTGTTATCACGCCTGTCCTTCTTGCCTCTTGTAACAGTATTAGGGCCCTTGAATAACTATTTCCTTCCTTACTAATTGCTTTGTCAATTTCCCATACTGTTGTACCCTCACTGCTCGTACAATTGATATGTACCATTTTTGATTCATCCGGTAGCAGACAGCTATACACTTCATACATTCTTTCAATTGCCTCTTTTACTTCATCAGCTGTTAAAAATGTCTCTGCTATAGAACCATTACTTAAAGTTACTGCCATTTCCCTATCAGACTGTGAATTATAAGCACTAAACAGATTAAGCCAATAAATTTTCGTAGTCGAAATACAAGAATCTTTTATAAACCAACTTCCTATAGAAAATGTTTGTGCAAAATTATTTAAATGTATTGCTTTGATGCCATATTTTTCATCACATTCATTTTTTGACCATGTAAATTCTTCTTCAATAGTTGGCATAAAACAAACCATCATTGGTTTTCTTAATAATGCATTATACATATTCACACCAATTTGATTTTTTAAGTTTGTCTTTTTTATCAAATCCATTACATTCATATTATTAATAATAAATTCTACATTTGTTCCAATTATAGCTCCCTCAATATTGATATCTTTTTTAATATCAACAGGTATAAATTCAAAGCTCCTTTCGCCAATATTTAGTTATCTAGTCTATTCAAAAATATATTCATTTTTATCCTTTCGAAAGCTAAAAATAATAATCTATCAGCAAATCAACTAAACTGCCGGTGGGGCTAATCCAGACCTGCAGCTCCTTGGGGATGTTGGCATCACTGCGGACGTCCCGGAACCAGATGCCGGATTTGGTTTCGAGTTGTTTTAAGTATTTGCGGCCGTTGGTGGCAAAGAGCAAGGGCGCCTTGTAGCCGTTCCAGTTGCCGATGATGTAGGGGGCGTCGGCTTCCCGGACGGTTTGGGCGTAGGACTTGCACTGGTAGTCGATCACCGAGGAGCTGTAGATGGCGGAGCGTTTGGCTTCAATCATACCGACCAGTTTGGTGCCGACAAACAGGGCGTAGTCGGCATAGCCGCTTTTTCTGACGGTGGAGTCGGTGGGCCACTCGGCAATGGCCCGGGCTTTGCCCTTTTCGGGGCGGGCGCCACTGGCATAGGTGAGACTGACGGTGTCCGCCTCCCAGCCGACTTTGCGGAGCTGGCTGTCGATCAGGTATCGGGTCTGGGCTTCGCTGAGCTTAAGATGATCTGCTGCGGTTTTGGCCTGTTTGGCCCGTTGCGGAAGGGTGGCCGGGGTAACAGAAAAGTGTTTTTCAACAATGCTTTGCAGTTGGGCGATCAGGGCTTCTTTTTCGGCCAGCGCTTTTTTAAGAGTCTCTGTTTCAGCCGCTTCCTGTTTTTCATAAGCCCTCCGACTGGCTTGGCTATTTCCGGTATAGAGTCGTTCCTTGACAATTTTCCGGGGTTCTGGCAACGCAAAAACAACGGGCTGATAGCCCCAGTCGCCGTAGACCTGCATAAACCAGACACCCAGTTGCCAGGCCATTTCCAATAAGATCACCGCCTTGTCACTGCTGCCGTAGTCCTCATGGACCGCCCGGTTTCAGGCTTTACGCAGGGTATAGAAAACATCGTCAATTTCCGGTGAAATCAGCCCTTCCCGTTTCAGGACTTTGAGGCGATTGGCATGGGTGTTTTCGAGCTCCGGGGGCGTGACATTGTCAAAATCCAACATCAGATTGACCATGGTTTCGCCGAACAGTTCCAGTTTGATCAGGCAGGTATTACTGTCGGTGTGGAGGTAACCTTCGGCCAGGCTACCCAGGATGGCCAGTTCTGGAAAACGATCGTTTAAAAATGCATAATTTAATTTCATAAAACATCCCATCAGTTGTTTGATTGAGTCATCTTTATTTAGATGTAATGCTTGGAATTATTGTATCATTTAATTGCCGGTAATGAAAGATTATAAAACAAAAAGACGATCCGGCCCCCACTTGGATAACGAATGAATAAAAACGGGCCAACAAAAAAACAGCGACCTGACATCGCTGTTTTTTATTACTTCAAACACACTGACGCGGCTAGTGTTTCTTAACTCAGAATGTTTTATTATCATTACTTCTTTATTCAGTTGTTAACTGTTGTTCATTTTTATTCGATTTCTTAGCATCCCGGTGCTAGAATTAATTCAGACCATTTTTGCGGTCGTGTCAATTTTTCAGACGATGCTAATGACCAGCTACCGCCAAATCATACTACAGTTCCCGGCCGTCCCGGAGGCATTTAATCTGAACGATGCCCGGCCTATAAAAATTGAGCATCAAAAGATTGTCGTTTGCACAGCTCGCATTTTTACAGTTTCATCAGCTGACTCAACCATTTGTATTCCACCGTTTCCGGTTTAATATGCCAGACCTGATTGCCATTAATCACCCTCGTCATAACCTTTTTCTGATAAAGATGGTTTTTTAGGGTATACTATACCCTATCAGCAGACGATCAAACGGACTGAAATAAAAAGGAGGTGCCCGATGAAAAATGACACTGCACCCAACACAAAGTTATCCACCAACGTGATCCGGATCACCGTGATTGCTCTGGCCATTAATGCCCTGGACTATTTTTTAATCCGCAACCTGTTTTCTGACGTTGCCAACCCTGCTATTTTTTACGGTCTTGGTTTTATGGTGCTGTTTATGCCAGTGCTCGCTGTTTATCTGCACCGACAACAAAAAAGCGCTAATCCGGAGGACAACGACCAGCCTGACAGCTGTGAAATCGATAAAACTGCTTTAACCCGTGAAATTGATGAAAGTGAAGCCCGCTATCGGGTTCTGGTCGAAAACTCACCGGCAGGCATTATCACCTGTGACCTCGACGGTAACATCACCACCGTCAATCCGGCTACCCTGAAACTACTGGGATCGCCTTCCGCACAAGCCACCAAACAGATCAATGTGTTTACCTTCGGGCCCTTGGTTGAATGCGGTATCGCTGGCAGTCTGAAAAAAAGTCTGGAAACCGGAGAAATCGTCACCTGCGAAACTTTCTATACCACCAAATGGGGCAAAAAGGTTTATATGCGGATGCATTGTGCCCCGCTTCACAGCTTTTCCGGTGCCATCGTCGGGGTTCAGGGAATTCTTGAGGATTTCACGGCTAATAAAAAAGCCCAGGATCAACTTAAGACCTATTATCACGTCATTGAGCACAGTCCGGTGGCGGTGCTCATCAGTGATAATAAAGGGCAGATTGAATACATTAATCCCAAATATGTTGAGCTGACCGGTTATACCCCGGATGACGTCATCGGCAACAATGTCAGTATGTTATATGCCAGAGACCAAGCGTCAGCGGAATATTATCAAGAACTACTTCATGAGGTCCAGACGGGTAATGTCTGGCGTAGAGAAGCTTTTAATGTGCGCAAGAATGGCGAGGGTTACTGGGAGAATATTTCCGTCTCCCCGGTACTGGATGAAAATGGCCAAATTTATCATTTTGTTGTTTTGAAGGAAGATATCACCAAGCGCCGGGAGGAATCAGAAAAAGCAAAATACCTGGCCTATCATGACAGTCTGACCGGGTTGTCCAATCGCAGCCTTTTTTATGACCGACTGATGATAGCCGTGGCTAATGCCGCCCGTTATCAGAGCCAGATGGCGGTCATGTTTCTGGATCTTGACGGCTTCAAGGAAATTAATGACACCTATGGACATGATACTGGCGACGACGTTTTAAAGGCCGTCGCCGAACAGCTCAAAACAGTCATGCGCAAAGGCGATACCGTCGCCAGAATGGGTGGTGATGAGTTCACCCTGATTGTTCCGGAGTTTGAAGATATAAGGGATGTGGAATTAGTGGCCGAAAAAATTCTTAAGTCGCTGCGTCAGCCCTTAACGGAAAAAGCACTACTGGTTACCCCCAGCATCGGGATTGCCTTTTATCCCCAGCACGGCATCAATCATGAAGCCCTGTTAAGCCATGCCGACAAGGCCATGTATCAGGCCAAAAAACAGGGTAAAAATAATTATCAGATTTATGAACCGGATCAGGAAACCACAAATCCAGACCGGCACCAGTACAACACGTAGCCAATAAAACCAAACCCGCAAAAAAAGACAGCCATCACTAGCTGTCTTAACTGTTTTTTAATGGTCGGAGTGAGAGGATTTGAACCTCCGGCCTCATGGTCCCGAACCATGCGCTCTACCAAGCTGAGCCACACCCCGTAATATGTTGCATTTCCGACTCATATATTGTAAACTATAATAGATAAAAACACAATCATAAATTTAAATTTTTTCGATGTTAAGGAGGAACCCTACCATGCACAAAAGAAACCCACTCTATCGTGTTGGCGCATTGGTTTTAGTCGCCGTTATTGTTTTAAGTCTTCTTGTTGTTTACAGTTTCTAATCTGAATGAATATTCGCGTTATTGCTGTTGGAAAAATAAAAGAAAAATATTTAACCCAGGCTATTCAGGAATACACCAAACGACTAAGCGCCTATTGTCGCCTGGAATTAATCGAAGTTAAAGATGAGAAAATTCCAGAAAACGCCAGCGAAGCTCAGCGCCAAAAAGCCGTGGACAGTGAAGGACGCCGAGTTCTTTCTCATTTGAAAGATGATGAAATTCTGGCCACCCTGGAAATACAGGGCGATCAACTGGACTCACCAACTTTTGCCAGGAAAATCGAAAACTATGGCATTCAGGGAAAAAGCCAAATCACCTTTGTCATTGGCGGTTCCATCGGGCTTTCCCCTGAGATTACCAGTCGTTCACAATGGAAATGCTCCTTTTCTAAAATGACATTTCCCCACCAGTTATTTCGAGTGATGCTGTTAGAGCAAATCTATCGTTCCTTTAAGATAATCCGTGGCGAAACATATCATAAATAGCTAATTCAATTTAAACACTGAGAGGTAAAACATGCCGGACTATATACTAAAAGCCACCGCCGGAAACGGACAGATTCGGGTCTTTGCGGCAACGACACAGGGACTCGCCGAAACCGCCCGTAAGCTTCATCACACCAGCCCAGTCGTTACCCAGGCATTGGGCCGATTATTGACTGCCGGTTCACTGATGGGGTCAATGATGAAAAATGCGGATGAACTGATCACTTTAAAAATCGCCAGTGATGGCCCACTCAGCGGCTTATTGGTAACCGCCGATGCCAGCGGCAATGTCAAAGGTTATCCCTATGTCAGTGATCTTTCTGACACCATGGAATCCCCCATGCCGGTTTCAGAAGCCATTGGCGATGGTGCCTTGAACATTTTAAAAGATATCGGTTTAAAAGAGCCTTATGTTGGTTATTCACCACTTGTCAGCGGTGAACTGGCCGAAGATTTAACTTATTATTATGCGCAATCTGAACAAATTCCCACCTCGGTTTCCCTAGGCGTTTTATTAAATGATGATGGCACTGTCCGACAGGCTGGGGGATTTATTATTCAATTAATGCCGGATACCGATGATGACGTGATTGATGCCCTGGAAGCAGCCCTAGCTGATACCCCATCTTTGACCAAACAGCTTGACGAAGGAAAAACGCTGGAAGAAATTATGGAAGGTCTGTTTAAACACCTGAACTTAAAGATTTCCAAAACAGAAATCACCCGGTTTATTTGTGATTGCTCCCGCCAGCGTATTACCAAAGCACTGATATCGATTGGAAAAAAAGATCTAATCGACATGATCGCAGATCAGGAAGATATCGAAATCAACTGTGACTTTTGTAAGGAAAAATATCTCTTTACCCCCGAAGACCTACAGTCCATCCTGGATCGCATCATAGAAAAAGAGGGTTGATATGGCTATAAAATCGCGCTCCAGTGGTGTCTTGATGCCAGTTCCCGCCTTACCGGGGGATTACGGCATCGGAACGTTAGGCAGTGATGCCCGCACTTTTGTTGACCTGCTTCAATCCATGGGCTTTGGCTACTGGCAAATTCTGCCAGTAGGTCCTGTGGACAGCTGTTTTTCGCCATATAAAAGTACATCCGCTTTTGCTGGTAATCCCCTTTTGATTGACCTTGAACGGTTATACCAATGGGATTTATTAACTGCGGATGAACTGGCAACCGGTAAATCTACTGCTCCTGCTTACTCCATTAATTATCCCGATCTGATCTGCAATCGTCATTCTATTTTCAAGCTGGCTTTTTCTCGACTCACACCAAAGCAAAAAACAGACATTCAAAACTATGTCGAAGCCAACAGCGAGTGGCTTCCAGATTTTTCCTTATATACAGTTTTAGCCCAATATTATTCTGAAGAAGACTGGACTAAATGGGACAATCAGGATCTGATAAAGCGAACGCCAGCCGCACTTTCCATCGCCCGATCTGACTTTTGTGAAGAGATTAATTTTCAGAATTTTCTCCAATACACCTATGCTAAACAATGGTCGGCTCTTAAAGATTATGCTAATACAAAAGCGATAAAAATTATCGGCGATATGCCCATATATGTTGCGCATACCAGTGCCGATGTGTGGTGCCATCCGGAGCTTTTCCTGTTGGACGAAAAAGGCTCTCCCATTGAAATTTCCGGGGTTCCTCCAGACTATTTTGCCAAAAACGGTCAACTATGGGGTAATCCATTATATCGTTGGGATGTGATGAAAAAAGACCACTATTCCTGGTGGATGCGACGGATAAAAAAAGCACTGGCGGATTTTGACATGGTTCGAATCGATCATTTTCGGGGCTTTTCTGCATATTGGTCAGTCCCGGCAAGTGAAGCAACTGCCAAAAATGGTCGTTGGATTCCCGGCCCGGCGATGGATTTCTTCAGGCAATTGGAAAAGACCTTTCCCAAACCGAGTATCATTGCTGAAGATCTGGGGCTTCAGGATGAAGACCTGGTCAAATTGTTAAAAAACACCGGTTTTCCCGGAATGCGGATCATGGAATTTGCCTTCATTGATGATTTGGATAATATTCATCTGCCCCATAACTACAGCGCCAATACCGTAGCCTACTCAGGGACCCATGACAATAATACACTACTGGGGACTTTTTTTGACTACACCCCGGAACATCGTCGTTATGCTTTTGACTACTGCGGCTACACTGAGGCCTGGGAAAACCAATGGCAGATCGGCGGCCACCAGAGTCCTTCCTGTCGGGCTTTTATCCGCACCCTTTTTCAGAGTGCTGCCAATTTAGTCATCCTGCCCATTCAAGATATTTGCGGATATGGCTGCGACACACGCATGAATGAACCCGGAACCACAGCGAATAACTGGGTTTTTCGAATGACCCGGGACGGTCTTTTACAAATCGATGTTGATTGGTACAATCGTATCAATCATCTCTATCATCGAAAAGCTCTGTCTGTCATCTGACTACGGACGATCTGATTTCCTGATTTATTCTGCAAACCTTTACTTTAGCGCGCTAATGCAATACTGCGGATTGCGTAAATCAGTGTCATTAAAACAAGTGTCCGTATGATTCAAACATTTCTTAATATAAACTTGCAATAAAAGTGTAAACTTTGGTATAATAGCCACAGGTAAAAATTAGGAAAAAAAGAAAAAGGAGGACTTTACCTTGAAAAAACCTTTATCAGTATTATTGTCTCTGGCTTTGGTCGTAACCATGGCCGCTGGTTGTTCTAGCGGAACAACAACAACTTCTTCTGGGGATAGCGACGTCATTAAAATTGGCGTATTCGAACCCTTAACCGGTGCAAATGCCGCTGGTGGCGAGCTGGAAGTTGAAGGGGTCGAATTGGCCAACAAATTGCGTCCAGAAGTATTAGGCAAAAAGGTTGAATTGGTCATTGCTGATAACAAATCAGACAAGGCTGAAGCAACAACTGCTGCTGCCCGTTTAATTGAAAAAGACAAAGTTGTTGCCATCTTAGGTTCCTGGGGATCTTCACTCTCCATTGCTGCTGGTGACGTTGTCAAAACAAACCAAATTCCTGCCGTTGCGCTTTCAGCAACCAATCCACAGGTTACCGCCGGAAATGATTACTACTTCCGTGTTTGCTTCCTTGATCCTTTCCAGGGAACGGTCATGGCCAACTATGCGTCTAAAAAACTGAATGCAAAAAAAGTTGCCATCATCCAGGAAGTTTCCAATGACTACTCAGTTGGCTTAGCTAAATTCTTTACCGATTCTTTTGTTAAACTAACTGGCGATCCAAATGCCATCGTAGCTACTGGTAATTACAATACTGGCGATCAGGATTTCAACGGAATCTTAACCAATATTAAAGCTGCCAATCCCGATGCCATTTTTGCTCCTGGTAATTTCACCGAATCCGCATTGATTATCAAACAGGCCCGTGCTCTTGGCATCACTGCTCCATTTATTGGTGGTGATACCTGGGAAACAAACGAATTCATCACCGTTGGTGGTGCTGATGTAGAAGGCGCAGTCATGTCAACATTCTTTGACGATACCAATCCACTGACAGAAGCCGGTAAAACATTTGTTGCCGAATACAAAAAAGCTTATCCTGACCGTGAAAACATTGCAGCTGTAACAGCCCTTGGTTATGACGGCTACATGATGACCCTGGATGCGATTGAGCGAGCAGGATCTGCTGATCCTGTTGCCATCCGTGACGCACTGGCGGCCACTAAAGACTTTGAAGGCGCTACTGGGATGATTACCATTGATGCCAATGGTGACGCTACTAAAAATGAAGCGATCATTAAAACCGTTAAAGATGGTAAATTCACCTACATGGATTCCGTTACAATTGACTAACAAAAAGTCACAAATTACCATAAAGAAGTCATATTTTATGTGACTTCTTTTATGCGCAAGGGTGCGCAAAACAAAACGTACACTGTCTGTTTTGTTTGTGCTGCCTTCACAACAACTAACTTTGAGGGTATTTGTATGATCAGATACCCTCAATTTAAATTAAATGATATAACGAGGTTATAATTATGGTCGTTGGAATGACAATGGAAACATTCTTGCAGCAACTAATAAATGGTTTATCTCTTGGGAGTTTGTACGCGTTGATCGCCATCGGTTACACGATGGTTTATGGTATCTTAAGACTGATCAACTTTGCCCATGGCGATATCTTTATGATGGCTGCCTATTTCACATATTTTGGGATTGCCGTGTTCTTTCTTCCCTGGTATGTCACGTTTATTATTACAATTGGGTTAACCATTTTACTCGGTGTCACGATTGAACGGGTAGCCTATCGTCCGCTCCGTGATGCACCTAAAACATCACTATTAATTTCAGCGATTGGGGTATCATTTTTGCTTGAAAATGTTGCCACTTACTTATTTTCAGGAAAGCCACAAGCGTTTCCAGAATTCCCGCTTTTGACAACACCTTTCTTTATAGGCGGTTTGTCGATTCAACCGGTTTCTATTGTTATTCCAATTGTTGCGTTTATCTTGATGTCAGCACTACTTTTTATGATTAATAAAACCAAACTTGGTATGGCCATGCGGGCTGTCGCAGTCGATTATGATACCGCCAAACTCATGGGTATTAAGATCAATGGGGTCATTTCTTCAACCTTTGCCATCGGTTCTGCGCTAGCTGCCGTCGGTGCTATTTTATGGTGTATGAAATACCCATCGGTGTTACCCCTCATGGGCGTTGTTCCCGGATTAAAATGTTTTATTGCCGCCGTAATCGGTGGAATTGGTAATGTTAAAGGCGCCGTTCTTGGGGGCCTGATCCTCGGGTTTTCGGAAGTACTGATGGTCGCCTTCTTTCCAGCACTTACCGGTTACCGGGACGCCATCGCATTTGTCATCTTAATTATTATTCTGCTCTTTCTTCCCAATGGTCTCCTTGGTAAGAAACAAGTGGAAAAGGTTTAGGGGAGGTACCAAAAATGAACGAAACTCAAAACAGCCTCGGTGCCTACTTAAAACTTCACTGGAAAACAGCGGTTTTCTTAGTTGTTCTCCTGATTGGAATAGGTTTAGCCGATATTTTTGTTGATTCCTATATGCGTCGTTTACTGAATTTATGCGCAATTTATGTCATCGTCAGTTTGGCAATGAATCTGGTTAATGGTTTTACCGGTCAGTTTTCATTGGGACAGGCCGGTTTTATGGCGATCGGCGCCTATACAGTAGCGATCTTTACAGTGCCTGTTGAATCTCGTACGGCCATTTTTTATCTGGAACCGATGGCGCCTTTCTTAGCTAATATCCAGTTGCCCTTTGTGGTGGCATTGATTCTGGGTGGTCTGGCTTCAGTGGTGGTGGCCTTCTTTATTGGCTCCCCCTGTCTACGGCTTCGGGGTGATTATCTGGCCATCGCAACTCTCGGGTTTTCGGAAATTATTCGGATTGTCTTTACCAATACGCAATCGATCACAAATGGCGCCCTGGGTATTAAGAGTATTCCCACCATCAGCAGTCTCTGGTGGACCTATGGAACCGCTCTGCTGATCATTATCGCAACCATTTTACTTGTTTACTCGTCCTATGGCCGGGCCTTCAAGTCCATCCGGGAGGACGAAATTGCTGCCGAAGCGATGGGGGTTGGGCTCTTTAAAACAAAGATGACTTCCTTCCTGATTGGAGCATTTTTTACTGGCATCGGTGGTGGATTATTCGCCGCCCTATTGGGTACTGTTGATCCCAAACAGTTTTATTTCACCCTGACGTATAACTTTTTGCTGATCATTGTCCTTGGTGGAATGGGCAGCATCTCCGGAACCATCATTGCCAGTTTCCTGGTTACACTGGGACAGGAAGCCCTGCGTTTTCTGGATGAGCCCATGGCCTTCGGCCTGGATCTGCCGATCTTTCGACCCGGTCTGCGAATGGTTGTATTTTCATTCCTGCTGATGATTATCGTACTTTTCTATCGCAAAGGCTTAATGGGTACCAATGAACTCACCTGGGATTTCATGGCGCAGAAATTCCAGTCCATCAAGAAAAAACTGAGCCGAAAAAAGACCTCGACTGAAGGAGGTGGCAAGTAATGAGTCTGCTTAGAACAGAAAATGTCATCATGCAGTTTGGCGGTGTTGTCGCCGTCAACGACTTAAATATCAATATTAAAAAGGGTGAACTGGCTGCCCTGATCGGACCCAATGGGGCGGGTAAAACCACTGCCTTTAATGTCATCACCGGGGTTTATACGCCCACCAGCGGCAAGGTTCTTTTTACCCCAACCGATAAAAGCGGCACCGCCACTGAAATTGATATTACCGGTAAAAAGCCGGATAAAATCACAGCTCTGGGTGTCGCCCGAACCTTTCAGAACATCCGCTTATTCAAGGAATTGTCTGTTCTTGAAAATGTTCAGGTTGCTACCCACTTAAATACTGATTATAGTTTTTTATCTGCGATTTTGAGAACCCCCAAAGCCCGGAAGGGCGAAGCTCAGGCTAAAGCCGACTGTGAATTTTTGCTGGAACGATTGGGACTTATTGATTTAAGAAATGAAAAAGCTTCATCGCTCCCCTATGGACAACAGCGGCATCTGGAAATTGCCCGGGCCTTGGCAACCAAGCCACAGTTACTGCTGCTTGATGAGCCAGCAGCCGGAATGAATCCTCAGGAAACTGATGAACTGACGGATCTGATTTTTAAACTGAAAACGGATTTTGATCTGACCATTTTTATGATTGAACATCATATGGATCTGGTCATGGAAATTTCTGATCATATCTATGTATTGGATTTTGGCTGTACCATCGCCAAAGGAACCCCAGATGAGGTTCAGAATAATCCTAAGGTTATTGAAGCATATTTGGGGGTAGACGCCGATGTTGAAGATTAGTAATTTACAGGTCGCTTATGGCGGTATTGAAGCGGTTAAGGGCATTGATCTGGAAGTGCCAGAAGGCAAAATCGTGACTCTGATCGGAGCCAATGGGGCGGGAAAAAGCACCACGCTGCGAGCCATTGTCAATTTGGTTAAATCAAAAGCTGGCAGCATCACCTATAACGGTGAAGAACTGCTGGGCCTTGATACCACCAAAGTCGTTGACAAGGGTATTACTCTGGTTCCGGAAGGACGGCATGTATTTCCCGATCTGACAGTGCTGGAAAATCTCAAGATTGGCGCTTATATGCGCAAGGATAATCTGGACGCCGACATCAAGCATATTTACAGTCTCTTCCCCCGGCTGGAAGAACGTTCCTGGCAGGCCGCAGGCACCTTATCCGGTGGCGAGCAGCAAATGCTTGCAGTTGGTCGGGCCATGATGAGCCGGCCAAAACTATTGATGATGGATGAACCATCCTTGGGTCTGGCCCCCTTGGTTGTTCAGGGTATTTTTGATATCATCGAGACCCTTAATAAAGAAGGAATGACCATTCTTTTAATTGAACAAAATGCCAATATGGCCCTTCGGGTCGCTGATTATGCCTACGTACTGGAAACAGGCAAGATTACCAAAGCTGGAACTGGCCGGGAACTACTGGCTGATGAAAGCATTAAAGAAGCCTATCTGGGCAAAAGCCAACGAAACAAATAAGAAAAACTCCAATTATTCAGTTTTGAATAATTGGAGTTTTTTTATCGTCGCGAAATAATGACTTTGTTATTAATCGTCAGCGTTTTGTTAAACACCCGTTTGAATTTTTTGCCACATTCGTTGATGATCATATTATCAAATACTGAATGACCGGTTGTGAGGACATTCAGCTGGACTTCTTTTTCCAGAATCACGCAATTCACATCCTTGACGACACCATCCATACTGCGATCCAGATATTCTGATATTTGCAGAAACAAGCTCAATTGATCGATGAGGTGCCGCTCTTCATTCTGGAGCAGCCCCATGTATTCTTCCGAAATATGGATTTTTTTATTGGTACGATGATTAAGCGCAATAAAGGCACTCATTAAAAGCTCTTTCTGTTCGATCCCCAACAAACCGGAGTTTAAAATAATATAAAAACTATGCTCGTGATGATTTCCAAATTGAAGCTTGATGCCAACATCATGAAGCATGGCCGAGGCCCGGATCATCTTGCGGACGTCTTCTTTGATGCCATGGAGTGGTTTGAGCTGCTCAAACAGGTTTTCGGTCAGCTTCAGCACATGATAGGCGTGAGGGATATTCACATTAAAGTTTAGCATGATATTGACCAGCGACAATTCAAAAATATCATAAACGAGATTGTCTTCATTATAGCCAAAATAATCGTAGATGATCCCATCCCGTAACCCGGCATTACTGATAATGAGTTCTGGCGAATCAATATATCTCATGACCCGTTCGAGGGTGTGGCTTGATCCCACAAAAATATCGATTCGTCCCTTGGACAATCCTTTAAGATTTGAACGTTCCGCTAAATTCATACTGGCGGCCATTTCGCAGATCCGCTTGACATCATTGGATTTCATCCGATAATTATGGGCAATTTCCAAAGGATAATCGATGAAACTCCGGTGGATCCGGCCAACATTTCGAATTGTCCCACCCACGCCAATAACCGGCAACCCCTCAGCCTTTTTAAGGATTGCAATCGTACTAAATGCTTCTTTTAAAAACTCATCGAGAGCTTTCAGTTTTTTCTCTGATACCTCGTCGGTCAAATCAAATTTTTCGGCCAAATCGATGGAACCAAAGGGCAAACTCACCGCCTCTACCTTCTTGCGGTCTTTGATCAGCACAAACTCGGTACTCCCACCGCCGATGTCCATCAGCAAGGCGTCTTTAACATCAAGGGTGTTAATCGCGCCCAGGTAATCCATTGAAGCCTCGACTTCTCCGGGAATAATGGCCACATCCAAACCGACTTCGGTTTTAATTCGCGCCACATAGTCAGCTCCATTTGATGCTTTACGAACCGCTGCCGTTGCTACCGCAATCACCTTTTCGATCCCATAGGCATCACACATACTGACAAACATGGTCAGGGTTTCAATTCCAAAGTCCATCCGATCCTGCTGGAGTTTTCCGGTTTCAGCCAGCTTATCATTTAGACGGACATTCACCTTGACATCATCGATAATCTGAAAATATTCATTGTTGTAGTATTCACCAATCACCAGATGGACACTGTTTGAGCCAATGTCGATGACCCCGATATTTCGTCTATCCATTGCTATTCTCCCTCAATATTATGTTTTATAACGGCTTTATTCTTGACCTGTTCAAATTCTGCTTCAGCTTCTTTGCAGAAGTAATCCTGACAGGAAAGCAATTCCTTGCCACGTTTGTCAACCCGGATATACTCTCCTGTTTCAGTCATTATCCGGGTTTTGATGGTGTCTTTTAAGGTAATCTCCAAAATGTGTTTTAATTTTTTCTTTAAGCTCTCTTCTTCAACCGGAAACAGGGTCTCAATTCGCCGGTTCAGGTTTCGCTCCATCCAATCGGCACTGGACAGAAAAATATCTTCCTTGCCCTGGTTGTAAAAATAATAGATCCGGCTGTGTTCCAGGAAGGTTCCCACAATGCTGTGAACCGTGATGTGCTCACTGATGCCCGGTAACCCTGGTTTGAGTGAGCACATTCCCCGAACAATCAGTTGAATTTCCACCCCAGCCTGAGAGGCCTCATAAAGCTTGTTGATGATATCTTCATCGACAAGGGCATTCATTTTGGCAAGGATTTTACCTTTTTCTCCCATTTTGACATTTTCAATTTCCCGGTCAATGGCGATGTAAAAGGCATTTCTGAGCGTTTTCGGCGCCACCTCGATCTTTTTCCACAAGGTGTAGTGACTGTAGCCGGACAGGAGGTTAAACAGGGTTGAAACATCCGACCCATAACTCTCTTTAGCGGTGAACATTCCCAAATCGGTATAAAGACCGGCGGTCACATCATTATAATTCCCGGTTCCGAGATGGACATACCGCCGGATCCCATCGGACTCTTTGCGAACCACCAGAATCATTTTACAATGGATTTTTAGCCCCACCAGCCCATAAATGACATGACACCCAGCCTGCTCCAGTTTCTTCGCCCAGACAATATTATTGGCTTCGTCAAAGCGCGCTTTGAGTTCGACCAATACAGTAACCTGTTTACCATTTTGGGCTGCCTGAATCAATGCTTCAATGATTGGCGAGTCGCCACTGACCCGATACAACGTTTGTTTGATGGCCAGCACATCGGGATCGATGGATGCCGCCCGGACAAAATCAACCACTGTTTGAAAAGACTGATACGGATGGTGCAAGAGGCGATCCTTCTCCCGGATGACTTCAAAGATGTCGTCAACCTCATAGAATTCATTGGAGATAAGCGGGGTATAGCGGGGCTCCCGGAGTTCATTAAACTCGCTGCGGTTCTGAAATTTCATAAAGCAGGTCAAATCCAGGTTTCCCTTGAGTTCATAAAGCTCACTTTCGACAATTTCCAATTCATGCATCAACCATTTTTTCATTTTTTTACTCATGTCCCGGGTTACTTCCAGTTTAATGCTGGCTCCCCATTTACGTTGCTGAATTGATTTCTCAATTTCAATCAGTAAATCCTCGGCTTCATCCTCATCGATGGCTAAATCGCCATTACGGGTAATCCGGAATTCACTGACCTGCTTGACATCATAACCGGTAAAAAGTTCATTTACAAACGGGCTGATTAAATCTTCAATAAAAATATAGTTTAGCACTTCCGACTCTTTCGCTTTCGGTAAGGCAATGATTCGATCCAGAACCTTGGGGATTTCCAGGATCGCCATAAAATCTTTTTCATCCTTAATCTTCGCCTCGGTGTCATGGAGCATGATACACAGATAAACCTGATTGTTTTTTACTAACGGAAACGGGCGACTGTTGTCAATTGCTTGTGGCGTCAAAACCGGATAACACTCATGCCGGAAATAATGAAGGGCAAAGTCTTTGCCTTCCTCATTCAGTTCATCATAACGCAAAAAAAAGATATTATTCTGATTAAGCTCCGGAATGATCGATTTTGATAAGCAGGTATACTGCCGGGCCATCATTTCCTGAGTCATGCTGTTAAGAACTGCCAACTGTTCGATCGGGGTTAGTCCATCTACCGATTTTTTGTTGTAGCCAACATTAATCTGATCCATAATCCCAGCAACCCGTACCATAAAAAACTCATCCAGATTCGATGCCGTAATCGCCAAAAATTTCAACCGATCCATTACCAGGTTGCATTTGTCATAAGCCTCGTCTAATACCCGGTAATTAAAATCCAGCCAACTGATTTCACGGTTTATAAATAATCTACTTTTCATGATTCAACCCTCTTAATCTTTAATATCGGTTTAATGCCATAAACATTCTCCATGGTTGCCCGACTTGCCTTAAAGAAATACTCTTCCAACTGAAAATTTTTCCCGGTGGTTAATTCAAGCATCAGTTTTTCGTCCTTGACATGACAGTGAAGGTTTTGTATTTTTTGCTGATAACTCTTATCCAGGGCAATGGCTAGCTTTAAAATAGCTGCCAGTTTAGCTACCAGCAACTGTTCTTTTTCATCACTGGAATGAACCTTTTCTTCCACTTTAATAAAATTCGTTTTAACCGCCTCGGCGACCTTACCCATCACCGCTTTCTCTTCCTGGTTAACCCCGATAATGTCGGTTGTTTCAATAATATAGCGGCTTTGCACCCAAAAATTTTTATGATCAATAAAACTGCCCACCTCCATCAGATAACAGAGCATCGATAAGAGCTGCCGCTCTCTTTTTCCCAGTTGGTGATATTTTTTGAGCGAGTCAAATATCTTTAAGCTGATTTTTTCAACAAATTCCGAATGCCTGTGACTGGTATGATACTTTTTACCGATGGTTTTAGCAGAAAGATAACTGCCCTCTTCGATCCATTCAATCAACTGTTGTTTTTTTGTGATCTGGAATTCAAAATCCAAAAAAGCATCGCCGATAATCATCGGAATCAAAATAAAGGTTTCGACGCCTGTTTCAGCCAGTAGCTTTAAATAAAGCATCAGGGTATGATTCAGGGTTTCTGCTTCGCTCTGATCCAAAAGTGGGTACTTTTTCAATAATTGGTTCACGGTCAGATCGCCCGCCACCTTGCACAGCTTCCCAAAATCCTCAGCATTGATCACATAATAATCCCGTCGTTCCGTGAAGCCACAAAGCTGGGCAATAACATCAACTTCGTGGGAGGATACAAAAAGTCTTTTAATGTGGCGTTTTCTGATGTTTTCAACAATATCCTGGGTATTGATGGAGATGAACTCCATCAATAGCGTTTCAAAGCGCTCCGAGTTTTCTTCAATGGATTTCAGGATTTCCTTCATTTTTAAATAACCCAGCTCAGCGGTCTGATGATAATCAATAATGCCATTTTTTAGAAGTGCCACTGACACATTCCCGCTGGAGATGGACGCCAGCATCTGATCCTCTTTTGTATCAGTGATTATATTAAATTCCGGGTCGCATTTTAACACCATATGGCGATAAATAAGATGGGTTTCTTCTTCCTTGTCGAGAATTTCCACCTCGTAACCACCGGTATTGATTTTGATTTGTTCAAGAATATAAAGCCGATTTCTGGCTTCACGGAGAGCTGTTGTTCCAAATATTTTAATCGATTCAACGCCGTAGGTTTTAGACATTTCGATGTATTCATTAATCGTTTGACACAAGGCATATACAGATTTAAATGAGATCTCCCCTTTAGTAAAGCTCTGACTCCCAAAATTAATGGGAAACATGGCTCGATCCAATATTTTAATGCAGCCTTTGCCCCGCTGTCCAACGATCAGTTCACAACGGATTGAACCAATATAGATTACTGAAAACCGCTTAATCATAAACGTCACCTCGCATTCTTTTTTCTATTTTATCACAATTTAAACACTTTTTTTGTTAAAACTAATCGAAACACTGATTTTTTTTCAATAAAACAGCTCATCAGGGTAGTTATGTTTTCAGCGCTAGCGCTTTTATGTTACAATAGTAAAAGACTTTACATCAGGAGGAAAATCTTTTGCTTGGAACCATTATCAATGCCGCCGCCATTGTTGTCTGCGGCCTCATCGGCCTATTATTTAAACGGGCTTTACCACAACGTCTCTGTGAAACCATTACCCAAGGTCTGGGACTGGGCGTAGTTGTCATTGGCATCACGATGACCATCGAAACCGAAAACATTATGCTGATGCTGCTGAGTCTATTATTTGGCGGCATCCTGGGGGAACTGATCAATATTGAAAAACAATTAAAACGAATTGGCGACAGTCTGGAAAAAAAGATGAAAAACAATAGCAATAATATCTCCCACGGCTTTGTCAGTGCCTCCCTGCTTTTCTGCACCGGCTCAATGGCCATTATGGGTGCTTTGGAAAATGGGCTCACCGGGACGGTCAGTATTCTTCTGAGCAAGTCGCTCTTGGATGGTATTTTTTCGATGATTCTCTCATCGACTTTAGGAATCGGCGTCGTCTTTTCCGCTATTCCAGTTCTTCTCTACCAGGGCAGCATTTCACTTTTAGCTGGCTCAGTCAAAACCCTGCTCTCTCCGGAAATGATCACCGAAATGAATGCTGTTGGTGGCGTTCTAATCATGGCCATTGGTATTAATATGCTTAAAATCAAAGATCTTAAGGTCGGCAACCTGCTGCCAGCAGTTTTTATGCCGATTCTGTTTATCTGGATCATGGGAATTTTGGGAATTTAGCATAAAAAAAGTGTAGAATTCAAAACCGATTCGGTTAAATTCTACACTTTTTAAGCAAGCCATCATTATGACTTCTTTTATACTAATTGAAAACGCTGTTTAGACTTCTGAAAATGCGTTTTTATCAACGCCACATTCTGGACATACCCAATCTTCAGGAATATCGGCAAACGCAGTTCCAGCTGCTACCCCGTTGTCTGGATCTCCTAATTCTGGATCATATACATAACCACAGATATCACATTCAAATTTTTGCATTGTATTTCTCCTTTACTCTTAGAATGACATATTTCTATTATAATCATTCTAAGCAATATTACAATGTTTTTTTTTTACTATTCAGTTTTTTCTCGCAATTTTCATTAAAAAGCAAATGCGTCAGATGAATTGTCGAAGATTGGCCGCACCGATCAAACCGGCTTCATTTCGAAAGGTAGCCAGCACAATTTCAGGCATTGCATACTGGGGATAGGTTAAACAACTTTTGGCGCTGGCCTGAATCCGGTTTAAAAGAAAATCTCCAGCCTCAGACAAGCCACCACCAATTACGAATATCCCGGGATCTATGAGATCGTTGATGTTGGAAATGGCCCAACCTAAATATTTAGCCAGCCGATTGACTGCTGCCAACGCCAGTACATCGCCAGCTTTGGCAGCATCAAAAATTCGTTTGGCATCATAAGTGTCGTCTTTTTTTAATTCGGACTCCACGCCTTCATCTAGTTGTTTCTGACAATAGCGAATCAGTGCTGTTGCCGAAGCAAAGGTTTCAAGACAGCCGTTTTTGCCGCAATTGCAGTCGTAGAAATTTTCTTCCATGATCATGTGGCCGGCTTCTGAGGCGACCCCATGGGCTCCCGAAATAATCCGATCATTGATGATCACACCACCACCGACACCGGTGCCAAGGGTTAATAACACCGAGCTGGTTCGACCCCGAGTGCTGCCAAATGCCGCTTCAGCAATACAAGCTGCCGTGGCATCATTAACCAGAAGCACCTCAAGTGCCAGGACTGCTTCGAGATCTTGCTTTAGTGCTTTGTTCTTCCAATTAAGATTAGGACAGGAAACGACGGTTGATCCATCCCCTGAGAGGATTCCGGGAATTCCGATTCCCACGGTGGTTTCTTCCGGTGAAAGCTGAACCAGTTCGTTTATTAATGCAGCAAGATCACTCACTACACGATCATAGCCCATTTGGCTTTGGGTTTTGACTCGCCGTTCTTCCTGAATGACACCCCGATGATTGACAATACCACCTTTAATTGCGGTGCCACCTAAATCAATACCGATTCCCATCCTATTCCTCCCTTTTTAACTGATGGCTGTGGTTGATAATCCCGCCATCGAATTAAGACTAATCAACGACACACCTAGACTAAGACCAGCGGCTACCACTTCCAGTCCAATCACTGGAAGCGCCGTTTTTTTGTAACTCACACCGTAGACAATGGCCAGACCAATAATGGTCAGGACAATCTGCCAGATATTGAAAATGCTGAAAATCCCTCCCAGGAAGGCCACCCAATCCATCTCATAAACCTTGGTCATATCAATCGGTTTTTGAAAGAAAATATTGAGAATGTTCTGGAAAATTTTGGGGAAATAACTCAGGCCGACCACATACACTGCTGTCTTAAACGAACCCTCACCCCCCATTTTCTTTAACACCAGATTAAAGATGGCTGCCTTCACCACCATGGCAACTGCCACGCTGATGATCCCGGAGATGATTCCGGTAACAATGCTAATGGTTTTAACCATTCCCATCTGATCAGCTGGCAGATCCATGGTGCCTACCACATTTCCGGCAATGACACCTGTTAAACAGCCGATCATGGCAATAATCAAAATTGGGATAATCAGAGAATGTTTTTCTTTTTCGGCAACCTGTTTAAAAAATCTGACCGGATTAATTAATAAATATAAATAGTTCATCCTTACTCCTTCTCGTTTCAAATTTTTATCCTGTCTTTGCAACCGCTTATTCACACCTTAAAAATTGCAAGCTCAGTTATTTTTATTATCGCTTTCTGATATTTTTGCGCTCTTTCACTATTCACTGCGGATCGCATCCAGGGAACTGAGATTGGCTGCTTTGATAGCCGGACGAACGCCGGACAAGAGCCCGACCAGCGCCGAAAAAAACAAGGCAAAAACAACCAGACCGGGGGTGATGTAGGAAATCGTCACACCCCCTTCACCACCGATAAATAAACCCGCAATCAGATTGATCAGTACCGATAGCACCAGGCTGATGACAATCCCCACCAGACCGCCGATCAATCCAATCATGGTTGATTCGGCAATAAACATGTTGCGGATATCCGAAATCGATGCCCCAATGACCTTCATGATCCCAATTTCCTTGGTGCGTTCATAAATGGACATGGTCATGGTATTGACAATTCCGATACAGGCAACCAACAAAGCGACCCCACCGATACCACCCAGCAGAATCTGAAGCATCTGAAAGACGCTGCCCATCGAATCCAAAATCTGTTGCATCGAAAAGACTGTAAATTTCATCGCTTCAACTTCAGAAGTGACATCATTTACCACCGAAGAATCCTCGACGGTCACCAACGCCTGGGAATAGCCCTGCTTCTTGACATTGGCTTTCCTCCCGGTCTGCCATTCGTTCAGGTCTGTCACTAGATGATAGTCAGCGATGATCGAGTAATCCTCATTTCCCCCAGTGGCTTCCAGCACACCAGTCACCTTCAGCTTCTGAGTCTTTATCTCTTCTTCGCCGTTGGCATTGGTACGTTTGATGGTCATGGTAATGTTCTGGCCTATTAGATCTTCCGGTTTAACCTCACTGGCTTCGAGTTGGGTTGACGCACCGGTGTAGGTAAAGCTGGTTAATACATCTTTGCCAAGGATCACACTGTTTTCATCGTTGGCTCCAGGCTTTTTACCACTGGTTGTAACATAGCGCATATCTTCCAGGACAGCATAGTCCACGCCCATCAGAGAAACCCCATATTGCTCACGATCAACTTCTATTTCCCCGCCGCTTAGATTGACCACCGGCGTAACCGCCACGACCCCATCGATTTTCTTTAAATCTTTGATGGCATCATCATTAAGGATTGCTTTATCGTCCGTTTTTCCACCACCCATCGCAGTCATCCCCATCGAAGAGAGATCCTGATAGACCTGTAGCGTGGTCACAGAACCAATCCCGGACAATTCATCCGTAATGCTCTTTTGAGCCCCGTTTCCAATGGAAACCATCACGATGATCGAGGCCGTTCCGATGACTACCCCAATAATTGTGAGGATTGTTCGAAATTTCATCCGCCAGAGATTCTCCCAGGATAATCGCAGGAGTTCTTGCTTATTCACACCTTCACCCCGCTAAGCGCCAATGCCAAAGATGACTCTGAGAAATTTTTGAAAAAAGTTCTCGTCTCCCGATTCCGCCGTCTGAGTTGTGGCTTCCTCAGAAACAATGGTAATGTTCTTTTCGATTACCCGTTCATTATTGAAACTGTCCATGTATTTTACGGATATTTTCCCGGGAAATTCACCACTTTGACTCGTGGTGACATCAGCGGAGAAGTCATCGTTATCATCTTTTTCGAAGGTGCCATAATACTGATAATCTTTGGAGAAATCGACACCATCAGCAGATACACTAACCTGCACCCCACGCACCGGATTTGATCCAAAATTAGCAATTTCAAAATTGATCGGGGTAACCCCTTTATCATTCTTAGCTAAAACAAAACGATCTGGGGCAATAATCGACATCGATTCACTTTCATTGATTACAATCCCCACTGTTTCTGTGAAATTATAAACACTGCCACCACTGGTTTCGCAATTGATTTGCAAATTTAAATTATAATTTTTAGCCTCAGCATTTGGTGATGTCACCATGGGAATCTCAATCGTTGCACTTTCACCAGAAGGAATTTCTTCCCGATAGAAATGACTGCCGCTTCCTACCATCGAAAAGACCCCCAAGTCATTCGCGCCCGACTGGGACAATACATCCAGGGTTACATTATGGGCATCATAGTCACCGTGATTGGTTAAGGTAACCACCATCTTGAATTCCTTACCGGGTGATACCGTCGCCGGATTGAAAGTGACTGAACTGATCTGAAGCAACGGTTGTTCCGGTGCCGCCAAAGCTGTTGGCATAAAACATAATGATAGCAGGATAATCACCAATAGGGCTGAAAGCAGCGGTTTTGTCTTCATTTCGATTTTTGTTCTTTCTTTCATAATTTCTCCATTTCTTTGAGTATTCATTCTGATCAATGTTTATTGATTGACTTCGGCCTCAATCAGGCCATCACACATGTGGATTACCTTGGTACAGTATTTAGTCGTATCCGGATCATGGGTGACGATGACAAAGGTCTGCTTCTCTTCCCGATTGAGTCGGGTAATCATTTCCATGATGTCGGCACTGGTTTTGGAGTCCAGATTACCGGTTGGCTCATCGGCCAGAATTATTTCCGGATGATTAACCAGCGCCCGGGCAATACTCACCCGCTGTTGTTGGCCTCCAGAAAGTTCACTTGGTTTGTGTCCCATCCGATCCACTAAGCCAACAACTTCCAGCGCTTCCTGTGCCCGTTGTTGCCGGATTTCTTTTTTGACCCCGGCAAAGGTTAGTGCCAGTGCAACGTTTTCCATGGCTGTCATGGTGGAAATCAGATTATAGGACTGAAAAATAAAGCCAAGATGCTCCCTGCGAAACAGACACAGTTCATTTTCAGTCATGTCGCTGATGCGATAATCACGAATCATAATGTCGCCGGAAGTAGGCGGTACCAGTCCCCCCAGAACGTTTAAAAAGGTGGATTTGCCTGATCCTGAAGGACCAAGCAGGGCCACCATTTCTCCCTGTTCAATATCCAGATCGATTCCCTTGAGGATATGAATGTCTTCCTTCCCCAACTTGAAATCTTTGTGCAAATCTCTGACTTGAATAAATATTTAGATCGCCCCGCTTTCATTTTATCTTTTTCAACCATTTAATTGCAGATTATTATAACACAAATCAACACAAATTATTCCAGATTTAGTCTTTTTTTCATAATGGTTAGGGTCGTGTAATAAAAACCCACTCCCATTACCACATTAAGTACGGTTGAACTATTAAGAAGCCAATTGATGGTAGTGATGGCATCGCTGCCATTTAGAACACTGTTCTCCAGATTTCCGATGGCAAAAACAGTCATAAAAATCGACATGATAATCTGGAGTGCAATCGTAATGACGATATAAGCCCCAAACGCAGCGACAATCCGGTGCTGATTAAATAATTGGCCAATGGCTATGGCTGCATAGATCATCAGAATCGAAGCAACGGTTTCAACCAGTAAAAAAATGATCATTTCAAAAATAAAAAAATTCAGTTCCATTCCAGTCTGCAGGTAAAACATTGAGTAAGCTGACCGGATCGCCTGAGTCAACTCCATCATCGAAAAGTTCCCCAGCGAGAAGATAAAAAAAGTCAAAAAAATCATAATTGTACAAACAGCCGACCAGATTAGGCCAACGACAAGTTTGGAGCATACCAGCTCCCAGGTTTTAACTGGCAGCGAAAACATCAGGTAGCCTTCGTCAGTAAATAAATTTTTATAAAAGCGCTGAATGATCATGACCAACGTCATCACACATATGGCTACTACCAGCACAAAATAGAGAGTGAAGCTGATACCTAAAATGATTTCCGCTACCTTATTATTGGATACCGCTTCAGAAAAGAAATCCGGAGCACCAATTGCCATCACCAATTTGGTGAAAACTGTTAAAATCAACAGGGCGCCGTAAAGAGGAATAAAAATTCGGCTGGTGGCCCTAGTTTCATGCTTAATTAATTTTGCTAACATTTAAAAACCTCCCTGAATAATCCATCCACAGACTTATTATGGGTTTCCCGGATTTCATCCACACTGGAACTCAATGCCAGTTCGCCCTGATTAATAAAAATAATGTCATCCAATATCTGCTCAACATCAGCAATCAAATGCGTCGAAATAATTACCGAGGCCTCTTCTTTATAATTGGTGATGATCGTATTCAATATATAGTCTCTGGCGGCTGGATCCACCCCTCCAATGGGCTCATCCAGGAGGTAGAGCTCAGCTTGACGGCTCATCACCAGGATCAGTTGCACTTTCTCCTTGGTTCCCTTGGACATGGTCTTGAGTCGATCATCAGGGTTGATATTTAGATCTTTTAACATGTTTTCAGCTTTAATGCGATTAAAGTCAGTATAAAAATCTTCAAAGAAAGCAATGATTTCACTGACCCGCATCCAATCATTTAGGTAGGTTCGTTCCGATAAATATGATACTTTCGCTTTGGTGTCGACCCCTGGAGGCTGACCGTCAATAATAATTTCCCCTGCTGTTGGCACCAACAAACCAGCTGCTATCTTTATAAAGGTGCTTTTCCCGCTGCCGTTTGGTCCCAGTAATCCAATGATCCGGCCCCGAGATATTTCCAGGTTGATTTGGGAAAGGGCTGTTTTCTTTCCATAGCTTTTGGTTAAATTCTTAGTGCTTAATATGGTCATCTTCCTTCTCCCCTTCCTCGATCTTTTCCATCAATTCCAATATTTCATTACGACCCATCCCCAACTTTTTCATTTTTTCAAGGAATGCGCTAATTTCCTGAACTGCCAAACCCTTTTTTGCTTCTTCTATCACTTTCATATCCTCCGTAATAAATCTGCCGCTGGTTCGTTGTGCAAAGACGAGTCCCATTCTTTCCAGTTCTGCCAATGCTTTTTGCATCGTATTGGGATTGACGCCTGCATCCATTGCCATCTCTCTCACTGATTCAAGTTTTTCTCCCGGTGCATAAATACCGGAAATGATTCTAAGCTCTATTTGTTCCACCAACTGTTTATAGATGGGGCGATCGGAATCGATAATCCATTTCATGGCTGTCCTCCTTTGTATTATTGTATTACTTGATTAATACAATAATACTATTTAATTAAATTGTCAAGCGTTATTAAACAAAAAAGAAAAAAACAGAACTCCGAGAGCCAATGTCATTAAGTTAACGAAATAACGAAAGAGTCTTATGCTTGAAAAAGCGTAGGGCTTTTTTTATTTGTATAGATAAAAAAACTTGACAATATTATAAAAAAATGTGGCGAAGCCCCTTAAATAT
>NZ_LKEU01000028.1 GCF_001766835.1 Acetobacterium wieringae | reverse complement strand
TATTTGTTTTTTGGTCTCTATTTTTTATATTTTAAGGAAGGAGCCATCTGGCGACTGACGCGACTGAGGCGCAGCGTAGCGGAGTCGAAGTGCCGCATGAGCGAGTAAACGGCAGTAAAGTTATGAGAAAGATATAAGGATACTTAATATCTGTCATTATGAATCTATTTTTTTATGGGGCGAGGCCCCAAACGCAGGCGCAGTGAAACGGAGCGGAGTTGCAGCTTCATTTAACGACAGTAATTTTAGGAGCAATCTGAAACGGATGTATACTATAAAATATCGATAACATGAGAGATTCATGTTATAATAAAGGAATGCACTAATATAATTTCAGTAGTAAATGTCATGGGAGCCGATAATGAAAAAAAACTTACCATTATTATTGCCGGTATTACCATATCTGGTAATGACAGCCGTGATCTTTTTTATCTTGCCGATGCTGGAGCCGGATTCAAAATATTTTTTGTTCTTTATGCTCTTGATTATTCCCGGATATTGTTTAATAGCTGGGTTTGTATATGGATTTAAAAATGGTATCGTCTGGTTTTATCCGGTTTTTATAAGCATCATTTTTCTCCCGCTTGTATTCTCGATGATATATATGAAAGTAGTTATATATGGTTGCATATATGGGTGTTTATCATTAATGGGAATGTATTTGGGCAATCTTTTCAAAAAAAAGAAAGATAAAGATTCTGACGTGTAGGAAAAAAGATTCGAAATCGTCAATTGCAAAAAAAGGGTGTCAACAGTGATTGAAGCGAATGGCTGAATGTGATAAAATGTAAAAATTATAAATGAAATAGAATAGACTCCTTCAAATAATTATCATTAGACGAGACAATCGGCTATAACTAATAACTTTAAAGAGGTGTAAGATGGATGAAGTTGGATTTTTAGAAAAACTTAGGTACAAATTTGACAATCTGATGTCAAAAGGAACGGGTATACTATTATTGTCATTAGCCAGTGCGACGGCAATTATGATTGCTGTGATTTCCTTGATCGTCTGGATTACCCAATCCGGGCCAACCTCAAGTTTTACTGAGCTGCTGTGGATGGGATTAATGCGTGCCATTGATTCTGGAACGGTCAGTGGAGATACCGGTAGTGCTGGTTATATCTTTTTAATGTTTGTCACTACGCTTGGCGGTATCTTTATCCTCAGTATCCTGATTGGGATTTTAACAACTGGGATTGAAGCAAAATTGGAATCGCTAAGAAAAGGAAGATCCCGAGTGATTGAAAAGGATCAAACCATTATTCTGGGATGGTCTGAGCAAATTTTTACAATTATTGAAGAATTGATTGAAGCGAACAGCAATCGTAAACATGCTTGTATTGTTGTGATGGGGAATCATGATAAGTCCGAAATGGATGACGCCATTCGTGAGCGGATCACCGATCTAAAAACGACCCGAATCGTCACCCGTCAGGGAAATCCAATCGATATTGATGATCTGGAAATCGTCAGTTTAAATACGTCCCGATCAATTATCATCATTCCGGAGGATGATACCCGAGTAATAAAGACGATTCTGGCTATTACCAATAATCCGAATAAGCGCAGTGAGCCTTATAATATTGTTACCGTCTTGCGAGATCCTGAGAACGTTCAAGTGGCCCAAATTGCCGGAAACAATCAGGCGGAAATAATTCTCAGTGATACACTCATCTCCCGCATAATTGCTCAAACCTGCCGTCAGCCAGGTCTTTCGACAGTTTACACTGAACTACTGGATTTTGGCGGTGATGAAATTTATTTCAGTGATTGTCCAGAAGCGATTGGAAAAACATTTGGCGAGACCCTGTTTTTGTTTGAGAAATCAACGGTGATCGGCGTTCAGTCCCAGGGGAAAACATATTTGAACCCGCCGATGGACACGGTACTAAAACCGGGAGACCAAATTATTGCCATTTCAGAAGATGATGATACGATTCGAGTAAAATCAGATCAGCAATCTTCGGTTGATGTTGAAGCAATTCGTCAAAACGCATCATCGCAACCGGACCGACCCGAAAAGACGCTGATCCTAGGTTGGAATGACAATGCTCACTTAATTATTCAGGAAATTGACAATTATGTACCGCAAGGTTCGCTTTTGACTGTTGTATCAGATTGTGTTGAAGACGAAGAGTTTCAAATTGCTCTTAGTCAGGTAGTGAATCAGCAAATCGAATTATTGAAGGGAGATCCAAAAGATCGCCGGATTTTAGACGAACTGATGGTCAAAAATTACGATCATGTCATCATCCTGTCAAATAATTCGGAACTCGATGTGCAGGAGTCAGATGCCAATACGCTGGTCGTTCTGCTTCAGCTTCGAGATATTTCCGAAAAACTGAACTGTCGTTTTTCAGTTGTCAGTGAAATGCTGGATTTTAGAAATAAGAAACTGGCCGAAGTAACCAGAGTCAACGACTTTATTGTCAGTGAAAAACTGATCAGTTTAATGCTAACTCAGGTTTCGGAAAACAGAATGATTAATACTGTCTTTGAAGACCTGTTTGATGCAGATGGTTCGGAGCTTTATATAAAAAGGGCGTCAAAATACATTCAGCCAGATAAAGCAGTTAATTATTATACGCTGGTTGAAGCAGCAAAAAGGAAGAACGAAATCGTTATTGGTTATGTGATTGCGGCAGAACAAAAGGATGCTAAAAAGGATTACGGTATTTATATTAATCCCAGTAAATCAACGATGGTTAGCTTGGGAGAAATGGATGGTTTGATTGTAATCGCCGAAGATTAAATGACGATGGATACTATTTTTATCTGTTATAGAAGTCGCTGCAAGAATAATTTTTGCAGTGGCTTTTTTATGGGGATGACGGTTTTTAACGAATTTATATGGGAGGATGCAATTATCGTAAAGATACGATGACATGCAGCGGTTTTAAAAGAAATGGTGTTGAAAAAAATGTCCCGGCAGGACTCAGAAGCAGAACGAGCGGTTATAATCATTCCGGAAATTTATGGGATGAATCAGTATATTCATGACTGGGCAGAGTTTTTTAGAGTGCAGGATTATGACATTTTTTGTGTGGATTTAAGTCCGGAAGAACGTGTTTATCAATACGCTCAAAGCAATGAAGCTTACCAGGCGTTTGTAGAGAATAACAGCTTTGAACGATATCGTGAAATTGCTACCGACATTGAAGAATTAAAGAAATTTTATAATAAAATTATTGTTTTTGGTTCAAGTGTGGGAGCAACCATCGCCTGGCGTTTGACAGAAAATCCATATTGTGATGGAATGATCGGATTTTACGGGTCACGAATCAGAGACTATCTTGATGTCAGCCCAGTCTGTCCCTGCCTGCTGATTTTTTCGGAGCAGGAGGCATCCTTTGAGGTGCGGTCAATCATTCCTCGACTTAATCAGAAGGAAACGGTTGATACTTTTGTGTTATCAGGATGTCATGGATTTGCTGATCGATATGGGGATTGTTATTGTGAACAGTCAGGAAATAAGGGACTGGATATGGTAAAATACTTCCTGAGAAAAATAGGTTAACAAAAAATATTAAAAAAGAGGTCAAATCATGAACGAGATCGAAATGTTACAAGAAATGATTGCCAAGGCTGGAAATATTGTGTTTTTTGGTGGCGCTGGCGTATCCACAGAAAGTGGTATTCCTGATTTTAGGAGTGTCGATGGGCTCTACAATCAAACCTATCGTTATCCGCCGGAAACGATTCTTTCCCATGAATTTTTTATAAATAACACAGAAGAATTCTATCATTTTTACCGGAATAAAATGCTCTATCTGCAGGCAAAACCCAATGATGCCCATCAAAAACTGGCAGAGCTGGAGAAACAACAGCTGTTGACAGCAGTCATTACTCAGAATATTGATGGACTCCATCAATTGGCCGGTAGTAAACGGGTGCTTGAGTTGCATGGATCGGTTCATCGCAATTACTGTATGCGCTGTCATCAGTTTTATCCGGTTAATATGATCGAGGAAAGTCAGGGAGTACCTAAATGCAGTTGTGGCGGAACCATCAAGCCAGATGTGGTTTTATATGGGGAAGGGCTCGATAGCGATGTGATGAATCAGTCGGTTGCGGCCATCAGTAATGCTGACGTGTTGATTATTGGCGGAACGTCGCTGGGCGTTTACCCGGCGGCAGGTTTGATCGATTATTATCGGGGTAGAAATCTGGTTCTGGTCAATAAATCCTCAACCCCGATGGATTCACGGGCGAACCTTGTCATCAACGATAGCATAGGCAAGGTATTTAAACAATTGAAATGGAGTAAAAAATAAAGCACAACGATGGAAAGTCAAACTGAACTGAGATACCGACAGAGCAATCGCTTATTAAGTCTATTACTGGATAATCACACAGTCGAAGAGGTGGTGGAAACCATCAGTTATCTGATGGAAAAACCGGTGGTTTTTATTGATATCAACTTTTCCATTCGCGGCGTCAGCCGAACCAATGAGATCACCGATCCCTCCTGGAATTTAGCCATCGCCAAAGGCTTTTGCAGCCATGAGTTTATATTTGAAATTGTCAACATTGAAGAAGTCAAACGTTTTCCCAAGGAACGAACACCTTATATAGTTGGTCTGGAAAGTGAGTCGAAGGTATTGGTGTCTCCGGTGATTATCCGGGAAAAATATGCTGGTGCCATGGTGATGTTTTTTCAAGATGCAGAAGTGACAAATCAGCATCTAGAGTTGTTGCTTTTGGCCAACGAGGTGTTAACAGAGATTATTCTAAAAATTCCCCAATATAAATATATTCGTGGCAACATGAATGAGGGTATTCTGATGGATTTGATTGAAGGCCGAGATAAGGAAAACGCTGATTTTAAATCATGGGTTCTGGAATCGGAGCTAAACAGCAGTAACAATCTGTGTGTACTGGTTTCGGAGCAAAATGACGATGGTCTCTATCAGGAAGGGATCAAAGATTCATTACGAGATGATTTTTATCATGTTTTTCCGAAATCCCATGCAATTTTTTATGGCAATCAAATGGTTGTTTTATGTACCGACCTGGAAAAAGAAAAAACCGAAAAAGGAATCAGACGTCTGAAGAGTTTTATGGAAAAACACGGCCTACGAATTGGGATGAGTGATTTTTTTAATGGGATTGAAAATTTTCAGTACTATTATTTACAGGCGGGGGCAGCTATCCGAATCGGTGTGTCTGTTCATCAAAAAAAGCGATTCTACCATTATGGGGATTACAAATTTTTTCATCTGATTGAAAAGATTCATGGTGACACAAGAAATAATCTTAAGGACTTTGTGCAAAGCAGCTTGCTGATCCTTGAGAAATATGACCGTCAGCATCAATCAGAATTGTTTTATACGTTAAATACACTGATTGATCATGGATGTAATTACAAAGAAACCTGCGCAAATCTCCACATCCATCGCAATACGCTCAGCTATCGCATGGAGCGGATTAAGGCCCTTACTCAGCTTGATCTTGCTGATCCAAAGGTTCAATTTGATTTAGCCTATTCGTTTCGGATTTTAGAATTTCTTAGACATCAATAAGTGTTGTGATAAAAATGGGATGATAAACCGAAAAGTTTAAAAGTGTATAATGAATTGAGCAATTATCTGTGCAGAATGCACAGATTAACCATGCTGTTTTGTAACCAAGGGCTGATGATTTTAACTAAAAAATAGGATATGATAGCACATAGGGATTGTGACCCCTGTTTAGCATGGCGTAAAGTTTATACTAAACCCCTTAATTTAAGAGAGCTCAGGCTCTTTTTTTATTTTGCGAAGAATAAGTGTTAGATCATAAAACAGTTTGATGGATATTATTGATTGCCCATGATGCTAATCGTTTGACTTGTGATTAATGCACAAAGATGAATAGATATTTTGGCAATGATGACCATAGCAAAATTTTGTTCTTCTTGTTAAACTGATCTTGTAAACATTATCAGAGCCACTCGATGAACGTTAATGTGTTTACGATAATCTCAATACAATTAAAAGGAGAAAAGAAATGGACTTAACATTATTAATTGCTGCGTTTGGCGGCGGGCTGTTTGCAGCTGCCATCGGCGGTGTGCCATCATTTATTTTTACCGGGTTAACAGTTGTTGCCGCAATTCTTGCCGGAGATTTCGGAGCGCCAGCGATTGGTATCGTCAGCTTTGGATCATGGTTCTCACCATGTATTGCTTTTGCTGGTGCAGTAGCAGCTGCCGGTTATGCTAAAAAAATTGGTAAATTGGAAGTCGGCGGCGATATTATCACACCGCTTGCTGGCTTAAAAGACGCTTCAGTACTGCTGGTTGGTGGAATCTTTGGTATTATTGGTTACTTATTAAACTTTACCATTGGCACCCTAATCGGAGCTAATGTATTTGGATCAGCAGCGTGGACCGATACGGTTGCCTTAAGCGTGGTTATTTCGGCGATTCTGGTGCGTTTGCTTTTCACAAATTCTGGTTTAACCGGAAAAACGCCAGCCGGTGTGACCCGGCATTATCTGCCTCAGGGTTCAGACATGATTTTCACCCTGGTGATCGGTGCCGGATTTGGGATTCTGGTTGGCGGAATCGTGGCAGCTTTTGGAAACATGGCGTTGGCTGGTTCTGAAGAAGCCGCATATATTTTCTCACAGATGGGTGGCTTTGCCTTTGGGATCGCCGCATTTGGACTGATTTTTGCCTGCATGGGACTACCTTTCTATGGCTGTCATCATATCGTATTGCCAGCAGCATCCACCGCGATTGTTGTATTCTCGGGTACATTAAGCCCATTGGCAGCGATTATTGCTGCCGCCATCACTGGGGTTTTGGGTGCTTTAATCGGAGAGTTTGCCGGTTTAACCTTTAACAGTTATGCAGATAGTCACATTGACCCGCCAGCCTGTACGATCTGGGTGCTGCAATTGATTAATTTTTCCGTACTACCATTAATTTTGCCATCTATTATGTAGTTTATCATCGAGTGGTAGAGACTTTTGCTTCGGCAGAAGTCTTTTTTTTGCGTACGTACATTACTTTAACGATAAATTGCGTTGCAAGTTGACGACAAAATCCTGGATATTGGTGATAATTGATTTGGAGCTGAGGCTGCCCCGATCTTTGAGTTTATTTACCACAAACTCGGAGATATCAACAGTATAAAAATAAACCGGTCGCACTGCGCCATTAATGACCTGGTAGGAGGGGGTCATATTGCCAGTGGCAATGGTATGGAGTTGGGTTGCCAGACAGATGATCGTGGTGGCTTTTCTGGTGTGTACCCGCAGCGCATCCTGGGCGCTGTAAACATCAGCATAGACGCCCGGTAAGGGGCCATCATCCCGAATCGAACCGGCTAAAACCAGGGGAATATTATTGGTAATACAGGAACTGACGATACCATCCGTAATTTTATATTTTTCGATCAGGTTTTTCAGGGAACCGCAGCTCCTGGCCCGATTGATGGTTTCAATATGATGATAGTGACCCAGGGACTTATTTTCTTTGGAGTAAATGTCCTGACCCAAAGCGGTGTTAAAAAAGTGGGATTCCAAATCGTGGGTTGCCAGTGCGTTACCTGCAAAGAGGGCATCGACATAGCCCATCTCGATCAGATGGGTCATGGCATTGCGGGAGTCCTGATCAAAGGTAACCGCCGGGCCGAGAACCCACAAAATATAGCCGTTCTCTCGTTCAAACTCGAGTAATTCATAAAGTCGGTCATAGTCCCGGGAGTAAGCGGTTTCCCGGGAGTTTGACGTTCGAAACGAGAAGTTATCGCCGTTTTCCTGTTTTTTTCTGAAAGCAAAATGATCGACATAAACACCGTTTTCGCCGTCTTCATGACGTCCAACCACAACCGCATCGCCTTTCTTGACGTTTCTGAATTCAATGGCATGGGGCCGATCATCGGCGATCACGACCACGCAGTCCATCCGGCTTTCAGCCATTAGCTGCCAGCTATCATGAATTTTAAAATATTCGGGGAAGATAGTGGTGGCATAAAAGTTTTCCGGAACCACCCCATTCATGGGAGCTGGCATGGTTCGAACACTGGGGGCTTTAACAAAAAAGCTTTCTGTAAAATCAGGAGCTGTGTAAGTTGGCAGAGTAAACATCGGTATACCTCGTTCGATAATTATAGGTTTATTGGTTGCCTATAGTATACCATATCAGCGTCGCCAGCTGGTATCATAAATCGGTGATCGCATAGCGATTAAAAAACACCGCCACCACAGTGATTAGAGACTGAGCTTGACGGTGTTATTAAAAATATCGAGGGAATTAAGCCTGTTCAGGCAATTCAAAATGGGGTTTTTCAAAATCAAATAAATTTGATGCATCAGGTTCATTCAGCAGGAAGTCTTCCATTTCATCACGCTCCATTGCTGGCAGCTCTTTTAAAATCAACCGGACACTCGCACCGGTGGTTTGATTAAAAACCGAAAAAGCCTGTTTTCCACCTTGAATGAAAAACAGATTGCCTTTTTGGCCAGTGCATTCCAGCACCACCCGGATTCCATCAACACTGCAGGATTCATTCTCGGCGACACAGACAATTTTGTCATTGCTGCTCATATCGAGCGAAAGCGCTTTGATCGCTTCCAGCGAAGCCCGGACGCCAATCGC
The DNA here is from genome assembly GCF_001766835.1 of Acetobacterium wieringae. GTDB lineage: Bacteria > Bacillota > Clostridia > Eubacteriales > Eubacteriaceae > Acetobacterium > Acetobacterium wieringae. The sequence continues at coordinate 46,376 of NZ_LKEU01000028.1, read as the reverse complement.
CAGGCCCGGACAGTGATGTCCGTGAAAGGTTACACATTTTTCCCATAATTCTTGATTCATTTAGTTACTCCTTGTATAAAACAGGAGACCTGCTGTTGCAGGCCTCCTGGGTTGATCCGTTGTTAGTTTTTAAAGCTGTGAATCGGGGCTGGGATCTGACCGCCACGATTTACAAAAACTGAACAGTCATTTTTATTGATGGGCATAATCGGAGCTCGTCCCAGAAGGCCACCAAATTCGGCAGTATCGCCGACGTCTTTGCCATAAACGGGAATTACCCGAACCCCGGTGGTTTTATTGTTGATGACGCCGATGGCGGCTTCATCAGCTAAAATACCAGAAATGGTGGAAGCTGGGGTGTCACCCGGGATGGCGACCATATCGATCCCAACTGAACAGACGCTGGTCATGGCTTCCAGTTTATCAAAGGTCAGAGCGCCGCATTCGACTGCTTCAATCATCCCTTCGTCTTCACTGACCGGGATAAAGGCGCCACTGAAGCCACCTACCGAGGTGGATGCCATAATACCACCTTTTTTAACGGCATCATTAAGCATCGCCAGTGCTGCGGTAGTCCCATGGGTACCACAATGTTCCAGGCCCATTTCTTCCAGAATTCGAGCCACGCTGTCGCCGATTTCGGGAGTTGGTGCCAGGGATAAATCTAAAATACCAAAGGGGACATTCAGGCGTTCAGCGACCGTTGTGCCAACCAGATGACCGGCTCGGGTAATTTTAAAAGCGGTTTTTTTGATAATTTCGGCCATTTCGCCAAAGGAAGCGTCCTGGGCTTTTTCCAGGGCCCGCTTGACAACACCGGGGCCGCTGACCCCGACATTGAGAACCGATTCCGCTTCGCCGACGCCGTGAAAGGCGCCAGCCATAAAGGGATTGTCTTCGACGGCATTGGCAAAGGCCACAAACTTGGCACAGCCGATCGAATCAGCATTCCGGGTCAGGTAGGCGGTTTCTTTAATCACCTCACCCAGTCGTTTAACAGCGTCCATATTAATACCGGCTTTTGAGGAACCAAGATTAACCGATGAACAGACGCAATTGGTGGTTGCCAGAGCTTCAGGAATGGAGTCGATCAGAATCCGGTCGCCTTTGGTGAAACCCTTGGGAACCAGGGCTGAAAAACCGCCGATAAAGTTAATCCCGACGGTTGCGGCAGCGGCATCGAGGATTTTGGCGTATTCAACATAGTTAAGATCATCACTGCTACCAGCGATGAGTGATATCGGGGTCACCGAGATGCGTTTATTGACAATCGGGATGCCCAATTCATTTTCAATCCGCTCCCCTTCTTTAACCAGGTTTTCGGCTAAGCGCGTGATCTTATCATAAATTTTCTGGCGGCTTTTGGCTCCGGAGGAATCAATGCAATCCAGCAATGAAATTCCCATGGTGATGGTACGGATGTCCAATCGCTCTTTTTCAATCATTCTTACCGTCTCAAGGACGTCTTTAAACATTGCCATAATCAGGCCGCCTAAATGGTGTGCATGGCATTGAAAAGATCTTCATGCTGAATGCGGATTGACATCCCGATGTCTTCGCCAACGGTTTCCAGGGCGTTTTTCAGGACATTAAAATCGACAGACATATTTGACATGTCCACCAGCATGATCATGGTGAAAAAATCATGCATAACCGTCTGGCTGATGTCTTCGATATTGACTTCATTTTCAGCCAGAATTTTAGATACATTATAAATTATTCCGGTGCGGTCTTTTCCAATAACCGTAACTACTGCTCTCATTTAAAATAACTCCTTAATTTTCATTATTTTATTAGTTTAAACCAAAACGGATACAATCACAAGTTTTAATGTAGAAATTAAGAACAATCAGTAACAGGCGAATTTATTTTTAAGCTATTTGATGTAAAATCAATACAAATGTAGGGAATTTTTAACAAAATAAATCTTTGTTTTTTGCTTAATAGCCGCTTTCGTAACTTGTGAAGGGTGGTGGAGTGTGGTATAATGTGGAAGAAAATGGAAGAGTAAAGTAAGAAGGAGGAGGATCTGAATGTTTTTTGGAGAGTATGAACATAATATCGACGACAAGGGACGATTGATCATTCCTTCAAAATTCAGAGAATCTCTGGGCGGAGAATTTGTTCTAACAAAAGGACTGGATTGCTGCCTGTTTGTTTTTTCCATGGAAGAGTGGGGTAATTTTGAAAGTAAATTAAAAGCACTGCCGGTATCGGATAAAGATGCCCGGGCGTTTACCCGATTTTTCTTTGCTGGTGCTGCTGACTGCGAATTGGATCGACAGGGTCGAGCCAGCATACCACTTTCTTTGCGAAAATATGCAAAAATTACCAAAGAGGTAACCATTATCGGGGTGTCAAATCGCCTGGAAATATGGGACAGTCAACTGTGGACGGACTATAACGATAATGAAGACTTAAACTATGAGGACATTGCCAATAACATGGCAATGCTGGGAATATAAATGAAACCACAAACATTTTCACATACCACTGTATTATTGCGGGAATCCATTGACGGTCTGGACATCAAACCAAAAGGCATCTATGTGGATTGCACTCTGGGTGGTGGTGGCCATTCTCAATGGATTTGTGAGTCACTCGATGAAAGCGGCATTTTGGTTGGCATCGATCAGGATGATTTTGCTTTGGAGTATGCGAAGAATCGCTTGGCGGCCTTTGCCTGTCAGCGACATTTTGTAAAAAGTAATTTTGCCAGTTTAGCCAAGGTTCTAAAGGGCCTCCATCTCTTTGGGATCGACGGTATTCTATATGACCTCGGGGTTTCGTCATTTCAACTGGATGACGATACCCGAGGCTTTTCTTATCATAACGATGGTCCGCTGGATATGCGGATGAACCAGTCGGCAGATTTAACCGCCGAAATGGTGGTAAATGACTACGCTCCCGGAGAACTAAAAAAAATACTATTTCTTTATGGCGAAGAAAAATTTGCCAGTCAAATTGTAAAATCCATCGTTAAAGCCAGAACGCTTAAACGAATCACTACCACGCTGGAATTAAGTGAAATAGTTAAAAATGCATATCCGCCCAAGGAACGTTTTAAAGAAAAACATCCCTCACGTAAAACCTTCCAAGCTATTCGACTGGAAGTCAATGGGGAACTAAAGATATTGGAAGATGCCTTGAACCAGGGGCTGGAAGCCCTCAAACCAGGCGGCAGAATGTGCGTGATCACCTTTCATTCCCTGGAGGATCGGGTAGTCAAGCAACTGTTTAAAGATAAAGCCAACCCCTGTACCTGCCCTGCAGATTTTCCCCAATGTGTTTGTGGAAAATTGCCGGTGGTAAAACTTATTTCCAGAAAACCAATGGTCCCAGGGGCTGATGAGCTGGAAGAAAACCGACGTTCGCGTAGTGCTAAGCTGCGGATTGTCGAAAAGCTGGGAACAGAAAGTTAAACAAAGGAGTGTTCCATGGCAACTACGCAAAAAAGAGTTAAAATGCCGAAACAAAACAGGAAGCGGATGACCACAAGTTCATATGTGATGATCATTGGCCTGTTAGCGTTTGTGGCGATGATCGGCATCTTGTTTCAACATGCCGTCATAACCGAAAAAAACACGGAGATCCGGGAGCTTCAGAAAACACTGGAGGATGCCGTACAGGTTAATGACAGCAAAGAAGGTCAGCTGGTCACCAACATGAACCTTCAATCGATTGAGGCCCAGGCCAGAGGTTATGGGATGACTGAGCCGGTTCAGGAGCAATACCGGCGGGAGCTGGTAACTGAAAAAGCAGACGAATCACTGATGACAGACTCACAAATTGTCAGAAGCTGGTTTGAAAATTTGTTTTAGTTAGGGTTTATTTAAGCTGAATCAGGTAAGCTTAGCTAAATAAAAATGTGGAGAAAAAATGTGAATATAAAAAAGAAGGCACAACGAGAGATTGGACCGGTCGGCAAGCAGAATCGCATTATGATTGCCATGGTTGTACTTTCATTGTGCTTAATTATTGTTATTGGGAAATTATTTTCCCTGCAAATTGTAAACTCAACCGGAAAATATGAACGGCAAGTTGATCAGCTTGTTGAAGAAGTGCCAATCAAGGCATCCCGGGGCGACATTTATGACCGAAACAAAAATGTGCTGGCCAAGGATTCTTCGGCTACGGCAGTTAACGTCATTCCATATGAGGTCGAAGACCCGGAACGTCTGGCCAAAACACTTAGTAGCAAATTGGGCTTGAAGATTGAAGAAATTCAGAAAAAGATCTCCGTTCTGGAGAATGATATTGTTGAGGTAAAAACTGGGATCAGCCAGGGTGCGGCGGTCATTGTGCTCAGTCATAACTTTGCCGGGGTGACGGTTGAAGATGGTACCTTGTATTTTGAACCGATTAATATAAAAGATCCCGAGGCAGTAGCATCGGCAATTGCTAAAGATCTGGATTATAATTATGAAACGCTCTATGACAAAGCCACCCGAAAAGAAAACCAGCCGGTGCTGATTTTAGGGAAGGTGGACAACGCCCTGGCACTGGAAATCAAAGAATCGGAAGCGATTAAGGATGAAGATGGCGAAATCGAGAGTTACAATGGCATTGAACTGCTGGATGATTACCGGCGGTATTATACCAACGGGAACTTCGCCTCCTATATTCTCGGTTTTACCGGTACCGATTATAGTGGACTCTATGGTGTCGAAGCAACTTATGAAGATGTCTTAAGTGGTGAAGACGGGGTTGTTTATTTTCAGAAAGATGCTGATGGCAACCAGATTCCATCCCAAACCAAAATATTAAAAGAACCGGTTCAGGGGGAAGATATTGTCTTAACCATCGACAGTAATATTCAGCTGATGGCTGAAAAGGCGGTGGAAGAAGCGGCAGCAACCTGGAAAACAAAGAGTGTAACGGCGATCGTGATGGAAACAAAAACCGGTGAAGTGGTGGCCATGGCCACCACTCCGGATTATAACCTTAACGATCCGTTTACCCTGGATGCCAATTTTGCAGCTACCCATGCAGCGGATTTGACGGGCAAAACCGAGCAGGAAAAACTGGCTGAGATGTATAAAAATCAGGCCGTCAGTTTTATCTACGAACCCGGTTCGACCTTTAAAGCCCTGACCGGGGCGGCTGCTCTGGAAGAAGGGGTAGTTACCCCAGATACGGTGGTTTATTGTGGGGGATCGATTCAAATTGGTGATGCTGTAATCAACTGCGCGACTGGGCCCCATGGCAGTGTTACCGTATCGGATGCCATTGCCCATTCCTGTAATCCCGGACTGGTACAGATTATTGAAAAATTGAACCCCGATGTTTTCTATCAGTATGTCTATAATTTTGGACTGGGTGAAACCACTGGTATTGAGTTGGATGGTGAGGAAGCCGGGATTGTCAATCGTTTGTCCACCGCAAATGGTGGTGTCAACGAAGTCGATTATGCGACCTTTTCATTTGGGCAGGGTTTGGCAGTAACGCCAATTCAAATCGTCAGTGCCTTGAACTGTGTTGTCAATAATGGCTATTATGTCAAACCGACCATTATTTCCAGTGAAACCAAGGGACAGGCAAGTGAGTCCCCGAAACAGATTATTTCAAAAGAAACATCGGCTGCCACCAGAGAAATCATGCGCAAGGTGGTGGGTTATGATGCCGATATGACTGCACTCTCAGAAGGTTACAGCATTGGCGGGAAAACCGGGACGGCTGAAAAGTTTATCGATGGTGAGTATTCCAGTTCCAAGTATGTTACTTCCTTTTATTGCTTTTCCCCGGTGGAAGATCCCAAGTATTCGGTGTACGTCGTATTGGATGAGCCGGCGGCAGGGGCCTATGGAAGCACCAGTGCAGCGCCAACTGCCATCAGTCTGATCAAACAGGCCCTCAATTATAACTCGGCAGATACCACCCTCAGTGGCGCAGCAACTGAAGAAATTCAAAAAGGAACCATCACGGTGCCCGACCTGGTCGGACAGAACATTGATTTTGCAGCCAGTATTCTTAATGAAAAGGGAATAAAATATGTCGTTGATCCAGCCACCAGCGGTTCCACAGTGGTCAGTCAAAGCTTACCCACCAATTCGGTTTACGATCCGAATAGTGAATTGATCCTGGCTTTGGGAAATGATGACAGTACGGCAGCTGGAACGGTCATTGTTCCTGACTTAAAAGGGTTATCGATTCAAAGTGCCAATGAAATCCTCACGGGATTAGGACTTAAGCTTAAGATAACCGGGAATGGTTTTGCATCAAGTCAGACACCAGCTGCAACAACGGTTGTGGAAAAGGGCAGTGACGTCAGCGTAACATTTACCCCATAAAAGATGAAAAGAAAAGCGAGGGGGAAATCCTTGCTTTTCTTTATGTTTAAAGTTTGATATAATATCTAGGTCTTTTTGGGCAACGTGTTTTGTTGGTAAGGACGGCACAACGCCGATGAACGGACTCAAATACGAAAGAAAGTTCAGGTAGTATCCATGGAAAGTATCAGTATTGATGAAATACTTCAGATAACCCGGGGAGGATTGCTCCAGGGTAATCCCGCAATGTCGATTACAAATGTGGCCATCGACAGCCGTAAAATTAATAATAATGCATTATATATCCCCATTATCGGGGAAACCAATAACGGTCATGATTACATCAGTCAGGCCTTTTCAAATGGTTCGATGGTTTGTCTGACTCAGGAGCGAAACCGCTCCTTCCCAGCGAAAATGACGGTCATTTATGTGGACTCCACCCTGGCGGCGATGAAAGCATTGGCCAGCTTTAACCGGCATCGTTACAATCTGCCAGTGATTGCCATAACTGGCAGTAGTGGCAAGACAACCACCAAAGACCTGGTGGCCGCAGTGCTGTCGCAAAAGTTCAATACGTTAAAAACAGAAGGAAACTTCAATAATGAGTACGGTATTCCCCAGACCTTATTTAATTTGGGACCAAATCATCAAATCGCCGTGATCGAAATGGGCATGGATCATCTGGGAGATATAAAAAAATCAATCGAGTTGGTGGATCCATCAATCAGTGTGATCACCAATGTTGGTCTGAGCCATATTGAACGCTTGGGAACCCAGGATAATATTTTCCTGGCCAAAAAAGAAATTCTTCAAACCTTAACTGCTGATGGTGTAGCCTATGTAAATGGTGATGATGATTTTTTGAAGAAAATAAAAACAGAGAAGCGTCCTTACCAGGTTAGAACCTTTGGTATTGATGGGGAACATGCTGTTAAAGCCACCCACTATACATCAACTCAAGCGGGCCTGAAAATCCAGGTGGCCTGGGAAGAACGCAAAGAAGTCTATACATTTAACTACCCTGGCAAACATAATGTTTATAATTGCCTGGTAGCGATCGGTTTGGGGTATTTTTATGGAATGACTCAAGCAGAAATTCAAAGCGGGCTGGACGCTTTTGTTCCCAGCGGCAATCGGATGGATATTTTCACGATGGGCTCAATTAAGGTGATAAATGACTCATACAATGCCAATCCGGATGCCATGAAAGCCTCGCTGGATGTTTTAGCGGCGCTGGGGAGTGACTACCAGCGAAAGATTGCCGTTCTGGGGGACATGCTGGAAATGGGCGAACATGGACCGGCAGCCCATGTTGAAGTAGGAAACTATGCCAGGGATAAAGCAGAGCTTCTGATTGGTGTTGGCCAGCTGGGACAGGCGATTTGTCAGGGTTATGATCATGCCGGAAGCGTCTATCAGGTTGCCGATGCACTGGCGGCCGGGGCCTGTTTAAAAGAGCTTATTGAGCCGGGCGATATTATTCTGATCAAAGCATCCCGGGGTATGCGATTGGAACGGGTGATTGATTTTATCAAGGAAGGTGGAAAAGAATGGAAATGACAAGTTTGCAAACAGGGTTGATTAGTCTACTGATTTCCTTTTTGGTTGTCTATTTTGTGACACCCCGCTTTATCCCGATGCTTAAACGCCTGAAATTCGGGCAGGCGATCCGGGAAGAAGGCCCGCAAAGCCATCTGGAAAAATCGGGGACGCCAACCATGGGGGGCCTGGTGATTCAATTGGGCGTTCTGGTGGCGTTTATTGTTTTATCGGCGTTGATTGGAAGCTGGGATTTTTTTCCGATTCTGGTGATGCTCTATTTTGGTTGTGTCGGATTTATTGATGATTATATTAAGGTCGCAAAAAAACATAATCTGGGACTGCGGGCCTGGCAGAAAATGGCACTGCAATGTATTGGTGCGCTGGTCATTGCCCTCTATGCCTATTATTCACCAGCCATTGGTTCGGAACTGGTGATACCCTTGCTGAATCGGACTGTTGATTTTGGAATCTGGTATGTACCTTTTACTTTTTTTGCCGTGGTATCAATTGTCAATGCGGTTAATTTAACCGATGGTTTGGACGGATTGGCGTCAGGCGTTACCCTGATTGTTGCCATATTCTTTTTTGTGGGTTCACTGATTTTGCCCCAGGCCAATACCAGTATTTTTATTGGTGCCATCATTGGTGGCTGTTTGGGCTTTTTAAGACATAATTCCAATCCGGCGGACATTTTTATGGGAGACACCGGTTCCATGGCATTAGGCGGAGCGGTGGTGGTGATGGCCATTATCACCCAGTTGCAGATTTTTTTGCTGATTGCTGGAGCACTGTTTGTCATCGAGGCCTTATCGGTTGTCATTCAGGTGGGCTATTTTAAATCCACCGGGGGAAAGCGATTTTTTAAGATGGCTCCGATTCATCATCATTTTGAATTGTCAGGCTGGAGCGAAACCCGGGTTGTCACCGTTTTTTGGGTCGCCACCGCTATTTTTGTAACCATTGCATTTATTTGTTTAGGATAGGAGAACGCATTATGAGAAAAAGGACTCTGGTGATCGGAGCCGCACGGAGTGGGGTTGCTGTCACCGAATTATTGTTAAAACACGGTGAAGCAGTGGTGTTAACGGACACCCGGGCAGCAGGAATTGTTTTAAAAGAGTTTCCCCAGATTCTGGATTATGAAAAAAACCCCAATTTTGAATCGATTTTTGGAATGCAACCAGGCCTGGAGATTTTAAAGGTAATTGATGAAGTGGTGGTCAGTCCGGGAGTTCCTCTGATCATCCCAATTATTCAAGCGGCCTACGAACAGGGTATTCCTGTCACTGGAGAGGTTGAAGCGGCCTATCGATTGACAAGAACACCTTTTATTGCGGTAACTGGAACCAATGGAAAAACCACCACCACAACGCTGCTGGGCGAACTATTCAAAGCTTCCGGCCGGGGAACCTATGTGGTGGGAAATATCGGCGATCCGATTACCAACTATGTCGACAGCGCTACCGCCGATGAAGTCTTTGTGACCGAGATCAGCAGCTTTCAACTGGAGACCATTCATACCTTTAGGCCCCGGGCGGCAGCGATTCTCAATCTGACCCCTGATCATCTGGATCGTCACCTGACGATGGAGAACTATGTGAATGCCAAGGGACGAATCTTTGAAAATCAAACCAGTGAAGATCTGCTGGTACTCAATGGCGATGACCCCTTAGTCTGCCAATTGGGCGAAAAGGCAGTTTCTAAAAAAGCAGTGTTCAGTTATCAAAAAACGGTTGCTTATGGTGCCTGGTGTTTAAATGGCGAAATCTATATCAATGACGGCCAGGAAAAGATCTTTGTTTGTCGGGAAGATGAGCTGGGCATCATCGGGCCCCACAACACCATGAATGCTCTGGCAGCACTGACTCTGGCTTATTTTTCAGACGTTCAGTTGGATGTTATTGTCGAGGTGCTGAGAAGCTTTAAAGGCGTGGAACATCGGTTGGAAATGGTTGGCTGTTTTGCAGGGGTGACCTATATCAACGATTCTAAAGGGACCAACACCAATGCCACCATCACGGCGCTCAATGCGGTAAAAGAACCGATTATTCTGCTGGCCGGAGGCTATGATAAAAAAGAAGATTATTCTGAGCTGATGGAACTGGTAGCAAAACGAGTTAAACTGCTGATTGTCTTAGGCGTGACTGCCGATGACCTGATTAAAGCGGCTAAGGCCAAGGGCGTTTTAGCCATCACCAAGGTGGACAATTACGAGGAAGCGGTTGCCTGTGCCAAAGCACAAGCAGAGTCCGGCGATACCGTCTTGTTATCGCCTGCCTGTGCCAGCTGGGATATGTTTGACAATTATGAGATCCGCGGTCGGGTATTCAAGCGATTGGTGACCGAAAATCAATAAGAAACCGAGGAGTAAACCATGAAGAATGGAAAAATAGATCGCCCCTTTTTGATTGCTTTGATGATATTAGCGGGTATTGGGGTGATTATGGTATTCAGTGCCAGCATGTACTCATCCACAATCAGTGGTGAAAAAGGCTACGCCCTGTTCTTGAAACAACTGGTTTTTGTCATTTTGGGTGTGACTGTCATGGGGATTATGAGCAGGATCGATTACCGGATTTATAAAAAATACTATCTGGTGGGCATTGTGATTTCCGTTTTTCTATTGATTATTGTTTTAATCCCGGGAATCGGGCTGAAGGTAAATGATGCCAGGCGGTGGATCGATTTTAAAGTGACCACCTTCCAGCCATCAGAATTAGCCAAGGTTGCTGTAATACTTTATTTCAGCACCATTATTTCCCGAAAACCCGGTATTATTAAAGAAAACATGCCATTTTTATTAAATTGCATGCTGCCGCTGGGGCTGATCTGCGGGCTGACGGCCATTGAACCATCGCTAAGTGCAGCCATGGCCATTGCTCTGGCCGCCGGTGGGGTGCTTTATTTTGGCGGGATAAAATTTAAACTTTTCTACCCCTATCTGGGCTTTGGATTATTGGCGGTGGTCGGTTTAATGATCGCCGAACCCTGGCGGCTCGATCGTTTCAATGTTTTTTTGGGCAAAGGTGGGTATGATTACCAGATCTCCCAGTCGCTGTTAGCGATTGGGACGGGTGGAATTTTTGGCCGGGGCTTGGGTAATGGCAAACAGAAGTATCTGTTTTTACCGGAGTTACAGAATGATTTTATCTTTGCCAACATCGCCGAAGAATTCGGTTTTATTGGCTGTTTGCTGGTTTTGGGGCTGTTTGCCTTTGTCATCTGGCGGGGCTTTCAGATTGCCCAAAAATCTCAGGACACCTTCGCCTATCTGTATACCAGCAGTGTTATGCTGCTACTGGCATTTCAGGTATTGGTTAATATTGGGGTGGCTTCAGCCATTATCCCGGTAACCGGGATGGCCCTGCCTTTTATCAGTGCCGGTGGGTCCTCGATGGTTATTCTATTCGGGATGATGGGGCCGATTCTGAATATTTCCAGAAATGTTGATCTTGGCAAGAAATTGGAGCTGACCAGAAAACCAGCGGCGAAAAAGAAAAAGATTGTGAGGTAGACGGTGAAAGTACTGATTGCAGCTGGCGGAACCGGGGGACATATTTATCCGGGACTGGCCATTGCTGAAAAGATAAAAACAGAAAATCCCGGCGCCGAGATTATTTTTATTGGATCACTGGTTGGGATGGAAAAAAATATAATTCCCCAGTATGGCTATCCGATTGAGTATATTCGGGTCAGGGGCTTTGAACGAAAAGCTTCCCTGGAAACTCTGGCAGCGATTAAAGGAATTTTTGACGGACTCAGCGATGCCAAAAAAATAATTGCCAAACATCAGCCCGACCTGGTGATTGGTACTGGCGGCTTTACCGCTGGACCCCTGCTTTTAATTGCCAGTCGTCGAAAGATCAAAACGATGATTCATGAACAGAATGCCTACCCCGGGAAAACAAATTTGATGCTGGGCAAACGGGTCGACCGAATTGCCATCAGTTTTAATGAGGCAAAACAATACTTTCCCGGAGAAGGCACCTTTCTGGCCGGAAACCCGGTGCGGGCAGAATATTATCAGATCAACCGCTGCGAATTGCGAAAGCACTTAAACCTTTCTGATGCTCAAAAAATGGTGCTGATTATGGGTGGGAGCCAGGGTGCTGGCTCCATCAATCAGAGTGCGCTATCGCTGATTGCATCATATCAGAATCGGGAGGATCGGGTCATTTATCATTTGACCGGGAAAGATCAGTACCAGTTGATCAAAAAAGAAGTTCAAAACCTGGGGCTTTTCCCATCCGGTCATATTTTCGTTGAAGCTTACAGTAATGAGGTGCATCGTCTTTTAGGGGCGGCGGATCTGGTGATCAGCCGTTCGGGTGCCATGTCAGTGGCGGAAATTCAAGCGGTGGGAGTACCTTCAATTCTGGTACCTTACCCAATGGCCGCCGGAAACCATCAGGAATTCAATGCCAGGGTGATTACGGATCCGGGCGGCGGGGTTCTGATTAAAGACAAAGATCTGACTGGAGCGCTACTGATTCAAACGGTTGAAACGCTGTTGGATGACGAAAAAAAACGTCAGACTATGGGTCAAATTACCAAAGCGCTCAGTATAAATAATGCCGGAGATCGGATTTATGATGAAATCAAGAAATTAATGGAGAATTAATGAAACGATCAAAGAAGAAGAAACCCAAAGAAAAAATCATCAATAAACCGCAAAACCACGAGCCGACAAAGCAGGAACTTCGGGAGCAACGGCGTCGGCAACGAAAGGCCAATAAGCGAAAACGGATCATGAAAGGGCTGACTACCATTCTGGTTATTTTAGGGGTAATTGGTGCGATCAGTTTTGGCGCTTATCAGGCTGTTAATCTGGGAATATTTAATGTTGCTGAAATAGAAGTGGTTGGAAATGAGATTGTTGATACTGAGACCGTTGTAAAAGCATCAGGCATCAACGTGGGCGAAAGTATTTTTTTGATCGATGTCAATCAGGCAAATTACAATATTAATGCCCTGATGAATCTGGATGAATTGGAAATTTCAAAGATCATGCCCAATAAGATTCTGATCCGCATGGTTGAGTCGGTACCGATTTGTGCAGTCAATTATGATAACAAGGTTTATTATCTCACTGAAGACAAAAAACTGATTGAAGACGGGGAGTATTTAAGAAAAACGGATATCCCATTAATTTTTGGCAGTGATGCGGTATCGATATCGGAGATCGGTAAGGAAGTGGTGGTTGAGCCCTACTGGCGCTTTGATACCGTTATGAATATTCTGAAAGATTTGAAAAGTGATGGTAACTTGGCAAAGATTTCCGAAGTGCGGATGACGGATGTGAACACTTACGAAATTGTCACTAAAAATGGAACCGTCATTATTCTTTGGGATTATAATAATTATCTCGATAATAAGGCTTACATTCAAACCAATCTGGATAAAAACACCAGTAACATGATTATTAATCTGGCCGCAGGGACAAAACCAGTCATTAAACCCCGCTAAAGATTCTGCTACATCCCGGCATTTCGGCAAGACATTATTGTGAACAATAAAATATTAACGTTATTTTACTTAATTTATTATTCAATAGTTGAAAAATTTGTCAATAAAGGTTAATATAAAGGGGTGAACATTTCTTTAAGCCCGAATGGGGGAAAGCGATGTTTTAAACGATTAAAAGCAACTGAAATTAGCTAAGTGTTTCAGAAAAAAAGATACAAGTAATATCAATTTAGTAGGGAAAGCTGTTTAGTAAGAGGAGGAATAAAAGTGTTTGAATTAGATGGGAATTACGATAATTTTGCAAAAATTCGGGTTATAGGTGTTGGTGGTGGCGGAAATAACGCCATTAATCGCATGATTGAAGCCGGAATGAAGGGCGTGGATTTTATTGCAATCAATACCGATAAGCAAGCCCTGGCCTTAGCTTTGTCTGAAAAGAAGCTTCAAATCGGGGAAAAAATCACTCAAGGGCTAGGTTCTGGAGGAAATCCTGAGATTGGACAGAAAGCTGCTGAAGAAAGCAAAGATGCCATTGCCGATATGATCAAAGACACTGATCTCCTGTTTTTAACAGCAGGAATGGGCGGCGGAACTGGCTCTGGAGCTGCTCCGATTATTGCAAAAATTGCCAAAGACATGGGCATTTTAACCATTGGTGTGGTCACTAAGCCGTTCTCTTTTGAAGGCCGGGTGCGGATGCGTAATGCTCAGATTGCCAGTGAATTTTTACAGGAAAATGTCGATTCGCTGGTAACGATCCCAAATGATCGGCTATTAAGAATGGCCGATAAATCAACCTCGCTAAAGGATGCCTTTAAATTGGCCGATGATGTGTTACTCCAGGGGGTTAAGAGTATTTCGGATCTCATCGCTATGCCAGGTCTGATCAGCCTTGATTTTGCCGATGTTAAAACAATCATGAAAGATACTGGACTCGCTCATATGGGTGTTGGCCGGGCGACCGGCGATAACCGTGCTGAAGAGGCTGCTAAACAGGCGATTCTCAGTCCCTTACTGGAAACCCAGATTGATGGCGCAACCGGTGTACTGCTTAATATCACTGCTGGTGAAGACCTGTCATTATTTGAAGTGGATAAGGCTGCCAGCATCGCCAGAGAAGCGTCAGATCCAGATGCCAACGTTATTTTTGGGGCCACCATTGATGAATCGCTTGGCGATGAAATCAAGATTACCGTTATCGCTACCGGTTTTTTATCCGGCGGTGAAAAAGAAAAGAAGGCCGTTATTAAAAAAGTTGTCAAGAGCGCCAATGATTCCGTTGGTGAATTTTCAATTCCAGATTTTCTGACTCAAGAATAATCCCGATGAAATGTCCGTATTGTGCGTTTGATGACAGTAAGGTGGTCGATTCCCGTCCATCTGAAGAAGGAACAATGATTCGCCGTCGTCGGGAATGCAACCGCTGTAATAAACGGTTTACCACCTACGAACGGGTCGAGAATATTCCCCTGATCGTTGTTAAAAAGGGTGGTCAGCGAACAGCCTTCGATAAAAATAAGATATTTAATGGGATGATTAAGGCCTGTGAAAAACGACCGGTGCCCATTGATGCGATTAAAACAGTGGTTGATGATCTGGAACGGAGTCTGTACCAAAGCGAAATGAAAGAAGTGCCATCCTCACTGATTGGAGAACAGGTGATGGTTGCCTTAAAGAGTATGGATCAGGTCGCCTATGTCCGTTTTGCGTCAGTATATCGACAATTTAAGGATGTTGCATCATTTATGGATGAACTGGAACGATTAATTTCCGAAAAACAGACCGAGGGTGGACATGAAACAGTTTGAAAAAACCATAAAGAGCGACGTAATTTATGAGGGTCGGATTGTTAAGCTTAGAGTTGATCAGGTTGAACTTCCTGATGGTAGCTTGTCAAAGCGAGAGATTGTAGACCATCAGGGGGCAGTAGCTGTTTTGGCGGTTAAAGATGGACAGATGCTTTTTGTGAAACAATACCGGATTGCCAGTCAGCAGCTGTTGACCGAAATACCGGCCGGACTGCTGGAAAGCGGCGAAGATCCGGAAGCAGCGGCGATTCGGGAATGTCGGGAGGAAATTGGCTATCGGCCACTTAATCTTTTTAGACTGGGTGAGTTTATTCCGACGCCGGGTTATTGTACGGAAAAAATTACCCTATTTTGTTCTACGGAGTTTGTTTGGGATCCTCTGGATGAAGATCCCGATGAATTTATCCGAGTTGTTAAAATCCCCGTACGGACGGTGCGAACCCTGTTTATCAACGGACAGTTCATTGACGGTAAAACCGTGGCAGCTCTGGGTTACTATTTCACCATTGCCGCCAGAAGACTGATAGTAGAATAATAATGTTCAATGAGGATAGATGGTTTATTTCGATGCAGAGCATTAGAATAAATCATCTATTTTGTATTATACATCATCGCTTCGACTTATCTGATAAACACCTAAGCGAAGGAGCTACAAAAAAGTAAAATTGGTTTGATCAAGTGGCAGCTTCAATGGAAATGCGGTTTGAATAAATCAAAGATGCAATGTCAAATTACGAGGTAAGGATAATGTTTAATTTTACACCAGACTATTTTTATAATCTAATCTTGAGCCTTCCGGGAATACTGATTGCCATCAGTTTTCATGAAATGGCTCACGGCTATGCCGCTGATTCAATGGGGGATCCAACCCCTAAAAATGCCGGGCGATTAACCTTAAACCCGCTGAAACACATCGATCCCCTGGGATTCATCTCAATGCTGCTGTTTCGCTTTGGTTGGGCCAAACCGGTACCAGTCAATCCCGGAAATTTCAAAGATCGCAAGAAAGGCATGATTGTGGTATCGCTGTCTGGGGTGCTCACCAATCTGATTTTGGCATTTTTAGGAATGGCTGCCTATCTGGCAGTGGTTCCGCTTAACAATGAAGTATTGATGCTGGTGCTGCAGTATATTTATATTTACAATATTATGTTTGCGGTCTTTAATATTATTCCGATTCCACCGCTGGACGGATCCCAGATTCTGGTTTTATTTTTACCGCCAAAAGCATTGATGACTTACTATAAATATCAGCGCTACGGCATGATTGCAATTTTTGTTCTGGCATTTACCGGGTTATTGGGACTCATTATCAATCCGGTTATTAATGGGATATCGAGCCTGTTTTTTGCGATATTACTGCCAATTTTTAATCTGATCTGGTCCTGATTATGGCATATGCAGTTAGTTTGGAGACGTTTGAAGGGCCTCTGGATCTGTTAATCAATCTGATCCAGAAAAACAAGATCGATATTTGTGACATTTCCATCGCTGACATCACCAACCAGTATTTATTGCAGATTCGCAGCTGGCAGGACATGGATATGGATGTGGCTAGTGAGTTCATTGTCATGGCGGCCAGACTGCTGGAGATCAAGGCCAAGGCATTACTGCCAAAAACCGAGACCGAGCAGGAAGACGCCGAAGATCTTCAGGCCAGATTGGTTCGTCAACTGGTGGAATATAAGGTCTTTAAAGAGATCAGTCGTTATTTTGCGTCCAGGGAGCAAGAGGAGCTTTGTGCCATTTATCGCGATCCGGAGTACATTCCACAAAATACGGAAGCGGCGCCACTGATTATTGATCCCTACGCCCTGGAACAGTGCTTTAAACGACTCTTGTTTCAGAAGGAAGAGGAGAATGAGGCGATTGCTCCGCCGCAGAAGATCATCCGGGAATTATTCAGTATTGAAGAAAAAATTGCCGAAATAACGGAGGTTCTGGTTCAGGCCGGCGATGACGGAGTCAGCTTTTCAGAGCTGCTGCATCCGAATATATCCCGGGAGGAAGTGGTGGTAACCCTGCTGTCGTTGTTGGAGATGGTTAAAACCAGCGGGCTTAGATTGCTTCAAAATCGGGTGTTTATTGATTTTCAAATACATAGGGAGGTGGAGAAAAGTGAACAGTGATGAACTGGCTGGCGTCATCGAAGGGATTCTGTTTGGTGCTGGTGATGGGGTGTCGGTGTCGGAACTGTGTCGATGTCTGGACAAACCGGTAGCGGAAGTGCAATTTGCGATGGAGATTCTTAGACAGGATTATCAATCACAAGCCAGAGGTATTCGTCTGGTTCAAACAAAGGATACCTACCAGCTTTCCACAAAACCGGAATACTATACGTACATCAAAGAAATTACCCGCCAGCAGGAAAAAACCGGTTTATCCCGGGCTGCTTTGGAAACCCTGGCGATTATTGCCTACCGTCAGCCGGTTACCCGGCTGGCCGTTGATGAACTCAGGGGAGTCAGCTCCAGCAGTGCCATTCAGCGATTGTTGGATCGGGGGTTGATTTGTGATGGTGGCCGTCTGGAAGCACCGGGTCGACCGATTCTTTATAAAACGACCAACGCCTTTTTAAAAACCATGGGCTTAAGCAGTTTAAAAGAAATGCCGGAATTTGAGGTGTTTTCTCAGGGTAAACAGGAAAGCTTTGATCTGGAGTTGCTCAAGACTGATTCGCAAAACACAGCAGAGTCCAGTGAAGCGTTGCTGGCTGGGATGCTGGAAAAAACCATGGGCGATGCCCGGATTTTGGAGGCAGCCCAGTGAGAATTCAAAAATACATGGCGCAATGCGGGGTGGCATCCCGGAGAAAATCTGAAGAATTGATCCAGAAGGGCCTGGTTATGGTCAATGGGATCACGATTCATGAGCCAGGTTTTCCGGTTGAACCGGAACAAGATGAGATTATTGTTGCCGGAACACGACTGAGTACTGCAGTAAAAATTTATGTGATGATTAATAAACCCAAAGGGGTTTTATCGACGTCAGAAGATACCCATGGTCGTCAACGGGTGCTGGATCTGGTGCCGATAAAAGAACGGCTTTACACCGTCGGACGCCTGGACATGGACACCGAAGGTCTGCTGCTGTTGACAAATGACGGCGATCTGACATTTCGGTTGACTCACCCCAGTCATGAGTTTATAAAGATCTACATTGGTCTGGTCAAGGGCTGTCCTGACAACAGCAGTCTGGAAGCCTTCCGTCACGGTATCGATATCGAGGATTACCACACTGCCCCGGCTGCCATCAAGGTGCTCAAAGTGGATCGGCAGACCAGTCTGCTGGAAATGCGGATTCACGAAGGAAAAAAACGACAGATCCGCAAAATGTGCGCAGCGATCGGTCACCCGGTCATTGACTTAAAGCGGGTGGCTGTTGGTGAGCTGACTTTGGGAAATCTAAAACCCGGGGAATGGCGGTATTTAAATCATGACGAAATTACTTATTTAAAAGGAGAAAAGCAATGATAAAAATAGGATTTCCAAGAGCGTTTAGTCAAATTCAGGCGTTGTTTCCAGAAAAAGAAAAAGAACGGGATCTATATATCGTGGCAGAGGACACAGCCAAGTCTGAAGTTTTGGGAGCCGTTCGCTTTTTTTATGGGGAAGAACAGGTCGATATTTACGAGATGATTATGACCTTTCAGGGTGATCAGGCGATGGCGGTATTTGATGGCATTATTCGAACCCTGCTTTATAAAATGGCCGAAGAAGGCTGTACCACTCTGTCAGTACAGGGGGCCACTGGCGAATTTGCTGCGTACTTCAAAGATCATGAATTTATCGAAGAAGGGGAAACGCTGATCCATCGTGATTTTGTCGGAGAGTTTTTCAAGCCCTGTGCTGGTTGCAGTGAAAAATAAGCCCTTGCGGGTCACTGACCTGGCTTGGGAATTTTTGCGACCGGTACTGAAACCGGGAGACACTGTAGTTGATGCCACCGCTGGAACCGGCCAGGATACGCTGTTCCTGAGGCAATGTGTTGGTGAAAGCGGCCGGGTTTTTGCTTTTGATATTCAGGCGGTTGCGCTGCAACAGACTAAAAGTTTGCTGGATAACAGCAAATCTGTGGACAACGTAACGCTGATATGTGATAGTCACGAATTTATAATGACGAGGTTAATAGATGCCGAAATTGAGGAGGGATCTGTTAAAGCGGTTATGTTTAATCTGGGCTATTTCCCCGGCGGTGATCCAGCTATTATTACAAAAGTTGAAACAACGATCAAAGCACTCAGTAGTGCATTGCGACTATTATCGACTGGCGGAATGATGACCATCTGTCTCTATCCGGGGCATCCCGGGGGAGCTGAAGAAGCGCAGGCAGTGATTGCCTGGGGTGAAATGCTGGAAGCTCCTTTTGTGGCCCATCATTTTCAAACATTAAATCGAAAATC
The DNA here is from genome assembly GCF_001766835.1 of Acetobacterium wieringae. Classification (GTDB taxonomy): domain Bacteria; phylum Bacillota; class Clostridia; order Eubacteriales; family Eubacteriaceae; genus Acetobacterium; species Acetobacterium wieringae. The sequence continues at coordinate 26,889 of NZ_LKEU01000028.1, read as the reverse complement.
CCCCCCGACATTAGTCATCATCCAGAGAACGAGGTAGAAATGAAAGATGTTTCAAGTGTAAAAGAAAGCCGGGATATTTTTTCAGCAATTAAGAAGCGCTATCCAAAGCTCAGTAAATCCCATAAATTAATTGCTGACTTTATGCTGAGTCATTATGAAAATGCGGCTGAAATGTCGGCGGTATCAGTAGCTAAAAGTGTTGGTGTTAGTGAAGCAACGGTGGTGCGTTTTTCGGTGACTTTGGGTTATGAAGGTTACCCGGAATTTCGTCGGGCGATAAAAAATGAAATCAACAGCAAGCTAACAACCATCGAGCGGATCGATATGACCTTGCGAAACGAGCAAAAAGAAAAGGCCTTGCAGGAAACAGTGCAAAATGTTTTAAAGTCAGATCTTTCAAATATCAACGCCACTTTTGAGGAATTTGACTATGAGATTTTCAAGTCCTGTATTGATCTGATTCTTGATGCCCGAAAGGTGATTATCATCGGCTTTCGGACTACCACCCTGCTAACCGAGCATCTTGGTTATTATCTTAATCTAATTTTGGACAATGTGCGGGTGGTCAATTATGGGGTGTCCGATATCTATGAGCATTTGATCCGGGTTAATGAAGAAGATGTCGTCATTGCCATCAGTTTTCCCCGTTATGCCCAAAAAACTTATGAGGCAGTTGAATTTTTAAAAAACAAAGGGGTAAAAATCATTACGATTTCTGATAATGAGAATGCCCCGATTAATGTCTTTACCCAACACCGGTTGATTGCCAAAAGCAATGTTTACTCGTTTGTGGATTCACTGGTGGCACCGCTATCGCTCATCAATGCCCTGGTGATTTCGGTGGGGCTCCGAAATATTGGTAAGACCAGAGAAACCTTTAATGAACTAGAAGAAATTTGGCGAGAACATTATATTTATACCGGCGATGAATTGGAAAAATAGTTCAGGAAAGGAAAAAATAATCAATGAGTAGGATAGCAGTAATTGGCGGAGGCCCCGGCGGCATGATGGCGGCGGTAGCAGCGGCCGAAAAAGGGCATCAGGTTGATTTGTATGACAGCAACGAAAAACTGGGAAAAAAACTGTATATCACCGGTAAAGGTCGCTGTAATTTGACCAATGCTGTTGACATTGGTGACTATTTTGACAGTATCGTCCACAATCACAGTTTTATGTACAGCGCCTTATATTCGTATACGAATGCGGATTTTATGGCCTTTCTGGAAAAACATGGGGTACCCTTAAAAACAGAACGGGGAGATCGGGTTTTTCCGGCATCGGATAAATCCAGTGATGTCATTAGCGGCTTTAAGGCGGCATTGAAACACAACTGTTGCCGGGTTTATTTAAATACTAGAATAATCGATCTGTTAATTACGAATAATATCGTCAATGGAATTGTGCTGGAAAACGGTGATATGCAGAGTTATGATGCGGTAATTCTGGCAACTGGTGGCAAGAGTTACCCATCCACCGGTTCGGACGGTAATTTTTTTCAGATCTTAGAAAAAAACGGTCATCAGATCACACCTTTGTCCCCAGGACTGGTGCCTATTAATACCAAAGAAGATTGGCCCCGAGATCTGCAGGGGCTGGCACTGAAAAATGTGGTATTAACCCTATATAAAAAAACACCAAAGGGACAAAAAAAGGTCAAGTCAATGCTGGGTGAGATGCTCTTCACCCATTTTGGAATCTCAGGTCCGCTGGTTTTATCACTAAGTTCTTATATGGTAGGGAATACCAAAGATTATTGTCTGGAATTGGATTTGAAACCGGCTTTAAGCAGTGATCAAATGGATGCCCGGATTCAACGGGACTTCCTTAAATATCAGAACAAGGATTTTGGAAATGCCCTGGGGGATTTGTTGCCATCAAAAATGATTCCGGTGATGGTAGACTTGTCGGGGATTAATCCAGCTGTTAAGGTGAATCAGATTACCAAAGAGCAGCGAAAAAAGCTGGTGGCGTGCTTTAAACAGTTAAGAATCGGCATTGCCGGTTTGCGGGATTTTAATGAAGCCATTATTACCGTTGGCGGTGTGAATGTTAAAGAGGTGGATCCGGGAACGATGGAATCAAAAAAGATTAAAAATCTTTATATCGCTGGAGAGATGCTCGATGTCGATGCTCTGACCGGTGGTTATAATATTCAAATTGCCGTTTCCACCGGCTGGCTGGCCGGAAACGCAGTTAAATAGTTTTTTGTAAAGAGTTGAAAGAGGGAGAGTAAGATGCAAATTGCCATTGACGGACCTGCTGGCGCAGGAAAAAGTACGATCGCAAAAAAAATAGCCGCCGCCTATAACATGACTTATCTGGACACGGGTGCCATGTATCGGTGTATTGCCCATTGCGTTTTAAATCAGATCGGTGATCGTTTTGATAACGAGGATGATATTATAAAAATTGCCCAGTCGACTGTGATCCGCTTTGAGGGGAATCAGGTATTTTGTAATGAAAAAGATGTTACCCAGGAAATTAGGACGCCCCTGGTTTCCCGGCATACTTCCGATGTGGCCAGGATCAAAGCGGTTCGGGATCTGATGGTTGCTCAACAACGGGAATATGCCAAAGATCATGAGGTGGTCATGGATGGTAGAGACATTGGTTCAGTGGTTTTACCGGATGCGCAAGTGAAGTTTTTTCTGGATGCCGATGTTCTGGAACGGGCAAAACGCAGAAAAATTGAATTGGATGAAAAAGGCAACGGTAAAGCGCTGGCAGAAATCAAAAACGACATCGAGAAGCGCGACACGAATGATCGCAATCGCTCAGAAGGTCCATTGGTGAAGGTTGCCGATGCCATTGTCGTTGACACCACCGGGAAAAGCATCGAAGAAGTATACCAGGAAATGAAAACCTATATTGATGAGGTTTGCCGATGATTTATAAAATTGGCCGATTTTTAACTTATCTGCTTAGTTTGATTCTTTTTCGAATCACCATTACCGGCAAGGAGAACATTCCAAAGAGCGGTGGTGCACTGATCTGCCCCAATCACATCAGTAATATTGATCCGGTCGTCATTTCCTTTACAACCCCCCGGGAAATCCACTATATGGCCAAGGTGGAGCTGTTTAAAAATCCCTTGTTGAGCTGGTTTTTCAAAAAGGTCAATGCCTTTCCGGTTAATCGCGAAAAGGTCGGGGTGGAAACCATTAAGACATCCTTAAAAATTCTCAAGGAAGACAAGGTTCTGGGGATTTTTCCGGAAGGGCATCGGGTTAACCCGGAAGATCGAACCCCACCGGCCAGTGGTTTTGTCGTCTTTGCGATCAAGACAAAATCGCCGATTGTTCCGGTGCGGATCAAAGGACACTACCGGTTTAGAAGTAAAATCGAAATTATTATTGGCAAGCCCGTTTATCTGGAAGAATACTATGGAAAAAAACTGACAGATGAAGAAACCCGGCAGCTCAGTGAGAAAATTATGGATACAGTTTATGGATTGGAATTGACTTGAGGTTAATATGGAAATAATTATAGCCGACAAGGCGGGTTATTGTTTTGGAATCGAAAACGCCATGAAAATGGTTCAGGATACACTTGAGTCCGGTCCGGAAAAAATATATACATTGGGACCCATCAGCCATAACCGTCAGGAAACCAACCGTTTGGCTGATCAGGGCGTAACAATTATTGCAGACGAGGATATTGTAAACATTGATAGCGGCTGTATCATTCTGCGCTCACATGGGGTTGGCAAGAATATTATTGAAGCGATCAGGGAAAAAGGACTTCCTATCATCAATGCCACTTGTCCTTTTGTTCGGGCGGTTCAAAAAAAAGTTGAAAGCCATGATGCGGCCGGATATCAGATCGTTATTGTGGGAAACAAGGATCATCCGGAGGTAATTGGAGCTAACGGCTGGTGTAGGGAAAAAGCTTTAATAATTAATGATATAAATCAGTTGGAAAATATTGAAAGATATGATAGAATATGTATCGTGGCTCAGACCACCATCATCGAATCCAGATTCAATGAAATTTGTGATGCGATCCGGTCAAGAGTCAAAGAAGTTGTTATATTTAATACTATTTGCAGTGCCACCGCTGAAAGACAAGCAGCGGCAGCAAAAACTGCAAAAGAAGTAGAATATATGATCGTAATCGGTGGATACCACAGTTCGAACACCCAAAAATTGGTGGATATCTGTAAATCCCATTGCGAAAAAACTTGTCACATAGAAACCATCCGGGATTTAGATCTCTCTGAGGTAATGAAATACCAAAAAATTGGTATTACGGCAGGAGCGTCAACACCGGATTGGATCGTTAAGGAGGTATTGGAAGGTATGGAAGAGCAAAACAAAATTGCTGAGGAAAACGTGGTCGTAGAAGTGGCGACTGAAGAACAGCCACCTGTTGTAGTTGAGGAAGTGGTGGAAACCATTGAAAAAGACGAGTATGATGATGCTAATTTCGATTTCGCTGCTGAAATTGAAGAATCATTAAAAACAATTCGTCGGGGTGCTGAAATCGAAGGTGAAGTTATCCACATTGCCGAAGATGAAGTAATCTTAAACATTGGCTACAAAGCAGATGGTATCATCAAAAAGAATGATTTCACATGGAGAAGCGATGAGGTATTATCTGAACTTGTACAATTAGGAGACAAAGTTTGGTGTATCGTAACGGATTTAAATGAGGGTTCAGGAAATGTAAAACTTTCAAAAATCAAATATGATAACCGTCTCGTACAGAAACAGTTAAGTGACGCCTTTGATAATAAAACGATCTTAGAAGGAACAATCAAAGATATTTCTGGAAATGGTTTAATTGTTGATATCGGATTTACCGATATTTATATGCCAGCGTCACAATATCATGTTCGTTACGTTAAAGATTTGAACACCCTGATCGGCGAAAAAGTTAAAGGGATCATCATTGATTACAATCCTAAACGACGTCGTGCGATTCTTTCTCAAAAAATTATTCTGGAAAAAGATATGAAAGAACGTCGGGAACAAGTCAAAGAAATGAAAGACAAGCGTTTTGACGAATTAAACGTGGATGATGTCGTCAAGGGTGTGGTTAAAACCATTACGAACTTCGGAATCTTTGTCGATCTTGACGGTATCGATGGGTTTGTTCATCGCTCCGATCTGACTTGGGAAAAAATTAATGAGCCGAAAGATATTGTTGAAAAAGGCCAGGAAATTGAAGCCAAGGTAATCGCTAAAAATGATGAAGACAAAAAAATCAAATTAAGCGTTAAAGCATTAATGGATCGTCCCTGGGATGATTTCATTGCTAAATATAATGTTGATGATGAAGTAGAAGTTACCATCACGAACATTTTAGATTTTGGTGCCTTTGCTGAAGTGATTCCAGGTGTTGAAGGTTTAATTCACGTTTCTGAAATCAGCTACAACCGGGTTGAATCGGTTGCTTCAGTTTTAAATACTGGTGATGTCTTAAAAGTAAAAATCATCGGCATTAATCCTGAAAAAGAAAAAATCAGCTTAAGTAAAAAAGCAACTGAAGAAGCGCCTGCACGTCCGGCTCCTACACCACGAAGCAGTAACAGCAGCAATGCCAGTTCAGGTGATCGCGAAAGATCCAGCAACTATGGTGGCGGTGATAGAAATCGTAGACCGCAACAAAACCATAGCAGCAACAATCGGAATAAAACAGTTTATGAAGAAACCGCTAATGTAACTCTTGGGGATTCATTCGGTAACTTATTCGATGGTCTTTTCGGAGATAGCGAAGACGAAAAATAAGAATGCATTAATTAAAAGATCCATGCTCTGGTTTTCCGGAGCTTGGGTCTTTTTTTTGAAACTTTTTTTATTTACCTCTTGAAAAATTTAAAATTCGTGCTATAATGACATTAAATCCCGGTGGAATACTCGGAAATAATCCAGGGAGGTGTTGCAATTGAGACTTTCAACAAAAGGACGATATGGTGTGCTTGCCATGGTGGAATTGGCGCTTCAATTTGGAGATGGTCCGGTTTCAATTAAGGAAATCGCCGAAAAGCAAAATTTTTCGGATTCTTACATGGAACAGCTTTTTTCAACCTTAAAAAACGCCGGTCTGGTCAAAAGCATTAGAGGTGCCCGGGGTGGCTATGTGTTAGCTCGGGAGCCTGGTGATATTACTGTTGGTGAAATTATCAGAGCACTTGAAGGTCCGATCGAATTAGCAGAATGTATTGATGGCGGTGGGAAGCTTACCTGTGTCAAATCACCGGAGTGCGTGACCAGAGGGCTTTGGAAAGATATTAGCGACAGTATCAGTAATGTCATTGACAATCGCACATTACAGGACTTATTAAGTAAATAATCAAGAAAGAGGTAATTGTTATGAAACGAATATATTTAGATCATGCCGCAACAACGCCTGTTGATCCAGCCGTTGTTGAAACCATGTTGCCATTTTTTACCGAATATTTCGGAAATCCTTCTTCCGTTTACACCGAAGGCCGGGGCGTTAAAAAAAGCATTGAGGCAGCCCGGCTCCAGATTGCTAAAGCCATCAACGCCGATCCCCGGGAAATTTATTTTACCGGAAGTGGATCAGAAGCCGATAACTGGGCCATTAAAGGCATTGCCATGAAAAATCAGGCTAAGGGAAAACACATTATCACTTCTACCATCGAGCATCATGCGGTGCTTCACACCTGTGAATATCTGGAAAAGCAGGGCTTTGAAGTAACCTATCTGCCGGTTGACGAATATGGCTTGATCTCGTTGGATGATTTACGAAATGCCATCCGCAAAGACACGATTCTGGTGACAATCATGTTTGCCAACAATGAGATCGGAACCATTGAACCGATCAAAGAAATTGGCGAGATTGTCAAGGAAAAAGGAATTATTTTTCACACCGATGCGGTTCAGGCCCTGGGGAATATCCCGGTTGATGTAAAGGATTTAAACGTTGATTTATTGTCGGTATCGGCGCATAAAATATACGGCCCGAAAGGGATCGGTGCTTTATTTATTCGAAAAGGGGTACCCATTGATAATTTAATCCATGGTGGCGCTCAGGAGCGAAAAAAACGGGCTGGGACAGAAAATACCGCCGAAATAGTGGCTTTTGGTAAGGCCGCCGAAATGGCCACGGAACAGCTTGAAGAAAATGCTGCTCATATGAAGAAATTACGAGATTTGCTGATTAAAGGGGTCATGGATAATATCCCGCAGGTTCGTTTAAACGGTCATCCGGAAAAACGGTTGCCCGGAAATGTGAATTTCTGTTTTGATTATATTGAGGGGGAATCGATTCTACTCAGTTTGGATATCATCGGCGTGGCTGGATCCAGTGGGTCGGCCTGTACATCAGGGTCGCTGGATCCATCCCATGTGTTGCTGGCGATTGGCTTACCGGCGGGAGTTGCCCACGGATCACTGCGACTTACGATTGGCAAACACACAACAGCAGAAGATATTAACTATGTAGTTGACAATCTGATCCAGATTATTGAGCGTTTGCGAAAAATGTCCCCAATCAATGCCGATTGTCCGATTGATGATGCGGTTTTTGATAAAGCCGACCACCACCATCATTAAAAATAAACTAAACTATAAATAAGGAGAAAATAAAATGGAATATACAGATGTAGTAATGGAGAATTTTACCTGTCCCAAACACGTGGGTGAGATTGAAGGAGCAAACGGTATTGGTCAGGTTGGCAGCCCTGCTTGTGGTGATATTATGAAAATCTTCCTGAAGATTAACGATGACGGTATCATCGAGGATGCGTCCTTTAAAACCTTTGGCTGCGGGGCTGCAGTAGCCAGTAGTAGCATGGCTACCGATATGATTATCGGTAAGAGTATTGAAGAAGCGGGAAAATTTAAAAACTCGGATGTCGTTGATGCCTTAGGCGGATTGCCTGCTGAAAAAATTCACTGTTCAGTGCTGGCAGCGGAAGCGATTCAGGCTGCGATTGAAGACTATCACAATAAAAAAGCACAACAATAGTCATATAGACGGCAAAGACGCAGTTTCTGTTACTGGAGACTGCGTCTTTCTTTTGAAAAAATGGAGGACTTCGCATGAGGAATAATAAACTATTTCAGGTTTCAACGCTGACGGCTTTTAAAAACAAAGGGTATGATGGAATAATCTCGGTAAAAAAGATGTTAACCTTTGGCGACACCGGATTTGGCACGTTTGATAAACTCAATGGCGAAATGATTGTTGTCGATGGCGTGGTATATCGTGCGTTAGGAGATTGCTCCATTGAAGTGGCGGGTTTGGCAGACACAACACCTTTTGCAACCCTGGGTGCTTTGGGGAAATGTGAGGGTCAGATATTGGCAATAAACGGCGATATGATTTGTGCGGGTGAAAAGCTTAATCACGCTATTGCCCATCCTGAAAACCCGATATTGGCCAGAATTTCAGGGGAATTTGAGAGTATTGAGATTCATGGAGTGTGGCCCCAGAAAAAGCCCTATGAAGCGCTGGATAGAATTGTCAGTGACCAATCGGTGGTGGTTTTAAAAAACATTAACGGTTGCCTAGTAGGGATTTTTTGCCCGGCCTCGGCGCAGGGTATAAACGTGGTGGGGTGGCACTTTCATTTTATCTCTGATGATAAAAAAATCGGCGGCCATGTCAATCATTTTAGCGCCAGGCATCTCAATGTAGCCTTTAATGTTAAAGATGAATTGGCGATTATTAAATAGAAGTTGCATTAGAGCGTCCTTTTGTTTACAAAAAAAGAAAAATCGACATTGCCATAAAAAAAATAATAGGGTAAGATAAACAATAATAGGGTAAAATAAACACAATGACAAAAAAAGAAAGGAACACAAAATGAAAGCGAACATTTTACTCAATGTGGTGGTTATTTCTCAAAATAATGGCCGACGTCATGGACTGGTCAAGAGTCTGGTGGTGGTGGATCACGTTGTGAAATATCTGGTGATCAATCCCGGCGGTATTCTCTCCAAGGCTCAGTTTTTCAAACCTGAAAATATTGTCGACGTTAATTACAAACGGATGGTGATCGGAAACGAAAAAGACATTATTAAAGTCAACGGCAAAAAAGTGAAAGCGTATCTGGAAGAGGCTTTTCCACTGATGGATTATCAGGTCGTGGATATAAACGGGGAGGCTTTTGGGCACGTGGTCAATGCGACCATTGAAGATGATACATTTGCTATTACTGAATATGAAATTTCCCGAAGTTTTTTTGATGACATCGATCATGGCTTTGCGATCATTCCGGCCGCTGATCTGGTCTATAAGGATCAGGTCTTATATTACGAAAAAGAGATGTTTGATATCGGGTTTAAAAATCAGGGGACAGGCATCGCCAATAAATTGCTGGGGGTTAAATAATGGAAGATTCATCAAACAAAAAGAGATTGTTATTTCTTAACCTTATTGTCGTCGTTTTAATTGCGGCGCTGTGCTTTTTTATCTGGCCAACGCTGGCCGGAATGTTCGCACCCTTCTTTTTTGCGATTGTGTTGGCTTATCTGCTTAATCCACTGGTCAGGATTCTTGAAAATAAAGGGTTAAGCCGGGGCAGTTCGGTATTGATCGTGTTTTTTGCGGTTCTGGCACTGGTGATTGGCGCTTTCATGAGTTTTATTCCCAGTCTGATTACCAATATAGCCAGTATGATCAAGAGCATTCCAAGCTTTGTAACGCAGATGCAGACCTACATAACCAATCTATCGGACTATATTTCAAATTTTACTGGATATGATATTACTCAGTTTTTCAATCTGGAGCAAGTGTTGGGAAATGTCCTGCAGGGATTTGCAACAGCACTTCAGGGGATTTCGAATGCGCTGATTCAGAACAGTGGGCAGCTGATGAACATTATCATTGTTCCACTGGTGACCATTTTTCTGATGATCGATAAAGAATTCTTTATTAAGGGGATTATGTATCTGGTTCCACTACAGTATCGTAATAGTATGCTAAAAATGTGTTGTGATATTGATCTGGTCATTGGCGGTTTTATCAAGGGACAGGGTTTGACTTCGCTGATCGCTGGGATTGCCACCGGGATTGGAGCTTTTTTTCTGGGACTCCCCTATGCCAGTATTATCGGCGTAATCGCCGGGGTTACCACGATGGTGCCTTATTTTGGACCAGCGGTGGGTACCATTGTGATTATGCTGCTGGTACTATTCACCAATCCAATGATGATGATTCCAATGTTGATTGTGATTGGCGTGGTTCAGGTAGTGTGCGGCAATTTTTTGGCACCAGCCCTGATGTCCGGCAATGTGGGGCTTCATCCGGTCTTTATTATTTTCTCAATCTTCTTTTTCGGCGCCATGTTTGGCGGTGTCGGGATGATTATGGCAGTGCCGATAATGGGTACGATTAAGGTAATTGGTGGTTATATTATTTCCTTATTTGCCTCAAAAGACGTCACGGATCTAAAAAAGGATTGACATTTAAATATGGAATTAATATAATCATCCTTACAGGTTAATATTAAAATGCATTGAGAACGAAGGCTCTAAATACAACCATTTCAGAGAGAGAGACGCGGCTGAAAGTCTTTTATCGTTGGTTTAGAGTTGCCCCGTTTGAGCAGCTGAAGAAGAAAGTCGTAATCCCATATTCGATCAGTATTTTCAGTCGGGAAACCGTTATTTAGTAAAGTGAGTTGCCAATGATTTTGCAGCTAATTTGGGTGGTACCGCGGATTAAACCGTCCCTTGCAGACTTGCAGGGGATTTTTTTGTTTTACAAACACCGGAAGGCATTAAAAGCTTTTAAATTAGAAAATCAAAATTTGAATAGGAGAAAAAATGAAACCATTAGGATTAAATGAAATTAGAGAAAAATATCTGGCATTTTTTGAAGAAAAGGGGCATTTGCGGTTAAACAGTTTTCCGTTAGTGCCCATTAATGACAAGAGCTTGTTACTGATTAACTCGGGGATGGCACCGCTGAAACCCTATTTTACCGGCGACGAAATTCCGCCCCGTAATCGGGTTACCACCTGTCAGAAGTGTATTCGTACCCCGGATATTGAAAATGTCGGAAAAACGGCAAGACATGGTACTTTTTTTGAAATGCTGGGAAACTTTTCTTTCGGCGATTATTTTAAAAAAGAAGCGATTCCCTGGGCCTGGGAATTTTGCACCAAGGTGATGGAAATACCAGAAGATAAGATCTGGATTACTATTTATTTGGATGATGATGAAGCCTTTAAAATCTGGAACGAAGACGTCGGTATTCCCAAAGAAAAAATTGTCCGGATGGGAAAAGAGGATAATTTCTGGGAGCATGGTTTAGGACCCTGTGGCCCCTGTTCCGAGCTTTATTTTGATCGTGGCGAAGAATTTGGCTGTGACAGTCCCACCTGCGGGGTTGGCTGTGATTGCGACCGCTATGTTGAGTTCTGGAACCTGGTCTTCACCCAGTTTGATAAAGATGAAGCGGGCAACTATAATCCCTTGCCTAAACCCAATATTGATACCGGGATGGGGTTGGAACGTTTGGCCGTCGTGATGCAGGGGGTCGGAACGATTTTTGAAATAGATACGGTTGGCCATGTGCTCAACTATATCTGTAAAAAAGCTGGAGTAACCTATGGCGATGACCCACAGGATGATATTTCGATCCGGGTTGTTACTGATCATATCCGCAGTGTCACCTTTATGATTGCGGATGGGGTTATGCCAGGGAATGAAGGCCGGGGGTATGTATTGCGGCGGTTGCTGCGTCGGGCTGTTCGTCACGGCAAATTATTGGGGATCAAGGATCTGTTCCTATATGATGTGGCCAAAGAGGCAATTCGGGTTTCGGAAGGCGCTTATCCCGAACTGCGTGAAAAACAGGACTTTATTCAAAAACTGATCCGGATTGAAGAAGAACGCTTTAAAGAAACCATTGATCAGGGTCTGGTCATTTTGAATAAAGAGATTGATCGACTACTGGAAATGGAAGAAAAAACATTTCCTGGACAAGGCGCATTTAAACTCTATGATACCTATGGTTTCCCCTTTGATCTGACCAAAGAGATTATTATGGAACGGGGACTTAATATTTTTGAGTCCGAGTTTGAAAAAGAGATGCAGGTACAGCGTGAACGGGCTCGCCAGGACCGTTTGAACAGTGATCTGGCTGTATGGGCGGACGATCCCTTTAATCCTCTGGGTCCGGATGCGGTTAATACCTTTGTCGGCTATGATAACCTCGAAGCTGAAGGAACCATCTTAGGGCTCTATGTGAATGAAGCCCTGGTGGATGAAGCCAAGGCCGGAGATGAGGTGTTGGTATTACTTGATCAGACATCGTTTTATGCTGAAAGTGGCGGACAAACCGGCGATCATGGCGTGATCCAAAAAGGCGATGGTTTAATTGAAATCCGTGATTGTAAAAAAGGCAGCCTGAGCCGCCATATTCATTCCGGGATCGTTAAATCGGGAACCTTTAAGGTTGGCGAAAGCGTCATTACCGAGGTTAATAAAGAATTAAGAGATGCGGTACAGCGAAACCACACCTCCACCCACTTATTGCACAAAGCCTTAAAACAGGTCTTAGGTGATCATGTCGAACAGGCCGGATCGTTTGTATCACCGGATCGTTTACGTTTTGACTTCAACCATTTCCAGGCGATGACCCGGGATGAAAAACGACAGGTGGAAGATATTGTTAACACCGCTATTTTAGCAGCTTATGATGTCTCGATTTTTGAAACCAATATTGACAAGGCCAAAGAACTGGGAGCAACCGCTTTATTTGGCGAGAAATATGGTGAGATTGTCCGGGTTGTCAAGGTTGGTGATTTCAGTACCGAACTTTGCGGCGGCTGTCATATCAGTAATTCAGCCAAGGTGGGGATGTTTAAGATCATCAGTGAAGGCGGTGTAGCAGCCGGTGTCCGTCGAATTGAAGCGGCAACCGGTTTTAACGCCTGGCATCTGGTCGAAAAAATGGACGACACCCTGATTGAGGTGTCCAACCTGATGAAAACCAATCCCGATCAATTGTTGGAAAAAGTAACGGAACTGGCTGAAACCAACAAACAGAAGGAACGAACCATTGCCGAACTGAAACAAAAATTTGCCGGCAATGCGATTATGGATATTCACCAGAAAATGGAGATCATCAGTGGTGTTCAGGTGACCATTGCTGAAGTGGAAAAAATGCCCATGGAAGAGCTACGAACCATCGGGGATTTATTAAAAGATCGAATGGGCTCCGGGGTTGTCTTGTTGGGCAGTGCGCTGGATGGTAAGGTTAATTTTGTTGCAACAGCTACTCCGGACATCGTTAAACGCGGCTTCCACGCTGGTAAAGTCATTAAAGAAGTGGCGACAATCGCTGGCGGAGGTGGTGGAGGACGCCCGGATATGGCGCAGGCTGGGGGGAAACTACCAGAAAAACTGGCAGAATCCTTGTCAAAGGGTGAGGCCTGCATTCGGGAGCAGTTGAATTAATTTATTAAGAAAAAGAAAAATTACGTCATATGACTTGTCTTTTCTTTTACGATGGGTTAAAATGATATAAATTGATTGTGAAGGAGGTCAGATGACAATGGGAGAAAATACGGTGATTGATCGAGGAACCATTATGTTTGAGGTCGATAGCGAAAAGTCTCAGAAGATCGACGAAGTGATGCGCAATGTACATAAGGCTCTAGTTGAAAAAGGGTATAACCCCGTCAATCAAATTGTAGGTTATGTCATGTCAGGAGATCCGACCTATATCACAAGTCACAGAGAAGCGCGAAATGCCATACAGAAAATTGAGCGGGATGAGTTACTCGAAGAACTTGTACGACGTTACTTAAAAAGTATTTAGTAGGCTGAAAATTTGGGGCTGTCTCAACCGAGGCAGTCCTATTTTGTTTTGCTTAGGTTAAGGAAAACAAAGGCGCACAAACATTAAGCTTGTGGTTAGGAAACGATTTGCAGATGAAAATGAATACGCTTGGTAATACCGGCATTATGGTATCGCGAATGTGCTTTGGTAGCTTGACCATAGGTCCCCTTCAGAAGAACAAACCCCTTCGGGAGAGTCGGGAAATCATCGCTGCCGCCTTAGATGGTGGCGTGAATTTCTTTGATACCGCCGATCTCTATAATAATTATGATCACTTGCGGCAGGCAATTCAGATGCAGCATGAGGTGGTGATTGCTACAAAGTCCTATGACTATACAGCAGTTGGGGTCCAGAAAAGTCTTCATCGGGCCCTGACTGAGTTGGGTCGCGATTATATTGATCTTTACCTGCTCCATGAGCAGGAAAGTCGCAAAACCATCGAAGGTCATTGGGAAGCCATCGAGGCGTTGATTGCTGCAAGACAGGCGGGAAAAGTCAGAGCCATTGGGATTTCCACCCATCGGGTGGAAGGTGTTTCTGGGGCCAGTCTTTTTCCCGAATTGGAGGTGATTCATCCACTGATCAATTTGACTGGTATCGGTATTGAAGATGGAACGACGGATGAAATGGTCGCCGCCATTCATCAGGCCAAAATCCTGGGGAAGGGCATTTATGGGATGAAGCCATTAGGTGGCGGGAATTTGCTTTCTCAAAAACAGGCCAGTTTTGAGTTTGTTTTAAATTTAAGCGATCTGGATGCCATTGCCATTGGGGTTCAATCAGTTGACGAAGTGCAGTATAATGTAAAAAAATTTAACGGTGAAGTGATACCCGAAGGGTTGGAGAGTGCGGTTGCCAGTGCTCCCAAAAAGCTGCATATCAGTGACTGGTGCAGCGGTTGCGGGGAATGTGTGCGGCGTTGTAACCAGCAGGCCCTGAGCGTAGCGGATGGCAAAGCTCGGGTGGATCAAAAGAAATGTGTGCTTTGTTGCTATTGCAGTGCTGCTTGCAGAGATTTTTGTATTAAGGTGATTTAAACAGCCAAAATAAACAGATGGGATTATGAATGGAAAGAATTTTAGGAATTGATGTCGGCGACAAACGGATTGGGGTGGCTGTGACGGACCCCTTACAGATTACTGCCCAGGGGGTGATGACCCTTAAGCGAAAGACCCGGGATGATGATTTAGAAGCGTTTCGTGACCTCATTGCCAGATATGAGATCAAAAAAGTAGTAGCCGGACTGCCCCTGAATATGGATGGTTCAGAATCGGCTCAAACCCGAAAAACAATAAACTTTTGTCAGTTTATCAAGAAACGGCTGAAGATTGAAATCATCTACATTGATGAACGATTAACCTCATCCTGGTCTGAAAAAGTGCTGATTGAAGGTAACGTTTCCCGGGAGAACCGCAAAGACTACATTGATATGCTGGCTGCCCAGATGATCCTCCAATCCTATATGGATCGGGCCGTTAAATAGTTCATAAATAATGGATTGTTTAAGCATAAAAAGGTATAATTACAAGATTATGAACGAAAAAAATAAAGTTGAAAGAGAAGTTGATATGGAAGAAAAAATTATTTTAGAAGATGAAAATGGCGTTGCAAGAGAGTTTGATTTAGAGATTTCATTTCCGCTCGGCGAAAAGACCTATGTGCTGTTAACCGAAGGTGAAGAAAGTGATGATGTTTTTGCTTTCTTTATCGATGAAGACGAAGAAGGAGAAATTCTGGTTCCGGTTGAAGATGAAGCAGAATTTGCTTTAATTGAAGCGGAATATGATCGCATTATGGACGAAGAATACGAAGATTTTGAGGAAGACGAAGATGAAGGTGAAGTTGAGTAAATATCCCCTTGTAAGTGGGATATTTCTTAGCCGACCCAATCGGTTTATTGCCAAGGTAATGATTAATCAGGAAGAGATCGTCGCTCATGTGCCCAATACCGGTCGCATGAGCGAGCTTCTTGTTTCTGGGGTACGGGCCATTTTGGCATGGAATCCGGCGCCGCATCGTAAAACCGACTATACCCTGTTGCTGGTCGAAAAAGACGGCCATTGGGTCTCGGTCAATTCGATGTTGGCTAACCAGATTGCCTACGAATTTTTAAACGCTCAAGCAGATGTTTCAGAACTCAAGCAAGAAGTAACCTACGGCAACAGTCGGTTTGACCTGGCCTGTCTTAAAGGTGGCGAATATGCCTATTACGAGGTCAAAAGCGTCAATCTGGTGGTGGATCAGATTGCCATGTTTCCCGATGCACCAACGGAGCGGGGATCTAAACACCTTGCCGAATTACTCAGGGCTCACCAGGAGGGGTACCATGCCGGGGTTATTTTTGTTGTGCAACGCAATGATGCGAAATCGTTTCAACCGAACAAAAAAATGGATCCCAAATTTTCACGTTTATTGGGTCAATGTCATAGTCTGGGAATAGAGATCCGTGCGCTTTCCTGTGATATTGATGGAGTAAATATAGAAATGATCAGCGAGTTGCCTGTAACTGTTTTATCAGAAGAGACTGTAAAAGAGGTGTGACAACCATGAATAACCAAAAACAAATTGTGGATGCGCTCAGAAAAAGAGGGAACAAAGTAACCCCTCAGCGTCTGGTTACCATTGAGGTTTTGATGACCTTCAGGGAGCAGCACTTTAGTGTTGAAGAATTATTTCAGGGTGTTAAACAGCGCAATCCTGATGTGGGAATGTCGACCATTTATCGAACGGTGCAAATATTGGAAGAAATGGGATTCATTACCAAACGTAACTTTGATGATGGCTTTGCTCGGTACGAACTCTGCGAGTTGGATGAAAAACACTGGCATCATCATTTAATTTGTTTAAAGTGCGGAAAGGTTATCGAAATGCAAGACGATTTCCTGGAAGTTCTGGAAAAAGAAATCGAAGAAAAGAAGGAGTTTATTATAATCAATCACGAACTTAAGGTGTACGGATACTGTTCGGATTGTTATGGAATAACGAAAGGAGAACAATTTGACTGAAAACAAAAACTTAATAACAACGGGGGCCCAACGACTGGAAGGTCGTTCACGATCCAGACGAAAACCTCAGGCTCAGAAAAACAAAGATAAGCTGAGATTAATACCACTAGGAGGCCTAGGTGAAATCGGGAAGAACCTGAACGTATTTGAGTACAAGGATGACATCATTCTTGTCGATTGCGGTCTCAAGTTTCCCGATGATGATATGTTCGGAATCGATATCGTCCTACCGGATTTTAATTACCTGATCGAAAATCAGGAAAAGATTAAAGGGGTCGTTATCACCCATGGCCATGAGGATCATATTGGGGGGCTGGTTTATCTCTTGAAAAAGATCAATATCCCCATTTATGCGACCAAATTCACTGTGGGCCTGATCGATAAAAAGCTGAAGGAACATGGCTTATTAACAAAAACTACACGAATTATTGTTAAGCCCAAAGATCGGATTGATATTGGCGAATTTAATGTTGAGTTTATCCGGGTCAACCACAGTATCGCCGATGCCGTGGGACTCTGTATCAAATGTGCAGCAGCAACCGTTGTCCATACCGGTGATTTTAAAATTGACTATCATCCCATTGGCGGCGAAATAATCGACTTGCAGCGATTTGCCAAAATTGGTTCCCAGGGTGTGGATCTGCTGATGTCAGACAGTACCAATGTTGAAGGGGCTGGGTTTACACCCTCAGAAAGTACCGTGGGACCAACCTTGTATAATTTGTTTCGAGGAGCTAAAGGGAGAATTATCGTAACCACCTTTGCCTCCAATGTCCATCGGCTGCAACAGGTAATTGACGCTGCGGTTGAATATAATCGAAAAGTCATTATTTGTGGCCGAAGTATGGAAAACGTCACCGAAGTGGCCATGGATTTGGGATACATGAAAATACCACCCAACGTATTGGTTCAACTAAAAGATATCAAAAACTATAAAGACAAAGAACTGGTTATCATTACCACTGGCAGCCAGGGCGAGCCGATGGCAGCACTGGGAAGAATGGCATTGGGTGAGCACCGTCACCTGACCATAAAAAAAGAAGATATGGTTATTATTTCCGCATCACCGGTACCGGGAAACGAGAAAATGGTTTCTGAAGTGATTAATAAACTGGTGGAACTGGGATCGGATGTTGTTTACGGACGCTTTGCTGAAATCCACGTTTCTGGTCATGCCCGTCAGGAAGAATTAAAACTGATGATTACCCTAGTCAAGCCCAAACACTTTCTTCCTGTCCATGGTGAAAGTCGGATGCTGATGCAGCATGCTGAGCTGGCCCAAAATGTGGGAATGAATAAAGAAAGAACCTTTATTGCTGAAAACGGCAATATTCTGGAAATTGATAAACGGAGTGTCCAGGTTGTCGGCAAAACTCAGGCGGAGCCGATTCTGGTTGATGGACTGGGTGTTGGCGATATTGGTAATATCGTTCTTAATGACCGGAAGCGATTGTCAGAAGATGGTCTTTTCATTGTAGTGTGCACCATGCATAAAGGCAAAGCGGTTTCAGGACCGGATATTATCTCCCGGGGCTTTGTTTATGTAAGAGAATCAGAAGAACTGATCAATAATGCCCGGGAAGAGGTCAAGAAAGCCTTGATATCTTGTGAAGAAAAGGGTATTATTGACTGGAATTCCATCAAAAATGTGATTCGGGAAAGCTTGTTTAAATATCTCTATGAAAAAACCCAAAGAAAACCGATGATACTGCCCATCTTGATGGAAGTATAAATTGAATCGGGTGATTGTAAAAAATGTTTACAGTTACCACTATAATTTTAAATGAGGAGTAAGGTATGAATGTATATGATGAAGCCAACAATTTGGCACGAGCCCTGAAAGAATGCACCGAATACAAGAATTTTGTAGCGGCAAAAGAAAAACTGGAACAGGATCCGGAAAAATTTGAAATGGCCAAGGATTATATGCGCAGACAGATGGAAATTCAGTCCTTTCAAATGCTGGGCAATGAATTATCCGAAGAGCAGATCACGGCGTATAACACCTTAGCCAATACCATTATGGGCATTCCGGAAATTGCCGATTTTTTTCAGGCGCAAATGTATTTTTCCGTGATTTTTCAGGACATTACCGATATTATGGCAAAGGCTGTCGATCTGGGGATGCATCTGTTTGATTCCGAAGAAGAAGGCTGTGGCGCTTAAACAACCATTCAAATAGAAACAATTTTAAAAAGAATATAGGTGCCCACCTCTATCGCGGTCCTATATTCTTTTTATGGTTTTAGAAATGAAAGCAGGTGAACGATGCGTAATCGAAGCAATCAAACCAGACCCTCGTCCCGTAAAACGGGAAAACTTATTGCCATTATACTGTTATTATTAGTCGTTTTTGGCGCAACTGGGATATTCAGTTTTAATTATTTTATTGGTCAAATGTTAGAACCAGTAGGCGATGGAGAGCTTGTCTATGTTCAAATTGACGATGGGGCCGTGATCAGTGAGGTCGCCGAGACATTGGCAGAAAATAACCTGATCCGGGATGCTTTTGCCTTTGAAATGCTGGCCAAGAAAGAAAATACCGCCAACCAGATCCAATCGGGCTATTATGCCTTCAGTCCCACCGAATCCGCTCAACAGATTTTAGACCGTCTGGTCAGCGGTGATGTCGCTGATGCTACCGTGACCATTCCGGAAGGCCGCAATATTTCTGAATTTGCCGAAATTTTAGAAGAAAAGAATGTCTGCGATGCTGATGCCTTTATTGAAGAAACAAAGAAAGTGGCCGAATATCAAAAAAATTATCCGATCCTCAGTAGCATTCCCCTGACTGAAAAAGATGGGGTGAGCCGCACTCTGGAGGGCTACCTCTTTCCTGATACCTATAGCTTTTCACCGGATACTGAGCCATCAGAAGTTGTAACCGCCATGTTGGATCGTTTTGTGGAGGTTTATGATCAGGACTATTTAAAACGAACCAAAGAAATGGGTAAAACCGTGGATGAGATTGTCATTATGGCGTCGATTGTGGAATTGGAAACCAAACTGGTTGAAGATAAAGCCAATGCCGCCAGTGTCTTTTACAACCGGATTGCTGCCAATATGCCGCTGCAGTCTGATATCACGGTGGATTATGCCCGGGGTGAAAAAACAGCCGTTTTAACCACTGAACAAACCCAATTTCCATCGCCCTATAATACCTATATCAATACCGGATTACCCTATGGACCGATTTGCTCTTTTGGCGAAACATCCCTGGAAGCGGCTTTGTACCCGGCTGAAACCAACTATTTATACTTTGTCGCTGATATGAATTCGGGAAAAATATATTTTAATGAAACCTATGAAGAACATCTTCAGGATGTGGAAAAATACATGGGGAATTAGTCAATAATGAAACAACCAGATGGCCCCGTAAAGGGGCCATTATTTTAGAAGATTGAAGGAAAAACAGTGAGTGAAATTGTACAAGATTATATTGAAGACTATCTGAGAGGATTAATTCCGGCAGATCGTCCCCAAATTGAAGAATTCCGCAAAAGAGCCATGGATGATGCGATTCCGATCATCCATAAAGAAGTGCAAAAACACATTGAACTATTGATCGCGGCTCAAAAAATTCGAACCATTCTGGAAGTTGGTACAGCCGTCGGGTTTTCGGCATCAATTTTTGCCCAAGCCATGGGTTCTTTGGGACAGGTGGATACCATTGAACGAAATTTAAATATGGTGGTTCAAGCCGACGAAAATATTACCAGTCTGGGACTGAAAAATCAGATTAATCTGATGGTCGGGGATGCTCAGGAAAAACTGGCCAAATTGGAGAAAACCTATGATATGATTTTTTTAGATGGCGCCAAAGGTCACTATATCCACTTGCTGGATGATTGTTTGCGGTGCTTAAAACCTGGTGGACTATTGATTTCTGACAATGTGCTGTTTAAAGGTATGATTGCCACCAATGAGCTGGTTATTCGCCGGAAAATAACTATCGTTAAACGGATGCGGGTGTATCTGGAAACCATCTCGAATCACCCCCAATTGATAACTAGCATCCTGCCCTTAGGAGACGGGTTGGCAATCAGCTGGAAAAAGAATATTGAAACGATTTAGTTATTATTAATAGGAAGAGAATTTAAACAAGAGTTAAAGAACGGAGAAACATATGAAAAAACCGGAACTATTAGCACCGGCAGGAAATTTTGAAAAATTGAAGTATGCCCTCCATTACGGTGCCGATGCAGTCTATTGCGCCGGCAAGAAATTTGGGCTCCGCGCTAAGGCGGACAACTTTGACAATGAAGAACTGGCAGAGGCTGTTGCGTATGTTCATGAACAGAATAAAAAAATTTATGTCACCTTGAACATGATTCCCCACAATGACGACCTGGTAGGTCTGCCCGACTATGTCAGTGAACTGCAGAGTCTCGGAATTGATGGCGTAATCGTGGCTGATCCCGGGGTTTTTTCGGTGGTTCGGGAAGTGGCGCCGGACTTAAAAATATCGGTGAGCACCCAAGCCAACAATACCAATTGGCGGAGTGTGGCATTCTGGCATGCCCAGGGCGCCAGACGGATTGTCCTGGCCCGGGAGCTGGGCCTTCGTGAAATCCGGGAAATCCGGGAACAGGTGGCGCCGGAAATGGAAATTGAAATATTTGTACACGGTGCGATGTGTATCTCCTATTCGGGACGTTGTCTGCTCAGTCATTACATGACTGGTCGAAATTCCAATCAGGGCGACTGTGCCCATCCCTGTCGGTGGAAGTATCACTTGATTGAAGAAACCCGGCCCGATGAAGCGTTTTCGATTGAAGAGGATGCCAGCGGTTCGTTTATTTTCAACTCCAAGGATTTATGTCTGATTGATGAAATTCCCGATCTGATGAAAGCCGGGGTCGATAGCTTTAAAATCGAAGGACGGATGAAAAGTCTTTATTATGTGGCGACGGTGGTGTCAGCCTATCGTAAGGCCATCGATTATTGTCTTGATCACCCCGGCGTAACTGAGCTTGATGCGAGCTATTATGAGGAGCTTACCAAGGTCAGTCACCGTAATTACACAAAGGGGTTTTATAGTGGCAAAACGACAGCGGCTGACCAGAATTACGGAACCGGCAGTTATACCCGGGCTTATGATTTTGTCGGTCTGGTGCTGGAATATAATGAGCGCACCGGCATGGCCCTGATTGAACAGCGCAACAAGGTGTCAATTGGTGATACGGTCGAGATTATGATTCCCGGAAAAGGTTTTATCAGCCAAACGATTACGATGATGACAGATGTCGAGGGTACAACCATTGAGTCGACGCCCCACCCTAAAATGCGTTATTATCTACAGATGTGCGCACCAGTTAAACCGATGGATATACTACGAAAACAGGACAAAGTTTGATAGAAAAATAACGAAAAAACAGCGTCTCGTTTACATAAAAAATCACGTAAAATTATTATAAAAAGCCATTGACACATCAATTTCAAAGTGCTATACTTCAGGAAGTTTCATAAGTATACTAGGTTAACATCAATAATCAGTTAGTATACTGTTGTTTAGACTCGGACGTATCAAAGGTGATAACAAGGTGAGCCTATTTTGTTGTCGCCTTTTTTTTGCGCAAATTTTTTTGATGAATCAAAAGGAGAAAGAAATGTATAACTTTGATCAGTTGCTCATCCTGTTCAGCGCCCTGCTTTTTTTAGTCGTTGTGTTTAGTTTTATTAATGAAAAAACAATCAAACTACCCTACGAAATTGGACTGGTTGTTTTTGGTTTTATCTTTGTCGTGCTTTATATTATTGGCCGAAACCTGAATCTGGTTCATATCCCGATCGAGTTTTTAAATCTCTACCGCGAATTTGACTTTACGGATTTCTTATTTAAAGGTGTACTGTGCTTTATGCTCTTTAGTGGAGCCTCGCGAATTGAATTTGGCGATTTCAAGGCTGACAAGTTTTTAATTGCCAGTATGGCAATAATCGGAACCCTGGTCTCAACAGTGGTGTATGGACTCTTGTTCTTTGGTTTGGGCTATCTGATTCATGTCAACATTACCTTTCTGGAAGCCTGTATTCTGGGAGCGATTGTGGCGCCAACCGATCCGATTTCGGCGATGAGTATTCTGGCCAAGGCGGGTTTACCCAAACGCATTGGCCTGATCATTGAAGGTGAAGCCTTGTTCAATGACGGGGTGGCCGTAGCGATTTTTGCAACCCTGCTGACGGCTTTAAAACTTTCGAGCAACAGTGTCTCCGTGATGAGTTTTACCTGGGGTCTGGCTACCGAAATTTTGGGGGCCGTAGCAGTCGGTTTTATCATCTCTTTTCTGTTGTTTGAAGTGTTTAAGCAGTCAAATGATAACTTTATCAAAATCTTTACCAGTATTTTAACGGTAATGCTGTCTTACCTGGTTTGTGAATACTTTTCGTTCTCGGGTCCCATCGCCGCCGTGATCTGTGGCCTTTACTATGCCACTGCCATTGCCGGACTGCAGCGAAATAATCATATCTGTATGACCGAGGAATTACGTGATTTATTCTATTCCTTCTGGTCAGTGGTCGATAATCTGCTAAACGGGATCTTATTTTTGCTAGTCGGGGTATTATTACTTAACATCAAAAACATCAATACCCTGTCAGTGGGGATGATCTTCACCATTGCCATTGGATCGATTGTTTTCAATACCATCGCCAGACTGGCGGGAGTCTATGCATCAATGATCTTTAATAAAAATCCGCCAAAGAGCAAGGGCATGCCAAACCATAGATTTATTGCCTTTATGACCTGGGCCGGATTAAAAGGCGGCCTCTGCCTGGCTTTGATTATGGGCACCAGTATCTCGCTGACGACCCCAACCTATAACCTGTTTTTGGTAGCGACCTATGCCATTGTACTGTTTACCACCGTGGTGCAAGGGCTATCCGTGGGTAAGGGGTACATCATGCTTAGCGGCAATGGCAGTAAAGCCAAACCACAGAAGAAAAAAGTCAAAGTTGCTGGCAGTGCAGTAAAATAAATTATCCAATGATAATTTGACTGGTACAGCACGGTATTCCCAATCGGAAAGACGACCGCTACTTGTGAATAAGAGTAGAGCCGGTTATAATAAACAAAG
The DNA here is from genome assembly GCF_001766835.1 of Acetobacterium wieringae. GTDB lineage: Bacteria > Bacillota > Clostridia > Eubacteriales > Eubacteriaceae > Acetobacterium > Acetobacterium wieringae. The sequence continues at coordinate 3,044 of NZ_LKEU01000028.1, read as the reverse complement.
AGCTTATCTTATTCGCAAAGTGGAGGAATCATGAGAATATATATTGCTGCATCATGGAAGCATCAGCATGCGGTTGAAATGCTGACTGATTTATTGGAAAGCCGGGGCCATACAATCCTGTCCTGGATCCGGGAAGGACGGCCGGAAGAAGCCTTTCTTTCGCAAAAAGAGCTGACCCATTTTATTGAGTCAGCTGAAGGAACACGGGTTTTTGATTTTTGTATCTCATCGGTTACCAGTGCCGACCTGATTATCTACGTCGGGCCATCCGGCTGTGATGCCTGGGCTGAAATTGGTGCGGCTTACGGCTCCAAAATTCCAATCTTTGGGCTGCTGGCCAAAGCTGAACAGGTGGGGCTGATGCGCCATATGATTAAAAACTGGTATGGATCGATTTTGGAGTTGATGACGGCTGTGGATGCCATCAACTAATAATAACTAAAGATTAACAGCACCAATGATGGGTGCTGGAACTTAAAAATAAAACTGAACATTTTTTTAGACGCTATCGTATTAACGGTGGCGTTTTTTTATTGTGGATTAAGAAATAAATACATCTTTAGCGGATTAAATAGCGACATTAAACTGGACAGTTGTTTTATTGTCATGTAAAATGATTTTATAAACCATAAAGAGAAGGTGCCCTGAATGTTTAGTATCGCAATCTGTGATGATCAGCGTGGAATCTGTTCGGAAATTGAAAGTATTATTTTACAATATAAAAAATCAACCCTGCAGGAAATGAAAATTGAAGTGTTTTATTCGGCTGAAAAACTTGGTATTTATATGGAACGTGAACATAATTTTGATTTAATCTTTTTGGACATTGAAATGAAGGGTTTTAATGGACTTGATCTGGGTCGCAAAATTCGCGAAGAAATGGACAACCAGGTCACGCAGATTGTCTATGTTTCGGGTAAAGATAGCTACTTTAAAGATTTGTTTGAGGTTCGGCCAATGCATTTTCTGTCAAAACCAGTGGAGCCGGATGAAGTAATCAAAGACGTTGAACTGGCCATGAAATTAGCAAACCGTTTAGGTGGCATTTTTAGTTATAAAATAGGATCGGAGACACATAAAATTCCTATAAAAAACATCATCTATTTTCAGAGTGTCAATCGAGAAATTAAAATTGTGACCACAACCGGGGAAAAATTATTTTATGGCAAACTCCATGAGGTATTTCGGCAAGTGGCAAAATATCGGTTTATTACCATTCACAAATCGTATATTATCAATTATGAACAGGTAGCCAAATTTAAGTATGACGAGGTTGTGATGTCAAATTCGGCTTGTCTGCCAATTAGTCAGTTAAAGCGGAAAGAAGTCAGAGGACTTCAGATGAAATACGAAAGTGAGAGGTTTCTTTAATGGCGCTAAGCACCTATGAAATGGTATATTTGATAACCAATATTTTTGGAACCTATATCGTTTATAAATTTATGCATATTTTCTTTGAGACCAAAGAAGTCAATCATAGGATAGAATTCTTATCCTATGCGGGATATTACATATTTATTGCACTGGTATATTTAACGATTAATATACCGGTCGTTACGATGATCGGTAATATCGTTGCTTATTTTGGTTTGTCATTTAACTATAAAGCTGGGATTAAAAGGCGTCTTTTGTCGGTATTGATGATTTATTTAATTGGAATGTGTATTGAGGTGATTGTTGCCTTGCTGAGTGGTTATTTTAAGTATTCTTTAATAACCGTTAACAACTATTCGTCAGTATATGGACTGTTCATTTTTCAAATTTTGCTATATCTGGTCATACGCATCCTAAACAATTATAAGAATATCAGAAAAGGAGAAATAATCCCGCTTGCTAATTGGGCAGCAATTATTATAATCCCGATTTCATCTCTATATATTATTCTAACCTTATTTCAAGCAACGGGTCTTTCCTGGGAGCAGATTTTAATTGGCGTGGTACTGATATTACTTGTTAATTTTACAACGTTTTATTTGTATGATGTCATTTCAGCTTCGATGGTCGATAAAATGGATAAAATTTTGCTTGGCCAGCAAAACAAATACTACCAAAAACAATTCGAACTAATGGAGTCATCCTTAAAAACAACGAAAGCAATGCGGCATGATCTGCGTAATCACTTATCGGTTATCTATGCATTGGTTGAAAAAGGGGAAAGAGACGCTGCTTTAAAGCATTTAGCAAAGATGACTGATGTTTATGACGATAAGAAACAATATGCGTGCACCGAAAACATCGATATTGACAGTATTTTAAATTTTAAAATTCAGGCAGCAGAACAACAAAATATAAAAATCGCACTTGATTTGAGTATTCCCGAAAAAATGGACATACCATCATTTGATTTGGCGATAATTTTAGGAAACTTACTGGATAACGCTATTGAGGCTGTTGCTGATTTGGAAGAAGAAAGACAGATAAAAACAAACATAAACTATGATAAAGGGCGTTTAATTATTCTGGTGGAAAATCCCTATCAGGGAGAACGTGTAAAAGTTGGCAATCGCTATCTGTCAACAAATAAGGAACCGAGTCAACATGGGTTAGGTCTGGAAAATGTTAAAAGTGTTTTACAAAAATACGATGGGTCGATGGATATTAACCAGCGGAGTAATATCTTCTCGGTTTCCCTGCTGTTATTTGTTTAGATGATTGCTGCGAGCATGCTTTTAATAAGCTTGCTCGTTTTTGTATATTCCGACCGGCAAACTCCATTTGCACGGTCATTTCGACCCAGCTTCACGGAGGGTGAGATCCACCCTCACGGAAGCTGAACCAGTCGTAACTAAATGCTAATACTCAGAATCATGGTGGCCATGAGCGAGGCGACAGATATGTTCGCACCACGCATCGGTTTCCATGGGATCCTGGTTATTATATAACAACTGAATATAGACCTGATAAGCGGGATGATCATTGTATCGCCGGCCCAGATCGGAGAGAATGTCACTTCTGAGATACTCATCATAGGGATATGCAAGATGACGGCTCAGCTCATAACGGGTTCTGACCGTTTCAGATTCGAGATGTTGGATGTCTTTTAT
>NZ_LKEU01000027.1 GCF_001766835.1 Acetobacterium wieringae | reverse complement strand
CACTGCCAATTTCTTTTTCATAAATAATACCTCGTACTGTTTTATTTTTAATTATATCGTCACATCAAACAAAATACCAGATAATCGCCAAAAGTAAGAATAGCATTTCTTTTTTCCAAATAAAAAACCTGCTACAATCGTAACAGATTCTATCTAACATCAATTTTGATGCGTAGTTCTTGGTGGCGGAGAAGGTCATACTTAACGCAGCTTTTCGAGTTAAAATTAACTTCCATTAAAACCAAATTACAAACTCACAATGAATCTTATCTTGCTTCTCGTTCTCACCTGAACAAAACCGTTCTCTGTATTTTTTATATTATCATATAAAAGCTAATTAGAATTTCAAACTTTGTTCTATTTTCTCAAACCCCAGTTTTTTATGCAAGAATCTCTTGAATGTGCGAATTTTTTTTACAAATGTATTGCATTCTGGTTTTTAACATGTTATATTAGTTACGTGATATCACATAACTAATATAACTGGAGGTTATTTATGAAAGCTACGTTCAACGACTTTATTGCAAAGGCACCTAACTATAAGAAATTTGATGGTAATTCTGAAGCTATTCACATCTTTGAAAATATCCTATCTGATGATAAAAACATCATTGCAATGATTGATATTAGTGAAGCTGGAAAGCCTGCACTTTGTGCTTGTCTCTCACAAATCGAAAATTTTTACCAGAATCAAGTATCACCTATATTTGATCTTCGAGACAATTTTACCAAACAAGCATTAGGTACAATGGTGCGTGTGGTTCTAGAGCCCTTTGGTTACCTCACTAAATCTCAAAAGGACATTCCAAAGAGTTTTAATGCTCTATTTGTCACTTCTGCCATGACATACACTAAAAGCGGACCTGCTACAATGAGAGTTACTAGAAGAATCGAAGAAATCTAAAAAAAATTAATGGAAATACCACCGCCACTGTCCAAACGGTCACCTTTGAAAAGCCTTATTATATTTTGAATGATGCTAAAAATCTAAATCGTACAATAACAAAAGATGAAGCCGATAAAATTATCAATAGTTATGTTCCCAGAAATGACATAAAATGGATTAAATTGTAAATTTTGCCAGTTAAAAACCCTAGTGCTAACTTCATTTGTGGAGTGGCACTAGGGTTTAATTTCATTAATTTTACTTTTATTTTTAGCTATAATCCACGTACTACTTCTTCATCCAATATCTCTTTCCGTTGCTTCCAATCCGGCATCAGCATCGTCATAAAGGTGTAGAATTCCGGATCATGATTGCGGTATTTGAAATGCGCCAGCTCATGAAGCACCACATAATCAATACAAAACTTCGGCGCTTTGATCAGCGCCTTGTTAAGCATAATAACGTTCTTATCTTTAATGCAAGATCCCCATCTGGCTTTCATCGTTCTTATATGGATCTCCGGCAATTTGACATCATATTTTTCAACTAACGGATAGGTTCGTTCGAGACTCTTATGAAAATTCATCACTGCTTTTTCCTTAAACCAATCATCCACAAGTTTTTCTTTTCGATGATAGTTCTTTCGATCTTTTACTTTGAGCTCAATGAAACCTTGGTAATACCGAACCCCTTCTTTATCGGATTCCGCTACCTTAAGACGATACTGTTTCCCCAAGTATTTAAAAGATTCTCCGCTGACATATTCTTTTTTTGAATACTGTTCTGGCTGTACATCTTTAAAATAACCCAGATTTTTTATGATCCAAGGTGCTTTTTCTTTCACAAATTTCAAAATGTAATCAACTGGCACTTTGTCATTTGCTGAGACTTCGATGGTCATATCTGGTTTTATATTAAGATTGATGTTCTTTATTTTTTTTCTGATCAATTCAAATTCGATGGTTCTCTCACTATATTGTATTGTATGTTTTTCCATAGGATTCACCTAATACCGCCTCAGCGCAACAGTTTTAATATCCTCGATGATTCGATCAATCTGATCAAACGTCAAATTCGGGAGTTCATTTTTCTTAAGTTGATAGAAACGATCATCCAGTGCGGTTGAAATAGCATTGTGAACATCCTGGTTGTCATGCCAGTCGACTTTTGAATGCTCACCAATGATCGCATCCACATCAATGGCAACATCTGCCAGAATATTTTCATAATTGTATATTTCAGTCGGTTCGTGGACGTGATCACCATTTTGATCGGTGGCATCGCAATATCGTTCCAGACCTTCTTTCACAACCCCGTAAAATGCCTGAGCATGGCTGTTGTGTTTGATCTGCGCTGGATAACTGGTTCCTGAATACCCTTTCTGGTAATCCTTTTTCACTTCATTCATATGTTGCAGATATTCAGCATCTGAGATCCGTTTTTCCTTATATTCGGCAATGATTTCCTCAATCCGCTGAGAAAACTTTTTATAGTAAGCCGGATTTTCATCCCACTTGCCACTGATACTTTTTGTCATCCGGGTTCGGATCGCATCTGCTTTTGCTCTTGGTGAACCCAGTCTTAGTAATTCTTCTTCAAATTTCTCTTCATTTAAGATATCCACTGGTGCTGTAATGTTGATAACATCTTCTGCTGCAATATAGGTATCCATCAAATTTCTCATTTTAGATTCGTATTCCTTATGATCAATGGCATCAGAATATCTCAATTTAACAGCTGCTCGAAGCTCCTGATAGAATTTCAACTCTTTCTTATAATGAAGCAGCTCTGCATTCCCAAGGGCATTGTAAATATGTTCGGACTCTAAAGCAATTCCCAGATACTTGCCAAATTGACTAAGCTCATTATAGAAATTATTCCGGATTTCCTCATTTTCGAGGGCTAGTTCATATTCTTCGTGATCATTTTTATTCTTGATCCCCTTAAAGATCCTAGCTAGATTGGAATAGGCCTGTTTTAAGGAACCCACTGTACCAATGACATCGACTAGAGCGCCGGAAATATCTTCCCTATCGAAGTTTTCAAGTCCTGCCCCAGAATAGGTTTTCATTGCGGAATCTAGTTCCTGTATGAGGCCCCGGTAATCAATGATCAGCCCATAATCCTTCCCTTCATAGAGACGATTTACCCGGGCAATAGCCTGGAGTAGATTGTGTTCTTTCAATGGCTTATCAATGTATAAAACCGTTGCCCTGGGGGCGTCAAATCCTGTCAGTAGCTTATCCACCACAATCAGAATATCAATACTATCGCCATCAACGAATTCACTTTTGATCCGATCTTCATATTTCTGAGGATCAGCATAACCCGCCATCAATTTGTTCCAGAACTTAACCACCCGATCCTTGGGTTCTTCATCAACTTCATCATAACCCTCCCGCTGATCCGGGGGTGACATAATGACCGCTGTATGAATATCATTATATTCTTCAAAAGCTTCAAAATAACGGATCGCGTCAAACTTGGAATTGGTGGCAAGTATGGCTTTAGCAAAAGTTCCTTTATAGAATTTTGTGAAATGAACATAGATATCATCTGCAATCAACCGTATCCGCTGTTCTGATGAGGCGATGGCTTCAAACTGACTCCACTTTGCCTTAAGCATTTCGGCCTGTTTCTCATTGAGATTTCTGACAATCATGGCAATTCGTTTGTCCACTGCAGCCCGATTGACCGTCTGCTCAACATATCGGCCTTCATAGAGCAGTGGTACAATGGCTCCATCATCAACACCATCTTTAATGGTGTATTTGTGAATCATGCGACCGCCAAACTTACTGACGGTTTTCTTGTCTTTCTTCATCAGAGGTGTCCCGGTGAATCCTAAATAGCAGGCATTAGGAAAGATATTCTTCATTTTGATATGAAGCTCCCCATACTGTGTTCGATGTGATTCATCGATCAGCACAAAAATATCCTTTGATTTAATCGGTTCCTGATACTTGGCTGCAGTGTCAAACTTATGGACAAGTGACGTAATGATATCCGCTTTTCGATCATTAATCAAGGCGATCAGATTTCGACCGCTACTGGCTTTAGCTGCTCTAAGTCGTGAATGATTAAAGGTTTGATGGATCTGATCATCCAGATCAATTCGATCGGTAATTACCAGCACCTGGGGGTGGACATTTGCCATTTCTGAAAGGATATACCGTGCCAGCATCACCATGGTCAAGGACTTGCCCGACCCTTGAGTATGCCAAATAACACCGGACTGACGGTTCCCATTCTTATCAAGTTCTTCAATGGTTCGGATAATTTCTTTAACCGCAAAGTATTGCTGATATCGAGCTATCTTTTTCACCTTATTATCATAGAGGGTGAAGAATCTGATCATATCCAATATCCGCTTGGGATGAAATAAGGCTACCATACTTTTGTCCTGATCAGTTGGAATGCGATTAAAGACGGCCTTATTCAGCTCTTGCTCAAACCATTCGTATTCGCAGGATTCCGCAGCTTCTTTCCATAAAGACCAGAATTTACTTGGGGTATTCACTGTCGCATATTGAGTATCATTTTTATTGGTCGCCATGACGATCTGGACAAATTTAAAGAGATTTGGCACATAATCTTTACCCTGATTACGGATCATCTGGCTAATTCCCTGATCAACAGAAATGGACGCTTTTTTACATTCAATCACTGCTATGGGAATACCATTGACGAAAAGAACGATATCCGGCCGTACTGTCCCGGTTCCATCTTCTTTTTCAACTGAAAATTCCTCAACTATATGAAATACATTGTTTTCAGGATGTTCCCAATCGATATAGTTGATATTAAAAGAACGAACACCATCCGTGTCGGACACTATTTCAGCATAAGATCGGCCAAGCAGTAGAGAATCATAAATCTTCTCATTGGTTTTAATCAAGCCATCAGTAAGAGCTTCATCGATATCATCCATTGATTGTAAAATGTTTTTCTCAGAAAACTGCTGTATAACGCCTTTGTATTCATAGACATTAATAGCCTTTAAACGCTGATACAGGACGTCTTTTAAGATTACATTATGTAGATTTCCACGCATAGCTTGGGCTTCAGCTGAGGGAATCTTGCTATAACCCATCTTTACGAGAACCTCAAGTGCCGGAATTTGGGAGATATTCAGTTCATCATATTCTTTTGCTTTTTCCAAGTGACCACCTCATATATTCTGAATGATTAGTACGCTGTTTAGGATTGCACCCTGACAATGCCAGTTAATAAAAGTTGCATAAGGCCTTTTTTTTGGAGTTTAAGAGCTGAAAGTTCTTGTTCAAGTAGTTCGATCTCTCTATCACTCGTCTTTAGAAGTTTAGCAATTGTTTTCTGCTCTTCAATGGTTGGTTTTTGTATAGTCTCATTTTTATAATCTTTATAATAAACATGCGGGATTGTTGAACCTTTAATATATTTCTTGAAATCAATCAATTGCAATTGTTGATAAAGAAATTCAAAGTCTACATTCTTATTATTGATAATACATCCCATAGTTCCAATTACTGAAGATTCTTTAACTCCTCTACATAACCTTCCTGCACCTGCACCATCTTTGATTATTGCTATATAATCAACAAATACATTGCATTGATCGATGTACTTGTAAATTCCCGTAGCACTATAAACTGGATATAACTCAGGTCCTACATAATTTTCTAAAGAAGAAATACTAATATTTGAAGACTGGTATTTAGTTACATCACCTAATTTAATTTCTTTCCACTTTCCATTAAACCCAGGCAACCTGACTTCGCCGGTTAAAAGTTCCTTCATCAGTCCTTTTTTTTGCTGCTTCTTTTCTTCGATCAGTTGCTCTTTGAGCTCGATGGCTTTATCCCAAGTAGAGAGGATGTCAGTAATTTTTTGTTGTTCTGCTAAAGGAGGTACAGGTATTTTAAGTTTTAAAAATTCATCTTGGCCCAAAGTCTTATTTCTACCAGCGCCTCCTGGCGAAGCTAACTCTAACAGATTATTCCCCCATGGTGATTTAAAAAAATACGTCATAAAATCTAGATCTAATTTATTTCTTTTAGGTTTATACATTGGAAATCGATGAGAGGCTATCATTCCTATTTCTTTATTCGTAGTCTTTCCTATCGCCATTTCCCATGCAAATACAATATTTACTATAAAACAATCTGGTTCTATCCAAAACACTGATTTTTTCCCAAGTTCTTCACCGGTAACTACATTTTTGTAGAATATCCCTTTACCATGAGATCTAATCCCAATTTGTCTATATTCACATTTAGGTTCAACTTTCACAGGCTTTTTTATTTTTTCAATCAAATCACTTATTGCTTCAAAATTCCAATTTTCCGGGATAATTCTATTTTTTTCTATTTTATAACCTTCTAATAACTTACCTTGCTTTATACATTTTATTCTCTCTTTCAGTTCTTTACTCACCTATTATGCCCCCTAATCCGAGCTCCGCGAGATACTTAGCCATCTGAATTTCAACTTCAGCTAATTCCACCTTTATATTAAAAATATTCTTTGCCACTTTATCCATATCAATAAATGATTCTTCTTCAAAGGTATCAACATAGCGGGGTATATTCAGATTATAGTCATTTTCTCTGATTTCCTCCCGAGTGGTGACATAGGTAAATTTATCAATAGTTTCATATTTCTCATAGGCATCTATAATTCGCTGGATATCTTCTTCTCTAAGCTTATTTTGGTTCTTGCTTTTTTCATACATGCCTTCCTTTGAAGCATCAATGAAAAGAACCTCATCTCTGTTCCGATTTTGCTTAAAGACCAAAATACAAGCCGGTATGCCGGTACCAAAAAAAAGATTTGCTGGCAGGCCGATAACAGCATCTAGCAAGTTCATATCAATGATATTCTTCCGGATTCTGCCTTCGCTAGCTCCTCTAAACAGGACACCATGTGGAAGAACGGTTGCCATTCTACCCCCTTCAGCCAAAGAATTGATCATATGGAGTACAAAGGCGTAGTCACCTTTTGATGATGGTGGCACACCCCATTCAAACCGTTTATAAGGGTCATTTCCTTCACTCATTTTAAAGGTCTTATCATCGCCCTCACCGGCAAAACCCATGGCCCATTTATCTAGTGAAAATGGTGGATTTGCAACAACAACCTGAAATTTCATAAGCTTATCATTTTCTAAATGAAGCGGGTTTGAAAGAGTGTCTCCCCAGGCTATTCTTGCATCATCGATATTATGAAGAAACATGTTCATCCGGCATAAAGACTGGGTTTGTCCGTTTCTTTCTTGCCCATAGATCTGTGCTTTTCCTGATGGTATTTTTTTGAATGCCCGAATGAGAAGTGACCCCGATCCACAAGTTGGATCATATATGCGATCATTTTCTTCCGGTTTAACCAGTCGTGACAAAATTTCAGAGACTTCCGAGGGAGTAAAGAATTCCCCCCCTTTTTTTCCGGCATCCGAAGCAAAGTTTGCAATCATGTATTCATAGGCGTTTCCAATAACATCTTCTTCAATAAGTCGAGACGGTCTTAGATCCAGATCAACAAAATCTTCCAACAGGTTTTTAAGCATGGAATTTCGTTCTTTCGTGTTGCCAAGAACTGACTCCGAGTTAAAATCGATATTTTTAAAGACACTTCTTAACTTTGTTTTATTTTCTTCTTCGACGTGTGCCAGAGCCTTGTTGATTGTTTCCCCTATGTCAGATTGATTTCTTTTATCATAGATATAATCAAAGGTAGATATTTCATCTAGGACGAATCGTTCACGCTTCATTTGGCGATTAACCATTTCTTCATCGTTGTCGTATTTTTCCATTAACGCTTCTTTATGTTCTTTATATATATCACTAACGTATTTAATAAATAACATGACCAGGACATAGTCTTTATAAACTGATGAATCAATTTTCCCCCGGAACGTATCACAGGCTTTCCAAAGTGTGCTGTTAACCTCGTCCTGTGTGTACTTTTTAATTTCTTCCATTCCTAAACCCTCCGCTAAGTATTTGTGTCACAATTGCATTATTGATCAACATTCGCTCTAATATAACTTTAATTATACCATCGATGAAAGATATGAAGATATTCTATTTGAAATATTTTTTTCAATTTACGTCTCCTTATCATCTTAGATTTTTTAAATAATGTTCACTAAATTTATTGAACGCAAAAAAACCTGCTACTTTTGTAACAGGTTCTATCTAACATCAATTTTGATGCGTAGTTCATGGTGGCGGAGAAGGTGGGATTTGAACCCACGCACCGCGTTAACGGCCTATACCCTTAGCAGGGGCACCTCTTATAGCCACTTGAGTACTTCTCCAAAGGTAATAATGCAAATGTGATTATTTACTTTTCAAGCATTTGATGGCCGAGAGGGTGGGATTCGAACCCACGTGGGCTTGCACCCTAACGGTTTTCAAGACCGCCCCGTTATGACCACTTCGGTACCTCTCGTAATTCAAAATGCAAGACTAATATTACCAGTGAAAACGCCTATTGTCAAGTGTTTTGATAAACTTTTTTTAAATTTTTAATTTTTATAATTTAACAATCCAGTTCAACGGATCTTCCTTGTTGCCGGTTTGGACATCATAGAGGGTATCATATATTTTTTGCGAGTATTCGCCGATTTTACCGTCGTTAAAGGTCATCTCCACATCTTTCCACCCTAATGTGCCAATCGGCGCAATAACGGCCGCTGTGCCGGTGGCAAAGGCTTCGGTGATTTTTCCCTGCTGATAGGCCTGATATAATTCGTCGATGGTGATCCGACGTTCTTCCACGGTTTCGCCCCAGTGCTTTAATAGTTCGATCACACTTTTTCGGGTAATGCCGTTTAAGATCGTTCCCTCTAGTGACGGGGTAACAAAAACGCCATCGATTAAAAAGAAGACATTACTGGTGCCCACTTCTTCGATGTACTGTCTTTTTTCGCCATCCAGCCAGAGAATCTGTTCAAAACCCATTTCATGAACTTTCTGCTGAGCCGCCAGACCACCAGCGTAATTACCACCGCATTTGGCTTCACCGGTACCACCACGAACCGTTCGGGCAAATTCTGACTCCACATAAATGCGACTGGGAACCATCCCACCTTTATAATAAGATCCCACTGGCGACATGATAATCATAAATTTGTAGCGTTTGGAAACCCGCACCCCGATAAACGGATCGGTGGCAAAAACAAATGGCCGGATATAAAGCGATGTTCCCGGGGATTTAGGAATCCAGCTTTCATCCATCTTAACCAAGGCTTTTAAGGCTTCCAGCAAAAAATTCTCATCGATTTGCGGAATACACATCCGGGCATTGGAGCGGTTCATTCGTTTGAAGTTTTCATCTGGTCGGAACAGCTGAATCTCACCAGCTGGCGTTTTATATGCTTTTAAGCCTTCAAAAACTTCCTGGGCATAGTGAAGCACCATGGCTGAAGGCATGATCTCAATGGGGCCGTAGGGCTTAATGACGGCATCATGCCAGCCAATCCCTTCAGTATAGTCCATCTCAAACATATAGTCCGTAAATTCGACACCGAAGATCAACGAGTCCTCTTCTGGTTTTTCCTTGGGGTTTGCTGTTTTAACAATTTTAATTTCCATGTCTTCCTCCGAGTTCCATAGCAAAACAACACGCTATTTCGTATATAGGAGTAGTATAACAAGCATTGTATACAAAGTACAAGTGTATTTTTTTAGAATAATGTTTTTTCTGAGTACAAAAACGATATCTCTATTTTTTCCCAACATCACCTTTTTCGGTCCGCCATTTTACATTTGCCTCCAAACCACCATTGCTCCGCTAAAAATCGGCAAACAAAAAGACGATGAAAATCATCGTCTTTTTAAACTACTCAACAAAGTATATTTCAATGTTTTGTCGGCCCCAGGCTTCGCATTCAGCTTCGCTATCCATATAAATATCGATAATCCCATAGCCGACTGCGCCTCCCCGATCTTCAACGGTATAGATACCGCCAAGTGCCGGGATATAAACTTTAGTTCCGAAAGGAATTCCTCCCCAGGTGGCAATCGTTCGGCCTGACTGTGGCACAGTTCCCGAAGCGGTGTTATTGCCAGTGGCGGTGTAAGCAGTGGCACTGACTACCATACTCCCTTTAAAACCACTTTCCTGATTTATGCTTGTACTGCCGTCACCGGTAGCACTTTTTTCGACATTGACATTCCCAATAACCGAGGATACTTCTACCGCCTCCGGCATTGTTATGGTTGTCGAGGGACCCACTTCAATAATTTCTTCCACCGCTGGCATGATGACTTCACAGGTAATTACTTCCCGGCTGACTTCGACACCATTTTCGTAGCGGATCTTTTCTTTCTTGTTGGCTTTGCCGTTTTGTCCAACCTGAACAACAATTCGGGTGCCCATCGGCAACTCAGGATTTTCTCTGATGGTGGCCTTCATCGGCACATCTTTAATGCCAGTTGATTCCACGTAGGATATCCGGGTTACTTTGATTGTTCCGGTTTTCTCAGTTAATGGGGTATTTAATCCCGGTTCAACCTTGTCATCCTCATCCGGCTTGACCCCGTTCTCTTCAAGAACATCGCCAACAGTGGCACCGCCTGATAAGTAGGCAATGGTTTTTCCATCAACTTGGATATTTCCGGAAATCTTCTTTTCAATTGTTACATCAATGACATCTTTAAACAAGGTTGTCAACGGTACGCTATATTTATATTCGTCACTGACCGGAAGTTCATTGGCAATCAGAACTTCTTCCAGGGATTCGAGTAGTTTTCCATTGGCAGTGTATACCTTGCCTTCGAAGTTCACTGAAACTTCTTTTTCAACGGTAAAAGCACTGGAAACACCCACAACCAGAAGCAGAATCAAGGCTATGATTCCAATCTTGACGCCGGGATATTTCTTAAGAAAACCACCGGTTTCTCTCTCTCTATTCATAAATAAAACCTTTCATTTTGTCAAAATTGCATAAATAAAAGTTACACGTTTGTTACAGCAAGTTTACCATCCTACCCATTTTATGTCAAGTTTTTTGTGGCGTTTGCGGGTCTAAATGGTGACCCCATCCCAATTACAAACCGTGTTTTTGCCCATTCTAAGGCCATAATGGGGGATGGGGTAAATTCTTGTCCTGGCCTTTTGGGGCTGATTGACACTGGACAAGCTAGTTTTTAGGAAACTGTTCTATACTACATCTTGTGCCTTATTTTATACTTTGAATTGAATGAACTTTAACGAACGGAGACCAAATGCTCGATACCAAAATAAATCAGCAACAAATTGAAATATTACAGACCGATCTACTTAAATGGTTTGAAAAAGCGAAGCGGGATCTGCCCTTTCGCCAAACCCGGAACCCCTATTATATCTGGATTTCGGAAATTATGGCGCAACAAACCCAGATAGATACATTAATACCCTATTATAACCGATTTATAGCAACGTTCCCCACTGTTTTTTCCCTGGCGCAAGCCTCGGTCGATGAGGTCATTAAGACCTGGGAGGGTTTGGGTTATTATTCCCGGGCCCGCAACCTCCATCAGGCGGCCCGGATTATTGTCTCTGACTATGAGGGTAACATGCCCGAAACCTTTGCCAAACTGCTTAAGCTCCCGGGCATTGGCCCTTATACCGGTGGTGCCATCGCCAGCATTGCCTTTAATGAAAAGGTTAGTGCCGTGGATGGCAATGTTCTCCGGGTGATCAGCCGCTATGGCAACAGCTTTGATGATATTGGCGATGCCAAAACAAAAAAGCGGATGACTGGCTTTATTGAAGGTATTCTACCAGATGACGCTGGCGATTTTAATGAAGCACTGATGGAGCTGGGCGCCGTGATCTGTACTCCCCAAAGTCCCAAATGCCTGATCTGCCCGATCCGCAGTGGCTGTCAGAGTCATGCCGCCGGAACCACCGGACAGCTTCCGGTCAAAAAGAAAAAAACGAAGCAGCTCACTAAAAAAATGGAAGTTGGCATCGTCAAACAAAGCAGCTGTCTATTTTTTGTGCGCCGGCCGGATTCCGGTCTCTTATCCGGGCTGTGGTCCTTTCCGATTACCGAAACCGTGGCTGGTCATGGCCAGGACATCACAAAAAAGCTCGAAGAAAATTTCCCCGAGCTAAATGAACCTATCTTTATCGGCACCAACCGTCATGTATTCTCGCATATCATCTGGGAGATGTCCATCTATGGTTTTGATTTGGACAATGCAATCCGGGAACCCGTGTCAACTTCCCACCTCGTCTCCAACCAGGCGCACACACACGCAGACTATCAGTTTAAGGCGCTGTCTGAGATCGATGACCTGGCCTTACCCGTTGCCTTTTCAAAACTTTTAGATCAATTGACCAGTTTTTGATGTTTACTGATGCCGGATCACTTGAAAGCGCTGCAAAATCACATCGCTGTCACTTTCAGCGATACCGGCTTTTCGTTTGGCAATGGCAATCTGTTCTTCCGGCGTGTTGACCCCTTCCAGATCAGGCAGCAGCAAACCCCGATGGAGATCCTTCTCAACAATAACCCCATACTTTTTGGCATCCAGTTCAGCCATACTGTTAACCACTTCGGGCACACCCAGGACATCCACCTTGATTTCCAGCTCCATCAGTTCCTGCTCTTCCACCGGCATAAACCGGGGATCATAGGTTGACGCCTCAATGGCATTGCGGATGATCTCCTGAGCGATGCTTTCGGTCACCGGCCCGGTGGTGCCGATGCAGCCCCGCAGTTCACCATGCTTATGCAGCGAGACAAAAACCCCGGCCTGATTGTTTTCCAGTTCACCCAGAACATCATCTTCGATTTCAACCTGACTTTTGTAATGATCAAAATTCAGCTTCCGGCCCCGTTGCACCCAGGTATTGATGGTCGCTCTGGCCAATGCTACCAGGGGGCTTTCGTTTGAACGCCGTTCTTTATAGGAAAGCACTTTATCTTCTTCATAGCGACTAAGCAGACTGGGAATTTTTTTATCGGTCAAATCGATAAAGGCCGACATGTAACCAACCCCAAAAGGCCCTTCATAAGAAAAGACCGTGGCTTCGGTGTCCAGACCATCAGTGGCGCCCAATCCCATCACGATTGGTTTTAACCCGCATTGACCGGCAGGTTCATAGACCTGGTGGGGAACGGTTAGAATCGAGTAGTAATTTTTGGTTTTGATGCCAGTAACAATATTTTCGTCAAACAACGGCCCCATCGGATTAAAGGCATATGGCCCCTCATCTTTAAGACAGTGCGAAAGATCAGCAGAAACCAGAATCATCGCTTCTTTGCCCCGGGCTTCGATGGCTTCTCGTATTACTGTCCCCATTTTATAAAGCTCAATCAAACTCAGATCACCAATGGTTACATGGACAATCTTATAGCTTCGATAGTATTTTTCGATAAAATAAAGTGGTATCAACACCCCATGATCAAGCTCCAGACCAATTTTATACTCTTTGGCAATTTTATGATTCAAAAAAATAGTGTGGCAGTTATTTTTGGCAAAACCCACATTCAGCTCATCCAGCAGCCCCATATCGCAGTCTTTTGTCAGGCTGATCTCCGGATATCCAAAATTTCGCAAATCACCACTGATCTGATTTTCATAAACCACTGCTGCGCCATCGCGAAATACATTGCCGTGGGGTGTAATACAAACAATCACCTCCGGTTTAATTTCGGCCACCTTCAGCGCCAGATCCCGTAATCCCCGGATCGTTTTTTGTGCTTCATTTTCTCGGCCTTGCCCAACCTCCGGGATCAACACCGGCGGATGACAGGCAATACCCAATCCTTTTAAATACATTGTTTCACTTCCTTATTTGTGTTTTCTTTATTTGATATTATAAAACGCATCTTTCCCAGCGTAGTCACCCAGCAGACCCAGCTGTTCTTCAATCCGCATCAGCTGATTATATTTGGCCACCCGGTCAGTTCGGGATGGCGCCCCGGTTTTAATCTGTCCGGCATTGACGGCCACCACCAGGTCGGCAATGGTAACATCCTCGGTTTCACCGGAGCGATGGGAAACCACCACGGTATAACCGGCCCGTTTAGCCATTTCAATGGTATCCAGGGTTTCCGTCAGGGTGCCGATCTGATTAACCTTAACCAGAATTGAATTGGCCACCCCAGTGTCAATGCCCCGTTTAAGCCGCCCGGTATTGGTGACAAAAATATCGTCCCCAACCAGCTGCACCTTTTTTCCCAGCCGCTCGGTCATGATTTTCCAGCCATCCCAGTCCTCTTCGTCCAGACCGTCCTCAATTGAAATAATCGGATACTTGTCAATTAACATTTCATAAAACGCAATCATTTCCTCGGCAGTTTTTTCAACCCCTTCACCAGCCAAAAAATATTTTTTGGTTTCTTCATTATACATTTCCGAAGCTGCTACGTCCATCGCCAGTTGGACATCTTCACCTGGAAGATAGCCAGCGCCTTCAATGGCCTCTACAATCAACTGCAGCGCTTCTTCATTGGATTTGAGATTCGGGGCAAAACCGCCTTCATCGCCCACTGAGGTGGCCATCCCTTTTTCGCCAAGCACTTTTTTGAGCTGATGAAAGATTTCTGAGCCCATCCGCACCGCTTCCCGAAAGTCCCGGGCACCCACCGGCATAATCAGAAACTCCTGAATATCAACATTGTTGTCGGCATGTTCCCCGCCGTTTAAAATGTTCATCATCGGGGTCGGTAGCAGTTTGGCATTAACGCCACCCAGATATTTATAAAAGGGCAACCCTAATGATTTGGCCGCCGCATGGGCCGTAGCCATGGAAATCCCCAAAATCGCATTGGCACCCAGCTTACTTTTGTTTTCAGTGCCATCCAGAGAAATCAGCACTCCATCAACGGCTATTTGATCGGAAGCATCCATGCCCACCAGAAACTCCTGGGCATAAGCCACACTGTCGACCGCCTTTAATACCCCTTTACCCTGATAGCGACTGCAATCTTTGTCCCGCAGTTCCACCGCTTCAAAAGCCCCGGTGGAGGCCCCTGATGGAACAATGCTGCGGCCCATGGTGCCATCTTCCAGTATCACATCCACTTCAATGGTTGGGTTTCCCCGGGAATCCAGTATTTCTCTGGCAAAAATATCTTCAATATAAGTATTCATTTTTTCCTCCATTTTTTTATTCTGGTCTCTGCCAAACACTTCGGTGCTAAATTCTTGGGTTCAATTTTTTATATCCTTTTTTGTTTATACACCTATTTTATGGAAATAAACTTTTACCGGAAATAAAATGCATACAAAAACCCTGAAAAAGAAAATCTCTTTCAGGGTCTGGGTATTTTATTTTTCAGGGGCAACTAAAGGTTCACCTTCTTCATCAATCAGTACCGTGAGTCCGCCGCCAAATTCATCAAAATGATATAAGTAATTAATTCCTGTTTCGGTATCTTCAATGATCTTACACCCGGAACTCTCGCCAGTGGGTTCGTTGAGAACGATTTTGAATCGGTTTTTCTTTTGTTTTTTTGTTTTCATTTTTTTCTCCTCTTAAATCAAGGTGGCCGAATTCATTATACCCAATTCCGGATAAAAAATCAATTTTTCTGGCAACTTTTTAGAAAGACGGCTTTTCGAAACGATCTGATCCCCGGGGTTGTCTACTTAACTGAAACGACGATCAATGATCCGGATGCTTTTTTTCTCGGATCGGGGCAAGGAGCCAATCGAGCTGGCCTGGGGAATGACACTTAAGCCCACCCGGGATTTAAACTGACGTTTGACCTCCTCTTCGATTGCTTTTTGATCAATGCCGTTTAAGACTTCAAACGCCAGAACAACCCGGTCTTTACCGTCCTGATGATCGACCGTGGCCAGATATTCACTACTGACCCCCGCCACCGTTTTTAAGAGCTCGTCAATCTGGCCAGGGTAAATGTTGACCCCCTTGACCTTGACCATGTCGTCAGTGCGGCCAATAATCCGGTCATGGCGGGGAAAAACGGAGCCACAGGCACAGGGGCCGGGAATAAAGCGGGTGATATCATGGGTGCGGTAGCGCAACAGCGGTGCCCCCTCCTTTCGGAAGGTAGTGATCACCAGTTCGCCGTACTCGCCTTCCGGCACCGGTTTTAGGGTTTCCTGGTCAAGAATTTCAAAATACAGATAATCCGACCAGTAGTGCAGCCCGTCGTGTTCGCTGCAGTCAATGGAAATGCCCGGACCATAGATTTCGGTCAGGCCATAAATATCAAACAGCTCAATTCCCAGCTCTTCGGCAATCCGGCTGCGCATCTTGTCGCCCCAGCGTTCCGAACCGATGACACCCCGTTTTAAATGAATCTGATCGCCCAGATTCTGGTTGGCCACCTCTTCGGCCAGCAACAGAGCATAGGATGAGGTCGAGGCCAGCACCGTAGCTTTTAAATCGACCATCATCTGCAATTGTTTCTGGGTGTTCCCCGGCCCCATCGGAATCGCCATGGCGCCCATTTTCTCGGCCCCGGCCTGAAAGCCGATCCCGGCAGTCCAGAGCCCATAGCCTGGGGTAATCTGAATCCGGTCTTCATCGGTCATCCCGGCATAGTGATAACAACGGGCGAACATTTCCGCCCAATCAGCTACATCGCTGGCGGTATAGGGAATGATCACCGGCTGGCCGGTGGTTCCCGATGAAGAATGAATCCGTACCACCTCACTGTCCGGTACCGCCTGCAAACCGAGGGGATAGGCATTGCGGAGATCACCCTTATCAGTAAAAGGCAGCTGCTCAAAATCAGCCATGGTGTTAATATCATCCGCCACAATGCCAGCGGCTTTAAACCGTTGCTGATAAAAAGGACTCTTCTCTTCCAGTCGCTTGACCAGCGCTTGTAAATTTTTTAATGTTTCCATTGTTCTTTTCCTCTTTCCTGTAATAAAAAAAGACCCATCCCATTATTGTCTGCAACAATAAAAGGATGAGTCAAAATAACCCACGGTACCACCTTTATTCACAGGCTAATCTAACCTGTGCACTTGATCTGCAAATGCCATCACATCTGCCATCCCTTAACGTGGATGAAACGTTGTGAAATACTCAGGCCCTGCCCTTTCCTCACACCCTCAGGTGCCCATTATGCCAGTCCGCTTCCTGTTTGGCTCTCACCATCCCCAACTCGCTTTAAATGCGCTGCTGACTTTACTCCACCATCACCGGTTTGTTTTTTCTGAGTATAGCCCTAATTTATATTTTTGTCAAGAAAACATTGCTGATTTGACGATTTACAACAGCTGTACCAGTAACGACAAATCATGTTGTATGCATCACAGCGGACATGACGATAGCCTGTCCGAGTCTGCAGCATACAACAGATTAACAATTGACCGGTACGGCAGTTTGCCACAACCTGATTAAATACAACCCATCATTTAATCACACCGTTTTCCAGGCAGACAGCCAGATTCATTTTCTTTTCCCCGGCGCTCTCAAAATGGATACTGGCAATATTGCCGTTACGGGTCAGAATGGTACCGGCCCCAAAACGCTGATGGATCACTACCCGACCCTGCTGATAAGCCTGTAGATCGACGGTGGCGCCGCTGGCCGCACCGGTATGATAATCTTGCCATTTACCCTGCTGACGGCCAAAACTCTCACGATGCCGAAGCCCCGGTTTTTCGGTTGGCGATTTTTTTCGGGGCAGGCCATCAATTAAATAAGAAATAAATGGCGATGGTTTGATGTCCTTGTCCCGGTGTTTGACACAGAGAAATATCAGCTCCTGTTTGGCCCGGGTGGCGCCGACATAAAAGAGCCGGACTTCTTCGGCGTAGGCCTTGGCATCTTCCGGGGTATTGGAGACATTGGGAATCTGCCCTTCGGTGGCATCAATGATAAAGACCTTTTCAAATTCCAGCCCTTTGCTGGAATGGAGGGTCGACAGGGTCACTCGGGGTGTTTTCGCTTTTCTGGTTTGAGGCTCCTGCAGCTTTTCAGACAGCCTTTCCAACTTAGCAAAAAAGTCCGGAAAATTGTTAACCCGACCCCCGAGAATTTTAAGCACCGTCAGCTTCTGCTCTATACTTTCTTCTGATTGCCCGGAACTGATCCTGAAATTGAGATAAGAGCGGTACCCCAGGCTATCCAGAATCATCACAATTCCCCGCTGCGGCGGCACCGTCTGTAGTTTTTCAAACCCGGCCTTAAGCTCTTTGAGCCGTTTAACCTGCCAGGCCCGGTCGCCACTGATCTTGATCAGGGTGTCAAGGACATTTTCGCCAGGTTTATGTCGCCGCTCCAGCTGGTTGATGGTTTCCCGGGAGATGGCCGTATCCATCTTATAGTAAACCTGGGTGAATAAATTGATATCATCCGGATTAATTGCAAACTCATAAAAAAGCCGGATATCCTTAATTAGAAAATGACCGAAAAACTGTGGACTATGTTCCTTGATCTGATAAGTGATTCCAGCCACATCGAAGAGATCCACCAGGGGAATAGCCGACTCATTGTTGCGATAAAGCACCGCGATTTCCTTGCCTTCCCGGCGGATTGCTTCAATGATCAGCTGATACTGAGCGTCGCTGGACGTCACCCATTCCCGGGCAATTGGCACCCCAGTAAACGACCTGTCCCCAGGCACCACCATTTCTTTTTGGTAGCGCTCATGGTTTAGCTTGATAAAGGCATTGGCCTTGTCAACTATCTGCCGGGTGCTGCGGTAATTGGTTTCCATCAGCAAGACCTCGCCCTGGGGCCAGGTCTCTTTAAAGGTCAGTAAAGCCTCAGGAAAAGCGCCCCGAAAACCATAAATACTCTGATCCTCATCCCCCACCATAAAAAGATTCCCGTTTTTCCCGGTTAATAGTTCAATGATTTTAAACTGAATCTTTGACGTATCCTGGGCTTCGTCCAAATGGATATAGGTATACTTATTCTGAAAAAAGGCCAGCATTTCAGGGTACTTTTTTAATAGTCCCCAGGCATATTTTAATATGTCATCAAAATCCATCAGTTGTTCCTGGCGTTTATAGCTTTCATAGGCTTCATAGATTGCCAGAAAATCAACCTCCAGTGGTGGCAGCAGTTTTATTTCTGCCTCGGTCAGCATCATGTTTTTACAAAAGCCGATCCGTTGACAAATTTCGCCCAGTTCAACTTCCCCCGGATGCTCCTGAAAAAGCTGCCGGTATAACTCCCGGATCACCGGCGTGATATTCCCCAGTACCGTATGGGCCCGGCGTCGGTAGCTCCGCTCATAATGACGGATAACCCCCAAAGCAAAGCTGTGGATGGTGCTGAAATGGAGGGTTTTTGCCTGGGATTCGCCAAACAGTTTGGTATATCTGGCTTTTAAATCCCGGGCCCCCATCCGGCTGAAAGTCAGGGTCAGAATTTCCCCCGGATCGATTTGTAAAACCTCCAGCAAATAGGCGATCCGGCAGATAATCACTGTCGTTTTACCACTGCCCGGCACCGCCAGCAAGAGTCTCTGACCTCGGGTTCGCACCACCGCCTGTTCCTGCTGGAGATTTAGTTTTATTTGATAGGACTGTTTAAAGGTTTCAAAATTTTTCATGACCCCATTATAGCTGAAATATATTTTTTTATCCAGTCTATCAGCAGTCAGGCTATCACAATGTCTGCGTCAGCGCGCTAAAAAAAACCACATCGTTTCATTTCCCGACCACTAAAATTTGTTAAATCTTGATTTTCTAATAAATTACTCGTTTACAGCTATTCTTTTCGGGTATAATAAACTCAGAAACAATTTTGAAATAGGGAAGGAGTATGATTATGAGTTTTGAAGATGGAATGAAGGGGTTTACCTTTGGCATTATTTCTTTAATTTGTATTGGTGTCAATATCATTTTGACAACGATCGGTCTGAGTACCATCGCCTCAATTGTCAGCCTGGCTGGTCTAGTCACTGCCATCATGGCTTTTGTCTACGGCAAAAAAGAGTATGCCGCTGATCCGGATAATAAAAAAGCCAAGACCGGTAAAACCATTGGTCTGGTGCTGATTATTATCAACATCGTCTTTGCAGTTATTGCCATTGTGGCAATGATTGCACTGTTTGGCTTGGCAGCTTCACTGAGTTAAATTTTTCGAATCCACCATTAAATCAAAAGACACCTTCATCAATGAAAGGGTGTCTTTTTTATGTGGTGCTGCCACCGTTAGCTATTGATTCATCTTGCGGGCCAACTCATAGATCTGCCGCTCATCCGCATCGGTGAGAATTCTTTCCATACTATAGGCAATCACCAGTACCCCGATAACATCCATCACCAAACGGATCAGGGTAAACTGCCAGCCCATGGCCGCCACTTCAAAAAGCAGCAATGGTATTTTCATCGATGCCCAGGCCCCGACGATAATAAAAACATTGGCCAACCGACTGCCTTTGTTTAAGAATACCCCAGCCACCGGAAAGGCCCCGTAAAGCGGACCGGCGGCGGCAGCTCCCAGAAAGAATCCCAATAATACCCCAATAATCCCCGAATCTTTGCCCATGTATTTGACCATTGTTTCTTTTTTTACCCAGACATCCAATAGACCAATTAAAATAAAGATCGGCGGCAGTACCCCCAGCATTTCTAACACACTGCTGATTGCCAGGCTGTAGACCTGAACCCCCATGGCTGGTCTGACAGCCAGTATAACCAGGGTGACCGCAATCATTATCCCAAAAAAGCGATACCGCTTGACCAATTCGACGCTCTTCTTTTTCATGACAAAATCCCTCCAATGACCATTGCAACCAGAATCGAAAAGACCAATCCCATGCCATTTCTTAACAATGTGGCTTTTTTCCCAAAATATAAAACTTCAACCGGCATGGTCACAATTCCCACCATCATCAAACTGGATACAAAAGCACCGATTTGCATATAACCTGCGCCGTTTTGAAGTAGTGCCGCTGCCAGGGGAAAGGCCAGAAAACCCGGTATTAATGTAATTGAGCCAATCACTGTGGCAATGACCACCCCCACCCATCCTGAGTTTTCTCCGATCAATTGCGAAATTTGCTGCGGTGACAATAGGCTGAGGATCACCCCAATCAGCAACACAATCCCCAAAAATTGGGGCAAAATATTCTCAAAGGCTTTTAACGCCTTGATTAAGGCCATTTTTGTTTTTTCCCGGCTTTTGACCAAGGAAAAAACGAGCCCAATGGCCGCCAATCCATAAAAAACAATCGTCATCATATTTAATCCTCTTTTCCTTTTCTACATTCGATCCGGCTATTTCATCCCAATAAAAAATATCCGCTTAAATTCAAACAGAATCTTTCCGTCTTTCTGAACAGTATACCCCTTTTTTACCTCATTCAATACTTTATTATAGAATTCAGCCTTTTGATTCTCTGCGAATCGATTGGCATAAGGCCTTAAGCCGGTACTCATACAAAATTCTAAAATATCTTCATGGCCATTCATCTGATGAAAATAGTTTGTTTGCCATAATTCGATTTTAGAAAAATGATTGGTCAATATATCGTAATAAAATCCCGGTGCATAAGACCGGTGTAAATCTTTTTCAATTCCCTTGAATATATCTGGATCATATGTCTGCACGGCTTTTTTTATACAATCAGCAATCGTCATCGCCGAAAATAGGGGATTTGAACCGCTAATAATCCTTTTGGCAGCAACATGCCACTTAAGTTTTTTATCACCTTTGCCTGATTTTCAAACCATTGCAGGGCAGCGTTTGAAAAAATCAGATCAAACTGTCCTAAATCATCCATCGGTTTGCTGCAGTCTCTTTCCAGCCAGGTTACATCTTCCACCGTTTCTTTTGCTTGAGTTAACATTGATGGTGATGAATCTGCTCCGAAAATTTCAGCTTCTTTAAAGCGATTTCGCAATGGCAACGTACTCATTCCCGATCCGCACCCAATATCGATGATCCGTTTAAAGGAATCGCCTTCGATTCTATTTACCAGATCGATTGACGGTTGTGCCCGCTCTTTTTCAAATTGACGATACAGTGTTACATTCCAATCTTCCATCTTTGATCCTCCCGAGAATTCTTTTTTGGATTGATTGTTTAATTATAGTGGATATTGTATAATTTGTGAAATAGATCTTATCGATCTTATTAATTCGAATTATTGATCAAGGAGTTCTTATGGATACCCAGCATTTAAAAACATTTATCCAATTGTCATCCACCAAGAATTTTACGCAGACTGCCAAATTGCTTTTTGTGGCCCAATCCACCGTTACCAACCGGATCGCTGAGCTGGAAAAATCCCTGGGAAAACCGCTGCTGATTCGGGATAAAAAACAGGTTGTCTTAACACCCGAGGGACAATTATTTTTAGGCTATGCCAAGCGTCTTCTGGAACTGGAAGAAAGTGCCATCGAACAAATCAATGCCTCTAATTTTAGCCGCAAAGTACTACGTTTTGGAACCACCAACTCGATTTATGAAAATTATTTGTATCCCCTGATCCGTTCGGTGCTGACCAACGATCTGAATATGTCTACCAAAATCATTATTAATCATTCCTTTGAAATACTTTCATTTCTTCAGGACGGTTTAATCGACATCGCTTTTACCTATATTCCTTTTACCAAAAACGGCTATATTTGTACACCCTTCAAAGAAGATGAGCTGATTCTAGTAACCGCCAAAAGCAATGCCGATTTTGCTGGCGGCATTGTTCAGAAAGATCTGATTGCTCTTGATTATCTTTTCTGTAATTTTGCTCTCCAGAAAGTTGGGCTGTTCATCCGTGAATTATTTCCACCTCACCATCAATTCAAATTTGAAATTGACAATAGTAGTAAACTGATTCCCTTCTTATTAGATGGTATTGGCTATAGTTTTTTGCCTAAAAGTCTGATTTCTCATTACTTAGAAAACCACTCGCTGATTTCAATCCCGTTATTGGATTTCAACACCCCCACTATCAAAAGTTATTATACCTATAAAGAAGATGATGCCGTTGTTTTATCTAAAATCATTCCGTTGATTAAAGCCTAGTGGGTTATCGAAATAACCCCCTCAAGCAAAAAACACCCAGTTAAAGACAAAGGTCTTTAACCGGGTGTTTTTTGCTTGATACTTTTTTTTGGCAATTTATTTAGAATCCATAATAGGCCTGATCCATAACGCCTCCCAGTTTTTCTCTGGTCACTTCCACCGGGTTGGTCGTGGTGCAGATATCAGCCATGGCCTTGTCGAGCATTTCTTCCCGGGCGCCCAGATAATCCGCTTCCGAAACCCCTGAGGCTTTTAGCGAAGCGGGAATATTTAAAGAAGCACTGAGCGCTACCACACTGTTATAAAGGGTTTCGGTGGCGTTACCGGAGACATTCAAAATACCAGAACCACTTAACAACCGGGCATACTGATGCTGAACCTTTTCGTCCTGACCGTTAAATTTGATCACATAGGGCAGAACAATGGCATTGGCCAATCCATGGGGCAGATGGAACATCGCACCAAAGGCATGGGCAATACTGTGGGTAATACCCAGACCGGCACTGTTAAAAGCAATCCCGGCCATACAGGAGGCAATCTGCATGCTGCCCTTGGCTTCCAGATCGGAGCCATTCACATAACTGGGATAGAGGCTGCGGAAAACCAGTTCCACGGCCTTATTGGCATAACACCGGGCAAAGGGATTGTTCTGGGTGGAAATAAAAGCTTCAATGGCATGGGTCATGACATCCATTCCGGTTGCGGCGGTGGCCCCGGCTGGGACGCTTTCAATCAGCTGCGGATCAAGAATCGCCTCATCCGGCATCATCAGGATATCGGTTAAGGGAATTTTGGTATTCTTCTGTTTGTCGGTGATGACTGCATATTCGGTGACCTCAGAGCCTGTTCCGGCGGTGGTCGGAATAGCAATAAAAGTCGGTTTATGAACATAGCGGTCTTCGAAAAAGATCCGTTTGAAATTGACGCAGTAAAAAATAATCGCCTTGGCGGCATCAATGACCGATCCCCCACCAATGGCTATCAGCGCATCGGGTTTGTTCATGATGATATGCATCAGTCCTTTTTCGACGATTTCGGTAGAAGGATCAGACTCAATGTCAGCAAAAACATGATACGTAATCCCTTTGGCATCCAGTTCATCGGTCAATTTTTTTAGCAAGCCAAACTTGACCATCCCCTGGTCAGTGGCAATACAGACATTTTTAAAATTATGTTTCTCAATTTGTTTCAGGGAACCTTCCCCATAATAAATTGCTGGCTTCACTTGAAAAAATCGCATGGGTTTTTCCTCACATTCTTAATTTAAACTTTCGTTACGGTTCTTTCTGCCACAGCGGTATCCGATTCTGGTCAGATTGAACTTTTTTCATTATAGCAAGAATGCTTGTTAAAATATAGATTATCCCTAATTTTTATTCCATGATGACCATTAAGTATCATGATTCTGCCGCAACGCAAAAAGTCTATCGGATACCAAACTCTGTTTGACATTCAATAGACTTTTTTGTCGTGCACCCCACTTCGACTACCAATTTCCAAGCGTTACACAGGTAGTTGGCTCAAATCAGATAATCCTCCGGCACATAGAAGATCCTACTTACCGCTGCTTCATTCCTGACCTGACGGGGTTCATAAGTTTCTATTGCGAAGGGTCCAACTCTCAACGCCACTTTCCTCTGGCAGACCTCAAACCCTGGCGCCTCGATGGGGAATTCAACCCTGCTACAGCGGATTGCAGGTTACAAAGCACCGCTAACTCTCCATCTAGCACGACCTGTATATTATAGCCTATTAATTTGTAATTGACAAGACAAAATAAATCACTTAAGAAAGTCTCAGGATGCCTTGCTCAGATAATTAGCAATCCGCTGGGTGACGTTTTCCTGGAGGTTGCGATAAAAGAACTGGTAATCATAAAGATGGTACACGCCATCCGAAAAAATATCCAGCACCGGGGGATAATCGGCCACTGCGACATCGGTAACCCGAAGTGTACCCCGGGCGGGATCCAGATAGGCCCCAGTCAGGTTGGGAATCTCTTTGATGATGGCCCCGGTGTAGTCGGTAAAGACGGCCCCCCGATTTTCTGCAGCCGTTGCCGGGGTACTGTCGGTTTTCCAGTTCAAGGGATTAATCCCCAGGGTTTGGTCGGGAACAATTAGCGACGTTTCAACCCCCACCGCCTCGGAATTAAAGCTGACAATCACCCCGGTATCACCGGCCTGCTGGGCCATTTTCAGATGCGGATACTGAGCCAGATCCGCCGGCGTCACCCGCCAGCCAATTAAGTAGGCGGCCACCAGTTGCTCGCTTAAGGCCGGATCGGAAAATTTCTCTTCCAGCAACCGCAACAGCATTTCTGATCCCTGACTGAACCCAGCCAGCACAAAGGGGCGGCCCTGATTGTAATCTTCCATGTAAATATCAAAAGCTTGAGCGACATCGGCATAGGCCAGATCAAAATACGGCTCGGCTTTATCCGGATCCATAGTATAGGCATTCAGTCCGGCCTGGCGGTAATAGGGGGCAAAAAAATTGGCTGACCCGTCATACAGTCCCTTTTCCATGGTGGTAGCCCCCAAAAACTGGGCTTTGGTAGTTTCGTCGGTCAGATCCATGGAATGAACCTCAGCCGTGCCCAGATAAACAGTCGGCGCCACAAAAAATACATCGCACGCCTTGATACGGTCGCTTTCAATCGGCAAATAGGCCCAGTTCTCCGGCTTGCTGTAATCCACCGACACTGCTGACTGGACACAACCTCCCAGAAGCATCCCCATGAGAATCAGAACCGATAAAACTGCAAGCGATCGCTGGCGCTTTGTTTGTGTTGACATAATTTTCCCCCTTTTATTTCGAATTCATTGCTACTACCTATTCTATCTTTTTTGATCAGCCAAATCAAAACTTTTTAGCCATCCTGAATTAAAATGCAAGAAAATCAGAATCATTCTTTTAGAACTCCAATAATTGGGTAATCAGTAACAAAGCCTATTTTCTTTTGGGCTATTATCTTTGAATGGAGGGTTTTGTATGTATAACATACTTTTAGGCGGCGCCGCTGGCGATGGCATTGAAACAATGTCCGCAATTTTTGAAAAAATGCTGAAACAATCGGGTTGTCATCTTTTTACAATCCGTGATTTTATGTCCCGGGTCCGAGGTGGCCACAATTTCACCCAGATCCGCTTTGGTAATCAACCCTTTCACGCCCATCGGGACACCTTGAACGGAATCTTTGCCATCGATGAGACCACCTATTTGGAACACCAGTCCCGATTATCCTATGATGGCTTTATTTTATGCGATGAATCGTTAGCAATTGATGATTTCAGGGCCATTAAATGCCCCCTGAAAAAGACTGCTGCCAACCTTGGCAATCCCAAGGTTATCAACAGCGTGGCTACCGGAGCCCTGCTGAAACTTTTTGATATGCCCCTTGACCAGGCTGCGGATATTTTAAAAGCCAGTCTCCGGGATGATCTGGTCGAAGTCAACCTGTCCGCCATCAAAATGGGTTATGATTTATTAAACGCCACTCATCATCTATCGCCAGTTGAAACGTCAGAACAGCTTTTACTGTCCGGCAATACCGCCATTGGCCTGGGGGCGGTAGCCGCCGGAATCCGGTTTTACTCGGCCTATCCGATGTCACCATCGACCAGTCTGCTTGATTTCTTTAATGCTCAAAGTAGCGCCATGGCCATTGCCGTCGAACAGGCTGAAGACGAAATTGCCGCCATCAACATGGCCATTGGAGCCGCCTATGCCGGAGCCACTGCCATGACTGGCACCTCCGGCGGAGGCTTTTCGCTGATGGTGGAAGCCCTGGGCTTTGCCGGTATTGCTGAAATCCCGCTGGTGGCAGTTGATGTCCAACGTCCCGGACCGGCCACCGGTTTTCCCACCCGAACTGAACAAAGTGATCTGAAATTTGTCATCTCGGCCTCCCAGGGGGAATTCCCCCGGATGGTCATCGCCCTGCGGGATCATGCCGATTGTTTCTATCAGACTGCCCGGAGTCTGGCCCTGGCCAAGAAATACCAGCTCCCGGTAATTCTCTTAAGCGACCAGTATCTGGCCGATTCCACCACCACCGTCCCGCTTTTTGATGTCAATAAAATTGTCCACTTTGACCAACCAGGCCCGATGGTTCCGGCAACGGATGATTTGCCATATCAACGCTATGCCCTCACTGAAAACGGCATCTCACCACTGGCCATCCCGGGGAAAAGCCCGGCCCTGGTCCGGGTGGACAGTGATGAACATGATCCCTGGGGCCAGATTACCGAATCGGCAACCATCCGCAATCAGATGGTCAATAAACGGCAAAATAAACTAAACGCCCTAAAAGAAGAACTGATCGAACCGGAATTCTGGGGCTCCCATCAATGCCAGTCGCTGCTGGTAGGGTTTGGTTCCACCAGCGGAGCCATTAAAGAAGCCATTGATATTCTCAATCAGAACGAAAATAACTATGGGGCCCTGATTTTTGGCGATATTTATCCCCTGCCAACCGAACGGCTTCGTCATTTTGCCGCCCAGGTGGTCGATATAATCAATGTCGAACAAAACGCCACCGGCCAACTGGCATCGTTAATCCGGGAAGAAGCGCTGATCAACTGCGACCACAGCATTCTCAAATATGATGGCCGCCAGTTATCTGTAGACGATATTCTCAATGGTATTAAAAATCTTAAAGGAGGCTTTTGACATGAACAAACCAGCATTTACCACCTACGATACCGCCTGGTGCCCTGGCTGCGGCAACTACGCCATTCTCGAGACCCTCACCGGAGTGTTGAATCAGCTGGCTACCCCACCCCATCAGGTGGTTCTGGTCGGAGGGATCGGTCAAGCCGCCAAAACCAATCAATACATCACTGCCAATGGCTTTAGTGGGCTCCATGGCCGTTCTCTGCCAGCGGCGGCCGCCATTAAAATTGCCAACAATGATCTGACCGTTATTGTTAATACCGGTGATGGTGATTCCTACGGCGAAGGGGGTAATCACTTTCTTCATAACATTCGCCGTAACGTCGATATTACTCATTTTGTCCACGACAATCAGATCTATGGCCTGACCAAGGGCCAGCCCTCGCCCACCTCCGACCCCTGCGATCCGCTTCATAAAGCGGCTGCCTGTAACATGGGCGCAACCTTTAATCCACTGTTGGTTGCCCTGGCCGCAGGCGCCACCTTTGTGGCCCGTTCCTTTTCCGGCGACAAAAAACATCTGGCCGACATGATGGCCGCCGCAATTAAGCATCCCGGCTACGCGTTGGTCGATATCCTCCAGCCCTGTGTCAGCTTTAATAAAATCAACACCTTTGCCTACTACAAGCAACGGGTGAAACCCCTGGATGATCGCCATGATCCAACTAATAAACTGGCCGCCATCGAAAAGGCAATGGAATTCGGTGACACCATTCCGATTGGCATCCTTTATCAACAAGCCACCCCCACCTACGCCGATAAGCGCCCGGAACTTTTTGATAATATTCCCCTTGCTGATAAACACGTTCCCCAGAACGCTATCGAGACCTTGATTAAAAGCTATATCTAAAATCAAGAAGAAAGAGGTAATCGTATGGATCCCAAGTTATTTTACCAATGCAACGACTGCAACGCCGTGCTGTTGGAACTAAACGGCACCCTAACTCAATACTGCAATCACTCGCAGACGCTACTGGCCCCCAATACCGTTGATGCCACCAAAGAAAAACACCTTCCAGTGCTTGTTTTTTCGGACCACCAGCTTCAGGTTAAGGTAGGAAGCATTCCCCATCCGATGACAACCGATCACTCCATTTTATGGATCTTCGTCCAAACCCGAAACGGTGGCCAATATGTGCAATTGACCCCCGAACATCCGCCGGAAGTCTTTTTCACCGTCGAATCACTGGATGTTATCCGGGTTTATGCCTATTGTGATGTTCATGGCCTCTGGATGGTCAACA
Organism: Acetobacterium wieringae; assembly: GCF_001766835.1. Taxonomy (GTDB): domain Bacteria; phylum Bacillota; class Clostridia; order Eubacteriales; family Eubacteriaceae; genus Acetobacterium; species Acetobacterium wieringae. The sequence continues at coordinate 378,832 of NZ_LKEU01000027.1, read as the reverse complement.
ATGCCGAGCTGGATTATGAAGAAATTGTCTGCTCCCCTGAGTTCCCCCAGGGCTGTATTGAATAATAACCCGCCTTTTTTGGTGTCGTTACTGGTTTACTTAAGCCTTTATGATGACCTGTCATCACCGGGTTCCGGGTCGAAACCGACCCGATCCCGGATTTATCCCAAAAATGTCAAAATTCTTTATAAAAACTTAAGTTTCAGCCATTTAATTTCTTTATTTTTCGTTGTGATATAATGAATAACATATTTAAGCCAAGGGATGATTCCTGAACGATAATAAACTTGACCTTGTGCTTTCGATCCCTAAAGCTCTAATCAATGCTACCGTAACAAAATGGAGGTTATCTGATGCAAAGAGTACTTAAGACCATTCAAAATGCTCCTTACCGCAGTTCTCAGTTAGTCATGAAGCAAGTCGCCCAGGTGTTGCCCCTGCCGATTCCTCCGGTCCTCCAGGGCCCTGGCATGGTTCGCCGTTTTCCCGAAATCATTGCGATTTCCGGGGTGAATAAAGTTCTGGTTGTCACCGACAAACCCCTGCATAAAATGGGTTTGCTGGATTCCTTTTTATGTGCTCTGGAAACCAATGGCATCGACGCCATCGTTTTTGACAAGGTTCAACCCAATCCCACTTTCGAAAATGTCGAGGACGGTCTGGCTCTGTATTACAGTTCCAACTGCCAGGGTGTAGTCGCTTTTGGCGGTGGTTCTCCCATCGACTGCGCCAAGATTATTGCCGCCAAAGTCACCAACCGCAAAAGTATTGAAAAAATGCGGGGGCTGTTTAAGTTGACTCGGAGATTGCCGCCTTTTTTTGCCATCCCCACCACTGCCGGTACCGGTTCTGAGGCAACCATCTGTGCCGTAATCACCGATCTTAAAAATCATGAGAAATTTGTAATTAGCGATCCCAAACTGGTTCCCCTGGCTACGGTTTTTGATCCGGAGCTCAGTGTCGGTCTGCCCCCTTCCCTGACAGCCACTACCGGAATGGATGCCCTAACCCACGCAGTGGAAGCCTACATCGGAAAATACGACACTGCTTTTGTTAAAGAAAAAGCCCTGAATGCCACTGAAATTATTATCAATAATCTTGAAGATACCTATCATAATGGCCAGGATTTGGAGCTCCGTCTGAAAATGGCTCAGGCTTCCTTTGATGCTGGATTGGCTTTCACCCGAGCCTATGTGGGCTATGTCCACGCCATTGCCCATGCCATGGGTGGCTTTTACGGGGTTCCCCACGGTTTAGCCAATGCCATTATTTTGCCCTACATTCTTGAGTTTTCCAAAAAAGCCGCTGAAAAAAAACTGGCCGAACTGGCTTTCTATGCCGGTCTGGGCGAAGCCATGTATGATGACGAAACCCTGGCGGAACTCTTCATCGAAAAAATCAAATCGATGAACCTCCATATGGGTATCCCCACCACCATTTACGCTCTGAAGGAAAAGGATATTCCCGAACTGGCCAAGCGGATTCTAAAAGAAGGGAATCCCACCTACCCGGTTCCCCGGATCATGAATTATCAGGAATGCTGCGACATCCTGAGACTGCTTTGCCCGGAAAGAACTCCCGAGGCTTAGATGAAAGTCCAGGTCTTTCCCCCACCCCTTGCCAGCCTGACCCATCTGGATGAGGATGGTATGATGACATTACCCCCAGGCGCTCGATTATTGACTGTTTACCGCCAGCTGAAAATTCCCCTGGTGCTGCAGCCGCTGCTGATCTGCCATGTCAATTACCAACGAGTCAAATTAAGCACCCCGTTAAAACACGGCGATGTGATCAGTTTTATACTGCCCCTGGCGGGAGGATGAGAGGTATTTTTTGAAAGGTTATTGCGGAACAATCCTGATGGTGGATCTCTCAAATTCCACCTTTGACGAAATCAAAATTCCCGATACGGTATATGAACATTTTCTTTCCGGGGTCGGTCTGGGAGCCTATATTTTATACAAATATATACCTGGCGGAGCTGATCCCCTGGGGCCTGACAATATTCTCGGCTTTGTCAGTGGTCTCCTCACCGGCACTGGTAGTTTTATGACTGGCCGCTGGCTGGCAGTCTGTAAATCGCCACTTACCGGGGGCTTCGGTGACGCCAATTGTGGTGGCACCTTTTCGCCAGCCATTAAACAATGCGGTTATGATGGCATCTTTTTTAAAGGCCAGGCTCCCAAACCGATGCTGCTCTATATTGATAACACCGGCCCCCAGCTCATGGATGCCGGTATGCTCTGGGGGCTGGATACCGTCGCCACCGAAGCGGCCATCAATCAGATGATTACCGCCAACAAAAAGCTGGCAATTGCCACCATTGGCCCGGCTGGTGAACACCAATCGCAAATCGCCGGGATTTCCAACGATGGCGGCCGAATGGCAGCCCGTTCCGGGGTAGGTACGGTGATGGGTTCTAAAAAACTGAAAGCCGTTGTTCTGGCAGGTTCAAAGATGATCCGTTCTGAGAATCCAGAAACCCTCAGAGCCATCAGCCAGGACTATGCCCGAAAAATCAAAGCTTCCAACTTACCACCACTGACGACCGGGGCAATCTTACCTTTGATGGGCAAATCCATGGTTGCCACGGATAAAGCAATCCCCATCGACGGTATGTTATCCACGGCTATCATCAAAAAATGGGGAACTGGTTTTACCAATACGATGGGGATGTCCATGGGTGACACGCCTGTAAAGAATTGGAAGGGTTCGATCACCGATTTCCCTTATCGCAAGTATCGTCAAATGAATCCGGATCTTATTCAAAAACATGAAAGGCAGAAATATCACTGTTATTCCTGCGTCATCGGCTGTGGGGGCCTGTGCGATATCAGCGCGGTAAGCAAAGGTCGCTTCACCCATACCCACAAGCCCGAGTATGAAACAGTCGCCGCCTTCGGTGCCCTGCTTCTCAATAAAGACCGGGATTCCATCTTTATGATCAATGAGCTCCTCAATCGGGGTGGGATGGACAGCATCTCTGCGGGAAACACCATCGCCTTTGCTATGGAGTGTTATGAAAAAGGCTGGTTAAGTCCGAAAGTCACCGGCGGCCTGGATCTCTCCTGGGGCAATGCCGCTGCCATTATTACCCTGGTTGAACAGATGATTGCCGGAACCGGTTTCGGGGCAATTTTACAACACGGTGTTAAAAAAGCCAGTGAAATTTTAGGTGTCGAATCAGCGCCCCTGGCCGTCCATGCTGGTGGTCAGGAACCCGGTATGCATGATCCCCGGCTCGATCCAATCCTCGGTATTCATTATTCCTGCGACCCCACCCCCGGCCGCCACACCATCGGTGCTGGCAGCTATTACACCTATATGCGAATCTGGGAGGATGTCACCTGGGCGCCCAAGGTCAAACTGGGGGAGGATAAAAATAGCGAATACGAGGCGACCAATCAGGTCGGCCTCAAGTCCATGATTAATGCCTGCAACAAACAAATTCTGGATGGCTCCGGTGGTTGTTTTTTTGCGCTGGTCAGCGGACTGAATCACTTTAAACTATTTAACTATCTCAATGCTGCTACCGGCTGGAATAAGACCCCCAACGAATACATGACCATCGGTCTGCGGATGCAAACCCTGCGCCAGGCCTTTAACGTCCGGGAGGGGATCAATCCCAGGGATTTTAAAATGAATGACCGTCTCAGCGGCAAACCGCCCTTGACTGAAGGACCATTAAAAGGTAAGCAGTTTAACATGGATGAAATGATGAGCATTCACTACCAGTTTATGGGTTGGGACAAAAAAACCGGCATCCCCACCAAAACGACCCTGGAGGATCTGGGCTTTTGCGATCTGGAAATGGAGGGCATAACCCATGGCTGATAAGAAAAAACCGGTTATCAACTATGAACTCTGTATGGCCTGCGGGATCTGCTCCGGCGATTGCCCTTTAAGCTGCATTGTCCTACGAAAAACCGACATCGACAGCTACCAGAAAGCCTATCCGGTGCTGGATGAATACTATCGCTGTACCGGCTGCACCCGTTGCGCCAAAGCCTGCCCGATGGAAGCGATACAAATGATCTAATCAAAAAGATGCTGAATGATTTTTACCTCATCCAGCATCTTTTTGCCATTTTATTATTCTATTTATTTAATCAGGGCATACATGCAATAGTCAGTGATCTTACCGTTTTTGAATATCGCTTTCTTACAGATTCCTTCCAGCTGGAAGCCTGCCTTTTCCAGCGCTCTTCGGGAACCGATATTATCAACGAAAGGACGACTATAGATTCTAAAAATATCAAAATTGGCAAAACCATTTTCACAGGTTTGCATAATCGCTTTGGTCATAATCCCTTTTCCCCAGAAAGGTTCGCCCAACCAATACCCCAATTCGGCCGTCTTGCAGCTGACATCATCCTGCAGCAGCAATCCTACCGAACCAATCGGTTCATTGTCAATGACAATGGCTTTAATTGACTGTTTGGTCTGGTCACGGTGCATACACTGGTCAATAAACATATGGGCATCATCCAACGTGTAGGGTGATGGAAACGAGTTTCGCAAGAAGCAGGCAACCTTGGGGTTATTGGCATAGCGAACCAAATTTTCCGCATCATCCAGTTTCCAATCTCTTAATTCAAATTTCATCTTTCTTCCTCCTGTATAGAATTAGTCATGCTATGTCAAACCAATGCCCTGGTAAAAAAAAGAGCTTTTGTCTGGCAAAAACATGCGAGTTGACATTTTTTGACAGAGAAGTTACCTCTTTGTAAAGCTGATTATTCATTCTTAATCGGCATTACAATTTTAGTGAGCCATTCGCTTTCCGGAAACGCCGGATCATTATAATAATATTCGTAGGCAATTCCTTCCGGTTGACAGTGATTGGTCTCAAACCATTGTGCCATCTCCCCATAAACCGGTTCCATTTCGGCGTAAGGCCCCCGATACATACAAAAGATGGTTTTTCCTTCCGGAATCAGGCCCGGTTTGACATCGCCCTGTCCGGGAAATGGTTTGGCGACCGGAAATCCGATTTCTACATCAAGTTGCTGCATATCCATGTTATGATAAGCAACAAATGGTACATCAGTCATCAATTCCCCGATCTCGTTGAGATAGGCAACAATCTTTCCGTAGCTCTCACCGATTAACTGCGGCAATTCTTCGACCCTGGTAATCGTTCGAATAACCAGAGTGGGCTGTTCCCTCTGTTTGATCGTTTCAATATTTGACATTTTCGGCATGTCTGACCCTCCTTAAAATTTTTTAACTAAACTCAAATTGCGCTTTTTAAATATTGTTACCCTCTTTTTGCCTAAATATTGAAATAATTTTATATTAAAAAACACCCCTGTTCTTTAAATTTCATTCGTTAAGAAACTTAAAGAACAGGGGTGTCTTGTCGTTTATGACCACAACTGAAAAGACTTTCAATTGTCTAAACAGGTTATTCTGATTTTTTATTCGTGGTGACTAACATCAACTTTACCATCTTACAGGCTGGGTAAGGTTCCCGAAATCACGGCTGGCTCCAGCGCATTGATAACAGCCTGCATAATTCCCGTTGAGGTGTAGGTTGCCCCGGAAACGGTATCAACCAGCGGAGTCTGGGCGGCAATGATGGCGGCCGGTACCGCATCAATGGCCTTGCCATAATATTTGACATTGTTTTCATTATGAGAAACCACCGACACATCAGTAATCACATTTTCAGCCACCGTCACACTAACGGTCAGCTCCGGTCCGTAACCTTCGGCCACCCCGGTATAGGTGCCATCCTGCAAATCGACGCTGCCCAAAAATAGATTGGCTTTGGTCACCACCGTATCGGTCACCGAGGCATCCGGTGTCGTTACCGGGGTGCTTTCCGTTGTCGATGCACTGGAATTTTCTGTGGTTACGGAATTGCTCTGATCAGCGGCTGTCGCCGAAACCGTTTTTGTGCCATATAATTTTTCCACCGAAGCCTCCACTTCCTTTAACGAACTGTTAAAAAAAGCTTCTGGGCCCATGATTCCGCCAACCTCCCAAAGATGAACCCCCAGAAAAACAATCAGTACCACGGTTAACCAGCGGTGTGGTTTAATCCAGGCACACTTACCCCGCAGCATTTTTCTGAGAAAATAGGTTAGTCCCAACAGAACTCCCATGACCATACAGAGGGTTCCAAAGTTAAATGACAGAATTGCTCCCGAGGAAAAGAACCCATGAACACAGGCGGTGATCACAAAAGCGATTCCCATGGTTTTATGTGAATTTCTCAGATTTCGATTGATTTTTGCGATGAATTCATTTTTTCTGGTGCCCTTATTGACAATTCGCAATAAGTAGATGATGGCCAACAAAGCGGCAAAAATGACGCTTAGCCAGGCCGTTAATACATTAATGATAACAGTCATCTCAATTCCTCCTTTTTTATTTATCATAGCAGGCGATTATGACATCTTTGTGTCAATTTCATTAATATATCATGCTTTTGTGATGTTTCTGTGATCATCACACCCTTTTAATTATTCCTTAAGTCATTTCTGCCAAAATCGCATCGGCGTTTTTGACAAAAAAATAAGACCTACTGCATAGCAGTAGATCTCGGTACCTAATAAAACATCGGCACTACCCCAAAAAACAACATCCCCAAGGCCGCAGAGATCAGAATCAGTTTGATCGGATGGAGTTTGTAGCGGAAATAGACAAAGACACCAATACTAAAAATAATAATTTCCAGATATTGGAGACTGGCAAAGAAATCGCTGACCGAGTGAATTTTGGCCTCATGACCAATAAACCCACTGGACATCAACAGCAATACTGCCGAGGCAATCAACCCGATTACCACCGGTCGCATTCCATAAAGAGCGCCCTGCACCCATTTGTTCTGCTGAAAGTTGGTAAACGCTTTGGCAATCAGCAAAATAATGATAAATGAAGGCAACACCACCGCTGTGGTGGTGGTCAGTGCTCCCGGAAGCCCCCCCATCTCCATGCCCACAAAGGTGGCAATATTTACCGCAAAGGGCCCCGGAGTCGATTCCGCCACGGCAATAAAATCAGTCAGCTCCAATAGCGTCAGCCATCCGTGAGCCACCACTTCCTGCTGAATCAGCGGAATCATCGCATATCCGCCGCCGATGGTAAACAAGCCGATTTTGAAAAAGGTGATAAATAAATCGAGATACATCATTTTTTCACCTCGTCACGTTTATCATGCGCTTGTTTTCGGTTTAACCAGACCTGATATAAAAGGCCCGATACAGCACCACCCAGTAACAGGTAAATGACATTGATGTCAGTAAAGGAAGCTAGACAAAAGGCCAGCATCAAGATCAACACCGTCAGGGGTGTGTACTCCCCCTTTTTGCCCATTTTAACCACCGCCCCCAGAATTAACACAATAACCCCGGCCCGAATCCCTTTAAAGGCATACCCTACCCATTCCAGGCTTTGAAACTCCTGGAAGAACAGAGCAATTACACTGATAATTGTAAAGGACGGAATCACCACCCCAAGGGTTGCCAACAAAGAACCCCAAAAACCAGCCACTTTGTAACCAACAAAGGTTGCCGTATTGATGGCAATGACTCCGGGGGTGGCTTCGGCGATGGCAAAAATATCCAGAATATCCTCGCTTTTTATCCACCGATGCCGTTCGACTGTTTCGTATTCGATCAGTGGGATCATCGCATAACCGCCACCAAAGGTGAACAGACCGATTTTAAAAAAGGTAATGAACAGGGTTTGCAGTTTTTCCTTTTGATTTGTTGATATTCCCATTAATTCGCTCCTATAATGTGATCCATTCCAGACACTCCTGAAAAGCACCTGTATCCGTGACAGCCCAGATAACATAACCTTCCAGCTCCGGATAATTTTTAATCACCACGGATATTCTATCCCCTTCAGAGATGCTAGCCGTTGCGGCGGTTATTGCCGTTTCCCGGTGACAATCGATCGCAAAAGTATGTAGCGGTAAAGCAAAGCCCTTGCCAGTGTATTTCATATACGCTTCTTTTAGCGCCCAGAGATCATAAAAACCCTGCTGCTGTTTTTCCTGTGGCAAAGTCAGGAGCCAGTCTACTTCACTCGGGGCAAAAAAACGTTTAGCCAGCCTTAGTTTCGGCTGAGCCATTTTTTGAATGTCCACCCCCACCGGTCGGGAACCCAGACCGCAGACCACATAATCGCAGGAATGGGAGAGATTAAAGCAAATCTCCGGATAATCAACCAGCCATGGTTTACCAGCTGCTCCGGCCGAAAGCATAAGTGGTCCATCGATACCATAACTCTGGGCTACCGCCTTTTGCAATAATATTTCAGCACCCACCGATAGCGCCTTGGCTGCCGGGGTTTTTAACCGCCGGGCTTTTTTCTGCCGTTCTGTTGATACCGCCCTCAGGGCTGCTGCTAAACGGTGGGGTTTAGATAAGCTGCGGACATCGGCGATAAAAATCCGGTTTTTTTGGTTTTCCATTTCTTCTCCCTTGCTGACCTGATTCTTTCGTTGGCCAATCCCGCTTACCACAGGTCAATCTTCATCAGACGAGTCGGGATCATTTCTTTGTATCGATATTTAGATTATACTAAAAAAGATAAGAGCGGGCAAACAATGCTGATTGTTTGCCCGCTCTTTAGTCTCTGGTTACATCGATCAGTGTCTGAATTTCCTGGCGGTTTTTTTCATACTGGTCACCTCTAAGGGCTGAACAGCCGCCAATGTTCTTTTTACCCTGCAGCAGTTTTTCAGCAAAAGCCATACAGTTATTTTCACCACAATTTTTACAGTTGGTATGCGGCAAATACTCATAAATATCAAAAGCGCTGATTTTCTGATCCGTCATCTTGTTCTCCTGATTATTACTTTGTGCAACGGGTCTTTCCAGCTGCACAGATATAACAAAACCTGCTTTTTAAGGTATCTTAAAAAGCAGGTTAGCTTTCATTTGGCAGAGGTAGCAGGATTCGAACCTGCGAGTGATGGAGTCAGAGTCCATTGCCTTACCGCTTGGCGATACCCCTTTATTCATTTTCTGTCCCGAAGGTACGCTAAACATTTTATCTGAATTTACATTGATTGTCAAGGAAAATGAATAATTGATTTGCTTTTTTTATTTATTTCGTCTTTTCGCTGATACCAAACACTCTTTTGGCATTACAGGTGGTAATTTCGGCCACCTCTTCCACCGCCATCCCCCGGATCCGGGCAATTTCGGCCGCCACCAAACCCACATAGGCTGGCTCATTCCGTTTGCCGCGATGCGGGGTGGGTGTCAGATAGGGACTGTCGGTTTCGATCAGTAACCGCTCCAAGGGCATCATGGCGACGACTTCCGGCAGTTTCCGGGCGTTGCTGAAGGTCAGTGGCCCGGAAATCGATAGATGAAAGCCCATCTCCAGAAAGACCTTGGCCATTTCCACCGAGCCACTGTAGCTGTGCATGATGCCACCGTACTCCGGCGCAAAATATTCCTTTAAGATCCTAATCATATCCTCCATCGATTCCCGGTTATGAATCACAATCGGCAGCGCCACCGCTTTGGCGATGATCAGCTGGCGGATAAAGACCTCCTGCTGGACATCCCGGGGGGAATAGTCATAGTGGTAGTCCAGACCAATTTCGCCAATCGCCACCACCTTTTCTTTTTTTGCCCATTCCCTTAACAGAGCATCGTGTTTGTGAGCGTCGTAATCCTTGGCATCATGTGGATGAATCCCCACAGTGGCATAAACCATCGGGTATTTTTCACTCATGGCCACGGCCCGGAAGCTGGAGGCTTCATCCGCACCGGGATTAATGATCAACTCCACTCCGGCAGCCCGGGCGTTTTCCAGCACCGCTTCCCGGTCCTCGTTAAATTTCTGATCGTCAATATGAGCATGGCTGTCAATTAGCATTTGTGTATCTCCTTTGCTTTTTCCATTAAACTTTCTTTTTCGTTTTGATAAACTTCATCCATAACACCGGCCAGCAGACGGTTGAGAATCCGGCCGATTTCAGCCCCGTTGGTGATCCCCAGGCCAATCAGATCATGACCGTTAACAGCCAGATCTTTTAGTGAAAAGCAGGCCGCTTCGGCAATCACCTGATCCAGCAGCACTTCCAGTCTTTGCAGCGATGCCAACCGATCACGATACTCTGGCGCCTGGGCCAGGTTATCACCCCGCTTAATTGCAATCAGATCCCGAAACAGGGGCTCCGACAAACGGTTCAGCCACCGCTTGACACTCTTTTTATCAGACTCAATCAGGGTATCGTGGTATTTTATCAGCAGACAGACCGAATCAATAATACTTTTACGGATCCGCAGAGCAGTTAATCGCGCCCGGGCCATCGCTTCCGATACCTTGCTATGACCTTTAAAATGACCAACACCAGCTTCATCCCGGGTAAAGGTTGCAGGTTTTCCCAGATCGTGAAACAACATCGCCCAGCGCAACCGGGGCACCGGCGCCAAGGTTTCCATGGCCACCGCCGTATGGGTCAGGACATCATAGCAGTGGTGGGGATTCATCTGATCAAAGTTTTTAGCTGGCAACAGCTCCGGGATCACCACCCCCAGCACGGCGGTTTCTGCCAGGATGATTGCTTTGACATTTTTTCCACAGATCAGTTTATCCAGTTCAGCGGCAATCCGCTCGGCCGAAATATGACAAAGTTGTCCACAATTCTGCCGGATTGCCATGCCGGTTTCCATTTCCAGGGTAAAGCCCAGAACTGCGGCAAAACGCAGGCCCCGCAGAATCCGCAGGGCGTCCTCGGCCAGTCTCTGGTGCGGATCGCCAACACAGCGGATCATTTTATTCTTAATATCCTGACTGCCCGCAAACAGATCAATTAGACCTTTTTTAGGATGATAGGCCATCGCATTGATGGTAAAATCCCGCCGGGCCAGGTCATCGGCCAGATTTCGGGTAAATGCTACCGTATCCGGACGGCGATTGTCCGAATAATCACCTTCAATCCGATGGGTGGTTATTTCAATCGCCATTCCTTCAATCATGACGGTTACGGTACCGTGGCGGATGCCTGTTTCAACGACCCGATGGTCAGAAAAACAGGCGATAATTTCATCTGGGGTGGCGTCGGTGGTCATATCAAAGTCCGTCGGCGGGGTGCCCAGCAGAAAATCCCGGACACAGCCGCCCACCAGATATCCACAGAATCCACAGCTTTCCAGTTGTTTAAAGGCCTTTTCTACCGCAACCGGGAGATTAAGCTTCATTACTTCCCAGGCCGATCTCATCGGCCACGGCCCGCATACCCAGAATCGTTTCCTGCATCAGCTCGTCCAGCGAATAACCGGCCATTTCGGCGCCTTTGGTAACCACCTCCCGATTAACCCCGGCGGCAAAACTGGCAGTTTTAAATTTCTTTTTCACCGATTTCAGTTCCAGATCATTAACGCTTTTGGATGGCCGCATATAGGCACAGGCAGTAATCAGTCCGGCCAGCTCATCGGTTGCATAGAGAATTTTTTCCATCTGGTGGGTGGGCTCAACGTCAGCGCAAAGACCAAAGCCATGGCTGACCACACTATTGATAAAAGCGCGCTCGTAATCGTTCGCTTCCAGAATTTCGACCACTTTAACACAGTGCTGATCGGGGTACTTTTCATAATCCAGATCATGCAGCAGTCCGACAATGCCCCAGTACTCCGGATCTTCCCCTTCCAGTCTGGCAAAATGTTCCATCACCCCCGAAACCGCCAGGCCATGATTAACCAGAGATTCACTTTCATTATATTCTTTTAATAATGCCAGTGCTTTTTCACGATCCAATTGTGTACTCATTTTATCACCTCATGCTTTTTAAAATTAATTGATAACTTGCCATTTTCCAATGCCAAAACAACCATTGCCTTGGTTTTGCTATTTACTTCGCTTATTAAAGGTATTTTAACACAGTTTTCGTCCAATCGACAAAAGCTGGCACAAATTATTAGGCTTTTTTCATCAACAAAAAGCCCTGCCATGAATTTTTCTCTCCATGGCAAGGCTGGTGCTTAATTTCGTTAATTAATCATTCAAACTCTACAACTTCTCAACGCTGCCCCCAGGCTTGTTGAAATAACCCATCAATCCGGGCGGTCAGGGTTTCCGGGCCAATCCTGTAGCATCGTTCATCAACCTGATTCACCGACATGATTTCCATTAGTGAATTGGTGATAAAAACTTCATCAGCTGCCAGCAATTGATCCTTAGGATAATAACCCTCGGCAATCGGGATGTGATTAGCTTTTAGCAGCTCGATCACCCGGTTGCGGACAATCCCGGCCAACAGCCCGCAATCTCTTGCCGGGGTGTAGACGGTTCCGTTTTTGATCAAAAAGAGATTGGTCATACAGCCTTCGGCCAGATGGCCCTGGGTGTTATAAAAAATGGCTTCGCTAAAACCGCGAGCCTTGGCCTCATTTAAAATCAGCAGATTCTCGAGATAATTGTTGGACTTAATGCTCACCAGCCGGGATGTTTCATTGCGGATCGTATCACTGGTGCAAATCTTTAGACCCTGCTCAAACATCTGGCGGGTATAATGGTTTTCCCGGGCCGTAATCAGCAGGTTATCGGCGGTTAACCCCTTACTGAGGGTGACCCGCAGACCGCCGCGCTCCATCGCATTTTTGGCGATGATCTGCTGACACTCGCTCCGGATCTGCTCAGGATGAATGGTCAGCTTCAGGCCCATCACCAGGGCACTCTGCTTAAGCCGCTCCATATGATCATTAAAGAAAACCAGATTGCCCTGGGCCACGTTGATGGTTTCAAACACCCCATAGCCATAAAGAAAGCCCTGATCCAGAGGTATCTGGGGTTTCTTGGAAATTTCCCCGTTATAACAGACGTAATCCATTTTAATATCGTTTCAACGCATCCATCAGGGCGCGACCCTTATCGAAGGTTTCCTGATACTCAGACTCGTTGTCGGAATCCCAGACGATTCCGCCGCCGACCTGAAAATAGCCTTTGCCATCCTTACAGACAATCGTCCGGATGACAATATTCAGATCCAGATCACCGTTAAAACCAATATAGCCAATCGAACCGGTATAAATGTTTCGCTGGGTCGGCTCCAGTTCATCAATAATCTCCATCGCCCGAATCTTTGGTGCCCCGGTAATTGAACCGCCAGGGAAGGTCGCCTTAACACAGTCAATGGCATCCAATTCGTCCTTCAGTTCGGCCTTCACTGTGGAGACCAGGTGAAAAACGGTCTGATATTCTTCCAGCTTAAACAATTCCGGTACCTTGACGGTGCCGGTTTTGGCAATTTTACCGAGATCATTCCGTTCCAGATCGACAATCATCAATAGCTCGGCTTTGTCCTTTTCACTGTTGACCAGGGTCTCACGATTGGCCGCATCTTCTGCCGGAGTTTTGCCCCGGGGCATGGTGCCCTTGATCGGTCGGGTTTCAATGTTTTTTCCCTGAACCAGAATAAAACGCTCCGGCGAACTGGAGACAATCTGACCGACCCCAAAATCGATATAGCTGGCAAAGGGAGCCGGGTTGATTTTTCTAAGTTCACTGTATAATTCCAATGGGCTTAACTGTAAATCAGCATTAAAGCGCTGAGTCAGATTGGTCTGGTAAATATCTCCAGCTAAAATATATTCATGCACCGCATCCAGGGCTTTTAGATATTCCGGTTTGGTAAAATTACCCCGGAATTCGACATTTTCATTGATTTTAAAGTCCGAACGAATGGCGACCTTGGGATCACCGGCAAATCGAGCGGCTAAGCGGCTGACAATATCGGCTTCGTTTTCTTCAATCCCCAGAGCCGCCGCATAGGTTTTTTCTTCTTTATGATCGATAATCACAATGCCATCGTAAAAGCCCATAAAACAATCCGGGACATTAACATCATCCACTGCCGTCCGGGGGAAGGCTTCCAGATGATGACAAAGATCATAGCCAAAATAACCGACCGCCCCGCCAATAAACGGAAACGGCGATGAATAATCCATTTTATACTGTTTTAATAGTTTTTGCAGTTCATCAAAAGGATCGCCAGTAACCGTTTTCGTCTCCGTCTTGGTTTTAATGGTGATGTCTTTATCCTTGCTGGTAAAGACCAGCAGCGGATCCCCGCCGATAAATGAATAACGTCCCAAGCTGTCCGGGTCTCTCCCGCTGTCGAGGAAGAAACTGTAGGGCTCATCCTTAAATAAAAGATAGCTTTCAAAACTTGTTAGGTCGGTTTTTATTTCTTGTATTAGCATCGCACACCATTTTCTTTTGTCGCTTGAAAAAAGTTATCCAGTAATTCCATGCCCATTTCGGTGAGAATCGCTTCAGGATGAAACTGCACCCCTTCGATATGATAATCCTTATGGCGCATCCCCATAATCTCATTTTGATCGGTTCTGGCGGTAATCTCAAAAAAATCGGGAATATCCCGGTTTTCCACCACCAGAGAATGGTAGCGCGTCACCTTCAGGGGATTATTAAGACCGTCAAAGACTCCGACATTGTCATGGGCAATGGCATGAACCTTGCCATGCACTGGCTCCAGCGCTTTGGTAATCGTACAGCCAAAGGCCTGACCAATGATCTGATGTCCCAGACAAATTCCCAGAATCGGGATTTGTCCCTTAAAACGGTGAACCACATCCAGACAGATGCCGGATTCGTTGGGGGTACATGGCCCCGGCGATAAAACAATCATCGACGGTGCCATCGCAGCAATCTCGTCGAGAGTGATTTTATCATTTCTTTTTACGATCACCGTTTCATTGAGTCCCTCCAGATACTGGACTAAATTATAGGTGAAAGAATCATAGTTGTCGATCATTAGAATCAATTTTTATACCTCATAGTATTAATCATTTTGAGCTGTATTGTATCATACTCCAAGGGTTTTAGACAATGAATTATAGCTGGAATATTTGGCGATAATTTTCGGTTGGTCCGGTTTTTTCGGGTTTGATTTACACCAGAATTTACCCCCAATCCCGAAATTCTTAATTCCCGCTTTGCTTTTTTTACTTACAATGATTACTAGCCCCGGACAATTTCAATTTGACAAAGCGATTCCCGATGTGCTATTATTCTTCCAAGTAAATAAAGCTTTTTTGGTGCCTTGTAAAAGGAGAATAGGGAAACAGGTTAAAATCCTGTAGGGACCCACCACTGTATCGTTGAGCACTTGTCATCACCACCTCACGGGAAGGGACAATACTGCGATGAAACGGACTCAGGAGACCTGCCAAAAATGATTCCATTTGGACGACGGTAAAGTTCACATCTGTATTGGATGTGGGCTTTTTTGTTTGGCACCGGAATCGGTTCGTCTTTTCTTTGGCCATCAAATGCTTTATAATAAAAATCAAGGAGTTCGTTATGAAAATCAACACCCGACAATTAGTTTTTATGGCACTTTTAATTGCCCTTTCTTTTGTAGGCGCCCAGTTAAAAGTTTTTGGCACCATTGCCTTTGATTCACTACCGGCTTTTTTAGGCACCCTGCTGATGGGACCTGTGGCGGGCGCAATTATTGCGATTATTGGTCATCTTTTAACCGCCCTTACCTCGGGATTCCCGATGACCCTACCGGTTCACCTGGCCATTGGCCTGGGAATGGGGTTAATCATGGTAGCCACTTGGTATACTTATGTTTTTGTTAAAAAGGCCAGTAGCGAAATTGTCGCTCTGATTGTCAGCGTTATCGTTGCCGCCGTCTGTAACGGCCCGATCCTTTTGTTACTGTGTTCGCCGCTACTGATTCCAATGTTAACCTGGCCTGGAGTTATCGCAATGATGTTTCCCCTGGCGCTGGTCGGCGGCATCAACGCTCTGATTGCCGCTCTGATCTTTAAAGCCTTACCACTGTCAGTTAAAAATCAGGTCGCTTCGGTAACCTCAACCCAGGTTTAACTGGCTAGTGTTTACCCTACTGCCGCTATTACCAAATGACTCACCAAGCCCAGGACACTTTCACTATTAGCAAACCAATCCCCCAAAGGAGGATCTGATGAAAACTTATCAATATCGTGACCTGTCGGTCCTTGAGCTTCCCGATACCCTCCTGGTCACGGCCTGTGACAGCAGTGGTGGTGTCGGAGAGAAGCCCGGGGACGAATTGTGTGTTCCTACAAAATATATTTCGATTTTTGCCGCCCGGGTCTGTCTTTTTGAGCTGCTATCCTGCGGCACCGAGATTATCAGTCTTTCCAACACCATCGTCGGTGAAATGGAGCCCACTGGCGCTGCCCTGATCCAGGGAATTAAGGAAGAACTGGCGCGGGCTGGCATCGGGGAACTACCCATTAACGGTTCAACTGAAGAAAATTTCAAAACCTGTATGACCGGCTTTGGCATTTTTGTTGTGGGCATCGCCAAGCGATTACGAATCACCCCCTCTGCACCCGGGGATTTAGTGATCTGCATTGGCAAACCCAAATTCGGGGCCGCTCTTGTTCTCGAAGGTGATCCGGAAATCGCCGATTATCAGGATCTTAAAACCTTAACCGAAAATCCCGCTGTTAATGAGATTGTCCCCTGCGGCTCCAAGGGAATTTTATACGAAGCCACCAATCTTGCCGCCATTCATCAGTACCAATTTGAAGCGATGCCCAATAATCTGAATGTAGTGGATTCTGCCGGTCCGGCCACCACCGTAATTGCCAGTATCAAACCTTTTGCCTTACCCGAACTGGCGGCGGTCTTCAACGCAAAACTGACGGTAATCGGTCATCTTAAATAATTTTTTTTACTAAAAAAAGACCACCTGGTATTCGGGTGGTCTCTTTTTTAAGGGGAGGGGTAATTATATTTTAGTTTGTCCAGACGTCACAAAAATCCAGAATAAACGTAAAACCTATGGTTTGAATAGCATATACAAAAAACTTGATACTTTAAACTTCTGATGGTCATTACCCGGTTTTTCTGCCTCGGTGACCAGCTCTTTTTCTGTTTCTGATCCCTCATCAGCTGACTTTTCGTCGCATTCCGGAACCTTGATAAAACGATTGATTAAAAACGCCACAATGATCCCAAATGCTGTTTCCAGCAGCCTTAACATTGCCAGCATGTAGCTGCCAGCGTCCTGGGGATAGGTGGTCATGACACTGAGAAACATCACACAGGTAATAACAATGGCACCTGCTTTATGAAAATTATTACATAGATAGATCAGTAACATAATACCCAGCGGAATAATAGCCACATAGGCAAATTCATAAGGAATTAAGTTAGCGGCAAAAATGCCCAGCAGTCCCGCTGCTCCACCAAAGATGGTTCCCAATATCCGATTCCAACCAGTTTCGATGGAATTTTCAATGCTCGGCCCCATGGTAAGCACCGCTGCAATTGCAGCAAACAGTGGATTAAACTCCGGTCCCATTATTGCAAATACCACCACACAGATGAATACTGCCAGCACCGTTTTTATGTTTCTCATACCAAGGGATGGCAGATGACATAATTTCATGATCTTTTTGCTCCAATTATTTATTTAACTTTTACCCTCTTCGTTTTGTTCCCACTAAAAATTATGATTTCAAATGTTTCTTTACCTAGAGTATACTCCCATATTTAATTAAGTCAATAGCGTAATCATTTTCAGGCTGATGTAATAGTTTTCACAGCGCATCTCTTAAGCAAACTCACAGATTTTTTAAGCTTTTCGCCGCCCGAATCTCCCCCATGGCAATGCGTTTTTCCCGTACTGATTGAAGTCGATCAATCAATTCTTCCTTTTCATCCAAACGGATCATGTCTTTCATGGCAGCCAGGCTGGTCTCAAATTTCTCAATCTGATCAAGCAAATTTTTACGGTTGCACATAAACAATTCCGTCCACATGGGGGCATTGATCATGGCAATCCGGGTCAGATCACCAAAGCTGCCGCCCTCAAAATCAGTAATCGACAGATCATCCTCACAATCAACCAGGGCCGCCGCAATCACATGGCAAAGCTGGGAGGTGAAGGCTATTTTCTGGTCGTGAATTTCGGTGGTGGTTTCAACAATATGATTAAAACCCAGATCCGTAACAATGTCCCGGATCAACCCAATATTCTCCGGCTGATTGGAGGGTAAGGGGGTCAAAATATAATTCCGGTTCTTAAAGATCCGATCATCGGCCCCGCCGAAGCCTTCTTTTTCACTGCCGGCCATCGGGTGTCCGGGAATATAATCGATATCTTTGCGCAATAGATTGCCGAGGTTTTTAAAGACCACTTCTTTGACCCCGATAATATCCGTGACAATCGCCCCCGGCTTGAAGTCTTCCATGTACAGGGCTAAAAAAGCCAGGGTGTCCATTGGGGTCAGGCAGATAAACACCAGATCGCATTGGGGCAGCATTTTTTGAAGCCCCGCTGAGTCCCAGACCCCTTGATCAATCACGCCCTGATCCAAGGCCTTTTTAATCACCGACGGGTTTAAATCATGAGCCCAGATTTCTCGGGGCCCCTGCTTCCTGAGTCCCATGGCCAAAGCCCCACCCATCAGACCCAGGCCGATAAAGCCAACGATGGAATCTTCACGTTTTTTCATTACATCACCTTGTTCTCAAATTCGGCGTATTTTTTGACCGTGATCATAATTTTATGGAATTGTTCCGGGGTAATCGACTGTTCGCCGTCACACAGGGCTTCTTCCGGATTGTTATGAACCTCAATCATCACCCCATCGGCACCGGCAGCGATGGCGGCCTTGGTCAATGCTTCAACCGTCCAGGACAGCCCGGTGGCATGACTGGGGTCAATAATAATCGGTAAGTGACTCTTTTGCTTGAGCACCGGAATACAGCTGATGTCCAGGGTATTTCGGGTGGCGGTTTCAAAGGTGCGAATGCCCCGTTCGCAGAGAATTACCTTATCATTGCCCTCCTTCATGATGTATTCAGCCGACATCAGGAATTCCTGCATCGTCGATGACATCCCCCGTTTAAGTAAGATCGGCTTGTCAATTTTTCCCAATTCCCGGAGCAAATCAAAATTCTGCATGTTTCTGGCACCTACCTGAATAATATCGACATCTTCAAAAGCTTGCAAATGCTCCAGCGACATCAGTTCGCTAACAATTGGCAATCCGGTTTCTTTTCTGGCGATCTTAAGTAACTCCAATCCTTCATATCCCAAGCCCTGAAACGCATAGGGTGAGGTTCGTGGCTTGAAAGCTCCGCCCCGCAAAAAGGTTGCTCCGGAAGCTTTGACACTTCTGGCAATCGCTACAACCTGTTCTTCGCTCTCCACCGAACAGGGGCCAGCCATCACACTGATTGTCCCTTCACCGATTTTTCGGCCCTTGACGTTAATGATGGTATCATCGGGATGAAAGAGACGATTGGCTTTTTTATAGGGTTCCTGAACTCTAAGTACATTTTCTACAATACGGTTTGAACGGATTTTTTCCACATCTGCCAAGGTTGTATCCCCTACTATTCCTAGAATGGTGTGATCCACACCTTTTGAGTAATGAATGTTTAATCCCTGTGTTTCAATCATCTTGATTAACCTCTGAATATCTTCTTCTTTGGTGTTGGGTTTAACAACTATTATCATTTTCTTCCTCCATTAATTTACGAACTGATCACTCGGCCCCATTTTTATCTTCTGTGCACCGAAGACCACCAGAAAGCGCCTTACTGATTTCTGGTGATTCGCAGTCAGCATCCAAATTGCCAGCATGATCTTTGGCCTTTGACTTGCGAAAAAAAAGGAGACTTCCTAAGAAGCCTCCTAAAAATCAACTTTTATTCAATACACCGGTATCGCTAAAAATTTCTCATGGGTTGGGATTCTCAAAGGAACTTAATTGATTGTACGCAAAATAACCAAAGCTAAAAAACCAATAGCTTTGGGTGTTAACGTAATAATATTCATTTAAGTTTCTTCTTAACTCTGCCATGATATTCCTCTCAGGACACCTTACAACAAAGAAAATGAACTTTTCCACAACCTTGTTGACCTGTAACGTGTATTTTGGTTTATTATAGACCTAATTTTTATCAATGTCAAATAAATAGTGATTAAAAACGTGTTAATTTTTCATTCTTTGCTTTACATATTGACAAGATCTGGTTATTTATGTTATATTGCTTATAATTCCTACTGGAATGATATGTAATTTATTAATAATGATATAAGGAGATACGATTATGAAGGATACCCGAAAATTTGAAACGCTCCAACTCCATGGCGGTCAAAGCCCTGATCCCACCACCCATGCGGTGGCGGTTCCCATTTATCAGACCACCTCTTATGTTTTTGACAACAGCGAACACGCCCAAAGGCTATTTGGCCTGGAAGAACCGGGCAATATCTATACCCGGATTATGAATCCCACCACCAGTGTGCTAGAAGAACGGATGGCGCTTTTAGAAGGCGGCGTCGGTGCCCTGGCCTTTGCTTCCGGCTCGGCAGCCATTACTGCCACCATTCTCAATATCGCCGGTACCGGAGATGAACTGGTGGCCGCATCCACCCTTTATGGTGGTACCTACAATCTCTTAAGCGCCACCCTGCCCCGGCTCGGCATTACAACGACCTTTGTTAACCCGGATGACCCTGAGAATTTCCGCACTGCCATCAATGAAAATACCAAGGCCATCTATATCGAATCACTGGGGAATCCGGCTATTAATATTGTTGATGTCAAAGCCGTGGCCCAGATCGCCCACGATAACGGATTGCCACTGATCGTCGACAACACCTTTGCCACCCCCTACTTATTTAGGCCACTGGATTTTGGTGCTGACATCGTGGTTTATTCGGCGACCAAATTTATCGGCGGACACGGCACCACCATCGGCGGCATCATCGTTGACGGCGGCAGCTTTGACTGGGCTGGCAGCGGCCGCTTCCCGCTGTTTACCACCCCCGATGCCAGCTATCACGGCATTACCTACGCCACCGACATTGGTGCTGCGGCCTTTATTGTCAAAGCCCGGGTTCAGTTGCTCCGGGATACCGGTGCCTGCATCAGTCCCTTTAATGCCTTTCTACTGTTACAGGGTCTGGAAACCCTGTCGTTGCGCCTGGATCGGCATCTTGAAAACACTCAGAAAGTGGTCTCTTACTTGACCAACCACCCTCAGGTTTCCTGGGTTAACTATCCGTCGCTTTCTGATAATCCATATAAGTCTCTTTCTGACGAATACTTCAAAAAAGGCCCTGGTTCGATCTTCACCTTTGGCATCAAAGGCGGCATCGCCGCCGCCCGTAAATTTATTGATAGCCTGACCCTGTTTACCCATCTGGCCAACGTTGCCGATGCCAAATCGCTGGTGATTCATCCCGCCACCACCACCCATCAGCAATTGTCTGGTGATGACCTGATTGCTGCCGGTGTTACTGAAGATATGATCCGATTGTCGATTGGACTGGAACACAGTGACGACATTCTGGCTGATCTCGATCAGGCCTTTTCTCAGGCGCTTTAGTTTTTAATCAATCACCCGGAGGTGAACCAATGCCGATAAAAATACCCACTAATCTGCCCGCCAGCCAGATTCTGACCAATGAAAACATCTTCGTGATGGATGCTGACCGGGCCAGTCATCAGGATATCCGGCCCTTAAAAATTGCCATTCTCAATCTGATGCCGACTAAAATCACCACTGAAACCCAGCTGTTGCGGCTTTTAGGAAATACACCGCTGCAAATTGAGGTAACCCTACTGCAAACAAAAACCTATGAAAGTAAAAACACCCCGTCCGAACATCTGGGCTCTTTCTATTGTTATTTTGAAGATATCAAAGAGCAGCGGTTTGATGGCCTGATTATTACCGGCGCCCCGATTGAAACCCTGCAATTTGAAGCGGTAGACTACTGGGACGAGCTCACCGAGATTATGGACTGGAGCAAAACCAATGTCTTTTCCACCCTGCATATCTGTTGGGGTGCCCAGGCCGGACTCTATTATCATTATGGAATTGAGAAGTATTTGTTGCCCGAAAAAGCCTTTGGTGTTTTTGAACACCACCTGGAACAGGCCTATGTCAAACTCTTTCGGGGCTTTGACGATACCTTCTATGTGCCCCATTCCCGACACACCGGAATCCGCCGGGAACTACTTGAGGCCCATCCCGATCTGGAAATCATGGCGGCATCCCCTGAATCCGGGGTCTATATTGTCATGGCCCAAAACGGTCGCCAGATTTTTGTCACCGGCCACAGCGAATACGACCCCCTAACCCTAAAGGGTGAATATGACCGTGATGTTTCCCAGGGTAAACCAATCAATATTCCCATCAACTACTACCCCAATGACGACCCGACTCAGCCACCGGTGGTGCGCTGGCGGGGCCATGCCAACCTGCTGTTTAGCAACTGGCTGAATTACTACGTTTATCAGGAAACACCGTTTGAATTATCTAACGCAGCCTTTTAAGGGCATTATAAAAGCGCAGGCGACCTGCGCTTTTATTTTTTTACTTAACCGTAAATTCAGTAACCGTATCGGGATCTTCCCGGTCATCAATATAAATTTCAACAGCATAATTGCCTGGTGTGGTGACTAGCTCAGCGGGAAGGATTCCCCATAGAGGTGCATCGCTGACATCACCGTTATTGATGGTCACAGAATCGACTACCTGATCTTCCAGATACCAGATAAAGGTAATATCGGTATCATCCGGGGCGTTGTGGAGTTCCGCTGCTACATAAACGTCGGTATTGACTGGAAATGAAGTGACTTCATCAATCGGCAATGAACTGTCATCTACCCCGGTTGTCATCACTGCATTGCTGACGTTGGCTGATGTTGCGCTGCAGCTGGCCCCCATCAAAAGAACCGAAACCATCATAATCGTTATGGCCACAAGATAAAGTGTTAATTTATTTTTTTTCATGACTTTTTCCTCCTGAATGATAATTTTACGCGAATAGCTGGAATCCCCTTTCTGCCTGTTATCCTAAATTCTTAACTGCAGCTTGACCGGCTAATTTACTTGCAACCGATTTCAGACATGCTTTCAGTTACTCATCCGGCTTTTTATAACCCCTTGTTTCTCTTAGCCCTCCTTTTTTTATAAAAAAGATTTCCGTTCGTTCCAACCTATTTTCGTATTCTTATTCTACCACATTTCCGTAAAAATAAACATTCCCCTGCCGACATTTCAGCAAACAAAAAACTCAAGCCAAAAATCGCTTGAGTTTATGATTCCTTCTAATTTGCCTGGCCGCTTTTACTGCGGTTCTTTAACGCCTTCATCACATCAAAATAGCGGTAGGTAATGGTTTCGATTAAGGAAATGATGTCTTCTACCGATTCCATTTCTTCCCGTTTCATAACCAACGCATCAGCAATCAGCAACGACAGACGTCTTGCACAGTTGCGGCTGACCGGGTTTTTAATCACATCAAAATCCGGCAGTGGCACAATGTTACCGACACGACTGATAATCTGGCAACCAGCGAAACCGCAGACCTCTTTGATGTAGGTACGTAACAGCTCATCGCGATATTCGGTATACTCACGATACATTGGTTTAGCATCCTGATCCCAGCTTGCACAGTAAACCCGCTGATACTCGCTGATGAAATCGCGGATGTAGCCCAGTATTTCCTGACGATAGGCTTTCCGAGACGATTTGGTTCCTTCATCATGGTGGAACCAGGCAATATATTCATAGATCAGGTTCCCCAACAGATAGCCGCTATCAGATGAGGACGGCCCCATGAAGGGATATTCCATGTCAATGATCTTCATTTCATTTTCGTCAATCATAATGTTGGAGGTATGCAGATCGCCATGCACCAGACACTCACTCTTTTTCATGAAAATGCCCCGCAGCTTCAGGAGCTCAACCCGCAGTTCCCGTTTTTCCCAGAGCAGATCACTCATCACCAGATGATTGGGATCTCCCGGCGGTAAATCGACTTCCCCCTCAATAAAAGATTCCCGCAGGAACAAAATGGTTTCCATAATCACCCGCATTTCCGGGTTCATAAATTTACATGCCAGTACCTTGTGGGCAACCTGATCCAGATAGATCTCAGAGGTATAAAAATTCGATTTGGCCAAAAATTCACCCATCTGTTGGGGGAATTTAGGAAATCGTTTCCCCTTGGTCAATTCAAAACGCATAATTTTCAGGCGTCCGCAGTCTTCATAAATAAAAAGATTATTGTCTGGATCAAGGTGATACATTTCCGGCAGATATTCCGGAGTGATAGCCGTTCTTAACTTGATCATTTCCGATTCCAGCTGGTTGCGCTTGGCCGTCAGCGGAGCCCCTTCGCCAAATAGTTTCAGGTAGGGTTTGGCCTGTTTGAGAATAACCGATCGCCCTGTTTCATCCCATACCCGATAGATGTGATTGACAAAACCATCGCCGTCGTCTTCGCCGCCGCCAACTTCATAAACTTCAAGTTTGGCCGCAGCTGGAAAAATATCCGTATTTGCTTTGATGTACTCAATGACGGTACTGGGTGTTAAATCTTTATAGGACATCTGCTACCTCGCATTTTTAAACGAATTCAATATTTTATAGTTTATCACGTTGCGAGGGCGAAATAAATGAACTAATTATTTGACTAATGGGAATTTTTTGCATCGATTCTACCGGATTAACCGATCATAGTCATCAAAGGCCTGCTTCCGGGTTAATAAAATCGAGAAATGAATGCCGAAATAACGGGAAATCAGAATCGCACCCATGATCACAATCTGGTAGACAATGGCTGTCATCGGCATCGAACCGCCAAGAATCTGGCCCGTCATCATGCCGGGCAGGGATACCAGACCAATAGTTTCGGTGGAAGCAATGATGGGGTTCATACAGGCAATAACGGCTTCTTTATACCAGGGCAGGGTGGCTTCCCACTGATTGGCGGCTAAAGCCAGCCGATACTGATAGAGCCGTTCATTTTGCCTTAAGCCATTGTAAAAAGTATTGATGCCGATAATGTTGCCGCTGAGGCTGTTGCCCAGCAGCATTCCCATCAGGGGAATATAATACTGGGCGTCAAAGATGTTGTCCAGGCCGATGACAAATTGATTGATAAAGAGAATCATCCCCAGGTTGGGCAGACCAAAGCCGATGACAATCGGTAATAACTGTTTTTTGACGGTTAATCCACAGGTTTTAACGGTGGATAAACCGGCCGCCCCAATCATAAATAAAACATAAGCCGAGTTTACCCAGAGGTTGTTGAACAAGAAGATGTACTGCAGAAAAAAGCCCACCAGCACCAGCTGGATGGTCATCCGGAAGAGGGCATAAATCGTCCGTTTATTAAGGCCGATTCCCAGTTTAAAATTGATAATGGCCATCGGCAGCACAAAAATCAGCAGATAAAAAGGGGTATAAAAGGGTATTTCCTGAACGCCCATTACCAGCTCACCTCCCGGAGTCTCTGATTTTTATAAATATCGTCGTGGGAGACCACTAAAATGGTTTTGTCGTAGCTTAAAAGCAGCTCCACCATTTTTTTCTTCAGCTCCTGATCCAGACCGGTGGTAATTTCATCAAGAATCCAGATCTCCCGATCCAGCAGAATCCCCAGAACCAGGGCCAGCCGTTGCCGTTCGCCGCCGGAAAGGGCATCGATGTTTTTCTCGAGGGTATCTTCCGGCAGGGACATGGTTTTAAGCCAGTCCCGTAAAACCGTTTCCTGATAACTTAAATGACGGTTGACCGGAAAATTAAAAACGCTCGCGAAAACTTCACTGACTATTCCCCTGGGAATATCAGCATCCTGACTCACATAAGCAATTTTGCGGCGAATGTCATGAACCGTTTTCCCGGTCAGCCGCATCCCGTCAACCAGGATTTCCCCGGCTTCCGGTACCACAAAACCCAGCAGCATTTTAACCAGACTGGTCTTGCCCCGGCCGGACGGCGCACAGAGCAGAACCTTTTCCTGACGCTCAATTTCCAGATTAAAACCGGAAAAGATCGTCCGCTGATCATAGTTTAAGAAAATATTCCGAAATTCCAGATAGGCCATCTTTTACCTCATT
Organism: Acetobacterium wieringae; assembly: GCF_001766835.1. Lineage (GTDB taxonomy): Bacteria > Bacillota > Clostridia > Eubacteriales > Eubacteriaceae > Acetobacterium > Acetobacterium wieringae. The sequence continues at coordinate 352,961 of NZ_LKEU01000027.1, read as the reverse complement.
TTAAACGCTGTTACACTCCGGCTGATCGCCTTATCGCCAGGATACTACCGGCTTCTTTCGGGGCACGGTGCGCTGATAAGAGACCTTGGGATAGCCCATCACCTGACAGGCAATCACTTGTTTGTTGGTCTCTTCAATCCCCAGAAAACGTCTTATTTTTTCGCTGTTGGCCGCAGCCCGGACAAAAAAGCCACTGTAGAACATTCCCAGTCCTTGGGCATGGGTCATCAGTTCCATCGACGATGCAGCCAGGCCACCATCAATGGGTGATTCCGAGACGATAATCACAACGGCTTGGGCATTAAAAAACAAATCGGTGGTTTTTTGCGGATTTGCCAGATAGCCTTCATACATCTGCAGCCACCGCTCCGCATAATAGGCAATCAGCGGTGGGGTCTTTTCCCTATCGGCCAGCAGCACTTTTCCCAGATTGTTAAGGCTTTCCAGGGCCAGTCCGGTCAACTCTGAAAGTTGATCCTGAACCACCACAAAAGACACCGGCTGACGGTTTCCGCCAGTTGGGGTAAATCGGCCAGCCTCAATAATCGTCTCCAGTTTTTCTTTTTCGATGGGCTGGTCTTTAAACTGTCGGACCGACCGCCTAAATTTAATGAAATTCAGCAGATTTTCCGGTTCGATGTCAAAGCTGGCGGCTTCATATTCCTTCACTTCGCTCATGTCGTAGTCGCTGATGCTGACGGCATTTACCGGACAGATGGCGATACAATGGCCGCATTTAATACAGGTTTTGTTAAGGACTTTGGCCTTGTCCGCTTCAATCACCAGATCCCGAGTAAAGCAATCTTCAACACATGCGCCACAACCAATACATTTTTCCTGATCAATCTTAATCATTTTTTCTTCCTTTCAACATCAAATGCCATTTCAAATTATCCTAATTACCGGTGATAAAGAAATAGAACAACACGATGACACCCAGTACAATGCGGTACCAGCCGAAAATTTTAAAATCATGCTTTTTAATATAGGTCATCAGAAATTTAATGGCCAATATGGAAGTAATAAAGGCCGAGATCATTCCTACTAATAATATTACCACTTCCCAAAGGGTAAAGGCAAAACCAAATTTAATCAGTTTTAATAAACTGATCCCGAACATGACTGGAACGGCCATAAAAAAGGTAAATTCGGCAGCCACCGTTCGGGATGTCCCCAAAATCATCCCCCCCAGAATGGTTACCCCGGATCGAGATGTCCCCGGTACAATCGATAAAGCCTGAAAGGCACCAATCTGCAGGGCCCGTTTATAACTGAGTTCCGATAACTTGACAATCTCCGGTTTACGCTTTTTGTTGTAATTTTCAATCACAATAAAAAGAATCCCATAGAGAATCAGCATCGCTGCCACAACGATTGAATTCATAAAATAGGTATCGAAGAGACTATCCAGCAGCAAATAGGCCAGGATTCCCGGAATACAAGCCACCGCAATTTTTGACCAGAGGATGACCGTGTTTTTACGGATCATTATTTTTTTATCTTTAAATGAAAACGGCACCAGTTTATGCCAATAGATATAAACCACTGCCAGAATGGCGCCCAACTGAACGACGTATAAAAACATTTCAATGAACGGGTCGGACATATTCAGTTTTATAAAATCATCCACTAATATCATATGCCCAGTGCTGCTGATTGGCAGCCACTCGGTTACACCTTCCACAATCCCCAGAAAGATTGCCTTTAAAATTTCTACAAACCCCATTTTTTCCTCTCTCTTGCCTGTAATTTTAAGTCGCTTTGTCTCGAAGACCGATCCGATTGCGATCACATCTCCTTGAAACAAAAAATAAACTCATATCATTTAGTTTACTTTTTTATGCCCGAAATTACAATGTTTTTATGGAATAATGCTGAAAACAGACCGGAATCTTAAATAAAACCAAAGAAAAAAAACCGGTGCTATCAGTCATAATAACACCGGAATTAATTATTATTTACTTGGGTCAAACACCGTTCCCATAAAAACAATGGCTCCGGTTTTGCTGTCCTGAATGACATAGAAAAATGGTCGGTCGAATTTAAGTTCAAAATCATAGGCAGGCATGCTGGTAACGCTGATTTCCACCGAGGTCACGGCGGCGGCTTCGGTACCGGCCTCATCTACCTGAACAAAGGTCTTGTGCTTAACATCGCTGATATAAATATCAGCTGCGGTGTCGGTTGCTGCCATTCCTGAAAAATCCGCTTTTCCCGGTTGGAAAGCAACTCCCATCCCCAGATCCGTTAAGGCCTGGTTCAATGAATTTTCATATTCCAAAGTAAACTTCGGCAGCATCAGGCTGCCCTCTTTTTTTTCAAAAAGACTCATCCAGTTTGACCAGTTATCCTGATTGAGCTGCTGCTGGAAGTCACTCAGGCTGGAATCTTCGTTGGGTAAAAATAACACCATGGCCATCTGCTCATTTTCACCATAGGGAAGCCGCAAGGCCTGAAAACTGGCTGTTTTTAAATAGTCAAAGGAACCGGTCTGGTACATTGTCGGCACCGTCACGCTCTGTCCATCAGCCAGAGTAAAACTCTGATCGCTGGTAAGATCCTTTTCAAAAGGACTGCTCCAGGCTCCTTTAAAATAGACGGCATTTATCAAAAACATGATCGTTTCCGGGTCAATGGGCGGGGTAACAATCTGATCAATATTGCCCTGAGTTTCATCTTTAACCCATTTGTTAATGACATCGGCCGACTTGGGATCAGCAAAATCCAATTTTTGGGCATCCGCCTGATAATCTTGCTTCACGGTTTTGACAAACGCTTCTGAAAATTTAAAGTCTTCCCTCATCCAGATCGAATTGGCAATATTTAAGGTCAGCTTGGGGTCTGTCGAGGTTAAAAAATACAACAGGGCCTGATTGTTTTCGTTTAGACGGTCACCATCAATGCCCTGAATATTTAAGGCTTTTGCCATCGCCTCCCGGGTTTCTCCGGTTGCGCCATTATAGGCCATTTCCATGGCCAGGGAGATGCCAACAGGTGAGATCATGCTGTTTTTCTTTTCCGTTGCCAGCTTTTTATAGAGATTGAATCCAAAGTCATTGGTCTTTTCAACCAAGGATGTGTCAAACGAATTCAACACCTCTGTCGATGGTTTTGATATCTCGTTTTTTTTGCAACCAGAGCCCATAAATAACAGAGCCGCCATTCCAAACACGCCCATCAGTATTAGCAGTTTTCGTTTCATCTTGGTCTCCTTTTTCTTTAACCCCACTGGCACACCATAACTACGTTTTACTTTAAGCGATTACCCGAAAAACTCCACGACTCCCGATTCCAGATTGTATTTTGCACCCAAAACCCTGACCTCGCCCGCATTGATTCGTTCATTAATGGCCTCACTTTGAAGAATTCTCTTAATGCTATTATCAATGTTAAGGTTTTCACATGTAGCAACATTTTCCTCGCCTACAATGGCTGGTTGTATTTCTTCCACAATCGATGTAATATACCCGTGACCATGCCCCTGCATGGCGGCAGCCACTGCCCCACAGTGATTATGCCCCAGCACCAACACTACGGATGTCCCCAAATGACCAACGGCATATTCAATACTGCCCAGTTCAAAATCACCAATCACATTGCCAGCCGTTCGAATCACAAACAACTCACCGATTCCAGCCGAAAAAATATGTTCCGGCGGCACCCGGGAATCCGAACAGGTCACAACTACCGCATCGGGTTTCTGACCCGCTTCCACATTTTTGCTTCGTACCTTTGGAGAAACATCACCAGGGTTTTTTTCCGCTGTCACAAAGACCTGATTCCCCTGTTGTAACTTCTTTATTACCGCTTCAATGACATCCTGTTTTTTTTCACACATAGCAAACCTCTTTTCAAATTTAGTCGTGATTTATATATTTCATTGAGTGATCTACTCAATGGAGGTTATCGACGCACTTGCTTAAAACCCTGCCTGGAGTTTTATCGTATCAACAATCGCCATTGAGTATTTTTTAATCAATCACTTGGGCGGGATACTCATTTAAAACTTTTTCGATAAAGACATTGGCGACTTCCGGATCAAACTGACTGCCAGCACATTTTTTTATTTCAGCCACCGCCTCATGAACACTCAACCCTTTACGATAAGCCCGGTCACAGGTCATCGCATCAAAGGCATCCGCCACCCCGATAATCCGAGCCTGGATTGAGATTTCTTCCCCCATCAGTTGTTTCGGGTAACCTTTTCCATCCCAGCGTTCCTGATGCTCCAGTACGTATCTGGCCAACTCTGAAAATTCGCTGGATGAACTTAAAATCCGATAGCCAATTTCAGGATGTCGTTGGATTTTTTTCCATTCGTCCGGATTCAGTCCCCCAGGTTTATTGAGTATTTTTTCATCGATCCCCATTTTTCCAATGTCATGAATTAATCCGGCGGCCTTTACCTGACTGATATCATCCTGATCAAAATTCATTTTTGCTGCGATTTTTTCGCAGATTTCACTGACTCGCTGAGAATGCAGCATTTCACGGCTGCTTTTTTCATAAAGCGTATTCATAATCAAATCGATGGTTCTGTTTTTAATGCTGGCACTTTCATAGAGTTTGTGACGATACATGTTATCTTCAGCGTTCTTTAGCACCTCCTGAATAGTCTGGTGACTTTCGGTTTTGGTTTCATAGCCAAACGAAATCGAGAAATCAATGTTTCCAACGGATTGTTCCAGTGCTGCGACTTTCATCCGTTTGACAATTTTTGCCGTTTGATCCTCATCCGTCTGGGGTAGCAGTACAATGAATTCATCCCCACTAAGCCGGGCCACCACGTCCTGATTCCGGCACTCTGCCTGGATGATCCCGGCCACTTTTTTTAGCAACTCATCACCCAAGGCATGCCCAAACGATTCATTAACCAGCTTTAAACCATTGACATCAGAAATAACCAGACTCAGCGGCAGATTTTCATCCCGATCAATGTTAATCAGGGCTTCTTCATAATAGCGGCGATTGTAAACCCCGGTGAGATAATCATGATTGCTTAAGTAGCGGATCTTTTCTTCGGTCTGTTTTCTTTCGGTAATGTCGGAAATAATCACCGCCACCTGCTGGGGCTCTGGGGAATAAGCCACCACTTCAAAGTATTTTGCAAACTGCTCAAAATACATTTCATAGCGCATTGATGCGCCTGTTTTGATTAGTTGCGCATATTTTTCAACCAGAAAATTCGTTGAATCGGGCATGATTTCTGATAGGGTTTTCCCCAGAATATCCTGACTTTTTAATCCGGTCAGCCGTTCAAAGCTGGGGTTAACATACAAAAAGTTGCAATCTACTGGTTTCCCATTATGATCGACCAGAACCTCATGTACGGCCAGGCCCTGCTCCATCTGAGTAATCAGTCGGCGGTTTCTTTCTTCACTGATTTTAAGGCTGTTAAGCAGTTCCATGGTCTTGATATGGGCGGCCTTCAGGGCCGCCGTTTTTTCTTCCACCATCTGGGTCAAGCGGCCTTGTTCGTCCTGCTTTTGACGGTTGGCGGCTTTTATTTTGACCATCGCCCGGAGTTGGGCAGTCAATTCTGATTCATCGATGGGTTTGGCTAAAAATGCTTCCGCACCAGACTCAAGCGCCAGAATACGATGCTCCCGATCCCCTTTAATGGCGGTGACAAAAACAACTGGAATTTCTTTTGTCTGAGGATCGCTCTTAAGTCTTTGACATACTTCAAAGCCATCCATTTCCGGCATCACAATGTCCAGTAGAATGACATCGGGATCTTCTGCCCCGGCAATCGCAATCCCCTCGATTCCGGTGGTGGCTGTCAGCACCCTGGCTTCGGAAAAGGCTTCCCGGATCAGTGCCCGCATGGTGATCAGATTATCCTGATTATCATCAATTGCTAAAAATTTCAATTGTCTATCAGCCATAGAGTACCTCCCGTATTACTTTTAAAAACTCCCGTTCAATGATCGGTTTTGGGATAAAGGCATCAAAGCCCTGGGCTAAAATTCCTTCCCGATCCTGGGTCATGGCACTGGCGGTTAACGCAATGATCGGGATCTTCTCCAATCCCGGCACGGCCCGAATCGCTTTAAAGGCCTGGACCCCATCAATTCCCGGTAGGGCAATATCCATCAAAATCAGATCGGGAACAAACTGTTTGGCCATCTCAATACTCTCCTGACCATCGGCTGCTTCCAACACCCGAAAATGATCGCTTAGCAAAGCTTTCACCGTGATCATATTGTCCGGGTTATCTTCCACCGCCAGCACCAATGGCTTACGCTGATCCGTCCGGGGTTTCCGGGGCTTAATCTCTTTTTTATGCGTTACCGGATAAAGCATGGAATCGATGGCTTTTTTGAGTTCATCCCGGTTGACATCACCTTTTTGAATCAATTGATGAATGTTATTTCTAGTCAGACAGTTGAGCTCATCCTGGGTAATATGCTTAGCAGTCAGAATCAGCACCGGTACATGCGCTGTCGCTTCAGCTTCCCGGAGGGTCTGAAGCAGTTCAAATCCATCAATTCCCGGCATCATCAAATCCAGAACCATGGCATCCGGAATCACTTCTTCCATGATTTCAAACGCTTCTTGGGCATTCCGGGCTACCTTAATCGTATGGCCGCTTTCAGCCAGCAAATCTCTAATCTGAATCACCGCCGGTTCGCTATCCTCAACCATCAACAGGGTTTTGCTTGAGGGATCTGCTGAAGGTTTTCCGGACAATTGGGGTGCTGATATACTCGTTGCTGATTGACCGCTTCCCCGTTGTCCTTGATAGGCGGGTTCTCCTACCTTTTTATCCGGTGCGTAATTCATCGGTAGTGACAAAATAAATTCAGATCCCTCATTGACCACGCTTTTCACACGAACGGTTCCCCCTAACAGGTGGGCATATTTTTGTGCAATGGCCAACCCCAGCCCGGTGCCCCCAAACTTACGGGAAGTACTACCATCTCCCTGTCTGAACTCATCAAAAATATAGGGCAGATAGTTTTCATCAATTCCGATGCCGGTGTCAGTAACCCGAATCTCTATGTTTTCGTCATCTTGACCAATGAATAACTCGACCTGACCCTGCTCGGTGAATTTAACCGCATTGCCAGCCAGGTTTTCCAGAATATGACGGCACTTATCGCTGTCACTGTTAATATAAACGGCCGTGTTGCCCGATCCGTTACGACAGATCACATTTTTCTCACGGGCCTGAGGTGCCAGCATTTCCACCACCTCATCGATCAATTGGTTAATATTAAAGGTGGTGATTTCAACCTCTTCACGACCCGCCTCGATCCGGGAAATGTCCAGAATATCATTTATCAGTGCCAACAGATTTTTACCATTCCGTTCGATGACTTCAAGATAGCTGTATTCTTCTTCGGGAATCTCATTTTTAAGGCGCCGGTTTAAAATTCCGGATAGGGCAATGACCGAGTTAAGCGGTGTCCGCAATTCATGACTCATATTGGATAAAAAGTTCGTTTTAAGTTGGTTCGCCTCATTGAGTTCTTTTTTCTGCATTTCCAACTCGATGTTCTGATGAATGAGTTCCACCGACTGTTCTTCCATTTCATTCTTCTGCGCATCCAGCTCCCGATTCTGATGTTCCAACTTCTGGGAAAAGGCTTTGATGGTACGATAGGCTAAAATCCCTTCAATTCGGGCACTCATGGTGCTAATGGTCTTTTCGATAAAATCAATGGCTTTTTGATTGTATTTTCCGATGGCGGCCAGGGACACCACAGCAATAACCTCACCGCCAAAAATAATCGGAATGGTGATAATTTCCCGGGGCATAAACTTCCCACTGACCGTATAAAAGACAAATCGAGAATCCTCCGGGATATCCTTGATATGGGTGTAATGACCACTGGCAAGCGATGCTCCGAATTCTCCTTCCAGGGTGTCTCCGGCAAACGCCGCCCGGCCTATTTCATCCAATCCGATTGATTCAAAATGCTCAAATTGATTCGTATCGGCGTTTCTCAGATAAACCGCCGCCACCTGGGAATCGGTATAGCGGGACAGGGTATTGAGGGTCTTTCTAAAGAAAATTTGGGCATCTTCTTCAGCTAGCATAATTTTAATAAAATTGGCTGTTCGTTCATTCAGCTCCAGGTTTTTTTGAATGTCATCAGCCAGCGTATTAAAAGAAGCCGATAGGATCCCAAATTCATTCGTGTAAGCATAAACACTTCGGGCATTGTGATTTCCGTTTTGAAATTCATCCGTTGTTCGGGTGAGCTCATTTAACGGTTCCTGAATATTTCGAAGTAAAAGAACGCTTATCAATACGGATAACACCATAATGATTAATACAATCATGACTAATTGCAGTTTTATTCGGCTATATAAGTCCGTTGTGCCCTGATAGAGTTCATCGGCTTTATTACTGGCGAAATTTTCTACCACTGCCATTTTTTCAGTTAAGGTCTCCCGATAGACTCCCACCTTTTCACCCGGCAGCAGACTTTTTCGGGCGGTTTCCAGGTCTCCGGCCAGAGCATTTGCCACGATATCGGCCCGGGCCGTTTCCCAGTTGATGTAAGCATTATAGGCCGCATCCACATCCTGTTTAGGCCCTAGATAAAGCTCCCGCAAAATATCAAATTGGATCTGGATATCGGCATCATATTGCTGCATCACTTCAATGGCGCTATTACGTTCTTCCTGGGTATTGGCCAAGAGCAGATCTCTAACGCCCACCCGCATACTCAAAATGTCCGCATCCAGCCGATCAATTGCCCGGGTAACCTTAAAGGGGTGGTCATACATGGTTTCTGCCTGATTTACAATGGTATTGGTTTGCATATAAACCAAAATCCCCAATAAAATAACAAAAAATATGATACTCACAAAACCAATCGCAAGCTGAGTCTTTACTTTTAAATTTTTAATGTTCATCTTTTCTCCCGGAACCATGACTATGAGGTGCAACAATTTTGACAACACCGCACAATGGTAGTTAGTCTTTCTTTTGTGCAAAAGAATTTTGGTATTATATTCTGTTCATCCCATTACCGACTGATCTGAAAAATAGGCACACTGGAAGACAGCATCTTTAAATCCTGATCTTTTGCCATAAAGATGGATTCAGCCTCGCCCGTGACCAAATAACCGCCTTTGGCCAGAGAGCGTTTTAGTTTTCTGATTATTGACCGTCTCACATCGGTGCTATAATAAAAAAGCAGATTACAACAAAATATGATGTCAAAATCACCAAAAATGCTATCTGGAGGATTGCTCGAATGGGAATCCAATAAATCATACTCCGAAAAATCGATTTTTTCTTTTAGTTCCGATCCAATGGCGTAAGCATCGCCCTGTTTTTCGAAATAATTTTTCAGCTGTTTCATACGAATATTTGCAATGTCATCGCCATCATAAAGGCCCGTTCTGGCGACGCTTAAGGCTTCCGATGAAAGATCGGTGGCAAAAATTCGAAATCGCCTCGGCTTTGACACAGACTTGATCCCTTCTTCTAACAAAATTCCGATCGAATAAGCTTCCTGGCCAGTGGAACAATCTGCCGACCATACTCTGATTTCCCCGTTTTCCGGTTTTTGACTGAAGAGCTGCGGCAAAATCAGCTTTTCGAGCACCGCAAAGGTCAATGCGTTTCTAAAGAACTGGCTGTAAGTGATCTGAAAAGATGCCATTAATAAATCGGCTTCCAAGCGATTTTGCTGTAAATACAAGGGGTATTCCGCAGCACTAAGCTTAATGCCTGCCATCCGCCGCTCCAGTGATTTAATCAGAAAAGCATCATCATAAATAGTCAGATCTTTTTTATAAATCTCTTTCATAATCCGAATCAGCTCAAAAATGGTTTTATTTGCCTGTATTCCCATCCGTATCCCCCTAGTATCCTACCTGATGTCCAAATCAGCAGGTGTCGCTAACGAATCATTTCCGAATGCACAACTTCAACCAGCATTTTGGCCACCAGGGGATCAAAATGGGTTCCGGCACAGCGTTTGATTTCCGTAATGGCCTCATCATAAGCCAGTGCTTTGCGATAGGCCCGATCACTGGTCATGGCATCAAAGGAATCGGCCACCGCCACAATTCTTCCCTGCAGCGAGATTTCTTCCCCCTTTAAACCTTTTGGATATCCATGCCCATCCCAGCGTTCATGATGTTCCAGGATACAATTGGCCATTTCCGAAAACTCATTTGCCGAGCTGAGAATCCGATAACCAATTTCAGGATGTCGCTTAATTTCCTGCCACTCTTCATCGCTCAGAGCGCCAGTTTTATTCAGGATTTTTTCATCAATTCCCATTTTTCCGATATCATGGATCAGTCCTGCTGTCCGGATCTGATTGATTTCATCCTGATCCAGCTTCATTCGCAAACCAATTTTTTCACAAATGTGACCAACCCGGCTTGAATGCATCATTTCCCGATTGCTTTTTTCATAAAGGGTGTTCATAATCAATTCGATGGTTTTATTGCGCATGCTGGCACTTTCGTAGAGCTTATGACGATACATATCATCTTCGGCATTTTTTAATATCTGCTGGATATTCTCTTCTTTTCTGGTTTTCGTGCGGCTACCAAAAGCAATGGAAAGTTTCAATCCGCGAATTTTTTCCCGGGCTGCCAACACTTCCAGTCTTTTGATAATCAGGGCCGCTGTTTCAGCATCCGTTTTAGTTAGAATAATAACAAATTCGTCACCACCCAGTCGGGCAATCACATCGTTCTCACGACAGCCGTTTTTGATGACATTGGACGCTTTCTGGAGCAATTCATCCCCAACAGCGTGGCCAAAGGAATCATTGATCATCTTTAAGCCATTGACATCAGCCATAACCAGGGTTAATGGGTAATTATTTTCCGTATCCAGTTTTATCAGGACTTCTTCATAAAAGCGCCGATTGAAGAGACCGGTCAGATAATCATGGTAACTCAAATACCTGATTTCTTCCTCCGTTTTTCTGATTCGGGTAATATCCTGAACGGTTCCAAAATTTCCAATATGGTTTTTCTCTTCGTCAAACTGGGGAATCATCCGCATATTGATAATTCGCTCTTCGCCATCCTGACGAAAGATCCGGAAAATAAAATCAGCCGTTGATTTTTCGACCATTACCTTATTGATATTTTCAAGAATAACAGGGATCTCTTCCGGCTGGGCAAACCGGAGAAATTGCTCTTTGGTATTTAATTCATCAACGGAAGCAACCCCAAAGATATTCAACACTTCTTCCGAACAATTGATTTTGTCATTTTTGAAATCAAACTCATAACTTCCCAGATGCGCCAGTTTTTGCGCTTCGACCAGCGCTTTCTCACTTTTTTTCCGGGCTTCATTTTCTTTTTCCAGCGATTTCAGCAGTTTGAGGGTTCGGGCATGGGCGGCCTTTAGGGCCACATTCTGCTTTCTGACCCGGTTGTTAAGCCGCTCTTTTTCATTGCGTTTTTGAAGATTGGCCCAGCGGATTTTTGCCATTGCCCGAAGCTGAGAAAGCAGTTCCTGTTCATCAATCGGCTTTGATATAAAACCTTCACCGCCGCATTCCAGCGCCAAAATCCGATGTTCCCGATCGCCTCGGGCAGCGGTCACAAAGACCACCGGAATATCGGCCAGATCGGGGCTGGCTTTTAATTGACGACACACCTCAAAACCATCCATCTCCGGCATGATAATATCCATGAGAATAATATCCGGGTCTTCCGACACCGCCATTTCAAACCCCGTTCGCCCAGTAAAAGCCATCAAAACAGTAGCATCTGAAAACACATCACGAATCATGGCTTTTAAGACAATCACATTATCCTGGTTGTCATCAATCACTAAAATCTTTAATTGTCTTGTTTCCACAGGTCACCTCGTCCATGATTTTTTATATTATTGATCACTACTGATATTCCACCCGGTTTTGCCCCTTCTCTTTCGCCCGGTTTCGGGCTGTATGGGCTCGCGAAATCAAGGTTGCCGGCAGTAAGTCTTTGCGATAGGCGGAAACCCCAAAACTGGCGGTAAGCTTGCCAACGGTATTGAAACGAGTATTTTCAAGTATTGTCCGGATTTTTTCTGCCAGTGTAACGGCACCTTTTTCATCGGTGTCGGGAAGGATCACTAAAAATTCCTCCCCGCTCCAGCGGCCCACAATATCCGTCACCCGAACGTTGTCCTTAAGCATTGCGGCCACTGCCACCAGCATCTCATCCCCAACCTGATGCCCGTAAGACTCGTTGATCGTACGGAGCGAGTCCACATCAACTAACATCACCGCAAAAGGCATTCTTGTCCGCTCGGAGCGTTCCAGTTCAAATTGCAGAAATTCATCGAGTTTTTGACGATTAAACACCTGGGTCAGTTTGTCCTTAATCGACAGCTTTTTGATTTCCTCTTCCAGTCTTTTGATTTCAGTAATGTCCCTGATGACACTCAAGATGTGCGGTTCACCCTCAATGCTGATGGCCTGGGCTGATACCAGTCCGACAAACATTTCACCATTGACATCATTTACCATGATTTCCATGTTCTCACTGACACCGGTTCGCTTCAATTCTTCAATTAGCTGATCCCGTTTATCCAATTCAAAGTATAAATCATGAATATTCGTCACACCAGTCATGATATTTTTCCCTCTGGTTGTTATCAATTTATGGAAGGCCCGGTTATAGGACACTAATTTTCCATCTTCCATGGTGGTGATAATGGTTGGGTCAGGAAATAAGTCAAAAATCATCTCAAAATGCTTTTTACAGGCACTGCGAATACCCCCGATCATCTCATTGAGCTCAATAAAATCCGGATCATTTCCGTATTTTTCTAAAACATCATTGTCCGGTTTTTCCTCCGCAACGATGCTTTTCAGGTATTTAATCAATTCTCTGATTTCAGCATTTAACATGATCTTCCCTTCACAACTTTCTGACTCATCATCGAAACGTTTTTTTGCCAATCTGTTCCCATTCATTTTATTCAGATAATAACATAGTAATACGAATCCAACAGGTAGGTTTGCTCATACTTAACCGTCATTTTCCACAGATTTTTCTTCACCTTTTTAATGGAGGCTTCCCCTTTTTCGTATTGATCCAGCAGTTTTAGAAAATACTTCTTCTCACTGGGCAAGGCAATCGTTCTGAAATACCCCCAGATATGTTGCGCCACATTAATTGAGTTGCCCATAGTGGTTTCTTTTTGAAAAGATGCTTCAATCAGATTATAAAACTCCATGCAGGGATAGCTGTCCTTATTGTTCAGCAGTTTTCGAATCTCCAGATAATCAAGGGGAGATCTTTCCAATACTGCATATTTATATTTACTCCACTCATGTTCCAAGCGATTAATTTCTTTCTTTGTGGTTATGCAATTAATGCACTTCATCGCCGATAAATTCTTGTCTTTCACTTCCAGCATGATATCCAGATCTCTGCCATCCAGCTCCTGATGAAAGGCCATAAATTCGTTTATTCCGATGGTCTTGGAATGCGAACCCGGTTTTTTATCGGGATGCTGCTGGGAGTAATGGATTTTTTGCTTACCATCCTGACTTTTCCAGGTAGTTTTGCAGATATCAATCCAATATGTATCCGGCTGCTTTTCATCACAGGGATTCACCTGATGATGCAGGTTGTCAAAAATTACCGGGATGTCCAGGGCTTTTCCAATGATTAAAACATCACTGATGGTGTATGATTTATCGTCGTTTTCAATCACCAAACGTTTTTTAACCGTTTCACTCAACCGCTGGTAATTTTTCAGAAAGCGTTTAATTGCCTGTTTTTTATCATTATATATTCCCCCGACGTGGAGGATAATCTTATTTTCCGGACCCAGTCCCAGGCTATCCATGACACAGGCATGATAGTCCAAATCGGCAATGGCATTCGCCACAATATTTTCGTCCGCCGAGTTTAAAACGGTATACTGTCCCGGGTGCATGGAAACGCGCATGCCACTTTTGGCAATTTTTTTGCTGATTTTTTTAAACTGTTTTTCAAAAACTTCCCACCAGACAATCCGGTTGACTGGATTTGATCCAAACGGAATCAGTGATGAGCTGATGCGAAACAACTCAATCTGATTTTCGATATTATAGTCAATCATCTTTTCCAGGGCGTTCAAATTGTGCTTAATCAATTCAGTCAATTTTTCTTCGGACGCATTTTTCAGCAAGCACGTTTTCAATTCCGTATTAAGCACACCCACCGTTAAACATGCATATCCTATCCTCATCATAACCTTCTTTCCTATCCGTTCCCACTACTTTAATCGCTTTTTACTTTCAAAGTGATTATTAAAGCCTAAAAAATAACCATTATCAAAAATCTCCATCCAACAGCCACTTATGTCGCATAAATAAACCCGTTCGATCCGATATCCCCAATGATTGCGTTCATTATATCAGAAATGATTGCGAAACTGAAGTGAAATGGTCGTTAAATCAATGATATTTCATTTATTTTCGACCTAAAAAAGAGCCAGATTTCAGGCTCTTTTTGCTTTTTTGTAGACAGGTAACTTTTACCTGCCGTTCTTTTTCTAATTCGGTATCCGTGATTTGCCAACAAATTATCATTTTTTAGTCAGCACTTTTTCAATAAAGATCCGTGTCACTTCCGGATCAAACTGCGTACCGGCATGCTTTTTTAGTTCATGAATGGCATCGGCCTGACTCAATCCGCTACGATAGGAGCGATCACAGGTCATGGCATCATAGGCATCCGCCACCCCAATAATTCTTGCCTGCATCGATATTTCTTCCTGCTTCAATTTTTTGGGGTAGCCTTTCCCATCCCAGCGTTCATGATGTTCATAGACATACCTTGCCATTTCGGAAAATTCACTGGAAGAACTCAAAATCCGATAACCAATTTCAGGATGCCGCTGCATTTCCTGCCACTCCTCGAAATTCAAATGGCCGACCTTGTTGAGGATTTTTTCATCAATCCCCATTTTGCCAATATCGTGCATCAGCCCAGCCGCCCCAATTTGGTTAACCGCATCCTTACTCAGGTTCATCTCGATCGCAATGGCTTTACAGATCTCGCTGACTCTCCGGGAATGAAGCATTTCCCGACAACTCTTTTCATAAAGAGTATTCATAATCAGTTCGATGGTTTTATTTTTGATGCTGGCACTTTCATAGAGCTTATGCCGATACATGTCATCTTCAGCCCGCTTATATATCTCCTGAATGTCCTGGTTTTCGCTTTCCTTTATTTCGCAACCAAATGAGATCGAAATATCAAAGGCGTCGATTTTTTCATTTGAGGTCTTTGCTTTCAGGTCATTGATCACCTCAACTGCCTGAAAAATATCCGTCTGTGGTAAAATCACAATAAATTCATCGCCCCCCAGTCTGGCAACAATACTGTTCTTTGGAACTGCTTCTGTAATCAATCGGGCGGATTTTTTTAACAACTCGTCTCCCATCGCATGACCAAAGGAGTCGTTTATCAGTTTAAGACCGTTGACATCGGCCATGATCATCGTAATAGGCAGATTATCCGGAACATCCAGCCGCTCCAGTTCCTCTTCATAAAACCGCCGGTTATGGAGACCCGTGAGATAATCATGGTAACTCAAATAGCGGATTTCCTGTTCCGCCTGTTTGCGCTCCGTAACATCTGTAATAATCACCGCAAATTGCTTGAATCGGGGTGAATAGGCAACAACTTCAAAATATTTACCCACAAACTGGTCATAAAACTCAAACCGCACTGGCTGACCGGTCATGGCTACCTGACCGTATTTTAAGATCCACTGCTTATCCATAGCCGGTGCCACTTCCAGGGCAGTCTTGCCGATAATCTCCTTCCGTTTCATACCAACCAGCTTTTCATAGCTTTCATTGGCATCCAGATATCTAAAATCCACAGGATTGCCGGTCTGATCAAAAATAACTTCGTGCACCGCCAGTCCCTGGGCCATTTGGGTGATCAGTAGCCGGTGTTTTTCTTCACTTTCTTTTAAAGCTATTTCTGCCTGATGACGATCGCTAAAATCCACCAGCATATAGCTGACCAGCTTTCGCTTAAGATCGAAATCATTTTTATTTACATAAAACCAGCGGATGGTTTCATCCGTTCTGACCTTTACCGGCGTGCGTTTATGATCCCCCCGATTTAGAATTCTCAGTATTTCAGAAACACTTTCCTTGTTTCCCGCAAAAAAAAGCCTGGCAGCGGGATTCATACAAATAATCTCCGCATCACCATTGATCAGAAAGGCGACCTCGCCGATATTCCAGAAGGTTTGTTTCCAACGATTGATTTCCAATTCAAATAAATCATTTTTTACTTCGTTTAAACCAATCATGGCTGAAATGTACAAAATCACCACTGGCGTCGGATCGACATATTTATCACCCCCCATCAGGATCACCAGTACCGCAAGCCATGACACCTGTATTGACACAAGGATGAAACGATAACTTTTTTTCAAACTTGGGGAATTCGTTTTTTGATATGCTTTGATCAATGTGACTATTAAAAACAGCAGAAAAACAATGTAGTAGGCAAGAATCAGATAATAGCCGATGTTTTTGGAGGTACTGGCAACCGAAAAACCATTAACTTTGATCAATTCCACCCAGTTAAACGCCAGATGATGAATCGGATTGGTAATATAGAGTATCCAGAGTCCCCCTGAGAGAGTTACCAGTAAATATTTAATTGGCTGGGAAATTTTGACTTTTGCAAATTGGGAAACAAATAAGATTCCAAACGTTGGAATAAATATCACACCCAGATTCGCAAGATCCCGGGCCAGGATCATCATTTCAATGTTTTGCGAGTTGAGCGACAGAAAGTACCCCAATGCATAAATTGCCGAAGAAAACATCAGGGCCGAAAAATAATTAAACTGGCCCTCGACTTTTTGCTTTAAGAGTTTTATTCCCACAACACTATAGCCGGCCGCAATGATCGGTAATGCATATACGATTAAATTTAAGAATACCTTTTGTAAATCCATCCACTTCCTCATTCCAGAACGCGTCCGAAAATTCTGCTGTTACCAATCAGCTGATAAAAAGCAGCATTATCAATCTTGACTGAACCTGTATAATACCAGACAAAGGTTAAACGAACCTTTGTCTGGTATTATTTTTTACATAAAAATATACCAAGTTTTACACCTGGTCATCCAGATATTTTATATGAATGTGGGTCGCATCACAAAAGGGCTTATTGACCGATTCGCCACAGCGACACAATACCAGGCGATTGCGCTTTTCATATAGGCTGCCATCTGCCGATTGAAGGGGAATCCCCCCCTTAACAAAAATACCACAACTGGCCCCCCGCTCCGGATCCTGAAGAATCACAATTTCGGGTTCATATTCCGGTTCAATGAATGCGCCACTTTTTTCTACTGCCACTAACCGCCCGGCCGGACACTCGCTGGCGGCTTTAATGGCTTCATTTTTGAGGGTGGGATTATCGGACTGCCTGATCAGCTCCCATGCGGTACCATCATTGCGGTGACAGAATCTGGCAAATGCACAGCGGTGGTCATCTCGCATATCCAGATCAGCCCCAATGAGCACTTCGGCCCGATCGACAAAATCGGCTTTTGATGCGGTTTCATCACCATGAAAATCACATTTTGAATGGGCGCCATCACAAAAAGGCGGATTCTTTGACTTTCCGCAACGGCACAGGGTATAGGTCTTCGCCTGCGGCAACTCCCGCCCCTCCCGATAAACATAGCCTTTTCCCTGGGACGTAATTATTTTCTCAGAAAGTTTAATATTCCCGGTAACCACATAGGGCCCGTCTTTTAAGATCTTTATTTTGCCTGTCATTTCATTTTTCATTCTTATCTCCGTGCTTATCCTTTGGTATTGAATCTAATCTTTACGATTTGTGCCCATTGGGTAATGAACGACCCTCTTAATAAAATACACACAGCCAGATACAGGGCGGATCTGTCGAGGTATAAGCGACCCGATGTTTCTGATGCGGCAGAATCAAAAGAGTATCCCCTTTTACCAACGTGACCTTCCGGTCATCTTCAAAGACTAACTGAGCCCTTCCTTCCAGCAAAACCACATATTCGTGCTCCTGCTGATCATACCAGTTTGATTGCTGCCCCGTACTGATAATCCGTTCGATCCGGATCGTCTGATTGTGCTCCAGCACCGAGATCAGTTCATCTTTGATGGGCAATTCGGGCATTTCATAAATGTTCATTACTACCTCATATAAATCATACCATAGAATCCAGTCAGAGAACAGTTCGGCTTAAAAATTCAAATTTTTTATACTCCCCAGTCTTTGCTTATTTACTGATTAGTTCTGCCATCTTTCCCGAATCACTGATATCCATCAGTTCTTCCGGAAACGGGGCCCAGATGGTCTGATCCAGAAGATAGGGATCGTTATATTTAATGACATAAGACTTAAGAACATTGATCGGTACACTGAGGGGGATTTTCCCACTTTTATATTTTTCAAAACTATCCAGTATAAAGTTTTTTTCACCGCTGGAAAGCTGTTCTGAAAAATAACCAAAAATATGCAGCATCACATTAATATAATTACTATACCGGGGAATTCTCAAAAAAGCAATGCCAAGATGGGCTTTATAGCTACTAAAGACCTGTTCGAGTGGTAGCTTATCATGATTGGCAACAATTCGGCCCAATTCTTTCTGCTCTTTCTGACTATAAGCCATCAGCAAATATTTGTTTTGGGCCTGAAATTTAACCAGCGCCGCCATTGTTTTGGCTTTTTCCACCTGGCGATAACGGCACAGCGTATAGAGTTTAGCCAGAAAATGCTCTCTAATTCTAAAATTAGTTAACCGGCCCTCTTCTTCGATGGCCAGATAAGGATAGCGTTTAAATACCTGACCCGCAAAAATGCCCTGACCTTTAATCGAACCCGTGGTCTTAGCTTTACCCAGATAAACTTTGACGTCTTTGGTACCGCAGGATGGTGAACGCCCTTTTAAAATGAAACCGTCCACGGCCTTCAGGCTGTCAAAAAAAGCATCACTAAAGGCAATCATTTCTCCGGTATATTCGGTATCCGAGGCCGGTTGATACAAAACAAGCTGCTCGTTTTCCATCACCAGGCGAACCGGGTTGCGGGGCACCCCCAGGCCAATTTCCACCTCGGCGCAAACCGGATGATAGTCCACATAGTCTTTTAGTTTTTCGACAAACTTATCCGGCAGTGTTTGTCCATTATATCGGCAGGCATCAAAGCCCATGCATTTACTGACCACAACCTGGGGTCTTAATTCCTTTTCCATTTTGGTCACCTCGTTTCTTTATCTCAAACCCTATTTACCCATTTGCCAAAAGCTTCAATCATCAAAGCTCTCAGTCCTGTTGCCGAAAAAAAACAGACACGCTCTGCGCATCTGTTTTTGGACTGCCCGGTTTAACTCAACAGGTAATTACTACCCGGTTTTTTCTTGCATTTCTTTTTAATTTTTGCGGCTGTTTCGGCCAGTTCAAAAATCGTTTTGCTGTGATCGCTGGCCACACCGGCAATTGAAACTGACAAAAAGGGGAAATTCTCCTCCACATCCTTGCGATCTTTGGAGGTGATATAGCCTTTGTCAATGTCTTCCTTACTGTAATATTTAATCACGGCCTCGTTAAAGGCATGCATGATACTGATACACAGCTGCTCGGTTTTCTTTTTGGGGACAATGGCAATAAAGTCATCCCCACCAATATGACCAATAAAATACTCGCTTGGAATCCGGGTTTTTAAGATCTCGGCAAACTCCTTCAATACCCGATCGCCATTTTCAAAGCCATACAGATCGTTATAGGCCTTAAAATTATCCAGATCAAAATATAGAATCGTTTTTTTGTCCTTGGATTTAAGGGCCTTTTCCAGCTGTTGTTCAATCATCAGGTTTCCCGGAAGTTCAGTCAGCGGATTCAGGTGTTTCGCATAGACAAACTCAATTTCGATCAGTTTTTCCATCAGGTCTTTAACCGTCACAATGCCCTGAAACTGATTATCCCGGGTTACCACAATAAAATCATAAATTTTATCAAAATCCCGCTGCATCGCATTTTTCCCGACAACATCAATGGTGGCCAGGCAATCCACGTCCATAAAATCGGTATCCATGATATTGCGAACCGGTTTATTGGCATAAAGAATGTAGCCGTATTGACCGCTAATCCGTTTATAAAGGGCGTTTCGGGTAATCACCCCGATCGGAAGCTGATCTTCAACCACACAAAAGCCGGAGCGGGTTTCATTTTCTTTAAACATTTCATGAACCTGTGAAACGAGGATATCCGGCGATATGGTTTTCTCCTGCTTACAGATGCTCTCAATCCGATCATCAAGAACCCGATTATCCAACAACTTTCTTTTCCTGGCATTCTCTTTCATAACAATTTCAAGCACATCCTTTGAGATTGAATTTAGAATTCCATTGGGCTTTTGAATAAAATAACCTTGTCCATACGAAACCCCAATTTCGATGAGTGTCAGCAGTTCTTCCTTCGTCTCGATCCCCTCGGCAATCAGTGCCGTTTCGGTATATTCTGAAAATTCGTTCAGACACCGTACCAGGGATTGTTTTGTCATGTCCTTATCAATATCCCGGATCAGTTTCATGTCCAGCTTAATATAGTTGGGATGAATATCTGAGATTAGATTCAGTCCCGAGTATCCGGCCCCGGCATCATCGATGGCAATCCGATAATCCTGTTCTTTATAATTGTCAATGGTTTTAATAAAGTCCGCCAGATGATTGATGGCCTCGCTCTCGGTAATCTCAAAAATAATGCGCTTGGGATCAATGTCAAATTTTTCCAGATACTCCCGGGTGAAGCCTTTCCTGAATTGGACATCCTGCATAATATTCGGATTTACATTTAAAAAAAGCTTAAATTCGCTCTCGATTTTAAACGCCGCCTCAAAGGCCTTTGAACGACACAAAAATTCCAACTCCCAGAGCTTATTAAATTTTTGGGCACATTTAAACAGCATATCCGGATTATGAAGCAACGAAGCAACCGGCCCCCGACTCAGCGCCTCGTAACCATGGACGGTTCCGTCTTGTAATGACACAATGGGCTGAAAAACGGTGCTGATTTTCTTCTGATAGAGTATTTCCAAGAGCTCTCCTCTCAACCGCTCTTCTTCTTTATTCTGATTGATATCCAAACACATTCCTCCCCATTGTTGATGTCACAAATTATAACCATGGGAGTTGGTCATTAATGTTATCATCCGGTTAAATTTACGTTAATTTTTATCGGATGCGGGTACCTATAATAGATAAACCTTTCTTTGATAATGATATTTTACATCAGCGAAATGTTTACAGAAAGAATTCCAACTGTTATACTTAAGTAACAGATTTTCAGACGAGAATGAGAGGTTATTGTTATGGCTGAAACCCTACTGGAACTAAGAAAATTTGTGATCCCGGAAATAATCATCGGTGTCGATGCCCGTTTGTTGATTGGTCGTTACATATCTCATTTTAATGCCAAAAAACCGCTGATTGTAACCGATAAAAATATTCATGACTTTGACTGGTATCACGAAACCATCGATCAGATCCGCCCCCATGTTGAAAAACTGTGTGTTTTCGATGAAACCACCCCTAATCCTAAGGATATCGAAGCGATGATCGGAGCAAAGCTTTTTTTATCGCTGGGTTGCGACCTGATCATTGCCATTGGCGGCGGCAGTGCCATCGATTGCGCAAAGTGCATCAGTATTGTGGCTACCAACGGCGGCAATGTCCTGGATTATGAAGGGGTCGATGAAGTTCAGATGCCCGGACCACCGCTGATCTGTATTCCCACCACTGCCGGATCCTCAGCCGATGTTTCTCAGTTTGCCATTATCAAGGATACTGCTGCCAATATTAAACGGGCGATCATCAGTAAAAAGGTGGTTCCCGATCTGGCCCTGATCGATCCGGTTCCGTTGATGTCCATGGATCCCTATTTAACTGCCTGTACTGCCATGGATGCCTTGACCCATGCCATCGAAGCCTATGTATCCAATACCCATTCAGCCCTGACTGACGTTCATGCTCTGGAGTCGATTGGTCTGATTAATCAAGCCGTCGAACAATCCGTTACCCCTACACGAAGCATTGAAACGATGTTTCAGCTGATGCTGGGTTCTCTCCAGGCCGGATTGGCCTTTTCCAATGCCAGTCTCGGTGCTGTCCATGCCATGTCCCATTCCATGGGCGGGCTTCTGGATTTACCCCATGGCGAATGTAACAGCATTCTGCTTGAGCACATTATCCGCATTAATTTTGAAACTGTACCTGACCGCTATCGGGATATCGCCAGACAACTTGGTCTGCTGGTAGATAATGTCAGTGATTATTTACTGCTTGAAATGATCACGACCCGGATCGCTTCGATGCGGCAAAACCTAAGTATTCCTGCCAGTATTATGGTGCCGAATCTCAAAGAAAGCACCCTTGACTATCTGGTAGAAAACGCTCTCAATGATCCCTGCATGGTGACCAATCCCAGAGTCTTGACAAAAGAAGAGGTGAGAATGATTTATGGACGAGTCTTGGAATCACAAAAATAAAAAAGAGATCACCCGGGAAACGATAATCGGCCTGGGGGAAAACTCTTTTAAAAAGAATTACTACTCTGAACTCCAAACAAAACTGCTGGATCTGGAACGAATCAACAGCCGAACCCGAGCTTTAATCGCCACCATCCCCGATATTCTGCTGATCAGCAATGGCGAAGGACAGATTACACCCCTTAATCCTTCGTTGAATACCGGATCGTATGCCCTTCTGGAAATCATGCGCAATCCGATTCTGATGGCCGATTTAAAGCAGGTGATTGACCTGGTTATGCGAACCCGGGTTTTATCGGATTATTATTTTTCGATGACCTTTAAAGATTCCCTTCATTATTTTGAAGTCCGGGTTCAGATTTCCAGCTTTGATGAAGTTCTGATTATGATCCGGGATATGACCGAACGGGTCATCATGGAAAAGAAACTCCGGGATCTGGTGGATAAAGATACCCTGACCCATATCGCTAACCGCCGCTTCTTTGAGGCTGAATTGGAACAGCTCAACAACCGGGACATCAAAAATTTAACCATTTTATTGCTGGATATAGACGGCCTCAAATTTGTCAATGATACACTGGGACATTTGCTGGGCGATCAGGTGATTGTCTCGGCCAGTCAGGTCATTGGCCGGAGTTTTCAACCATTGGGAATTGTGTCCCGAATTGGTGGTGATGAATTCGGGGTCATTGTCAAAAATCAGCCGTCGGATACCATCGAATCCGCACTGGAAAAAATGAATGCCCATTTAAAATGCTTAAATGAACTGCCGGATGCAACCTTTAAAATATCGCTTTCCTACGGTTATTCCTATCACCCTTGCGGTCTGGTTAATACCAACTTTCTGTTTCAGGAAGCCGACAATAATATGTATCAGAACAAACTGCTAAAAGAATCCAGCACCCGTAACAATCTGGTTAAAACCCTGATGAAGGCCCTGGAAGCCAAAGATTATATCACCGAAGGCCATACCAGTCGCATGGATACCCTGGCCACCCTTATCGGACAAGCGCTGCGGTTACCCCAAAATGTCATGGATCGGATTCAGTTGCTGACCAAATTCCATGATATCGGTAAAGTCGGCATTCCCGACAGTATCTTAAAAAAGCCCGGTGCTTTAACCCCAGATGAGTGGAAGGTGATGAAAACCCATTGCGCCATTGGCGAACGGATTGCCAATGAGTCCTCGGAACTGAAAGAAATATCCCATCTGATTTTAAAACATCAGGAGAAATGGGATGGTAGCGGCTACCCCCTGGGCCTCGCCGGTGAAGATATTCCAATTGAATGTCGGGTTTTATCAATAGTTGATTCCTACGACGCCATGACCAATGACCGCCCCTACCGGAGTGCCCTTTCCCCTGAAACAGCCATCCACGAGATTATCTCCTGTGCCGGATCCCAATTTGATCCCGGCATGGTAAAAATTTTCTGCAAAGTTATCGAGCAACATTTAAAGCCTCAGTAATAATTCATTACTGAGGCCTCTTTATGCCCTTAGCGGGTTATTTTCCTTGTATAGGTTTGCTCGTCACGAATCACTTGTTCCAGAGCGGCAACAACATCCGGATCATAATGGGTCCCTACATTCCGTTTCATTTCCTCCAGTGCATCATCAATGCTGATCGCTGGTCGATAGTCCGTTTCCGCTGTCATATCATCAAATCGTTCTCCGACTGCAATAATCCGGGCCAGCTTGGGTATTTCTTGACCCATGAGCCCCTGGGGATAACCGCTTCCATCCCAACGTTCATGGTGTCCCAAAACAATATTGGCCAAATCGACGGTATGATCAAAGGCATTAAGAATCCGAAAGCCAACCACCGGATGCATTTTCATCTCTTTATAGGTGTCATCAATCACATATTCATTTTTTCTGGCGATCTCTTTATCCAAGGCCACTTTTCCAATATCATGAAGATACGCAGCCTTTGACACCTTGTTAATCTCAGCTTCAGACAAATTCATTTTGCGGGCAATTTTTTTGCAAATCTCACTGGTTCTCCGGGCATGCTCAGCTTCGGCTGGCAATTCACCATACAGCTTATCGAGAATATTATTAAAGGTATCTTCCTTCTTTTTCCCCCGATTTATGGTTTTTTTCATATACATGTTGTCTTCAGCGCTGGCAATAATGACTTCAATATTTTCTTCCGGCTCATATTTTGTCGCAACACCCAGGGACACATTTCCCTGGATCGACTTAATTTTTTCTTTGCTGAAATTATCTTTAATTCGATCCGAAAGCCTTTGGGCATCTTTTTTTTCGGTTTGCGGCAGCAAAATGGCAAATTCGTCTCCGCCCCAGCGGGCAATAATATCATCGGCCCGACAGACCTTTTTAAATATTTCCGAAACCTTTTTGATCAATTCATCGCCAGCATCATGGCCAAAAATATCATTCGTTAGTTTTAACCCGTCCACATCACCAATAATAACTGACAGGGGCAGATTTCTTTCGGTATTGAGGCGAATCAGTTCTTCTTCAAAAAAGCGTCGATTATATAAACCAGTGAGGGCATCATGAAAACTGTTATACTCAATGGCCGCTCTTTTTTCTTTCTTTTCGGTAACATCTCTAAAGATGACAATGGCTCCGTCAATATGGCCCTCTTCGTCACTGATGGGGGCAACACTGTCTTCCAGGTGATATTTTCTTCCATCCCGGGAAACCAGCAGCACATGGGTGTCGAATTCTTTCATGGCGTTATCTCGAAAGGCTTCTGCAATATGATCCGGCACGAGATCCGCCTGTTTTTCGTCCTCCAGGACGAAAACCAGAGAATAGTGTTTCCCCAGCGCTTCTCTGACCGGCCAGCCGGTCATTTCCTCCGCCGTGTTATTAAGCATCTCAATCTTACCCAGGGGATCAACAATCATAACCCCATCACTGATTGACATCAATGTTTTTAGGTATTTTTCCCGATTCTTCTCCGACGCCGAGCGGATATAGGCCCCAACCCCAAACTTGCCGTTTAGCAGATCCACTGGAAATTTGGTGGTTTTAAAAATCTTACCCTTCCATAACATCTCATCGGTCACAAAGGTTTTGGTCGCTAAAACCTTTTTATCGGTTTCTCGCTCTTTGATCGCCATCTTTTCTTCCAGGATTTCGAAGTCATCCTGACCAATAATATCTTCGGAGTTGATCCCATAAAAATCTTCCATGGCCAGGTTGATAAAAATATAGTTTAATTGATCATCTTTTAGGGATACCGGAATCTCCTCAGACTCGATGAAGGTCTGAACCAGCTCATTAAACCGACGTATCTCCCGTTCTTTTTTTCGTTTTCTGCCTCTTTTAAGAATAAAATACAGCCCCAGACCAAATAAAAAAAGAATAATCAGGATAACTGCAATATTCAATACTGTTATATTCATATTTTTCCTTCTTCAATCATCAGGTTAACGTTTAACCGTGGTGATTTCTTCCTGTTATCTCTAATTTTATGAAAAGGTATGCTTTTGCGCAGAATATTTTACGATAATTGAATATTATATCAGTTTTACATTATGATCTGTTTAAAGAAATGGTTTTTCTTAATTATTTTTCGATTTTTGACGCAATCCAATCAGTTCTAGTATGCCATTTTTAGGCAATGATCGTCAATAGAATTAATAAAAATCAAGAAACATAACGCTGGTTTATCGATTTTTAACAACAAAAAACTGCCAATTAAGAATTGAAACCTCAATTAATTGGCAGTCAATACTGATATGCTTGAATTTTTCACCCTTCCAATTCTTCCACCATCCGATAACCGACGCCAACCTGGGTGACAATATAGCGGGGTTCGGCCGGATTATCTTCGATTTTTCGGCGAATGTTGGCCATATTCACCCGCAACGCCTGAATCTCATTGGTATAGGGACCCCAAACCTCCCTGATAATATAATCGTGGGTCAGCACTTTTCCGATATTTTTTGACAACAGCACGATAATCTTATATTCAATCGGCGTTAGATGAACCGACTTGTCACCCACCATCACGATGCGCTTATCGTAATCAATGGCCAGCTCACCGATCACCAGACTGGTACTTTCTAACGTGTTTTCGCTGCTGTTTTTAGGACTGTGCCGAATGCCAGTGCGGATTCTTGCCAGTAACTCGGCAGTGCCGAAGGGTTTGGTGATATAGTCATCGGCTCCCAGATCCAGGGCTTCGACTTTTTCCCGTTCGTGTCCCCGGGCCGATACGACGACGACTGGTATCGTTGACCATTCCCGGATGGTTTTCAACACATCCATACCGTCCATATCCGGCAAACCCAAATCCAGCAGAATCAGATCTGGCGAATAGGATGCTGTCATTGAAATCGCTTCTTTGCCAGTGACGGCCTTGATCATTTTATAATCATTTGCTTTTAATATGGCCGCAATGAAGTTGGAAATTCCTGCTTCATCCTCGACAATCAATATGACTGACTTATTATCCATTTTCCTGGCCCTCCTGCAATGGTAAGGTGAAGCGAAAAACAGCCCCGCCCTGCTCTTTATTTTCCGCTTCGATTTTGCCCTGATGGGCCTTAACGATGGAATGGCAAATGGATAAACCAATCCCCATTCCTCGGGATGAATCCGAGCTTCGTTTGCCATCCGGTACATAGGTCTCAAAGAGATAAGGGAAATCCTGGTCAGTGATCCCCTTTCCCTGATCGCATACTTCAAAGACCGCCTCATGGCTGGATTTTTTGACTTCAACCGCAATGATCGAATCTTCTGGCGAGTACTTGATCGCATTTTCCAGCAGGTTGATGAGCACCTGTTCAATCAGGGTGCCATCCATCGGGACGATCAACAGCTCCTCCGGCACCTTGACTGTAATCTTACGGCTTACAAAGCGTTTGCGAATCCGACTGATCGCTTCGGCCACAATTTCTTCGGCTGCCTCCGGTGTTTTGGTCACATTCATCGGACCCTCATTAATCCGGGTAACCGACAGCAGATTTTCCACCATCCGGATCAACCACTGGGAATCCTCCTTAATATTGCTGATTAAGGTTTCCTGGGTCTCCTGATCCATGATGTTACCGCTTTCTAGAATCGCTGAGCTTGCCCCTAAAATTCCCGTCAGTGGGGTTCTCAGATCATGAGATATCCCCCGAAGCAAATTGCTTCGCATTTTTTCTTTTTCCGATTCAACCAGTATTCGCCTTTGCTCATTGGAAAGATAGTGACGTTCCAGAGCCATCTCAACCTGTGAAGCAATCATCCTCAAAAACAGACGATTGTTCTGGTTAAGAACCCCGTTTTCGCAAGACAAGCCGATAACCCCCAACACCTTACTCCGGGCAATAATCGGCATATAAAAAGCCCTGGCTCCCATCAAAGTATCAGTTCCGGCTCCGGCACATTTTTTATTCATAAAGACCCAATGGGCTACCGCCCGCTCGCTTTCTGACTTAAGAAAAGTAGCATCGCCGTCGAGTGCCGATTGCAAAAATGTTTCGGAATCATGATCCTCCGGATCCTGACTGTAGAAAATCGCCGATCGACCAAAAATCTTGACCATATAGGCATTAATCAACCCGATGGTTTCTTCAAAATCCCGGGAGGCCAGCAATTTTTTATTGATTTCATAGAGCACTTCAGTGCGATGTTCCCGCTCCACCGCCAGCCGGGCCTGGGTTTTGATCCGAACCGTCAGGGCACTGGTAATCAATGCAACCAACAGCATAATCACAAAGGTAATCGGATACCCTTCCTGAATAGCGTGGAGGGTGTAATAAGGGATCGTAAAAAAATAATTAAATACCAGCACCGTCAGACAGGAGGCCAGAACCCCATAGAGATAGCCGACCGTGACCCGCGAAATAATCAGAACCGACAGAATATAAACCATGATAATATTCTGATCACTGATATTCAGCGCTTGAAGCATTAACGAAATTAAGGTTGCAGCCACAATGATCAGCAGGGTTTTTACGCTATCCTGCCAGGATAAGAACAGGTTCCGGCTGATCCGCAACCGCCGGTGTTGATAAAAGGTGCTCTTATTTGTCCCCAGGTTACCGGGAATGATATGAATTTCAATGCTGGGCAGCATCGCAATCAGTTTTTCTTCAAGGCTGGCTTTAAAATAACTAATCAGCGATTCTTTGTTTCGGCTTTTACCAATCACAATATTGGTAATCCCGGACAGCTTGGCGTATTCAGCAATCACCGTAGCTACATCATGTCCATTGAGGGTGACAATCTCAGCGCCCAGCCGTTCGGCAAGAGCCAGATGTTCACGAATCCTATTTTTTTCGCCATCGGTCATCGCATCGCTATCCAGATCTTCCACATAAACCGCTGTCCAGGGCGCCCGGAAGGCTTCGGCCGTGCGATCAGTCCAGCGAATACAGCGAGCTGATGAGGGTGACGCACTGATACAGACCATCAGCCTGATATTGGCCATTTTTTTTGATAGCCGGGGCTCATTCTGATTATCCGAACTGATCCGATTGGCGGCTTTTCGCATCGCAATTTCCCGGAGCAGCCGGAGATTTTCCCGGGTGAAAAAATTATCCAGGGCTTTCTGGGTCCGTTCTGGCCGGTAAATTTTGCCGCTTTCAAAGCGCCTTAGCAATTCATCCGGTTCAATATCAATCAGCCGGATCTTATCGGCCTGATTAAAGACATAATCCGGAATGGTTTCTTTGACACCGACGTGGGTAATTTTCTGAACCACATCGTTGAGGCTCTCCAAATGTTGCACATTAACCGTTGTAAAAACATCAATTCCGGCATTGAGCAGCTCTTCAATATCCTGGTATCTTTTTTTATTGCGCATTCCTGGGGCATTGGTGTGAGCCAGTTCGTCGACCAGAATCAATTCCGGCTTTCGTTCCAGGGCGGCATCCAGATCAAACTCTTTAAGATGAAGCTTGCGGTATTCCACCATTTTGGGTGCCAGAGTCGGCAGGCCACTCATGATCTGAATAGTTTCCGGGCGGGTATGTTCTTCCACATAGCCCACCAGGACATCAACGCCGCAGCGCAGCTGCTCCTGGGCATCATCGATCATCGCATAGGTTTTTCCTACCCCAGCAGCATACCCGAAAAAAATTTCCAGGCGCCCTTTCTTATTTTGTTCTTTGATAAACAAATCTTCTAGAATATCATCCGGATTGGGACGGGTATCACTGAAATCCACCATTTAATTCCCCACCTTCATCGCGTTATTTTACGGAATGCGTCCATCCAGAGCCAGATTCACCTTCAAGACATTGACTGCGTCTTCTCCCCAGAGGCCCAGCAGTTTCCTGGTTGTATAGCGGTCAATGATTTCACGGACGGCTGCTGCTGAGATGTTTCGCACCCGGGCAATCCGGTCAACCTGATATTCGGCTGCTTCCAGAGAGATATTGGGATCAACCCCGCTTCCCGAAGCCATTACCAGGTCACCGGGAATCGCCCTGCTATTTTCAGGATCAAGGGCCTGCCACCAGACCACCCGCTCCTTGATCAGCGCCTGTTGTTCTTCGCTGACCGGTGATAATTGCGATGTTCCCTGGGGTCTGCCAATCAGATATTGTGGCGCAGTAAAGGTCTGGCCAATCAGGGCTGAGCCCACATCAATGGTCGTTCCGTTTTCTTGTACTACTGTTATGATACTACCATTTGCCTGATTTGGAAATGCCATTTGTGCAATACTTGTTACGATAGCCGGATAAACCACACCACAAATCAGGGTAAGTACCACAAAACCAACCAATGCTGGCCGCAATTTTGATACGATCGATGCGCTTTTGTTTTTTTCCATCTTCTTTCACCTCACCCCAGACCCAGGACGGTTAATAGCATGTCCAATAATTTAATCGCCATAAACGGTGCCACTAAACCGCCCAAACCATAAATCAGCAGATTCCTTTGCAACAGTTTTCCCGCTGCTACCTCCCGATACTTGACCCCTTTTAAAGCCAGGGGAATCAAAGCGACAATAATCAAGGCGTTATAGATGATCGCCGATAGGATCGCACTTCTGGCGCTGGTCAGCCCCATTATGTTCAGTCCCATCAATTGTGGATAAATACTGAAAAACAAAACCGGAATGATGGCAAAATATTTGGCCACATCATTGGCCACACTAAAGGTTGTCAGGGCCCCTCTGGTCATCAGCAGCTGTTTGCCGATCCGGACAATGTCAATCAGTTTGGTGGGACTGGAATCCAGATCGACCATATTCCCGGCTTCTTTGGCGGCCTGGGTTCCGGTATTCATGGCCACCGCCACATCAGCCTGGGCCAGTGCCGGGGCATCATTGGTGCCGTCGCCGGTCATCGCAACCAGATGTCCCTTGGCCTGATAATCCCGGATCAGAGTCAGCTTGGCTTCCGGCGTTGCTTCAGCCAGAAAGTCATCCACGCCCGCCTCAGCGGCAATGGCCGCCGCTGTCATCGGATTGTCGCCGGTAATCATAATCGTTTTGATTCCCATCTTTCGCAAATCTTCAAATCGTTCCTTAACCCCATTTTTGACAATATCTTTGAGATAGATCACACCCAGCACCTGATTATTTCTGGCTACCACCAGTGGCGTTCCCCCGTCATTGGCAATCTTTTTGACAATCTCATCACATTCATCGGGAAATTCGCCGCCGTTAGCCAGGACGAAAGATTTCACTGCAGCGGCAGCCCCTTTGCGAATCTGATGGCCCTGAAAGTCAATCCCACTCATTCTGGTTTTGGCTGTAAATGGTACAAAGCTGGCTCCCAGGGCTTTGATGTCCCGACCCCGCAAATCAAACCGTTCCTTGGCCAGCACCACAATACTCCGCCCTTCCGCCGTTTCATCAGCCAACGATGACAATTGTGCCGCATCAGCCAGCTCTTTTTCGGAAACGCCGGTGATCGGGATAAACACACTGGCCTGACGATTTCCCAGGGTAATGGTTCCGGTTTTATCCAGCAATAGCACATCCACATCACCGGCTGCCTCAATGGCTCTGCCGCTCATAGCCAGCACATTGGCCTGATTGAGTCGACTCATCCCGGCAATCCCAATGGAAGAAAGCAGCGCCCCGATGGTTGTGGGTGCCAGACAGACCAACAATGCGATGACATTGGTGACCGAAATCCCAGTACCAATACCGGCCTGTTTACTGGCAAAGTAGGAAAAAGGAAGCAAGGTCGCACTCACCACCAAAAAGATGATTGTCAATGCGACCAGCAAAATCTGCAGGGCGACTTCATTAGGGGTTTTTTTTCGCGATGCCCCTTCAACCATGGCGATCATTTTATCCAGAAAGCTTTCACCTGCCGCTGCCGTCACCTGAATCACCAGCCAGTCTGATAGTAGCGTGGTGCCCCCAGTGACAGCACTGCGATCTCCGCCGGATTCCCGAATCACCGGTGCCGATTCTCCGGTAATGGCACTTTCATCTACTGACGCTGCCCCTTCAATCACATCGCCATCCATGGGAATCTGCTCTCCGGATTTGATATAAACGATATCACCCTTTTTCAGGCTACTTGACGGAACCTCACTGTAAAGGGCTATATCAGCGGGATCTTTTAGCTTGTGCGCCGTCACATCTTTGCGGGCCCGGCGCAAACTGTCAGCCTGGGCCCGACCACGACCTTCAGCAATGGCTTCAGCAAAATTTGCAAATAAAACCGTAAACCAGAGGATTAAGGCAATCGCCAGAGTATAGCTGGCCCCTTCATCATTAAGCTGGGCAAAGCTCAGAAAATAGAGGGCGGTCGTCATAATCGCCCCGACAAAAACCACAAACATTACCGGATTTTTAAGCTGTACCCGGGGTGATAATTTGATAACAGCTTGCCTGATGGCATCAATCATAATATTTTTCTTCAAATCATTATTATCCACATCATTCAACTCCCATCAGCCTCATGTTATAGCTGTAAAATAATCAGCAATCGGTCCCAGAGCCAGTGCCGGTAAAAAACTCAGCGCCCCAATTAACAACACAATCGCAATCAGCAAACCGACAAACAGGGCATTACTGGTCGACAGGGTTCCCTCGGTTTTGGCAACCAGCTTCTTATTCGCTAAATTTCCAGCCAGGAAAATCACTGCCACCAAGGGCACAAACCGCACAATCAGCATGATCAATCCACCAGCCACATTGCTAAACAGCGTGTTGGCCGCAAATCCGCCAAATGCACTGCCGTTGTTATTGCCCATTGAGCTAAAGGCATACAGAATTTCGGAAAACCCATGGGGGCCCGAGTTTGTCAACCAATCACTGGCCTGAGGTATTGTGACCGCCACTGCGGTTCCCAGTAGCGTGAAAACCGGTGGTACCAAAACAATCAGACAGACCATCTTCATGTCAAATGGTTCAACTTTTTTGCCCAGATATTCAGGCGTCCGTCCAACCATCAGTCCGGCAATAAAAACGGTCAGGATCACAAAGCCAAGCATACCATACAAACCACTACCAACGCCGCCGAAAACAACTTCGCCGATCTGCATTAAAAACATCAGAATCAAACCGGCCAGTGGGGTAAAGCTGTCGTGCATGGCATTCACCGAGCCATTGGACGCTGCCGTGGTGGCAGTTCCCCACAACGCCGAGGTTCCAACCCCGTGAATGATTTCTTTGCCTTCCAGATTACCAGAAGCCAGCACGCCCGGAACCAGTGGTGCCCCAATGGCTTCGCTGACAGTCACAGCCGCCAATGCGCCGACAAACAGAATCATCATAACCAGATAGATGGCCCGCCCCTGTTTATTGTCGCCCACTGCTTTGCCAAAGGCCACACAAAGCGATGCCGGAATCAGCAGAATGGCTAAAAGTTCTAAAAAGTTGGTGAGAGTGGTGGGGTTCTCCAACGGGAAAGCAGAGTTCATCCCGAAAAAACCACCGCCATTGGTACCCAACTGCTTGATCGCAATCTGACTGGCTGCCGGTCCCAACGGGATGCTTTGGGTGATCCCGGTTTCCAGTGCCACAATTTCATGATAGGGACCGATTGTCTGAACAACGCCCTGAGCTACCAGCACCAGTGAAAACATCAGCGACAAGGGAATCAGTAGATAAAAACTGATTCGAATTAAATCGACCCAAAAACTACCAATCGTCGTTTTTTTAGTCCGGACAAACCCTCTGATCAGGGCAAACAGGACTGCGATTCCAGTTGCCGCCGACAGAAAGTTCCATACCCCCAAAGCCAATGCCTGGGTCAGATAGGACATGCTTGACTCCCCGGAATAAGCCTGCCAATTGGTGTTTGATACAAAGCTGGCGGCGGTATTAAAGGCCAGATCCCAGGACGGGGCGGTCAAATTTTCGGGATTAAAAGGCAGTCCTCCTTGAAGCATTTGCAATGCATACACAAAAATCAGCCCCAAACTACTAAAAAAGATCACCGCCAGGGCATACTGTTTGGGACTCATCTCATCTTCCTCCCGGATGCCCATGATGCGATAAATCATTCTTTCAACGGGTCGCATCACTGCAGACAGAAATACCTGCTGTCCGGTCATCACTTTATCAATATAAAAACCCAGAGGAATCGAAAGCACCACCAGAATCACCAGATATAGGCTGTCTGCGATGATTATCTGATTCATCGTTCTTCCCCCTTAAATAATATCACTACCAAATAAATCAGTAACATCAATACAATGAGTCCTGAAATTACCAACACCACATTCATTCTGATCACTTCCTGTCTTTTTTTCGCAAATGCCCGACATGATTCCGGTTGTATTCAATAATATATACGTCTTCCCCGTCCTGTTCCGACGTATCTCCAAAATCAACATGAGCTTTTCTGGCATGTTCAGCGAAGGTCGAAATTCTTTCCAGATTCCGCATCGCTGGTGCATAGGCGGGATCGAGCGCAATGGCAGCCCGATAGTGTTTATGGGCCAAATTATCTTCATTCAACAATTCTTCCAGAATCCCATAAAGGTTATGTACCCCTGGAGAATGGGGATTCTCATTCATAGCTTGCTTTATTTTTGCTTCTGCCAAAATATAGTCGCCTTCTTTTAAAGCCTTTTTTGCTGAAGCACTATATTCTTCAAAGGCATTCATTTTATCCATCTTCTTTTCCTCCTGAATTCAAACATTCTTTGTAGTTTAATTATATTTATTTTGCAATTAATTTAGTATATTGAATCGCCGTCAGAAGATAAAGATTCCATTAAGATATTACCACTCCAATTCGAATGACTGCAGGATTTTTTTCTCGCGGTTATCGATAATCAGAACTCCCTCGTCTGATCGTGCCTCAACTGTCTTTACCTGGAGTGCGAACGTTCTGGTCAAAGTCACTTGCTGCAAAAAAAACAAGTGTTGTTTCTTAAACAACACCTGTTTTGTATTAATACCATTGATTTATTTAGTTATTCGTGATATTATAAATAATGCGCATACAAATATCCCATTTTATTTTTTATATAATCATAATAGCACATCTTGCCAGTTTTGTCAATAGTCAATCTATTTTTTTGTATGCCAGGGAGGTACCTCTATGTCGTTTGAACTGATGCTGTTTGATAATTTTTTGATCGAAAAACAGGCCGTTTCGGAAGTGTTGTTATGCAATAAAATTACGGCTGATTATGCGCTGGTATTATCCGAAGAGCAGGCGCTGGAACTGGTTGAAACTCGATCCGATTCACTGAAAAATGTTGGCCGGGTCGAGTTTGGCGGCGGAATTATTGAAAAAGTCATTCTGACCTTTGCCAATAGCCCCTACATCTCCCAACACTACTATGCCGAAATAATAAACGATCTGGTTGAAATCTTTTATTATTTCAAAAATGAAACCCTGGATTTAATGAGCGATGATGATCTGATTGGCACGATGAAAAAGTATTTCGACGGGGTCTGTCAGGGTTCTCTGGATCAACTAAAATTTCGGGAACTGGAGCGGGTGGCTAGAAACGTGCGGCTGGGAATTGATCCTGATTATAACGATCTGTATGATAGTGAAAAATTAATGGAAGACGAGGATGAAGATGAATAATAAAATCAAAAAACAGACTGTAATTGATGCCGACAAACTCAGTGGCGAATTTTATTTTCAGTCGCTGCTCCAGGAGGCCGCTATCAAGGGCGTACTCAGTCCCAAAGAAGCCGAACGTATTCAACTGGAATGTCTTAAACTACTGGCTGACTCTACTGAACGCTTTACCCGGGGCCAAAGCAGCTCGGTCCGGGTTGAAATTGCCCAGGGCATCATGGCCTCCAATCTTTTTACCATCGGCATCTACCTTAAATCACTGCCCAATCTAGACACCGCCCTCTTCCAGGTTGAAAATGAACCCCTTGAGAAACTCTATGAACAGGGTTTAGCAGTACTGAAGCGAAAAATAAATGTAGCCCATTATTTTTTTAACCAGGTTTGCAAAAGCAAGTTAAAAACCGCCAATCATGCCTATAATATCACCATTGACCAGGGTTTCAAGCCCTTTTTTGAAAGCTATGAAATCAATTTTCATGCTCACGAAATCCCCAGTGACATCGACTATCAGCTGATCCATCCAGTTACGGATCTGGCCGGGGTTGAGTTCGTCATCAAATATCTGGAAAGTCTGTATTATGAAAATTTGTTTTGTTTATATTTTGATGCCGATATCATCCATGAAGTGATGAGCGGTTATGATAAGGCCTATCAAAATCTACTTGAAAACATCTGTGCCCAGATTTTTCAAAATGCGCTGGGTTGTCAATTGTTAAACGTACCCTGGCATCTGTTAAATTTTAGTCCGGCTGATCTCAATAGCCTGGATAAAAAATTACGCAGCCATAACCAATTAGAACTCCAAACGCAATTAAAAAGAGCGACCGAGGAGCTGATCACTGATCTGGCACTAACCAATCGGTCTCTGAAAAAATACCTGCTTGCCAGTCTCCCGAAAATCACCACCACCGTTTATCAGGGGCTGGTCACCAATTCCCTTAACAAGGTTTTTGTGCCCCGGTTCAATCCCAAAACCAGACCCCTTGTCTGTTACAACATGGGCCTAAAAATGGATGATAAAGCTTATCGGGAACTAGTGACAGAATTTTTGTCCTGCCGCTTTTTTGAGGATAAACTGGCCATCATTAAAGAACAGATTAAATCCCTGGCCGACATGGAAGACCTGCTCATCGCCACCGAACTGGAGTCTGCCGAAGCAGCCAAAATCTTTGCGCTGCTGGAGGACATTGAGCTGGCCGTGCTAGCCAAACGTCATCCCCTCCATCCGACCATTGACGCCATTGATTTTTCCGCTTCCGAAGTCCGGATGCAGCACAATCTGGACGCTTATCTGCGGACACTGCCCCAGGCTCGGTTGGCTAAAATTCTTGACATGACCACCACCATTGAGGTCGTCTGATGCTAAAAGGGCTTCGTCCCGCTTAACCAGCCCTGAGCTTCCCAGTGATTACGATCGGTGGGATTCCAGTCATTTTTTTTCATCATATTCTTCATCATCACAAACATGATTTTTCGAAACAAGGGCGCTGTGCTGTGTTCAATATTAGCCACCGCTGCGGTGGCTTTTTTAGCCAACTGAACCATGTCTTTATCAATTTGACTGCGCTTTTTGTCGGATATCTCACTCCATTTCGTGGCGGCCACTGCCTGCTTACTGGCAAACCGTTTTTTTACCCCCCAGAATTTCAGACTGTTCTGCATCGTTTTGGTGGTATGGGAAAGACCCGCTCCGGCTGTGGTGGCAAAACTGATCCCCACCTTATTAAACATCTTCGGATTGGGCCGGTGGCTAAGCCACATAAAGCACAGATGATCCAGTAAGGCTTTTAACTGACCGCTAACATCCAGCCCGTAAACTGAAGAGGTCAGGATCACCAGATCGGCCTCTTCCAGGGCGGCAACAATAGGCTTAATCTGATCGGCATGAGGACAGGTGTCTTCCCCCTTTAAAAAGCAGGAAAAACAGCCACTGCAAAAATTGGACATGTCTTTGGGCAGATAAAACTCCCTGACCTTGGTTTCTTCCAATTGTGAAATTTTTTCCAGTAGCAAATCCTTACAGTGCCAGGTGCTGCCATGGCGCATGGTTCCATTGATTACTGTTATCTTCATTTTTCCATCCCTCTCTCAAAATAACCCCTCGTTTACCTCATTATAGCGAAGGGCCGTTAATTTTTCAACGCCTATCCATTAATATTAAATTTATATAAGTCCTCCACTTCTTTATACAAACTTTATAGGATCTGTGATAATTTTTTAGTAGGGTAAATAAAAACTAGTTCGTTTATCCATCATCTTGGCTTCATATTAGGAGAAAATTATGTATATCATTATTATTGGCTGCGGCAAGCTCGGCAGCACCTTGGCCAAAGAGTTATCCATCACCGGATACGATGTTTCGGTCATCGACCACGACAGCGAAAAATTAAATGTACTGGGGAGCGGTTTTAATGGTTCCAAATTTAGAGGCATTGAATATGACAGTGATCGCTTACAAGAAGCTGGCATCAAACAAGCTGATTTTGTTTTAGCGGTAACTGCTGATGATAACATTAACATCACCGTGTCCCTGATCGCCAAAAAAATCTATAATGTCCCCCGCATCATCGCCCGGGTCGGGGATCCCAGCCGAAAACATATTTATGACATGCTGGGTATTGAAACCATTTGTCCCACCCAGCTGGGGGTGGAGATCCTTAAACGGAAGATCTCTGAAAAAAATGTGGAGGTGTTGGCGGTTATTCAACCGGACACTGAAATTATTGAACTGACGGTAAAAAAACATAAGCCGTGTACGGTAAAATGCATCGAAGAAAAATATAACTGTATCCTGTCCGGCTTAATGGTGGCTGATCGCTTTGTTTTTCCTGAAAACGATGAGCTGGTTCCCTATGGTGCAAAAATAATCTGCACCATAGGGAAAAAAGATAAAGAAAAAATTATTGCCTCACTGGCTAAGGAGATATCACGATGAAATCAATCATTATCGGGGGCGGAAAGGTCGGCTATTATCTGGTTCACACCCTTAAAAAAAGAGGCTATCATGTCGTCTTAATTGAACGAAACAGTGTGATTTGCCAAAAAATCGCTGAAGACATTGACATTGAGATCATTTGCGGCGACGGTACCGATCTGGAAGTTTTAAAAGACGCTGGCATCCAGGAAGCTGAAATCATTGCCGCCGTCACCGGAACCGATGAAGAAAATCTGGTGATCTGCGAGATTGCCAAGGTCAGTTTTAACATCAGTAAAACCATCGCCCGGATCAATAATCCCAAAAACATTGCCATGTTCAAGGCTCTGGGGGTGGACAAAACGGTTTGCAGCACCGAGGTGATTGCCAATCTTATCGAATATGAATTTGATAAGGATAATTTTAAATTGATCCACACCTTTGAACGCGGCGCCATGATTCTCGTCGAAATCATCATCCATGCCGATGACCGCTGGTCCAATCAATTTATCCAGGACATGGATTTGCCAGCCGAATGCGTCATTACTTCGATCCTCCGGGATGAACAGGTCATTTACCCCCGCGGCGATACGCGGTTTCTGGAAAATGACAAAGTGTTAGTGATTACCAATAAGGCGGCTTTAGCCAAATTAAAAAAATTTCGATAAGAGGGAGGAAATCAAATGGAATCACGAAAAAATGAACTGCTAGGGTTGATGATGGAGCTGCTGTCGGTATCGGCCTATGTCCTACTGTTTTTTATTCTAACCCTTGTGATGATTTAGAATTGCCATGAATACTTTTAACGGACGCTTTTACAGTATCTTTATCATCAGTTACTATACCGGCTATGTTGTTCTGGGCATCGCCCTGCTCATGGTTCTCCCCATTTTGACAGCAGTGGGTCTTCAGGAATGGAATCCCTTTTGGGATTTTATCATCACCATGGCGATTTCTATTATTCTGGGACTGCTCCTTATTATCATCGGAAAACAGACCCGCCACAACAAAAGTTTTGTCCAGTGGAAACACGGTTTTGTGGTGGCATCACTTTCCTGGATTATTTTGATGTTTTTGTGTGCTATTCCCTATTTGCTCAGCGGCCATGTCAATTCAATTCTGGATGCCTGTTTTGATGTCATGAGCGGTTTTACTACCACGGGCATGGTGTTGACCCAAGATTTGGATCATATCTCGCTCAGTTTAAATCTATGGCGTCATATGCTCACCTTTATTGGCGGTCAGGGTATGATTGTGCTGGCGTTGACCTTTTTATTAAAAGAAACCGGTGGTGCCTACATCTTTTATGTCGGGGAAGCCAAAGATATCGACCTGGTTCCCAATGTCAAGGGCACGGCCCGGATTATCTGGAAAATCAGCATGGTTTATCTGGTCATCGGAACGGTGGCCTTGTGGATTGACGGCTTGGCCATCGGACTGACCCCCTTGTCAGCCTTTTTTAATGGACTGTTTATTTTTGCCTCCTCCTGGAGCACCGGCGGTTTTGCCCCCTATACCCAGAACATGATGTATTACCATAGCTTTTCTTATGAAAACCTGACGATCATCTTTTTTATTCTGGGTTCGTTGAATTTCGGACTGCATTATGCGATTCTTTCTGGCAATAAAAAAGAATTGCTCAAAAACATCGAAACCCAGAGTTTTTTTATCAGCTCGTTTTTGGCCAGTATCCTGGCCGTCATGTGGCTTGCTCGAACCGGCGTTTATCATGATGCCATCGCAATGTTTCGGCGGGTTGTTTATAATGTCTTGTCCGCTCATACCACCACCGGATTTGGTTCGGTTTATGCCCGACAGTTCGCCCTGGAATGGGGTGACTTCGGAATCCTGATTCTCGTCATTGTGATGCTGATTGGCGGCTCGGCCTGTTCTACCGCCGGCGGTTTTAAAGGGCTGCGGGTTGGCATCATCGGTAACAGCATCCTTGCTGATGTGAAACGCCTTCTGGCTTCAGAACGCAATGTCAAAGTCTTTCGTTTTCACCACATCAAGGATCAGATTCTTTCGGATGGCCTGGTCAAGGCAGCGGCCCTGATCATCATTTGTTATCTGATCACCTTTGCCATCGGAACGCTGATCGGCACCTATTATGGTTACCCACTGGCCAGCGCCGCCTTTGAAGCAGCCTCAATTACTGGCAATGTGGGGCTATCCATCGGCATCACCGCCCCGGGTATGCCCGCCGTGATGAAGGTCTACTATATTATTGCCATGTATCTGGGTCGACTGGAATTTCTTTCCGTTTTCGCCCTCATCGGTTTCATCATCGGAGGTATAAAAAAATGTTGGACAAAATAATAAAACTGCTTATGCTTACGGTGAGCCTGCTTTTCTGCCTGAATGGAAGCGTATTTGCCGCTGATGTGATCGAACTGAATCAGCTGGTGGAAAATGCCGAAGCTATGGACGGTCAAACTGTCACTGTCACCGGCGAAGCCATTGGTGAAGCGATGGAGCGGGGTGATCACGCCTGGGTCAATATCAATGACGGCACCAATGCCATGGGCATCTGGATGCCGCTTGACGATGCCGAGAGCATTAGGGTATTTGGTGATTACAAGCATCACGGTGACCAGCTTCAGGCCACCGGGGTATTTAACCGGGCCTGTGCCCAACATGGCGGCGATGTCGATATTCACAGCGACTCGATCACCGTGGTGACGGCCGGTTATGCCGCCGCTGAAGCGGTTCCAACACTAAAAATTATCTTTGGCCTCGTGCTGGTGTGTCTAGCTTCAGCGCTTGGTATGATCTATCTTAACGTTATCAAAAAAAAGTGACGGCTAAGCCATCACTTTTTTTTACTTTCTATTGAACAGAGTATATTATGAACGATACTTGTCCGTGTGCGTTATTCAAGGCATTGGTTTTTTTGTCATCTGTGATTTAAGACGAACTTGATCCATCTTTCACGTAAATATGTAAGACATTTTTCAATTATTCATAACCTTAACTCGACTTTATTAATTGACATCTCATGAACATCATGAAGGGCTTCCATGATCGCTTCGGACAGCGTTGGGTGCGGGTGGATCACATCGCCCAGTGCTTCTGCCGTCAACCCAAGATGAACCGCCATCGTTAACTCTGCCAAAAGGTCGGTCGCCTCCGGCCCGACAATCGAAGCGCCAATAATTACATCTTTTTCATCCACAATAATTTTAACCTGGCCCTGGATTTTCCCGATAATTTGCGCTTTTCCCAATGATCTGAAGTCAAAACTGCCGGTTTTATAAGCAATTCCCCTTTGCTGTGCTTCTTTTTCGGTTAACCCCACCGCTGCTACCTGGGGATCGGTATACACACATCGGGGGATCGCTTTATGAACAGCGGTTTTATTTTTACCCAGCATGTTTTCAGCAGCAATAGTGCCTTCCTTCGAGGCGACATGAGCCAAATATGGCGTATTGATAAGATCTCCTACAGCATAAATCCCTTTAACATTGGTTTCTAGCAACTCATCAACTTCGATCTGTCCCTTTGAATTCGTGCTAATCCCTAATGCGTCCAAGTTAAGTTCTTTTGAAAAGCTCGCTCGTCCGATTGAAAGCAGGACCATTTC
The DNA here is from genome assembly GCF_001766835.1 of Acetobacterium wieringae. Lineage (GTDB taxonomy): Bacteria > Bacillota > Clostridia > Eubacteriales > Eubacteriaceae > Acetobacterium > Acetobacterium wieringae. The sequence goes on along the minus strand of NZ_LKEU01000027.1, from coordinate 311,049 downwards.
TACTTCCAATGTTTTACCACTTGACAGGTTTACTGTAATTCCGGTATTCTGAACGTTCACATCAGTAACACGAGTGGCAGTCAAAACTTTTATTTTTTCCCTTTTGAATTGTCGTAACAGTTGTTTTGCAACACTCTCATCCTCATTACTCAAAATTTGCTCAGCCATTTCCACTATCGTTATCTGAGTTCCCATCCGACTAAAAAATTGCCCCAGTTCGCACCCGATGACGCCACCGCCAATAACAATCATCGATTTAGGTGGCGTTTTTAACGACAAAGCTTCCGTGCTGGTAATCACTTTCACACCATCATAATGAAACATTTCCGGACAGATGGGAACTGAACCGGTCGCCAATAAGATTTTATCACTTACCAGTTTTTCAGATCCTCCATCATGACGCTTTACTTCTACCGTTTTCGAGTCGATCAGTTTGCCAACACCCTGAATCAAATTTACACCGTTTGACTCAAAAAGAAATTCAATCCCCTTGACTAAACCGGATACCAGCTTATCTTTTCGTTCGATGATCTGCGCTGGATCAACGACTGTCTTATCGTTAAAAACCCCAAACTTCTCGGCTTCCAATGAAGTTGTCAAAACTTCTGCCGATGCCAGTAATGCTTTGGTCGGAATACACCCCACATTCAGACAGGTTCCGCCAACCTTATTTTTTTCAACAACGGTCACCTCTGCCCCTAATTTAGCTGCCATAATGGCAGCTTCATAGCCGCCTGGACCACCGCCGATAATGGTAATTTTCATTTTAACCATCCCTTTCGTTTCACTTAGATCACAAAATTTTGTGCCTTGAATGCTTTTATTAATTTTTCTTAAATTTTGAATGCCGTCTCACCAAAAAACATCTTCCAAAACTTTAGAAGATCACTTGTCATCTTAATTCCTACAGAAGAAATAAAAACCACTTCGGTTTCGTCAATTGGCCGATTCCAAGGATTCATCACCGCAAAGTCATTGACACAGCTGACCTCAAATACACCTTGTGTTGTTCGGACAAATCCTTTGATCCGGTGGGTTGAATACTTAATTTCCTGAAGAAAACCACTGAATTTTTCAAAATCCAGGATCGCTTCAGTTTTTAATATTTTCGTTTTTGGCCGGGATTCCCAGGTATTTGTCGATGGCTGGGCTACAATTTGTTTTTCATTCATCCCTAAAACCATTTCCCGAATCGGTACATTGCAAAATGAGGTTTGATAAATGCTGACATCCACATTAATTTTTCTGATTTTTTCTTTGATCTCCATCAACACTGCCGGTGTTTGCAGATCTGCCTTGTTGATAATCACAGTACTGGCGTATGCAATCTGCTTTTCTAAGGCCGGAATAACATCAAACTGCTTCAAAAAATAAAGGCCATCGACAATACAAAGTGATCCAGCATAATCGTAGGAAGCCCCTGAAATCTTAGTTACGGTTTCTAAAACCACACCCATATTTGACGGATCAGCAACGCCTGATGATTCGACGAAGACAATTTCCAGATCCCGCGTTAAAAATTCTGCCATTCCTTTAATGAAGTTCTCCTTCAGACAAGCGCAAAAAATAGAACCATTCGTCAGCTCAATCAGATCAAACTCCTCAGTTTGGATCAATTGTCCATCAATACTGGTTTCTCCGAATTCATTCATCAGGACACCAATTTTTGTATCTTCAAATTCTTTTAACAATCTTTTGAGCAGAGTGGTTTTTCCGGAACCTAAAAACCCCGTCAAAAGAATAAGCTTCATATTCTTCTGCGGATTACGGCCTGGTAAATCATTCGTTGGGAACATTCCTTCACCTCTTAGTTGATTCTTTTTCGAAAACGACATGTTTTTTGCTGACACTGTCGGCAATCGTGATCATTTATGCTGCATTCCAGAGTCTGATCCGCACCATAAACATATCCCAGCGTTTTTGAAGGTTTATACATATATTTCTTGGTAATTTCAATCTTCTGTTTCATGATCTCATCTAAATTGTCCAAAATTTCTTTCTGATAGGATAGACAAATCCCTTCATCGCCCGGGGAGTAACGACGAGTCAACCCATAGCCTCTTTTCTGATGAACATCATCCCGAATACGCTCATAAAAGCGCTCACTAGAGTCAAATAAAAGTTGATTGGCCATGGCATCAAGTAACAGTCCTTTAAATGAATCATTTTCGCAAAACAGTTCCGTGCTTCTTTTACTAACCGCATCTCCAAGAGTGATCAGGCAAAAAACCACATGGGTCGGCGAATCAAAATCCTGATGAAAATCTTTCCCCAGGATATTGGTCTTCAGTTGGTAATACCCCTCAGGCCTTACCAGCATTTTAAATTCCGGCAGCAATTCCTCATAGCTATTTAAATAATAATCATATTGGGCTGCGCCTTCATAAAGATCCAATCGATTAAATATTTTCTGCCGATCAATTTCTATTTCAAAATCTAAATAATCGTTCATCGATCTATATCTTTACGAAGTTCACAGGGTTGCCACACTGATCCAAAAACTTTTTCAGTCCAGCAGTAGTAAAATTGATGGTGGCGGTATTATCATTGGGATGGCAGTTGATCATGGCGTGCTTCATCATGGCTTCGTCAATAAAAACTTCCACATCGTGAGCTTCATTATTGATTACCCCAAAAACCGAAACCGCTCCGGGCGAAACCCCCAGGTGTTTTTGAAGTCGCTCTTCAGATGCAAAGCTCAGATTACTGACATCGATTCTTTTACCGAAACTCTTAATATCCACTTGTTTGGATTCTTCCAATATCACCAGAAAATGACGGTTTCCCTTTTTATTTCTTAGCAGTAAATTTTTGCAATGGGCACCTTCCAATCCCCCGATATATTGCTCAAGCTCCTCACAGGTATAAACCGGTGGATGATTGATAACCTGATAGTCTATTTCCAGTTGGTTCAGCACATTAAAAACTTTTTGGGCATTCTCACTCATTGATTTTTCCTTTCTTTAATAAACACCTTTTGGGGTCATTATAAAATAACCATGGGAATCGTTCACTTTGAATCTTGCCAGCTAAAACCGCATGGCCATCAAGTATTCATCCTGAAAGTCAGGATTCATTGACAGTTCAATATGGGTGGCTGAACTAGCCAGCAGTTCAGCCTCCTTCCGGCACTGCATCGATAACAGGGCCATGCTGGCCCCGGAACCGGCGGCATTACCAACGCTGTATATTTTATCAATTCCGATATCTGGAAGCAATCCAATTCTTAGCGCACTCTGCTTGTCAATGTAGTTGCCAAAGGCACCAGCAATCAGAATTCGATCAACATCATCCATTGAAAAACCATTGTATTTAACCAAAGTACACATCCCCGCCAGCATTGCTGCCTTTGCCAATTGAACCTCACGAATATCACTCTGATTGATCAGAATGGTTCGACCATTGTTCTGATAAAGGACAAAGGCCATCCCCAGATCCGATTTGATCAGTCGATCACAGAGTTCTTTTTCAATTCCTGCTTCAATGGCTTCTTCCTTTGTAATAATCCGGCCATTTTTTGTGATTATATTGACATTTAACAATTCTGCAACCGCGTCAATCAGTCCTGATCCGCAAATTCCGACTGGCTTATCCCCATCGATGATTTTAAGAATAATCTTACCATCCTTAATTTTCACACCTTCAATGGCACCTTCTGCCGCCCGGATCCCGTGATGAATGCTGGCACCTTCAAAGGCCGGGCCAGCAGCCGTTGAACAAACCAGTATTTTACCATCATGTATAAAAGAAACCTCGCCGTTAGTTCCAATATCTATGGCCAGGGTGATGCCTTTAAGCTTTTTGATATCCGTTGCCAACATCCCTGCAACAATATCCGATCCCACATGTCCGGCAACGTTTGGCAGAACGTAAACATTCGCCAGGGGATTAATACCCAAACCATAATCTTTTGCCAATCCGTTAACACCTTGACAATAAACTGGCGCAAAGGGTGTCCGAGCCAGTGATTCAGGATCAACGCCCTGGAAAAGATGGCTCATAGTTGTATTCCCTACTACAGTCACATCATAAATATTTTCCGCATTGATCTCATTTTTAATGCTGAAGGCCTGAATCATCTCATTAAAGCACTGGATGATCTTCTTCTGCATAAACAACAGATTCCCTTCCCCTTCTTTCGTAAACTGAATCCGCGTTATTACATCTGCCCCAAAATTGCTCTGTGGATTCGTCCTGGCCTCAATATCAAGTAATTCTCCGGTGTTGAGATTCCAGAGTAAGGCAACCACCGTAGTGGTGCCAATATCAAAAGCCAGGCCATAATGATGCTCCTCAGTATTACCAGCCTCCAGAGCAATCAGCAGATCGTTTCTCAGTACTGCTGTTACTTCGCCCTTTTTTTCCTGTAACCTTGGATGAAGTTGCGGTAAGAGCTGGGAATCAATCGTCAGCTTTTCAACATCAAGGGATTCTTCAAGCCGTTTCAGATCATTCTTCTGATACTTTATCGTCGCTTTTCTGACTTTGACATGACGTTTCAATAAACGAATATCCGATTTGAAGCCGACCGGCAATTGGGTTATATCTTTTTTTCTGCCGGATCCGCCATTAATTAACGGGACATCGACAACCATATCCGTTTTTACCAGTGTCTTACAAGCCAGTCGAAATCCAACCTCAACCTCTTCAACGGTCAAAATTTTCTTCTCAGCGGTATCCAAACCTTCGGTTTTTCCTTGAGCAATCCGCACCTTGCATTTTCCACAGGTTCCCGATCCATTGCAGCTGCCATCAATAAGCACGCCAGCAGCGGCAGCGGCTTCCAGCAAGGTGATATTGGGGGGGACATCGATTGATTTTTCCCCCGGATGGAACAGTATTCTCATTGTCGCATCTCCTGTATTTGAACAAAAGAACCGCTTTTTGTCAATTAATCCAAAAGGAGGTTCTCAGGTATTTTGTCGCATTTAAAATAAATATCGCAGTTTTGGGTTTCTGGCAGCATTCAGTTCATCCAGCCGTCGAACCGCTGTTTTGATGGGTGCCTGATGTAATGCCTCCGCATTTTCATGAGATTGAGTGAATAAACGTTTCAGGATACTGATGGCATGATCCAAAACTTCCTTGGACTCTGTTTCAGTGGGTTCAACCATCAATGCTTCTTCGACTATCAATGGAAAATACATGGTGGGCGGATGAATGTCATTATCCAATAATCCTTTTGCAATATCCATGGCTGAAATGCCTGTCTCCTTTTTTAACTGTGACAGACTCATTACAAACTCATGCATGCAGTGTTCCTCATAGGCCATATCGTAGCAGTCAGCTAATTTTGCCATCATGTAGTTGGCATTTAACACTGCATGTCGGCTGGCCTCTGGAATCCCTGACTTGCCCAGGGTCAACATATAGGTTAATGCCTTGACAACAACCAAAAAATTTCCGTAAAAATTTTTCATATTGCCAATGGTTTTTTCCGGCTTAAAAAATGCAAAGAATTCTTCCCCGGTAACCATCAATCCCGGTAAAAATGCTGCCAATTGGCTTTTACAGCCTACCGGTCCGGAGCCCGGTCCACCGCCGCCATGAGGCGTTGAAAAGGTTTTATGCAAATTAACATGGATCACGTCGAAACCCATATCGCCGGGTCGGACGATTCCCATAATCGCATTAAGGTTTGCCCCATCATAATAGTTCAGTCCTCCAGCCTGATGGACAATCTTTGTAATTTCCAGAATATTTTTATCAAACAACCCCACCGTATTCGGATTTGTGAGCATCAGTCCGGCAGTATCCTCACCTACCACTGCTTTTAGTTTTTCCAGATCAACACAGCCATCAGCCAACGAAGTGATACTGATCACTTCAAATCCAGCCATGGTGGCACTGGCCGGATTGGTGCCATGGGCTGAATCCGGGACGATTATTTTTGTTCGCTTTAAATCACCCCGGTTTTCATGATAAGCCTTAATTAGCATTAATCCAGCAAATTCGCCATGCGCTCCGGCCGCGGGCTGCAACGAAACAGCATCCATTCCGGTAATTTCACACAAACAGTTTTCAGCTGTTTTCAATACTTCCAGACAACCTTGAACCGTGGTTTCCGGCTGCAAGGGATGAATGTTTGTAAAGCCGGATAACCCCGCAATTTCTTCATTGATTCGAGGATTATATTTCATGGTGCATGAGCCCAGGGGATAGAAGCCATCATTAACACCATGGGTCTTTTTCTCCAGTTGGGTATAGTGCCGACTGATATCATTTTCAGAAAGCTCCGGCAGATGCAAGTCTATTTTTCGACTTTGCGCTACTGGCAATTCTATGATTGGCACATCACATGCCTCAAAAATGGTTAATCCCCGTTCCTGGATGCTTTTTTCAAAAATCAAACTCACCTTTATACCTCCTTGAGAATCTGGATCAATGCGTCGATCTCATCTTTACTATTCACCTCCGTGCAGCACCAGAGAATTTGACCAGTGTGTTCTCCGGTTAACGGCAAACCACCAAGAATGCCATTCTCGACCAGCACTCCCATAATTTCTTCTGCTTTACCCTTGTCCGCCGTGACAAATTCATTAAAGAATGGTTTGTCATAAACCGTATCATAACCAATTTCTGCCAGCCGCGTTTTTAGATAGGCTGCTTTTGACATGCTCTGGTTTGCCACTTCCTTTAGACCCTTGGGCCCCACTGCGCTCAGATAAACTGCGGCCGTCATCGCACACAAAGCCTGGTTGGAACAAATATTACTGGACGCTTTTTCCCGGCGGATATGCTGTTCCCGAGCCTGCAACGTTAGTACAAAAGCCTGTTTTCCTTCCAGATCGGTGGTTTCTCCAACTATTCTGCCAGGTAATTTTCGAGTCATATCAGCCTTACAGGTCATAAAGCCCAGGTAGGGACCGCCAAACCCCAGGGGTATCCCCAATGGTTGACCTTCGCCGACGGCAATGTCGGCCTGACATTCAGCTGGTGTTTTCAGAATTGCCATGGCAATGGGATTAACCCCCATAATCAATTTTCCATTTGCTGCATGAACCCGTTGTCCAATCTCCTCAGCTGCTTCGATGATTCCAAAATAGTTGGGCTGTTGAAGATATAGACAGGCAACCCCATCATCCAATTCTTTTTCCATCAATTCAATATCGGTTTCCCCATTTTTTTCCGGAATCACCACTACTTCCATGCCATTTCCATGACAATAGGTTGTAATGGTATCAATAACCCCCGGATTTACTGTCGCCGATACCAATGCCTTATTTTTTTTTCGCATTTTACACATCGCAATCGCTTCTGCGGCTGCCGTTGCGCCATCATAAACCGATGCATTGGAATCGTCCAAACCGGTTAATTCGCACATCATCGTCTGGTATTCAAAGATGGTCTGAAGAATGCCCTGACTGACCTCTGCCTGATAAGGCGTGTATGCGGTCAAAAAAGCTTCTTTAGCGGTAATTGACTTCACAATCGATGGAATATAGTGTTGATAAGCGCCAGCTCCCCGAAAAATGGATTTAAAAACCTGGTTTTTCTCAGCCATAGCAGTCATTTTTTTATTAATCTGCGTCTCAGACATGCCTTCTGGCAATTTAAGACCATCTTTAATGATCATTTCCTCCGGTATTTGACCAAAAAGGGTATCGATTGAATCAATCCCGATTGCTCGCAACATTTCCTTTTTTTCGTTCTCAGTAGCTGGTATATAGTTCCCCATTAATTTTCCTCCTCAGATCAGTTGCTTAATGTTCTTCCGTTTCGATGACTTGTTCATAAACTGCAGCTTCCAGCAATTCCCCTTTTTCGGTAATAGCTTCCAGTTTAACCAACCACATCCCATAGGGGTCTTTATTGATCAGTTCTGGTGAATCCAGCAGTTCTTCATTAATTTCCCGAACCATGCCGCCAACTGGAGCATAGATATCTGCGACCGATTTGACCGATTCCACCTCTGCAAAGCCTTTTCCAATTTCCAGCAAATCGCCAATTTCCGGGAGTTCCACAAAGACAATGCCGCCCATTGCATGCTGGGCAAAATCAGAAATACCAATGGCTGCAGTACCGTCATCTTCAAATTTAATCCATTCATGGGATTTTGCATAAAGCCGATCATTTAATATAGTCATTTTTTCTCCTCCTAAACGGTTAATGCCTGGCCCTTTTTATAAAAAGGCAGGGCTACAATTTCTGCGACCACTTTTTTATTACGTACTTCCACTTCAACTTTTGTTCCGATCTGAGTACAGGAACTATCTAACAAGGCCATTGCAATCGGATAGCCTAAATAGGGACAATGGGTGCCGGAGGTAGTATGTCCCACTTCGACTCCATCGAGTAAAACACGTTGTTGCTCCCGGATAATCCCTCGGCCAACTACCTTCAACCCTACCCGCTTGATTGCCGGATCACCCTTTTCCATGATGGCTTTTTTACCAATAAAATCTTCCTTTGTCATTTTTACAGCAAAGCTCAGACTAGCCTCCAGCGGATCGACTGTATCATCCATTTCATGACCATAAAGCGGCATGGCGGCTTCCAGCCGTAGGGTATCTCTAGCCGCCAAACCACAGGGGATTAAGCCTTCTGGCTGCCCAGCTTCCAGTAAAGCATCCCACATTTTAGGACCATCCTCTGCAGCTGTGAAAATTTCGTAGCCATTTTCTCCGGTATAGCCAGTCCATGAAACGATACAGGGAATCCCCGCCACCAGACAATCAAAGACCGCATGATAATATTTTTGCGGAATGTATTGATCAGCTGTTAGTTTAGCAAGGATAGCTGGCGCCAAAGGGCCCTGAATAGCCAGCTGAGCCACTGATTCGGAAATATCTTTAAATTCAGCCGCACCAAATTGATGGGCGACCATCCAATTAAAATCCTTATCTTTATTAGCCGCATTAACAACAATGTAATAGTCATCTTCGCCGCGCTTGTAAACAATCAAATCATCCACCATACCGCCGTTTTCATGACACATTGGGGTATAACGGGCTTGTCCGACAACCATGTCGGTGAAATCATTGGTCATGATCTGATTCAGATTCTTAAGGGCATCTTTCCCTTGACAGGTCACTTCGCCCATGTGGGATACATCAAACAGACCGGCCTTCGTTCGAACGGCCATATGTTCTTCAATAACGCCTTGTTCATATTGTTCAGGTAAAAGGTAGCCAGCAAAAGGAACCATATTTCCATGATGCTGAATGTGCTTGTCATATAAAGGGGTTTTTCGTTCCATTTTTATTCCTCCATTGTTTTATGAATTGACCGCAATCAATTTTGCCTCTGTCCTTTTACCTGAAAGATTCCCACTACTACTGGTTGCTTCTTCGGTACATCATTGTTCTCCAGAGTTTCGTCCAAATTTGATCCTTTTGCCTGAGAGTTTTCGCATTTCACCTTCGGCGCTGTTTCCAGTCTCTCTCAAATTCTTCAACCGAACTAGTTTAGATTTATGTATCCATTCATTTTATTTGTTCTATTACATTAATTCCTTGATCGCAGCAATCAATTCTTCACGAGGTGGAATGATTGAAGACCACCGCACTTCACCATTGATATAAATGGAAGGAAGATGCTGAACACCCATTTTTTGAGTCCGGGCAATATCTTCTTTTATATTGTATTTATATTCTGCCATATCAAAATCATCGCCCATAATTTCTTTAACATCTTTTACGGCATTTACCATATAGGTACAGGCTGCACAGGTATCGGCATCCAGGGTAAACAGTTCTACAAAAGGTTTCGTCAGGGCCTGATAATCTGGCAACTCGATATCCATGAGCGAACCGGCCGTTTCATGATTCTTGACCATTTCTCTGGATTCATCAGTATGTTTAATTGCCTGAACACAGGCGATGGTGTTATCCACCGGGATTTTAAATGGCATATCGCAACCCGGGCTGACAACCAGATTATGATGATCAATGCCATCCAGCATATCCACCACATATTTCATGTTATCCAACTGATTACCAAAAAGCATCACCGTGGTTAAAGGAATATTCCCGCAAATCGTCACATTATATTGATCCGTGATTTTCTTGGCTTCGACAATATTGACATTTTCATCGATGGAAATCCCATCAGCCCGTGATCGTGCCATGACATCCATCTGGTTCGTTGCATCGCCACAAACAAATAGACAGCTCAACACGCCCATGTTGCGAATTTCGTCGAAAATCGCCTGGAAAGAAGACAGGAAATGTGCCTCAATGGCAGATGGTGAAATCTGACTGATAATCGGATCGACCACGGCAATGACATCCATCCCCGCTTCAACATAGTATTTTGCCAAGGCTATATTAACTTCGGCACAGAATGCAACCAGTTCTTCGGTATAGGTTGGATCCGAAATAATATCCATAAAGAAATCCGTTCCCCGCAGATGAGAAGCCAGCGTGACCGGGCCACAAAGCAATCCATAAAGAGCAGTATCATCACCGACTGCTTTTTTTACCCGTTCACAAACTTCCATGATCATCGGAATCCGACCGTCCGTTTTCTTGGGAATCTGGCATTTGCACGGAATTTCTTTTGTTTTTCGCAGGGGGTGCTTTACAACTGATGGCGGGTTTTCATCTGACCACATCAGCTTGCAACCCAATATTTCCGCTTCAATCTGAAGATCAAACACAATAGGCATCCCATCAGGGGTATACAGTTTGTGTACATTCATTAGTGCATCAAAAAGTTTATCGCCATCAGTAAGAATTTCTGTTGCAGTATAACCTTTCATAAAAGCGGCGTGAACCCCTGTGAATGGCACCCATGCCACTTCATCTGTTTTTTCATGTCGTAATGTTTTTAGAATCGTTTCTTTTCCCATTTTTTCCTCCATTTAGCTATTCGCTGATTTTAAAATTTTTATCGCAGTTTTAGATTACCACTTGCTGTAGCACTTACTTTATAGCCCATATACAGGGGCCCGAATTCAGTTTCAGTCACCATTTCTTCATCTTTGCTATTCAGTGTCAGATTTTCGTCTGCACCGCGGTTTAACGCTTCTTCCCTGGCCTTTTCTTCAGCCAGCGCCCTGGCAAAGGCTTTTCCCTGCTCCAGATCTTTAAAGAATTGTCGTTCTCCACCGCCATATACCACGTAATCATCCGTCTCCTGATTATACGACAAATCAATATTGACCGTTGCACTGACCTTACCAATGATCGCCCCCAGAGCATTCGCTACCTTTGAATGTTCCGAAGCATAGGCCTTGGTTCCCAACATTTCGGCCACGTCTTCCAGGAAAATATGGGTGGGTGCGCCGACACCAATAAGGGCTGACGGGGTGGATAAGCGACAACCAAAGAATTCCGTATGCCCGCTGCCTTCTTTTGCCCGGATGTAGTTATTATGAATAATGCTTTCAAGCTGTGTTCCCAAACCCGTTTCTCTGATCTCAGGGAAAGCATCTTCAATCATGATTCGCACGATATTAAAATATAGTTTTTGCTTAACTGCATCATAGATCGCTTCACACAAGTCATCTGGTGTGACACCCAGTGTCCGAGCCATGATATTGACGCCACACTGGGCTGCATCGCGATTATATTTTATAAAATCGCCCCGGATATGCATCACATCGGTAGGGGTCACCCCGCATCGTATTAAAACCCCTTCTCTGACCATCCGCTCGATTTGAGAAAGAAGAATGATCGTCTCCATTTTCTTGCCTAAAGCTGCCAGACTCATGGGATTGTGGTACAGATTTGCTGCAATTTCTTTTTCCTGATGTGAGTATCCAGAACGTTCGCTGATGTCTTTTAGCCCCAGATAAATATCTTTTTGCTGATTTCGATGAAGGGCTCGGCTTTGGTTTTCCTTATCCAAATAATTGACCAACTCCGGATACTTTTTGGCTGCGATGCATAGCGGCATCACTTTTTCGTTTTCCAGCATCAGTTTACCATCATTGATAATGACACCACTGTCACCGCCCAAACCAAAGGTATCGACAAAGAGACCTTTGACAAAGGTATCCCATTTACCAATTCGCACCCCCGTTTTAACGCGCTGGGGTGTCCCTTCTTTGACAAAAGCAATATCCGTTGTGGTTCCCCCCATATCGATGATCATCGCATTTTCTTCCCGGGAAAGCTGGACAGCTCCCATTACACTGGCAACCGGTCCACATAGAAGGGTTTCAACCGGCCGAGTCGCTGTGAATTTTTCAGTCATCAGACTGCCATCGCTGCGAACAATCACAAACGGCGCTTCAATTTTTCGCTCTGCCAGCGCTTTTTCCACAGAGCTTAGAAATTCTTCAATGACTGGAATAAGCCGCGCGTTTAACATCGCACTTGCGCCCCGCTTGACGATATTATTTTCGGAGAATAGCTCATAACCGCAGACTGAAGGAATATTCAAGCTGTCCTTTATCATCTTGTGTGCTTTTTTTTCAAACTGGGCACCTGTTTTTTTGGCATACATTTCCACAATGCCCACTGCATCGCAGGATTCGAAATTTTCGTTCAGTTTTTCTTCAAACGCATCCCAATCCGGTGCCTCGACAATCTTTCCGGTTGGTTTGGTTTTACTTCCTATGAAGTAAAGACTATCATCCATCGTCAAGCCATAATTCTCACCGACCTTTGATACCGTCTCTTTTTCAATACCAAATAATACCAGTTTCGCTCGTCCACCCTTATTTTCGACACAGGCATTGGTGGCCAGGGTTGTTGATAAAGCAATGACTTCCGCCTGTTCAACACACTCCCGCGGTAATTTATCCAGTGCTTTTCCGATTCCGATTGACAAGTCTTCTTTGGTTGTTAGGGTTTTTCCATAGGCGATAATCGATTCGTTCTCAAAATTATAAGCAACAACATCTGTACAGGTGCCGCCAGTATCAATTCCAATTCCAATTTTCATTTCTCTGTCCTTTTCTTAAATCTGCGCAAAAAAAACCGGTACGATGATGAGGCACGCCGTTGTACCGGTTTTTTGGTGTGGTTTTTTATATTATTTTTATATTATTTTTTTGTTTTTTGTTCCGCTGCTGCATCGACTTCCGCTAAAATGGCATCAATCGCTGCATCTTGTTCTGGTGTTAACGCTTTTGGAACATAATTTTCAATAATATCGATCGTACGTGCTTTTACGCGTTGTTCATATGTAGTTGCGCCAGCATTTTTCCAACCTTCGAAATCAGCACGATCAGTCAGATCCGGTTTCCACATTTCTTTATTGTATTTCAGGGTGTGTGGTTCACTTAAATAATGTCCTTTTGGCCCAACTGCTTTAATGATATCCATTGCCATATGATCTTTATCCATCTGTACCCCATCAAAAATTCGACGCATCTGGCTGATGGTTTCGTTACAGGATACCAGTAATTCAAACGAGAAGGTTAATCCATAGTTTAAGTATCCAACATCATGATTTAAGTTAACACCGGCATAACCAATTGAGAAAATAAATTCAGATGCTTCCATTGTCGCCTGAGCATCAAACACTTTACTTCCTGAACAACCCGTGAAGCCCCATGTTGGCAATTCATATAAATCCCGGGCAATCTGAGCTAGGGTAATGTTATTAACAATTGCTTCTGGGGAACAATAGGTAGGCTGCATACATTTTAAATCCATGTTATACATGCCCCCACCAAATACGATCGGAGAACCTGGGTGAGCTAACTGATGAATAACCAGTCCAGCCAGACATTCGGCATTTCCCTGAATCAACGCACCGGCATTGGTGATTGGACCGGTTGCACCTGGCATCATACAAGGCGAATAGTTGGTAGGAATCTGATTTTCTGAACAATAGATCAGTTTATCCACCGCTTCAAAGGTGTGAATCAGTGGTGAGTTCGGTTCATTGTACATTAAAAACAGTGGTTTTCTGGCTAATTCTTCCATGCTGCCACGGATTGCCACAGCCATTTTTGTGATATTGCTGATCGATTCACGATCTGCAGCTGTAACAACTTGTGGTTTTGTCGAATTACGAACCATGATTGAATATTCATGTTCATAAGAAGTCACCGGGTAATCGTACATCAGCCCACAACACATTAAAAAGTCCATTTGTGGCAGGGCATCAATAATTTTTGCACCATCTTCCATGTCTTTGGTGGTGAAGTTTCGATGTTCTCCGGTGTAAACATCCAGTAATGTCGGACAGTCTGAGCCGGTGCCAAAGTACGCTTTTCTGCCGCCGAGATCCATGGCTACATCACCATCCCGGTCATAAACATGAATATGTGAAGGCGCCTGTTTTATCGCCCATTCGACCAGTCCATGAGGGAAGTAAACAGTTTTTCCTTTTACCGTACATCCGGCTTTTTTAAGCATCTCCCGTGCGCCTTCATGCTGAATGACGCTGCCCACTTCCTGCAAAATTTCAAGTGTGGAAGTGTGAATTTCTTTCATTTCATCTTCATTTAAAAACCGAAGTGGTGAGCCACATTTTAATACATTATTATAATTTGAACGATCCATATTAGTCCTTTCTTCTCTATCTCTAAATTCTTACGCTACGACGAGTTTTTTACACAACTCAACGGCTGATGGTGCATTGGTGGTATACCCGTCTGCCCCAATCTGGTCAGCAAAGATCTGATTAACTGGCGCACCGCCGATTAAAACCTTGACCCGGTCCCGAAGCCCGGCTTCTTCCAGTGCTTCAATCGTTTCTTTCATGGCATACATGGTTGTGGTCAACATCGCCGACATTCCCAGGATCTGAACATCATCATTTTCCTGAATCGCTTCGACAATATCATCCGGTTCAACGTCCATACCCAAATCAATGACTTCAAACCCGGCGCTTTCAAGCAGCAGCACGACCAGGTTTTTGCCGATATCATGCATATCACCTTCCACGGTGCAGAAGACGGCTTTTCCCAATACTTTTACATCTCCAGCTGCCAGCAGCGGTTTAATCCGATCGACACCCATTTTCATCGCCTTTGATGAAATCAACAGCTCAGGTACATAAACCTCGCCCAGTCGGAATTTTTCACCCAGTACATTAATGGGATCAATCAATCCGGCATTTAAAATGTCCATCGGCGCATTTCCTTCTTCCAATGCAGCCTCTACGGCTGCGACGACATCGTCAATTCTTCCTTCTTCGACTACTACAGCTAACTCTGTGATTTTTGACATGTTTTTCTCCTTTTACTTGTGTGAGTTTTTTAATTTTAAGCATGTGATCAATAAAAAAGAAGTCGACCCAACAAATCGTTGAATTCAGACTTCTTTGTCTTTTCCAATAGCTTGGAATAACTTATTAAGTTGGTATTATTTTACATATTTACAGACATTGGGTCAAATCGGTTTAGTTTCGTTATAAGAAATATTCACAGTCCCTTGTTTCTTTAGAGTGTTCATTTTTTATATGCAATCCTATAATTTTTGATCAAAAAGGTTGTATTTCGAAATTTTAATATGTAATTATATTTAAACGAAACTTTTTTTGTTAATATCGCTGAATTTTAAAACGCCACAAAAGCCCAGGAATCCTGGACTTTTGCAAATCGAAATAATGCACTCATTGATATTCTATTCTTCTACGATAGTAATTGTTGAATTAAGTTTAGCCAACTCACTTTCCAATTCGGGTAACCCCGTATCTTTAAAATCAGTCACACTGTTTTTCTCAGTTGCTTCCTCATAACTGGAATCCGTTCGTACCAGCTTAACCAGTGCAAAAATCGCCCCGATCATAACAAACGCAAATGGAAATGCCCCAACAATCGAAATGCTCTGCAACATCGATAAGCCGTTTTCAGTTCCAACCAGTAATACCAATGCCAGCGCTGACTCGAGCAATCCCCAGACTACCTTAATCTTATTGGAAGGATCCAGATTTCCATCGGAGCTGAATACGCCCAATACAAAGGTTGCGGAGTCTGCTGAGGTAATAAAGAAGGTACAAACCAGTACAAGGGTGATCAACGAAAGTAGGATTCCCAATGGATAATGGCTAAATACCACAAAGCATGCGGTTGACGTCGTACTAATCGCTTCTGCAGCAATTTCTGGCCCCAGATTTATCCCCATGCTGCCAAAGACGGAGAACCAAATAAAGGTTAATAGTGATGGCACCAGTAAAACACCAGCCACAAACTCGCGAATCGTCCGACCTTTGGAAATTCTGGCAATAAACGAACCGACAAATGGCGCCCAGGCAATCCACCATGCCCAGTAGAAAACGGTCCATCCACCATACCATTCCGATTCACCAAAAGCTCCAATGGCAAAGGTCTGCCCAATGATATTCTGGAAATAATTACCAATTCCTTCGGTGAAAAATCCTAACGCCATAACCTTTGGTCCAACCAGGAAGGCAAGAATGACAATAACTCCCGCTAGCGCCATGTTCGTATTTGAGAGAATCTTAATCCCTCTGCCGATGCCTGAGACTGCCGATGCAATAAACAAACAGGTAACAATCACAATAATGGCGATCTGAACCGTTTTTGATTCCGGTACCCCAAACAGGTAATTGAGGCCACTATTAATCTGCATGGTGCCCAAACCCAGTGAAGTGGCAACCCCAGCAACGGTGGCAAAAATAGCCAGCACATCAATGGTTTTACCAAACCAGCCATTGACCTTTTCTTCACCAACAAGCGGTATGAAAATACTGCTGATTTGGCCTTTTTTATTTTTTCGGAACTGCATAAATGCCAAGGCTAACGCCATTACCGCAAAACAGGCCCAAGGATGCAGTGCCCAGTGTAAAAATGATTTTTCAATGGCAAATTCAGCCGCTGCCCCAGTACCCGGCTCAACATACAATGGGCTGAGGTAATGGTTAAGTGGCTCAGCTACACCCCAGAAGATTAAACCGATTCCCATCCCAGCTGAAAACAACATAGCAAACCAGGAAGTCGTGCTATACTCCGGCTTAGAATCATCAGCCCCCAAACGAATATTTCCGTACTTGGAAAACCCGATCCAGAGACTGAATAATAAGAATGCTGCAACCGAAGCTGTGTAAAACCAGCCAAACTGTCCTGTTAAAACACCGAATGCCAGGGAGCCCACAGCTTCAAAATTCTCTGGTGCAAAAACACCCCAGGCAACAATGGCCAGTGTGATCAAAAGTGACACGATAAATACTAAATTTGATTTCTTTTTAACTGTTCCTTGCGAATTCATAATACCCTCCTTAATAAGTTATCTGTGATAATGCGTGTTATCTGTTTGAGGATCATTTCGATTTTATTTTTTCTCGCTATTTTTTCTTGTTTTTGCCGATCCGTTCTACCGAAGCTTTGTAAATGTTCTCTATTTTTTCCACAATCTCCGGATCCAACGGTTCAGGGCTGTGCGTTTCCAGAATATTTGCTACCCGTTGCTTCATCCGCTCATACATTCGGGTTGGTTTAATGGCCGGATCATAGATGGTGTGATCAAACAGGGTCGATTCCCATACTTTTCTGAAGTTTTTCAATGTATGCATTTCTGTAATAAATGTTCCGCCAGCACCGACACTTCGGATCAAATCAAGTGCCAGGGTTTCTTCATTAATAGTCATCCCTTCTCTGACGCGTCTGGCATAACTGATAATCTCATTGTTCATGACAATCTGTTCCAGTGCTGCTGACATCGCCCCTTCAATGAAACCGGCATCATGAATCAGATGCGCACCATTTAGACAGGAGGTCAGACTGGTCATCGAGCCTTCAATTGCCGCCTGTTCATCCACAAATTTAGAGTCAGTAATGTTGGCAGTTCCCCAGATTGGAAGATTCAGATAATGGAGCACATCATAGCAGGCACCATTTCCCAGACAAAACTCAGGGCTACCATAACAAACATTAACTGGCTTCATATCCACACTGAGGTTAATCACCCCACCCACATAAACACAGCCTTCATTGACCAACTGACTAATCACTAACCCGGTTAGCACTTCCGCCAGCCCAACAACAACCGACCCTGCAAGGGTAACCGGGGTCAATGTTCCCAATTGGGAATCCGACAGGTAAATCGCGGGAATATTGTTTTCACAACAGTACAACAGTTTTTCCAAAGAATCTTTGGGATGAGTCAAAGGGGTCACCGGATCTCCAACGTAAATTCCCACAAACGGCTTTTCCTTAAAGGCTTCCACACTTCCGGCAACAGCACCGCACATTTCAATAATCTCAGCGATCCCTTCAGGTGAATTTCCCCAGCCAATAATGGGTTTAGTTGTATTCTGGAGCATCATCTTCATTTCCATAACTTCGGCATTATTTGCTGGCCCGTCATTTGAACCGGATAATGACATGACAAAATCAATATTTGGCAAAGCATCTGCC
Organism: Acetobacterium wieringae; assembly: GCF_001766835.1. Taxonomy (GTDB): domain Bacteria; phylum Bacillota; class Clostridia; order Eubacteriales; family Eubacteriaceae; genus Acetobacterium; species Acetobacterium wieringae. Next base: position 292,826 of record NZ_LKEU01000027.1, on the reverse strand, counting down.
ACTATCATACATTTTTTTGTATCATCTGAAACGGATGTCCGTCGCTCTTCTGACTCGAAGTCACAGAAATAGGGATTCGTCGGGCCCAGACCAAAATAACTGTTGGTTCCGCCAATCTCCATCGCTGGCTCCCCATTTCGATTATAAAGTGTAAACGAGCTGGGAGCTGTTTCAATTGCTTTAAGAACCAGCTCCCGGGGTATCGTTACCTTTTTTCCATTTACTGGACAACCAGCCTTTTCCAAAATTTCCAGAGTTCTTTTTTCCCCAATTATCTGTTCTGCGGTCTCCATAATTTCTAAAGTTGCTTCGATAATTACTTCGCATTCTTCTTCTGTGATTGTTGTATATTTTGCCTTGTTGGCAGAGTAATAGGATTTAATTCCTTCGATGGCCATTTAATTTCCTTCCTTTTCTGTATAGCCAAAAATAATTACGCCATTGTAATTATTTTTGGCTTTATCATTGTGTCTATTGTTGTTCCAGTTCTCGTTCTCTTGCATCGGCAGCTTCCAGTATCGCCACGACTTTGTCATCCAACTCTTTTGGTAACATGTTCAGTTCGCCGTTTTCAATGATATTTCTAACCATCTCATTAGCCCGCTGACCCATCGTTTTTGAACCCAGATCCCGCCAACGATCATATTCGTTTCGGTCTTCGATTTCCGATTCCCACATCTCGCTGTTGAATTTTCGAGTCGAAGTCTGTCCCAAATAATGGCCTTTTGGACCCACCTCCTTGAGATCCTGCATACACAGGTATTCAGGTGTCATATTGATGCCGTCAAATAGGCGTCGCACCCGACCGATCACATCGTTCATCATAACCACCAGATCCAGCGAGAACGCCAGACCAAACGCCGTGTAACCGACATCATGGATAACATTGGCACCTGATAAGCCAGCCAGGGTAATATATTGCGTTCCTTCTAAAACAGCCTGTTCGTCAGGTAGCTTTGAACTGGTACAACCAGCGGTACCCCAGGTTGGCAACTGATAAAAATCACAACCCATTTCTGACATCGCCAGTGACTCCATCATCGTTTCTGGTGAAGCATAGGTTGGCTGGAGACTCTTCATATCCATATTGGTGATAATCGCCCCGTATAGGAATGGTGCACCTGGTCTGGTCACCTGGGCAATAACCAGTCCCGCCAGACATTCCGCATTAGCTTGGATCAATGAACCGGCACAGGTCATTGGCCCAGTAGCGCCATTCATCGGGATTGGTGCATAAAGAACCGGCAAATTGCTTTCAGCCATGTACATTACCTTTTCAACCGATTCTTTGGTGCAGACAAGTGGGGAGGTTGGTTCACAATAGAGAATAAACATTGGTTTTTTAACCAGCTCATCCATTCCACCTCTGACAACCGAAGCCATTTCGACCACATTTTTTGTCGATTCCAGATCAGCTGTAATAACTACCTGAGGTTTAGAACTATAACGGATCATCGCTGCATACTCATGCTCATAGGAACTTTTCTGATGCCCATAAACCTGAGCCATTGACATCATATAATCAATATAAGGCATGGCATCCGCTACTTTGACACAATTTCTATTATCTTCTTCATTACAGAGTCTGATTTCACCGGTAAAGCTGTCAACGATGTTCGGACAAGCTGAACCGACTCCGTAATAAGAGTTTTTTCCACTGACATCCATAGCAAATTCACCGCCACGGTCATAGAGTAGAATTCGTGAGGGCGCCTGTTTAATCGCCCATTCGACTAAACCAGGTGGCATCGATACCCGCTTTTTATTAACGACGCATCCGGCTTTTTTTAATAATTCGATCGCACCTTTGTGTTGTACTTCAACGCCAACTTCTTGCAGCAGTTCTAATGTACAACTATGAATTTTTTCCATTTCTTCCCGTGTCAGAAAAGATACGCCTCGTGCGCCCATAAATCGTGTGTTAAATTCTTTCATAATTTACCCTTCCTATTTTCCAGTTTCGATAACTAAGCAACAACCAATTTTTTGCACAGCTCAACGGCTGATGGTGCATTGGTGGTATACCCGTCTGCCCCTATCTGGTCAGCAAAAATCTGATTGACCGGTGCACCGCCGATTAAAACCTTGACCCGATCCCGAAGCCCTGCTTCTTCCAGGGCTTCGATGGTTTCCTTCATGGCATACATAGTCGTCGTTAACATCGCCGACATCCCGACAATCTGAACATCATCATTTTCCTGAACTGCTTCTACAATATCATCCGGCTCGACATCCATCCCCAAATCAATGACTTCAAAACCGGCACTTTCAAGCAGCAGCACGACCAGGTTTTTGCCGATATCATGCATGTCACCTTCCACGGTGCAAAAGACGGCTTTTCCCAATACTTTTACATCCCCAGCTGCCAGCAGCGGTTTAATCCGATCGACACCCATTTTCATCGCCTTTGATGAAATCAGCAGCTCGGGTACATAAACCTCGCCCAGTCGGAATTTTTCACCCAGTACATTAATGGGATCAATCAATCCGGCATTTAAAATGTCCATTGGCGCATTTCCTTCTTCCAATGCAACCTCTACAGCTGCGACGACATCGTCAATTCTTCCTTCTTCGACTACTACAGCTAACTCTGTGATTTTTGACATGTTTTTCTCCTTTTACTTGTGTGAGTTTTTTTATTGATCATGCTTGTGGCTAAAATTAAACGACTGAAACAATAAGTTTTTCACAATCCTTTGGGATTCCTTCCTGAATTTCTCTTGAACAAAAAAAGATCCATCATTTAATTTTGAATTAAATTGATAGACCTCTTTGTCTTGATCATACCGTATTCTTTTTCAAGGACGTTCAGAGAAGTGTTTATTTCATCTTAATAACTAAGATAACTTTAATTAGGGGGCTAATCCACTTCTCTGATTACCTAAAACAATGTTTCTTCTCTGATGATCTCAGAAATATCTGAATCCTGGTTATTCACAAATTACAAAACACTTAAACAAAAAAAGCCACCTAATTCGCTAAATTAGAGTGACCTCCTTGTCATTTCGTATAAAATTATCTGCGTTTAATTCATTTGTTTTTTAAATATTAACTCATCCTTTAACATATGTCAAACAATGGTAGTTTCGTATTAAGAATCTTATCGTAAATATAGTTTCGTGATATGATTTTTTTTATTCTAATTTTTAATCTTTTACTGATTTGGTACATAATTTTTACTAATATTAATCTATAATTATATTTAAAAGAAAACTTTTTCAGTTTTTCATCATTAAAGTCAATTGCCGTATTTACAAATTGTAAAGGAAGTGCAATCATTAATGCGTTGACAGGATTTAGTATTCTGTATACAATACCACATAATGAAATTCTAATAATTAATAAACAAAATTGTGCATTTTAATTTTTTTTCTGCCCCTCATTTTTAGGAAGAACACTTCTCCGGAAAGGAAAGGTACTATGGAATCTATTTCAGTTTATGTCGGCAAAAAAATTAAATTTTACCGAAAACAAATGAATTTATCAATAACACAATTTTCAGACTTGATCAACAAGAGCAAATCCACCATATCCAAATATGAAAATGGACAGATCTCTATTGATCTGCAGACCCTTTATGAAATTGCCCAAGCCTTGAACATTGGCATTCATCAGCTAATCGATTATCAAACTGACACCCTGCCTCTTCCTAGCAATTCAAATAGCCCTTTCGGCGGACAGCGACATATGCACCTCTATTTTTACGATGGACGAAAACGACGGATTGTAAAATCATTTCTAACAATTAATCCCAGTTCAAATGAAAATGATTTCTGTTGTAGTTTTTACATGGACATTCCATCTTTTGAAAACTATGAAAAATGTTCCTTTTATTATTTAGGTTCCGTAGAATCATATGATCTGGTCACCTATGTCAACCTTATTAACCAGGCAAATCCGATCGAGAAAATGAGTTTTTGTATTTTAAACTCTTTGTACTATCAATCAATAACCTGGGGATTGATGTTTGGTATCTCATATCGTCCCATTGCACCGTTTACATTAAAGTTTTTGATGTCATCTTCCCCCTTAAAAAACGAGGAAGTTACTATGGATCGCTTAACGCTAACTCCTGATGAAATTAAAACCATTAAATCCCTAAATATGTTTATTCTTGATTCCATTTAGAAGGGAGCTCTTAAAAAATGCTTACCAAAAAACACATCTTTACGATTCCGAAAGCAGAATTAACCCAGGTCTATACTTATTTTAAAAAGCATACGAACATTGATTACCCCAACGTTCCAAAAAAATATGTCACACCAGTGACAAGTGCCTATGATTTTTTAGCTGAAGACCTTGAGATTGATATTGTACTCCAAAGCTTTGATCTCTCAGCAATCCAGGAAGATCGGGTAATTCTACAAAATGGAGAACATTTTTCCGGAAAAATGCCTGGTAGAATTCTCGAAAATTCCGAGAAAGTCATCTGCTTTGTCTCAAGCATCAAAAATTTTGATGCCAAATCTCAAATACTAAATGATTCAATGGAGTCGTATTTTTTCGATATCTGGGGAACCTCTTTTATTGAGAATGCACAGTCCTGGTTAAAGGATTATATTTCAAATGGATTAAGCGAATTAAAACTAAAAAGAACACATGTCTGGAATCCAGGTCAACATCAATTCGAACTGAATAATCAACGCTCCATTTTTAAACTATTGAATCCGGAAGATATCGGCATCCAACTTTCACCAAGCATGAAAATGACACCGATCAAGTCAATCTCAGGGATCATGGGAGTCATCAAGCACGATGAAATAAATGATTTAAATCCCTGTGACTTTTGCTCACTTCATAAAACCTGTCGGGTCTCAAAATCCACCTGTTCATAACCCATTTTTTAGCATCATCCTCAATACTTCAAAAAAATATAAAGCCCCACTGTCGATGGATCTAATCTCCATCAACGGTGGGGCTTTGATTATTAATAGCTAATTTTTGCTAAAGCCGGTAGCCGTGAATTTGGCAACCAGCACCGCATTGTCTTCATCAAAAATATCCACAGTGTAGTTGCAAAGACTTCGGCCGGAAGAGGTTTCGGTGGCTTTGGCCAGCAGCGTTTTTCCCTTAGCCGGTTTGAAATAGTTAATATTGGCATTAATGCCGACCGTTACTTTTCCGCCAGCGTTGGCTGCCGCCGCAAAGGCAAAATCAGCCAGAGTAAAGATGGCCCCGCCCTGGACAATCCCAACCCCATTGAGGTGCTTTTCCTGGATCGCCATTCTTACTTCGGCATAGCCCAGATCTACCTTGACCAGTTCCAGCCCGACCAGTTTGGCAAACTGGTCGTTTTCGATGATCACAATTTTCTCTTTATCCATCGTTTTCCCTTTCTGATGTCTTAACTGTCTGGTAATTGCATAACTGCCGTGAGTATTGTGTTCATTTCACAATTACCTGGTCTTAACTGTTTTTCACCATAACCAGGCCATAGAAATTTTCAGTGAAAGCCTGAGTTTTCTGGCAATAAAAACCAATTTCTTCCAGTATCGCAATGACGTCATCTTTTGCAATGCGGTGATCAATCGGTGGTCCCATTTCGGTTTGGGCTTTTTCCCAATCAACAATCGCCAGTTTACCTCCGGGTTTTAAAATCCGGCTGGTTTCTTCCAGAAACTGGTTCTTATCAACAATTTCGTGGATCACATTGACCAGTAGTGCAAAAGAAACCGCTTCATCAGGAATCAGCAGATCCAGTTCTTCGGTTTTTACGGTTTTTATATTGTTCAAACCCGCTGCCTCGCTACGCTGTACAACCTCTGCCAGCATTTCTGGGGAGGTATCCAGGGCATAGGCGCTGTTATCACCAATCATCTTGGCGGCCGGAATCGTAAAATAGCCAATCCCACAGCCGATGTCTGCAAAAACATCAGCGGCCTGCAAGCCCAGTTTTTCCAGGGTTTCAACTGGCGGCAGATTTTCCCTGCGCCACTCATTATCCAGTTTGTTTTTATTGATCGGATTGAATTTATGTGCCATGATTTTCTCCTGCATTTTAATTTTGAGACAACTATTGTAATTCGAGCCATTATATCATAAAATTCAGTAGAGTTCACTGAAAATAAGTCCGTTAATTTCGTAAAAAACCGATCATCCTTCAGGACAATCGGTTTTTAAAATCTTCATAGCCAAATTGTTTCACCATCTGAATGGTTTTTTCCTGGCTTAAGATGGCAATGGCCGGGAGATTCATGCCGTTAAAGGTATTGTTTTTAACCATCGAATAAATGGCCATATCACAGAACACCAGGCGGTCGCCAATTTTTAGCGGTTGCTCAAAGCTGTAATCACCGATAATATCCCCGGCCAGGCAGGTCGGTCCGCCCAGCCGATAGGTAAATGGTTTTTGATCTGGTTGGGCGGCCCCGATAATGTTGGGCCGGTAGGGCATTTCCAGTACATCCGGCATGTGACAGGCGGCCGAGGTATCGAGGATGGCATTGTGAAGGCTGTTATCAACGAGATCCAATACCGTCGCCACCAGAAACCCGGTGTTCAGGGCCACTGCTTCGCCGGGCTCCAGATAAACTTTCAATCCATATCTTTCCTGAATCCGCTTGATACAAGCAATCAGTTTTTCGAGATCATAATCATCCCGGGTGATGTGATGACCGCCCCCGAAGTTGAGCCATCTCAGCTGCGGCAAAAATTCACCAAAGTTTTCTTCCACCGCTTTCAGAGTCTCCTCCAGTGCATCGGCGTTCTGCTCACAGAGGGTATGAAAATGCAGACCGCTGATGCCTTCCAGCAATTCTGGTTTAAACTGATCCCGGGTGACCCCCATCCGGGATCCTGGTGAACAGGGATCATAGATGGCGTGATCCTGGGTGGAGCATTCCGGATTAATCCGGATCCCACATTCTCGGCCGGCAGCAAGGGCTTTCGCCTTAAATTTCTGCCACTGATTGAAGGAATTAAAAACGATATGGTCGCTGTATTTGATAATTTCGTCAAACTCATCGTCACGATAGGCGGTGGCAAAGACATGGGTTTCCCCCCCCATTTCCTGATGGCCCAGCCGGGCTTCAAAGAGCCCGCTGGCGGTGGTGCCAGCCAGATAGCGGCCGATCAGGGGGTAGAGCGCAAACATCGAAAAAGCCTTTTGGGCCAGCAGAATCCGACACCCGGTGGCTTGCTGGACCCGATCCAGAATTTTTAAGTTTTTAATCAGCAGGCTTTCATCGACCAGATAACAGGGCGTCGGCAGTTCCTTGAAAGCATCCGTCAATTCCATTTCTGCCATGCTTAATCAACCAACTCCGGTTCAAAACTTTCCTGCCAGGGCAGGCCCCATTTGTTCAGGGCTTCCATAAAGGGATCGGGATCGAACTCTTCAATGTTGTAAACCCCGGGTTTTTGCCACTGGCCGGTCATTACCAGCATTGCGCCGATCATCGCCGGTACGCCGGTAGTATAGGAGATCGCCTGGGAACCGACTTCTTTGTAGCATTCTTCGTGATCACAGACGTTGTAGAGGTAGTAGGTTTTATCCTGGCCGTCTTTTTTGCCCTGGAAGATGCAACCGATATTTGTTTTTCCTTTGGTGCGGGGGCCGAGGGTTGACGGATCGGGTAAGACAGCAGCTAAAAACTGTAGCGGAACGATCATTTTGCCCTCATATTCAATCGGCTCAATCGACGTCATGCCGACGTTTTCCAGACATTTCAGGTGGGTCAGATAGCTTTGTCCAAAGGTCATAAAGAAACGAATCCGTTTGATCCCCTTGATATTTTGACCCAGTGATTCCAGTTCTTCATGATGGAGCAGATACATATCTTTAGGGCCAATTTCCGGGAAATTATAAACCCGCTTGATTTCCATCGGCTCGGTTTCAATCCACTGTCCGTCTTCCCAGTAGCTACCGTTAGCGGTAACTTCGCGAATATTGATTTCGGGATTGAAGTTGGTGGCAAAGGGATAGCCGTGATCACCGGCGTTGGCATCGAGAATATCGATATAATTGATCTCATCAAACTGGTGCTTCATGGCATAGGCTGAAAAAACACCGGTCACACCGGGGTCAAAGCCACTGCCCAGCAGGGCGGTAATCCCGGCTTTTTCAAACCGTTCCCGATATTCCCACTGCCATTTGTATTCAAATTTAGCAGTATCTTCCGGCTCATAATTGGCCGTATCAACATAATGGGTTTTCGTGGCCAGACAGGCATCCATAATGGTCAGATCCTGATACGGCAGGGCCAGGTTCAAAACCACATCCGGCTTTTCCTTTTCAATCAGCGCAATCAGCTCATCAACATTGTCGGCGTCAACCTGGGCGGTGGTGATTTTGGTGGCTCCGCCATCCAGTTTCTCTTTTAAGGCATCGCACTTGCTTTTGGTTCGGCTGGCAATGCAGATTTCGGTAAACACGTCGCTGTTTTGACAGCATTTATGAATGGCCACACTGGCAACACCGCCGCAACCGATAATTAATGCTTTTCCCATAATTTGTTCCTCCTTAATATTTTCTCTAATACTTTAGGTTATCTCTCAACTACCGTACCGACTCTATTTTTAAAATTTCTAACTCTATTATGCCATCGCCAATAAGAGTTCCCGCAGCACCTTGCAGGCGACAGCGGTGGAAGCGCCGCTCTGGTCATAGACTGGCGAAAGTTCGTTGATGTCACAGCCGACCAGATTCAGCTGGCTGACTTTCCGGATCGCTTCAAGCAGCTCCATAAAGCTGACGCCGCCGGATTCCGGAGTCCCGGTACCGGGGAAGACGGATGGGTCTAATACATCCAGATCCAGGGTGAAATAGACCGGCTGGCCCTGGAGTTTTTCGACCACTTCAGCCAGGCCCTCAAAATTAAATTTCTGAGTGCTGACGTGCTCTTTCGCCCACTGAAACTCACTGCGTTCGCCGGAGCGGATCCCGAATTGATAGATCCGGCCATCCCCTATGATATCCCAAACCCGGTGCAGCACCGTGGCATGGGACAAGGGGGCCCCCAGATAGTCATCCCGCAAATCGGCATGGGCGTCAAAATGGATCACCTTGAGTTCCGGATATTTCCGGGCCACCGCCCGGACTGCCCCCAGGGTCACCAGATGCTCGCCGCCAATCATCACCGGCCGCTTATTATCTCTTAATACCCGGGTGGTATAGCTTTCAATCGCTGCCAGCGCCTTTTCGGTATCGCCAAAACAAAGTTCCAGATCACCGCCATCAAAAATGGAATACTCTTCCAGGTCTTTATCCTGGTAGGGGCTGTAGGTTTCCAGTCCGTAGGATTCGCCCCGCATCGTGCGGCTGGCAAAGCGGGTGCCGGGACGAAAGGAGGTGGTGGAGTCAAAGGGTGCGCCAAAGACGACGATGTCCGATTCCCCATATTCGTTATCACAGCCTAAAAAGGTCTCAATATTTTTATTCAACATCTTTTAACAGTTCCTCCACATAGTTTGGCAGCGCAAAGGCGCCAACATGCAATTGGGTATTATAGTAGCGGGTTTTAAAACCCATGGCATTCCACTTCACCGCCTTTAAATCCTCAAGCGGATGGTATTTCTTCGAGGCAAAGCCAAACAACCAGTGTCCCGAGGGATAGGTGGGGATATGGGCCTGATAGACCCGACTGATTGGGAAGGACTCGACAATCCGCTTATGGGCCCGTTGCATCGCCACGGCATCATCCAGATAAAAAGCACTTTCATGCTGATTGACCATGATCCCGTCTTCTTTTAAGGCCTTATAGCAATTGCCATAGAACTCTTTGGTAAACAGGCCTTCGCCAGGGCCAAAGGGATCGGTGGAATCAACAATGATCAGATCGTATTCATTTTCGCAACGGCGAATAAATTTCAGACCATCCTGATAGTGGACGGTGACCCGCTCATCGGCAAAACAGCAGGCCGTTTGGGGCAGATGCTTTTTACAGACTTCCACCACCAACTCATCAATTTCGACCAGATCAATCTGTTCAACCAGCGGATAGCGCACCAGCTCACGGATGGCACCGCCATCACCACCGCCGATAATCAGCACTTTTTTGGCGGCTGGATGAACGGCCATGGGAATATGGACCATCATCTCATGATAGATGAACTCGTCTTTTTCAGTCAGCATCATGTAACCATCCAGAGTTAAAAAACGGCCAAATTCTTTGGAATCAAAGATATCGATCCGCTGAAATTCACTTTGTCCGCAGTAAAGCTGACGATCCACCTGAATGGAAAATTTGACGCTGGGGGTATGTTTTTCGGAAAACCATAATTCCATTTAATCAATCCTCCTTCAGCACGTTAAGCTTTTTGATTTCCATGTCTTCGGGGCCAGTTAAAAAACAGCCCTTGTCTTTGACATATTCAATCGAATCAAGAATTTCTTTGGTAATCATTTCACCGGGAGCCAGAATCGGAATCCCCGGCGGATAGCACATCACAAATTCGCTGCAGATCCGGCCGCCGCTTTTTTCCAGGGGCAGGGCTTCCTTCTCAGCATAAAAAGCTTCCTGCGGGGCCACCGCCACTGCCGGGTTGATATATTCATATTGCAGCATCCCGGCCTTGTCTTTTTTATAGATCCGGCGGATTTCGGCCAGTGCTGAAACCAGCCGCTCCAGATTACGCTGGCTGTCGCCCACTGAAATGTAGGCCAGAATATTACCCACATCGCCGAACTCCACCTGAATGTCGTATTCGTCCCGGAGAATATTGTAAACTTCAATCCCCGCCAACCCGACGTTTAAGGTATTAATCGACAGCTTGGTGGCATCAAAATCGTAAATCGTATCGCCGTTGATCAGTTCTTTGGAATAAGCGTAATAGTCCCCGATCTGATTGATTTCATCCCGAGCATACTGGGCCATGGCGGTTACCTTGGCAAAGATTTCCTTGCCATTGACGGCCAGATTTTTGCGGGAAATATCGAGACTGGAAAGCAGCAGATAAGAGCCGCTGGTGGTCTGGGTCAGATTGATAATCTGGCGGACATAGCCGGGGTTCATCCCGGCCCCCACCAATAAAAAAGAGCTTTGCGTCAACGATCCGCCAGATTTATGCATACTGACCGAAGACATATCGGCACCGGCAGCCATGCCGCTGATCGGCATGTTTTCACCAAAATAGAAATGGGTGCCATGGGCCTCATCGGCCAGCACCAGCATCCCTGCCGCATGGGCCATTTCGGTAATCGCCTTGAGATTGGAACAAACCCCATAATAGGTCGGGTTATTGACCAGAATCGCTTTGGCATCCGGGTTTTCCCGGATCGCTTCGGCGACAGCAGACAGCGTCATTCCCAAGGAAATACCAATCTCATGGTTGGTTTCGGGATTGACATAAACCGGGATGGCCCCGCCCAGGATCATCGCATTGATGACACTACGGTGGACATTCCGGGGCAGAATAATCTTCTCCCCTTTTTTACAGGCTGACAATACCATGGTTTGAACCGCCGAAGTCGTGCCGTTGACCATAAAAAAGGCCTGTTTGGCACCAAAGGCATCCGCCGCCAGTTCCTCGGCTTCTTTGATCACTGAAACCGGATGGCAAAGATTATCCAACGGCTTCATCGAATTGACGTCCAGGGTCATACATCGTTCCCCTAAAAATTCCGTTAATTCCGGATTCCCCTTGCCCCGTTTATGGCCGGGCACATCAAAGGGTACCAGCCGATTCCGCTTAAATTCGTTGAGTGCCTCCATAATCGGCATTCGTTGTTGATTTAATTTTGGCACGTTTTTTTCCTTCCCAAATTAATACACGTCATTAATAGACATTACTGCCGCTGAAAATTTCGATCATTTCGCGGCGCAGGTTTTCAGTGATCTGCAGCCGGGTTCGTGGTGGCAACTCATAGGCATCGGTATTAAACAGATAATTCTGGAGGGTAATTTCTTTTAACAACATCTTGGTATGAAAAAGATTGGATTGATAAACATTAATATCAATGGCATCATATTCCTTGAGGGTTTTGTCATCGATATAATCCTGAATCGAGGTGATTTTATGATCCATAAACAGTTTTTTGCCACTGACATCCCGGGTAAAGCCCCGAACCCGATAATCCATGGTTATAATGTCCGAGTCAAAGCTGCCAATCAGAAAATCCAGGGTGCTCAGCGGCGTAATTTCGCCGCAGGTGGCCACATCGATGTCGACCCGAAAGGTGGCAATGGAGGTGTCCGGGTGGTATTCCGGGTAGGTGTGCACCGTCACATGGCTCTTATCCAGATGAGCCACCACCGTATCGCCCTGAAAATTATTTTTTTCAATATTTTCTTCCCGGTATTCCCGCAAAAACGTTTCTTCGGCAATTAAAAAGGTGACACTGGCCCCCTGAGGATCGTAATCCTGCTTGGACACATTGAGTACCCGGGCGCCGATCATCTCGGTGACATGATATAAGATGTTGGTTAAGCGATCCGAGTTATACTGCTCATCAATATAGGCAATATAGTCCCGCTGCTCCCGTTCACTCTTGGCATAGCATACATCATAAATGTTAAAACTTAACGATTTTGTTAGATTGTTAAAGCCATTCAACTTTAATTTATTATCCATAATCCACCCCGTTTCCAATTTTATCGTGATTGTGCTCTACTTCTAAAAAACAAAAAACTCAAGTGATCCTTCAGCATCTGCTGTTCATCCACTTGAGTTTATTTCTACTGATTCGCTATTGACACGGGCAGCATACGTGCACCGTCTATCCATGATCCCAAACGTAGAAATTAGAGTCTATATAGCAAGAACTTACTTTTACTACTCTTATTGATTGTTTCACAAGTGTGATGTGCAAAACTGCACACGGTTTTAAGTAACCAACTTATAAAATTTGAGCTGCTGCTCAATCAATAAGGCAACGAAAGTTGCCAATCGGCATTTGACCTAGCTGTCCGTATGGCATTCAATTTCTTTTCCCGGGTTAAACCGATCAAGAAATGGTCAAAAGAATTCTTTGCTGCATCCATAAATCCTGCTTATGAACGCACTAAATAGACATCAATCTATTTCTATCATTCGTTTCGAATTGTACTATAAATGATTCTGAAAATCAAGAAATATTTGTAAATATAAACAGTTTCCAGCATAATCACCAGAACCTTTAAGAAGTTTACCAGAAAGCTCGATTGTAGTTGGCAGTATCTTATAGAATCGGGGTTTTTAATCCCATGATCATATTGATAAAAGCCAGGATTAAAATCCCAATACCACAGAGCACAAATGCCCCCGCCAATTTTTTACCGTCCAGACCGGCCACCTCTTTTAAAAACACCACATAAAGAATTGTTTTCCAGATTAGAATTCCCACCAACACGATGTTAAGCATAAATCCCCAAATCGAATTGTTCCAGAATAGTGTGAAATATACTTCCACCAACACCACTGTTATTCCACATATTATCGTTGGAATGTAGGTCAATCCCCATGTTCTGAGATAAACCTCAATCCCGGTCTGACTGCCCAGTAGTTTGCAAACTCCCCATAGTATCCCGCAGATACCCAGATATGTCAATACGCCCAGACCAGCCAGCAATGCGAGCTTAAGTAAGTTGATCTCCACCGGGTAATCATTTCCGTTGACCAGATAACGCATCAATACATCAAAAACGGTCACCACTGCAATGGAAATCCCCACCAGACTCCAGGCCAGCTTTTGATCGCCTCGATTGAATGCATCTGCCGGTCGATTAAGCATTTCTAAAAACATCTCCATTTTTACCTCCCCAGCAATTGTAATACAAAATTGGTATAGTTTGAGCCGAACATCAGGGTAAACAAAACCGCCTGGATCGCCGAGATCCCAAACCCGAACCGCCAGGGATAAACCGTGACCATATTTCCAAAACGGCTCAATCCAGACCTTTCTTTGCCAGACCCTTCCCCGGTTTGCATCTGGGACAGCAGATTTCCCAGCATAATCTGCTTTTGTTTTGGATTGGGTTTTGCTTCTTCCTCGAGCGATTTTAGGGCCTTTTTGATAAAATCATCGCCATTACTTTTCATTGCATCTCCTCCGCTTGCTGGGTTTGATAGGCTTTAATAAATCCAGCCTTGGCCCGCAATAAAATATTTTCAATGGCCTTTGGAGATTTATCAGTGATCGTTGCAATCTCCTTGACACTTCGGGCATCGATGTATTTTAACAACAGAACCAATTTATAGTGTTCCGGTAGCTGATTCAGACAATCGATAATACACGCACTCTCAAATGTTTTTTCCACTAAATCATCCAGATCCTGTTTCGGGTCACCTATTTCCGCCGTTCGATCATCCTCAAGGTGGGTCGACTCCAGACATTGGCGATAGTGTTTCCGATAAAAATCATTAACCTTGTTTCTGGTGATTTTGTAAACCCAGGTTCGCTCTGAAGACAAACCTTTAAACCGACTCAGTCCTTTAAACACGTCCAAAAAGATATCCTGAGTAAGATCCTCAGCAATTCCAGCGTTTAAGCCAGTTCGCAAAAATACATATTGATAAATTTCATCAACGTATTGGGTATATATTCTTTTGAATTGCTTTTCGCTGTTTTCTTTACTCACTTAGCCACCTCAATGCCCACCAAACTTAATAATCAAACCTACTCAACCAGAACTTCTTTTTCGGCCAACACCTCATCCTTATACAGGATTTGCAGCTTTAACATCCCAACTGCCACTTTGTCTGCTTCCAACGGAAAGATGAGCACACCTCTTTGATCGGTTTCCATAGCTTTTTCATCAACCATAATTTCTTTGCTGTCCAACAGCCATTTGGCCTGGTATTTCATTCCCTTTGGTGATTCAATCAAACTGATGCTGCCATAAATCGTGTCGCCCACACTTAGTTTTGCTGGCTGCTCAACACTCCCGATTTCGGTAGCACTTTCATAGAAATCATCAGAAATAACCAAGGCTTCCACAGGGGTTGATTCACCGCAAGCTGTCAGCATAAAAAGCATGCTTATACTTAAAACCAAACCCATCAATGACTGTATTACTTTTTTTGACTTGCTATTAATCATATTGTTCAACTTATGTTCCCCTTTCATCACTTATCAATTTGATGGCAAATTTAAAATGATGCTCCCCGTTAACCGGTTTTCGAAGGATTCATCTTTTCTTAATTCTAACAAAACATTCACGTTATTGCCATCTTGTTGATCTAATAAGGTAGTCGTAAAAAAATAGAAAATCCCTCGCAGACCATCTTTTTTTCTGCGAGGGTATTCCCTTTATTTAAAAACGCCATTCGAACTGATTGCCTAAACTTTCTCTTGCTTTGTAAAACTCACCCTTAACGTCTCCAGGGCTTCCCGATAATCAAATTCATGAATCTGTCGTTCCAGTTCAAAGCCAGCATTTCCCAGAGCAGGAATCAGTTGGTCTTTGTGTTCTTCAAATAAGTCATAGGCCTCTGTATCGTTATTTTCAAGCAAAACCGCCAACTGGCTCAGAATCCCATTGACCTGATCCCTATTATCAACACCTTCTTTAATCCTTTCAGGCGCATAACCTGCTTTTGGCAGAGCCTCGACAAAACTGCTTAACGCATTAACAAAGTTATCAATTTGTTTTTCGAACTGCGCTTTTCCTGATCCAATCCGGACTGCCTGCTCCAGATCAGCGGCCAGCTCCTGAATTTTGATGGCGCCCAGATTTCCGGCCACCCCCTTGATTGAGTGAACCGTCTGCAAAATACTCGGGTAGTTTTCGGCGGCATTCTGACTTACAATATAATCGGTATCGGCCTGACACTTCTGCGCAAACTGTTGGATCAGTCGCAAATAAACGGAGGCATCACCGCCAAGAATTCGCAATCCGGTTTCCACATTCAATCCATCTACCTGCCGCAGAATTTTTAACTGATTTTGTATATCCGGCGACACAATTGCTTGCCTGACCAGGTCTTTTTCCGTATGACTTCGGGGTTTATCTTTATGCTCCGATTGAACGCTTCGAACTGGTAACCACTTGATCAGACTCTTGTATAAAATCTCCGGTTCCACTGGTTTGACCAGGTGATCATTCATCCCTGCTTTGATGCATTTTTTCCGGTCTTCTTCAAAGGCATTGGCGGTCATCGCCAAAATGGGGACCGCTTCCCAACCCGGCAAACTTCTGATCTTTGTTGTTGCCGACAAACCATCCATAACCGGCATCTGAACATCCATCAGGATTAAATCAAACTTTTTCTGAGTAATCCGATCAATTGCCTCCTGGCCATTTTCAGCCAGTTCGATTTTGAAGTTAAAGGGCTCAAAAAGCTGCCTGACAATTTCCTGATTAATCTGGTTGTCTTCAACAATCAGGATATGTGCGGGTTGATAGTGCTTTAAACGCGTCTCCAGATCATTGAGGGATGAAGGTATTTGAGCATCCAGATTGTCATCCAGCAATTCCATTAATGCGTCATTGAGCGTTGAGGGTGTCATTGGTTTGACAAGAATCCGGCTGATTCCGGCCCGCCGAGCTTCTTCAGCAGAAATCTGGTTGCCATATCCGGTGATCAGATAGACCTCTGGGCGGGTCTTCAGTTCCAGTGATTGCAGCATCAGCGCCGTGTCAATCCCATCCATCTCCGGCATTTTCAAATCCATCAATACCAGACGATAGGGCACCGTCATCTGGTCAGCTTTCTTCACCGCTGCCAGCCCTTCATTTCCCGAATTAACCGCATCACACTGAATTCCAAAATCAGCAAGCATACTAATCACCAACTCCCGGGCCTCCTGCATATCATCAATTACCAGAACCCGCATTGTTTCTGAAGACGCGATATTGATTCTATTTTTAGGAAGTGCCGTTGTTTTTTCAAATGGCAACTCAAACCAAAACCGGCTTCCCAACCCCAGTTCACTATGAACCCCAATGTCACCACCTAAAAAGTTCACCAACCGGGAACTGATTGCCAGTCCCAGGCCAGTTCCCCCATAGAGACGGGTCATCGATTCATCTGCCTGGACAAAATCCTGAAAAAGTTTATTGATCTGATTTTTTGACATCCCGATTCCGGTATCACAAACCTCAAAGCGCAAGCGAATTTGTTTGTGATCCTGATTAATGATTCGAGCCACAATTTTGATGCTTCCTTTTTCGGTAAACTTCACGGCATTGCTCATTAAATTAAGTAGTATTTGGCCAAAACGAACTGAATCGCCTTGTAAAACCGTCGGAATATGATCCACATCCACCAGTATATTCAGATTTTTTTTTGCCGCTTCATCCGCTAAAAGATTACAAACCCGGTCAATTTCCCGGGTGGGTTCAAAATCATGGGCGTCCAGCTGCATCTTTCCGGCTTCTATTTTCGAAAGATCCAGCACATCATTTATGATATGAAGCAAGTGATTCGCCGCTTCTGTCAGCTTATCAAGCTGTTCCTCCTGGCGCATGGTCAGTGGATCCCGTCGGATCAGATGGGAAAGACCAATGATCGCATTCATGGGGGTTCGAATTTCATGGCTCATATTGGACAAGAATGCGCTTTTGGCCTGGTTAGCGGCTTCTGCATCGAGCTTTGCTTTTTCCAAATCAGTGGTTCTGGAAATAACCATTTCCTCAAGATGCTTTTGGTAATTCTCAAGTTCTTTTAGGTAGTTCATCTTTTCAGTCACATCTGCAACGGTACCCCAACTGGCAACCGGATTTCCCTGCTGATCATGCTCAAATTCCGATCGTTCTTCCACCCAACGAATTTGATCACCAGCAACAATCCGATGAAGCACAGTAAATGGTTGACCCTCCACCGATTTTTTCGTCCAGTTCTCAATAATATTTTTGCGATCATCCGGATAAACAAACCCCATATATGATTCGAACGTTTGTGGTGTTCCTATTTCGACACCAAAAATTCGATAGGTTTCATCAGACCAGGTCAGACAATTTGTTTCAATATCAAAATGCCAATGACCTGTTTTTGAAACCTGCTGAGCCCGATTTAAAAACGCTTCATTTTTCCGCAATGCTTGGGTTATCGCCATTCGCTCCCGGTTTAAAAAGGCCGTTCCGATTTGATCGGCGATATGACAGCCGAATGTGATTTCATCACTTCCCCACTCGTGTTTTCGATTGACATACATAAATCCAATGGAGCCAATCGCCTTTCCATTACATAAAATACTGCAAACCAGTAGTGTCGTTCCCCCCAAGGGTTTCATATACGCCTGCCAATAATCCTTCTCCTGGGGTTCAACCGACTTGTTATCAATAATCATGTATCTGTTTTTAATCAGATACTCAAAGGTCAGGGGTTGATCGGCTCGATTCATGGTCATTTTTTTGCTGTGGGTTTGCTCTTTTTTTACATAAAGATCGAGACATTCCATCATTGTCATTTCATTATTATATTGCCAGATTGACACCCGATCCGCTTCCAGTCGATTGCCCAAAAGTTCCGTTATTTCTTCTGAAAAACCTTCAATATCGCCATTGATCCCTGACTCCATCTGGCTGATTTCCCTAATCAGTTCCGTATGGAGATACAATTGATCAATAATTTTCTCTCGTTGATCCAACCCGGTATTTGCTTGATCTGCCATCTGACTCCCCCCTTCTGGTTCCGCCGTACTTCTATTATTCTCTCGGCTGTCCCTGGCTCATAACCTGTATAAAAGACCCAACTTCGGCTTCAAAAGCTTCTACCACATCCGGATCAAACTGCAACCCTTTCTGTTCCAGAATATAGTCAACCACCGCATCCACACGCCAGGCTTTTTTGTATGGCCGTACCGTGGTAAGGGCATCAAAAACATCAGCCAAAGCCATAATCCGGGCAGACAGCGGGATTTCATCACCATACAATTCTTCCGGATAACCTTTGCCATCCCATCGTTCATGATGATAATTCATAATTTTTTCAGCCTCTTCCAAAAATGATAAGGCGGTTACTTCACCCATTTTGTTTTCTGCCTGGTTACCCGACAGGGTTTTATTGATTGCCAGTCGAATGGCATTGCCGCCGATTTTACAGTGATTTTTCATCACCTCATATTCCTCATTGTTAAGCTTCCCCGGCTTTAATAAAATGGCGTCAGGAATCCCGATCTTGCCAATATCGTGGAGGGGTGCTGCCTTAACAATCCGTTCGATGACTTCTGCATTTAAGTGATTTTCAAACCGCTTATGCTTCTGCAAACGCTCAGCGATAATCCTAACGTAATTCTGGGTTCGCATAACATGATTGGCTGTATCATTGTCCCGGGTTTCAACCAATTCCGCAAAGACATTCAAGGTCGTATCCTGGATCAGCTGATTTTCCACCATCCGTCGCTTAACCTCGGCCTCCAGCCATTCATTCTGGTTTTTTAGCCGATCTCTGGCATGTTTGAGTTCCAGATGCGCATTGACTCTGGCTAACACAATCCCCGGACGAAAGGGCTTGGTGATGTAATCAACCGCACCCAAATAAAACCCCTTTTCTTCGTCAATCAGACTATCCAGGGCAGTAATATAAATGACCGGAATTCCCTGATTATCTGGGTCTTTGCGTAATTCCGAAAGGGTCTCGTAGCCGTCCATTCCTGGCATAATGATATCCATCAGAATTAAATCTGGCTGAATTCCCTTTTTAACCGAATCAAGCAACTCCGCTCCAGATTTATAAGCCCGAATCAAAAAAGAGGGACTCAGTAGTTTTTTTAAGATCATTAAATTGATGGGTTCATCATCGACAATTGCGATTTCATCCTTTTTCATACTTCCCTCTCAAAATTTATCATTAACCAATCGGTTTTTGTATGTTTGTACCCCCAATGATCAAAATAAATCAAAAAAACCTGATACAACACCCGAATAAATCACCCAACCTCAATGTGCTACCAAAAGGACGTCACCGTTTTAGTGGTCTGGTCCTAAAATTTTGGCCAGATCCTGAAGATCCGCCGCATGAATGATTGCCAACACCTCATCAGCAGGCAATAGCCGGGTATCCCCATGAGGAATCAGCAACTGACCGTTTCTGATAATGGCCACCAACACCGATTCGGTGGGCAAACCAAGCTCCCTAACCATCTTTCCCACTGCCCGGGATGACGGATGAACCTTTTCTTCAACCAACGAAAACTGTCCCTGGTTGAGTTTAAGTAAGGTCATCATATCCCCCACTGACATTTCTTCAGCCACCAGCGTCGCCATCAACTCAGCCTGGTTCAACGCCACATCCACGCCCATTTCCGGAGTGAACAGCCAGGCATTTTTGGGATTTTTGATCCGGGCCAGAATCCTTGGCACCTGATATTCCAGTCGGGCAATTGTGGCCGCCACCAGATTGATCTCATCGGCACCGGTTACCACTGCCAGCACATCCGCCGAACGAATTCCAGCGGCTTCCAGCACCTCGGGGTCGGTGCCACTTCCTGATATCAGCACTTCTTTGGGCAGATCACATGCCAGCCGTTCCAATTGATGGGTTCTGATTTCGATCAGCTTAACCTGATGACCGCCGCCTTGCAACAGTGAAGTCAGATAAGCCCCCACCTTTCCACCACCTACGATTATTACGTTCATGATCGGCTCCTCTTTTCTATCCTAATCCCAACAGCGATTTTAGCCGTTCGCCGGATGCCGTAGCCACTGCCAGATGGACCAGATCCCGGTCTTCAAACACCGTACTAATCACCGGAATAATCGAGCGATTGCCGCGACTGATTGAAACCACGCTGACTTCGCCAGGAATTGTCAGCTCACCAACCCGACGTCCGACCAACAAGGCCGGGATCTCGATTTCCATTATATCCACATCTCCATTGCCGATGCTCATCGCCACATTAACCGGGGCGAAGCTCAGCAGATCCGCCACCCGATTGACGCCCCAGGACATCGGATCGAAGACCTGCAGTCCCAAACGCCGATAAATTTCGGCTTTCCGGGGTTCATGAAGCGCTGAAACCACTCGCGGAACCCCAAAAATCTGACTGGCGATTCGGGCGGTGAGCGCATTAGCCTCGTCGTTGGAAGTGACAGCAGCCAGCGAGTCCGTCCGCTTTATCCCGGCGGTAAGCAGCACCTCCCGATCAAACCCCACGCCAGCGATAGTTTTTCCTTTGAATCCGGTGCTCAGATGTTTAAACGTCAGCGGCTCCTGATCGATCACAATGATCTCATTGTCACCTTGACTTAACTTCATGGCTAAACCGGAACCGATTCGGCCGCAGCCGACGATAATGATTTTCATTTAGCTCTCCCCTTTCATAACTTCTGTTTTTTTCTGTAACCGGCGCCGATCCCAATATCTCAGGAATGCTTTGCGAAGTTCATCAATCAGAATCACTATCGGTACCCACATAAACAAATATGCCCACTCAATCAGACCGATTGGAGCGGTATTAAAGATCGCATGCAAAAATGGGGTATAGACCAGAATCGAAAAGACCGTCAGTTCACAAACAATCCCAATTAAAATCATATGGTTACTGAACAGCCCTACCTTAAAGACCGAAGCCCGTTCGGTTCGGCAATTAAAGACAATTCCGATTTGCGTTACCACAATGGCTCCCAAGGTCATGGTGGTGGCCATCCGGTAAATCTCCCCTGAATCTGCCATTGGTACCCCCGGCCAACCATTTTGCCAATACAGAAAGAAAAAGGCTGACATCGCAATGGCTCCTTCCATAATTCCATAGAATAAAAATGCCCGAATCAGTAGGGGGCGATTGAGCAAATGTTCTTTTCGGGAGCGTGGTGGCCGCTGCATGATGCCTTCCTCGGGGAGTTCAACCCCCAGAGCGATCGCCGGAATCATATCGGTACCCAGATCCACCGCCAGAATCTGCATCACCGTCAGTGGCAGCGGGATCTGACCTTTGGCGAATAAAAATACAATAAACGGTACCGCCTCGGGCACATTACTGTTTAAAATATAGGTCGCAAATTTGCGGATATTGTTATAGACCCCCCGGCCTTCTTCCACTGCATTGACAATCGAGGCGAAATTATCGTCGGTGAGAATCATATCAGCGGCTTCCTTGGCTACATCGGTTCCGGAAATCCCCATGGCAATACCAATGTCGGCTTTTTTAAGGGCTGGTGAATCATTGACCCCATCCCCGGTGACTGCCACCACATTGCCCATTTCCTGAAGGGCGGAAACAACCCGCAGTTTTTGTTCCGGGGCCACCCGGGCAAAAATAATTTCCTCGGACAAGGCCTTTTTAAGATCGGCGTCATTGATTTCATCCAACTCGACGCCGGTGACAATCCGGGGCTGTGTGCCATGAATAATGCCAATCCGCCGGGCAATGCTTTCGGCCGTCAAGCCATAATCCCCGGTAATCATAATAATTTTTATCCCGGCCTGATGACATTTTTTTACTGCTGCTGCCACTTCCACCCGAGGTGGATCAGCCATCACAGTCAGGCCTAAAAAAGTCATATTATTTTCAATCAGCTCCGGAGTATAATCACTAAGGCGCTCCGGCAAACCCATGTCCATGGTTAACCTTCGCATTGCCACCGCCAAGACCCGGAGTCCTTTGCGGGCATAGTCGTCATTGGCTGCCATGATTTTTTTGCGGATCTCCCCATCCATTGCCACCGCTTCGCCATCGTTAAGATAGTGGCTGCACAAATCCAGCACTTCTTTGGGTGCCCCCTTGATATAGGCCAGCTTTTCCAGACCTGAACGATCTCCAGCAACCTTGTGGATCGTCGTCATCCGCTTGCGCTGGGATTCAAAGGGCAGCTCCCGGAGCCGAGGGCTAAATTTCAGTTCCTGATCCAGATCAATTTTCCCCTTCCGGGCGGCCACCACCAGTGCCGCCTCGGTGGGATCCCCCAGAATATTCCAATGATTGATTTCCGGGGATGGCGGTAATAAGCGGGAATTATTACAAAAACTGGCCGCTACCAATAAGGTGCGCATGTCGCTGTTTTCGGCCAGCGAAATCGGAACATCGCCTGAGAGCATTTCACCTTCCGGGGCATAGCCAACCCCGGTTACCTTCATCTGTTGATTGATCATCCAGCAGTCGCTGACCGTCATTTCATTCTGGGTCAGGGTTCCGGTTTTATCGGTGCAGATCACTGTGGTGCAGCCCAGCGTTTCAACAGCCGATAGGCGCTTGATCAGGGCATTGCGTTTGGCCATCCGTTTGACGCCCATGGCCAGGGATAAGGTCACGGTTGGCAGCAGTCCCTCGGGGATAAAGGCGACAATCATCCCCATGGCAAAAATAAAGCTTTCGGTCACATTGACATGGGCCAACAACACTGCCAGCACAAAAAAGATGACCCCCATACTGATCGCCATGGCTGAAACCAGTCGGGTAATCCGTCCCATTTCAATCTGTAGCGGACTGGGTACCTCAACCATGTTCTGGGTCAAATCGGCAATTTTACCAAACTCGGTAGTCATACCAGTAGCAAAAACCACTGCCTTACAAGCCCCTGAAGCGGCATTGGTTCCGGCAAAAATCAGGTTGGGCTGCTCCGCACGCCCCAGATCGGTACGATGTCCAACATCCCTGGTTTTGTGGGCCGGATGCGATTCCCCGGTCAGAATCGATTGATCGGCTCTAAAGTCATTGTCCTCCACCAGACGACTGTCGGCTGAAATCCGGTCACCCTCAGCCAGAATAATCAGATCCCCGGGAACCAGCTCCTCCGCCAGAATTTTGACTTCTTTGCCGTCCCGGATTACCCGGGCATAGGTCGGCAACAGTTGACCCAGCGCTTCCACCGCTTTTTCGGCCTGAAACTCCTGCCAGAAGCTGAACAGTCCATTAATCAGATTGACCAGCCAAATCGCAATGGCCAATTGGGGCAACTGGGCAACCAGAGCAACCACGCCGCCAATCCATAAAAGAATGGCCATCAGGTGCGTAAAATTGGCCAGAAATTTCCAGATCAGCGGCTTGCCCTTCTTTTTTTGAATGCTGTTCTCACCATAATGGGCCAGTCGTGCGGCCGCTTCGTCAGAGCTCAAGCCTTGTCCACTTGTTTTTAGTGCAACGTACACATCCGCAACGGATAAGCTCTCAATGGGTTTTTCTGGAACCGCTCCCATCGATTCGTAATCAGTCTGCTGCATCGTCAATCACCCTCTTTTTAATTATATTCGACAATTTCTCTCGGGAAAAATCGGTCTTTATTTTTGTATACCCATGCCTCCGGCTATCCAATCAATTTTTCGCATTTTCATGCTGGCTCTATCCTAATTATATTTTTGGTACTTTCTATCCCATCAGTTATATATTGCAATGAGATTACCGACGTGAAAGCCATAAAAAGTAAATGAGAAGATAAAACAGAATGAACAATCGTAATTAATAATAACCAGAAAAATTTTTAATCTTAACACCTTGACGAAATTGTGCTGATCTCATATACTGATACTAATTGATACTAATTTGTATCAGTAGAAAGGTGGCTAACCGATGGACGCAACCATTTTTACTACAATGCTTACGGATCGCAGCATGACCGATTTAAAAAAAATGCAACACAAATATTCCCCAGAACAGGTTGCCGAATTTATTTCGATCGTAAAGACGTTTTTTTATAAAAAAATTCCCCTTTCGGATTTTAACCAAAATCCACTGGTTTATCTTGAAAGCCACACCCAGATCAGCCTCAATACGCCCAAAACGCTGCTGGCGAAACGACCAGAAGGTGAGCCTTACAGTTATCAGGCGATGGCCGATGAAATTCAGTCATCCCTAATGATAGAAAACATTCAAACTTCCCGGGAAAGCATCCGTCATATTTTAAACGGCTATGCTCCCCAGACTAAAACCGACAGCCAGCTCTTTGGGATGAAGAAAGGCCTGGATTTTATCAGCGATCCGACCAATCGGATTTCCGAAGTGTCCATTCACCAGCTTTATCAGATGGCGATCGGCGATTATCTGGAAGATGAAGATAAACTACTGCCCGGCTCTTACTATCGTCATGACGCTGTCTATCTGGTTGGCGATAAGATCGAACATCAAGGCCTTTCTGCCGAGCAGCTGCCGAAATACATGACAGAACTGGTCAAATTTATTAACAGCGATCCCATGAATGATCTGCTCAAAGCCATTGTCATCCATTTTTATCTGGCCTATTTACACCCTTATTTCGATGGAAACGGCCGAATGGCCAGACTGATGCAGTTGTGGTATCTCGTTAGCTGCGGGTATGCTGCGACAATGTTTACTCCCTTTTCGAACCATATTGAAGCCAGTAAAAATAAGTATTATCGGGCTTTTTCTCTGGTCGAGGCGAATGCCAAAATCAGTGGACTACTCGATATCACACCGTTTTTTGACTATTTTATTGAGAATGTTTATGCCCACCTGTCCTCTAATGAACCAGTGCAAGGGCGGTATCTGGAAACCTATGAAAAATTATTGTCGGAAGGCCGCATCACGGAAAAGGAAAACGATCTGTTTCGCTTTGTGCTGACTGCCTATGGACAAGATGAATTTTCAACCAAACAGCTGGAAAAAGATTTCCGGAAGGCCGCCTATGCGACCATCCGCAGTTTTGTTCTGAAATTCAGCGCTCTGGGGCTCTTAAAAAGCCAAAAATATGGCAACCGCAACCGCTACCGTTTACCATGAGCAAGCCTAAAGGCTCATTTGGGACACATATGATTTTTTCCAATCTGCCCACAGGTATTTTTTCGCAAGCTTTCCGCACATCATCTTACTGATTTCGCAACTCAAACAGCCCAATGCTCTGTTTCAGCAGCTCGGCCTGACCGGACAATTCCTCACTAGCTGCCGCACTTTCCTCGGCGGTGGCGGAGTTCTGCGAAACAACCTGGGCGACCTGACCGATACCCTGGTTGATCTGGGCAATCCCGGTTGCCTGTTCATTGGTGGCCAGCGCAATATTGCCTGTCAAATCGGTGACTTTTTCAATACCGGCGACAATCTCATTCAGGGCTTCGGCGGTAGCGTTGGCAATCTTTGTCCCTTCCCGGACTTTGGTAATGGAACCTTCAATCAGCCCCGTTGTCTGTTTGGCCGCTTCGGCACTGCGGGCCGCCAGGGTGCGCACTTCTTCGGCCACCACGGCAAAGCCTTTCACATGCTGCAACCACTTCGTTGGGCTTACGGCGCATATCCAACGAAAGTCCTTTAAACCCCCGTAGATAATCAAAGATATAATCAAGTGGGGGATAAGCAAAACCACCGACCATAATCGGCATTTGAAATTCGGTTTTGAGTTTTTCAGTCAATTGACCCTGAACCATTCCTTTTACCTTCCAGTGATCGACCAGCGATTTAATGGCGGCATATTTCTCTTCAGTTGTTCCGGCCAGTTTTTTCGCTTTTCTGGGCAGCATTTTGTTAAAAATATAGCCTTCCGGATCGGCAATCAATTCCGGATATTCATCCGCCTCCATAGGGCTGATCTCTTTGTGCTGAATGGTTACCCCATCTTCCGAAATAAAATGACTTTCACTGCCAATGCACTTCGCACTTTTGGCATCAAAAGCATTGCCAGCAGTAAAAATGATATCCGAATAAAGATCTTTGTGAATGCTGCTGTAATATTCAATTTCTTTTTCAGGTTGATCTTCCATCTCCTGAATAGTTCCTCCGGCGTAATGTACTGCATAGGTTCCAATCATTGAGAGAATTGGCACCTTATCCGGCTCCTGATGATTGACCGTCGTTCTGACCCGATCAATTCTTTCCTGATAGCTATCGCCCATTTGTTTCCTCCATTTAGTTAGATTTCATTTGTCTGATTCTTTTCTTGAATCGAAATGATGACGCTGTAAACTTCCAACAATTCCTCATGAATGCTCGTCGTTTTCATTTATATCGGTATATTAACAAATTTCGAGGAAATCAAACTACCTTTTAAAACGTGTTCACTGTATTTTTTTGTAAATACTAATTAATTTATGATTAGACATGTGATCAACTAAAAAACGGCCGCTAATGAGATCACCACTCACCAGCAGCCGTTTTATTTATGCTAAAACATTATCAAATTATTCGAGTTTAACTCAAAATGACCGCACATCTACCGCTTTATTCTTCTTTAGCTTCCCCATCCATTCTGGCAGCAGCAACGACAGCACCAGAAAAAGCAGGGTTCCAATGACCGATAGGCTTATCGATCGTCAAGCAGGGGGCTCGGTTGACCTTCCCACAGCAGATACAACCGATGCAGGGCCCGGGTACAGCTGATATAAAGCAGCCGCTGGTCTGCCTCACTCTGATAATTGGCCTGGTTGACATCACAAATAAACACCGCATCAAACTCCAACCCTTTGGACAGATACACCGGCATGATCGAGACCCCCTCAATCTCCGCCACCGTTTCATGGCGAATCAGATTGACTTGCATTTTTTTTGATAAGGCATCAAAAAGCACAGTGGTGTTTTTCTGGGTTTTTAAAATCAGCCCGATTGATTGGTAGCCTTCTTGTTTGCACTGATCGATCGCTTCCGTAAGCCGGTCAACCAGCTCCACAAAATTGGGCACCCCCAGCAACACCGGTTCTGCGCCACTACGGTTAAAACTCTCCACCGGAATCTCATCATCAATAAATTTCTTACTAAAACGCAAAATTTCGCTGGTACAGCGATAACTTTTGTTCATTGTCACCAGGGCATTTTTCTTGCGGTTTAAACGCTTTGTGATCTGCTGATAAAAGCTGAGATCTTCACTTTTTTGCAGAGTCTGGTTGATATCTCCCAAAATAGTGAGCTTGGATTTTAAAAACAAGCGGTTAATAATTTCATAATGAAGGGGATAATAATCCTGGCCTTCATCGATGATCACCTGTTTGATGGTGCTGTATTCTTTGGCCCCAAATAACCGTAAGCTTAAGTAACCCAAGGCTAAGGCATCATCATAGTTCAGGTTTTTATGAGCCAGATTGCGTTTGGTTCCTGCCAGAATTTTATTGATGCCGTCCGGCAGCTTAATCCCGGTAGCCAGTTTAAAAAAGTTGCGCTCGCTTTCATAAAGCTGTTGATACAGATAAAATGTGTCAATTTCGGTAAAGCGCATCATTTCACTGCGCAGCGAACTTTTAAGGGGACGGCGCCATTTTTGATAGACTTTTTCATTAATGGCTTCTTCCAGATAACCCAGTTTGATTTTTAAGGGCGTATCCGGATTGATTTGCAGGCGGCTGATTATTTCAGTTCGGGTAAAAATCGTTTCACCTTTATAGCTTATATCCCGGATGTTCATAAAACGCTCGGGGATTTCGGCAATAAATCGATCAAAAATTGTGATAAAATCGGCTGAGCCTTTAAAGGTCATCGCATCCCTTTTTAACGCACTCTGCGAACCATTTGATAAGACCCGTTCCAGAAAGATGTTTTTGGTCTCAAATTTTCTGTCGATCAAATCTTTAAGAACTTCGTCAAAGATAACCGTTCGAACATTTTCTTCACCCAGCTCGGGAATCACGTTCGCGATGTACTGCTCAAAGAGTTTATGGGGCGAAATGATCAAAATTTCCCGACCCTCCAGCCGGTTTGATAAGCCCTGATACATCAGATAGGCCGCCCGATGCAGGGCAATCGACGTTTTACCACTGCCCGCCACGCCTTGAACAATCAACAGGTCATTTTCCATATCCCGAATAACCAGATCCTGATCCCGCTGGATCGATTCCACAATGGTTTTCATTTTGGGCGAGGTATTGTGCGACAACAGTTTTCGGAGAAAATCATCAAAAACCTGCAGATCCGCATCAAAAAAGTACTCCAGTTGGCCATCCTTTATTTCAAATTGTCGTTTTAACAGCAGTTTGCCCTCAATCCGGCCAACCGGTGCATCATAATAGGCATTCCCCGGCGCAAAACGGTAAAAAACGCTGGCAACCGGTGACCGCCAATCATGAATAAGCAGTTTATAGACATTTTCTTTTTTAAGCGAATGGTGGCCAATATAGATTTGCTCGGTATGATCCCCCTCACTGAAGCAAAAGTCAATGCGGGCAAAATAGGGTGATTCCAGAATATTTTGGAGTTTTTTAATCTTGACTTCAGTAAATTCATAAATGGCCGTTCGTTCGGTCACCGGATTCATCGCCTGACTTAGCTCAACCAGTGCTTCAAAGCCATCAGAGCCCCAGAGATTACCAATACTATGGGAGGTGTTTTCACGTATTTCTTTTTTTGCCGCCTGAATCATTTCCCGGTTTTTATCATTCGCATTGATCGCATCATCCAACTGAAGTCTGGCCTCTGCCATGGTTTCCTCCAGTTTTTCTTCTTCAATAGACCAATCTTTTTGTTTTTCGTTCATCTCAATACCCCTTTTTATGAATCGGCAATGCTCATGCAGCAGCTTCGATTGGTAGTTTACCATAATTGGGCTATTTAGAACAGTCTTGTAGTTTTTGGGGTTCCATGCTATCATATAAGTGAAGAAAAGTTGTCTACTGAGAAAGTGCCGTAAACTTTTCTCGATCACAGTCCCAAGCGATGGTGGCAAGCCTGTTGGTTTTGCCAAGCCAACGTTGAGTGAAAAAATTAACCCCTGGATCGCCAATCTAAATACGATCCAGGGGTTTTTATACGCTTATTTAAAACTCTTCCTTGCTCATTTCATCGATGCATTCATCGATGTAAGCAATCACGCCTTCAAAGTTTTCAATTGGCAGACCGGATGTCTGGCAGGGAATGAAATATTTATGGCCGTTGGCTTTACAGGTTTCTTCCACCTGTTTTTTAACCACTTCTTTTTCCCAGCCGGGATAATCAACGGTACCGCTATGAAGACCGCCCATAAAGGTGATCTTTTCGCCGTATTTTTCAATCAGTTCAGGAATATTATTGGTGTTCATGACCCCCTGCCAGATATCAATACCTACTTCGATCATATAAGGCACTAAATTAGCTGCGTAAGAGTCACTGTGGTGGATAATCAGTTCCACCCCATTGTCTTTATAGAACTGATAGATTTTTTTGTACGATGGTACAAAGAATTCTTCAAACATTTCTGGTGAGATGAATGATGAAATCTGGCTACCCCAGTCATCATGATGAAGGATGGCTTCTGGCTTTAATTTTTCCATCATGACGGCAGCAAATTCCAGTTCATATTCAGTCAGATAGTCAATCAGTTCCTGCATCGCTTCAGGCTCTTCGTAAAGCGCCATCAGGGCATTTTCCATACCCATTAAATGATGGGTCATTTCAAAAATTCCTGGTGCAAAGAATGCTGTGGCAAATTTTTCTTTACGGTCAACGGCATTGGCATGGGCAATGGCTGGCGCCCAGGCTTCGTCGGAGGTGGCAATTGCTGGTTTTTTAACCACACTTTTCCATTCGGTAATATCCTGAATGACTGCTAGGCCATCATGGTGAACTGGGAACATTCCCAATTGTCCTTCTGGCCATTGCCAGGTAATCCCCCAATGATCCTTCCATGTCTGACCATAGTTAAATTCCAGACCCAGTGGTACTTCCATGATCAGATCAATGAATTCGTATTGCTTGACAAAACGATCCGGGTTACCACCCTTCATTGTTTCTAGTAAATTTTCTCTGATTGTTAACATTATTTCTCCTTTATATGCTATATTCAGCAAATCCTAAATAAATGTGTGTTTTAATTAAGCGCCAATCAGTTCTTTGGCTTTAGCTGCGGAGCTACCAGCATCTGGCGCATAACCGTCAGCCCCGATTTCATTGGCATATTCCTGAGTAACTGGAGCACCACCAACGATAACCTT
The DNA here is from genome assembly GCF_001766835.1 of Acetobacterium wieringae. Taxonomy (GTDB): domain Bacteria; phylum Bacillota; class Clostridia; order Eubacteriales; family Eubacteriaceae; genus Acetobacterium; species Acetobacterium wieringae. Next base: position 262,256 of record NZ_LKEU01000027.1, on the reverse strand, counting down.
CATGTCCGGGTAGGCCTCTTTAATGGTTTGAACTGCCTCTTTTAAAGCTGGCATAGTCGTTGTTAACAGACCGGAACAGGCAACCAAAACCACGTTATTGTTTTCTTTTACGGCTTCAACAAACTTGTCTGCTGGTACGTCGACGCCCAAGTCAACCATATCAAATCCGGCACTTTCAAGCATCATCACAACCAGGTTTTTGCCGATATCGTGAAGGTCTCCAGCAACAGTTCCCATAATGCAGGTACCCAGTGAGCTGGAGCCATCGCCGGCCATGACTGGTTTTAATACTTCTACACCTTTAGACATCGCTTTGGCAGCAATTAACATTTCCGGAACAAAGATTTCGCCAGATGAGAATTTATCGCCAACTACACCCATGGAAGCGATCATCGCATCCAGAATATCCTGTGCTTTATCACCAGCATCCAGGGCTTCCTGAACGGCTGCAGCAACTTTTTTTGATTTACCAGTTTCGACCAATACTTTTACATCTTCAATTTTTGACATCTTCAATTTCTCCTTTGATTTTTGATTTAATTTATTTACTTTTATTTAAACCACCCGGAACCTGTGTGAGTGCCGGATTTTTTGTTAACTTATCTAAATAACCGCTTATTGCTTTGCTATCGGTTTACGAAATTGTTTGGCGTAAACCGGAGCAAGTCAACGGCTGTTTTTATTTTACGAAAATACCTTCCCGGAAGGCACCAATATATTCCATGCAATATTCATCTTCGCCCATCATCGCTTCAGTGGCAAAGAGCATTCCCATCATGTCCTTGTTCAGGGGATCGAGAATAAAGCTGTCCATGCCAGCACTCATAGCCAGAACAGCAAAGGCCTGATTGGCAATCCGACGGGCTGGTAAATTGAAGGAAATATTGCTGACAGCGCCGGTGACATGAATGGTTGGATATTGCTTTTTAATTTCCCGGATGACTTCAGTAACCATGGTAATACCATCTTCCGAAGTACACAGCATTTCAATCAAGGGATCAATATGCATGCGAGAAGGGTCAATGTTATATTCCTTGCATTTTGCCATTAAGTCGGTGAACACTTCCAGCCGATCCTTGGCGGTTTTCGGGATACCCTTGTCACTGTTTAAAAGCGCAACGCATTCCCACTTGGTATCGGCCAACACCTTAAAGGCCACATCGACTTTGTCACCTTCTAATGATACTGAGTTGAACAGTCCTGGCTTATTGCAGTATTTCATCGATTCAATGCAAGTATAGACATTGGGGCTGTCCACCGCAATCGGTGTATCCACAGCATCCTGCACGATGTCGATTAACCATTTCATCGTTTCCAGTTCGATGTCATCATCCACCGAAGCACAGACATCGATAAAATCAGCTCCGGCTTCCGCCTGCTTGATGGCCAGATTCCGGATGAACTCAGCATCTTTTTCCGCAATTGCCTTCCCGGTTGAGGGAATGGCGCCGTTAATTTTTTCGCCAATAATAATCATTTTTTACTCCTTCTTTAACGTGCTGGTTTTTCGTAATCCGAAACCGATTTCACACGTTCTTAAAATTTCCCGGGTGATCAACGTTTACAACCCTATTATGATGCTTACCCTCTGCACGCTCACTGTCTGCTTTATTTTGCACCATTTCTTTTTTGATCCGTTTGAATTTAACCGGTAAAGTAATTGCAGTATAGTCTTATTTTTACGAATTGTCAATCATTATTTTACCGGTAAAGTTTTTTTCTTCACTTCTTAGTTTTGCCTTGATCTCCCCATGATTAAAGGCTACAATAAACGCATCAAGAAAAGAGAGACGCCGATGAAAAATCAAAAAGAAAACATCCTCCAGACTGCCACCAAACTTTTCTATGAGCAAGGCTATACGGCAACCTATCTGGATCAAATTGCAGATATCTGCAAAATTACCAAACCCTTAATTACTTATTATTTTAAATCAAAATCGAATTTAGCCCGGGAAGTGACTGAGAAATTTCTGATTGAGCATAAAAACAATGTGGCATTAAAACTTTATTTGGAATATTTTCGAGAAAGAGAAACCGATTTACAGGTGAGTACCGCAGTGGAAATTCGCTTATATGATCGGCTCCACCTATGTGACCCTAATGTCATGCGCTTTGTTAAGGAGCACGCCGATGAAAAGCATGACGATACCTTTTCCCGAAGTGCTGTTCATCTTTATAAAATCCACGACCGCCACTATGGCTTGAAACTAAAACGCTGTCCCGATGAAATATCAATGATTGCCCGATCGGCCATGGCTTCCTCCTTAGCGGTTAAATTAGCTTATGCCAACGGTGAGTTTAACTGCTCCCTGGAAGAATGCCTGGATTACCTGACCAGCCTTCATTTTGTGCTAATGCACATTGAGGAAAACCGCATTGATGAAATCATTGCTGAAAGCAAACACATTTTACAATTAATCCCTTTTGAGATTAAACCTTATTTTCGGGTTGTCTAATTGGTTATTTATATCTCCCGCAAATAAAAAAAACTTAGCCATGGCTGCTAGTAGCAGAACGGCTAAGTTTTTTGTGCAATTTAATAACATTTATCCGGTAACTTTAATGCAAATGCCGATGATGCACATCCGGCAGATGGCAATGGCTGTGAACCGTATTATTGTGGGTATGCTCATGACAATGCTCACCCTTAACCGGCGGATGATCGGCATGAAGATGGTGTTCATCATCATGGTTATGGCTGTGATCATGGGTCTCTTCAAGATGAGTGTGGGCATGTTCGTGATCTTCTGACAAAGCCAGCCAGGTTCCCAGAAGCATGATGGCCAGGGCCATTAAAAACGAAACCGTGATCGGTTCCTTAAGTACCAGCCAGGATATCAGAACCCCCATAAACGGAGCCGCCGCATAATAAGCACTGGTTCGGGAAGCTCCCAGCCCCCGCTGGGCTTTGACATAGAAAAAAATACTCAAACCATAAGCAACAAAGCCTAAGGACATGGCCAGAATGATATAAAGCAGGGAGCCTGACAGGTCTCCCCAGATTGCGGCAATCAGCAGCGCTCCCAGCCCTGAACCGAAACCTTTAAGGACAACCACCTGAACCGGATCTTTGATTGATAAATTCCGGGTACAGTTATTCTCAAAGCCCCAACAGATACACGCAAGAATTACAAAAACAGCCCCAATCGATAAGTTAATCGTCATCGCATCACTAATCGTCAGGATGATACTGGCCAGTGAAATAAAGCCAATGGCCATCCACATCCGTTTACCAATGGCTTCTTTAAAGAAAATCATGGCTATCACTGAGGTTGCGACAATCTCAAAATTGCCTAGCAAAGCAGCGGTGCTGGAATTGGTCAGATTGATTCCCAGTAATAGAAAAATCGGCGCTGCGATATCCAGTAAAATCATCAGCACCACTGAAGGCATTTCTTTTTTGGTAAGTCTGGCTTCTGCAGTTGCCGTACGTCGGGTTTTATTTAGCAGAGTCAACACGGTCATTCCCAGCCCAGCCCCTAGATATAAAAGCGCTGCCAGAAACAAAGGATCAATTTCATTGAGCAGCAGCTTGGAAAAGGGCGCATTCATCCCAAACAGCAGCGCTGCCAAGATTGCATACACCACTGCAGTATTTTTCTTCATAAATGACCAAACCTCCGCTTCTGAGTTTTAGTGTTGTTTACCTTATTTTACCATAAAAATTTTACCCACTTCTAATTAATTTTCTAATCCTCAGATAAGCTTAATTCAAAACGGTTTCCTGCCCCCGCTCTGCTTTTATCTCAATCTGATCCAACCGCAGAACAATGGTTTCAAGTTCATTGTTATCCAGTTTCTCAACTTTTCCCGTCACCCGAATCCAGTCGTTTGGTACCGGTTTATCGCCTTCAAATAGAATCTCAAAACCGACTATCCCATCGTTAGCGCAGCACCCTGGACCATTGCGAATGACATAGGTGTGAACCTGATTGGTTTTCGGATCAGTATACTCGTAGTACATCCCTTCCAGAACAATGGTCTTGTTCATATATTCATCTGTGTTGATATACACATCGTTGCATTGCGTAATAAACATCCGCTCACTGATCTCAACCACTTCAGTAGCCTTGTCAGTAGCGCACCCGGTCAACAGGCTTGCAAGGATTATCAGCATTAATAACCATCCGCTTTTTTTCAACCGCTGAACCTCCTAATACTTTTTCTTTAATAAACCAATGGCTGAAAAAATGCCAAACATCAGCAAATTGATCACGACCACGCTGGCCCCGGTGGGAAAAGAGAAAATAAAGGACAGGACAATTCCCGCCACAAAACAGATCACCGATAAAATAGCCGAGCTGATTACCACCTGCTTAAAGGTTTTGAACAAGCGCATTGACGTCAGGGCCGGAAAAATTATCAGACTGGAAATCAACAACGCACCCATCATCCGCATTCCCACCACAATGGTCATCGCCGTTAACAGAGCTATCAGGGTGTTGTAGCGGCTGGCATTGGTCCCGGTCGCCCGGGTAAAATTCTCATCGAAGGTAACGGCAAAAATTTTGTTATAAAACAACACATACAACACGATCACCACAATCGAAACCGCTACACTGAGAATAACATCGCTTTTGCTCATCGCCAGGATACTTCCAAACATATAATTGCAGGTATCGGTGTTCATTCCCGATGTATAGGAGATGATAATCACGCCAATGGCCAGCGAACTGCTGGAAATCAGGGCAATCGCCGCATCGCCTTTGATCCGGCTGTTTTCACTGATCCGTAACAGCACAAAGGCGGCCACCGCCACCACCGGAATGGCCACTTCCAGCGGCGACAGGTTTAACGCCATCGCCAGGGCCAGGGCCCCAAAACCGACATGAGACAAGCCATCTCCGATCATCGAATAGCGTTTTAAGACCAGACTGACACCCAGCAGGGCAGCACACAGAGAGACTAGAACCCCAACGATCAGGGCTCTGACCACAAAGGTGTACGATAGTAATTCAGTCAGCAATTCAATCATATCTTAGCCCCCATCATCCGCTGACACATCTCTGTTTTCAGGTAATCGGCGGTTGAACCAAAGAAGGCCGTTTCGGTTTTCATGTGCAGAATTTTGTTGCCATATTTGATGGCACTTTCCAGATCATGTGAAACCATCAAGACCGTAATCCCCTGGGTTTGATTAAGCCTTGCTACCAATTGATACAAATCGGCGGTCATCACCGGATCCAGACCGGAAACCGGCTCATCCAGCAGCAACAGTTTTTCGGTGGCACAGAGGGCCCGGGCCAGCAACACCCGCTGCTGCTGGCCTCCCGACAAGTCCCGATAGGATTTCTTTTGAATATCAGTGATATTAAGCTGCTTCATCTTATCAGCGGCCCGATCTTTTTCTGCCCGGGAATAAAACGGCAACAGCCCGCGCCGATTAAGGCAGCCGGAGATCACCACCTCGCCAACGCTGGCTGGAAAGTCCCGCTGAATCACTGTCTGTTGCGGTAGATAGCCGATTTCATTTGGCGCAATGCCGTTAAAGGTGATGCTGCCCTCCTGAGGTTTAATCAGTCCCAACAGACCTTTGACCAGGGTACTTTTTCCTGAACCGTTTTCGCCCACAATACAAAGATAGTCACCCTGCTCCAGATCAAAGCTGACCTTGTTCACGGCCCGTTGTCCATCATATCCGATGGTGACCCCTTCACAGGAAATTAGTTTCATTGGTTGGCCAACCCCTTTCGCAGGTTTTCGACATTTTGCTGCATAATTGAAACATAGGTTGCGCCAGCATCAAAATCGTCCTTTGTCACATTATGAACCGAATGAAGTTGCAGCAGCCCGGCTCCGGTTTGTTCGCTGATGGCTTTGGCAATATTTTGATTGCTGAGTTCGATATAATAAACATACTTAATATTATTCTCTTTGATGGTGTTCATCAGATAAGCCAAAGTGCCCGCACTGGCCTCGGTATCGGTGCTACAGCCCGGAAATGCGGCTTTATAGTCAAGCCCGAATTCGTCAACAAAGTACCGAAACGGAAAGCGATCACCAAAGACCAGCAGCTTATTGGGAGCGGCTGCCACAATCCCGGCAATTTCATCATCCACGGCCTGAATCTGAGCCGTATAGTCAGCGGCATTCTGGGTATAGACAGCAGCATTTTGGGGATCAATTTCAGCCAATGCCGCAGCGATTTCATTGACCATTAAGATGGCATTTTTAGGTGAGGTCCAGATATGTTCGTCATACTCGATTTCTTCCTCAGCCGGTTCGGTTTTATTTTGAGTCGTTTCAGGGGCCACTTCCTCTTCTTCAGCCTCCATCCCTTCCACCGTTTCCTCTTCAACCGGTTTAACCGCATCCATCAGCCGAATAATTTTCTTATTGCTGGTATCCATGGATTCCAGAATGGTGCTGACCCAGGCATCATTCTCGCCGCCAATGTAGATAAATACATCCGCTTCCTGAATTTTTATTATATCTGCCGGTGAAGGATCATAGGAATGAACTTCAGCAGCTGGTTTTACCAGCATCGTCAACTCAGCCTGACCCCCGGCAATCGCTCTGGCAAAATCATAGACGGGAAAAATAGTCGTGACAATGCTGATCTTTCCTGCACTCTCGGCGTTTTTTGCCGCTGTATTCTGGGCACAGCCGGTTACACCCACTGCCAAAACCAGTAGAACCATAAAAACAACAATCTTTTTTCGCATCATAATGCCTCCGTATGGTTTTTTTTATCTGAACAGCCTTTACATAAACCATAAAAAACTGTTTTGAATGAATTAATATCAAAGGCGTGGTGTTTCAACACATGGGTGTAGAGATCATTCATGTAGCCACATTCCAGATGAATCAGGGTTCCGCAATTTTCGCACTTCAGATGAAAATGCTCATGGCAATGGGCTTCATCGCCGATATACTGAAAACAGGCACTGGTTACTCCATCGATGATATATTTTTGCAGTTCGCCCTGTTCCACCAACTTGTCAAGATGTCGATAAATGGTTGTTACGCCCACCGGTGTGCCCTGCTTTTCTAAAAATTCGGCAATCATAGTGACAGTAATGTGCTGATTTTTTTTGGAAATCAAATACTTCAGGATTGTATCCTGTTGCTTTGTTTTGTAGTAAGACGGTTTTCCCATTTTTTCCCCCGCTTAAAATGAATTTGAAAATCATTTTCATATTACATCAAAATCCCACCGCTGTCAAAGCAATTTGAAAATCATTTTCATATTAGTATTTTTTAACGATCGCTGTTTCTTTTTATCAAATCGGGATATAATAATCATAAATAATCCTTTTTTAAAATGCGGGCATCTGTTGTTACACGTTATCCGTCTTCATCCGATGAGAGGCAACTATGAATATCGATCTGGCTACCATTGCCCTGATTTTAGTAATTTCCAGCGTCTTTCAGGCAATCTTTATCTTTTTTTTGTCGTCCAAATATCCCGGCGTTGATCACTTTGGAGCCAGCTGCTCCTTTTTTGCCCTGGGGTTTCTTTTTGTGATGCTTCAGGGCAGTAGCGATAACGGCCTGGTCACGGTTGTGATTGGAAACGCTTTGCTCCTACTGGCACTGATTTTTCAGTATCTGGGCTTGGTGAATTATTTAGATCTGCCGGAAAATAAATGGCTTCCATCCATTGTTTTCGGATTTTGTCTGGTCCTGCTTATCTATTTCGAGTTTGTATTTAACAGCATTTCGCTGCGCATCTTTTTTGTCTATTTATCCTTTGCTACGATTGCTCTGCTGATTGCCACCACCCTTTTTAATATCCGAAAGCCCCCCTTCCCCCGCCAAATTCCGCTGCTCTTTATGATGTATGCTGTCATGAGTGTTTTTTCCGGTTTTAGAGCCATTTTTGCTTTGTTTTCCGCTCCGATAAGTAATGCCCTGACGCCAACTATTTTTCAAATTTTTTCTTTTTCCGGCGCCTTTATCTTCAACATCATTGTGACCTTCACTTTTATTGTCATGAACAATGAACGGATGAGTGCCGATATTCGCACTGCCAAGGAGCAGTTTGAGCAAATCTTTAACCTCAGTCCCGATGCCAGTCTGATCACCAATCTGCCCAACAGCAAAATTATCAATTTCAATCTTGGCTTTTTAAATTTTACTGGCTTCTCCCGGGAAGAAGTTGAAAACAAGAGTTTATTGGAGCTGAATCTTTACGAACAGCCCGCCGATCGGGAAAAGCTGCTCAAAGCCATCACCGACAATCAGTCTGTTGATGACTACGAATTGAATTTTCGCACCAAAAATAATGATATCCGCATCTGTTCCGTTTCTGCTAAAATTATCATCATGAACAACACCCCTCACATCATCAGCATTATTAACGATATCACTGAACGGAAGAAAGCTGAACTGGCCCTGATTAAAAGCGAAGAAAAATACCGTTTCCTGACTGAATTTGCCTCTGATGTTATTTGGCTTTTCAATCTTACCCATAACACATTTACCTACATGAGCCCCTCAATTTTTCAGTTGCGGGGTCTCACGCCCGAAGAAGCGATGGCCGAAAATCTGGCCGACTCGATGACGGCCGATTCCCTACAGCGGGTTCGGGCAAACCTCAAAAAAAATGTCCAAACCTTTATTGCCAACCCCAAAGCTCCCAATACCTACCTGATTGAAATCCAGCAGCCCTGCAAAGATGGCCGCCTGATCTGGGTTGAGGTTTCCACCAAATACCGCTACCATGCCAGTGGTGATATTGAGTTGGTGGGAGTCAGCCGCAATATTGACAAACGCAAAAAAGCCGAAGAAAAAGTGCTTTATTTAAGCTATCATGATCAGTTAACCGGACTCTACAATCGTCGTTTTTATGAAGAAGAGCTCCTCCGTCTGGATACCCTGCGAAACCTGCCAATTGCCCTGATTATGGCAGATGTCAACGGGCTCAAGCTGATTAATGATGCCTATGGCCACCAAATGGGGGACAAGATTTTAAAAGAATTTGCCCAGATCTTAAAAAGTGAATGCCGCCACGATGAAATTGCCTCACGGGTGGGCGGCGATGAGTTTGTGATCCTCTTTTCAAAAACTGACCGCAACAGTGTCGAAACTATTGTTAAGCGACTCAATGCTGCGATCAGCAAGGTCCGAATTGACAACATCATCCTATCTGTTTCGATGGGCTTTGCCATTAAAACCGATCCTCATGACGACCTGACCGATGTTTTTAAACACGCCGAAGATGCCATGTATCAACATAAACTGACTATCAGTCCCAGTATTAAAAAAGCCACCATCGAATTAATTGTCAATTCCATTTACGAACGGAACCACCAGGAAGTGATTCATTCCCAATTAGTCTGTGATTACTGCCAGGCCATTGGCCGAGAACTGGGCTTGGAAACAGAAGCGCTCAATCAGCTCGGCCTGGCTGGATTGCGTCATGATATTGGCGAAATTGCCATCGACGCTGCCATTTTAAACAAGTCTGAAAAACTCAGCGATGCCGAATGGGCTGAAATCAAGCGCCACCCTGAAATCGGCTACCACATTCTCCGTTCCGTCACTGAATTGGCTGAAATTGCCAAATTTGTGCTGGAGCACCATGAGCGCTGGGATGGTAAGGGCTATCCCAAAGGTCTGAAAGCCAATGAAATAACCTTACAGGGTCGGATCATTGCCATTGCCGATGCCTACTGCACAATGACCACCGAGCGGCCTTATTGCCGGGCCTTGACTGATGAAGAGGCGATCATCGAAATTAAAAAATGCGCCGGTCAGCAATTTGACGAACAGCTGGCCCGGACTTTTGTCGAAAAAGTGCTTAAGAAAGAATGGCCAAAAGCATAAAAAGCCAATAACTTACCATCAAACAACGCATCAAGATGGCTAAGTAATCGGCTTTTATTTATTTGCAGATGGTTTTGAAAAAAAGCGCCGGGATTTTTTTACGGCTCCCAAATCATCCAAAAACCATGATCCAGAGGGCCGCTGCCTGCTCCCAAATCGAGGTTGGCCGCCAGTGCTCCGGAGACATAGTCTTTGGCTTTTTTTACGGCCTCTTCTAAGTCCTCGCCAGCGGCCAGATTACAGGCAATTGCCGTGGAAAGGGTGCAACCGGTGCCGTGAGAATTGGGATTCTTTATTCTTTCCCCAGGCAACCAGATTTCAGCTCGTTGATCACCATTCTGAAGCAACAAAAAATCATCAGCGGACTCAACCAGATGACCACCCTTGATCAGAATGTTACCAGCGTAGATTGTGGCAATTTTTTTTGCGGCGCTAACCATCTCGGCTTTTGAGCGAATGTCAAAGCCACATAAGCATTGGGCCTCGGGAATATTCGGCGTGATGAGATCCGCCAGCGGCATCAGCTCGGCTTTTAATGCTTCAATGGCATCATTACTCAACAGTTTTCCCCCACTGGTGGCCACCATCACCGGATCAAGAACAACATTTCTGGCCTGATGTTGCGTTAGTTTTCTGGCAATGCTTCTGATGATTTCGGCACGATAAACCATTCCAATTTTAACGGCATCCGGAAAAATATCAGTAAAGATACAATCCAGTTGTTGTTCGACAAATTCACTGGCCACTTCGGCGATCCCATAGACTCCAGTGGTATTTTGGGCGGTCAACACAGTGATTGCGGTCATGGCATAGCTACCATGAGCCATGATCGTTTTGATATCGGCCTGGATGCCAGCACCACCACTGCAATCCGACCCGGCGATGGATAAGACTTTTTTTCTCACAGCAACTCCTTAAAACTCATAATACTCAAATCCGAAAGCTTCTGAATCTCATCCCAATCATTTTTGGAGGCTTCATCATAAACCCCCACCAGCTGACAGCCGGTCGCTCGGGCAGCCCGGATGCAATACAGGGCATCTTCAAAAATGGTAATCTGCTGGGCCGGTATTTGTAGCTGGGACACCGCCCGATGGTAAATCTCCGGCTGACTTTTGGGTAAACCAGTCATCCCGGACGTCAGAATAAAATCAAAATGATCCAGCAGACCAAAGCGCTCCAAAATCAGTTCTGTCAAGGACTTGTGAGTAGCGGTTAGAATTCCCATTTTGATGCCTTGATTAGAATACTGATTAAGCACTTCCCGGACAAAGGGTTTTAGTTCGATGTGTCTGGCATAATTATCCCGGATCATCCCATTAATTTCATCCCCCACCTGTTCTTCGGTCATGGCGATCCCATAAACTTCAATAAAATACCGGGCCGATTCGGCAAAACTCATGATTTTGATGGTCTCATTTAAATCATCCGGGGGAGCAATCCCGTGTTTTCTTAAAAAATCACTGCCAATGTTTTCCCAGGCCGACATCGAGTCAATCAAGGTGCCGTCCAGATCAAAGATGATCCCCTCCGTGTTTATACTCACCTGATTCATGCCCTGGTCATCGCCTCAGATAATTGTCGAAGTTCCCGGGTCGCTTTCCGGATATCCGCTTTTGAAAAAATCGCCGATATCAGGGCAACCCCGTCCACCCCCGTACCAGCTAAGCGATGAATATTGGTTTCGTTGAGACCCCCGATGGCCACCACCGGAATCGATACTGCCTGACAGATCGCCGCAATCGTTTCAAAGGCCACCACCGTGGCATCGGTTTTGGTATCCGTGGCATAGATGGCCCCAACCCCGATATAGTCGGCACCATCGGCTTCGGCTTTTAATGCCAGCTCCACCGTATCCGCCGAAACACCGATGATTTTATCCCCGATCCGTTTTCGAAGCTCTCTGGCATCCATATCGTCCTGACCAACATGTACCCCATCGGCATCCACTGACAGAGCCACCTCAACGGCATCATTAATAACAAAGGGAACTTTGTAGGCATCGGTCAGTTTTTTAATGGCCCGGGCTTCCCGGATAAAGTCCTCAGATTCCAGCTCTTTTTCCCGCAACTGAATAAAAGTAGCCCCACCTTTTAAGGTTTCTTCCACCTGCTCCACCAGGGTTTGATCACCCAGCCAACTGCGGTCAGTAACCGCATAAAGTAACATTGCCTGCTTATCGAGTTTCAATCTTGATTCCTCCCGCTAATGTTTGGGCATCCATTCGGCTCATGGCGTCAATCAGGTAGGTACGGAAGGATGCCGTTCCGGCCTGCTCAACCGCAACCTTGGCAAAGGCCAGCTCGCCACACAGGCCCATGCAACTGACGGCAGCGGCGGTAGCCAGCAGCAGATCATCGGGATTGGCACCACAATAACTGCCAATCACCGTGGTCAGCATACAGCCGGTGCCGGTAATCCGGGACATCATCGGGTGACCGTTGCGAATCACCAGGGCTTTCTGGCTGTCGGCGACAATGTCGATGGCGCCGGTGATGGCAATAACCGCCCCGTTTTTTTGGCTGAGGGCTTTGGCAAAAGCGACCATCCCGTCCAGATTATCTTCAGTGATGGCATCGCTGATATCGGCATCGACCCCTTTGGTTCTGCCACAGCCTGAAGCGATGGTTTTGATTTCCGAGACATTGCCCCGGATCACGCTAAACTGCACTTCCTTTAACAGCTTAAAGACGGTCTCTGTTCGCAGTGTCGAAGCCCCGGCACCGACCGGATCGAGAATTACCGGCCGACCGAGACGGTTGGCTTCTTTCCCAGCCTTAATCATTGATGCCACCGTCCGTTCGTTAAGGGTGCCGATATTAATGACCAGGGCATTGCAAATGGCAATAATTTCTTCGACCTCATTGATATCGTCAGCCATAATCGGAGCCCCTCCGCAGGCCAACACGATGTTGGCGCAGTCGTTCACTGTCACATAGTTGGTGATAGAATGAACCAGCGGCGGCTGATTCCTGACATTTTTTAGGATTTTTTCAAACATAAGCTTACCTCTTTCTATTTAAAAGTACTGTTTCGAGATATCATTCCTGATCGTGGCGATTCTTATTTAAACAAAAAAAACTGTACACGAATGCACAGCAGTTTGACATAAATTCCCTACGCCGGCATTATCCGTATCAGGTACATGGGTCGAAGCAGCGATTTACTTCCTCTCAGCCTAAATGCATAAGCTCCCCAACTCTTTAATTGTGATAAAGGTTATCATATCACCGGATTTTTGTCAACGGGGTTCCCATCTGATTCGACTGTTTGAATCGGCCATTCAATTCTTAATTTAACTTAAACTTAACCTCTTTCAAAGTTTGGCTAAAGGTTCAAGGCCTAAGATAAACACAAGAGATAAACATCTCCTCTTTTTCTTTTCATTCCTAATATAAAAAAACAGCACGGTCATTCGGACCGGCTGTTTTTTTTTGCAGTTTTTACTGTCTCAAATCATAAATTGCTCCGGTTGGACATTTTTCCAGACAAGTTGGATTGCTGCATTTTTCCAGACAAATTTTCGGATTAACCACCGCCAGATTATTTTCAACTGTGATGGCATCGTACCGACAGCTTTTTGTGCACAGTCCACAGCCCAGACAATCCACCGAACACAGTTTGCGGGCAATTACGCCCTTGTCCCGGGAATTACAGAGCACCGCCACCGGAGCACCGATGGCCGTCATATGAATAATCGCCTTGGGACAAACCGTGGCACACTTGCCACAACCGGTACACTTCTTTTCATCCACCAAGGGCAGATGATCCGTACCCATGGTCATCGCCCCAAAAGGACAACTATGCACACAGGTGCCAAAACCGACGCAGCCATATTCGCAGCCCTTGGGTCCGCCCTGAATCAGGCTGGCGGCAATGCAATCTTCCACGCCAGCGTAATTATATTTCTTAATCGCATGGGTAATGGTATTTTTACAGCGCACCTGGGCAATCTGCGGTTCAATTTCCGGCGCCGACTTTCCGGTTAATTCCGCCACCAAATCAGCCACTGGCTTTTTCCCGGGGATACATAAATTGGGGGTCACCTCCGGGTTTAACACCACGGCCTCGGCATAAGCCAGACAGCCAGCATAACCGCAGCTACCACACTGACCTTTGGGCAAAATGTCATCGACAATGTGAATCAGCGGATTCACCTCAATTGAGAATTTTTTGTCGGCAAATGCCAGAATCAGACCGAAAATCAATCCGATTGCAGACATCACAATGACAACTAATAATGCTGTTTCCATCTCTGTCACTCCTCTACAATGTGATCATCCCGGAAAAACCGGTAAACGCCAGGGCCAGCATCCCCGCCAGAATAAAGGCAATGCCCAGTCCTTCCAATGGTTTGGGGACATCGGCCAGCCGCAGTTTTTCTCTTAAGCTGGCCATTAAAATAATCGCCAGCGCAAAACCCAGGCCCGAACCGACTGCATAAACGACACTTTTTAAGAACGAAAAACTGGATTCGGCATTAAGCAGCGGCACCGCCAAAACAACGCAGTTGGTGGCAATCAGGAGCAGATAAATGCCCCACATATTATAAAGGGCTGGCGCCTGTTTTTTAATAACCATTTCCAGCAACTGAACAAAGCTGGCAATCAGCAAGACAAACACCGCTGTTGTCATAAAGGTCAGATTCAGTGGTACCAGCACAAAATTGTATACCACCCAGGCCAGCATTGAACTCAGCGTCATCACCGAAGTGACCGCCATCCCCATCCCAATCGACGCACTTAAGTTTTTTGAGACGCCAAAAAAGATACATAATCCCAGAAATTTTGTTAAGACAAAATTATTAACAATTACTGCACTAATAAATAAAGTTACGTATTCCATTATCGGTCACCCTTTTTTGCTTCTGCTTTTTCCATATATTCAGTCAGCATTTTAAAACCACCCACCAGATAACCAATTAAGATAAAACCACCAGCTGGTAAAATCATAATTAAGGCCGGATCATACCAATCACCAATCACCGGGATCCCAAAAATCGACCCGGCCCCCAACAGTTCCCGGACGCAGCCAATCAGCAGCAGCGCCAGGGTAAAACCGGCCCCCATTCCCAGGCCATCAAAAAACGACGGGATCACCGAGTTCTTCGATGCAAACACTTCGGCCCGGGCTAGAATAATGGCAAACACCACAATAAGCGCCAAATAAATCCCCAGGGCCTTGTAAAGCTCCGGCGCAAAGGCCTGGAGCAACAGCTGCACCAGCGTAACGATGGTGGCAATCGAGGTAATATACACCGGTACCCGAACTTTGGGGTTGACCAGCTTGCGAGTCAGTGAGACTACCACATTATTGGCGGTAATTACAAACATCACTGACAGCCCCATGGTTAAGGCGGTGATCGCCGAGGCAGTTACTGCCAACGCCGGACACAGACTAAGTGCCAGCACAAAAATTGGATTTTCGACAATCAGACCTTTTTTAAAAATATCCCATAAATTTTTCATCTCAGTTCTGTGCCTCCAAGTATTCCATAACCTCTGTCTCGGCGGTCTTCACCCCTGCGGTCACAGCCCGGGACGAAATGGTAGCCCCGGTGATGGCCTGGATATTCTCGGTATTGGCCGGATCTTTGGTCACAACCATGGCCGCCGCTGTTTTCCCGCGGAATTGCTTCTTAAACTCATCTTTTGCAACGCCATCGCCCAGTCCCGGAGTTTCGTTGGCCGACAAGATTTGATAGTCAATTTCTTTACCTTCCGGCGAAACTGCCACCAGCATTTTTATGGTACCACCATACCCCTTGGTATCGGTCGGGATAACATAGGCGATCGCCGCACCGTTTTTGTTGGCAATAAACCAATCGGTTTTTCCTTCCACCGGGATGAATTTATCCGAATCGGCCACCAGCTGCTGCATCATTTCGGTTTTAGTATTTTCGGTATTCTGCCGTGTGATCGGGGCCGTGAAATAATACGTTATTGCAATAATTGATCCCGAAATAAAGCAAGCAATGGCCAGATTGATAGCGATCTTAAAAATAGAATCGTGTTTGCTTCCATGTTCTACTGTCATTTTGCTTCCCCCCTCAGTCCAAATCGGACTGGCTGAACAAATCGATCTATCAGCGGTGTGATGCTGTTCATTAATAAAATCGAATAGCAAACGCCTTCCGGATAGCCACCCTTTAAGCGAATCAGGACGGTGAGAATCCCGGCCCCTAAGGCAAAAATCACCTGACCTTTAATGGTAATCGGGATGGTTACCATATCGGTGGCCATAAAAAAGGCACCGATGATCAGTCCCCCGGCCATCATATGAAAAAGCGGATCGCCGGTAAAGAGTCCGGCCGGACCAAAGACCCAGGTCAGAATTCCCACCGTTCCCACCATCACCACCGGCACTTGCCAGTTAATGTATTTTTTATAGATTAAAAAGCCTCCGCCCAGTAGCAGCAATACCGTTGACGTTTCGCCAATGCTGCCGTTTCTGGTGCCCAGGAATAAGGCCTGATACATGTCCGGGGCGGAACCAAAGGTCTCAATCAGTTTCTGATAGCCCTGCTGTTTTAAAATATTAAGGGGCGTCGCCGTCGACACCACATCCACCCCGGTGGTCATCTTACTCCACGTTGTCATCGCCACCGGCCAGGAGATCATTAAGGCCGCCCGCCCGATATGGGCCGGATTAAAGATATTAAAACCCAGGCCGCCCATGGCGTGTTTGGCGATGACAATAGCAATAAATGAACCCACAGCTGGCATATAAAAGGGAATCGTCGGCGGCAGACACATGGCCAGCAGCAGTCCGGTTAAACAGGCACTGCCGTCACCGATGGTGATGGTCTTTTTTCTGATTTTCTGGGTCAGATATTCAAATAAAACCGCTGATCCCATCCCAATTAACAGCACAATCAGAACCCGATATCCGAAATTAAAGGCGCTAAACAGGGCTGCCGGCGTCAATGCAATGATCACCGTCCACATTATTTTAGCAATGGACTGATTATCCCGAATATGGGGGGACATCGAAACATTAAATATTTTATCATTCATTGTTGTATCGACCATGATGCTTAACCTCGATTTTCTTTCAATTTTGCAGCTGCATTCTGCGCTTTGCTGTATTTAACATACTGGACAATATTCCGTTTGGCTGGACAGGCAAAAACACAGCTGCCACATTCGGCACAATCAAAAAGTCCGTAGTCTGCTTTGGCCTCTTCATAAAGTCCCCGCTCACTTAAAATACTGAGCATACTGGGATTAAGTCCCATCGGACAGGCATTGACGCAGCGGCCACAACGGATGCATGAGGCCTCTTTACCGGTATTGGCTTCTCCTTTGGCAATCGCCAGAATTCCGGATACACCTTTAATAATGGGAATATCAATACTGGGTTCGGCCATCCCCATCATCGGTCCGCCCATGATTATTTTTTCCGGACGGGTTAAGAATCCATCACAAAATTCAATTGCTTCCCGAAACGGAGTGCCGATCCGAACCCTGATGTTTTTCGGATCTTTGATACTGCCGCCGCTGACTGTGGTGACCCGCTCAATCAGCGGAATTCCCTGGGTTACGGCATCACAGATGGCTGCCACCGTACCGACATTCTGAACCACCACACCGACATCCATCGGCAATCCCCCGGAAGGAATAATTCTTCCCGAAACGGCATTGATCAGCATTTTTTCAGCTCCCTGGGGATATTTCGTCGGCAGCGCCACTACTTCCACCGGTAAACCGGAAAAGGCATCAGTCATTTTTTTAATGGCATCTTTTTTATTATCCTCAATTCCCACCAGACATCTTTCCACCCCCAGAACTTTCATGGCGATTTTTACGCCAGTGACAATCCGGGGCCCTTCTTCCAGCATCATCCGATGATCGGCGGTTAAATAGGGTTCGCATTCGGCCGCATTCAAAATCAGTAGATCGACATGCTTGTCTTTTTGTAGGGTTGATTTTACGTGGGTTGGAAAGGTTGCGCCTCCCATCCCGACAATTCCGGCATCACTGATTATTTTTAATAATTGGGCAGCATCCAATTCTTCCCAATTGCGTGTCAGCGGGAGCCCTTCTTGCCACTCATCTTTGCCATCACTGCTGATGACAACCGCCTCGCATTTTCCAAAGATGGGATGGGGATGACTGCCCACATCGATGACCTGTCCCGATATGGAGGCATGGACATTGCTTGAGACAAAGCCATCGGCTTCGCCAATCACCTGTCCTTTTTTAACCAGATCGCCCTTTTTTACAATCGGCACACTGGCGGCACCAATATGCTGCCGCATCGGAATCACCGCTACCTCCGGTAACGGCGCCGTTTCAATTGGTTTTCTCGCCGTAGCGGATTTGTTGTCTTTGGGATGAACCCCGCCGCGAAATGATTTAATCATTTTTCCACCTCTTTTTTCCTTTGCTACTTTTATTTATGCTACTTTTGGTTTGTCAGACCCGGTTCAACTAATACAGGATTTTGGTGATCACTGGCAGCAGCTTGTCATTCTTTTTTACTGCCTGATCGTAGCGTTTCAGATAGATCACTGCGACAGTGAAGAACACACTTCCGCCGACGATCTGAAACGCCAGCACTGGCTGTCCCAAATTCGTCCCGAGAATGCCACCACCAAGAGCTCCGACAAAAAGTGCCAGCAGTGGTAGCAAATAAACCACAAACGCTGCCCATAACATGTTTGCTTCCTGGATTTCGAAAGCCACCCGTTGACCAACTTTGGCACCAATCAAGTTTTGAACCTCGACAACCATGGCATTATCGCCGGGGCAAACCCCACAGTTTTCACAATCACCATGGCGACTGGCCTTAACCTTAGCCTTATTTTCACTGGTTTCGATGACAATTCCGGTCTCTTCTCTGCGCATTTCGGTTCACTCCAACATTCTACTCGATTTATTATGAATCTTCGCCAGTTCATTGTATTTAATTCCCTTAATAAGCAATTAATAAAACTATTCATTCAAACTTCGGTAAGTGATTCTGCTTTTTTGATCAACTTTCTTCTTATTAAATAAGGCATTATGATTTTGCCTTTTTCGGGGTCTCAAATCGAACTTAATTATACATTTAAAAAATTGAATTACAAGGGAAAATATGGAATTTATCCGAGGTTGTCTTTTCCTGTTCACTCCCGGGATCATCGAGTAATAATTAACCATTTTTCACTGCTTTACGAAAATTCATTAAAACGTTTTCTTTAAATCCCGCAATTAAACCATTCATTTCAAATCTGTTCATTTCGGCTTTTTTCTGCGATAGTATAAATATTAACAATCGACTTTTTCGTAATCATCACCCAGCTGGCTATGAGCGAATTTTTACCCTCAATATTTCACCTGGTTAATCGAAGAGAAAAAAAGTTTGCGGTTCTTTGGGAAATTTTCGATTTAATTTCGTCATTTATTTAACAAATCATTACTTTTATTAAGTCATTCGATCCTATTTTTACTAAAATAGCTTTTATTCTTAAGACTTAATTGTCATAATATCGCTAATGTGATCTGGTTACGGAGAAAAAAATAAGCTTTTGTTACAATAAAAAAATGTTAATTGTTCTATTTTAATTAAGGTTCACTGATCCTAATCCTTAATAAGGAGGTTATATGGATTATTTTATTGCCTTTCTGGAAGGCATCATCACCTTTATCTCTCCCTGTCTTTTGCCGATGCTGCCCATTTATATCTCCTATTTTGCTGGCCAAACCCCGGGTGATAATAATCGTACCGTTATCATTAATGCCCTGGGCTTTGTGCTCGGCTTTACAGTAATCTTTGTTTTGCTTGGTGCTTTTGCCGGCAAGCTTGGCAGTGTTCTGATTGAATACAGCACCGTTATTAATGTGGCTGGCGGTATTATCATCATCCTGTTTGGCCTGAATTTTATGGATCTGCTGAACATACCGTTTCTGAACACCAACCGTCAGATGAACCTCAATCATTCGCATCCCGGGTTCTTTTCGGCCCTGCTTTTTGGGATCGTCTTTTCCATCGGCTGGACGCCCTGTGTTGGTGCGTTTCTGGGTTCAGCTCTAATGATGGCCGCCTCCAGTGGTGATACATTTAAGGGTATTTTGATGTTGTTTTCGTTTTCCCTTGGCCTGGGGATTCCCTTTGTGGTCTCAGCTATTTTGATTGATCGGATGAAATCAACCTTTGATTTTATCAAACGACATTATCCGGTCATCAATCGGATTTCCGGCGGGCTGCTGGTTGTCATCGGACTACTGATGGCCACCGGACTGTTGGGAACTTTTCTGTCACTCTTAACCTTTTAAGGAGCTTATTATGACTAAACAAACTAAAACGCTTATCGCCATCGTCGTTTTTGGGGCCTTTCTGGCCATCGTTTATTGGGGTTACACGGCCTTATCACAAAACTTTAAGCCGCAAACACCGGCCGCTAACAACAACGGTCAAACCGAAGAACTTCAGACAGCTCCGGATTTTACCGTCTTTGATCAGGATGGCAATCCGGTCAAGCTGTCCGATTTTTCCGGAAAGCCGGTGGTGCTCAACTTCTGGGCCTCCTGGTGCCCACCCTGTAAAAGCGAAATGCCTCATTTCAACACCGTCTATCAGGATCAAAAAGATGCAGTTATCTTTCTGATGATTGATCAGACTGATGGGCAGCGGGAAACAAAAGAAAAGGGGCTTCAATACGTCGCAGACCAGGGTTTCGTCTTCCCCGTTTATTTTGATACCAAACTGGAAGCCAGTACCGCCTATGGCATCTCATCGATTCCCACTACCCTGTTTATTAACCCCGAAGGCAAAATTGTCACTGGATATCGTGGTGCCATCGATGAAGCGACCCTGCGCTCCAGCATTGAAGCAATCAAAAAAAACGATTGATGCTCACATCAACCGTTTTTTTTGATTTAAATATAATCGGAGAAATAAATTTTCTCATTGGCGATGACACTCTCCAGGATCGCCACTGTTTTTTTACTGGCCTCAATCCGTTCAATCTGCTGCAGGTAGGTGGGTCGCTTATAACCCAGCAGCATGCAGGTTAAAATCCCGATTTCTAACTTGACCCGGTTATCTGACGGTTCATCAACTAAAACCGGAGCCTGACCGGGGCTGAACTTGACGGTAAAACTGCGATTATTCCATTCCAATACGGTGTCAATAACCTCAAAGGTCACCGCTTCATTGATATCGGTATTGGAAAAGTGATACTGCCTGAAAAACCCTTCGAAATCCACAATCCGAGCCATAATATAAGGGCGAATGGTTTCTTTCATATCGCTGTCACCAAACAGAAACGAAATGGTATGGTTGTTGTAATTGCTGCCAACCACCTCGTTGATCATCGATTCATGAGCCGCAATATAACCCCACAGCCCTTTGCGGGCCTCCTGATTTAAATAAACCATTTCTTTGACATGGAAGACATCATTTTCGATCAGGTAGACCAGATAGCCCAACGGACGATCATCTTCGCCATAATAAATCGCTACCGTAACATCTTCCACATCCCAGCGCCAGTATTCCTCCCAGACCAGTTCATTGCGAACCAGACAACCATGGGTCTGCCGGGCAAAGGTGTCATGAAGGGCAATCAGATCGGGGCTGTTTTCCCTGACCCGCTTCACCCGTCCCGGCACATCAATATCCCGAGGCAACTGGTGGTCACGGATCTGATAAGTCATCTTATCAGAGACCACCTCCCAGCCTTTATGCCGATAGAGAGGATGGGAATAGGGATATAAAAAGGATATGCACTGGTTGCGTTCATACATCGTTTCCAGACTTTTTTTCATCAGCCCGGACATTAACCCCAGGCCCATGTATTCCGGATAGGTGGCCACGCCGGTAATATAGCCCATCTCATAAATGCTGCCACTGATATTGACCTGCAACGGGTAAACAGCGATCTGGGCCGCCAACCGCTCATCCTCAAACCAGCCGATGACCTCGGCTTTTTCCAGAATCGGAAATTTTGACCGCTTAATCTCATCGTGCTTCCAACCGACTTTTAGCAGCTGTTCATCCGTCACCTGAAAGGCATACCTCAAAATATCATTAAACTGCGTTAAATCCTTGGCTTCCAGCCGCTTTAGATGCAAATCTCTTTTTATCGCTTTATTCATTTGACGCTCCTTAGTGTTATTATTTTATTTTATACCCGAAATATTAAATTAGACTCAATGTCAACTTATGGTATACTAGAAAATATTCGATTAAGCGAGGTATCAATATGCTAAAAGAAAACGATCAGACATTTCTTCAATCCGTTCTGACTTTTTGGGATCATTTAACGCCACAGCAACAGTCACAACTGACTGATAATGCCATCCCCATAAAATACCGCCGGGGTGAAAACATCCATCGTGGCGAAAACGATTGTGTCGGCGTGCTCCTGATTAAAAGCGGTGAATTGCGCACCTATATTTTATCCGAAGACGGCCGGGATATTACCCTTTACCGTCTGGGCCCGGATGAGGTCTGTATCTTATCGGCTTCCTGTGTCCTTGAAAATATCACCTTTGATGTGCATATTGATGCCGAAACGGATTGTGAAGTCCTCCTGATTAAATCCTCGATCTTCCAGCGTATTTGTAATGAAAACATCCATGCCGAGAATTTTTCCTATAAATCGATGATTGACCGTTTTTCGGACGTGATGTGGGCGATGCAGCAGATTCTCTTTATGAGTTTCGACAAGCGGCTGACCATTTTCCTGCTGGATGAGGTGGCCCGTACCGGTTCTACCACCATTGTGATGACCCACGAGCAAATTGCCAAATATGTGGGGTCTGCCCGGGAAGTGGTCTCCCGGATGCTTAAATATTTTGAGAATGAGGGGTATGTACACCTGTCCCGGGGTAAAATTGAAGTGATTGACAAGGTACAATTAAAAGAAATTATTTAACGTCCAAAAAATTAAAAGAGCAACCAATTTCTCGGTTGCTCTTTTTGGGGCTATTGAGCCACTAAATCTAAAATATCCGCTTTGGATTTTGCTCCCACAGATTTCTTCACTACTACCCCGCCCTTGACCACTGCCAGGGTCGGGATGCTCATAACCTTAAATTCGGCGGCCAGTTCCTGTTGTTCATCGACGTTTATTTTTCCGACCTTTAAGGTAAAGACCTCATCGGCGATTTCGTCGATGATCGGCGAAACCATCTTGCAGGGGCCACACCAGGGTGCCCAAAAATCGAGTAACACCGGTTTATCGGAATTGATGACTTCCTGTTGAAAATTATCTTTAGTGATTATTACTGCGCTCATATCTTTAATCTCCTTAATCGTTAATTGGTATACCTTTATTATAACCATTTTAGATTAATACTCCGTAACTTGATCACAGAGTAACAAACTTCTTAAAGTTACTTACGCAAACCACTGATTAATGCCCCCGATGTTTCTGCTTTTTCTTTTCCTGCCGCAGATCAAATTGGCGTTGCTTTTCTTCCTCGGTTTTCTGGCGGTTAAACGCTTTTCGGATGATCTTTTTGTTTTCCTGTTCTGCTTTTAGAGCCTGCTGGGCCTTGGTGCCCAGGGCTTGGTGTTCCAGTTGCCGGTGAACCTCCCGCTGCGTCCGTTTGGGATTAATCCGCTTCTCGGGCACTTTTTCATCAGCAATCGGCTGACTAAATTGGAGTTGATTATAATGCTTAAGCAGAAAATCATAGATTTCCCCGTCTTTGGGTTCCGCTCCGAACGTCACCTTGGCCACTTTCAGAGTTTCGCCATCTGCGCTTTCAAAGACGCCCACCCAGAAGGGGTCGTCAAAAAAAACCGTCAACTTGCCAGTTACTTTGTCCATATTCAATTCCTCCTAGAAAATAGTGACAAAGAACGGACAACCTTAGGAGGCAGGTTACTGACAGGATGATCCTGCGTCTGGACTACCAACCAGAACTGTGTTTTTATCTTTGCTTTTATTATAACACGATGACTGAATTGATCAAGTTATCTCATCTGTTAATTTAAGATCAAATTCCATCCACAATGTTTCTATCACTCAAACTGCGCCTGATACATCTGCCAATAATGCCCCTGCCGTTTCATCAGTTCTTCATGGGTGCCCTGTTCCACCACATCGCCTTGATCCACCACCAGAATCAGATCAGCGTTCTGGATGGTGGAGAGCCGGTGGGCGATGACAAAACAGGTTTTATCTTTCATCAGCTGACGCATGGCTTCCTGGATCTTTTTCTCGGTACGGGTATCGACGTTGGAAGTGGCTTCATCGAGGATCAGCATTTTGGCGTCCAGCAGCATTGCCCGGGCGATGGTTAAAAGCTGCTTCTGGCCCTTGGAAATATTGGTGCCGTCATCACTTAAAATCGTATCGTAACCCTGAGGCAGATGTGCAATGAACGAATGAATACGGGCCGCTTTGGCCGCCTGGATTACCTCTGCCATGGTGGCATTTTCTTTGCCATAGGTCAGGTTTTCAAAGATGGTGCCATGAAAAATCCAGGTGTCCTGAAGCACCATGGCAAAGGATTTGCGCAGGCTGTCCCGGGTCAGCTCCTGAACCGCATTGCCATCCACATAGATATTACCAGCTTCGGTATCATAAAAGCGCATCAGCAGATTGATAATCGTGGTTTTACCGGCCCCGGTGGGGCCGACAATGGCAATCAGCTTACCCGCTTCGGCCTCCAGACTTAAGTTTTTGATAATCACCTGATTGGCATCATAGCTGAAGCGGACATTTTCCAGCACGATATCACCCTTCACACTGGTCAGATCGGTCATCTGATCGGTGTCCCTGGCCTCTGACAGTTCATTTTGCAAAGCAAAAACCCGCTCGGCCGCCGCCAACGATGACTGCAGGTCATTCATGATATTGGCCATTTCATTTATCGGTCCGGAAAACTTGCGAGAGTACAACACAAAGGACGAAATCTGCCCAATCGACATCGATCCCACCAGATATAACAGCGCCCCAAAGACACTGATACAGGCCAGCGAGATATTGTTGATAAAATTAATGGTCGGAAAAATCATGCTGCCGTAATATTCGGCGTTATAATAGGCATCCACCGCCTGCTTGTTTTTCACATTAAATTTCTCAATGGTATGCTCTTCCTGATCATAAATTTTTAAAGTCTTCTGACCCGATACCATTTCTTCCACAAAGCCATTAAGCTCCCCCAGCTTGCGGGAACGTCGACTAAACAGTGGCCGGGTCTTTTTAACCAGGTAACGGGACATCAAGATTGACGCCGGTACCGTGAACGCAAAAATCAGCACCAGTTGGGGAGAAATCGCCAGCATCATCAAAAAGGATCCCAGCACAGTAATCACCGCAGAGGATACCTGGATCAGGTCACTGGAAATGGAGCTGTTGACCGTATCAATATCATAGGTAATCCGGCTGATGACATCCCCGGTCTGATGGACATCAAAATAACCCACCGGCAGATCCATCAGCTTATTAAAGACATCCCGGCGCATGGCGAAAGTAACCTGGCGACTGATCCGGATCATCAGCACTTCCAGCACATAGGTCAGTCCGGCTGAGCCGATATAAAAAATCACCATCCAGCCGGCGTAGTAAAATACCTGACTAAAATCAACCCGACCCGTACCCAGCTCAATGGCATCAATGGCGTAACCAGAAAGTAGCGGCCCCACCAACGCCAGTAGATTACTGCCGATGGTCAGTGTGATCGCCGCCAGCAGTTGCCATTTATAGCGCATCAGATAGCCCCCCAACTGGATCAGGGTACCCTTACGGTTTTGCGGTTTTTCAAATTTTTGTGATCGTCGCATCTCAGGACACCCCCATCTGGGAATGGCTGATTTCCCGATAAATTTCGCAGCTCTTCATTAAATGCTTATGCTTACCATAGCCAATGGCCACACCATCTTCCAGCACCAAAATGTGATCGGCGTGTTTAATGGAGCTGATCCGCTGGGCGACAATAATAATGGTGGTGTCGTCAAAATTTTCTTTAATCGCCTTGCGAAAAGCGGCATCGGTTTGATAATCCAGGGCGCTTGATGCGTCATCCAGCACCAGTATTTCCGGGCTGGCTGCCAGCGCCCGGGCAATCAGAATCCGCTGTTTCTGACCGCCGCTGAGATTGGCCCCTTTAATGGTTAACTGCTCGCCGGATTTATCCGCTTTTTCATCCACAAATGCTTTGGCACCGGCGCAGACGATTGCCTTTTTTATGGCTTCTTTTGAGAGATTGCGGCCCAGATCGATGTTCTCCTCAATGGTGGCTTCAAAAATCATATCATTCTGAAAGACCA
The DNA here is from genome assembly GCF_001766835.1 of Acetobacterium wieringae. Lineage (GTDB taxonomy): Bacteria > Bacillota > Clostridia > Eubacteriales > Eubacteriaceae > Acetobacterium > Acetobacterium wieringae. The sequence goes on along the minus strand of NZ_LKEU01000027.1, from coordinate 236,276 downwards.
CTCCGAATTTTTGATGCAGTTCCCGGGGATCGATTGATCGGATGTCCCGACCAGCAATGGTAATGCTCCCCGCATCTGCATCGTAAAGGCGCATCAGCAGATTTAACAGGGTCGTTTTTCCGGCCCCGGTTTCACCAATAATTCCCAGAGTTTCCCCTTTTGCCAAAGCAAAAGATATATTATCCAGATTGGGTTCTTCTTTATTATATGAAAAGGTGACATTTTGAAATGCCACAAAGGCATCATCTTTTACAGTTTCCCCATCTTCGGTCACTTCCTGAACTGCCAAAATATCCACACTATCCAGGGCCTGGATAATCCGCTCCGCTGAAGCCGTGGCCTTTGGCCACATCTCAAACAATTTGGAAAGCGCCAAAACAGCATGCAGAATGATCGTAAAATAGGTCATAAAGGCCAGGATGATACCCACTTCCGAGGTACCGTTATTGACGCCATAGGCTCCCACCACCACCACCGATACCAAACCCAAATTGAGACAGATATTCATGGCCGGAGAAATCACCGCCACCGTCATCCGGGCTTTTTTCTCCCGGTTCACCACATCGGTATTAATGGTATCAAAGCGGTTTTTCTCATAGTCGGTTTTAGACAGTGCTTTGATGACCCGGATCCCGTTGATGTCTTCTCTGACCACTCGGACAAAGCCATCCAAGGCCTGTTGCAGTCCGGCAAAAAGCGGCATGCTTTTTCGGGAAACCAGGATGATAATCAGCATCATGACCGGCATAATCCCGATTAGTACCATTGCCAGCCCCGGATCCAGGGTCATTGTGATGATGATGCCGCCGACTAGCATAATCGGTGCCCGCACCCCCAACCGCTGAATCCGGATGATCATCTGATGAACAATGTAGGTATCGGCGGTTAACCGGGAGATCACCGACGGCTTCGTCAGGGTATCCATCTGATGATTGGAAAAATAGATCACCCGGGCAAACAGGTCGTGACGGATTATTTCGGTGGCATCACTGGCCACCCGGGCGGCCATCCGATTGGCAATAATGTTAAAGACCATTCCAATGATGGCACAGACCACCATTACCCCACCCCAATAAAAAATCGGTGCGGGTTGATTTAACGGAATAACCTGGTCAATAATCAAGGCCAGAATTGAGGGAATAATCAGATCCATGATCGATCCGGTAAATTTAAAAAATATACCAATCGCCATCCGGCCATAGAAAGGTTTTAAATATTCGGTGATAATTTTTTTCACACGGTACCTCCTTCCGTTGTCATCATTTGTCTGCTATGGTTTAAAAAAATTAACTATCTTTAATTTTACCGTTTTTTAGTGATTAATCCAGTCCTTTTTATCTTTATCAACGACCGCCCTCATAAAAAAAGCAACCTCCACTTAAGAGATTGCTTCCTGTTTTGCTATTTCATCTGATTTTCCAGCGTCAACAATTTTTGTTTGATATCCAGTCCGCCGCCATAACCAACCAGACTACCATTGGCCCCAATTACCCGGTGACAGGGGATGATAATGGATATGGGGTTCTTGTTGTTGGCCCCCCCCACCGCCCGGCAGGCTTTTTCATTGCCGATGGCCCGGGCGATATCCTGGTAGCTGCAGACTTCGCCGTAGGGAATCTCCTGAAGGGCTTTCCAGACCTTTTGCTGAAAGTCGGTGCCCTGCGGACAAAGCGGCAAATCAAAGCTGCGGCGTTTCCCCTGCAGATATTGCGCCACTTGCTGGCCGGCTTCTTTTAGCAATGGTGTCTCACGATGATTGACCTGATCCGGCAACGCTTTTTCAAAACTTAATCCGGTAATGGCTTCGCCGTTTTCAATGATTACGATTTTCCCCAAGGGGGTTTGATAACAAAAACCATTTTTCATCATATTCACCTTTTGCCTCAATCATCCTATTCGTTTAATTCAATTGCCGGTATTGCTGTTCTTGCATCATTTCCCAGACCTTTGGTTCCTTGGCATCAAGATCTTCATTAAACAGGCAGGCCCGGCCAATCTGGTTATTGTCGTAGGTTTTGAAATAATAGGTGCCGGTATTACAGACCATGCAGGCCGTATATTGGGTAAAATCGATGCCCTCATCGGTGATCACACTACCCTTGGGAATATCGACCGATGCCAAAATGTGAAAAGCGGCGTTAATACACTCTTCCTCTGTTTCCATGGGATTAATGGCCTCCCGACCAAACAGTGCCCGTAAAAACCGCGATGGCGGGGTGTAATCTCCCGGCAGACCAACGCTTCCGGAACCACCGCCAAAGGGACTAAAGGTCAGGCCATTTAATTGAATCGAACCGGTTTTATTCGGCGAAACCCCGATATAATTGCGGATATTGGTTAAATGCCAATTGAAGTCCGGACTGTTGGTCATCACCCCCAGGGGGTTGTCATGGATCACAATGCCCTCTTTCATCGGTTCAATCACCAGGGTTCGGCCGGTTTTATCGGTAATGATCCAGTGTAACGGGGTAATGACGTTCATCATCTTAAGGGGTGTACTGACAATATTGAGCTGCAAAATCCCCGCCTTGACTTCTTCAAGAGTTGCGAAGTTGGTCAGCAGCCAGCCGACAATTTCGTGAGGCGCCAGATTAATGCGACCGGGGATGACCGCATCGCTATACTCGGCATAGCCCGGGAAATATAAACTGGCACAGGCCAGTCCGGCTTCGTTGAGACCATCGGCAAAAAGGTAGGTGCCCAAATTTCGACCGCTGCCCATCATCGCATACTTGACCGCTCTTGGGGTTTGATCCACCTCCGACTCAAGCAAAAACTTCCTCGGCACACAGATCAGCTCCGGATCCAATAAAAAAGCAAAATCCATGGTTCTGGCCAACGTATTAATCTGGTTTGTTGTCATCAAAGTAAGGCTTGTACACATTAAGAATTACCTTCTTTCTACTACTTTTTTAACCATTATATCTGTTTTTTTAGAAATAGTAAATCATTAAGAACGCTTAATTCGTAACGGTTGCCGCATCGCCTAAAACCGTTGTTGTGGCTGTGCTGGTTGTTAGTATTTAATCACGCCCATGGCCTCTAAAATTGAGCTGATCAGAATTGCAACAATACAAAGCGGGGCGATATATTTAACCATAACAATAAACAACTTTTCCCGTTTAAAGGGTGATGACAGCTTGACCTCGTCGGTGATGATCTTTGTTTCCAGCACATGACCCACTAGGATACAGGTAAAGAAGGCTCCAACCGGCATCAATACGGAGTTGGTAATGAAATCGAAAAAGTCCAGAAAGTTAAAACCAAAAATGAGCACCTCGCTCCAGACGCCCTGTCCCAAAGAAGAAGGTATCCCAATCAGGATTGCCAGCACCGTAACAATCAGTACCCCTTTTTTGCGTTCCCACTTAAACTGATCACAGACTGTTGCCACCACGGCTTCCATTAAAGAAATCGAAGAAGTCAGCGCCGCAAACAATACCAGCAAAAAGAAAACGCCGCCCATCACATTGCCAAAGCCCATCGTTTCAAATACTTTGGGCAGGGTGACAAACATTAAACCGGGGCCCTTATTAAGCGCTGTCGGATCACCACCGGAGAAAGCAAAGACCGCCGGTATAATCATAAAGCCCGCCAGAATGGCAATCCCGGCATCAAACAGCTCAATTTGCTTAACCGATGTTTCCAGATCATCTTTTTTACTGAGATAGGAACCATAGGTGACCATAATCCCCATGGCCAGCGACAGCGAGTAAAACATTTGTCCCATGGCGGCCAAGACTGCCTGAAAACTGAAATTAACCAAGTCCGGATACAGAAAATACCAGACCCCGGCCATGGCCCCAGGCTGCATGATTGAATAAATTGATAAAAAAACCGATAAGACAATCAATATTGGCATTAAGATCTTACTGGCTTTCTCGATGCCATCCTTAACCCCGCGGATCACCACAAAGGTGGTGGCCAGAACAAAAATAGCCTGCCAGATAATCGGCTCAAATGGCCTGGCGATATAGCTTGAAAAATAATCGGCTCCGGTGGTAGCCACTCCGCCACCGGAGACAAAAACTAAAAAATATTTGATTACCCAGCCCCCGATTACACTGTAGTAAGGCAAAATCAGAAATGCCACCAGGGAGGCGATCACCCCCACAAAACCAAACCGTTTATCCAGGGCCCGATATGCACCCATGGGACTCAGCTGGGCTTTACGGCCAATTGCCAACTCAGCCGTCATAATTGTAAAACCCAGGGTCAAGACAAAAATCAGGTAGATGACCAGAAAAAGACCACCCCCATATTTGGCAGCCAAATATGGAAACCGCCAGATATTCCCCAGCCCCACTGCCGATCCGGCAGCTGCCAGCACAAAACCTATTTTACTTGAAAACTCACTTCGTTTATCCACACAATTCCTCCAACCGTTTCTATCGCAAATTTATTTTTGCTTTTTTACGTTATTTTGTCCGTGTATCTCGAACAAATTCGCACCTTTACTATTTTAACCGTTTTGATATTTTTTGCCACTACTTTTTTGAAAATTGCATCATCCATTTAGGTAACTAATCATTTAAATCAAAAAGCAACCGTTAAAAAAACGATTGCTTTTGATTGATTTTTAGCTGATCTCGCTAAGTACCAGCTGGTTTTTCTGCTGTGATTTTTTTACATCAATAATCCGCTGATTATGTGAGCCCCGGAATTTCAGCAGCAAGCTTTTTTGTTCCACTTCAAATCTTCCATCCACCAGCAGATCGGTGTGTTCCAATAGCTGCTGCCACGATTGATCCGGTTGCGCCAGCAGCGTTTCATAGGTATAGCCGGTATAGGTCATCACATGATAGCCGGCTGCTTTGGCCTGGCTGGCCAGTTCAGAAAAGCCCGCAGACTGTAAAAAGGGTTCGCCGCCGCTTAAGGTGAGGCCATCCAACAGTGGGTTCTTTTTCATTTCGGAGATAATGGTGCCAATCGCCACCAGGTGTCCGCCACTTAAATCATGGGTGGCCGGGTTGTGACAGCCCTCACAATGATGGGAACAGCCCTGGGCAAACACCACAAAGCGAATGCCCGGCCCATCCACAATCGATTCCTTAACCACCCCGGCGATTCTTATTTGGGGGTTCACTGCAATTGCTCCAACCGTTCCCCACCAGCCATTTGACCAGCCGCATTAAAATGATTGATCCGATCTCTGACTTCCGCTTTTTTGGCATCATTGAAACGATCCAGGGTCCCTACCAGATAACCGGTGATCCGGCGTATCCGTTCAAAGGGAACATCGTCTTCGCTTCGTCCACAATTGGGGCACGCGTCGCCGATGATGCCGGTATAGCCGCAAACCGGGTCGCGATCCACCGGATGATTGATGGAACCATAGCCGATGCCAGCTTCCTTCATCGCCCGAACCACCTTCTCAAAGGCTTCCAGATTGTCGAGGGGATCGCCGTCCATTTCCACATAGGTGATGTGTCCAGCGTTGGTCAACTCATGGTAGGGTGCTTCCAGGGTAATTTTTTCATAGGCACTGGTGGGGTAGTAAACCGGAATATGGAACGAATTGGTATAATATTCCCGATCGGTTACCCCGGGAATTTCACCAAATACCTGTTTATCCAGCTTAACAAAGCGTCCGGCGGTGCCTTCGGCCGGGGTGCCCAGCAGGGTAAAGTTCATGCCATAGACCTGACTGGTTTCATCCATCCGCTTGCGCATGTGGCCAATAATGGCAAGCCCCAGCTCCTGTACTTCTGCCGCTTCGCCATGGTGTTTGCCGGTAAGAACGGTCAAGCATTCCGCCAGGCCGATAAAGCCCATACTCAGGGTGCCGTGTTTCAGTACTTCCCGGATTTCCATCTCGTCGGTCAGATCTGCAGAATCAATCCAAACGCCCTGGCCCATTAGGAAAGGAAAGTTTTTAACTTTTTTATGGGCCTGAATTTCAAACCGTTCCAGCAGCTGCTCAATCACCAGATCAATTTTCTGATCCAACTCAGTAAAAAACACGTCCTGGTTACCCTTGCAGTTTAGGGCAATCCGGGGCAGATTGATGGTGGTAAAACTTAAGTTGCCCCGGCCATAGGTAATTTCCCGACTGGGATCGTGGACATTGCCGATCACCCGGGTACGACAGCCCATATAGGCAATTTCAGTCTCCGGCTGGCCAGCCTGATAATATTTCAGATTATAAGGCGCATCCAAAAAGGAAAAATTGGGAAACAGGCGCTTGGCGCTGACCCGACAGGCTAATTTAAACAAATCATAATTGGGGTCCCAGGGATTATAATTGACCCCTTCCTTCACCTTAAAAATATGAATCGGAAAGATCGGAGTTTCGCCATTTCCCAACCCGGCCTCCGTTGCCAAAAGCAGATTTTTTATGACCAGACGCCCCTCAATTGAGGTATCCATCCCGTAGTTGATGGAACTAAACGGGATCTGAGCTCCGGCCCGGCTATGCATGGTGTTGAGATTGTGAACAAAGGCCTCCATGGATTGATAAACACTGCGGTCAATTTCCCGTTCGGCATTTTCCATGGCAAAATTCTGAGCCCGGCTGATGCTGTTGGCATCCGCTATCCATAACGCCAAACTCCGGGCTTCGGCTTCCAGATAATTCTTCGGTTGATTTAGCTCGGGCTTTAACCCCAGTTTCTTTTCGATATCTTCACTGATGGCCTTTACCTTGGCTAAAGCATTTTTGGTATCGGTCAATAAGGTCAGGGCCTTGGCCAAATTCTCCCGATAGAGCCGGATAAAAGTTTTTTTCACCCCCGGCACCATGGCATAGTCAAAGTTGGGAATACTCTGTCCGCCATGCTGATCATTCTGGTTGGACTGAATGGCAATGCAGGCCAGCGCCGAATAACTCTGAATATCGTTGGGTTCCCGGAGATGGCCGTGACCAGTCGAAAACCCATCTTTAAATAAGCGTTCTAAATCAATCTGACAGCAGGTAGTGGTCAGGGTTAAAAAATCCATATCGTGAATGTGGATTTCACCGGCTTTATGAGCGGTTGAATGCTCGGGATTGAGGACAAACATTTCATAAAACTGTTTAGCGCCCTCTGATCCATACTTCAGCATCGTGCCCATGGCGGTGTCGCCGTCAATGTTGGCATTTTCCCGTTTAACATCGTTGTCCTTGGCTTCTTTAAAGGTCAGATCCTCATATATTTTCATCAAGCGGGTATCCATTTCCCGGATTCGGGTTCGCTCGGCCCGGTAGAGAATATATTTCTTTGCGGTTTTTGCATGTCCGGTTTCGATCAGAATTTTTTCCACCGCATCCTGAATTTCTTCCACCGTCGGGGTATTGGTGTTCATTTCCTGTTCGATATAGATGGCCACTTTTTCAGATAGCTCCATGGCGGTCTGATAATTCTGGCCGCCGATTTCACTGGCGGCCTTAAAAATGGCATTGGCAATTTTTTCAATATTAAAAGGGGCTTCTCGTCCATCTCTTTTTTTGATCTTCGTAATCATCCTGGTTTGTTTTCCTACTTTCCTGCGAGTCTTTTTGTTGTTTCGGGCATTGAAAAACCTCTCGACGGCGTGGGTCAAGAGGTCTAAGATTGCTTGGCTCAAACACCCTCTATCACGCGTAGAGTCTGGTGTGACAAATAACGGTGGGTAATCTGACTTAGGCTTGATCTTTTTAAAAAAATCTCCCCCTTACAGCGGCGGGACCGTGCCGGATTTGCACCGGCTTCCCCCATGCTGCACCGGTTGGCACAGCACCGTTATCTTCATATTTGGTTGTTTTAATTTTATCATATACAAGATGTGGTGTCAAACCCCTTGTCACCTGCAAACGGTTATCATTATTTAAAGCTCCCCGGTTTGGCATAAAAATGGCGACTGATGGTCTTGACCACTGCATCATCGTCATTCGCTCCTATCTGCGGCCAGCCCATTTCTTTTAGTTCGATGGATGCATTTTCAACCACATAAGCAAAATCGGCGGCTTCCAGCATCGCTGCATTCCTGATGTCATTGCCAAACGCAATCACTTTATCGGTAGCATATCGGGCTTTCATATCCATGATGGCATTTTTCACCGAGGCTTCCCGGCTGGTTATTTCGAGAAAGTAATAGCCCGGATGTTGATCATCCGGATAGCACTCAACATTAACCGCTGACGCAATTTCCAGCTTCATGATGGCCGCTTTAACCTGGACGATCGTCGCCTTCTGATCCACTGCCATAATCGATAAAACGCTTTGATCATTTGGCACCTCGCCGCACACATAGCTCTGTTCCGGGAGTCGCTTTTTGGAATGATAGATTTTTTCCTCCACCGGATTAATAAGCCTGGTGTAATAAACATGGAGAACATCATTGATGATGGTGTGGGTAAAACAATTCAGCTCCCGTTTTTCAAAAACATCAATCAGTTGCTTGGCCACTTCCGGATTCATTTTCTTGCAGCTTAAATAACTTCGTTTTTGCAGATCATACCAAACCGCCCCATTCATCATGATAACGGGAACCTTTATTTCTACGCCTTCCAGCAGGGGCAGCAGGGTTTCGGCACTTCTGGTCGTGGCAATGGTAATCAAAGCGCCCTGGCGGATCATGGTGTTTAGTTTTATTCTGGAGTAACTGCTGATTTCAACCTGGGAATTCAACAAGGAACCATCCAGATTGGTGACAAAGAGCGTTTTTCTGTTTCTGCGCCGGGGCAAGTGAAAAGCATTGACTCCCAATGACACAAAGATTCCGATAAGGGTGTCCACGATCCGGTCAATGGTAAAGATCAGCGGATTCACATCGGCCCCATGGGTCACTGTAATGCTTAAAAAAACCACACAGGTAATATAAGATGCCGTTGGTTTTTTGATGGCGACTGTAAAATAAATGAGCGGGATAACGCACAAGGATACCACCAGATATTGCAGCATCGGCATATCCACCGGGATGAAGCTCCGCTCAAAAATAAGCAATCCCAACCCCATCGCCCCACCGATAAAGGTACCCAGGGTTCGATTCATGGCTACCTTAAAGCTATTGGAAACATAGGGCTGCATGCATAAAATCGCCGCAATCGCCGAATAGAAGGGGGAGCCTTGCTCGCCTCTTAATAAATAGATTAAGAAGCAGAGATAAACCGCTATAAATGTTTTAAAAATTCGCATTCCTACTTTTGGCATAACCTTCTCCTCTTTCTGATGCCTGTCTATAATAACACACATTTGAAATTTTCTGCCGCTTAAATTTCTGCAAACCCTTTCAAATACAGATACCCCTTAACTTTTTTCAGAAACAGATTAATTTTTCTAAAAAGTATTGACAGATAAAAAAAGGTAATGTATTATCAATTAAGGTAATGTATTACCTTAATTGATAAGTGGAGGTTATATTTTGGACAATATGGATTCAATGCCCGATCAAAAATTCATCTTTGGCGGTGTCCAAGTCGTCGCCAACCAGATGGACACCCTGTTGGAACGGGAACTGAAAGAATACAACTTGACAACCAAGCAATGGCTGCTGACCATTGTGGTGCAGAATATTTTTGATCACGACCCAACCCTTAAGGAAGTAGCAAAAAGCATGGGCAGTTCCCATCAGAATGTCAAACAGGTGGCGCTTAAACTGGAACAAAAAGGCTTTGTTGTGATGGAAAAAGATCCCCATGACGCCCGGATCACCCGGATTAAGCTAACCGATGCGGTTGATTCGTTTGGCACAGAAAGTCAGCAGAAATCAGAAATCTTTACCGAAAAATTATTTGATGGTATATCTGACGAAGAACTGGCAATGACCCGGACGGTTATTGAAAAATTGCTGGCCAACCTGGAAAAAATGGACCAGGAATCAAAATAACAGGAGGAAAAGCAGATGAAAAAAGCAATAATTATTCTTCTCAGTATTCTGGGGGTATTGGTACTGGTCGGCGCCGGTGGCGTTTTTTACATCACCAACGGCCTGGAAGCCGGCGAAAATCTGGCGATTAACCCCGTCGATCTGAAAGGAATTGAAGACGGCACCTATACCGGTGTTTATACGGCCGGGCGCTGGAGCAATGAGGTCGCCGTCAGCGTGGCTGATCACCAGATTTCAAACATTGCGGTGGTCAAAACCGTCACCATGGAAAAGCCCGAGGTGACTGATGCCCTTATTCATGCGGTGATCGAAAAACAGAACACCACCGTCGACACCATCAGCAGTGCCACGGTGTCCAGCAAAGCCTATCTCAAGTCGATTGAGAATGCCTTATCCCAGTGATGCCGTTAAAGTTGTCTGATTTTATAAACGTTCTAAAGAAACAAACAGCCTGTTGTCTTTTAATCGACAAGAGGCTGTTTGTTTTTTCACTTATTTTATGATGCCTTAAATTCAAACGGTTGCTTTGTTGATTTCTTCCAGGCTTTTCCCCATCGTTTCCTTACCAAACACCGCTACCACAATGGCCACCACTGCAAATACGAGGGTCAGAGTAATAAATACATTGGTATAGCCGATTTCGGTGCCATAGTAATTATAGATTACCGGCACAATAAAGGGAGCCGAAAAAGCGCCAATCCGTCCAAATGCGGCGGCCCAGCCAGAACCGGTCGCTCTGAAAAAGGTCGGATAAACTTCTGGCGTATAGGCATAAACACAGCCCCAGGCACCCAGACTGAAAAAATAAAGCATTGAACCATAGATCAGAATCTGTTCCACACTGCCAGCATGGCCAAATAGCCAGGCCGCCAGTGCCGTTCCGGCAAAATAAATGGCCAGCACTTTTTTTCGGCCAACTTTCTCAATCAGATACGCCGCACTGAAATATCCCGGCAACTGGGCCAGACACATGATCAGGGTAAATTCAAAACTTTTTGTCAGGGTGAAGCCTTTTGCCACCAATAGTGACGGCGTCCACAAAACAAAACCATAGTAACCAAAATTGATCCCAAACCAGATCACCCATAATACAATGGTAGATTTTATATAGGGCTTGGACCATAAATCTAAAAATGATGCCTTGATATGACTAAGTTTATCAACTTCAGTAGACTCAACCTGACTGGTAATATTGGCCTGTTTTTCCATGGTTACCAGCAATGCTTCGGCTTCAGCGGTTTTTCCCACTGATTCCAGATACCGGGGCGATTCCGGCACGGCCATCCGAAAGAAAGCTGCAAACAGGGCTGGAATACCACCCACTAAAAAGGCCATCCGCCAGCCATAGACGGGAATAAACAAGTAAGCCACAAAGGCGGCAATCAGCCATCCCCAGGCCCAGAAGCTCTCCAGAATAATTACATTTCTGCCCCGCATCCGGGTCGGCGAAAACTCACTGACCAGGGTTGATGCCGCTGGCAACTCCCCACCCAGTCCAAAACCGGTACAAAACCGCAGTACCAATAGCATCGTAAAATTGACGGCAAAACCGGACAGCGCACTGGAGACCCCATAAATAATCAGGGTCCACATAATCACCGTTCGGCGGCCCCACTTATCAGCGGCCATCCCGGACAAACCGGCACCCAAGGCCATCCCCAGCATTCCGATGCTGCCCAGCAACCCGAGCTGACTGGGATCTAACGCCCATTCTTTACCGATGGCTGCCATCACACCGGAAACCATCCCCTGATCCATCGCATCAAACATCCAGCCGATCCCGGTTAACAAAAGAACCTTTTTCAACATTGATGTCATCGGCAGCTGATCAATCCGCGAAGCAATATTTAACATTGTTACCCTCCTCATCATACTTACGTTGTGATTATTATAGCACAACTATTGGTTTTTGCTACAAAATCCCGGTGTGAATTGGAAGAATTTGTTTATCTATATCCCTTATGGTACCCGCTGTTAACTTATCCACCCGCATTGCTCTTAATCGCTTTTTATCATCGTCAGCAATTGTTTCATGGCCTGCGAAAATGCCGGATGAAGACTGGCTATTTCCCTTTCATCACAGCTTTCCAGAGCTTTTTGCAAGGCCTTGGCCACTTCAAAAAGTTTCCTGGCGCCGATACTGCCAGAACTGCTTTTAACCTTATGAACCATTTGGGCGGCTTCCTGATAGCGCCGGTTTTTGATAGCGAGCGCCAGTTTTTCAACCACTTCCTGATTTTCAGTGAAATAGGCTGCCAGTACCTCCTGATAGAGCGCCTGATTGTTCCCCATATAACGGAGCCCCTCTGCCCGATCAAGAACCGCAACCCCATCTGCCCTTTCCTTGTTCTGATCACTGTCCGGGTGCTTGGACTCTTTTGAAGTAGCTGTTTCGACGCTGATAATTTTGCTGATGGTTTCCACAAATTGTTCGGGATCAAAGGGCTTGCTGATGTAGTGATGAATCCCGCATGATTCGCACTTTTCCTTTACCCCCTCAATCACATCAGCGGTCATGGCGACAATTGGAATATCCGCCGAGAGCGTTCTGATTTGCTCCGACGCTTCATAACCATTAAGTACTGGCATGTGCAAATCCATCAGGATTAAATCAATATCACTGCGGTGCGCCTTAAAGAGCTCTACCCCTTCCTGTCCGTCATTACCCAGCCAAACCCGGAAACCGACTGGTTCCAACAGTGATTTGGCAATCAGCTGATTGGTTTTGTTGTCTTCCACCACCAGGATACCATAGTTATTATCCAGGATATCCTTATTAAAGGTTTCCTGTTTAAACTCCTGATTGGCGACAATTGCTTTGGTTCTAAAAATCTCCAAAATCCCATTATATAAAACTGAGGGGATGATCGGTTTGCCAATGCCAATGTCAACCCCCTGGGTATCGAGTTGGTCAAACAAGTCTTCCCGCATCATCGGCAATAGCATAATAACCTTGGGCTTTTTCAGGATTTTCTTGTTTTCCTGGATCATTTCAACAAATTTAAAGCCCCCACCACTTGGCGTATCGTAATCCAGAATCAGCAGATCAAAGGGCTCCGTAAATTTGCCATTTTCCAGTTCCAGCATGCTGATGGCACTGACCGACGAGGTGGTCAGCTCGCAATGCATTCCAAAAGCCCCGAGATAACTGTCAATTATATTCATATTTGACCCGGTTTTTTCCAGTACCAGGGTCTTTATATCATTGAAATAAAGTGACGAAACCTGCTGCTGATATTCCTGTTCGCTCTGCTGATCTTTTTCCAGAGACAATTCGACAATAAAGGTTGATCCTTCACCTGCAGTGCTGTAAACTTCAATCTCGCCCTTCATCATATCCACCAGACTTTTTACAATCGAAAGCCCCAGCCCGGTCCCCCCAAAACGGCGGTTAATGCTGGCATCGCCCTGAGCAAAGGGTTCGAACAGATTTTTTATCTGCTCGTCGGTCATCCCGATGCCGGTATCCCGGACGGTAAAGGCCAGATGATAGTAATTGGATTCCCTGGCCACCAGACGGATATCAAGGGAGACTTCTCCGGTGTTGGTAAATTTGGTGGCATTATTAATCAGGTTCAATAAAATCTGCTCAATCCGTTTGGCATCACCGAAATAACAGTTGGGAATTTTGGGATCCTTGGTCAGTTTAAAACCGATCCGCTGTTCTTCGATTTTATAGGATACGATGTTAATCACATCCTGAATCACCTGATCCAGATTAAAAGAAACCCGCTCCAGCTCGATTTTTCCGGCTTCAATCTTAGAAAAATCAAGAATATCGTTAATAATACTCAGCATCGTATTCGCCGACTGAGTGATCCGATCCAGATACATCTTCTGGGTCAGAGTTACCTGGGTTTTTTTAACCAGATAGGCCATCCCGGTAATCGCATTTAGGGGCGTCCGGATTTCATGGGACATTCGGGCCAGAAAACTGGATTTTATCGTGTTGGCGGCCTCGGCTTCCTGGCGGGCAATTTCCAGATCACACTGAATTTTCTTCCGCGTGTCAATTTCCCGACGGAGCCGTAAAATCCAATAAATCGACACCAGCCAGATCAGAATAATGACCCCACTGACCATCATGACTACCTGATAAACCGGACCATAATCCGGTTCCACATCGGCCCCAACCCACTTGCTGTTAATCGCAATCCGCTCTTCCGGGGTGATGGTCGCCAGGGTTTTATCAATGATGCCAATCAAAACCGGCCAATCGTTGCGTACCGCAAAATATAGGCCCTGCTGTTTTTCGGCTTCGAAGGCGACATACTTCAGATTAGTCAGACCCGTTGAATTGATCAGATAATTGGTGGTCGCCAGATTTCCCACAAAAGCTGTTTCACTGCCATCGGCAACGGCCGTTAAGGCGGCTTCGACCGAGTCGTACAAACTCAGGTTAAGCTGCGGATAGTCTGCCAGATAGCTGTGATGGGAACTGTTTTTTTGAACCGCCACGGTTTGACCGAACAGATCTTCAAGGCTGCTGATTCCCTGGGTGGAATCCCGCACCACAATGACCCGCTTAAAATAATAGTAGGGTTCTGAAAATAAAAAATATTGTTCCCGGGCCGGTGTTTTTGAAACCGCCGGGAGCATATCGACCTCGCCATGAAGGGCTTTTTCATAAGCTTCAGTCCAGGTCAACCCGGGGGTAACCACCATCTCCAAACCGGTTTTTTCACTGATTATTTCCAGATAGTCCGAGGTAATACCCTGATAGGTGCCATCTTTATCAAAAAACTCAAAGGGCACAAACTTGGGGTCGACCCCCAGCCGGATCACCGGATGCTCTTCCATAAACGCCAGTTCTTCAGGGGTCCAGCTAATGGTGTCATCTCGGGCATAACAAAAAGAGGGCCAGCCCAGAATAATGATCAGTATCACCATTACCCTGGCCAAGAGCTTCATGACCAGACCTCAGAATTATCGGTGTCCTGAATGAATTTACGGGAAATCTCAATGACTTTTTCCTGGATTTCCAAAAATCCCATCACAATCTCTGGATCAAAATGTTTGCCGCTTTCACTCCGGATCAGATTGATGCTATAGTCATAATCATAAGCTGGCTTATAAACCCGTTTGCTGGTCAGCGCATCATAGACGTCGATAATCGCCATCAGACGTCCCGGCAGCGGTATCTCTGCTCCCGCTAATCCCCGGGGATATCCACTGCCATCATATTTTTCATGATGGGCCCCGACAATTTCCATGGCCGTTTTGATAAAGCTGGGGACATCCTCATCGCAGTAAATTTCATTTTGCAGGGCATTGACCCCGTAATCCACATGTTTTTTCATGATTGTAAATTCATCCTCGGTAAGTCTTCCCGGTTTTAATAAAATATTATCAGGAATGCCGACCTTGCCGATATCGTGAAGCGGGGTGGTGGTCACCAGTTCCTTGACGTAGTTTTCACTGAGGATATCCTGGTATTTGGGTTTTTCACTTAAATGGTCACAAAGAATTTTCATAATTAATTGGGTACGGATGGTATGTTTGGACGATTCAACATTGCGGACTTCCAACAGCCCGACTAACGCCTGGATGGTGATGTCCCGGGTGGCGGCCACCTCTCTGGTTTTCTTTAACACCATGGCATCCAGCCGTTCATTATCCTGTTCGATCATTTTCTGGATCCGCTTTAATTTGATATGGATGTTAATCCGAATCAGCAACGACTGAAGATTAAGCGGTTTTCTGATATAATCCACCGCTCCTAATTCCAGGCCTTTGACCTCATTGTCGATTTCATCATAATTAGTCAGAATAATGGTACGAAGTTTGCGATATTCCGGATCCTTCTGTAGTGCCTCCAGCACTTCAAATCCGTTCATTCTGGGCATGTTTAAATCAAGAATGACCAAATCAATGTCCGGGTTTTTGGCAATTAATTCCATGGCCTCCAACCCATCACAGGCTGTCAACGTCTGATAATCCGCCAACATGGTACTGATAATCAGCCGATCTGTGGTCGAATCATCCACAATCAATATCTTTGTGCTCATTGTTCCCCCTAAGCTTTTATTATTTACCCAATTCCAGCTATCCTTTGTCCCTTTACGTCCTTTTTTCTTTGTCTTGCTATCTTATACGCTGTTAACATCCAGTATACCCCTTTTACATACCCCCTTTCACTATATTTTAAACGCAGAAAAAGTTTCAAGATAAAAATAATCCTGAAACTTTTTCTGTTTGAGTCAGCTTATAAATATTTTTTATTACTTTGCCATACTGCTTTTTATATGGTACCACTGTTGATATGCGTTATCTCACTTAATCAAAGGCTTCCACTGAAGCTTCTTTAGTGGCCTGCCCAGAAAAAAGCAATTCTGGGGTTTTGATACTAACTTTGGTTCCTTCCGGCACCGATTTTGTAATAAATACATTACTACCAATGACCGATCCTTTGCCGACAACCGTATCGCCACCTAAAATAGAAGCCCCGGAATAAACGGTAACTTCATCCTCCAGACAGGGATGACGCCGGATACCCCGCAGTTTCTGGCCACCCCGGGTAGATAGCGCCCCCAGGGTAACACCCTGATAAATTTTGACATGTTCCCCGATAATCGCCGTTTCACCAATAACCACACCGGTCCCATGATCAATAAAAAAGTATTTACCGATGGTCGCCCCAGGATGGATATCGATCCCGGTAATGTTATGGGCATATTCGCTCATAATCCGGGGGATCAACGGCACTGAAAGTTTATACAACTCATGTGCCAGACGATGAATACTGATGGCAAAAACACCGGGATAGCAGAAGATGATTTCGTCCTTACTCTTTGCCGCCGGATCACCGTCAAAGGCGGCAATAACATCGGTTGCTAAAAACTCCCGAATCTGCGGAATTCTGCTCATAAACTCATCGCAGATTCGTAACGCTTCCTGATGATAATATTCCTCACCCAAATTTTCCTTCCGGCTGGCCTGATGCTTCAAGGCCAGGGTAATCTGCTTGGTTAAGCTCTCAATAATACAGACCAGCAGCTCGCCAATATGATAATCCTGAATTTCTCTACGAAAATTGGTTTTCCCGAAATAACTGGGGAAAACAAGCTGGCGCAAAGCTTTAGTGGTATCAATGATTACCGTACGGTTTGGTAAAAACCCTAAATCATGCGGGGCAATATAGCACTCCTTTCGATAACTTTCTGAAATGTTGTCAACCAATTTACCTATTTTTTCTTTATATTCGTTACTCATTGTGTTCCCTTTCACTTTCGCTTATTTTTACACATCAACCATTTGATAAAATATCTGTTTCTATAAAATTTTCTTTTATTATACTACAAAATCCGACTTAATCCGGAAAAATAATAAGGATTAACCCCTTTAAATATTAGGAGTTAATCCTCAATTAATTTGTTGTTATACTCAAACAATCAGTACCGATACACTGCTGCCAGCTCCCTTTCGGTGGGCATTTCATCTTTGCCCAGGATCAACACCTCACCACCCCGGCTCAGCACCACCTCGGCCATATCATCATAGACATCGCCAACACGGGGATCGGCAATTTCACCCTGCATAACCGTGCCCAGCTGGGGATCAAAGCGGCCGGGATGAACCGTGTTTTCTTCCAGATAGAGGCTGGCGACCTTGCCTTCGACAATGGCCCGGCCAATCTGTATCACATCATCAGACCCCAAATCCTTGGCGTGGGCTTCAGAAAAAGCGGCCATCCGGTCTTTCAATTCTTTTTTAAACCGTTCCTGCATCACATCCTGAACCTTTACATACAGGCTTTTCTTGTCTAAAGCATCGCCATCAATTTTGATGCCCTCATCAATCAGGAAATTATTTTTTGACAGCTTTCTGAATTCACCCTGGTGTTCATCGGGACTAACCAAAATCAGGGGTATTTTTTGTTTTTTGGAATACTGTTCCAGCACAAAGGTATCAACATGCCGGAAGAACTTTTCCTGATCCACCTTGCGCTCATCCTTGGCCCCGCCATGACCGTGATACATGGACTGGTCGCCACCGATGCTGGCCACGGACAGATGGGGGGCGGTTTTTTCAGTTCCCAGCACCCCTTCCATGGTGGCATCCCTGGCATCGACTGGAATTTCGGTAATGCCGTAACGGTCAGCTTCAAACAAAACAAAATTATCCCGGTTCAGCCCCAGCACATGATAATGGCCGTTGGACTGAAAACTGCGTAGCAGAGGTTTTATATAAAAACTGTCTGACACAATCGCCAGGCTTTTAACGTTGACCGGCAGCTTATAAACAATGCACTCTTCTTCATCCCCCAGAATGGCCATACTTTCGGTGGCACCCTCCCAGAACAAAGCATCTTCCTCCATTTCTTTAAACAACGAAAAGAGATCTTTAAAACCTTTGAATTCCTTGTCTTTTAAAGAAGCCTGGGCTTCTTTAACGAGATTCTTAAAACGGATGGGATTTTCCAGACGATCCGGTTTCTTGATATGGGTATCCACATAGATGGAGATCACCGGCCTCTTTCCTTTTTCCATCATCGGATGGGGAAATTCTTTAACGATTTGATAGTTCATCCACAAATCCTCCTCTCTGGTTTATGGAGTATCTACCCGTTTTTTTTATAAAATCACATCGTTTCATTTATCCTCTCAAAGAACTGTTGCCGAAATAGTAATTTTGCTATAAATTAAAAAAATAGTTTTCATCAATAATAAAGACTGGCGTTTGATCTTTTGATCGTTTTCCCAGACCAAGGCTCTCATGGGACTTATGGGTTACTGAATCAAGGGAATTTTCCCGATCTTCCAGAATCGGTTCAATGGCAATGACCCGATCCACCGTCAGACCTATTTCCAGATTTTGTTTTGGATCCTCCAACACGATCGCCAATTCCCGTTTGGATTCTGTAAAATCATTCACCAATGTATCAAACAGTTTGATCATTTGGATTAACTCGTTATTTTTTGCTTTTCTGATCACATCAAAAGCCTTTTCTCGCTCGCCCTGATCCACCAGTTGCCTGACTTCAACGCCCACTTTATGAATCCGCTTATGGGGCGCATCAAATTTTCGCAAAAGATATTCCAGCGTTTGGTCATCGGTTTCAAAATGATCATACCATTTTCCAAAGGCACAGGCGTGAGGATCGGTTGTTAGCTTGAACTCCCGGTTTTCCACAACTGAGTCTTCCAATTCTCTAATCCAATTGATATGATCCTGTTTTCGCTGTCCCAACAGTTCTGTCAATCCGTTAATTTCCTCTGCAACCGACTGAAACCCATAAAATTTTCGCGTATCAATAATCGGCACAATTTTCCCGCGCATGTTCACTGCACCCCGCATGTAGTCGGGCATACCCGGCATCTTTATTAAATTTTCAATTTTAAAAATGGATTTAATATATTGACTGGAAACACCATAGACACCCTGTTCCAGATTAAACAATGCCCATGGGTATGCTGTTTCTAATTCACTCATTGCTGGCCTCCTGACTTCTAGTATGCTTTATTATTATTTATCAAATAATAATTATAAACTAATTAAACTCTATGTTAATTGAACCGGTTTAAATAGTCAAGGAAAAAGTTTGTTAATTCGCATATATAATTCCCTTTAATTCTTCTGCTTATATTTTCTTATTGCTCGATTATTATCTCATCTGGTTGAGCAACAATCAAATCAGGCCGGGTTCACAAAATAATACCCTAACCCGACTTTGACAAAGCTGTCAAACAATGCTAAGATTGCCTTATTAAACTGAAAACGTTATAGTGTTGCTATTATCCTGACCGAAAAGATTTTTTCTGACCGGAAAGGTGCGAAATTGGCAAGTTTATTGATAATGCACGTGTTTGCTTTATTTTTTAAACATCCTGATACAATTGCGCTCTCTTTCCGCCTATTTTTCGGAAAGAGAGCTTTTTTGTATTTGAAAAGAGGGAAAACATGCGAATTGAACATGATTTATTAGGACCGTGTGAAGTACCGGCGGATGCCTATTTTGGTATCCATACGGTGCGGGCTAGGGAGAATTTTCATCTGACCGGCCAGCCGATTCACAAAGAGTTGGTGGCCGCTCTGGTGGTCATCAAGAAAGCGGCAGCGCTGACCAATCTAAGCATTGGCGCCCTGGCGCCTGACAAAGGCGAAGCCATCATCGCCGCCTGTGACGAGATTCTGGCGGGAGCCCTAAGTAACCAGTTTGTGGTGGATTGTCTGCAGGGCGGTGCCGGTACCTCGGCCAATATGAATGTCAACGAGGTGATTGCCAACCGGGCCATTGAACGCCTGGGCGGACAAAAAGGGGATTACCGCCTGATACATCCGCTGGATCACGTCAATCTTCACCAATCGACCAATGATGTCTTTCCGACTGCGGTGCGAATTGCTGCCATCCGGCTGTTAAAACCAGTGACCGAGTCCTTTGCCAACCTGCAGTCGGCCCTTCAGGAACAGGAAGAAGCCTTTTCCCGGATCATCAAAGCCGGGCGAACCCAGCTTCAGGATGCCGTACCAGTAACCCTGGGTCAGGAGTTTGGCGCCTGGGCCCAGGCCATTTCCCGGGATCGCTGGCGGCTTTACAAGGCTGAAGAGCGGCTCCGGCAGGTGAATATCGGTGGTACTGCCGTGGGTACCGGCCTCAATGCCCCCCGGGCCTATATCTTTACGATGATTGAAAAACTTCGGGATCTGACCGGCATCAGCCTGGCCCGAACCGATTACATGATGGATCCGACCCAGAACTGCGATGTCTTTGTGGAAGTTTCAGGACTGTTAAAAACAGCCGCCGTCAATCTTTCAAAAATTGCCAATGATCTACGGCTGCTGTCCTCCGGACCCTACACCGGCCTTGGCGAAATCACCCTGCCGGGAGTTCAGGCCGGATCTTCAATTATGCCCGGCAAGGTCAATCCGGTCATCCCTGAAGCGGTCAATCAGGTTGCCTTTCAGATTATTGCCAATGACACCGCCATCACCCTGGCAGCCATGTCCGGACAGCTGGAGCTTAATGCTTTTTTACCGGTGATTGCCAAAAACCTGTTTGAGGAACTGGATCTGCTCCGTCATGCGCTGCCGCTGTTTAGCAAGCGCTGTATTGCCGGGATCACCGCCAACGAGCAGACCTGTCGGGAACATCTGGAAAACAGCACCGTCATGCTCACCGCTCTGACTGCCATCATCGGCTATGACAAGGGCACCGAAGCAGCCCTGATTTTAAAAGAAACCGGAAAGCCCATCCGGGATATCATTCTCGAAAAAAATTGGATGACCGTTTCGGAGCTCGATGCAGTATTAAAACCGGAACGGCTGACCTCACCCAGCATGGATAAAAAACACTGATCAAAATCTCTGATCGAAAGGAAAAAATTATGAATTTAAATAGTATGAATGAAACCCCGATGTCCAGCCGGATGGCGATTGGCCTTTTTGGCAAACGAAATGCCGGTAAATCCTCTTTGATTAATGCACTGACGGACCAGTCGGTGGCGGTTATTTCGGACGTGGCCGGAACCACCACCGATCCGGTTTATAAAACCATGGAGCTGTTGCCGATCGGCCCGGTGGTCTTTATTGACACCGCCGGTCTGGATGATACCGGCGAACTGGGACTGCTGCGGATTGAAAAAACCTATGAGGTCCTCCGGAAATGCCATTTTGCGATTGTCGTGGCAGATATTGAAACCGGCATCACTGACTTTGAAGAAGAATTCATTGATCAACTGATCAAGCGCAAAATCCCCAGCGTTTTTGTGCTCAACAAGGCCGACAAGGGCTGTCCTGCACCGGAAGAGATCGAAGCCTTGAAAAAATCCCTTAAAATCCCCTTATCCTTTACCAGTGTTTATAATGGCACCGGGATTAAAGCCGTTAAGCAAATGATCATCGACCATGCCAATTATGAAGATGTGGAACCGGCCCTGGTTGGCGATCTGATCGATTCCGGAGATATGGTGGTACTGGTGACCCCAATTGACAAATCGGCCCCCAAGGGTCGGTTGATTCTGCCCCAGCAGCAAACCATCCGGGACATCCTCGAAAAGGATGCGGTGGCGATGATCACCAAGGAGCATGAGCTCAAACACACCCTGGAAAGCCTGAACAAGCCGCCAGCCATTGTCATCACCGACTCCCAGGCCTTCCTGAAGGTCTCGGCCGATACCCCTGCCGATATTCCCCTGACCTCTTTTTCGATCCTGTTTGCCCGACAAAAAACCGATTTGGCCGAAATGGTTCGGGGGATTAAACGGATTGAACAACTGGCCCCCGGGGATAAGGTGCTGATTGTTGAGGGCTGTACCCATCACCGCCAGGCCGATGATATCGGCAAGGTTAAAATCCCCCGCTGGATCCGCCAGATTGCTGGCTGTGATATTGACTTCCATTGGGCCTCCGGGGCCCATTATCCCAAGGATATTGGCGAGTATGCGGTGATTGTCCATTGTGGCGGCTGTATGCTCAACCGTCGGGAAATGCAATACCGGGTTCACACCGCCCGACAAAAAGGGGTTTACATCACCAACTACGGGATGCTGATCGCCTACGTTCAGGGAATCTTAAGCCGGGCGCTGGAGCCTTTCCCAGCAGCCAAACTGGCCCTGGAAGAAAACAATCTAAATTAACACAATTTAAACCCTGATTAAGCATCAGGGTGTGAGGTTGTTGATAAACTGCCGTACCGACCAATTGTTAATCTGTTGTTCGCTGCGGAATCGGACAGGCGATGCCGTGTCCGCTCCGATGCGCACAACATGATGTAACAATTGTCGGTACTGGGTTATCTTTTTTAACAGTCTGAATAGATCCGTTTAGCGGGTCTATTTTTTTTGCATTTTTAACCGCTATCACCGATTTATTTGAATGCTCACATCAAATTGGATCAATGAAGGTTCATTCTTTTTGACACTTGAATATTAGGAAAGTCCGTTTGACACAGAGTAAGACTTTATTGTACAATGTACAAAAATAATCAAAACATAATAAAAACATACTAAACATTTTAAATCGAAACTTATCAAGGAGCCGGTATTGAAACAGTTTAACCGAAATACTTTAATCATTCTCAGTCTGGGCATTATTCTGATTCTTACAATCGTCGTTTCCTTCCGGATTGGTCGATACCCAATTTATACCAATGAGCTGCTGGGCATTCTCTTTTCAAAGCTTATCCCCATCGAACCCTTTTGGACTGAAAAAATTGAAACTGTCTTATTCAATGTCCGCTTACCCCGAATCGCATTGGCCTGCCTGGTCGGTTGTTGTCTATCGGCTGCTGGTGCCGCTTACCAGGGCGTTTTTCAAAATCCCATGGCCGCTCCCGATATCCAGGGGCCTCTGCTGGTGCCGCTTTTGGTGCTGCTCTGGCGATCCTCCATTACGGCAGCAGCTTTATGATCACGATCTCAGCCTTCGGATTCAGTCTGCTAACCGTTGCCCTGGTCTATCTAATCAGCAAAAAAGCCAAGGGCAAAAACATTTTAGCGCTCATTTTGTCCGGCATAATGATCAGTTCGCTGTTCTCGGCCGGTACCTCCTTTATCAAACTCATTGCCGATCCCAGCGATCAACTCCCTGCCATCACCTACTGGCTGATGGGTAGCTTAAACGGTGCCAAAATCAGTGAGGTGACCTTTGTCCTGATTCCCATGGCGCTGGGCCTGATCCCCTTATTATTATTAAGGTGGCGGATGAACGTCCTGACCATGGGTGACGATGAAGCCCGCACCATGGGGGTTAATTCAAACCAAATTCGTTTAATCGTCATTATCTGCGCCACCCTTGTTACTGCTGCCAGCGTGTCGGTCAGCGGCATGATTGGCTGGGTTGGCTTGGTCATTCCCCACTTGACCAGAAAACTGGTGGGGAATAACTTTAATCATCTGATGCCCGCCACGATGCTGTTCGGGGCTATCTTTCTCTTGCTTGTAGATGATGTATCCCGAAATCTGTTCACCACCGAGATCCCCCTGGGGATCTTAACCGCCTTTATTGGTGCCCCCTTTTTCATCTATCTAATTACCAGAACGGAGGAAATCTATTGAGTATTGAAGTCGCAAATCTCAGCTTCAGTTATGGCACGCATCCGATTCTCAAGCACGTCAGTTTTGCCGCTCAGGAAAATCAGTTGTTGTCCATTCTGGGCGCCAACGGTGTCGGCAAAAGCACCCTTTTTCGCTGCATGCTGGGTTTACAAAAAGGGTATTCCGGCCAAATACTCCTTCATGGTAAAAACCTGAATGCCATGAGCATTATGGATATCGCCAAAGCTGTTGCCTATATCCCCCAATCCCACTATCCGTCCTTTAACTACAGTGTCTTCGACATGGTCTTGATGGGCACCACCCATCAGGTCTCGGTGATTTCAAAACCGGGGAAAAAACAGCTGCAACTGGTGGAACAGGCCCTGGAACGGCTGGGGATCAGTCATCTGAAAAAGCGGGGCTATACCCAAATAAGCGGCGGTGAACGCCAGCTGGTGTTGATGGCCCGGGCCCTGGTGCAAAAGGCAAAAATTCTGATTCTGGATGAACCGACCGCCAATTTGGATTATGGCAACCAGATCCGTGTTCTGACCCAGATAAAATCCCTGGCTCAAGAAGGTTACACGATCATCCAATCAACCCATAATCCGGATCAGACCTTTTTATTCTCCGACACGGTGATGGCCATGAAAGATGGTGAAATCGCCGCCTGGGGGCAACCCGGCGACATTTTTACCGAAGAGCTGATTCGCAATCTCTACGCTGCTGAGGTAACCATCAATAGCCTTTATGATGACCGGGTCAGAGTCTGTGTTCCCAAATGTGCCATCTGATTATCTGGTAATCCGCTCTTGGGTCAGCCTCTAGAATTGATTGACACTGACTTTAAACCATTGTCAATGGTTTTGATATAAAGAACATAAACGTCTAAAGAGGAGAAAATGAAATGAAGAAAAAACTTGTAGCCCTATTACTGGTAGTTTGTCTGGTGATGACGATGGCCACCGCCTGCGGCAGCAGCGGATCCGGCACGGCATCAGCAAATGCCACCACCAGCTTTACCGACTCTGCTGGCCGGGTGGTCGAGGTTCCGACCAAAATCACCCGGATTGTCCCTTCCGGGGCGCTGGCGCAGATCGCCCTTTTTGCTTTAGCTCCGGAAATGTTTGTCGGTCTTTCCAGTAAATGGGATGCCACTGCTCAAGAATACATCGACACCCAATACCTGGATCTGCCCGTTTTAGGCCAATTTTATGGCCAGGGTGATTTAAATCTTGAAGAAATTGCCAACGTCGACCCCCAGATTATCATTGATATTGGCGAATCCAAATCCACCATCGTCGAGGATATGGATGGCATTCAGGAACAGGTCGGCATTCCAACCGTTCACATCGAAGCAACCATCGATACCATGGCCGAGGCTTATCGAACCTTAGGGAAACTGCTTGGTAAAGAAAAAGAAGCCGAAGTTCTGGCAAAATACTGTGAGACGGTCAATACCGATACCCAAAATATTATTGATAAAGTTGGTGAAAACGGCAAAGCCAAACTGGTTTACTGTACCGGCGAAGATGGCCTGAGTGTGCTGGCCAAGGGTTCTTTCCATGCTGAAGTAATTGATGCCCTCAGCAATAATGTGGCGGTTGTCAGTGATATTTCCAGCAAAGGCACCGGCAACCCGGTGGATATGGAGCAGCTGATGCTGTGGGATCCGGATGTCATTATTTTTGCCCCCGGCAGTGCTTACAGCGCCGTGGCAACCAGCGAAGCCTGGCAGAATCTTAAGGCCATTAAAAACGGCACTTATTATGAAGTCCCCAATGGCCCCTATAACTGGATGGGCAGCCCGCCATCCGTTAACCGTTTGATGGGGATGATCTGGATGACTCAGTTATTATATCCCGATCAGGCTCAATATGATGGCTATAAAAAAGCCGCTGAATATTACAAATTGTTCTACCACACCGATTTAACCCAGGATCAGTACACTAAACTGGTTGCTAATTCACTGGGTAAAACAGCCAAATAATTCCACCACTGATACGGCAAAGCAGCCACCCCGCTGCTTTGCCGTTTTAAAAAATAAGGGTCTGTGACCCCTTACACGTCATGATAAGCAAAGATAAAGAAGGTAACGAAATGAAATTAATCACCATCGCCGGACCACCCTCCTCCGGCAAGACTGCTGTTATTTTAAAATTGATTGAAGCCTTTAAGATGCCCCAGGGCAGCATTGGCGTGGTCAAATTTGATTGTCTCACCTCCTTCGACAATTTAAGCTATGAGGCCGCCCAGGTTCCCGTTCAAATGGGTTTTTCCGGGAAAACATGTCCCGATCACTATTTTGTCAGCAATATTGAAGACGCTGTTCAATGGGGGATTGAGTCCGGCTTTAAACTGTTGATTACTGAAAGTGCCGGTCTCTGTAACCGCTGCTCCCCTTATATCAACAGCATTGCTTCGATCTGCGTCATTGATAATTTATCCGGGGTCAATACGCCCCGCAAAATCGGTCCGATGTTAAAATTCGCCGACATTGTCGTTGTCACCAAGGGAGATATTGTTTCTCAGGCCGAGCGTGAAGTCTTTGCCTTTAACATCAAACAGGTCAATTTAACCGCCCGGATTATTTTTATCAATGGCATCACCGGCCAGGGGACTTTTATGCTGGCTAAACACCTGAAAAATGCCCTGGAGATTGACACCATCCGGGACATGCGGCTGCGCTTTACCACCCCGGCGGCGGTTTGTTCCTATTGCACCGGCGAAACCCGAATTGGGGAGCCCCACCAGCGGGGCATGCTAAAAAAAATGGAGTTTAAAAAATGATGACTGTTTCCGATTTTATGACTCTTCTGAATAACGACTATCTGGCCCTTGTGATTGAACGCTATCCGATCACCCTGGATTTTCTAGCCAACTATCGGTTAAGCGATCTTGCCACCGATGGGCTGCTGCTTGATGCCCTGGCGGGCGTTGAAGACGAAATTCTGGAGGAATTTGGTCTGGAACCTTATGATCTGCTGCTGAACCTGGCCGTCTTTCTAAGAACGTTTTCCGAAACCCGATCCGCCATTGGTGGGGTCACCTCAATTACTATTAATGGCGGCATCAATAAATTAAAACAGCCGGAAAATATCAGTCTGACCATTTCTGCCGGGGAAGTCATCAGTATTGTCGGTCCCACCGGATCAGGAAAAAGCCGATTACTCAATGACATCGAATGTCTGGCCCAACGGGACACCCCTACCCGGCGTCAGATAATGATTAATAATCAGCCGCTGGATGACACCCAACGTTTTGAAATGGATGGCAAACTGGTGGCCCAGCTTTCCCAGAATATGAATTTTGTGATGGATCTGACGGTCCGGGAATTTCTGGAAATGCACGCTAAATGCCGGTTGTCTCCCAATGTAAATGAGGTGGTGGAAACGTGTTTTTTATGTGCCAATGATCTGGCCGGGGAGACGTTTTCTGATGATACCAAGGTCACCCAGCTCAGCGGCGGACAGTCCCGGGCCCTGATGATTGCCGACACCGCCTACATGAGCGATTCCCCCATTGTTTTAATCGATGAGATTGAAAACGCCGGAATCGATCGCCGGAAGGCCATTATGCTGCTGGCCAAGCGTGAAAAAATCATCTTCGTATCAACCCATGATCCGCTACTGGCACTCAATGCTGACAAACGAATTATTATTAAAAACGGTGGTATTGACCGAATTATTGAAACCTCGACGGAAGAACGGCAAAGCCTGGCGCTGATCGAAAAACTGGATAATCAGCTACTCAAACTGCGAAATCATTTGCGTAGTGGTGATTTGATAACCAAAGAATTAATAAATCTGTAAGGAGAGTCGCTTATGTGGGAATTATACGATGCCCTGATTGATGGCATCCCAGAAAATTATGGAGTTGATGAGTTGATCTGCGGAAAAAAACGGGCCTATGTCCGCAGCGGTAACGGTGTCGGAATCGCATCACCCCGGCTTTGCGAAACCCGGCTACCGATGTTGACAAAAAACATGCTGGGCCTGCCCTTACGGGAGGTTGCCAGCTGTGCAAAATCCTGGAATTTTGTTGAGGCAGCCGTGGGCATTGCGGCTATCAATGCCTATTACAACAACCCCCAAATTGCCCGAGCCAATGGCATTGAATTTTCAGACAAGCCGCGGGTGGAGGATCGTAACTTTGATCCTTTTATTATGTGCCAAAACGATATTAAGGATAAAAAAGTCGCAGTGGTCGGCCATTTCCCCTACATTGAAAAGCTGATGGCACCGGTTTGTGATTTTTCGATTATCGAATGGAACCCGGAGTCTGGTGATTACCCCATCTCGGCCAGTGAATATATCCTACCGGACTGCGACTATGTCTATATTACTTGTGCAGCCCTGCTTGATAAGACCCTACCGCGCTTTCTGGAGCTGTCAAAAAATGCCCGACGCATTACCATTGTTGGGCCCGGAACGCCCCTGGCTCCAGCATTATTTAACTTTGGCGTCGGTGAGCTATCCGGATTTATGGTCAAAGACAATTTGCGGGCCGCCCGGATTGCCGCCGGGGCTGAAAATGTCAAGATTTCTGTCACTGGTCAAAAGGTGGCTTTTAAAAGAGAAGCGAAGGTGAAGACGCAATGAATTTCAGCTGGGATCCGACAACAATTAAATGGTATCAGGACGCCAATGCATACTCGCAATTTTTTAAAAACATTGCCGATTTTATTGCCCCCAGTTTAAACGGCTATACCACTTTATGCGACATTGGTTGTGGACTGGGCCTGATCGATCTGGAATTAAGCAAACATATCGACCATATCACCTGCATTGATATTAATGAATTTGCCCTCAATTCTCTAAAGACAACCATTGCCAAACAAAGAATTACCAATATTGAGCCCCGCCTGCTAAATTGTGATGACATACAAAATACGTGGGATGTCATCTATACCAGCTTTTTTGGCAGTCGTGAACCCGAAAAATTCCTACCCTACTGTCGCAAGCAAATTTCTGTCGTAAATCAAAAGAGCGCCAACCATTCATCAATAGAAAAATATAAATCCTTTCACAAAAACACCTGTGACCTGGTTGCTGCTGCCTTAGATAAGAAAAGCATCCCCTATTCCGTTACTGAAATCACGTTTGAATTTGGCCAGCCACTTGCTTCCTTTGAAGAAGGAAAACAGTTTGTCCGCAAAAACTATCCCAAAGTCACTGAGGCAGATCTGCACCGTTTTCTATCGCAAAATCTGGTTGAAACCAATCAGACTGACTACCCCTTCTACCTTCCCAAAAAGAAATCATTGGGGATTTTTGAAATCGAAGGGAGGTGTCAATAAATGCATATCTTTTTAACCGGCCCGATCCAAGTCGGAAAAAGCACCATTATCCGCCGAACCCTGGGGCAGTTAAATCAGACCTACGGTGGTTTTAAAACTTATTTTGGTCCGGATCGACGTTTTCAAGATCGGTTACTGTATCTAAATGGCGCTGCTGAACCCAAATTTTTCAGCACCGATCACGGTATTGCTATTTTTAAGAAGGATTGTTTACCACAAGTTGATGACGCTCGATTCAATACCGATGGTGTTGCCCTGATCCAGAGAGCCAAAGCCAATGCTACCATGATTATCATGGATGAGTGCGGAAATCTTGAACGCAATGCCCTTACCTTTCAGCGTGAAATTATAAATACCCTGGATGGCGACAAGCCTGTTTTAGGGGTGATAAAATGCGATAGCAACGGTTGGACGGATACGATTCGAAACCACAACAAGGTAACACTAATCACCGTTACCTACGAAAATCGTAATGATCTCCCCGCTTACCTTGTCAATTATTACCTCCAAAGGGGCAGTTTCAAAGACCTCTGATGTTTATTTGCTGTCGTAGCACCGCCTCGATTTCCACTGCCTGCATTGGCTTATGGTAGTAAAAGCCCTGAACCGTATCACAGTGGTTTTCTTTTAGAAAATTGACCTGTTCGATGGTTTCCGCACCTTCAGCAATGACAGCAATGCCTAAATTTTTAGCCAGCTGGATGATCGTATTAACAATGGCCTGATCTTTTTCATTCCCAACAATCCCATCAATAAACTGCTTATCTATTTTTAACTGATCAATCGGCAACAGTTTCAGACGGCTCAGCGAAGAATATTCAGTGCCAAAATCATCAATCGAAATGTAGACCCCTATTTTTTTTAGTCGGTTCAATACCCTAATCACATAGTTGGCTCTGTTGATGGCAATACTCTCAGTCAATTCCAGTTCCAGATATTTGGGTTTCAGCTCTGTTTCTTTGAGTAATTTTTGAATTTGATTGATTAACAGCGGATTGCGAAATTGGGTGGCCGAGACATTTACCGCAATTCGAACATGAGCTAGCCCCATGTCCTGCCAACTTTTATTTTGCAGACAGGCTGTTTTTAATACCCATTCCCCAATGGGATTGATCAGCCCGGTTTGTTCCGCCAGGGGAATAATTACCTTCGGCGGAATCAACCCCAGCTCCGGATGCTGCCATCTCAACAACGCCTCAACGGCAACAATTTTACCGGTTTCCAGAGAAATCTGGGGTTGATAATAAACCCGCAATTCATTATTGTCCAAGGCATGATACAAATGACTGATGAGTTTATTCTTAAATTCTACCTCCTCATATATGGTGTTTGAACACAGTACGTAATTATTTTTGCCCTTATCCTTAGCCTTATACATGGCAATGTCGGCATTCTTAATCAGTTCCTCGGCGGTTTCCCCATCCTTGGGAAAAATAGCAATACCGGCATTAGCCGCAATATAAAATTCCTGGCCGTTGACTATAAAGGGATACTTGAATAAACCAATGATTCGGTTAGCTACCTTTAGCACCTCTTTTTCCCGGGCGATGTTGTTAAGCATAATGACAAATTCATCCCCTTCAAAGCGGCAAACTGTGTCGGTTTTTTTGATCGTTTGGGCCAGCTTCTGGCTGACCTGGATCAGTAATTTGTCCCCTCCTTCATGCCCCATCATATCGTTAACGGTTCTGAAGCTGTCAATATCCAGATAGATGAACCCGATCATCTTTTCGGTTGTCCGGGATACCTCGATTTGTTTTGCGATGCGTTCACCTAACAACAATCGATTTGGTAATCCGGTCAGTTGGTCATAGTAGGCCCGATACCGGATTTCCCGTTCGGACTGAATCTTTGACATCGCATCTGCCAGCAGATTGGCGATGATTTCCAACATATCCGCATAACGATCATCAATGACTGCAACTTCTCGGGACAAACAAAATACTAAAAATCCCCGAACATCGCCCCCCCGGCAGGAAATGGGAATGGCCATGGTTACATTGCTGTTGCCGCATATTTTTTGTTCTTCCTGTTTTTCCCCTGATTGATTCGCTTGCTCAAAACAATGCACCACCTGATTGGCAAGTATCCGCTTAATCCAGGCCGGAGCATTTGCCACCGGCATCTCCTGATGACAATGCTTTTGCGGTTTTAGCCCTTCTCGGCACCATTCATCGGTACAACTGAAATTTGTCTTATCCAGACTGAAAAAGCACAGACAGGCCCGATCCATATCAAAAGCTTCGCCGCTTTTTTCCAGCCATTTATTGGTGATGGTTTCAAAATTCTCACTACTGACCGTCAGGAACTCTGCGGAAATTTGCGCAATCATTTTCTGAATCTTAATTTGCTCGGTATTTTCTTTTAGTCGCTGAACATACAAAGAGTTGACAAAAAAGGCCACCCAGATACCGATACCAAACAATCCAATTCTGACCACATGCTCGTTGCTGTCAATCACCACAATCGCCTGCGGCATGATGATAAAGACCAGAATCTGGGTCAAAAAAATCGACACCGTGATTCCCACGATAGCAATCCGGTTATTAAATACAAGGGCCATAATAATTAAAATAAAGGGAAAAGCCCATACTGTCAGACTGGCTGAGCTGATAAACCGAAGGGTAATCAACGGAATGGCAGCTACCAGTATCACCATAATGATCTTATTCTGATGCTTTCTTAAACGATTGCTCCGCTGGGTAATCTGAATCACCAGCCCAACCAGTAGTAGCAGGCTGCTAAAGCGGAGAATGGCGGTGAGCTCATCGGAGCTGGCCATAAAATACTGGGAAATAATATTCAGCAGACTTCCGGCAATAAAGACCACCGTCAGATAGTTATAGATCTGTTCACGGGTGCGGTTGTTTAAGATCATTTCGTAGGTACTGACGGGTTTCATCTTCACCAGGCCGTATTTTTTGATTGAAAAAAAGATACTCAACGTCACGATATACATAATGTTTGGCAGTATTTGGAGGATTGACATCAGTGAAAACAACTGACTGATGACTTTAAAAACAACTGCTACTGCCAGAGAAACTGAAAAGCACAGCAAAATATAGCGGCCCTGTTTTTTATATTGTGGATTTTTTGTATTTCTGATCCAATCAATCAATAACACCAGCCCTAACAAAATACCACCAAAATAGTATAAATCATACAGCCGATCCCAGCCGTTATTCCCTGGGGTATTGATCCAGCCAAAGGGAGTGTTCGTTAAATTATATTGAATAATTGCTAAGTCCCGTGACAGGGAGAACACATAAATTAAAACTGCTGCCGGTATGTAGATCAAAAAATAAAGCCACCATTGTTTTAACAGCTTGTTGCGCTGGGTTAGCGCCAGAAAATAATGAAACAGCAGCCCCGGAAAGGTCGCCCACCCCAATGCCGATACCCGGCGCCAGAATAAACAGCTTTCCAAATCCGGTGCCGGTACCGCCAGAGCAAATGCGAAAGCCCAAACGCTTAGGAATGTACACAACACAAAAAAAAGACGGTTGCTTTTCTCTTTTGAATTAGTCAAAACAATATTGCTGCCAAAAAAAACATAGCTGCCGCCAATCACAAAAAATATAAATGAAACCAGATACGGTATTATCTCCACAATTGCTCCTTTCCCATGATATGTATTTGATCACAAGAACAAACCATCATTGTTTTTATGCTTTATACCCACAAATATTCAATTTCTACATAATTTGTTGCAATTTCATGATTAAAACCGCCTGTGGATGCTTTTAGCAACTCACTCACCACGAGTATTCGAGACCCCCAAAGAATGTCAAACAAATTCAAGCACCCCAATTCTTTTTCAGAATGGGGTGCTTGAACTTTTTAGTCATTCTGTTGGCAGTCATTATTTTCAATCGCATTCTCTGCTACTTCACCACTTCATAGGGCCAATCCACAATACCACCAAAATCATAGATATTGCTATAGCCGAGATCCACCAGTTTTTTTGCCGCCTCGGCACTCCGGCGGCCGGTGCGACAATAAACAAGAATGGTCTGATTCGAATCGGCTAAAACAGTGGATGACTTAGCGCTGATCTCGGTGTCCGGAATCAGTACGGCATTCTCAATATGACCTTCGTTATATTCCTCTTGAGTCCGGACATCCAGGATGACCAGGTTTTTGCCCTCATCGATCATGACTTTGGCCTCTTCAGCCGTAATTTTGTTAACTGACACTATCTTCTCCTTTGTTTGTTGCTGACTTGAACATCCCGCCACCAAAATGACCACAATCAGCATCAGTATTCCTAACTTTTTCATCGCTTTGCCTTTCATAAAAACCAAATCATCCGCTCAGTTAGTAAATTCCATAAAATTCTTCCATCGTTTTACCGCTGTTGTAAATGGCCGTGGCTACCGGAACCCCCAGGTACCGCAGATGCCAGGGTTCATAGGCATAGCCGGTGATATTGGTTTTGCCCTGGGGATAGCGGACAATAAAACCATACTCATGAGCATGATCCCGGATAAACTGACCCTCCGCCGTGGCACCAAAACTTTCCACCAGATCAAAATCAACGGTGGCGGAGGTGACATCCATGGCCAAGCCCAGTTGATGCTCACTCATTCCCGGCCGGGCACTGACCAGCTCCGCCCCGGCGACTCCATACATCTCGACATTCCATTGATACAATGCCGCCTGAGTCGCATAAGAGCGATACCCGGAATTGCAGTAGAGGGTCAAGCCCTGAGCACTGGCACCATTAAATAACTGGATCAGATGCTCGGCGGCATCAGCCCGCAGTTGGGTGTCCCGGGTGGAAGGCAGATTAACCCAGACCAGATCATCCGGTACATAATCCGCTGGGATATGATGGTTTTTATTGACCAGCTGGGCCAGTGAGCCCAATTCGTTGGCGGTATTGTCAGGTATCGGCAAGCCTTTTAGTTGAACAATTATTTTAATGCCCTCCAGGCGCAGCCCCAACCCTTCAGTCCCGGCACTTTCACCATTCATCACCCAGGGCATCCAGCCAAAGCCTTCCACATAGGCTTCATAATACACGTCGAACAGATTGGCATTGGCTCCCGTCAAACGGATCTGTATTCCTTCCAGTCGCAACCCCTGATTCGAGGTCCCACTCAGTTCACCGTCCTCTTTCCAACCCTGCCAACCAAGATTCTGGACATGGGTCTGGTATTCAAAGCCAACATTGCTTTCCAGGTTTTCATTTATTATTTCGATGGCTTCCAGACGCAGATTCTGTCCTGTGGTACCACTCATTTCGCCATTTTTCTGCCAACCCTGCCAGCCAATATTCTGGATATGCGTTCGATAGGTCGATTGGGTGTTGGTGGTTACGAAAGGACGATCCGTTGCCCCCGGTGCCGGATCACCCTTGGGTACCACCATGATTCTGATCCCCTCCAGCCTTAAACCAAACCCTTCGGTTCCGGCGCTGGCATCATTCTTAGCCCAATCCAGCCAGCCAAAATTCTGGGCATGAACCTGATAGTAAACGTCGTAATTCCCAGCGTCAGCCCCGATCAGTCGGATTTTGATGGCTTCCAGCCGGAGTGACTGGCCCGAGGTTCCGCTCATCGCACCGTTTTTTACATAATTCTGCCAACCGATATTCTGGACATGGGTGGTATACTCAATGCCCACATCACCGCTGACATTCTCCAGGTTGACTTCAATACCCTCCAACCGCAGCCCCTGGCCTTCCGTGCCACTCATGGCTCCATTGCTGACAAAATCCTGCCAACCGACATTCTGAACATGGGTACGATAGGAACAGCCCATCATCGCATTCACGGTACGCTCTGAGGTCGCGACCCGCTCCACCGAATCGGCTGTGACAGCGTTTTCAGTTTGTGTCGAATTATCTTCGGCGCTAACCCTGCTGATATGCGGCATCATCGCCAACAATAAAACCAGACCGAATAAACCAATCAGTGTGATCCTCATTGCCCTTAATCTTAACATTTCATTTAACCCTTCCTTTTATAGCATTATCTTAAAAAATTAATTCCCATGATTTATTTTATCATAAATCATGGGAATGGTCAGATAATTTGTTGGCATTTACAATAAAATCATGTCTGATCGTATTTCCTGTTAGCTGATTTTTTCAGTTTTTTCGGTCATCCTATTTTTTCCCGGAGCGCTCTGCTTTTCAGAAATAATCAACCCCAGGAGGGTCAGCCCAATTCCCAGTACCGCCAGCCCGGTTAATCTTTCCTTAAGAATCAGCACCGATGTTGCCACGGTGATGACCGGCACCAGATAAATATAAACCGTGGTTTTGGTGGCTCCCAATCGCTTGACTGCTAGACTTCAGGTGACAAAGCAGAGCGCCGAGGCCAGCAGTCCCAAAAACAGCAGATTAAAGAGATAAACCGGCTGAGTCAATGATTTAATACTCCAATTAACATCAAAAAAGGGCAGGGCCGGCAGCATAAAGAGGAGCCCATAAAAAAAGATCCGCCTTGTGGTTTGAATGCTGTGATAACCCAGGCCACTAATTTTACGGGTCAGCACTGAATAAACCGCCCATACTCCGGCTGCCAGTAGCGCCAGTAAATCACCAATGGGATTGAGTTGCAGCACCATGATCCCGTTAAAGCTGATCAGAAAAATTCCGATAATGGCAGCCAGAAAACCGATGAAAAAATTCAGGCTCAGTTTTTCGCCAGCCAGAAAGAAATGGGCCAGGATGGCGGTGAAAAAGGGGGCGATCGAAATAATCACGCCAACGTTGGAGGCATAGGTATAGGTGAGGGCAATGTTTTCAAGCAAAAAATAGAGGGTAACCCCACACAAACCAGCAGCCATCATCAGCATTTCTGCGGCCCGGCTGCGTAGGCCCATGCGCCGGGGATAGACCAGGGTCAGGGCGAGATAGCCGATCACAAAGCGAAAAACCAGAATCTCAATCGGTGTAAAAACATCCAGCAGAATTTTTGTCGAAACAAAGGTGATGCCCCAGATAAAAATCGTAAACGCCGCCGCCAGATGGCCGGTCAGCCAATGCTCGCCGCTCAATTTTTGCTCCCCTCATCCCTGCTCCGGGAACCCTGGGGCTGCGGAGCATTCGGGATAAATATTTTCTGGTATTGTTTTGGCGTAATCCCAATGAATTGCTTAAAAAAATTAGTGAAGTGACTCTGATCCGAAAATCCGGTCTGATAAGCTGTTTCAAGCGGCTCCAGCCCTTTTTCCAGCAACTGCTTGGCCTGGTTGATGCGCACCGTCTCCAGATAGCGGTAGGGGGTGATCCCCTTTGTTCTGGTAAAGGCCCGGACCAGATAATACTTGCCGCATCCAGTTAAAACACATAAGTCCGCCAGTGTGATCCGCTCCTGATAATGTGCTTCCAGGTAAGCGCAGATCATTTCAATGTCACCATCACTTTCCGGCTGATCACCATCGGTTTCCCGGATTCCATATTCTTCGACCAGCTGCTCGATCAAAAATAGAAAGGCTTCTTCTTTGTTAAATTCGCCTGCTTCCTGCATGACCATCTGATGCAGTTCCTGAAGGCCCTTGACCTGTTCGCACTGAGATACTACTGGCTGTTTAAAAATCAGCTTGTCCGGCTTCCCGGTGATTTCGTAAACCACTTCCCTCATTATTTCCGGTTTGATGTTGAGGCACCGGTAATCCAGGGGTTTTTCATCAATTTGTTCGCAAAAATGATTATCGTAGGGATTAAAAAGCAGCAAATCCCCTGGTTCTACCCGGTATTCCCTATTTTTACAAGACAGTTTTCGCTGTCCACTTTCAATAAAGCCAATCACATAATGCTCATGAAAGTGATTGGGAAATTTTTGAATAATGCCTTTTAAACGCAAGGCTTCGATTTTCAGCTCGCTATCATAACGGACGATCCGTTCTTCATGGTGTTTCATTTTCCTACCTCCGCTTCCATCCCAGTGTAGCATTAATCTTCTTTTATCTCTAGGATGATATTGCAGTTCCGAAAAAAAAGCAGGAAATTACTTTCCTGCATAAAGATTCATTCGTTTGCCTCTGACAAAGCCAATCAGGGTGAGATTAAACTGACGGGCCAGTAAAACCGCTTCGTCGGTGGGCGCTGAATGGGAGGCAATCACCGGGATACGGCTTCTGATCGCTTTGATAACCATATCCGAGGGAATCCGGCCGGTGGTAAACAGGATCGCCTCAGCGATATTTTTTTCTTCTATCATGGCCTGGCCAATGGTTTTATCCACTGCATTGTGGCGGCCGATATCTTCGCAGATAAACGCCAGTTCGCCACTAATGCTCATCGCACAACAATGGGTTCCGCCGGTTTCGGCAAACAGCCCGGCATTGTGGTTGCAGGCATTGGCCAGCATCAACACTGTTTCCGGGGACCAGTCATGAACCGGTAAGGGCATCAGGCTTTTGGCGTAAGCAGCCTGGCGAATTTTCCGGTTATTGCCACAGGAAATCGAGTTGCTGCCGGTATCATGATCAATTTCCGGCAATGGCAGTGGTTTATACAGCTGGACCTTGACCCGCTCCCCACTTTCACAGACATAAATAAATTCAATTTCATCGGGATTTTTGATATAGCCCTCGCTGAGCAGAAATCCCAGCACCAGGGCATCCAATCTTTCGGGGCTGCAGACCAGTTTAAAGGCCAGTTGATCATTAATATAGGCATTCAGATGATGTTCGACAATCACCATATCGGTCATTTTCTCTTCAGTCAAGCGATGATCTGCCGACTGCCGGATACGCTCAATTGCAAAACTTTCTTTTAAACTTAAGTTGTGGCTTTCATTGATTATCTTCATTGCGCTTTTTTCTCCACTTTTTTACTATAAACAGGCTAAAATATCATTCACCTTCACTGAGAGCTGAATGTTGAACAAGGTTTCGCTATCGGATAAATCAAGCTCAGTTAATTCAATAATCCGATTAATCCGGTATTTGAGCGTATTGTAGTGAACATGCAGACTTTTCGCGGTCAGGGTGGTATCCTGATTATGATTAATATAGGCTACCAGGGTTTCCAGAAAATTGCTGCCCTTTTTCTCATCCAGGTCTTTTAGTGTTTTCACCACCGGATGGATTAAATTCTTAATATTCGTTTCGCCTCTAAAGCTGAGGATCATATGGGGAATGATCAGTTCGTCATAGTTGCGAATCCGCCCTGGTTTTTTCAGCTGATCGCCTAAAGTCAAAGCATTATGAGCCTGTTTATAGTGCTCACAAAAATCATACAGGTGATAAAATATTTTGCTGATGCCGGCGGTACAGTCATTTTCCTCCAATAGGTTTTCAAATGATGCCATTTCCCGCTCATTCTGAATTTCTGCGGTGATGGTGTCCAGCAAAATCACCAATTGTCCATTGTAAATAATCACCGTTTGCCGGTTAAAGAAATTCTGATAAATCCGCTTTAAGTAATACAACCGATCATTGGTATTCTGGCGATTATCGATGCGGATAACCAGGGCGAAGAGATTTTTATAGAGCTTTAGTCCATAAATTCTTTCCCGTTCTTCAATGGCCGCATGATCATACATTTTCTGGTTCAGCAGGGCAATTAAAAAGGTGTCACTCAGTGAACTGGCAGTCTGGCTGATGCCGTTGGCATCCTCCATGGTCATCGCTACAGCATGACACAGCATAATCAGTATTTCCTGATCACTTTCGCTAATTGGATGGTGGTATTCCAAAAGCTTCAGATAGGCCAACGGACGATTGTTTTTTAAAACCCGGCCAACCAGTTGCCGGTGGTTTAACAAGCCCGTCTCCCAAATGACCAGCACCTCTTTGCCCTGATCAATTTCATTTTGATTTTCATCCGTCATCACCGATTTAGCATACTCTTTATTGACATAGCCCTTGGACAAAGTCCATTCCCAAAGCGGTTCATTATTAATATTATTTCCCCCGGAATGAGCAATAAAACATAACGAAACATCAACCAGCAATAAGGGATTACCCAGCAGCTGATAGCCCAGATCCAGTAATTGCTGGATGGTATAGCCCTTCTGACAGGACTCAAGAATCTTTATTGAGCTGTCGCCAATCCGATACTGATCCTCAAATAATTGTCTGACCCGCTTGACCACCGTTTCCGGGCTCCAGGCTTTATCCACCAGAATGGCATTCGTGCTACTTTCTCCCGTATACTTTTCGTCCAGGGGCTGATCCTCGATGATAATAAAACAGATTTTGTGATCCAGTCGTCGCTGGATATCAGACCCCTTTATAACATAGGCATAGTCCGGCGACACGTCTTCTTGTTCAGTAAAAAAGTCAATGCCTTTAATTTCAATCGTGTCGTCATTTTCATTGATGCGCATTCTAACAGGACGCCCATTCAATACCGACCTCATTTTTTTAAGTGTTACCGCCATCAAAACCACCTTATCATCTTATCGAATTTGACTCATTATATCACGGGGTGAAACCCCTGTACATCAGGGTCTTAAATAAAAACCACTGACCGTTTGCCGATCTCATTTTTAGGAATAATTTACCAATTCAACCTCCTTATTTTGTCACTTTTTACAAGCCTGCTTTGTCAAACGACTTCTTTTTTGATCACTAAAATCTCAAACCCTCACAAAGACGGCGCCACCCCCAACTGCTATACTGATGCCAGCTCGAAATGACAACGCTTTAACAAAATCAAGGAGGATTTGAGATGGTACAACGATACTCACAATTATGTCCGGTAGCTTTCGGTGCTGGCGCGGTCAGCACCACCGGAGATGTAGCCAAAGAATTAGGATTTAACAGGGTTTTAATCGTCACGGATGAAAACGTAAAAAAAATGGGGCACTCTCAAAAAGTAGTCGACAGTTTAACCGCAGCCGGAATGGAAATCTTTTTATTTGCCGACTGTGAAATGGATGCCCCGGACTACACGGTTCAGGCTGGTGCCGATCTGGTAAAAACTCACGCCATTGATGGGATAGTCGGCATTGGCGGCGGCAGTGTTCTGGATACCGCCAAAGGAATCAGCACCCTGGCTGCCAATCATGTCAGTGTTTCGGAACTGCTGGATTCGGCCCGAAACATGATGCCGCTGGAAAACCCACCGATAAAGCTGATTTTGATCCCCACCACCTCTGGCACCGGCTCGGAAAGCACCATTATCGCCGTCATCAGCGATACCAAAAATCATGAAAAAATCGGTGCCATTGCACCACCCAGCTTTGCGATTGTTGACCCTGAATTGACCCTGGGGATGCCAAAAGAAATTACAGTTTACACCGGTATGGACGCTTTTTCCCATGTTTGCGAAGCATTAACCAGTGTACAACCCAATCCCCACTCCGATATTCTCTGTTATGATACCATTGAACGGATTACCAAATGGCTGCCAATCGCTGCTGCCGATCCCTTGAATCTTGAAGCCCGGGAAAATCTGGCCCTGGCCAGCAACAATGCCGGCATTGCCTTTAATGATGCCATGGTTCACTTGGGTCACGCCATTGCTCACGCCATGGGCGCCACCTTTCATATTCCCCATGGCATTGCCTGCGCCCTGGTCACACCGGTTATCCTTGAATTAACAGCTCCCGTTTATCCCGAAAAAGTCAAAAAAATCGGCACTTGCATGGGCCTAACCATCAGTGCCACTGATCCCCAGGAAATTGGAATCGAAGTCGCCAATGGATTACGTCAATTTCAGAAACAATTGGGGATTCCAACGCTTCCGGACTTAACTATATCCCGAGAACAAATCCTCGGCTGTACAAACTATGTCGCCAATGAAGGTCTGCGTTTTCTCTGTCCGGTTCCGGCCACTGAAGAACGCATTGCCGCATCGCTGGCCAAGATTTACGACTGCTATCAGTAAATCGATTTATAAAATTTAAGGAGAATCTCTATGACTTTTGAACATTTATTGTCCCCCATTAATATTGGTACCTTAAAAATCAGAAACCGGGTGGTGATGGGCGCCATGGGTTCGGGAACGGCTCATGACAATGCCACGGTTTCGGAATGTGAATGCGCCTACTACGCCGAGCGCGCTAAAGGCGGGGTCGGACTGATTATCAACGAGGTCACCCGGGTCAATAATGAAACCGGCGTGATGATGCCCCGCCAAACCTCGGCCGCCACCGATGACTGCATCCCAGGGCTTTCCAAGCTGGCCAAGGCCGTTCATTTTTATGACGGTGCCATCTTTATTCAGCTGCATCATCCCGGCCGACAAACTGATAACATGGCCATCGGTGGGCGGGCGACCATCTCTCCCAGTGGCATCAAGAGCATGCTGACCCAGGCCGAATGCCGGGAAATGACCAATGCCGAAATAAAAAGCTTTGTTCAGGATTATATCAATGCCGCCGAACGTTGCTACAAAGCAGGGATCGACGGGGTTGAACTGCATGGCGCCCATGGCTACATGCTAAACCAGTTTATTTCCCCGCTGACCAATAAACGGACTGACGAATACGGCGGCAGCACCGAAAACCGGGCCCGGGTGGTGAAAGAAATTATTGAAGGTATTCGCGCCCGCGTTGGCCGCGACTACCCGGTGATGTTCCGGATTTCAGCCGATGAGTTTCTTCGGGAATCGATGTTTCCCTTTTCCGAAGACGGCTTGCTGCTGGATGAAGCGGTGGAAATCTGTAAATACCTGGTGCCCTTTGGTCTCGATGCCATCAATGTCTCGGCTGGTATTTATGAAACCATGAATCAGGCCTGGGAACCGATTTCTTTTAACGAAGGCTGGAAAATCTATCTGGCTGAAGCCGTAAAAAAAGCGGTGGATGTACCGGTCTTTGGGGTCGGTGTGATCCGCAACCCGGAATTTGCTGAAAAAATCATTGCTGAGGGTCGCGTGGACGGGGTTACCATCGCCCGGGGTCTATTGGCTGATCCCGATTGGGTTAATAAAGCTGCTGCCGGAGCGGTGGATGATATCCGCCGCTGCATCTCCTGTCTGAACTGCATGGACTCCATGATTGCCAATGGGATGAAGGGCGAACCCTTTGCCTGTGCCATCAATGCCCGGGCCGCCCGGGAATGGTTCTATAATGATGCCCGGCAGGATGGCGATGGCCGTTTAGTGGTTGTTATCGGTGGGGGCCCTGCGGGCATGGAAGCGGCCCGCAAGCTTTCTGAACGGCAATTTAAGGTCGTCTTATTTGAGAAAGACGGCGAACTGGGTGGCCAACTCGGTCTGGCCAACAAGCCGCCTCATAAAGATAAAATCAACTGGCTGATTGACTATTATAAAACCCAACTCACCAAGCTGGGGGTCGAAGTTCGCCTCAATACACCTGCCACCCATAATGCCATTACGGCTCTGAACCCTTATGCTGTTTTTGTGGCCACCGGTTCTGAAGCAATCGTTCCTCAATCGATCAAAGGCGTCAAAAAAGCCCATGTCTGCACCAGCACCGATATTCTCACTGGCAAGGTCCAGCTCACTGGTAAAAAAGTCGCTGTGATCGGTTCTGGCATGACCGGGGTTGAAACGGCTGAACTGCTGGAAACCCAGGACAATGAGGTTTTTGTGGTGGAGATGGCTGATCGCATTGGCCCCGATGCCAGCTGGCAGAGTTTCAGCGACGTTCAGGCCCGCCTGATTAAATTTGGCACCGTCTTTATGCCAGCCCATAAACTGGTATCAATTGATGATCAATCGATTAAATTGAAGCAGACCAATGGACAATACACTGATCTTTCTGTTGACTATGTGGTTCTATCCTTAGGCGTCAAAGCTGATCAAACCTTGGCCGATGCGCTCGTTCTTCATTTTGATCGGGTTGTCAAGATTGGTGACACGGCTCAGATTGGCCGCATTGCCAATGCCGTCGAAACCGGTTTTGTCGCCGCTTATCAGTTGGTTTAGATTTTAATTCCATCATATTTTTAAATTTTTCGATAAAAATTGGCGAAGCCTGAAGCTTCGCCAATTTTTTCATGTTTTTATCCGTATTCTTCTCATGTCTCAAGCGCTTCTTCCCAAACCACAGCGTTTCTACCTGCATTTTTGGCCTGATACAAAAGCTTATCGACCAGATTCATGGTTTTGCTGTAATCTTCCTTATTATACCAGCATAAGCCAATCGACACCGTACAGGGAAAAGCC
The DNA here is from genome assembly GCF_001766835.1 of Acetobacterium wieringae. Classification (GTDB taxonomy): domain Bacteria; phylum Bacillota; class Clostridia; order Eubacteriales; family Eubacteriaceae; genus Acetobacterium; species Acetobacterium wieringae. The sequence continues at coordinate 193,177 of NZ_LKEU01000027.1, read as the reverse complement.
GTCTGTCGGGATTGAAAAGCCGTCCTGAACGTTTCACTCCGGTTTCTGGCATTTTCAAGGCTTTCCCCTTCAATCAGCACCGCAAACTCTTCCCCGCCGTAGCGACAAATCACGCCATCGTAAAAATGCTTACTCAAGCAATCGGCAAGTTCACAGAGTACGGTATCTCCGGCCTGATGTCCATATTGATCGTTAACCAGCTTAAAGTGGTCAATATCCAGCAACATGACCACACCCACCTTCTCCAGCTGATTGAATCGCTGGACAAAATGATGCCGATTAAAGAGTTGGGTTAAGTGATCGGTGATAGCCAAAATCTCAACCTGTTTTTTAGCCTCGGTAATTTCGGTCACATCGGTAAAAACAACGATGGTTCCATGGTGCTTTCCAATCGCATTCAAGCGAATCTGATAATGTTTATCACCCATGGCAATGGTCTGAGAATCATTGCTCTCCAAAATATGCGCCAAGACCATATAACGGTTTATGGGCTCTCCAATCTTTAATTGACCGAGGATTCCAAACAAGCTTTGCATCGCCCGATTCATTTTCAGAATATAGCCTTCGCTGTCAACCACAATAACCCCCTCACCAATGGTATTAAAGATCATTTCATGGGTGACTTCACTCAAAAAAAGAATATCATAGCGATAAATACCACTGGCCACCAACACACTTAAAAAGATAAATGAAAAAGGTATCAGATCAATTTCACCAATTCCCCAGCCCAATAAATAACAGGTGCTGGCAATCATCGGAACCAGCATTCCGGTAAAAACCAGAAAGGCCCGCCTTCGGGTCACCCCTCTGGTATTTAGGATCTGTCCAATCAAAACAACCAGGGCATAAATCATCGCAAAATACAAGGCCCCTACCTGAACCATATACCATTGACCTTTTTGTGTCATCACGATGGGAAAGCCAATGCTTCTATCCACCCCCATTTGAGCATAATATAAACCATGCATCGCATTTGTCTCAACCAAAAACAAGGTAGCCGTACAGATGGCCAGCACAATCCCCATCACATAATTGTTGGCAAAACGCCGCTCCCCGGCATACTCTCTGGCAAACCAGAGAATGAGAATGGGATAAAAAGACACGCCCAGATACTCCACTCGAATCCATTGATACATGGTTTCCCAATCCGAGCTCATCAATTCCATCCCATAGGCAAAACTGTGAATTGCCATGGCAAACATTAATAGCGTAATCGCTTTAACCCCAGAAATTCCCCGATGCCGAAAGCCAACGATCCCCAAAACAATCAAGACCATTGATGAAACCACCAATATTGTGCTTAAAATTATATTCATCTAACTAGCCTCATTCAAAATTATCGTTGTCAAAAAAACACCCTTGCAAACCGAACTAATCGACACGCTGATTTTTTATTCGGCCTTTTTTATCGTTGGCGGTTGCCAACTGCCATCAAACACTGATTCCTGAGGCAGATAAATTCGCAGGTACAGATGAAAATTATCAGCTGAAATCGGCAACCAGTTATTAGCCATTGTGGCATCGGCCGGGGCCTGAGTTTGCAGCAACAAATCCAGCGAACCGTCCTGATTATAGGTAACAGCACTGCGGTCATTGATACTGTAGCGATTAATCGGATTATCGATTAAAAAATTATCACTGTCATAGGCAGTGATCGACCAGAAACCGGTGTCTTTGGTTGGTGGGAGCTGATCTTTGTCAAAATGGATCACATAATTGTTGGTGCCATCAAAGGTGACGCCATCACTATCAGTGCTGGCATTGGGATAAATGGCGACGGAAACTGGGTTGGCTGCCAAACCGTTTAAGGCAATCAATGCCCGATAATCATATTCGGTGCCAAATTCGGCCACCGGTTCCCCAAAAAACCGCCAGTTATTCATCTGAACCAGAAAATCCTGAGAATCGTTGAACAAGGTGGTCGACAGATCATTGATCATCGTATTCCACTCGTCCTGTCCGGAATCCCCCAATATTGCTGGGTCAAACTCAAGGCCCGGGCCGACGCCCACCGCACTGATTTTTTCAATCATGGCCTGATCGGCACTGGCAGGAGGATTGGCAACCATTAACTGATTGGCGGTATTAAAAAACTCCGCTGGGGTCATCTGCAAAACATGCTCGATGGGAATAAAGTTATTGCTTTCACTATAACTGCCTTTAGCCGGAATATAGGCTTCCCCTGACAAATAATTCGTCAGCGGCAGCAATTGGATGTTATTTTGAATGGCATAGACATTATCAAGATCGGCTTCGCCATAGCTGAGTACCCGACACAAAATCCAGGCCATATTGGTAGGCATGGCAACATGAACTAGGTCTTTGGGAATGTCCCCACTGTAATCCGGCCCGGTAATCAGAAAAGCCGTCTGATCCGGATTATCGCTGCCGGAGCCGGTGATTTTGACGGCATTGGTATAAGCATCCATGATCTCCCCGGAACAAAATCGGTCAGCTTTGGGCATCACAAAAACCATTGCCGTATCCGACAGATCTAAAAATGCCTGCGAATAAAGGGTATCGGTATTGAGGGTGACCACATCCTTAGCACTGGCATTGGCCAGATTATGGCTGTGGAACAACTGATTAGGCGGTGCCTGGGTCGTCGTTGGTTCCACTGTATTGGTCATCTTTTCCATGGTGGCATTCACCAGCACCAACGGAAAGGCATAAACGTAGGCATCGTAGATGGTCTCTTTGATACTCTCTGTTTTTGGTTCATTCTGGCTGGCGGTACAGCCGGTCAAAAACAGCAACGAAAGAAATAGACAGATAATCCTGGTAATCTTCTTCATGACAAATTTCCCTTCTTATTCAAATAAGCTAATCTGCAATCATCCTGGATAATTTTTCGACTCATGATCAATTGCTCTATTTCATTCATTGTAACCCAATTCCGACAAAAAAATAAGACTCAAAATATTAATTTTGAGCCTTATTGCGGCATCAACTATTTAAAAGCTGTACTGATAGGTAAATTCATCGCCTTCGTTGCCGATAAACATCAGATAAGCACCCGCTGGCACCGGCACTTCTTCAATTGTAGCATACATGGTATCGGCTAGCACCGCCAGCGCTGGGTCATAAATCACCAACCGCCCCCCCTCTGGCAGGGTGACGCTAAAGCTACCATCAGCGTCCAGCTTTCTGACGACATTTTCACCATTTTTTTCTATCCTGATTTTTTCATCATTGGCCAGCATGGGAATGTCGGCCACATCCACAAAAACATAGCCCATCGCCGTCATTGTGGTGGTTCCGTTTTCTTCTGTAAGGGTTGGCTCAACCAGATCCCGGGCGTAGGGCAGGTTGTTATAGGCGGTATTTTCGTCCTTCAGGGGATAGGGTGTAAAGCTGCCGTCACTGCCAAAATAAATGGTTCCTGGAAGCTCCGGCAGACTGCCAGTCACAGCAGAAAATGCATATAAATCAATGGCACTGAGATTTTTGGGAATCCAGGCTTTACCGGCAAAACGGCTGGTATCGATCGGATTATTGGCCGTAATGCCCTGACCGATGACCAGCGAATAATCGGCCGTATTCATCGACTGCAGCACCAGTTTTTTGCCAAAACTTTCGGAAAAAGACATTCGATATCCGTTTTGCATATCAAAATAGCCCTCACCGCTGTAGGAATAACTGCCAGCGGTGGTAAAGCCATTGCCATCGAAGCGTTTGTATTCCAGCGTGTTATTCTGCTGATTAAACTCAATCTTGATGACACTGCCGCTGGCTCCATAATATCCGGCAAAGCTGAGTATTTCGCCTGGTATCGCTGCAGCAGTGGTTGTTTGCTCGGCTGGTGGCGGGGCGGGAATAACACCCTTCTCTTCCAGTAGTGTCTGGGTGATGGTTTCGGCAATTCCCGAAGCATCCCCGGTACCGGCAAAGATCAGAGCCACAGAAAGTTTCTCTTCAGGAATGACATACAGCTGAGAATTAAACTGCAGCGTTCCGCCATTTTTGCTCAGTACATGGACACCCTGTTCGGCAAAACTGGCAACGTCCACCATATCCCAACCCAAACCATAATTGGTAATCGGGGTGCCCGTCGGCACTGTTTCTTTTCCATACTGGGGACTGGTATACTCGGTAAAGGATTCGGCACTCATCAGCTTGTTTTCCAGCAGCGCATTGCCAAAATGGCATAGATCCACTGCCGTTGCGGAAATTCCCCCGGTGCCCATCAGATTAATGATTTCTGCTGGCAGAGCGGTGCCATCCTCGTTGTTATACTTCAGGGCAATATTGGGATTTCCAGCCTTAAAGGAACAGCTGCTGTCGTTCATCCCGGCTTTTTTAAAAATATTCTGCTGCAGATAGTCGGAATACGTCTGGCCGGACACCTTTTCAATTAACACCTCGGCCAGAGTGAATCCATCATTACAGTAAACACTGACCACCCCAGGATCAACCTTGAGACTGGAACCCGCCAGATAATTCATAAATTCCGTAAAAAACTGGGGATCTTTGGCCGATGCAAAGCCATTATACATCATCGTTCCCGGCAATCCCGAGGTATGGTTAAGCAGCATCCGAACCGTGATGTCCTTGTAGCGGCTGTCCGCCATGGTGAAATCCGGCAGGTAGCTAACCACCGGTTTATCGAGCTCCAGCTGACCCGCCTCCACCAGCTGCATCACGGCCGCAGCTGTAAACACCTTACTGACCGAACCAATATTAAACTGAGTGCTGGCATTTACCCCCAACGCCTCAGTCCGGTTGGCCATGGCAAAGCCTTCTTCATAAACAATTTTACCATTGTCCATAATAGCCACGGTGGCACTGGAGGCCCCACCGCCAGCGATGGCTTTCCAGATTTCGGTGCGTGCCGTGGTGATGGTTTTTTCATAGCTCTGACTCTGGGATGGGGCGGTCGTACATCCCGCCAAAGGAACAAGAATCAACAACAAACCAAGCATCACAACTGTTAATCGTTTTTTTAACATTTTCTTTATCCTTTCGTTTTTTTATAAATTGTTCCCTCTTTTAAAACCAGTCTTTAACCGCTTTTATAATTCCTGTCGATGTTGCCCCACTAAACGGTATACGCGTAAGTGAATGTCGCTCCCGGCGCACCGATAAAGACCAGATAAGAACCAGCTGTCACTGGGATTTCTTCGGCGACGCCACTGCTGCTGTCGTAATCTGGCTGCAGATCGGGACCATAAATCACAATCCGGCCACCTTCTGGCATAACCGCACTGAAGGTTCCATCATTATCCAGCTTGCGGCAGATACTTTGCCCATCACTGCCAATTACAATCGCTTCATCGTTCTGCAGCGACGCCACGGAAGCGGTATTGATAAACTGATAATCCATGATGGTTAAGATCCTTTGGCCGTTGTTTTCGGCAATCGTCGCCTGGGCCAGATCCCTGCCGTAGGGCAGCACCATTTGGGTTGTGGTCGCATCTTTTAAGCCATAGAGGGTGTAGCCGCCATTGGCCGTGTGATAAAGATAACCCGGCAGCTCTGTCACAACCCCGGTTTTTACGCCCATCGCATTGGCGTCAATGGCCGAAAGATTGGTGGGAATCCATGATTTTCCGCTAAACTGGCTGGTATCCAGCGCTGCCGCTGCTGCCGCCATTTTCTGCCCTGAGACAAAACCAGCATCACTGCTTTGATCATAGATCATAAAAAATTCCTGGCCGAAATTTTTGGCAAAACCAGCCCGATAGACCACCGGTAAATGAAAATAACCATCACTGAGATAGGGATAGGTGCCCTGGGTTTCAAAGGTCTTGCCGTCATATTTTTTATAAATCATGGCATTTTTCTCGTTATTGAATTCGATCTTTGCAATCGCTCCACCATCGCCATAAATCCCGGCGTAAGCCAGAAGCTCATCGGGGATGGTGGCTGCCGTTGGTTCTGCTGTCTCCGTTTCCAAACCCTCACTGAGTCCATTTTCATCAAGCAGCGCCTGGACAATATCATTGGCAACGCCAGTGACATCGGCATTTCCGGCAAAGACAATGGCCACCGAGATATTTTCCTGCGGCAGCAGATATAACTGCGAATTATATTGGGGCGAGCCGCCGTTTTTACCAATCACCGTCACCCCCTGGCGCTCAAAATCGGCCACCGCCACACTGTCCCAGCCCAACCCATACGGATACAGGGGTGTTCCAGCAGGCACGGTTTGGTCCCCATATTGGGGACTGGTATATTCGGTGACCATCGCTTCACTTAAAATTTTGCCCTGAAACAGGGCCTGGCCATAACGACATAAATCAGCGGCGGTGGCGGCTATCCCGCCGGAACCAAGGCTGTTGATGTATTCCACTGGAGCAGCGCTGCCATCTTCGTTGTATTTCCGGGCAATGTCGGTGTTATCGGCTTTAAAATAACAACTGCTGTTTTTCATCCCGGCTTTTGTAAAAATATTGGTCGCCAGATAATCAGAAAAAGATTGGCCGGAACTCTTCTCGACCAGAATTTGGGCCAGCGTAAAACCATCGTTGCAGTAGACACTTACCTTCCCGGGATCGCCCTTTAACTCAGTACCAGCCAGATAGGCCAGAAATTTTTGGGTATAGTCGGGATCCGGCTCCGTTGTTTCGGCATTGGTGGTATAGGTTCCGGGCAAAGCGGCGGTATGATTGAGCAGCATCCGAACCGAGATATCTTTATAGCGGCTATCAGCCATGGTAAACTCCGGCAGATAATCAACCACCGGTTTATCCAACTCCAGTTTTCCGTCTTCACAAAGCTGCAAGACTGCTGCTGCGGTAAACACCTTGCTGACCGAACAGATATTAAACTGGGTGTCTTTGGTTACCGAAAGCCCGGCTTCCCGGTTAGCCATGGCAAAACCTTCTTCATAGACCAGATTACCATTGTCCATAATCGCCACGGTGGCACTGGATGCCCCGCCCGCTGAGATGGCATTCCAGATCTCGGTTCGAGCTGCTTCAATGGTCTTTTCATAGCTTTTCGGTTCAGCCTTGGGGCTACACCCCGAGAACATCAATCCCATCATTATCAAACAACATCCCCAGATCAAAACTCTTCTTTTCATTACCGTTCCTTTCAAAAATCTTCCGCAATTTTTTTCCGCTATTTCTTTCTTACCCCAACAAGTTGAGTTTATCAACCTTTTTCGGTATAAAAAAACAGATAGTCGTTAACATATCTGTTTTGAGGTCTCAATATTCTCAATTCTCTTGATTATAAAATAAAAAATGACACTGCCATGATCAGGTAGACTGCCAGTAGCTGAACCCCTTCCAGCCAGTTGGATTCGCCGTCACTGGCCACCCGATTGGCAATCAGTACCGACAATACCAGGGCCACCAGTTCAAACTCGTTAAAAATGATGCTCATCGGCGTAAACAGCAGACTCAAAAAAATCAGCACTGGCGTAACAAAAAGAATCATCTGGAGACTGGATCCAATGGCGATCTCCATCGCTACATCCATTTTATTTTTATAAGCCATCACAATCGCGGTGCTGTGTTCAGCCGCATTGCCGATAATCGGCACCAGAATAATCCCTACGAAAAACTCACTGAGGCCAATGGCTTCGGTCATCGGTTCAACTGCTCCCACAAACATCTCACTCTCAACCCCAATCAGGACCGTTGCGCCAATTAAAACAGCAATCGCCTTATTAAGCGACCACTTGGGCGTAGCTTCCTCCTCTGGTATCGCCGCATAAATATCTTTATGGGTGTAAAAAGAAAAATACAAACTCATCAGATAGATGGCAAACATGATTATCGCTACCGTAATGCTGAGACCCTCATAACGGGTATTGAGGAGATCAGCGGCCACGGTATGGGTAAAAATCGCCGGAACGGTTAAACCAATGACCGCAAACAAGAGCATACTGGATGACACCTCAATGGATTGCTTGTTAAAGGTTTGGGATTTAAACTTAATCCCTCCCATCAGCATACTGGCCCCCAGCACCAGTAGAATATTACCAATCACCGAACCGGCAATGGATGCTTTGACCACGTCAAACAAGCCGGCCTGCATGGCAAAAAAGGCGATGATCAGTTCGGTGGCATTGCCAAAGGTGGCATTGAGAAAGCCGCCGACACGTGGTCCTGAATAAAAAGAAATTTCTTCGGTTGCCTCACCCATGATGCCCGCCAGGGGGATAATTGCCAAAGCTGACAAAATAAACATCACAGTGGGTGAAAAATGCATGAATTCTCCCACAATACTTATTGGCACAAAAATCAGTAAAAATCTCAGTATCTTCATTTACGCTCACATCTTTCTCTGTTATTAATTTCTGATCCGGTGACGCTGGTAAAAGAATACCACAAATCTTAAAGAAAATAAATCTAAAAAGTACTGAATATGCTTTGTTTGATTATTTTATTTGCAATGCGCAAATAATTATGTTAAACTGTTTGCATATCGCAAATAAACGAGGTGAATGATGGACAAACAACAGGTCAATGATGCGCTTTTTGCATTTTTACAAGCTATCTATAAATTTGAACAAATGGAGCTGGCAAAATTTTCAATTTCCTGGCAGGAAATGCTGCTGCTAAAACAGCTCTTGAACAACAATAAAGACTTCAGTATGGGCCATGCCACCGAGCTACTGGGTATCAAACCCTTCCAGTCCACCCGACTGGTCGATGGACTGGTCAAAAAAGAGTTGCTGTTACGGTTTGAAAAAGAGTCCGATCGACGAATCAAGTCACTTCAGATTACCGCCAAAGGAAAAGCAGTGCTTGCAGAAATTGATGATTTTCACTATCAGGTCATTGAAAAAGCCAGCAAAAATCTTGGTTCCGAGCGGACCCATTCAATTTTGTCAATGATGTTCCAGCTTGAAGAATTGCTAAGCCTTGAAGAACCATCGCAGAAAGGAAATGATAACTGATGAATTTAAACGATAAACGGATTGTTTTAACCGGGGCATCGTCGGGCATTGGACTAGCCTTGCAACCACTGCTCCATCAGAAAGGCGCCCGGGTTTTGGCTGTAGGTCGCCAAGCTTTTACACCGGACTTTTCTACCATTACATATATCCAAGCCGATATTTCGACTCCATCCGGGGTCGATTCGGTATTTGCCAAAGCCGAAACCACTCTCGGTGGGATTGATGTATTTATTGCCAATGCCGGTTTTTCTTATTATGAAAGCGCTGAACAGGCTGACTGGGATCATATAAAAACCATTTTTGACACCAATGTCACTTCGCCCATCTATGCTTTTCAGAAACTCAAAAAAACAAAGGGCGACCAGCCTTTTCAGTTTGCCGTGACCGCCAGTGCCATGAGTTTTTTACCACTTCCCGGTTATGCCCTGTACTCGGCCACCAAACACAGTCTTCAGGGGTTTTTCGAAGCCGCCCGGTATGAACTTCCCAACCATCAGGTGATTTCGCTGATCCACCCGATCGCTACCAGAACGGCATTTTTTAAGAATGACAATCCCGAGCTTTTTCCCACACAGACTCCCGAGGCCGTGGCAAAACAGTATATCTCTGGACTCGAAAAAAACAAGGCTCACATTTATCCATCAAAAACATTCCAGCTGATTAAACCACTCAGCCTGGTTCACCCACTGATCAAAAAGCAGGAAGCACAAAAACTTTCTAACTGGAGGTCTACTCATGATTAATTATCCCGCCCCCTGGAAATTGCAGGGCTATGGCTATATTCTTCTCTATCGTTTTGGAACCAACTTTGCCAATATACAAGCGCCGGAGTTTCTCGCCAATAAGGCCATCCCCGGTTTTGGCAGTGTGATGCTGGTAAATTATCAAACCTCCAACTGCGGTCCCTACGGAGAACTGTTGGTCATCCCCGGCAAATATCAGTATGGCCATGAAAAGAAGCATACCATCAGCAAAATTTATGTGTCATCCCAGGCTTCGGTGGATAATGGCCGAATCAACTGGGGGATTCCCAAAGAACTGGCTCAATTCCGTTTTGAACCGCAATCAGACAAAATCGAAAAAGTGACCGTAACAAACGGGAATAAAGACGAATCCTCGCCGATTTTTACGGCCAGCTTCAAAACCGGCTCAGTTCCATTTCCGGTCAGTACCCGACTGCTCCCTTTTCCATTGATTCAGCATTTGGACGGGAAGGCCTTCCAGACGACCTTTTCCGGGAAAGGGACTGGTCGATTTGCAACAATGACCGATTTAAGCATTAACGAAAATGTATTTCCTGATCTGTCTCACTTTAAGCCCCTGGTAATTATTAAGGTTGATCCCTTTGAAATTACTTTCCCGGTGGCAAAAATAAATAAATTAACTTATTAAAATTTTACTGCAAAGATACCCGTCTCAGGCTATAATAAGTATTAACTCTAAACTGTTAATATTTAATTTTTCTGGAGGTATTTCCATGAAACTGGATAATGACCAGTACCGGATCATTGTTGAGTCCTCACCCAATATGATCTGGCGGGCTGGAACCGATACATTGTGTAATTATTTTAACACCACCTGGTTGAAATTTACCGGCCGGACAGTGACTCAGGAAATGGGAAATGGCTGGGCCGAAGGTATTCACCCCGAAGATTTTGACATGTGCCTGAAAGTATATTTGGAAGCCTTTGCCAAACAAGAATCCTTTGAAATGGAATACCGGCTTAAACGCCAGGATGGTGTTTATCGCTGGATCAATGACCGGGGCGTTCCCTACTATATCGGTGACCATGAATTTGCCGGCTATATTGGTAGCTGCATGGACGTGACCGATAAGGTGGAAGGCCAGAAGCTGCGGGATCTGGCACAGCGTGACGGTCTGACCCGAATCTACAATCGCCAGTATTTTGAACAATTGGCCAATGTTGAATTTTCCAAAGCCAAACGATTTGATGCTGATCTTTGTGTTGCCATGATCGATATTGATCACTTTAAGACGATCAATGATACTTTTGGCCACCATGCTGGGGATCTGGTTTTAAAAACGGTAGCTAAAACCATCAATGAAAGCATTCGGGCCTTCGATCTGTTTGGTCGCTATGGTGGTGATGAATTTGTTTTGCTGATGTCCAATACCAATTATGTTGAAGCTTCGATCCTGATCGCCCGATTAAAGCATGTCCTTGAAACCATCGAAATAAAATATAATGATACCCTGATCCGTATCAGTGCCAGTTTTGGATTATACCAGATGCATCATGAGGTGATCCTGGAAAAGGTCATCATTGAGGCCGACAAAAAATTGTATGAGATTAAAAACAGTCGCTCCAAACAACCCCCACATTCAGTTGAGCAGCGACCTGCTTTATGATCGATAACCGCTTTTCCCCTGTTTATCGAGTATCAAGCAAACTCTTGTCCGCATACCAAAAAAGCAAGTGAGCTTTCAAAAAGCGCTCTCACTTGCTTTTTCTGATGCTGCAATTATTATTCTAAACGGATTCACCTTATTCACGAATGACCGTCTCTTCAGTTTTTTTCATTCTTTTTTCAGTCTTTAACAACCGCTGGTTGGTCACTGCCAGAAAGCCAAATACCATCAATCCGATGCCAACCGCTACCCAACCCAGGAAGAAAAAAATTATCAGATATGGGGAATTCGTACCCGCAATTTCCAGAATCCCTTTAAGAAAACTTCCCACCGTCAGAGCGGCAAGCCCCGAATTGTAGCTGTTATAACCAATGCGATAAACGACAAACCGGGTAATGAAGGCCATGGTGCGATCAATCAGCAAATACCCCAACGCCCCACCCAATAACGGGTATAAGAAAATTCCGGTCATGGCCGCTGAATGAACCCCGTGTCCAAACAAACCGTAGATCAGATTAACGGCAATGGTCAAAACCGTCATCAGCAAATAAACAGCAATGGTTTTTCCAAGCTTTTTAGAATTGTTTTGTAATTTAATACCCGAAATAAACAATATCACTGACCTCCCGTTCTGCAATACTGCGGCCATCAGTGGGATTATTGACCACTTCGCCATTAAAAACCATGGTAGATGATCCGCCGCCATCCAGATTATAGGCAATGGTGCAGCCTCGTTCTTTAAATTCCTGGGCCAACTGAAGTAGTGAAAGCCCTTCGCTCTCATCCGTCCGGCCATCCGAAACGATCACCAGATAATGTCCCGCTGAAATCTGTCCGATGGCCGTACGGGGATTGCTTTCCTTGGCTTGCCCCACTTCGCTGCTACTATCAACCATGATGTCACCATTTTCAACCAGGGCTGGCCCAAATGATAGCACCTGCCAATTCTCACTTAATGATGCCATGCTGACGTCACTTTCATCGGCAATCGAAAAATTGCCATTCTGATCAATCACCAAGGCCTCATTCTCACTGGCACTATCCCGATAGATAATGCCATTACGCAAAACATAGCCGTCGTCCCGGAAGCCATAATAGTCACCATTGATGGCAAAGATCGCATTTTGAGCAGCGGCGATATCAGACGTTTTGGCCTTGACATTTCGCCCATAGGTATTATTGGCAAAGGCTGTTTTCAGATAGGCCGCATCCGAAACCTGAATATCCGCCACATAAATGGTCGAATCATATTTCAAAATGGTTTCAATGCTAATCTGGATATTTTCATCACTATAAGATGTTGCGGTAATCACCGGTTCGGTTTCTGCCGCTGTGGACGTTTCGGCACTTGTTTCTGATGCCACAATCACCATTGATTTCTGAAGCACAAAAGTATCCATTAGCACAAAGGTAAACAACCCCACCAGCAGGAGCGAAAATATCCCTGCCCAACGATACGGTTTTGAAAAGAACTTGATCATTTAAGACGATACTCCTTCCTCGATTCCCCGAAAATAAAATTTTTCTGAATCAGGTAACTGCCGATAAATAATCCCGTGTCAACGCATATTTTTAACACCGTCAGGTGAATCGGTAAACTGCTTAAACTGGAGACAAAGAACCAGCTTAACAGCATCTGACTGATAAATAAAATGGCGTACTGCAATGCCGCCTTCCCTTCCCGATCGGTATTTTGAAAAACCCAGTGCTTATTAAGCAGATAGTTGACCCCGCCGGACATCACCCGGGCGATAATGGTTGCCTCCAGGATTCCCAGTGAGGTCGCTCCAAAGGCAATTTGCATCAGTAGCGTAAAGACCGAGTTATCCACAATCGCCGAGACAAAAGATGATAAACTGAATTTTAGAATATTCAGGTAGATCCGGGCTGAATCTTTAATCGCATGAAAATGAGATGCTTTGTTTTCATTCAAATAAATGGTCTCAATCGGGACTTCCACAAAGGGAATTCGGCTTTTACCAGCTTCCAGTAGCACATTCATTTCATACTCATAGCGGTCACCGGGAATCTTTAGTAACTCTTTTGTCCAACTCATCGGAATTCCCCGCAGTCCGGTTTGAGTATCCGGACACCGCTCTCCGGTACTCAATAAATAAGCCAGCGATGTGATGCGGTTACCCCACTTGCTTTTAAAGGGAGTTTTTACATTATTGAAATCCCGGGTTCCCAGAATCAGGCTGGCCGGGTTTTCTTCCAGCATCCTGGCTACGTTTAAGATGTCCTCCGGTGCATGCTGTCCATCGGCATCCACCGTTACATAGCCCGGCGCATCGGGATAAATATTGGCGGCATAGGCCATCCCCGTTTTTAATGCGACGCCTTTACCCATATTTTTGCTGTGAACTCGAACCACACAGTCAAGCTTTTCTCTTAGAATATCAAAGATGATTTCATACCCGGGGGCACTGCCATCATTTATAATAATTGTTGTTAAGTCATAGTGTTTTAGTTTTTCAACTAAGGTGATCAATTTTTCGTCCGGATTCAGAGCCGGAATAATCACAACAGCTTTCATAATGCTGACCTCCTTTATGTTCTTATCAGCATTCTATCGTCCTAAAGTGATTGTTCTGTGATTGGGTTCTGAATTTTAACACTTTGTTTCAAAAGCCTTCCCGATTTTGATGCGATTTTAGCCAAACACAAAAAGGTCGGAAAAGAGATAAACCGCATCTCTTTTCCGACCACGTAAAACATCAAGTTAAACCATTTTATTTTGTGAACAAATTAATAATCACAAGGAGAATTACTGCTCCCACTGAGGCAACAAAAATACTCCAAAGATTAAATCCGGTTACTCCCGTGGTTCCGAAAAAGCCAAATACAAAACCACCAATCATGGCGCCCAGTATTCCAACGACAATATTTTTAATGAGTCCCATTTTTTCATTGTTTTTTGTCAGCATGCTGGCCAGCCAACCGGCTAAACCACCAAGGATAATCCAGCTAAAAAACCCCATATTATCACATCCTTTCTTAATTTTCAGGTACTTGCAACTCTTTCTTCCATCTTGGATTTTATTTCGCAATTACCTAATTTTCTTCTATTTGTTATTATACCCGCTTATCTTTAAACAAACCTTCCAACTTCATCGTTTTCATCTGCCCCACTTTCTCTCCACTCTATTATTTAAAAACTTTTTTAATCGGTTAAAGCTTAAATTGCATCTAAGCTTTTAGCGTTAAAATAATTAGTTGTAGCCTCTATTGAGATTACCACGTTTTGCGATTCACTCTTTACCATATCCACGATTAACTATAGAAAGGCACTTTCTACTCTTAACTGATAAAAGTGAAATACAATCATGCAGATTAATTCGACTGAACTCCCCTTTTCTGAAGACCTGGACATGAATGGTAGTTTAAAGGAGTTTCTCCTACAGCAGCAGATTTACCGGGCTGCCATCAAAGAAATAAAAACCAAGCTGGAAATTTTGGATGAAGAGTTCCAGGCCAGATATGACCATAACCCGATCCATCATATGGAGTACCGACTTAAATCTCCCCAGAGCATCGCCGGAAAGATGCAGAAAAAAGGGCTGGAAATCACCGCTGAAAACATCCGTAAAAACCTGACGGATATTGCTGGCGTTCGTGTTATCTGCAACTATTTACACGACATCGATCGGATTGCCAACCTGTTGCTGCGCCATGATGACATTACCCTGATCCGTAAAAATGATTATATCAATGAGCCAAAAAAAAATGGTTACCGCAGCCTTCATCTGATTGTACTGGTGCCCATCTTTCTGGCCGAGCGAACCGAATCCGTTCCGGTGGAAATCCAAATCCGCACCATTGCCATGGATTTCTGGGCCAGTCTTGAGCATCAGCTCAAATATAAAGGACATAGCGATATCTCCGAAGGCCTCCGGGAACGGCTGAAATACTGTGCCGAATCAATTACCCGACTGGATGAGGAAATGCAGATGATCTATGAGGAAATTACGACAAACGACTGCGACCAATAATAATCGATACCGAGGCCATCACCTCGGTTTTTTTATGCTTTTTTTGCATATCTTATTGACACTCTGATTATTCTATGCTATCTTATTTATATTCATTACTGTTTAGTAATTATTATTTTATAAGTTGATCTAATTTTCTTCTGGATTGCACCCCTAACTTTCCAGAATCTTGATCAATTATACTACCTAACTAAAATATTAATATGGAGGAAAACAAATGTCAGAATCAAAAACACTTAATAATCTCATGGAGGCGTTTGCCGGAGAGTCCCAGGCAAACAGAAAGTACACCGCATACTCAAAGAAAGCTGAAGCTGATGGAAAAATCAATGCGGCTAAATTATTTAAAGCTGCCGCCGATGCTGAAACCCTGCATGCCTTAAAACATTTTGAAGTCGCCGGAAAGATCCATACCACTGCTGAAAACTTAAAAGACGCCGTGGCTGGCGAAACCCACGAGTTTACAGAGATGTATCCGGATTTTCTAAAAACAGCGGAAGCTGAAGGTAATCAGGATGCCATTAAAACCTTTACCTTTGCCATGAAAGCTGAAGCGGTTCATGCCCGACTCTATCAGGAAGCCCTGGAAAACCTCGATCAGAGCGAAGAAGTTTTCTACTACCTCTGCCCCCTCTGCGGTAATATTGAAAAAGCCGTACCTGATAAATGCGCCATTTGTGGCGTTCCCGGAAGCAGCTTTATTAAATACTAAGCCTTGCATCTTTCTCATCTCCTAACTTGATAAAACCAGAAGTATCGTGCTCATGAGTAGCATAGAACTTCTGGTTTTTTTAATCGATTATCGTTTAATTGCTTGCGTTCTTTATTATAAAAAGGTATACTTAACCCGAAAAGTTCTCGTTCTAACTATCCCTATTGAATCAAACACTGTATAATCTTTTTCAATTAGACCTGCAACCGTATTTCAAGGTTGCCTTTTTATTAAATTTTTCAACAATGGAGGTAAAAATGAAAACGAAAGAAAACCTACTACTAAATGTAACCTATACTACAAAACCGGGAAAAAGAACCGAGTTTATTAAGACATTAACTCAACTTGGCGTTGTTGAACAGTCAAAGCAGGAATCTGGAAATATCAGATACGACTATTTTTATCCACTTAATTCTGATGATCAATTATATCTTGTAGAAATTTGGGAAGATAGTAAAGCTTTGGCTTTACATACCCAAACCGAGCACTATAAACAATTACAGTCGTGTAAAAATGAGTATTTGATGCATACCCAGATTGAGAAATTTTATATCTGTACCACTCAGTAAAATAAGCTCAGCCATCCGAAAGTGATTGTCGAAGTACTGAGCTTTATTACCATTTTATACGATCAGATGTCTAACTTTTGAGGATTACTTCTATTAAAAAAAGAGCTTCAATGCGACAATTGCTGTCATCCCAATAATTAAATACCGGAATGCTTTTTCATTGATTCGTTTAATTATAAAAGCCCCAAAAACCGCACCGATGCCAATAAAGGGGATCATTAACCCCGTCAGCAAAAAGGTCTGAACCGTAATATTATGCCAGATGAATACTTGCATGGGAAGTTTCGTGACGTTAACGATAAAAAAGAACCATGCTGTCATTCCCAGAAAATTTACTTTATCCACGCCTTTTGCCAGTAGGTAGACACTAAAAATGGGACCGGCCGCATTTCCGATCATCGATGTAAACCCAGCAAGAATTCCCACTGAAGCATGCAGCCAGGTTTTGTCGGGGATTTTCAACTGATCGCCTTTTTTTTCGAAATAAATCAATAAAAACAAACAAAGTAACACTGAAAGTGCAATCAGGCTTTTGAACTGTTCATCATTGATATACCCACCAATGATTAAACCGAATATCAGTCCCATAAAAGTCCACGGTAGTAATTTAAGAATATCTTCTCGTTTTGCATTATGTTTATAATAAAAAAGTGCAAAAACATCTCCCACAATCAGCATCGGTAGGATGATTCCTGTTGATGCTTTTCCGCCGAATACAGCTGCTAATATCGGGATTACCAATGTAAGCAAACCACTGATGCCTGTCTTTGATACACCAATTAAAAGTGCCGCCAAAATAACCCAAAGCCACTGAACCAGTTCTAAATCCGGAAATATTTCCATCGTATTTCTCCCTACGTTCGTTATGTATGACATTTAATTTTTTGATTCCATTAAATCATCCGCCAATCATATTCATTCTTCGTGAGGATGTAAAATCTGCTCCGAAATGATGTCCTTTTGGCTTATCCATAATAATCTGTCTGACAATTTGATTGAAATTATCAGCTTTAAGGTCAAGGGCTTCCCGAATATCTACTTCTCCGTTATTTCCCAGACAAGGCCGGATTTTTCCATCGGAAGTCAGACGAATGCGGTTGCAGTCGGAACAAAATTGGTGGGTCATGGGTGAAATAAACCCGATTTTACCGGTGTAACCGGCCATCTGATAATAAACCGCCGGTGAACCCTTATCGGTTCGTTCCAGATATTGAAGACCGGGTCTTGTTGCAATTAAGTCATCATTGTGAATAATTTTATCCCGGTTATCTTCGCCAAAACTCCCCATCGGCATCAGTTCAATAAAACGGACTTCAATCGGCCGATCCCTTGTCAGTTCGATGAGGTCATCAACTTCATCATCATTGATCCCCTTAATCAAAACGGTGTTAATCTTTACTGGCGTCATCCCTAACGACAAAGCCCGATCAATTCCAGCCATGGTTTTTTTCAGATCCCCGCCACCGGTAATGAATTTAAATTTCTCTGGCTTCAGGGAATCCAGGCTGATATTGAGACGGTGAAGTCCAGCTGCTTTTAAATCAGCCGCCATTTTCAAGAGCTGAATACCGTTAGTTGTCATGCCAATGTCTTCAATACCATCGATCTCCGATATTCTGTAAATAATTTCGCAGATATCCCGTCTCAACAGCGGTTCGCCGCCAGTAACTCTGATTTTTTTAATCCCCGCCTCAACCATGGACCGGACAACCTTTTCAAATTCTCGTGGTGTTAAACTATCATCTTTGCTGTCCTTGCAGTTTTCACCATCCGGATCACAGTAAATACACTTCAGATTACATTTCTGAGTCACTGAGATCCGCATATATTCAATTTTTCTTCCATATTGATCCAGCATAATTTTATCCAACTTTCTTTTTATCGATGGTCACCGCATTATTGATCCGCATTTTTCTGGAATAGCTATTATAACCCGATGCTTTCCAGAAATACTTCAATAATCCCCCCGCAAACCATACCTTCTTCTTCTGCCTGCCATCCCGTCATATCAACTTGTTGCAGCTCTGATTTTTCTTTTTCACTGCTTAGCATACTCAAGGCTCTTATTTTTATGTCTGCTTCAGCACAACCACCACCAAGGGTTTCCACGGTTCGGCCATCCGGATAGATTAGCATCTTAGTTCCCACTTCCCGGGGGGCCGAACCTTTCCGGCTGATAATCGTCGCCATGACTTTTCTTTCGCTTGACTCTTCAATTGCATTTAATCTCTCAAGTATTTTTTTGGAATAACCGCTGCTTTGCTTTTTTAGATTCTTTTCCTGGACAATTTCGGCCATAATGGATATCGCAATCTCAACCGGAGTTTCTGCGCGAATATTTAAACCGATGGGTGTATGTACTCTTTCCAGTTTTTTTATATCCACACCTTTTTCGGCCAACTGATCCTTAACTTTCTTTACCCGGACTTTGCTGCCGATCATGCCGATGTAAGCATGCTCTTTTTTGATGATTTCTTCCAGACAAATCTGATCATAACGATGTCCCCGGGTGACAATGACAAAATAGGTATTTTTATCCCCATCGATTTTTTTAAGTCCCTGTTCAAAGGGTTCACAGATCACCTGTTTTGCCCCAGCCCGAAGGGCATCATTTGCAAAGGTAAAACGATCTTCAATGACGCTAACCGAAAAATCAGCCAGTAGTCCTATTTTTATAATCGGAATGGAAACATGACCAGCCCCACAGATCACCAACTTTTTATCCGGCTGTAATATTTCGCAGAAAATCCGGTTCCCTTCAACAGTAATAACTCCTGTTTCCAATTGTTTTAATATTATTTTAATATGATGTTTCAAAAAACTGCTTTTTCCCGTTTCATAAACAATTTTATCCAGGGATACAAATACCTTTTCACCCAAATGCTCACCTTCCACCACAGTTGCGACCAGATATTTCTGGTTAGCATCGCTTTTTTTAATTAGTTCATACAGATTACTCAAAACTTATCCCCTACTCTTTATCTGTCTTTATTTTTCGCATTTTTTAAAACCACAACCTTTTTAAACGCCTTTTCCAAACCCACAGTTCGGGAATGTACAACTGTCACAGGAAAGACAAAGGCCACCTTGCCCCAAAGCAGTAAAATCTCCTTTTCGCAACCGTTCGTCAGTCATGATCCGCGGCAATACCAGATCAAAGATGGTCCGTTTGGCATACATCACACACCCGGGAAGGCCCACAATGGGGATGTTGCCTTTGTAATATGCCAATAAAAACATCGCTCCGGGAAGCACCGGGGCCCCATATGTGATCATTTTTGCGCCAGTATTTTTAATCGCCAGAGGAGTACGGTCATCGGGATCGACACTCATTCCTCCGGTACAGATGATCATATCAGCTCCCTGGTTTAGCAGCGTCATAATGGACTGGGTAATCATCTCATGATTATCGTCTGTAATCTGATGCCCGATGATTTCGACATCAAATTCAGCCAACTTTTCTTCAATAACCGGGGTAAAGGTATCTTTAATCCGACCGTTATAGACTTCACTGCCGGTGGTAACAATCCCCACTTTTTTATGGACATACTGCCGGATCTGAAAAATCGATCCTTCTCCACAGACTTCTTTAGCCCGATTCATTTTGCTTTCAGCAATCACCAGCGGAATAACCCGGGTTCCCGCCAGTAAATCTCCCGCTTTAACCGGGAAATTTCCATGTCGGCTGGCTATCATCATCTCGCCCAATGCATTCACCCGATTCATTTTATCATAATCAATTTTAAGCACCCCATCGCAGGTAGCGATGAGTTCGATTTTGCCTTCTTTGATTTCTGATGGCCGCATGTTTTCGCCTTTACAAAGGTCATAAAGAATTTCAGCCGCTTCGTTTTCATGAAGCATCCCCTCTTCTTTTTCCCAGACATAGAGATTTTCTTTGCCGACCGATAATAATACCGGAATATCTTCTGCTCTAACCATATGGCCTTTTCGAAATACTGCATCCTTGGTGACTCCTTTAATGATCTGGGTAATATCCTGACAGAGTACATGGCCAACAGCGTTGGTTGTTTCAATTAATTGCATTGTTCTTCTCCTTTTAATAACCCATCGCTTCTTCTAATAGACTCTCTACTTTTTTTGCCTGTAGATAAGCTAAACGATGTTTAACTTTTCCTACCAAAGTAGTACATTTTTTTCTACTTTTATTAAACCGTTCATCAATACTGATCCGTTGGCACCCTGATACCTTTTTATCTGCCAAATAGACAATGGTTTTTTCTGTAATTCGCTCTTCATCATAACTTGAAAGAAGATGATGAAACTCAATCACCTCCGCAACACGGGGGTAACCTTCTCTGTTAATCCAATCTGCACCAATTTGTGCATGCTCTTTTTCAGCCCGGGCAATATCATGAAGCAGCGCTGCGGCAGCAATCAAGTTACGATTCAGATTATAATTTTTCTGTATCAAAAGATCCGTCCATTCCAATGCCAGTTTGCAGACACATCTTCCGTGATTTCTAACGTCCTCACCGACATGAAATCTTTCTAAAATAGCCTGGCACTCATCTTGATCCGGAATTGCCTCTAAATTTTTTCCTACATACTTTACTTTTTTAGAATGTTCATCCATTTCAATCAGACTAATGCTCCCATATGATTGGTGTAGCCCAAGCGCCTGCTCCAAATCCAACCCCATCCACTTGCTCAACAATCCCTGATTGACGCAGGCATGACCAACAATGGCCAAATTTCCATTGTATTTTTTCATCATTTTCTCAATACACGGCTCTGTCCGCATCAAAACTTGATGATACGATTCCCCCTTCGGAAAGGGTACTCTAGCCAAATTTTCTCCCCTCTGCTGATAATCATCTGGATACTTTTGTTTTATCAAATCAAACGGCAATCCGTCCCACAATCCCGTATCAATCTCCTCTAATTCAGCAACAGAGACAATAGGATATCTGCCATTTGAAATAATTTCGGCAGTTTGCCGGCTCCTCGCCAGCGGGCTGGTAATAATCATAGATAATGCGATCTTAGAAAAATAGTCTGCCAACTTTTTTGCCTCAAGTCGCCCTTCTTCACTCAATGACAAATCAAGTTTCCCAAGACAACATTTTACCCCGTTTGGAAACGCTGGCTGGCAATGACGAATTAGATATATGCTTCTCATGTCCTTTAATCAACATCTATGCTTTGATGAGCATGGCAGTACCATGAAAATCGCAGAGCGGAATTAAAAATAACTTCTGCTCATTTAAATACTCATCAACCGCTTTTTTCACCCCGGGAAACTGCATACTGTTATAATCATGGATTAACATTACTCCACCGGAACTGAGCCGGGGATAAAAATACGAAAGGCCTTGCCGAGTGGGTTCATACAAATCAGCATCCATACTGACAAGGGCATATTGAATTTCCTGATCTGGAATAGTTTCGGGGAATCGACCTTTTATAATCACAACTTGCCCCGGAAAGGGCATTTGATTGATGATATCTGCTGCACTGGTATTAGAAAAATCACCGACTTTAGCTTTGGACAATCCCCTTTCACCGGCAATGTCTTCCGGCTTAAAGCCTTCAAAGGTATCAAAGAGATAGAGTTTGCGATCCGGAAAATTCTGATTCAGTTCCCGGGCAAATTTCCCCTGGTAGACGCCTAATTCAGCAATGGCTCCGGCGACCCGACGCTTTTTTATTTCATCGCCAATCAGCCGCAACTCCGCCAGTCGGAGATCATATTTTGTCTTAAAATCACTGGCATGTTTAATGATTCCGCCAAACCCCAGGCCTCTAATTTGATTCTCTATATCAATTGCCGCATCAGCGTTTAAACTGCCAGTCCAAATAATCTCCGGGTTATCATCCAGAAGTTTATCCGGCGGCTTGACGCTTAATCCCGAAACAATTGACCCCCACTTGTCAGGGTTATTATCAAAACAGGCAACGATTTCATAATCACTGGATATTAAATTTATTAGGGCATTTCCACCCTGACCGGCTCCGAATATTGCAGCTTTCATATTATATACCTCCTCGTTTTGCGCTTTTTCAAAACATTGATCATCCTAAAAAAACCTTATCAAATATTTAACTTTTTCCTTACTCCTAAGATCGAGTTATTTCAAAAAACAATTCGTTTTTAAAAAAAATAACGATCAAATATTTCATTAACGCTCTTTTGAGATTCCTTTTCAAATCTCTGATACTTTTCCAAAAATTCGCTTCCCTTTTCCGTTAAGATCGTTTTTCCGCCGTTCATTCCCCCACGCTTCCGATAAACGACCGCAAAACCCAGTTGTTCTTCAACCTGATTAATCATTTTCCAACCCTTACTATAAGAAAGATTCATTTTTCCACAGGCGCTTTTAACCGATTCGCCGATCTTGATTAGAGTTAGCAATTGTTCAGTACCGGTACCGAAAAAGGATGCTTCCTTTTCCACGCTGACTCGAACTTTTGGTTTTAATTTTCGTTTATAATATAAATCCAACAAGCTTTTAAATTCATCTTTGGTATCCGCATCCAGCAAAATGCCTTCGTCTTCGACTTCAACCTCGATCTGTTCATAATTACAGCTCTCAACAGCGCCCAGTAAGCCTTTGTTTCCGGTATAAACTAATATTTCTGGCAAAACCAGGGTGTCAATCATAAAGGGATGCCCTTTTACACCACAATGCACAGGATTCACAAACACCCCTTTTGAAGCCGTCAGTTTCATCACCGTTTCTTTCGTAAACAAAGGAATATCGATGGGCGTAATGAGAATGCGTTCACACTGATGTTCCAGGTATCGCAAACCGATTTTCACCGAATCAAACATTTGAGTGGTGGCAAAATCATGATTATGAAGACAGGTAACGTTCAGTTCTTTAACCAATTCTTCCACAATTCTGGCCTTATTTCCGGTAATCACAATAATTTCTGTGATCCCGGCGTCCTGAAAGGTTAAAATGATTCGCTCTAAGATTGAAAAATTGCCTATTTTAAGGACCGGTTTAAAGTCACCCATTCGCGAGGACATGCCAGCTGCCAGAATGATAGCACCTTCCTTTATTTTTTTCACTTAATCACCTCTTTCGCATAAAACCGACTCCTCCATGAAAGGAGTCGGCTGATAAACAAACAATGCTTTGAAATTAATATTATTGTTTTATAATTGGTAGAGTTGAGCCGCCATGCGGCATCACCAAAACTTTAGCATCGGGTCCGAGTTTGTTAAAGGCGGCCTTTAAGGCCCCCTGAACGGTGATATAGGGCTGCATAAAGATGGATTCAACCACTTCCGGTTTCATTTTTGAAACAAAAAAGATCTCGCTCTTTTCCAGAACCATCGCAATGGCTGCCGCTTTATGCCCCCCCAATTGAAAATCATTTTTGATCCGTTCAATTAAAGATTGGGAATCCTCAGCTGCCAACAGCCATTTTTCAAAGACACCTTCGCCAAAGCCCTCTTCACAAGCCCCTACCAGAATGATGATGCCGCCATCTCTGACGGCATGTTTAGCATTGTCGAGGGCTTTCTGAGTTTGATAAAGATTTAAATCCTTGGGTGCGCCTCCCTGAGAAACAATCACAATATCTGCCAGGGCATCAATCGGCTTACTGTACAATTGATCCAGAAATTTACAGCCTTCCCGATGGGCTTCGATATAATGTCCGGCCACGGCATGGATAACATTTTTTTTCTCATCAAGAATGACGTTGACAATAAAGTCAATGGGACAATATTCAATTGCTTCTTCCAGATCCTGTCGCACCGGATTGTCATCAATTTTTCCAGCCACCGCCAATGGATCGACCATACAGCTGTGATTCTTCTGAATGGCGGCCCGGGTTGAAACGCCAGGCATAATTGCTTTGGCCCCGCCACTGTAGCCGGCAAAATAATGGTATTCTATATTACCCAGGCAAATGCGGCGATCTGCTTCAGCTACAATCCGGGTCACATCCACTGGCGTACCATGCTTTGTTTTTCCCATATTAACAAAATCTTTTGGATCGCCATCCACACAACGGACGGTTGAATAGATGTAATCTCCCACCAGTTTTTTCATTTCTTCGGGGCTATGTTTGCGGTGACTCCCCAGAGCGAAGACAATGGTTATGTCTTCCCACCGGATGCCCTTCTTTTTCAGTTCATGAAGAATCGGCGGTAATACGACATGTGATGGCAATGGCCGGGTAATATCGCTGGTAATAATCACAACCTTTTCACCTGGTTTAATAAGCTCTTTTAACGCGGCTGTCCCAATGGGATTTTGAAGCGCCGCACAGACGGCCTCTTCACCCTTTGTTGTCACTTCGATAGGATTTGGTGTTAAGATTGCTGCCAGATTTTTTTCTGGAATATTAACCGTTTGTTTTTCTTTTCCAATTGCTATATCTATTTTCATAACTGATCCCAACCCCTAGATGCGGCTGACACCGCTTCCCTTAGCCGCCTTTGCCACCGCTTTGGCGACTGCGTCTTTAATGCGGGGATCAAAAGCATTGGGAATAATAAAATCAGAACGGAGTTCGTTGTCGGTTACTAAACCGGCAATGGCGTAAGCGGCGGCGATTTTCATAGCGTCATTGATATCGCTGGCTCTGACATCCAGTGCTCCCCTAAAAATCCCCGGGAAGGCTAAAACGTTATTGATCTGGTTGGCAAAATCACTGCGACCGGTACCAACTACCGCTGCTCCGGCTTTCAAGGCCAGATCCGGCATGATTTCCGGGATGGGATTGGCCATCGGAAATAGTATCGGATCTTTTTTCATGGACAGCACCATTTCTGGGGTGACGGTACCCGGTGCGGATACCCCAATAAACACATCGGCATCCTTCATCGCATCGGCAAGGCGCCCTTTGGTTCCCGCTTTGTTAGTCACTTTTGCAATTTCCTGCTTGTCCGGTGTCAACCCTTCCTGTCCGTCATAAATGATACCAACCCGATCACACATGGTGATGTCAGAAACACCGACCTGCAAAAGCAGCTTGGCAATGGCTATTCCCGCTGATCCAGCACCATTCATGACCACTTTCATGGTTTTAATATCCTTGCCGGTTAGTTTTGCAGCGTTTAACACCGCTGCCAGAGTGACCACTGCAGTACCATGCTGATCGTCATGAAAAATGGGAATATCGCAGATTTCTTTGAGCCGTTTCTCAATTTCAAAGCAGCGGGGCGCGGCAATGTCTTCAAGATTCACGCCACCGAAACTGCCAGCTAAAAGACTGATCACCTGAACAATTTCATCCACATCTTTGGAACGAATGCACAGCGGAATGGCATCCACGTCGCCAAATTCTTTGAATAAAACGCATTTCCCTTCCATGACTGGCATGCTTGCTTCCGGGCCAATATCACCCAGACCCAGCACTGCGGTTCCATCACTGATGACGGCAACGGTATTCCAACGACCCGTCAACTCATAACTTTTGCTGATATCTTTTTGAATTTCAAGACAAGGTTGGGCTACCCCCGGGGTGTAAGCCAGAGACAGATCCTCCTTGTTATTTACGGAAACCTTAGAATTAACTTCCAGTTTCCCTTTCCATTGATAATGCCGTTTTAATGATTCCTGTGCATAATCCATTTTAATAACCTCTCTAAATTTCCTTCTTAGTGTCTGGTGTACGTTTTATTTTTCCTTTATCGTTGAACCATGCATCAATGCTTTAACAACCGGCAGGGTTTCGCCGGTTAAAAACCGGATCAGGGCACCACCGCCAGTGCAGATATAATCAATTTTTTCGCTTAAATCATATTTGTTGGTAGCAGTAATGCTGTCACCGCCGCCGATAACGGTGTAAGCTGCGGTTTTTCCCAGGGCGTCCCAGACACTTTTGGTGCCGTATTCGGTGATTTCTTCTTCAAAAATCCCCATTGGTCCGTTGGTGAAAACTGTTTTGGCGCCAAGGATGATCTCCTGAAATTTTTGGGTTGATTCGTGCCCAATATCCACCAGCATTTCATCAACCGGCAAATCAGACAATTTCACTTCTTTTCTGACCCCGTCATCCAGATAGGCTAAATCCGTTGGTAATTCAATCATTGCCCCATATTTTTCCAGCAGTTCTTTGGCATCTTCAATGTATTGATTAAACCCTCTTTTTTCAATAAAGGCTTTGGAACTTGCGCCGATGTCATATCCTTTTGCCAGTAACATGATGTTTCCCACTAAACCACCGGCCAGAACCGTGTCGGCGATTCCTTTTCCCAGCACCGAGTTCATCATGATAAAGGCATCCGATATTTTAGCTCCGCCTAAAACAAAGACCGATGGTCTGCCCGGATTTTCGGTAATTTCAGACAGGACACTGTACTCCTCTTCAAACAATCTTCCCATTGCTGATGGCAGAACCTGTTCAAAACCGCAGAGGGAGGGTTGATCCCGGTGGGCAGCTGCAAAAGCATCACAGACATATAGATCAGCCAGAGGTGCCAGTTTTCTCACCAAGAGGGTTTTAGCCTGGTCTTCGTGGCTTAGCTTTAAATTCGTTTCAAATAGGGTCTGTTCTTCCGAGACAAAACGGACGTTATCCAATAGCAGAATTTCGCCATCATTCAAAGCTGCAATCGCAGTTCTGGCAGTGGGTCCGCAGACATCCTCAACAAATTTCACTTCTTTATTAAGCAGTTCGGTTAAAACTTTTTCATGAGGTTCGGTGGTATAAAAGTTTTCATATTCGATATCACTGCCCTGATGGGCCAGAATCACCACCTTTGCGACCTTATCCGACAATTCCCGGATGGTCGGTACACAGGCTTTGATCCTCGTAATATCTTTTAAGATATTTTTTTGTTTGTCTACCGGCTGATTAATATCCACCCGCAGAAGCACTGTTTTTCCCGAAAACTGATAATCATCCAGAGTTTTAATTCCAAATTTCATTGGTCCATTCCCCTTAACGGCATTGGCAATTTAAATATTTGTTGGTAGCTGCTGTACCGTCTTCTCGGGTTTGCTGCATCCCGGTAGCAGCTCTAATGGCATCCATTGTTTCGGGAATGGTGACGCTTTCCTGAGGAATATTAATGGCAAACATAATATCGTTTCCGCTTTCGACGATACAATCTTCCCATAATCCGATTTCATACATGTCACCTCTGGTATTACCCAGATCTCTGGCATATCGGAAGAAGGAGGCATTTCCCTGGAAACCATCATCAATTTTTACCACCCGAATACGGGGATGTTTTTTGAATGCTTCCAAGGCCATTTTTTTTGTGATTTTTTTCTTGCCGGTGGCCAGAACGGTGATAATATGACCATGGGTTACTGGTGTATGAACCAGCACGCCAGTGGCTTCAACATGAGGCATAATGGTCATTAAATCAACAGCCTGATGTGAAGGTGCCTTGTCTACCTGTAGCGCATTGGTCAAACCACGGTGATAATCACCGGGATCGGCAACCCGACGGATAATGGTTATGGCTACTTTTTCGACCCCGCCACAGTTTCGGTCCAGACAATCAACGGCACGAATCAGGCCGGTGGTATTACAGCTGGTGAGTTTCAAGTAATCCTGGTCAACGCCCTGTTCGTAATTGGCGTAACCGTGGAAAAAGACATCGGCGACTGAATTCTTTTCGCCACCCTGAAAAATAGCTTTCACGCCTTTTGATGCGTAGAGTTCTTTGTTTTTAACGCCGACACCGCCTGGTGAAGAATCCAGCATAATATCAACTTGATCAACCAGGTCTTCAAACGATCCGGCAATAGGAATTTCCAGGCCTTCAAACTCTGGTTTCCGGTTCATATCCACTAAAAACAAGTTGTAAGGCATCCCTTTTTCTTTTAATGCCCGGATTGACAGCGTTGGTGCTAAATCAGCAACCCCTACCAATTCCATATCGCCTTGCAATGCCACTGCGTCTGCCAGTCTCTGACCAATGACGCCATATCCTGCTACGCCTACTTTAATTTTTTTCATTATATTTTCCTCCTGAATTTTATTTCTTTGGTGGTGCATTACAGCACAGCCCTTCCACATCGTGAGCCGCCTCTAGAATAATTTCGCAAACGGTGGGGTGAGGATGAATGGTGTCTGATAATTCTTCAATGGTGCCTTCGCATTCCATAATTATTGCAATTTCTCCGATCATATCAGTGGCTCTGGGGGCCATGATCTGAGCACCGTAAACTTCGCCAGTGGCATGGTCGCAGACCAATTTGATCAGTCCCTTGCTATGTCCCATGACACTGGACTTGCCATTGCCGCCGACACCATAACGTCCGATTTTTATGTTCTTTCCAGCCTTGATTGCTTCCTCTTCACTGAGGCCAATCCAGGCTATTTCCGGATTGGTGTAAAGACAGGAAGGTACCACCTCATAGTTCATTCGCTGCTGTTTGCCGATAATGTTTTCGGCAGCAACCATTCCCTGTTTTGTGGCAACATGAGCCAGCTGGATTTTTCCGGTGATGTCACCAATGGCATAAATATTCGGAATGTTGGTTCTCAGATAGGTATCAACTTCAATGAATGAGCCACTAAGCTTAATGCCGACGGCATCCAAACCGATCTGATCGATTTGCGCTTTTCGGCCGACACTGACAATGCAGTGAGATCCGGTAGCATGGTTCAGCTGTCCATCTTTTTCATAGTTCACAGTGATTTCGCCCGCTTCTTCGATCCCCGTCACTTTGGCACCAGCGATAATCTGAACCCCTTTTCGCTTAAGAATCTGGGACAGTTCCTTAACAATTTCCTTGTCAATTCCCTTTAGAATATCCGGCTGCATTTCGATAACCGTCACTTTTTTTCCCAGCGATGCGTATAAGGTAGCAAATTCGATGCCGATAATGCCGCCTCCGATAATCACCAGACTTTCCGGACACTGTTTCATTTCCAGAACTTCGTCGCTGGTCATAACCGATTTATTATCAACGCCTGGAATGGGTGGCAAAAAGGGGGCAGAACCGGTGGCCAGAATGATGTGATCGGCCACAACCATTTCTCCATTTACTGCTATTTCATTCGCATTTTTTAGTACCCCAAAACCTTTAATGACGGTGACGCCATGGGCTTTTTCAAGTCCTTCAATGCCCTTTCTTAATCTGCTGACGATCTTATCTTTATAGGCTGCCAATTTTTCATAGTCAAATGCGAGATTGTTAAAAAGCACGCCAAACTCCTGGGCACCCTTTGCTTCATCGTAAAATTCGGCGCCATGAAGCAAGGCTTTTGTCGGAATACAACCACGATTCAAACAGGTACCGCCAAGTTCTCTTGCTTCGATGAGCACTGTTTTGAGACCGTACTGGGAACAGCGAATCGCTGCTTCGTATCCCCCGGGGCCACCTCCTAAAACTGCAACATCATATTTCATAACGTCATTCTCCTTAAATCAGCAACATTGGATTTTCAAGTAATTCTTTGATCCGTTTGAGAAATTGTGCTGCCGGCGCACCGTCCACGGTACGATGATCATAGGTCAGACTGAGCTGCATCATCATTCGGATAACAATTTCATCACCTATTACTACCGGTTGTTTGGCCAGCTTTCCAACTGCCAGGATTCCGGCTTCTGGGGGGTTAATAATGGCAGTAAAGCCATCAATATCAAACATCCCCAGATTGGAAACGGTAAAGGTTCCGCCGCTATAGTCTTCCGGCTGAAGTCTGTTTTCTTTTGCTTTTGAGGCCAGTTCACTGGATTCTTTGGAAATTTGATCCAACGATTTGAGGTGAATATTTTTAATGACCGGGACAATTAAACCCTGATCAATCGCTACCGCCATACCCATATTCACATATTTCTTAAGCACAATACCCTCACTGGTCCAGGAGGAATTCATCATTGGGAATTCAGTTAAGGCTTTGGCCACGCAGCGCAGCACGATGTCGTTGTAGCTGACCTTTCTGCCTACTGCTTTGTACTGTTCTCTTAAGGCTACCGAATTGGTCATATCGACGGTGATGCGATGGTTGGCCTGGGCCATTTCACCAAGACTTTGTTTCATCCGTTCCGCGACAATTTTTCGCATCCCTTTGATGGGAATCAATTCTTCATCAAGTGGCGCTACCATCTGAATCGGTCCCTGACTGACTGATGCCGATAAACGCACATCGTCTGCTAACACTTTATTGCGGACGCCAGATCCCTGAACCCCATTGATATCAATATTTTCCAACTCGGCAATTTTTCTTGCCAATGGCGTTGCAGCTGTTTTTTGTGCCGGATTAAGCACATAATCCAGAACATCTTTTTCAATGACCAGTCCCTCCGGACCAGAACCATCAAGATCGGCAACATCAATCCCTTTTTCTTCCGCCAGCATTTTAGCCCGGGGAGAAGCAAAAACTCGTCCAGTTCGTGGTGCCTTAACGGTTGCTGTTTCGATCGCTGCTTCCTCAATCTGCACTGGCTCCGCACTTTCAGCAACCGCTGCAGCGGCTGCCGGTGCCCCGATGGAATCCAATAAGGCGGAAAAATCTTCGCCTTTGTCACCAACAATGGCAATCGGCTCGGTGATTGGAACCACGGCGCCAGCTTCATGAATTATTTTTAACAAGGTGCCACTGATACTGGCGTCAATGGAGATGGTCAGTTTATCCGTCTCCATTTCAAATAACGGCGCATCGGCAATGACTTCTTCTCCTTCTCCAACCAACCATTCCATAATGGTTCCTTCGGTCATCTGGAGACCTTGTTTGGGCATAATTATAAATTCTGCCATGCTATCCTCCTAACTATCGAATCTATCGATAACATACTTTTTTTGCTGCTTCAACGATCTGCTGCACACTGGGTACCACGGCATTTTCCAATTCAATATTAAAAGGAAGCGGACAGGCTTTGGCACCCAGATGAATCGGTGCGGCATCTAAATATTTAAATGCGCCATCAACCACCTGTGAAGCAACTTCTGCTCCCCAACCGGCAACCTTATGGGCTTCATGAACAACCACCAGTTTGCCGGTTTTTTTAACCGATTCGATAATGGTGTCCATATCAAAAGGTACCATTGTTCGGGGGTCAATCACTTCGGCATCAATCCCCATTTTTTCCAGTTCAGCTGCCGCTTCCAGTGCTCTGCTGACATAAAGCAGTGAACCTACAATGGTGACATCTTTACCGGTTCGCTTAATTTCAGCCTGACCAAAAGGGATACAGAAATCCGGATCATCCGGTACTTCGAATTTCGAAGCATACAGCGCCTTATGTTCAAAGAACATTACCGGGTTATCATCGCGAATGGCAGTTCTTAAAAGTCCTGCAGCATCGGCGGCATTGGACGGACAAGCTACCTTGATCCCGGGGAAGTGCATAAAAATAGTTTCCAGACTCTGACTGTGGGTGGCGGCATTGCCCCGTCCAATTCCCTGTTGTCCCCGGATGACCAGGGGAATCTTTGCTTTACCGCCAAAAATATAGCGGGTTTTGGCAGCCTGGTTAATAATCTGATCGGCAGCAACTAAGGTAAAGTCCATGTACATCAGTTCCACAATGGGGCGCATGCCAGCACAGGCGGCCCCAACACCGGCTCCAATCATCGCTGCTTCGGAGATCGGCGTATTTCTGATCCGATCGGTGCCAAATTCCTTGTATAAATCCCGGGTGCATCCAAAAATACCACCCAGCAGCTCAATATCTTCTCCCATTACAAAAACATTTTCATCCCGACGCATTTCTTCTGCAATAACGTCCCGAATGGCTGTTGCGTAAGTTTTTTTACTCATTTTTGCTCCTTTCTCAAGCATCGTAGAAAACATCGTCCATCACATCGGCAGGATCCGGATTCGGACTGTTAATGGCAAACTCGGCAGCAGCATCTGCTTCCACTTTTGCGGCTTCTTCAATCGCATCCAGTTCTGCGGCCGTGAAATCGCCAGCATCAACGAGAACTTTTTTAAACAATTGAATCGGGTCTTTGGTATCCCGCCACATCTCAACGTCTTTTTTATCCCGGTAGGTTTGAGGATCTCCGGTCCAATGGCCAAGGGTCCGATAGGTTTTACATTCAATCAAAGTCGGACCGTCTCCTGCTTTAGCCCGTTTAACAGCGGTTTCAAAGGCTTCATAAACAGCAAAAACATCATTGCCATCAACCGTTACCCCAGGAATCCCGTAACCAACAGCACGATCGCTGATGTTTTCAACCGATGTTGACTGTGCAACCGGTACCGAGATGCCAAAGCCGTTATTTTCACAAATAAAGATGATGGGCAGTTTCCAAACCGCTGCCAGATTCAGACTTTCATGAAAGGTGCCTTCGTTAGATGCTCCATCCCCAAAGAATGAAACTGCAACCTTATCATTTTTCTGAAGCTTGGCCGCCAATGCTGCGCCAGTGGCAATCGGAATGCCCCCGCCGACAATGGCATTAGCGCCAAGGTTTCCTTTGGTGAAATCGGCAATGTGCATCGAACCGCTGCGGCCTTTACAATAACCGGTTTCTTTACCCATGAGTTCAGCCATGGCTTTATCCAGCTGAGCCCCTTTCGCAATGCAATGACCATGGCCCCGATGGGTACTGGTGATATAATCGTCATCGGTCAATTGCGCACAAACAGCGGCAGCAACGGCTTCTTCGCCAGCATATAAATGAACCGATCCACGCAGTTTATTTTCTTCAAACAGGCGCAAAGCCTTTAATTCAAAATATCTGATTTTATTCATGATCTCGTAGATCCAAAGTTTTTGTTCTTTTGATATCACGTTGATACTCCTTTCAATCCTTACTGTTTTTATTCTTCCTCAGGCAAACTCCAGTTAAAAAATTCAAAATAAGGTTTTGCAGCTTTCATCCGGAATGCGTCCATATCCACCTGGGACCAGTCGTAGACACCTAAACCAGTTTTCTGCCCAAGGTCACCTTTTTCAAAGCGTGACCGGATGTAATCCGGGGTTTTGTCGGCATTAGAAAGATCCGGGAAAAGATAGTCATCAATGCTGACGATCATATCCAAACCGGCATAGTCAAAATGTTCAAAAATACCGATGGAGGTATAACGAGGTACAAAACTGTATTTTAAGGTTTTGTCAATGTCTTCCGGTGACGCGATGCCCTGTTCTACCATGTGGACGGCTTCCCGGTATAGGGCGTGTTGCAGACGGTTGCCAATAAATCCGGGAGCAGCTTTTTTCATGACCACCACTTTTCGTCCGACTGATTCCAGAAATTCATAAATGGCCTCAATAACCCCTGCTTCTGACCATTGACTCGGTACCAGCTCTACACAGGGAACCAGGTGGGGTGGATTCCATGGATGAGCCACTACCAGCTTTTCTTTTTGCTTCAAGCCTTCAGCCAGATCATCCGCTGAAATCGCTGATGTCGACGAGGCAATGGCTTTAAAGTTTGGACAGTTCGCTTCAATGGCCTGATAAACACTGTGTTTAACCGCCAGATTTTCAACCACACATTCAAAAATCAGCTCCGTATCAACAAGATCCTGATAATTGGTTGTTATCGTCAACAGTTTTTCGCAAGCCTTGTATTGTTTTTCGGTAACTAGCTTTTTTTGCACTAAATCTTCAAAACAGGCCTGATAACGTTGTTTACCGGCTTCTATTTCGGCATCATTATGTGCCAGGATGGTTGTTTTATAGCCATTCCCGGTAAACAACACGGCCATACTGGCACCGATCATGCCAGTTCCGATAATCGAAACGTTATTAATTGAATTCAATTTCATCTGTAAAATAGCCTCCTTTTTTCTTTTAGAAAAACGCTCGGTCGCTTATCCCTGGGTTAAGTAGTTGTAACACTTGATGATATTTGTTCGTTGAATGTATTCCATCATTTCATCCTGACCAATATCCACCGGGCATCGGTTGGCAAAGCTGATCCGTGCGATACACTCTTCCTGAGTCCAGCCATTTTTTATACCATCGGCAACCGCTGTGATCCATTCATAAATAAACGAGAGCTGGTTCATAATATATGACTTTTTAACAACCGGACCATGTCCCGGGACAACGTGATCCACATCCAGAGAGTAGATAAACTTAAGTGATGCAATCAGTTCATCGATATTAGCCGAGTGGATCCAGATTTGACAATCGGAAAAGACAGTATCTCCGACAAATACGGTTCGTTCCTCTGGTACATGTACGGCAATCTGCGAATCCGAGTGTCCTGGTGTGTGATACAGCTTAAAAGTGTGATCTCCAACTTTCAGGGACAGATCTTTTGAAAAGGTAATCTGCGGTTTGTTAATAATGTAATCTTCTCGGGAGGGCATTAATTCCAGCCCCTTGGGATCCTGGCGGGTTAGTACATCAACACTGTAGTCATAGCCGTCCATTTCCCCCGGCACCAGAAAGAAATCTTTGTTCATCGCTTCGTGTCCGATAATTGGGCATTTACCGGCAAACCAATGATTCCCAAAAATATGGTCAATATGTGGTTCGGTATTAATCATGTATTTAATGGGCCCTTTTTGCTCAGCAAAGGCGATCATCTCAAGCAAACTGCTTAACCACTGAGCGTTATCGATAAACACTGATCCTTCTTTGGTAAAAACAATACTTGGGTTACACCCCCGAATCTTTGTTTCGGTATAAACATTTGGTGTTAGTTTTTCCATTTTAATTTCCTTTCTCAACAGGTGAGGTTGATTTATTTGTAAAAAAAGGAGCAGCGATGCCTTGCGGCATCATTTCTGCTCCTTAACTGGCTTAGTTTTTTTGAGCTTCCTGTGCCGCATCCTTTAGTACATGTCGTACCCATACCTTGACCATTTCTTTTCGATACTCTTTTGTCGCACGAGCATCGGTTATCGGTGTACACGACTCTGAAGCGATCACTGCTGCTTCTTCAATTAATTGATCGGTTAGCTTCTTTCCTGATAATAGGGCTTCCGCTTTTGGCACCCGGATGACAGTTGGGGCGACACCACCCAGAGCGATTTTTACATCCACCACTTCATCTTGCGCATTCAAGGTGACTTTTCCGGCGACACCGATAATGGCGATGTCCGTATCGCCCCGAATTGAATATTTTTTGTAAACAGCGCCGGTTTTGTCGGCATATTTAGGGATCTTAAAACTGACCAGCATTTCGTCATCGGCTAACACAGTTTTGCCCGGGCCGGTAAAGAATTCTTCCAGAAGAACACTTCTGTTGCCATTTTTGCCAACGATGTTGGCAATTGCTCCGGAAACGACCAAACCCGGAACGGTATCAGCACTGGGCGATGCATTACAGCTGTTTCCACCAAGGGTGGCAATATTTCGGACCTGCATGCTGGATACATTTCCGGCACCGGTTTTAACAATTTTCCAGGCACCCGTTAACAGTTCTGATTTGGAAACATCCATCAGACGAGCCATGGCACCGATATAAAGGCCATCTTCTTTTAAAGAAACTTCGCTTAATTCAGGAATGGCATTTAAACTCACCACTGTTTTTGGTTTTAGCGCACGGCTTCTTAAGCGAATAACCAGGTCGGTTCCACCGGCCAGCATTTTAACATCTGATCCCTGCTCGCTTAAAATTTGGACACATTCTTCAACAGTTTTCGGTTCGTAATATGCATTAAATTTCATTAGTTCACACCCCCGGCATTAATCTTATCGCGTGCATCTTCAATGGCTTCAACCACTTTTACATAACCGGTGCAGCGACATAAATTCCCATGTAGTCCTTCCCGAATATCTTCTTCGGTGGCGTTGGGATTCTCATTTAAAATAGCAATCGCCGTCATAATCATACCAGGTGTGCAGAAGCCACACTGAATCGCAAAGTGATCAATAAATGCCTGCTGCATCGGATGGAGCACATCACCATTGCTCACTCCTTCAATGGTCGTTATTTTTTTATTTCTCGCCTGTCCAATCAGCATCGAACAACTTTTTGCCGCTTTCCCATCAACCAGAATGGTGCAGGCACCACAATTGCCATCATCGCACCCTTGCTTTGTTCCTGTCAAACCCAGCTCGTTTCTTAGAACGTCAACCACAGTCCGATCTGGTGAGACTAGTAAATCGACTGCCTTTCCATTTATTTCACACTCAACTTGAATATAATTTGCTCTATTTTGCATCACTGGCCTCCTTATCTTTAATCAATTTCAATACTCTTTCTGCTGTCATTGGCATTTCTGTCGGTCTTACCCCAATGGCCTGATAGATGGCTGCGGCAATAGCCGGTCCAACCGGAATCATAATCGATTCTGCCATCCCTTTCGCGTTAAATGGGCCATCTGGCAATGGATCTGGAAGAATTGCCCGCATAAAGTTTTTCTGAAGTGGTGTTTCCAGAGTTGTTGGCAAACGGTAGTCTGACATATTAGGATTCATCATTTTACCGTCCTGGAACATGTGATGATCCATGATGGAGAATCCCAAGGCCATAATCACACCACCATCAATCTGACCTTCAACCAGTTTTGGATTAATCGGATTACCGGTATCAGCGGTGCTCATCAGCTTCAAAATTTTAATTTGCCCGGTTTCTTCATTCACAGCAACTTCAGCACCAAAAGCACTGTACTGATACCAGTTCCACATTCTCGGTGTCCGTCCATCTTCATGACCAGGCCCAAACCACTCAACTGCAGGCGCTGGACAAAACACCCCGCGTCCTCTGACTGGTGTTCCTTTTAAAAGACCCCAGGTCTGTTGAGTGAAGAAACTAAACGGTTCATACAGATCAGCAATATCAATAGACTCAATATTTGATCCGACAAAATAAGCTTTACCATTTTTAATGGTCACCTGTTTCTTGGCCAGACCAACTTTCCGACCAGCTGCTTCCTTTAACTGGTCGATGGCATCCTGACAGGCAATGATCACAGCATTCCCGGTTGTGTAGGTGGTTCGACTGGAGGCTCCAAAATTATCATACGGTGTTATCGCTGTGTCTGCTCTGGTAACTTTTACTTTTTCAATATCAATCTGGAATTCCGTTGCTGCCATTTGTCTGAGGGTTGTCTGAACTCCCATCCCCTGTTCATCACAGCTGACCAGTAATTCGATGCTACCATCACTATGAACCAGACAATCCGCTTCGGCTCGCCCAAGTGGTGTATTTTGTTTTCCAGCAGCCGCAATTCCTTTTCCATATTTCCATGGACCACCATCCTGTTGGCAAGGTTCATCAATATTAATGGCATCGGCAACTGCTTCCAGGCATCTTCCCAAACCAATACTGGTCACTTTTTCGCCATAAGGATTGGTTTCGCCTTTCTTTAAAATATTTTTTAAGCGAATCTCCAACGGATCCATATCCAGTTTTTCAGCTAATACATCGATCAAATTTTCCATTGCCCATTCTGATTCAGCACAACCCAGTCCACGATATGGTGCGCATGGCATAGTGTTAGTTCGTACTGCATACGAATCGCATTGAACATTGGGAATGTTGTAGACACACATTAAACCGGAAGAAGATAGGCGGCCATCAAAATAACCCCGGATTTGAGCCCCGGCATCCTCTACTAGCTCAAGTTTTTCAGCAATGATAGTACCATCTTTTTTTGCTCCCAATTTTAATTTGGTGTAGACCGGCCAATTCGATGGTGATGACGTATACATTTCTTTTCGGGTTAAAACATATGAAACGGTTCTTTTTGTTCTTAAGGCCATCAACACTGCCAAGGGTTCTACCAGAGGAAACAAACGATTGCCGAAGCTACCACCAGTAACCGGTTGAATAACCCGAACCTTATTTGATGAAAGCTGTGGATACATGGTTAGAATATGATTCTTGACAACCCCGTGAACTCCACAACCATTGGTAATAATAGTCACCCCACCACCTTCGTGGTATTCAACAATGCTACCGTTACACTCGATTTGGGAGGTTGATTTTTTACCAGCCTGATACTCTTCTTCAACGATTACATCCGCTTCAGCAAAAGCTTTTTCGACATCACCATGGGTTAATTTGTAACTCCCCATTACATTCGGACCTTCTGGTTGAACCCCACCATAGCCAGCAGCAATTCCCAATTCTGGACTGGTAACCGATACGGCATCCGCTTTGAAGGCTTCGCGCTGATCAACTACATAAGGCAATTCTTCATATACCACCTTCACCAGTTCCAATGCCTGCTCAGCAATTTCGATACTTTCTGCAGCCACCGCCACAACAGCCTGCCCCGCCCAGATAACTTCATCTTTTGCCGGATTTCCATAATAACTTGACGCATAAGGGATATCCGCCCATGCAATATCAGGATCACTTCCTTTTACAACAGTTGCAACACCTGGTAGCGCCTCAGCTGCACTCGCATCAATACTCACAATTTTTGCATGGGCATGCGGACTCCGTAAAACCTTTACATGCAACAAATCCCGATACTGAACCTGATAGTCCTCAAAGTACTTTGCTTTACCAGTCGCCTTTTCGTATACGTCGACTCTTTGAACACTTTTTCCAATGTAATTGGTCTTTTCACAATCAGACATAATTGAACCTCCAAATTTAAAGTAAAAATTTAAAAATACTTGAAAAACTAACAATAGAATTTTTAGCATTCATCAGCAGCGCTTTAAGTACTACAAAAATTAGCGTTTTCATACCATTGCTATTCATACAATATTTTAATTTTCCTTTGTACGGCATAATTTTTTAAATATTATATATAATCGATTATATTTTATAGATGAATAGTAACACCTCCCTTTGCTAATGTCAAATGATATTTCGCAAATTTTGTATAATTAATTTTACGTAAAAAAAATCTGTTTAACAGAACTCGCACAATGACTACTCTTTAATCATTATGCGAATTTCTGTTAAACAGATTCGAATTTTTTTTATTGTTCTTCTCAACTTCCTCTTGTCAGGAAATATTATTCATTTCTTCAATCAATACTTCAAAATGCTCGGTGACCGCTTCCATGGCCATTTCTTTACTTCTTGTTTTTAATGCCTGATAAAGACTATTATGCCGTTCAGCTAATGTTTCCAAAGTAAGATCTGAAATCCAGGCACTAATACTGGTATATTCCCGTATTTTACATTGATTCCAAAGCTTGATTAGCAGCTCATTATTAGAGATTTCCATAATTTTTTCGTGGAACAAGCTGTCTTTTTCAACAAAAAGTTCAAAGTTTCCATCTTTAACCGCTTGTTTCATTTCATCCATTACATTGAGGATATCCTCCAGCTGATCATCGGTAATGACTTCAACGGCATAGCGCATGGCGGCCATCTCCAGAGCTTCCCGGACATAATAAGCATCAATCACATCTTTCTTATCCATTTTGCGCACAAAGGCTCCCTGATAAGGGCGATTTTCAATAAAGCCCATCATTTCAAGGTCGCGGATAGCTTCTCTTACCGGTGACTGAGATACCCCCAATTTTTTCGCCCAGCGGGTTTCTACCACCCGTTCTCCGGGTTTTAACTCCTCGCTGATGATCGCCTGTTTGATTACTTCTCGTATTTCATCACTATATAAAGTTCTTTTTTTTAATTTTCCGTCTGATTCCACCACAATAGATAACTCCTTGCTATAACTTTGAATAATGATTCATTATAGCATATATTCCCTACTTGTCAAAATTATCTATCATCGTTAATGCATTTTTTGCGTTATTTTTAAATATGGTTAATATAACATATCGTCTATATCACCAATAGATATGGTCAGGATCTTATTATCTGATGTTTTTTTAAATGCAACTAATTTTTCATTTTATCTGATCATTAGTGTTTTGATTCAATCGCCCCTTCAACCGCTTTCACAATATTTCCATAACCGGTGCATCTGCAAAGATTTCCAGAAAGCCCGATTTTTATTTCTGCTTCTGTGGGATTGGGGTTTTTAAGCAACAATGCTTTTGCACTCATTAACATACCCGGAGTGCAAAAACCGCATTGTACGGCATGATTTTCGATAAAAGATTGCTGGAGACGGTCCAGTTGCCCATCCTGTTCCAATGCTTCAATTGTAATAATCTCAGATTGATTGACCTGGGCTACCAATACCAGACAGGCATTCACGGCAATCCCATCCATTAAAACCGTACAGGCCCCGCATTCACCGGTACTGCAACCTTCTTTTGTACCAGTGAGCAAAAGTTTATTCCTGAGCAGTTCAAGCAGTGTCATGGTCGGGTCAACATTCATACAAATTTCTTTGTCGTTTACTTTAAGCCGTATTTCTATTTTATTCATTTACCTTCACCTCTGCTTTTAGTGTCTTTTTTATCAATTCTTCGGTAAAACTTGTAATCACCGGCAACTTATAGTTGCTGGAGGACCTTCGACCAGTTTTCTCCAATACATAGTCCGATGCCAATCGGCCAGCTTCTTTTAGAATCAGCACGGTCAATTCTTTTCCTATTAAATAATCTTCTACTCCAGAAAAACGCTCCGGTTTGGATGTTGCTGCCCCCAGAACAAAACGAATCTGCTGAACGATCTGCTGTTCCATTTTAATCATACAGGCGCCATTGAGTCTTGAAATGGCCAATGCATTGCGTCTGCCAATTTTATCAAATCCCATTGTTGCCGTTTCTGAAGGCACATTAAATAAAATATGGGTTAAGATTTCATAATTTTTTATGGCGGTCTTGCCCTTATTTAAAATAAATGCCTCAATGGGTAAAGTGCGATTATGGATCTCATTATTTTCATCCACGGATTGCAGATTTACCTGTGCTCCCAAACAGACAAGTGGCGGTATGCCATCCGCTGCGGGGCTGGCATTACAAATATTTCCACCGATCGTTCCCCGGTTTCTTATCTGAGGCGCACCCACAGACTGAGCCGCCTTGCTGAGAAATGGTACTTTATCAAATAGCATTTCTGAATCGATTAGCTCCGTAAAAGTAACCATGGAACCAATACAAATGGCATCACCATCTAACTCAATTGTTTTCAGCTCTGTGATTTTGGATAAATCAATTATTTCATGCTTTTGGTCTGCTCTGCTGCGCATCGAAATGACAAGATCCGTGCCACCGGCTAGTAAGTTTGCCACTTCGTAATCTCGTTTATATTCCAGGGCTTGTTTTAAATATTTAGGTTGGAAAAAATAATTACTCATGAATCCCGCCTCCTTTAAGATAACCCAATCTTTCACTTGTTTCTATGGCTGCCAAAACACTCTCCAAATCAGCCGGAAGATTTCTAAGCCTTATCCCTAAAGCATTTTCAATCGCATTGAATACTGCTGGAGAAACAGTTGCTGTGGACGATTCACTCACCCCTTTAACCCCTAAAGGATTGTTTGCGGGTTGTGCCTCTAATGGAATAGCAGTAATATTCGGAGAATCCATAATTGTCTGGAGCAGATATTTATCGAAATTTGTCGTCACTAAACGTCCGTTTTTTGTAGCAATCGTCTCGCTCAGAGCTAGACCCAAAGCCATGGATACGCCTCCGGCAATTTGCGCCTTGGCTTCCTCCTCATTAATAATCCGGCCCACATCGTGAATCGCCACCACTTCAGTTACCTCAACTTTTCCAGATACCAGATCAATCTCAACCTCGGCCCCGCAGGCCCCATAATTAAAGGACGCATAGGTTTCTCCGGAATTGCTGTCAAAATCCCACCACACCGGTGGCAGAGACCACCAGCCATGTCCGTAAACCCCAGGTATCACAGTGTAACACAGGTTAACCGCATCTTTAAAACTTAAACAATGGGTTTGATCCTCAATGAATACACGGTTATCCAGAAAAATAATCATTTCCGGATTCACTTTCCACATCTCAGCAAGGACTGTGGCAATTCGCATTTTGGCATCATTCGCTGCAACCAGTGCTGCGTTGCCGGAGGTGATAGTGCCCCGTGAGCCTACCGTGGCGCCGCTATCAATGACATAGGCAGTATCCAGGGGACTCATTTTTATATTCTCAATATTGACACCCATAGTCTCACTGATAATCTGCAAAACGACGTTGCTGCCTCCCTGTCCCTGCTCGGTTATCCCACTGTACACAACAATGGTTCCGTCTTTTTCGACGTTGAAATTCACTGCTGCCGCATCTTTTTCCTTAAATCCGGCACCCATGGCTTCACCTCGAAAAATACAGGATATTCCTCGACCTCTGACCTTACCCACCGGAACATCAGATGGTTTTTTATTCACTGGGAATGTTTCTTCCAACTTATCCAGACAGGCCATCAGATTCACGCACTCCAGCTTCTGGCCGGTGGCGGTAATGGAACCTTCGGTAAATCCATTGATCCGCCGGATTTTCAGGGGATCCAACCCCAATTCTTTTGCCAGTTCATTCATTAATGATTCAGAAGCAAAATCGACCTGGGGGGAACCGAAACCACGAACTGCATCAGACACGGTATTATTGGTAAATGCACCCTCAATCCGGGTGAAAATATTTTCAATGTTGTAAGGCCCGGTGGCTTCCACCGTTGCCCGCCAGACCGTGGCAGCACTTTTGGTGAGGTAAGCACCCACGTCAGCTAGGCCGTTGATCTCCATGGCAGTGATCTTTCCGTCGCGTTTTGCGCCAACCTTATAATGCAATTTGAAGGGATGACGCTTTGTTCCCTCTTCAAGCACCTCTTCCCGGCTCCATATCATTTTACAGGGTCGGTTTGTCAGCATGGCGGCCATGGTAACCCGGGCGCCAATCACATTGATATCAGAATCCTTGCCGCCGAACACCCCACCTAATGCCGGCTGAATAACCCGAACCTGGTTTTCATGAAGCCCGCAATGGGATGCTACTGCCCGCTTGATATTAAAGGGACCTTTTCCCGGACAATAGAGCAAGATCCCGTTTGCTTCGGGGATGGCAATGGCGC
Source organism: Acetobacterium wieringae (assembly GCF_001766835.1). Classification (GTDB taxonomy): domain Bacteria; phylum Bacillota; class Clostridia; order Eubacteriales; family Eubacteriaceae; genus Acetobacterium; species Acetobacterium wieringae. Next base: position 150,030 of record NZ_LKEU01000027.1, on the reverse strand, counting down.
CATCCGGTTCAATTGCCGAATGCATCGCCCGTTGCGTGGTATATTCCCGTTCAATAATCAGATCTGCTTCTACAAATCCGGCTTCCACATTACCCTTGATAGCCTGATGACTGGCCGCAAAATTTGTTTCCCCATGGAGAATGGGTGCACCTTCTTTCAAGGCATCCTCCGGGTTCATCACATAAGGCAGTTCTTCAAAATCAATCCTGACCAGTTTAGCCCCTAAAATTGCCTGCTCTTTTGTCTCAGCCACAACAATAGCCACGCCATCTCCTGCATACTTGGTTTCGTGCGCTGCAAGAACTGGCCGGTCTTTTGGCCTTTGATTGATTCCGGGTACATCCTGTGCTGTGAATACTCCCACAACCCCATTTAGCTGTAATGCTTCGGTGCCGTCAATCTTCTTTATTCTGGCATGGGCAACCGGAATTCTAACGGTTTGCACATAGAGCATCCCGGGAAAAAATAAATCATTCACATATTTGGCTTTTCCGGTGATTTTGGCATAGGCATCCTGCCGGTCGACACTTTTTCTTTTTGCCATTTTCTTCTCTCCTCTTCTTCGCTGCGCTTTTTATTTCATTTCGTTGTGAAATCCATAATCAATGACTGATGAATAATCATAATAGGTGTTTAAGCCCCCGGTGTGCAAAAAAAGCACTCTGGTACCTTTTTTTATTTCACCGCTTCTGATTAAGTCAATAAGCCCGGCCATCGTCTTCCCCGAATAGATAGGATCCAGCATGATTCCCTCCGTTCGTGATAATAATTCAATGGCTTCTTTTAGTGCTTCAGTGGGTTGAGCGTAGGCGTCGCCATAATAGCCGTCATGGCATATGACCCTTTTCTTATCAGGACCTTCCACACCTAAAAAACTGGTGGTTTGATCCAAGGCCCCAAAGAGAGTTGTTAATTGAGCCTCTTTATTTTGAAACACATTGATACCATGTATCTCGATGGGATAGTCTGCCGCATCGAAGCCAATGAAAAGACCCATTTGTGTTCCCCCTGTACCGCTGGGACAGACCAGGGTGTCAAACATCACATCCTTTGCTTTTCCCTGGTTCATGATTTCTTCTGCGCAAAGTACATACCCGCAGTTGCCTAGCGGACTGGTTCCGCCTCTGGCCAGAATGTATGGCTTTTTCCCGGTTGCTATTAAACCTGCCTTCATTTCTTGTGTTAGTATCATGTCTCCGATGGGTCCTTTGATTGGTTCCATGGACACTTCAATTTTTTCAACCCCGCTTAATTCATACAAATGTTTATTGCGATCTTGTTCATACTGGTAGGTGTGATCCGACCAGTATTCCATAATCAAAGCTGTTTTCATCCTTTCAATATTGGCAAGATGCAAGGCCATCAGATTATGATTGCACTGAAAAGTACTACCGGTGATAATGGTATCCGCACCGGAGACCACTGCTTCGTGAAACAAAAATTCCAGCTTTCTTAACTTGTTCCCTCCAAACGGGAGTATATCATCCCGCTTGATATAGATCTCAACATCGCCACCCAGGACCTTAGTTAAATTTTCACATTTCTGAATCGGTGTTGGGCACGTCATATAGTGTCGCTTGGGTATCCCATGAATTTTTTCAAATATATTTTTTGTGCTCATTTGCTTCCCCTTTTATTCATACTGCTGATTTAATAGACTAACCTTAACAATTTTTATTAAAAAAATCACTGGCTATACTTATTCGGTAACATTGCAAAACTTATCCTTTTTGTTTACTTCCATCGATCAATTTAATCAGTTTGATAACTGAGCTATAAATAATTAGACATCAAGCGCTTTTGCGCTTACAATAAAAAAAGAACCATCGATTGGAGGGTAAACAATGTTTGATATGACACCGATTGAAGAAATTTACAAATATCTTTTTGAGCAAGGTATCAATCCTGATGTCATCAGTCAGGAAGATTTATCTGTTATTTTAAAACAATTTGGTGGCGAAGCCTTTCAAGAAGATCCGGTCGAAAACATTTCCCGAAACAATACCGTCTATCCGGAGGATCTGTTTATTTACTCTCATTCCGATATTGCAGTGGTGAGGCGCCCTCGTTACCGCCCCCATCATAAAATGCACCAGCACGATTTTATTGAAGTTACCTACGTCTATGAAGGGCTTTGCATCTTTGTTGGTCCCAACCGTGATGAAGTTCTTCTAAAAAAAGGTGATCTGCTTTTACTGGCAACCAACACGGATCATCAATTCCATACCGATGCAGATGACAGTATCGTTTTTCATATGGCCATCCGACGCAGTACCTTTGATAAATCGTTTATTAAATTATTGGATAACGAGGATATCCTCTCGCAATTTTTCAGTCGGGTGATTTATGGATCAACCCCGACTTCCTACCTCCTCTTTGAAGTCGGTGATGATAAAAAGATCAGCAAGTTGTTTCTGGAGATGATCCTGGAAATGGAACTTTCCCATAAAACTTCTCCTCGCATGTTAAATATCTATTTTGAATGGCTTTGTGTCTATATACTTCGAAACTACGATTGCAAGGTCTGGATTGGATCACAACAATCGCCCACCATGGACATGGTGAAAATTCTTATTTATATGCGGGATAACATTCAGTCCACCTCTTTAGCAGAAACGGCTCATGCCTTTAATTACAGCATCTCCTATTTCTGCAAGCTTATTAAACGCTACACCGGAAAAACCTATGGCAATTTGATCACCGAAATTCGTATGCAAAAAGCCTGTGAATTGCTTAACAACAATACCATCAGTATTGACGAAATCGCCGCTATTGTTGGGTATGAAAATGTGAGTAGTTTTTATCGAAGCTTTAAGCGCATCTATAATATGACGCCATCACAATATCAACAACAAAATTTAATTGCGGTGGAACCAAATTATTTCAAATGATGGAGTTAAAATGAACCATTCAACCGTCAATGAGATTCAACCCCTAAAATATTTTTTTGTATATTTTCATGTATGCTTTTTTGCGAGAAAAAAGACGTATTGCCGTTTAACTTTAAGCTGTCAGCAATACGTCTTTTTTATTCAACCATACACTTTATTTCTACTTATGCGTTTTTTAAGTTTAACATTGTTCTAATGAAGCTGTTACGCTTGTTGTTCAGCAGCTTCTTTTTCTGGAAATTTCTTTGCAATTAAACCTGCGATTGGGCCCGCTGCTTTTTCAGCAACCCATCCCATTGCGGCTCCACATGTGAGTGCGATCAACACACCGACAATGTCGCCAGTTGGAAATGCTTCAGTTTCTGATCCGAAAAGACATGCTGCTCCAATAAATGCTCCAGGGATAAAAGAAAGGAAATCTATTTTTGCTTCAACACACATCATAACTACAGCAATAAATACCGCTATTCCCAAAGCAAATGGTGATGACCATGCCCCAAAGACGAAAAATATAAATACCGCCCATAAAACGCCGGCAAAGTTTGATGCAAGACCCTTTACAAGACCCATATTTTTTCCGCCAGCAGCAAAGAATGTTGCTTCACCTGCAAAAGCCACCCATACAATTACAGGCAATACCCCTGCAATAAAAACCAAATGTGAGAATACCCCTGCAATAATCCCTGCAGTTAGACCAATCGCTACTAAATAACCCATTATAATTCCACCTTTCAATTTTACCATCTCGGTAATGTAATAATACTAATCTGATTGCTCCTGGTGTCCTTTTCGAATCGCATAAGTCTCGACACATGATTCATTTAGCATTAATTCTAGCCTGGATCAATTGTGCTATATTACATATAATCGATTATATGTAATATACAGTATGTTGATGTAAACGTCAATCATTTTTTTTGCATTTTTATTTGATCCGTCTTCATTGCGATTATCACTTATACTAACCGAGCTTATCTGGATCATATTTTTCAATCGTGATCAGCTCTTTTCCCAACGCACTACACTAAATTTTTAATTCAAACGTGTCTACCATTTTTTTAAGGAGTTCTGCCTGTCCCGAGAGTTCTTCACTGGCTGCCGCACTTTCTTCAGCCGTTGCAGAATTGGTTTGTACTACCATTGAAACCTGTTCAATCCCCTGAGTGATTTGAGCAATTTCAAGTGCCTGGTCATTGGATGCCAAAGCGATCTTGCTAACGATATTCGCAACTTTTTCGATTCTACTTAGAATATTATTCAAGCTTTCAGCTGTATCATCGACAATGCTGCTGCCAACTTTTACTTTTTCAATGGATCCTTCAATTAGACCGGTTGTTTCCTTAGCCGCCTCAGCACTTCTTGCCGCCAGGGTTCTGACTTCTTCCGCAACAACTGCAAAACCTTTGCCATGCTGTCCGGCCCGTGCCGCCTCTACTGCAGCATTTAGAGCCAAAATATTTGTTTGGAAGGCAATATCGTCAATGACTTTAATAATTCTTGAAATACTATTTGAAGATTCATTAATCTCAACCATGGCAGTAACCATTCTACGCATTTGTTCATTCCCTGTTTCTGCACTTTGGCGAACCGCCAACGCCAGTTCATTCGCCTCATTGGCATTTACCGCATTCTGTCTGGTTTCACCTGCAACTTCTTCTATCGACGCAGTAAGTTCCTCAATAGCACTGGCCTGTTCAGTGGCTCCCTGAGCCAATGCCTGACCACCGTCTGAAATCTGTTGGGCTCCCACATCAACCTGACTGGCCGCTAAAGTTATCTCCAAGATTGTTTCACTCAAACTTTCCGTGATTTGGTTTAATGAATTTTTGATCGGCAAAAAATCTCCCAAATACTCAGCTGTGATTTTTTGATTTAAGTTTCCTATTCCTATTTCTTCCAGTGTCATGGTAATTTCTGACACATATTGTTTCAAAAAAGTAATGGTCTGGTTTAATGCATTTTTAATTTGAGCATGATCACCCCTATAATCACCATCCATCTCTGCATTTAAATCTCCTTGTGACAACTTTTTTAAGCTATCTGATGCTTCCAGAATTGGGGCAATAACTGCATCCAATATTTGGTTAAAGCCGTTGATGACCTTTGCGTATTCGCCATTAAATTTCTCGACATCGCCCCGATTGCTAAGATCCCCTTCAACTGCAATATCAGTCATAATTTTTGTTTCATCCACCAACTGGATAATGTTTTCAATCATCCGAATCAAACAGGGTATGATCTGATCATTTTCACTTTGTCGAGGGACTTTTTTCAGCGCTTCCAAATCACACATATTTCCATTTCCAATGTTAGTTGATATTTCTACAACACGAATAAGTTTAATATTTACCAAATTAATTGATCTTGCCAGATCGGAGTAGATCCCTACGAAATCACCTTCAATATTCTGGGTAAAATCATTTTTACTCATCAGTGAAAGAATTCGATTACATTCTTCTAAGGCTGTCATCCCTTTTATACAGGAATTAATATTATTTTTCAGAACTTCAAACTCCCCATCATACGCTTCAGTTATAAAGTCTGGCTTATCGCCCTTTCCAATCTGATAGATATATTCAGAGAAAGTACTTACTGGAACGGTAAGCGAATCAAGCATTCTATTGACACCTATGATTATTTCTTTGTATTTTCCATTAAAATGCGCCACATCTCCTCTTGTATTGAGTTCACCTTCTTGGCAGGCCTTAACAATCCTATTGATTTCAGAATACAGGCCTTCTATCGAATCTGCTATAGACAGTAATTCGTCAGTAATTAGCGATTGGGTATTTAGATTTTTAGAATCGATAGTTAAGTCACCTTCGCCAATTCTCTTAATCCGCTCCACCAGATCCATCTCAAGATACTCAGCCAACTGGTTCATATTCACTATCATCTGTTCATTTTCATTCGCAGCAGTTCGTTCAATTTCTTTTTTTGAATAAATTCTATTTATTCTATTAATAGTTTTATTCAGCTCACTTAATGCCATCAACCTACTCTTTAAAAATGAATAGGTTATACACAAACCCACTAATACAAACCCGACTGACGTAATCAGAAGCACACTGATTTGGTTTAAAACTAAATTAAAACTAAATGACACCATCATTATTAACACCGATGTTGCAATAAGCAGTATCGATATAAAAACTAGTAATTGCTTAAACAAACTCATCAAACAATTCCTCCTGCTGCTTTGCTACTAACCACTTTGTTATACCTCTGTTGCTTTTCTCCATCTTCTTACTCCTTTTCAATTAATCGATTATCGTTTATGTTTTATGCACTATATTATAACTCTATGTCACGATAATATGCAAATAGATACTTAAAATTACAGCAGAAATATTTGTAAATAATTATTGCTTCCTTGATCTTTCCTACATACCTTGTTATTTCGACAAAAAACAGACTTCTGCGTCATCGCTTATTTGCGATGATGCAGAAGTCTGTGTTCTTAGACCAGCTGACGCTTGGCATACTTATAAAAATAGGCTTCTTTTTTCATCAGTTCGTCATAGGTGCCGGATTCAACAATGCTGCCCTTTTCCAGTACCAGAATGCGGTCGCAATCCATAATCGTGCTAAGCCGATGGGCAATCACAATCCGGGTGGCGTCGAGGTTTTTCAAACTTTCAGAAACAATCTTCTGGGATCGGTTATCCAGGGCGCTGGTCGCTTCATCGAAAAAGAGTATGGCCGGATTGGCGGCAATGGCTCTGGCAATCAGCAACTTCTGGCGCTGGCCTCCAGACAGGGTACCGGCTCCCTCCGCCACCATGGTTTTCAGACCCATGGGCATTTCCCGGATTTCCTCATCCATACCGACTTTTTTAAGCAGTTCCCAGACTTCATCTTCCGACAGTTCTTTTTTTGAACCGGCAATGTTTGATAAGATATCCCCGGGGATCAATTGGCTGTCCTGGAGTACCACCCCCATTTGCTTTCTGATTTCCCGGATATCCACACTTTCCAGATCAAAGCCGCCACAGTAAATGCTGCCACTGGTGGGTTTTTCAAAGCCCAAAAGCAGCCGCAACAGGGTTGACTTGCCACTGCCGGAAGCCCCAACAATAGCCACATACTCGCCATGTTTGATATGGAGAAAAATATTATCCAGAATCGTGGCCCCGCCCTGATAGTAGGAAAAATAGAGATGCTTAATTTCAATGTCTCCCTGAATTTTTCCGGGGGTGGTTTTAAAGCTATCCACTTCGGGCACACCGTCGATGATCGGTTTGGTATTTTCATACTGGGGCACCACACTATTGATCGAAATCAATGTTTGCACCAGTCCCAGCAGCGACGAGATAAAAATGACAAAGGCCGAATTGATAGCCACAAAACCCCCAGAGGAAATGCTATTGACACTGACATAATAGTAGATTACACACATTGACAGGGTTGGCAGAGCAATGGTCATCAACCGCAGCAAGGCCATCAGCTGACCACGCTTATATTCCACCTTCCGCTGTTTGGCATATTCCCGAACCCATTTCAGATAAGAGCGACTTTCAGCGCCAGCCACCCGTAGCCGGGAAACCGAGGTGATCAGCTCAAACACCATCCCCGAAATATCATTAGACATTTCCAGTGAGATCCGCTGACATTTCATTTGCGCTTTTCCGATGACCAGGGTGATGGCCACACTGACCGCCGTTAAAGCCATGGCGATCCAACCAATGGTGGGATTGATGGTGAAGATATACAATCCGTTAACCAATGAAAATGAGCTGGTGATGATCATCGTGATGACATTCACCGATAAAATTTTCTGGATCATTGCAAAGCCAGTGGCTCGCATCGCCAGCGCGCCCGAAGAGTACTGTTTAAAAAAAGAGGCCGGTAGCGATAACAGTTTATCCAGCAGGGAATTCTGCAAAATTGACAATTTCCCCTGAATGCGGAGCACACAGATGTTTTGCACCATTGCAAACAACCCCCGACTGACGGCTACCGCCACCAGAATAAAGCCTACTACCAGAATCGTCACCGACTGATTCTGAGGAATCCAGACGTTGAAAGTCTCCTGCATCGCCATCGCCGGCAACAGCGAAAGCAGCGCTGCCGCCAGCGCCAGCACCAGCGTTAAGACCAGGTCGCGACGACGGAACAGTTTTAAACCCAGCTTTACCATTTCCCAAAAGGTCACTGGTTCCTTGGGCAGGGGCGGGTAAAAAACATAGGCCCGGTCGAATTCCGACTGGGCATCCACTTCCTGAAAGCCCCCATCACCCCGCCAGCACCGATAGCGGCTGGGGGATTTGGGAATCAGAGCCACCGGCTCCCCGTCTTTGGTAAAAGCCAGCATCGGGCCGTTATCGCGCTGATACCAATCCGCTTTTAATTCCACCTGCCGAAAGCGAAAACCCGATTCATCGGCAATCAGTTTAAAGGGATCGCCGCCACTAAGCTTTCTAAGCGGGGGAATTTTCACAACAATACCCATCGCTTCAGCGACTCTGGCCACAGCGGCAATCAGGGGATTGTCGTCCAGCGTGGCGGCCGATTTTTGGGGCGATAACACGCTGTCGAAGGCTTTTTTGGCACTGTTATCATATTTTTTATTGAGCTGTCGGATTTCTTCTAATTTTTTGGCCATCTTATCCCTCAGTTCTGATCAGACTTGCATATTCGCCGCCTAAAGCCATTAAATCTTTGTGGGTACCCCGTTCAACCACGGCACCACCGCTTAACACGATAATCTCGTCACAATCCCGAATTGTCGACAACCGATGGGCAACCAGAATGGTGCTGATGCCCCGACGCCGAATGTTTTCACTAACCGCAGCTTCGGTGGCGGTATCCAAGGCACTGGTGGCCTCATCCATGATCAGAATTTTCGGGTTTTTGCACAGTGCCCGGGCGATTTCCAGGCGTTGCCGCTGGCCGCCGCTCAGGTTTTTTCCACCCTCACTTAAGATGTGGTCAAAGGCATTGGGCAGGGCCAGAATATCTTCATAAATACAAGCATCTTTGGTGGCCTGGATGACATCCTCGACGGCAATGGTCTCATCCCACATGGTAATGTTATCCAGCACCGAAGCTGAATACATGACAATTTCCTGGTCAACCGAGCTCATTGTATTGACCCGCAGCTCAGCTGGAATCGCTTTAATATCCATGCCATCGATGCGAATTTCGCCGCTCCAGGGCTGATAAAGGGTGGTTATCATTTTGGCAATGGTCGATTTACCGCTGCCCGACGAACCCACCAAGGCAATCGAGCCGCCCGCCCGGAGTGTCAGGTTCAGGCCCTGAATAATCGGAGCCGATAAGCGGTTATAACCAAAGGTCAGATCCCGGATCTCAATCTCACCTTCCAATTGATCGCAGTCAAACCCCTCCAATGAAAGCTTTTCGGCTTCCAGGGCGACATCTTCCGGATATTTTTCAACATCATCGAGGCGTGAAATATCGGCGATCATCCCCTGCAGGGCAGCGCTGGTGCTGACCAGCTCGCTCATTGGCTGGGTAAAACCGGTCATCAGGGTGTTAAAGGCCACAAAGGTACCGATGGTCATGGCCCCCATTAAGACATATTCACTGCCGATGGTAAAAATCAAGGCCGTTAAAACACTGGTCATCAGGGTCGGCAGCACCGAAATAATTGCTTCCATCCGGCCCATTTTCTGTTCCACCGCCAGGGTTTCGGCACTGAGTCCGGCGATTCGGGTAAAAAAATTGTCTTCTTCGCCAATCGATTTAATGGTTTCGATGGATTTTAGATTGACCATGATCCAGCCAATTGATTTTCCCTGATACTGCAGCAGCACCCGGTTGTTATCAGCATTTTTCTTGGCGGTGTACTGTAGCAGAAAAATATTGATTGCAGTGATGACAATCCCGATCAGAGTCAAGATGACATTATATTGAAACAGCAGAATCAGGTATAAAAAGGCCGTGACCAGATTGACCAGAATCCGGGCCAGATTGGAAGATAAGGCGGTGGCAACCGTATTGATGCTTTGCATCCGGCTGTTGATGTCCCCGGATTGGCGCTGATTAAAAAACTCCACCGGCAACCGCAGCACGTGCCGCAGATAAGCCCCGGCACTGTCGATGGCAATATAGTTCTCCATCCGCACCAGCGCATTTTCCTTCAGCCAGTTGAGGATCGCCTGGAGCACCACCGTGTTTAAGAGGATAAAAATAAAGATCAGAATATCAAATTTTTCGGTGTTGTTCAGGAAATAATCGACAAAAATTTTAGCATAATTGGCGATGATCAGACCGGGAATCACCAGCAGCACCCCCAGCACCAGGGCATAGAAAAGCGGCGACACGCCGGTTTGGGAAAGCCGTTTATAGAGGGCCTTCCAAACATTGGGTTTTTCTCCAGCTGGCGTGAACTCCGGTCCCGGGCGGGATTCAATGACGACTCCGGTAAACATCTGCCCCAGTTCCTCGTTGGTGATCACCCGTTGTCCCGAAGCCGGGTCGCACAGATAAACCTTGTCGTTCTTAAACCCTTCCAGCACTACAAAGTGACTAAAATCCCAGTGAATGATCACAGGCATTTCCATTTCTTTTAACTTATCAACGGTGCAGACAAAGCCCTGGGACTCCAGACCATAAAGCCGGGCCGTTCTGGCAATGTTCCCGGCCTTGACACCATCCCGGGATACGCCACAATCGATCCGCAGCGTTTCCAGGGTTTCGTAGCGTCCATAATAAGCCAAAATCATCGATAGTGAAGCGACCCCACATTCCACCGCTTCCATTTGCAATACCACCGGAACCTTGGCTATTTTAGGTAGTTTTCCATGCTCATCCCGACTTTTTTCAGTTTCTGATTTCGTCATCCGTAAGCCGCCTTTCTAGGAAATAATCAGATCAATGAGATAAAGCTGATCGGTGAAAATCGTCGCTGTACCGGAGGTTCCGGCGGTAATTTCACCGTTAAAGCCATTGTTTTCTTTGGTCCAGATATAATTCCCCTGATCATCAACCTTGGGATCAATAATAATCAGCATTTCGATGGGGCTCTCTTCATCCTGGGACAAACCACTGAGCGTAACGCTGCGGACAATCCCTCTTAAATACCCATACTGATCACTGTTGACCGATTCCAGATCAACAAAAACCTTATCCCCCTGCTTGACGTTAACCGCTCCTTCATAACTGGAATAGGCCTGAACCACCACTGTGGTGTCTTCATTTTCCCGCTTGACAATTTTGCCCAGGGTCGAATTTTTGGGAATATATGCCCCATCCTGAAAATTCAGGTTGGAGATCACACCGCTTTCCATGGCTACAATCATTGTTTGCCGTTTCACCAGACTTTTTTGCTGATCGGTCAAGACAGCGCCATTATTGACCCAAGTTGCCGTTGCTTCGGTGGTCAATACCCCCAGCAAATCCCCCCGGGTGACATAATCGCCATTGGAGACGGCCAGTTGCGAGAGGATTCCTTCGTTTTCAACTACCACATCCACGGTTCCCTCACCATAGGCCACCACCGCATCGGTGGTGGTGGTAATATTAATGGGAACGGTCACAGCATAGATCATCACACCCACCAGAAAAATAATAATACCCAATAAAATCAGCAGATTTCCCGGACCGATGACCGTCATCAGAGCTGCATGTTCACTTTTGGGAGTGCCTTTATCCGCTTTATTCCGAAAGATTGATTTATTCACCACCGTTACCTCCCCCTGTGTTATTATTACGGGGCACCAATTGATCGTTTAAATAGATCTTCTGAAATACCGGTATCCCACTGATTAACCGTTTATCAAAGCTTAAGCTACCATAGACGGTCTCAAAACTGTTTTCGGCCAACACTTTTTTTATCGCCTCCGTTTCCAGACTTTGGGCCTGGTTGGCCGCATCTGCTGCCAGATGCATGGTCATGTAGGCCTGGGCAGCCGGCAAATCCGGTGTCAAACCATAAGCCTGCTGATAGTCCTGAATAAATGCGGCCTCAGCACCAGCGGTGGCGGTATTGTTAAAGTAACTGGTTACCTGGATCAGGTTTTTCATACTTTGGGGAATGGTATACGCTTGAACCTCAATGTCATAACTGGCAAAGACTGGCCGGGTATTGCCGGTTTTCTCCAGGTACTCATAAAGCGCTGTGATGTCATTGCCGACACAGGCACTAACAATCGCCTGAGCCCCCATACTGTCCCATTTTTTAACATAATAGCGGAAATAATCGAGATTTGGCAGATACGAAACCGCATCGACAATTTCGATTCCCATCGCATTGGCATGTTCTTCTACCTTTTGAATAAAGTCTTTGCCATAGGTATTGCCAGCGCTATGAACGACCGCAATCCGGCTGATTCCCTGGGCAGCCATACTGCCAACCAGCTCACTGGCCATGGCATCGTCGGACGGCGCACAAAGATAAGCCCCCGGATTTTGAGCCAGATTCAGTTTCGAGCTGGCAATAATCGGGGCAAAAAGCAGCTTGTTGTTCTGGTGATAAATGCTGCCCACCTTTAGCACATCGTCGGTACTGCGATGGCCGATGACAATTGGAAAACCCGGATTTTCGGCGATTCGGGTGGCTACCTCTACTGCTGTATTGGTGTTGTTCCCATCATCATTGTAGTTTACTTCGATGGCCTGATTAAGAATTCCGCCCTGATCGTTGATCTCCCGGGCGGCCAGTTCAATGCCATTTTTGAAGGATTGGCTATAATCTTCCGAGAATGGATAAACCACATCCACTGACAGTGTACTGGTTTTGGTGGTTTCTGTTGCACAGCCAAAGCAAAGCAATCCACCGCTGACTATTATAGCTAGTATCGATAATACCATCAGGTGTTTTTTCATAACCTTCTCCTTACGTTGGGATAATTCTTAGTCTAAATAAACGCTGAAAATAAAATCAGATAGCGGTCACTAAGGCTTTTTAGCGGTATGTTCAGATCCGCCGGGGTACAGTTTAGCCTGGCTGCCGTTTCTGCGATGGTAAAGCGGCCAGCGCCAGCCAGAATGTCAAGTTCGACCGGACTGAAACCATTGATATCCAGCAGCGAAAAATCCGGAATCATCTGGATCACTGCGTTATTTTTCTCCCACTCACTCAGTTCATGCCATTCTTTTAACAACCCCTGATACTCGATCAGTTTTTGATAATAGGCCACCATAATCGGGTCTTTGGCATAGATAAATTTAAGGTAGCCCGCGGCAATGCCATAGTTAAAGGCCAGCTTAAAGTCCGTGTAAATCCGTGTTTTAGGAATCAAACCCTCTTTAAACTGCTGTTTCATTTTATTAGAAACCGCCGTAATCAATCGGGAACGCGCCATGCAGATTTCCGGTAATGACAGGGCCTCGGTATGGTTGACCGGAAAATCCTCGAGGTTGGTCAGACATTCGCGATCTTCCAGCGTGATTCCAAATTTTTCGGGGTGCTGATAAATCTCGGTACCGGGCAGGGGCATAATAAAGGTAGTTGAGATGTCGAGCATCCCCGGTGCCAGCTCCAGCAGCGCCAGCACTGTCTTTGTGGTCTCAGCCAGAGTAGCAGGGCTTTCAAAGGCCCCACCAATAATATAGTTGCCGGTTAGCTGGGGTAAGCCCTCGGCGTAGCAAAGCTCGACCACTTTTTTGATATCAGCGGGGCTGGCCTGTTTACCATAGGCTCTCAGCACATCAGCCACTCCAGATTCCATCCCGATCTGCATCCGCACCATGCCGCTGTCAATCATTTCCCGGATCAGCTCGGGGTGTTTGACCAGGAATCCGGGATGGCCTTCACAAAACCAGACAAAATCATATTTTTCCCTAAGCGCTTTCAAGCCAGCTAAGATCTGCTTCAGTCTGACCGGATGGGTAGTAAAGGTATCGTCACAAAAAAACAGGTAGCGGGGGCGGGTGCTTCTTTTTAGTCGTTCTTCAATTTCAGCCAGGACATCTTCGGCCCGACGCAGCCGCAGGTTTTTGGAATTTCCGCCCTCAAAACAGAAGGCACAGCGATAGGGACAACCTCTTGCCGTAATTACTGACAACAGCGGCCGCTCCTGAAACTCAAGGACATCTTCGTTGCGGGGCCATTCATATTTGGCGAAATCCTCCAGATAGACGTAATCGGCATTCTCATCTGACCGAAGTTCGCCCGAGATAAGCACATCTTCACCCCGAACCCTGGCACTTAGCCAGGCTAAGAGGGTTTCTTCACCATCGCCCTTAATAATCGCATCGGCCTGATATGTTTTTAGATCTTTTTTCGTCATATGCAGGGTTTGGGGACCACCCACCACCACATAAAAGTGCTCATGCTTTTTTAAATCACTACAAATCGCCGCCACTGCCGAACGATTATCAAAATCACAGTAGAAACAGACCGCAAAGAGGCGGTCTTTCAGATTTTTGATGGTTTTTACCACATCGGTTGTAATGCCGGTGTAGGCTTTGGCCTTAAAACCATTGGCATTGAGCTGGGCCGCCAGGGTTAAAATCCCCAGATTTTCAATCATTTCAAAGGTTCGTCCCCGGATCATCCGTTGGGTATAAATGAGTAAAACTTCGGGTTTACTGCTTATGGTTTCCGGTATAAAATCCACTTATAACCCTCCATTTTATTCAGGGCTTGCTGGGCCTGATTGTAAAAATCAGGATTTTTGCCCAGGGGATCGAGCTTCATTCTGCCCTGCCGCAGCACTTCCTTTTTTGACAGTTTGCCATTGCAAAGTTTTAGCAGGGTATAGTCGATTTCATCCAGCACCTGATTAAATATCTGCGGCTTTTCGCCGCTGACATCGGTATAAAGCCATAATTCAAAGGTACGGTGAACGATGGCCTCTTCATCGTTTTTTCCCAATTGAGCATGAAGAAGGTACTCCTCCGAGGCCCGCATTTTCCAGTAGGCATCGTCAATCGGAATATTTTTATAGACATAATCATTCCAGCGGGTAAAAACGCCATATTGTCGACCGAGACGATACGAATCGAGAATTACCGCTTCGGGAATTTTTCCGTCAAAGTAAATTTTACGCATTTCATTCTGTAACCGCTTATTCGCCTGCAGGCGAATCGTTGTCAGATCGGTAAAATCCAGTGTTTCGGTGCGGGACAGGGGAATATCCTCATTACAGCAGTCAATCAAATTCTCATAAATGGCCATCCCGAATTTCTCCGGATGAAGGGTAATTGGGGTTTTGGGGTAGGGCAGAAACGAAAAATAAGCGGTTTCAAACTGACCCGGGGCATTATAGAGCAGTTCCATAATCAATGACTCCGATTCGGCGATGGTTTCCCGGGTTTCATGGGGGCCGCCCAGAATAATATTGCCGGAGATCCCGTGAATCCCCGATTCAACACAGTGATTGATAACATCCACCGCCATCTTCCGGGTGATTTTTTTATTATAGCTTTTTAACACCTGGTCACTGCCGGATTCCAGCCCAAAAAAGATTTTGACAAGACCGGCATCAGCCAGATGCTTAGCCATCTCGCGATGCTTATCAATGGTCGAAATGTGAGCGCTGGCAAACCAGACAAAATCGTAGTCTGTGCGGATTTCACTTATTTCGTCACAAATCTGATCGACCCGCTTATGATCAAGAGTAAAGGTATCATCGAGAAAGTTAATATAATTAATGGCCGGGTTGCGTTTGAAGTTGGCTCTGATTTCATCCATCAAGGATGGCACAGAGTGACGGCGAACCCGTTTGGCATTGGCCCCTTCATAGCAGAAGGTACAACCAAACGGACAGCCCCGACCGGTTAAAATCGGCAGTAGGCCGAAATGCTTGTAATCATTGGTCAGGGTGATGTCGGGCCAGGGAATTGCATCAAGTTCTTCCGGCGGCTTTCGCGGCTCATTTTCCACCAGGGCGCCCGTTTCATCAAGGAACACAATTCCCTGAATCGCTTCGAGCGAACCCTTCCTGCCTATAAAATAATCCATCAGCTCCAGGATCGTCTCTTCCCCTTCACCGATACAGGCTGCTGCGATGGCGGTATCCCTTAAAAATTCAGCGTCCATCCCGGCTGTCTGCGGACCCCCAGCCAACAGAATCACCTCGGGATAGCGCTTTTTAACTTCCTGGGCAAAGGTTTTGATCCAGTGAATATTGTTAAAATCACAGTAGAAGCCGATAATTTTGGGTTTTTCCGCTGTTTCCATCAATGCGACCACATAATCCAGGGCTTCTTTGGCATACCCCTGAAACATCTCGGCCTGATAGCCCTTTTGTCTTAATAATTGGGTCAATATATTCATTCCCAAATTACTACCAGGAATATAACCGCTGACATAGCGGTGTGATTTAATTAATAATAGTTCCATCTGCACCGTTCCCCCTTTAAACTACTGACTGTTATTCCAATCAGTACTTTGAAGGGGAAATATCCCCTTCAGTTTTTCTAACTCATAGCCGTTTCCGTTGCGACAAATGCATAATCCACACCAACAATACTTAGGCCACCGGCAGCCTGATCCAATTGATCATCACTGATTGGCTGTTTGTCTTTTGCTTCTTTAAAAGCCGCTTTAAATTCAGCAGCCGAGCATGTATAACCCAATTTTGCAACAATCACATCAAACTCTGCGCCTGTTTTGGCTTCATTGATTTGTTTTGCCAGGGCCTCATCCGTCAATACTTTTGCAGCCAATGCTCTTGCACCATCGATACTCATGTTCTTCCTCCTTTCTTCACGATTTCAACTGAATCATGAAATGAGTCAGTTAATTTTCAAAAATAGGTGAACAGTCACAATGAATAAAAAATTTTACTCGTAATCGGCGTGAGATTGAGTCACTTCTTATTTATCGGTTCTTGTCTTTCTCCCCTTTAAATTACTGACTTTATCCGAATGATCGTTTTGAGTCAGTAATTTGAAGGGGAAAATCCCCTTCGTTGTTTAATAACTAAGCTCGAGCGGTTTGTGTTGCTGTGAATGCGTAGTCTACACCAACAATACTTAAGCCACCAGCAGCCTGATCCAGTTGATCATCGCTGATTGGTTGTTTTGTCTGTGCTTCTTTAAAAGCAGCATCAAATTCAGCTGCGGTACAGCTGTAACCCAATTTTGCAACCACTGCATCAAATTCTGCTTCAGTTTTAGCACCATCAAGTTGTTTTGCCAAAGCCTCATCGGTTAATACTTTTGCGGCCAATGCTTTTGCACCATCAATACTCATTTTCTTCCTCCTTTTAAAAGATTTTGGCTAAATCACAAAATGTGTCAGCCAATATTTAAAATTAAATTGATCCAGTAGATCAACTAATTTTCCATGGAATTCAGCCGGATCGTGATACGGTCCACCGAAATGTTCATATAATTCGACTTCGATCTCGGCCAGACTTCTTTTCCCGGCACAACGCAGCAGCAGCTCATACTCCAGCGGTGATAGCGCCATCCCATCCAGTTTGGGGAAGCCTTCGGTAAAGGTCATCGTGCGCCATAATTCAAAGGTGCGTTGGGGATAATCGCTGGAAAAATCCATCGATCTTTCAAAGGCCTGCCCTTCCTTTAAATACAGCACATAATAGTATTCATAGGCTCTGGGATTAGCGGCAATTTCCTCAAACCAGCGGCTGCGGATGCCATATTTCAGGGCGGCGTTAAATTGCTTTTGCACCACCTCATTTTTTAACTCATGATTTTTGATTTTATTCTGCATACTTTGGCGGATCACCTTGTTGAGTTCCTGACGATTTTTCATCACCTGATCCTGACTGCATCCCACTGGAGTGACAAAGGGATAATCATCGCCGGACAAGCGGCCCGACTGATCATGCAGTACTAAATTAAACTTCTCCGGATTATCCATGATTTCGGTACCAGGATACGCTCTTAAAAAGCCGGTGATGATATCAATAATACCCGGAGCCCGATCGATCAGCGTTTTTATCAGGGTTGCGGTTGCTCCCGGGCTTTCCGCTGGTCCGCCAACAATAAAGTTGGTGGCAATCTGGGTCAGCCCACAATCTGCAGCGTAGGTTACAAATTCAACGATGTCATCGATCTTGACGTGCTTGTTATAGGCATCAATCACCTGCTGATCACCCGACTCAATGCCAATCTGCAGCCGGATCAGTCCAGCATCGATCATCGTTGGCAGAACGTCCATCCAGTTTTTGATTCGGCCAACATGGCATTCGCAATACCAGACCAGGTCGCGGTCTTTGCGGATTTCCTTCATCCCCCGGCAGAATTCTTCAATCCGTTCCCGACTGAGAGTAAAGGCGTCATCCATAATAATAATGTATTTAAGTTCCGGATTGTTTTCTAAGTTGAGTTTGATTTCTTCCAGAACTAGGGGGATGCTGCGCAACCGCACCTGCTGTTTGCCGGGGCTGGGAGCACAGTAGGCGCAGTGGTAGGGACAGCCCCGACCGGTAAAAATCAGTTTGCCATAGGCGTGATCAATATGCAGGGAAGCGTGGTAGGCTGGCAATGGGAGGGCATCCAGATCTTTGATAATTTCCGGCGGGGTGACCGTAAAAACCCCGTCCCTGATCATCCCCAGTCCGTTAATCGCATTTAAATTGCCCTCATCGTTTAACGCCGTCTTTAAGAGCAGCGGCAGTGACACTTCACACTCACCGCTTAGAATATAATCGGCCTGGCTTTCTTTAAGAAATTGCCCATCCAGTGCGATACTCTGAGGGCCGCCGACGATAACGGGGATCTCCCAGCCGTTTTTAATCTTTCGCGACAAATCAGCAATCAGCGAAACATTATCAAAATCACAGGAAAAGCCCACGGCGTCCGGCTGGTTCTGTTTGACTTGCTCGAGCAGCTCTTCCGGTTTTCCATGAAAAACCAGGGGTTCAAAACCCGCCGCTTCCAGGGCTCCGGCCAGATAAAAGAGCCCCAGATAATCATGAACCCGGGTTTCATATTTCTTTGACACATTACAAAGGAGTATCTTCATTTTATTACCCTTTTTCTAGAACGGAACAACAAGAAGCCAATATTTTTTATCAAAAACTTTCAGGGTTTCAATGATCCGTTCCATTAATTCATCCTGCCCTTCACCAAATGGTTTACCAAAACGCTCATAAAGCAGCTCGGTCATGGTGGCAATGGTGCTTTTGCCGGTTGCGTATTTCATGATTTCATATTCAAAGGGTGATAGTGCCTCCCCCCACAACAGCGGATAGCCCTGGGAAAAATCAACATCCCGCCACATCTCAATTAACCGCTGGGGCCGCCAGTGCGGCAGTTCCTGGCGATCCACATCGACGATCCGACTGGCAGCCTCCCGGGCCAGCATGGTGTAGTAGGCCGTTAAGGTCGGTTTATGATGCGATATAATATTAATCCAATATTTAGGGCCATTTACCGCCAGCGCTGTTTGGTAGCATCTTAAAATATCTTCATGTGTGAGCTCCCCATCATTCAGCATGATTTTGACTTCATCGACAAAACTCTGCAGATATTCCTGATAGGCCCCCATGATCTCCCGGCGATCCATGGTTTCACTGTCCATCATCGGGTAATCAGAAATGCTGCTCAGCCCCTGCCGGTCATAAATTGTCAGGCCGTATTTTTCAGGGTGTAGGCCGATATCCGTCATCGGATAAGGCATTACGATACTGGGGGCAATTTCCATCATCCCCGGGCCCAATCGCAACAGCTTGGCTCCAAAAGCCTTATTTTTTTCAATATGTTCCCGGTTTTCAAAAGGCCCCCCCACCAGCAGCGCCCCAAAGACCTGTTGCACCCCGGCATCATAGGCGGCTTTTACGACCGTTTCGACCATTTCCGGGGAAATATTTTTGCGGTAAACTTTGAGCATCTCTTTATCCACGGTTTCAATGCCAATTTGAAGGCGGTTCAGGCCCGCATCCACCATCGCTTTTAAAACTTCCGGTCTTCGACTTAAGGACACGACATCAGCCTCACAATAGAACTGGAAGGGCCGGATTGCCTGCAAGGCTTTGGCTTCCCGGCAAAACGCATCCAGCCATTGGGGATTAGTGACCAGGGTATCATCACAGAATTTAAAATAACTCAGCTCCGGGTATTTTTGCAGAAAATATTTCATTTCGGCTATGACATTGGCCACACTGCGCTGTCGCATCGGCCGTTTTAAGGCCCCTTCATGGCAGAAAACACAGTGGTAGGGGCAGCCCCGGCTACTCATCAGATAGAGACTGGAAAAGTCAATCGGGGTAATGCTTTTGTCGTAGGCCGGGAAAGGCAGTTCATCAAGATTTTCCACCACCGGGCCTTCACCCATATCAATTGCCTGGCCACTCTCGTTTAGATAAAAGATACCGGGAATCTTATCAAGACTTTGCTGGGCTTTTATCGCCTCCAACACCGCCACCATCGCCAACTCACCTTCACCCCTGACAATGGCGGTGGCTTGTGACTGGCGCAGATAGTCTTCATCCAGAGAAATTGCTTCCGGTCCGCCTATCAGCACCGGAATCCGATAGGTTTCGGTAATGGCCGCACTGACTTTTCTAACCACGTGCTTGTTTTCAAAATCCACCGAAAAGCCGATCCCACAAATTTCATGAAACGGATACCGCTTCAGGTAATCGATGGTCTGATCGGGTCGGCATTCACAGACAATGGCATCATAGCCATTGGCATCAAGATAGCTGGCCAGGCCATAAATGCCCAGAAAGGCACCATTTCGGCTGAAGCCAGCGATTTCCATCCCAATTGTTGATAATTTAAAAAGTATGAACTTATTTTTCACAATGTTCTCCCCGGTTGTTTCCCGAACCTGCCACTGCTGATCGGTTGTCTGGGCGGTCAGTGCCCCCGATAAAACGCACATACCGACCTGCTCCAGTTTTTTAATCGTCTGCAACAAATGCTCTTTAAAAGCTTCAAAGTTTTCAAAACTGTGCTGATAGGCTGGGAAAAGTATTTCGGCCATCTCCAGCATGGACACTTTGCCAGAACTGTATTTTAATACTTCAAATTCAAAGGGGGAATAGACAAAGCCATTTAATACCGGAATCTCGGCCGCCAGCTCGGGGGTTAGCGACAGTAGCGCAATCCGCTGGGGATGAGTCGCAAACACCGTCTCCTCGTCATAGTCTTTGGTCAGCTTGTCACCCCGGATCCGGGCCTTGTACTGGGCATCAAAATAGGGGTAGCGGGAGTAAGCCAGTCCCTGCCACATGCCGCTGAGGCCATATTTTTCACTGAGGGCATAGCTTTTTAGAATCACTTCATCGGGAATTTCACCGTCACTGAGCATCTTGCGCATCAGCCGGGTGTTCATTTCGAAAAATTCATTCCGGGCGGCACAGATTTCTTCAATGCTCAGGGTGGCGGTTTCAATCACCGGAAAATCCCCCACTGAGGTCAGAGCCCCTTCATCCTTGACATAAATACCAAAAGCTTGGGGATTTTTGGACATCGCCGTTTCCGGGAATGGCATATAGAAAGTGCTGACCACCTCCACCATCCCGCGACCGGCTTTAATCATTTGATTGACGGTATCAAAGGTATAGTCCAGACTTTCCCGGGTTTCCAGAGCGCCGCCAATGATAATGTTGCCGACCAGCTGGGGCAGTCCGGCAGCTTGACAGATTTCAATGACCTCAAAGAGGCCTTCCCGTTTGATCTTTTTATTATAGATATCAATAATATGCTGATTACAGCTTTCAATGCCGATCTGCATCCGTACCAGCCCGGCATCGACCATCATTTTGACAATTTCCGGGTATTTAATGACGATGTTGACATGGGCATCAGCAAACCAGACAAAATCATGTTCCTTCCGCAGTTCTTTTAATTGTTCGCAAAAACTTCGCACCCGTTCCTTATCCAGAGTGAAGGTATCATCGCCGAAAAAGATGTACTTCACGTTGGGGTTTTGTTTCAGCCGACAGCGGATTTCCTGCATCACATTTGCGACACTGCGGCGTCTTACATTTTTGCTGTTTCCGCCCTCATAACAAAAAGAGCAGTGGAAAGGACACCCTCGTCCTGACATGACTGCCATATGATTAATGCCCTGATGCTGGGCGGATTTAATTGTCCCGGTAATAATCGGCAGCGCATCGAGATTTTCAATGGCCGGATAAATGCCATTATCATAATAACTGCCGTCACTTCTAAGTGAACAGAGTCCCGGAATGCTCTCCCACTTTTCGATCGCTTCATTTTGCAGGGCGTGGATGGCCTCAAAAAGCGAATATTCCCCTTCTCCCCGCATGATTGCGTCAGCCTGACTGGCCCGCAAAAAATCCTCCCCTAAACCAACGGTCTGGGGGCCGCCCACCAGTACAGTAGCGCCATAACGCCTTTTAATTTCCCGGGAAAAACTTTCAACCGCCGACTGATTCTCATAGTCACAGTATAAACCGACCACAGTATTGCCATCTGAGCCGGTCGCTGCCAGAAACTCCAGCCCTTTTAACAGCTCCCCTGAAAAAACCGCTACCTCAATCCCTTTACTGGCCATCATTTCCGCCAGCGACATATGGCCAATCGGCTCAATTTGGGTGATCGAATGCGTTCGGGTTCCGCGATGAATCAGCATCAGTTTCAAGTTGATCGTTTTCACTATGTGCCTCCAGTTCAATTTATTCACTTTATTTGTATTATATCAGTATTTTAAAATTTTTTATTCACAGTGTATTCTTTTTTTACGGTTTTGTCTATTGCTTTTTTGTTAAAACCACTGCACTTTTTAGCTTTTGCTGTTTTTTATAATTTCTGGCTTCCACTTCTCATTTTTTGTTAAATCACCGATCCTGATAAACGGTTCTGGCTTAATGCCATGGGCCGCAATCATTTTTTCCATCCAGATCATGTCATACCAGGTTTCCAGCTTGTAGCCACATTTAGAAAAATGACCAATGGTTTGATAGCCCAGGTGTTCATGAAAACCGATACTGCCGGGATTGGGATAGGCAATGCAAGCATAGAGATTCGTGATGTTCTGCTTTTTTAAAACTGCCTCAAGCGCCTGATAGAGCTTTTTACCCACCCCACTTTGACGGCTGTGCTGTTTAACATAGATGGTGGTTTCCACCGCCCAGTCGTAGGCCGCCCGGTTTTTAAACTCGGAAGCATAGGCATAGCCGAGGATTTCAGCTCCCCGAACGGCCACCAGATAGGGATATTTCATCATGGTTTTTTGCATGCGCTGCTTAAATTCTAAAAGCGTCGGCACGGTATATTCAAAAGTGATGGCCGTTTCCCGGACATAGGGCGCATAAATATTTAATAATGCTTGCGCATCGTCTAGCTCTGCCCAACGGATAGTGATGTCTGTGTTCATATTTATAACCTTCTTTTCTCAATATTAACTGATTTATTATATCATTATTAAAACTAACGTAAAAGAAGCCCTTCAAATTTTGTGTATGAAGGGCTTCTCTACTTTTAAAATCTACATTTTTATTCAACCGAATTTTGTTTTCAACTTTATTTTATAAAACTCTTAACCACTTCCTCCGGCATCATGGTTCGCTCGACAATTTCCGCCTCGGTCATCCCCTGGTCATAAAAACGCCGACACACCATGGCCATGCTTTCACCCACTTCAATAATATGATAATCCGGATCATAGAAGCGAATGGACCGCTGACCCCAAGCCGCTTCCTCCACATCGTGCAAATATTCAATCTCCGGAAAATTTTTTAGATGTGCTAAAAACTCATCCAGATTCTCTTCCTCAAAATAAAGTTCCATATCGTTACCCCGATAGACAATCTCTTTTTCGTCCCGATGGATAAATTTTGCCCAAAGGGCCTTATCCTGAAGCGAAAACCCGGCATTAAAAGTAATATTCTCACCAAAATCCATCACCACTTCCAAACCAAAAACATCACAATAAAAAGCCCGGGAATGATTAATATCATTCACTACCAGCATCGGTGCTTCAAGTTTCATAACTACTTCCTCCTCGTTTTTTAATCATTATAGCTCCACAATCACGACACCTGTCTGTCATGTTTAACTCAATCATTGGTATTTTTTACTGATTTTTTTTGTGATCATCAAAAATTCATTTCTCAGCGCTTCCGGTTCAATTAACTCGACCCCATCACCAAAACTCAGCAGCCAACTAAAAAGATTCTCCCGGCTGGAAAAACAGAATTCGAAACGAAGTTTGCCCGTTGTGGTTATCTGATAGCAATTTATCCCATATTCGTCTATGAGCCGCCATTTCATTGCGGGGTCAAAGTCTGCCACCAATTGAATCTGACTGGGCATGGCCAATTGCTCCTGGCTGTTATATTCCGGCAGATCCCGGGGTTCATAGGTTTCGTCCAGCACCTGCAAATCCCAGAGCCGGTTAAGCTTAAAGTGACGATAATCGAACCGCTCCCGACAATAGCCCCAGATGTACCAGGACGACCATTGATAAACAATCAAGTATGGTTCTATCTGTCGGCCACTTTCGCCTTTGGGTGAGTAGTAATAAAAAGCAATCATCCGCCGCTGGTCAATGGCTTGTTTGATCATTTCAAATTTTGGTGCCAACGAATTTTTGTAGTGCGAGGACAGATCAATGACAATGTGGTTAGACGGCCGGGCCGCTCCCCGATCCACTGCCAGTTTATCAATTAATTGCCGATACTGATTGGTTCCGGCCACACTGTCCAGACTTTTCAGTCCGGTCAGAATCGACTGTAGTTCTGCTGATGACAGCAGCGTTTTATCGATCTTATAACCTTCCATAATGGCAATACCGCCATTCGCTCCCTGAGTCGTTGTCAGCGGAATTCCGGCCTTGCAGATGTCTTCAATATCCCGGTTAATGGTTCGACGGGAGACCTCAAATATTTCAGCCAGGTAGGGGGCAGTTACCTGTTGCTGTTGTAGCAGGATGGATAATATTCCAATGAGTCGGTCTATTTTCATTTGCAAATCCTCTGCGATTCTTTTAAAATCTCCTCTTTCTTCTGCATTAACCTGAAAAAAGGCCCCGCAGCTCTTCTTGAGATGCACAGACCTTTACTAAAACTCATGGCTCAAAATATTCAAAAATGATTGCATCAAATTTTTTCTTGCAATACTCAATGTCATCGGTATCCTGGACTGTCCATCCAACCAATCTGCCAGTCAGCAGATGAAATAGACTAAGCCCCAGTTTACGCCGGGCATCGCCATGGTGGAAGGCCATAAAATGTGGTCGGGTGATAAAATTGGTTGCAAATGAAATGATTAGCAACCATTGCCACAATTTGACATCCAATCCCTTGAGACTTTTGCGCCCCACCGATAGCTGACCTCTGACCACATCGGGCCGGTTTTTATAAAACCACCGGACAATCAATGGCTGAAAGGACTCAACACAATATAAGCCCTCATAACGATCCAGATAGGCGGCTGTTTTTGAGCACAGCTCGTTGAGATTCTTGGTATTTTTCAATTCGACAATTAATGGAACCTGACCATCAACCATGCTTAGCACCTCTTCAAACAAGGGAATTTTTTCCTCCGTGTTTTCGAGATTATAAACAAGCAGTTCCTCATAAGTACAGTCCGTTATTAGTTTATCGACCCCACACAAACGCAACAGGTTATCGTCGTGGAAGACGATAATTTTGCCATCGGCGGTAAGATTTAAATCCATCTCGATGCCATAGCCAGCCGTCACAGCTTTTTTAAAGGCCGCCATGGAATTTTCCGGAATTGATTTATCCTTTTCGTGCAATCCCCGATGAGCATAATAACTGGTCCAAAGGCGATCATCAACCTCCTTCGGCATTCTGCCCGGAAGCAACAGTAAAATATAAATAATAAAGATGGCTATAATTGCCATGATATACAGTGTCATGTTTCCTCACCCACTTCTGTAAAGCTAATTCCAATCAGTTCCTTTCTCTCAAATTTAAATCGCAACGCCAAACCATTAACTCACTAATTTGGTAATCGCCAAAGTAGTTTTATGTTATATTAGTGTTTCTATATCTACCCCTTTATTCTCTCAATCAATCATTAAAACTAGATTAGTATTAAGACTATTTTCTGTTAAATCGAATGATGCGCCGCTAAGGCCTAAAAAACTCAAAGATGATTACATCAAAAAAATCCATACACCTCACCCGATCATCACCATCCCGCACCGTCCAGCCAGCCAGTTTGCCCCCTAATTGCCGGAACAGCCTCAAACTGAGCCGATGGTGAGCATCTTCGTGCTTATAGGCGATAAAATGGGGCCGGGCGACCACATTTGTCACCACTGAGGCAATCAGTAGACGCTGCCATAACGGTGTACCGCCAAGATTGCGATAGCCAGCGGATAGCTGGCCTCTAATTACCTCGGGCCTGTTTTTATAAAACCAGCCAACGATCCCGGGATGAAAGGACTCAATGCAATACACACCGGCATAGTCATCCAGTAGCGCTGCGGTTTTAACACAGAGTTGCTGCCATTCTTTGGTATTCTTCAGTTCAATAATAAGCGGAACCTGTCCCGCTACAAGCTTCAGCACATCGTTTAATAGTGGAATGCTTTGTTCCGTGTTTTCAATCCGACAATCCGAAAGCTCCGTTGATAAACATTCCGTGATCGGTTTATCGACACCGCAAACCCGAAGCAAGTTGTCATCGTGAAAAACCACCACTTTTCCATCGGCGGTGAGATTAACATCCAATTCCATGCCATATCCCGCTTCAACGGCTTTAGTAAAAGCCAGCATCGAATTTTCCGGAACCTCCTTGTTTTTTTCATGCAGACCGCGATGGGCATAATGACTCTCCCAAAGAAGCGAATCGGAATGGTTCGGTATTGCCCCTGGAGCGATAAAAAAAAGATAGAGCAAAAAAAATCCAATCAGCACCACGATTAAATAAAACATCTCTGGCCTTCTTTTATAAGCTCTTTTCGCATATCAATCCGCCACATCAAAAACCTCCAGTTTAGACCGGGGAGCAATGGGTTTGGAATCCCCATGTTTAACCTGCATCATTGTTAAAAAGGCCAGCCCCACAAACAAAGCGCCATAGGGCATCAGGGTTTGATAACCAAGATGTTCTAAGAGGGCCCCGGAGGCGATCGGGGTCACAACCTGGGCAGCCATCGATGCCGTATAATAATAACCCGTGTAACGGCCAACATTAGCTCCCTTGGACATTTCCAGCACCATCGGCAGAGAATTGACATTGATGGCCGCCCAGGCGATTCCGGCTAAGGCAAAGGAAACAAATAGCATCGGGTTAAAGGCGGTATAAAAAGCTGCCGTGGCAAAAACGGTTACCAGCACCGCCACCCCCATCAGGATGATTTTTTTACGCCCCACCTTTGAGGAAATAATCCCCACG
Organism: Acetobacterium wieringae; assembly: GCF_001766835.1. GTDB lineage: Bacteria > Bacillota > Clostridia > Eubacteriales > Eubacteriaceae > Acetobacterium > Acetobacterium wieringae. The sequence continues at coordinate 122,968 of NZ_LKEU01000027.1, read as the reverse complement.
GGAATAAAGGAAATAATCGCCGCAATGCTGGCTACCATCAAAATTAAAGCGGTTTGGGATTCCTTCATTCCCAAAGAAACCATGGCATACTTTGAAAAAGCCGAAGTGACCGCATTGTAACCCATAAACCATAAAGCCACCGATAAGAGGATAAAAATCAGACTCTTTTTATAGGCTTTAGGCAGCTTTTCATGGGTTACCAGGGTTTCATCATGTTCGGCCTCTTCAACATCAATCCCCATGGCCGCACTGTCATGCCGCATTTTTATCACTGCGGCCGGCTCGTTAACGGTCAGTTTGAGAATAATAACACCCACCACCATCACCGCAGCCGTACCGAGAAAAAGGGGCCAGTAGTTGATGTTGTCCTTGTCCGGGGCCAGTAGCGCCACCATTCCCAACACCAGAATCCCCCCAACTGCCCCCATCAGATTAATCACTGCATTCCCCTTGGATCGCAGTGGTTTCGGGGTCACATCCGGCATCAGGGCCACCGCTGGTGAGCGGTAAAAGGACATCGAGAGCAATGCCAAGGCCAGCGCCACAATAAACAAGATCAGCTTATTGGCCATTACGGCATAGGGGATCAGGAGCATGGATACCACCGCCATGGCCGTACCGCCTAAAATATAGGGCATCCGTCGCCCCATGCTGGTGTTGGTATTATCTGACAGCATCCCAAACAACGGCAGCATGAATAAGGCCAGTACATTGTCAAAGGACATAATCACCCCTGCCATTGTGTCCTTAAATTCGAAGGCTTTTAACATAATCATCGGAATCACAAAATCATACAGGCTCCAAAAAGCACTGATGGTCATAAACCCCAGACCAACTAATACAGTGAGGCGGTAATCCAGCTTCATCAACACGCTCCTTTTTCTATCATGAAAAAAGTATAGCATCAGCCGCATCTTTTATCAACGCACTTAACCAATCTTTAATAAATCTTCATAATTTGCCAGCATCATTTTTCGCCAATCTTACCATCTCCCCAAATCGATGCTTGCCATTTTTTTGCATGCTCCATACCAGAAACAGCTGCACCCATTTTCTTAAGTAAAGCCCTAAATTACACCGATCTGCTTGTCAAAAGAATCCATGATTGATATAATGAAGGTTCTTAATATGACTTATGCTTTTGGATGCATCACTTCTGATGCATCCATTAAATTTTTTATAAGATCCTGGGAGGAAACAGCAATGAAAAGAATATGTGTCTATTCCGGTTCCAATCTGGGGGTTCGTCCCGAATACCAAGAAATGACAAAAGCCCTGGGCCTGGTGCTCGTCAAAAATAATATTGAATTAGTCTACGGCGGCTCAAAATTTGGTCTGATGGGCGAAATCGCCAACCATATGCTGGACAACAATGGTCGGGTTACTGGCGTTATGCCCGGGGGACTTTTTCCCAATGAAGTGATTAATGAGCGGCTGACTCAATTTATCGAAGTTAAAAACATGCATGAACGAAAGCAAACCATGGCTGACTTGTCCGATGGTTTTATTGCCATTCCCGGCGGCATCGGTACCTTCGAAGAGTTGTTCGAAACCTATAGTTGGGCCCAACTGGGAATTCATAAAAAACCGATTGGTATCCTTAATATTTCCAACTTTTTCGACCCCTTCATCAATATGATGACAACCATCGTCAACGAAGGCTTTATGAACCCCTCCAACACCAAACTGGTCCTGGTTTCTTCTGATCCCGGGGACCTGGTCAATCAGATGATTCACTATACCCCACCGGTTTTGGGAAATAAATGGCAGCAACTGGATGCCGCAGCCGTGAAGTAACTTATCAGAATCAAGCAAAAAAAATCTGACGAAAATGTCAGATTTTTTTTGCTTGATTTCAATTATTCAAAGTGAACCCGATCTGCCTCAAAACGATCCTGCTGCTTTGCTTCGGCTGCCGGGTAACCAATTGGAACGATAGCGTAAGGCTCAAGATGATCCGGAATCGTTAAAACTTTACGGACATTTTCCATCCGGTCAGCCAACGGCGCAATCCCAATCCAAACCGCCCCCAAACCAAGTTCAGTGACTTCCAGCAGAATATTTTCAGTACAGGCAGCCATATCGATGTCGGCAAATTCTGGCATCATCATCTCTTTTCGATATACCGGCACAATCGCCACAGCAGCATCCTTAATGCATCCGCCGTAGGGGCTACAGTCTGCCAGAGCGGCCAGGGTTTCTTTATTCTTAACGACAAAGAATTCCCAGGGGCGTTGGTTGGCGGCCGATGGAGCGGCCATCGCAGCCCTTAGAATCTGGTCAATTTTTTCTGCTTCCACTGCCTTGTCTTCATACTTTCTCACACTGGTTCTGTTAAAGATTACGTTCATTTTCTTCCTCCAATTATTTCTTAGCCGGGTGTTTACCCATGCTATTTTGGCTATTTCTTGCTTCTATTCTTGATTCATGCTATCATTTTACCAATCATTTTCATAAAAACAAGAATGCACTTTTTTGTCACTTACTACCCAAAAAGATAGTAAGTATTCAAGAAACTACAAAAGGAGAACCCATGACCGAAAAAAAACATTTCTGCTGCCCCATAGATGCCACCATTAGTCTGATCGGTGGAAAATATAAAACAAAAATTCTCTGGAATCTGGTTGATCAGACCTTGCGCTTTAATGAACTGCAAAAAATCGTTCGCCAGGCCACCCCAAAAATGCTCACCCAACAGCTGCGTGAGCTGGAGCGGGACGGTCTGATCACCCGAACCGTCTATCCGGTGGTGCCGCCCAAAACTGAATATGCCCTGACCAGTTTCGGCCAGAGCCTTTATCCGATTCTCGATGCCATGTGCGAATGGGGCAAGGATTATATGGCCGAAGAGGCCCCTGATGAAACAGCTGTCAGTCAATAGTCAAACGAATCCATTTTAGTGGACTGCATTGCCAATACTTTGTGTTTTATATCGACGTCTACGCAAAAAAGGCCATGACTCTTGTCATAGCCCAATCCACTGTTCGGGGTGATTCATCGCATCCTGAAATTTTTCCAAAAATAAACCCACATGATAACCATCAGCAACTGCGTGGTGAACAGTGATCGAAAAGGGCATCATTTTCCGGCCCTCTTTTTGAAAAAAACGGCCCGCCTGCAAGATCGGAAAATAATAATCGGCCTTCGCATAGGGGACTGGTGAATAACTAGTAAATTGAGTCCACGGCACCATCCCCACCATAAAGCTATTCGGCGGCGGCAGCTCTGGTTTGGCCAAAATCCCGTGATTCCCAGAATATCGTTTTTGATCTTCCATATAGTTGTGATAAAAGACTTCAAAATCCGGATCATATTCTGTCCACATATTTGACATGGTTTTGTCATCCTCATGAAAACAGGCATAGGAAGGATGTAAGACCTCATAATACCCCAGCTGATCGGCCGTTTTAGCAACCCGAAATTCCGGCTGCTCGGTAATCAGTTTTGCTGTCAGATAGAGATAGGCCGGAAAAAACTTCTTTCCAGCTTTTTTAATTAGATGATACGCCTCTGTCATATCGATCTCCACACTCATACTAAATCCAGTCGGCAGCATTTCAGTAAAATAATAAAAGTATGGTCGTCGATCCCAGCTTTCAAAATCAATGAGATGTAATTGCGTGTTCATTCATTCGTTCTTCCTTTTGTTTATCAACCCAGATTTCAAGCAGCGTTGCAACGTCATCACTAAACTCTCCCTCGCTCTGCGTTTCACCTTTTTTTATTTCTTCCAGTACGACAAATGAAAAGGACTTGGCACCATAGACTTTCCAATCTTCCAGCATTGCGGGCTCCGGGCACGAATTCGTGGCAACAGCAAAGCCAAAGCGGTTTTTTTGACCAGTCATATCCTTAGTTGATTTTATCCAAATCCGGTCATTGCCGTGACATTTAATACCAAAGATGCCCCCGACAACCCTTCTGTTTTTATAGTTCTCTTTTAATTCTTTTTTTGATTGTGTTTCCATAAACTTAATTCTCCTTAACCTGTATCTATTTTGCTTACAACACCCAAAGACCATCTTTGCTGCAATAATAGTACAGTTTGCTGCCAAACTTTTTGCCCAGCCTGCCGCCACTCATTTTCGGCAGTCGTAGAGCCGCCGTCTGCTCGGGATAAAGCCTGACAAACAAGCTGCGATCACTTGATACATAGGCCACAAAAGAAATAAAATGGGCCTTGGTCATTTCGTGATCAAAGGTAATATAATATTCTCCATCGTCATCCTGGATGGTTACTCTGTGTTTTTCATCGGCTGGTTTTGCCACCAGTGGTGCCAGTTTGCGACCGCAGCAGGAAAGCTCGGCATCGCCAGTGGTGCTGATTACGTTGCCACAGTTGGGACAAACATAAAATTTTATTCGTTTCAAGTTTCCAGTTTCCATATCATTCAGTTCCAGATCTCCCAATAGTATTTTTTCAATATTTACCTCAAACAGTTGTGAAAGTTCTCCCAGCAGGGATACATCCGGACAACCCAGGCCCCGCTCCCATTTGGAGATGGTCTTATCACTGAGGTGCATCCGCTCAGCAACCTGTTTCTGGGTCATCGCCTTTTCGCTTCGTAAGGCCTTTAGTAGGTAGCCTACCTTATTACAATCCAATTGTCGTACCTCCATATGAACTATAGTAATTGATCGATGGAATTTATTCAATCGACGCTCCGTAGAGTTTCGGCTGTTTCTGCTGTCACGATCAAACACGCTTCCCTAAAAAGAACTCGCAATTATTTCTACTGATCGTTTTCGATATAACGAAAACCATCTCACTTATTCGTATTCGTTTTCGTTATATCGTAATCTATTATCAAGTTAACTCCCATCCTTAAATCTCACCGATCTCATAATTCCCCTTGTAAATATTCCCCAGCCCACCGTCGATGGAGATAGGATCTCCCGATTTAAAGCGATGCCCATTGATGGTACATTCTTTGGTTGAATCATTGACTTCCAACCCCTTACATTTAACAATACAAACCTTACCAACGCTGGCAGCCGCCACGGCAGCATGGGAGGTGACCCCGCCCTTGGCGGTGATCAGCCCGTCGCAGACAAAAATTAAGGGAATATCATCCGGAACCGTATCCGGTCGCACCAGAATAATTTTGGCCTCGGGACAGTGTCGTTTTAAACCCTCCATATCCGCCATATCAAAGGCCAAAAGCCCGGACAACACCGCACTGCTCATGCCGATGCCGTGACCAACCAGTTCCATTTGATTGGGTGCTGGCAGAAAGCTGGAAAAAGCTGTCTGTTTTTTGAGGTTCTGATTCCTCGTCTGGAGAATATATAGATCTTCCGGGTTATCAGACTCAAAGGTAAACTCTATTTCCTGGTGGACAAAACCATATTCTTCGATCAGTCGAACCGCATAACGCGTCAGTGCCTGGTAGATATTGGGAAAGCCCGATTCCAAGGACAGACTGCTGTCCCGATAATCCCGTTTTCTTTGTGCCTCGCTAATCGGCAGGGTATTGACCAGGCCGGAAACCACATCTTCACCCTGACTGCAGAGGGCAAAATCACCGTAAAGATTGATCCCGGCGCAGCCGTTAAAAGGACTACTGGTAAATACCACCCCAGTACCAGAGCGGGCCGAACGGTTGCCCAGCACCATTTTCTGAACCACCACAGCGGTGCCCCAGTCCTTTGCAATCTGCAGATGATCCCGATAGTAGACGGCACTTTCCGAAAACCATGAATCCAAAACCGAGCCAATGGCCTGTTTCAGCTGCTTGAAGGGGTCGTTTTCAATTTCGATTTGATAGTCCGTTAAAACCATTTTATAGCTAAAAGCAATGGTTCTCATCTGCTCGGGACTGAAGTTGATTTTTAGCGTCACGCCCCACTGCTGTTTATATTCCAGCATCACCCGGTCAAACACATCCCGGTCAATGCCATAGGCCATCCCCCAGCTCTGCAAAAAGCGCCGATAACAATCCCAAGCCGTCCAACCATAGCCCTGCTGTTGGCTGAAGGCGGCCGCGATTTCATCATTCATGCCGACGTTTAAAAATGTTTTCATGGCCCCGGGCAAAGAAATGGATGAACCCGAGCGGATCGAAAAGAACAGCGGATTTTCGGCACTGCCAAAGGTTTGGCCGGTGATCGTCTCAATCATTGCAATATGTTTTTGGATCTGCCAATCCATATCCCGCCGCATATCCGGATGGCCCTCAATGGTTTCCTTGTGCCGGAATACTTCGGTGGTGATCACAAATCCCGGCGGAACATGAAAGCCATAGTTGATCAGCTTCTTCAAAAAATAAGCCTTGGCTCCCAGAAAAACCGGGTTATCAATAGCAAGCGTGGCTTCGGTCAGGAGGCTGAACGAAATATCCGGGTCGTATGTCAGCATGCTTTCAATAAAGGAACTGGAATAGTTTTTCATCAGGCTTCTCAGCCCGCTGATGGTGTCGGTGATAAAGTTATCCAGATCCTGAACCAGAAAAGCGGTGGACAGGTTGTCCCGGAGGAATTTCTCAGATTCAATATGATAGAGTCGGCGCTCATCGCCAACCACTTTTTCCTGTTTTGCCACCAGAATCTGAGGAATAATAACCCGCATCGGAATCTCAAAAAGATCGAAAAAGTATTCGCTGATAATCTGTTTGATATCATTGGCCATAAACTGAAAAATATTGATATATTGATGGATCGAAAAGCTGGGCGAGGCCAGCCCGAATTTCAGCATATCGAGATGAGAATTAAGCCCCTGATTAACAATTCCGTCCAGCTCCAGGCCATCCTTAAACAGCAGCAGAATATGATAAATCTGACGAAAGGTTTTGGCCGTAATGTACTCAGCGTTAAAGGGCTGGGTAATCTGGGTCATCAGTTTGGCTACGGTTCGTTCGAGCCGATACATCAGCCCCAGGGCATCAAATTTGGGCTCCACATATTCGCCATACATCGAGGGAATATCGGCGGCGATATGGCGCTTGTAATATATGTTTTCAGAGGCTTCGCTAGGACGGGGATCCAGAATAATCGTTTTAAGGCGGTTCATATGCTGATAAATCTGGCGGATCGCCGCTTCCTGATCATTTTGTTTCAGGCAGTTTTTTAATTCACTCAGATCACCAGTCAGATTGGGGCTGTAACCGCTGAGCATGGCCAGCACATCATCAAATTCAAAGGAGTACTTTTCCAGCAGCAGGAAATAAACCCGAAAAAGATCGAGTACCCGCTTGTTGTCCAGCCCCTGTTCCGAACCAAACCGGTGCAATCCCGCCCGGATCGCCTCAATATCCAGACGTAACAGCCCAACCGGGGTGGTTTCCAGCTCCTGACACAGCCCGATCATCGTGTCATGGGGTCGGCTAAACCACTTGCTTTGAGGATCAAGACTTTCATAAATTTCCTGGGGAATCAGCTCCTTTAGCGGTTCCTTATTGCCGTCATACCAATAGGTAATGATTTTCCGGGCCAGATCAATATGCGTATTGTTACTTTCGATATGGATCTGTTTGCGCATAAAATGAATCAGTCGATCCTTGCGCCGGGAGGCCTCATCAATGGCAGTGGTCACATCCCGGAGCTCGCCCTCGGCGCCGATTTCTTTGAAATAGACCGGAAATATCCGGGCCAGCTGCTTGATTTCGCGGTAAACCGGGGTGATCTGACTGTTAAGCAGCCGGGTAATATCCCGCTGAAACAGATCAGTGTCCGAAATAAAGATCCCCCCCAGCTTGAGGTTGACAATCAGCGCCGCCAACAGCTCCCGCATCGCCCGAGGATCTTCCTCGATTAATTCCAGCCAGACCCGAATATTTTTAACGTGGTTCGAATCAATCAGAATCTGCCAGTCACTATTGAGACTTAATTTCCCCGGAGCGTTAAAACCCAGTCCGATCAGCGCTTTGGTAAAATAATCGATATTGGCTCGATCCCCGGTGGCAATGATTTCTTTACCCAACGTCAGCAGACAGTCCAGCACGGTATCGCCATGCTCCTGCCTGAGTTCCTGAAACTCGGCCATGATGGTGTTGATAAATTCGGTAATATCCTGGGAATCCAGTTCATCAAAAATATTGCCCAGATTCCGGTTGATATCGTAGATCAGATGGTCGTTCAGAGTTGCCATGCCCGGTAAATGCAGGAGATAATACAGATAATAGATGGTTTCGATATGAGTCGGAAATTTTTCTGAAAAACTGCGGAAATAGTTGGCGATGTCATTGAAGAACAGCTGCTCCTTAAGTTCCGGCCAATGAATCGCCTGTTGGCGACGGGTTCTGAGAGCTTCAAAAAATACCTGCCCAATGGCCTCAATATCGGTTGCCTGTAAATGGGGGAACAATTTCTGCCGGGAGTTAAACCAAACCTCGGCCTGAGAGCTTTGCTCCCAGAAATCAATGCACTGATCCAGAAGATGTGCAACGATCGCTTCCAGAATTTCAGCAAATTCAGGCTCTGCTGCCACCTTATTGAGATAAATTTTGAACACACCGGAATTCTTGACATAAAGCAGTTCATGCTGAGCCATATCCTCCTTAAGGACATCGATACATAAAAAAATAACCGCTTTGGGATACGCATCAAAACTGGCCAGCCGATCCATAAAACGGATCAGAACCTGGCTGAGCAGCGTCCGCTGGCTGTCTTTGAGTTTGGATCGCAGCACTGAGCGGATTATCTCCACCAGAACGGTGAAAGCCTGTTCTGACTCCGGTAGATCATGATAGAGCCAGATATCACCCAGACAAATGGTCTGCAGCGACTCGATGACATAGCGATTATTACGATATTTATGATTGAGCTCGATTAAAAATTCCTGGGTCCGTTTATGAATCCCCCAGTACTCTTTTGATAATTCACCGAACCACTGCTGTTGCTCCGGGATTTCAATATGGGTTTCCCGGGTCTGATTAAGATTGGCCTCTAAGGCCTTTGAAGAAAACACGTTAGCCATTTTATTATCCCCCTGATTCAATCTATTTGGGTAAATGTCGGCTTTACCTTTTCCTCAGTATAGCATAATCACTCACCGAATTGAAACCGTTTTCGCAGCCAATCCTATTTATTTACTACGTCAAACACCTCCGAATCGGCTTTGATTCGGAGGCGTTTGGTAAAATCATCGTTCGTCGAGCGCAACGTGAGTTATTTTTGTTGGGCTGGTTAAATAATTACCTTAACCGTATTTCGGCCCGCTTCATGACTCACGTCAAGCGATTTTGCATAGGTGTTGATGATCGCCAGGGATAGTTCATTTTCATTGCTCTGCGCCAGATCATAGGCATCCCCGGAAAAACTGGCCTGGATGGTCACCTCACCGCTTAAATCCGAATACTCAACTAAAAGTGTGACACTGGCTCTGGGAAAGGCCCGCAATAGAATGGCCAGCACCAGTTCTTCACAAACCAGCTGGACATTCATAATCTGCCGATCGGAAAACATCTGTTTTTTAAGGAAGCTTTCGATTTTGGCATTAAGTTCATAAAGATCAAAGCCGCTGCCTGCCGCCGTATATTCAAAGGCTGAAATCTTCCGGATAAAGGCCCGGGTCTTGGGCTTCTGTGGATGGTCAAAAATTTCTGCCGGTGCTCCGTCTTCGTAAATGCCCTGCTCATCCATATAGAAGACCCGGCTGGAAACATCCCGGGCAAACTTCATCTCATGGGTTACAATCATCATTGTCATCCCGGTTGATGCCAGCTTGCGGATCACCCCCAGCACTTCGCTGACCATGGTCGGATCCAGGGCCGAGGTGGGCTCATCAAAGAGCACCACCTCGGGTTTCATCGCCAGGGTTCGGGCGATCGCCGCCCGCTGTTTCTGGCCGCCGGATAATTCGTCCGGAAAGGCCAGCGCTTTTGACCGCAGCCCGACCATTTCCAGATAGGCCAGCCCTTCTTCATAAGCTTGCTGACGCGGGATTTTGAGTAGATTAACCGGCCCCAGCATCAAATTTTCGATGATCATCAGGTGGGAAAAGAGGTTAAAGGACTGAAAAACCATCCCCATTTTCTGGCGTAATTTTGCTACATCGGCATTTTTATCGAGAATATTCTGCCCTTCAATATAAATTTCTCCGGCAGTCGGCTTTTCAAGCAGATTAATGCACCGCAAAAAAGTCGACTTACCACAGCCCGACGGCCCGATAATCGAGATCACCTCGCCTTTTTTAATCTCGGTGTTGATATCCTTTAGCACCTGTAGCTGACCATAGCTTTTCGACAGATCTTTTATTTCAATCATTTTTGCACCTCAACAACTTCTGCGTCAATCTCAACAACGCCTTTGACTACCCGTTTCCGGCGTTTGGGGTCAATCTGTACTTCAATCTTTCCCAGTAACAAAATAAACAGGTAGGTGATGACAAAATAGATCGCCGCCGTTACCACCAGTGGAAAAAACGCTTCAAAGGTCCGGCTTCGGATAATATCGGTCATCTTGGTCAAATCCTGGATAGCAATATAACCGACCACCGAGGTCATTTTTACCATACTGATAAATTCGCCTTTAAAAATCGGCAGAATGTGCCGTAGCGCCTGGGGCAGGGTGACTTTAAAAAAGCTGGCCACTCTGGTAAACCCCAGTGCGTAGGCAGCCTCCAACTGCCCTTTATCGGTGGCGTCAATGGCGGTTCTGAAAATTTCTGCCGAATAGGCGGCAAAATTAATCGAAAACCCAACCACCGCAATCAGTACCGGATGGATGTCCACCGAAGCAAAAATAATATAGTAAAGGATCATCAACGTCAAAACAATCGGCACGCCCTGAATCAGCCGAATATAAACGACCGCCAAGCCTGAAATCAGGCCCACCCGGGAACGACGCATCGCACAGATGAGGGCCCCTAATAAACTACCAAAGAGCAATGACAACAGCGAAATGACAATCGTCGTTGAAAGTCCCTCCAAAATCAGTTGATACCGGTCTTCAACAACAAAGGTCTTGTTAAAGCTCTCCCCCAATGACGCTATCATACCAGCCCATTGTTGTCCTCCTGTCGAAGCAGCCACTGCCTGATTTCTGACAATCGCCACAGCCTGATCAGACTTTAGTGGTGTCAAAAAACGAATCGATGCAGCCCGTTCCGGAGTATACGCAAGATAGAAGGCCAGATCAATTTTTCCTGACGTGATACTAGGAATGATCGCTGAAAAATCCATTGGCTTTATCTCCACGTTCATTCCCATCCTGGCAGCCAGACTACGTGCCAGATCAACTTCAAGACCAACCAGTTCGTTATCCTTATAATAGGAATACGGATAATCGTCGCCTAAAACTCCGGCTATCAGGGTTCCTTTCTCGCCAGTCAGATCAACCGGCGTCAGCACTTTTTGGTCTTCGTTTTCGCCCATCCATTTTTCGGTCATCGCTTTTAAACTGCCATCATCGATCATTGTTTTAACCGTGGCATCAAGGGCATCGCCGAGCTGGGTATTGGTCTTACTGACTCCGATTGATGACGAGATATCCGCATAAGGCGGCAATGCAATCAGATCAGGGTTCTGCTCAATAATTTCGGCAACCTTTGACTGACTTGTCAGCAGCGCATCGATTTTTTTTGATTTTAGCGCTTCAAGCATCGACGAAAAATCATTGAATTCATATTCATCAGCCTGATAAAGTGGTCGAAAATTGTCAATATGAACCATCCCGGTAATAAAACCAACCCGCTTGCCATTCAGCTCCTCATTGGTTTTAATGGATTGATCAACCATTGACGCTGCCGCCATATCTTTTCTGATCAAAGCACTGTTGTGCAAGACCACATAGGCATCCGTGTAGAGCACCTCTTGCCCCCGCTCATCAGTCTTAAAGAAGTCAGAAATAATCACATCGCCCTTCCCGCTTTGGAGGGCTGGAATCATCGCCTGATAATCCATGGTAATGATTTCATAATCGAGATTGGCATAACTGGCAAAGCGTTTCATAAATTCAATATCAAAGCCGGTCAGTTGGCCATTTTCATAATAGTTCATCGGTTCGGTTAAACCATTGGTAATAATCGTGATTTTTTTCTCCGGATTTAGGGGCTTGGGTATATCCGGCATTTCCCCACCGGTGTTATTTATCCACCGTTTCACCATCGCTGCTGCCGTACCATCGGCCTGATATTGTTTAATAAAAGCATTGAGCTGCTCATTCATGGCCATATCATCTAGTCGGACAACGGCGGCAATCTCGATATTCCCCAGCTCTTCGTCAAGCTTGACCAGATCCGGGTTGCTTAACAAAATCCGATCAACCCCAGAGCTATCATAAATCACAGCGGTCACCTTGCCGCTTTTAAGCGCCGCCACCCCATCCATAAACTGAGTAAAGTAAGAAATATCAGCGTTGGGCATCAGTTCTTTAGCCACCTCTTCCGGCGGGGTTCCCTCCGGTACGCCAATGGTATAACCAGATTTATTCAAATCGCTACTACTACTGATCAATGTCTGGCTGCTCTGAGAGCCTTCAGTTGCCGCCTGCCGATCCGCTTTGACAACAAAAACCTGGGGATTGGGAAAATAACCGGCGGTAAAATCGACCTTCTCCGATCGCTCCGGGGTGTTATACATAGCCGCAACCACATCACTATTTCCCGATTGGAGACTGTCAATCATCGCTTTAAAGTCCATATCCTGAAATTCGACCTGCATCCCCAGTTCATATGCGATGCGGCTCAGTAATTCCACATTCATCCCGGTTAGCTCCCCATCCTGAACAAAGCAGCGGGGCTCAGTCAGGGATGTGACGGCTACCCGCAATACCGGGCCGCTGACATTTTTGGGCACGTCAACAATTTCATAGTCGCCGCCCGCTTCCGGAAACCAGTGACCTTTAATTTCCTCCATGGTGCCATCGCTTAAATAACGGTTTAACACCGCATTAAGTTTCTGGTTAAGCTCCGTATTCTCTTTTTTAAGGGCCATTGCTGTCACTTCATCAGTCAGTGCTTCTGGTAACACCATGGTTCCTTCGTTACTCTTTACAAAATTTCGCGCTGTTGCATAATCCATGATGGCATAATCAATTTTTCCCGCCATCAAGGCCGCTGACTCATCCACGTAATTGTTGAAGCGGTTGATTTCGGCCTCGGGGTATTTTTCTGGTGCCAGTGATTCGCTCACGGTTCCAATCAGCGTTCCAATTTTGGCCGTTTCCACCGGTGGAAGGGGCGTCACCGTCTGACTGCATCCGGCCAGCAATACTATCATTACGACGCATAAGCCTATAAAAATGCGTTTCATCAATCGCCTCCATTTTTCATTATTATTAGTTTCAAAGAAATCCCAGTGCTTTTTTCGGCCTAAATCGACCAGCTCTCGTATTTAGTTCTTATCTGCTCTTCATCTCAAAACAAGAGCCTGATTTAGGATACCAGTTTTTTAATGGTTAAAATGTTTTTGTTTTCTTCAAAACGATAGTCTACGGCATCCATACTTTTTTTAACCATCAGCACCCCTAGACCGCCAATTTGCCGTTCTTCGGCGGTTAAGGTAATATCCGGATCGGGATTTTCCAGGGGGTTAAAGGGATCGCCCTGATCAATAAACTGAATTTCCACCAAGGGCGGTTCCCCATAATTATCAACTTGAATGATGACGTTGCCGTCATCCGGAGCATAGGCATAGTTGGCAATGTTCACAAAAATTTCTTCCGCAGCCAAATCAATCTGAAAGATCATTTTCATACTGGCCCCAGCCGTCTCCAATTCGGTATCGATAAATTCAAGCACCTCCGGCAACTTATCTGTCGATGCATTTACAGTTAATTTCTTCATCTTATCTGATCTCCTTTACTGTTGTTCAACAAATCCACCAAAACGCCCAGAACTTCAATCGTCTTGATGGAATGGAATCCAAGCCTTTGATAAAAGTAGTTATTATCTTTTATGTTGCTGTTTTCAAGATAGATGGGACAATCCCTGAATTTTTCAATCGCATAGTCCATCAGGGCCCGCCCCGCCCCCCGATAGACTGAACCGATCATGAAGAGATAGTGATGTTCCTGATTATAATGGTAGCGTTCGGTAATCAGGGTTTCATTCCTCAGCCGGATCATGCTTTTTAACTGAATCAGTAATAAAAATTTGATTATTTGACCAATCATTCCACTGACAAAAACACTGCGGACACTAAAAAAAGGTTTTCCTTTATGATTCCAAATTGATGCCCCAACGATTTTTTCGTCAACAACCGCCACATGGATTTCGCCATTGCGATTATAGTACTCCACCATCAGTCTGATATAGCGGCATAAATCTTTCTCATTCTGAAAAACTGCCAGGTACAAGGGATCACCCTTAAAGGCCTGACCCAAGACTACCGCAACCTCTTCGAGACGATGTTGATCCAGCTTTTTATCGCTTATTGTGATCATAACTGCCCCAAAACGAGCTCTTGATCGAGTTCAAAAAGAGTCGTCTGATTTCTTGTCCAGATTGCTTGGCCGCCTAAATTTGACATACTTTTGCATCCTTCATTTGTTATTGCAAAACAAAACACCCGCTCAATTGGGAAGCCCTGATTCTGCTTTTGCTTAAGATAATCCCAGAGTTGATCATGCAACTGCTTCGAGATGCCCTGATGCCGGAAAATCTCATCCACCGCCAGATCCAGGATCAGGATGTAATTACCCCTTCCTTTCTCCAGCGGTACTACCTCATTTTCATTCAGATTGTCGTCGATATATTCCTGATTCGACACCGCCCGCTGATAGACAGATTCATCGACCCCAAAAAAACTGATAAAACCCGCCAGAACCTCACCGCTATATGCTACAATAATCCCCTCCGGAAACTTTATAAAGCGCTTTAGTGCCATCCCCTGATTGGTTAAAATGTCATCCCCATAAATTTTGCAATCCAGATCAAGAATCGCCTGAAATGCTTCTATTGACAATTCCTGCCCCACTTTAATGGTAATCTCCATCTGCTACGCCTCAAGCTTGAAGCCCAGCATGGTAATGTCGTCAAATTGCGGTTCCTGATCGGCAAACTCATCCACATCCTCAAGAATGTCAGCGCACAGCGCTTTAATATCATGCTCTTTTTTTGCCGCCACCAATGTTTGTAGCCGTTCCAGTCCATAAAACTCTTTTTTGGTATTATTCGCTTCAGGAATTCCATCGGTGTAGAGGTAAATAATATCCCCTTTTTCAATTTTTGATTCATTCATCTTATACTTGGCCGTTTCAATCCCGGCACAAACAAAGCCTTTTTTGCCAGTCAGCATTTCAACCTGACCATCTTTTTTCCAGATTATGGCCGGATCATGACCGGCATCACACCACTGGAACACCCCAGTCTTAACATTGATAATGGCAATCAGCAGGGTCACAAACATACCCTGTTCGTTGTTATTACACAGGGTGACATTGGCTTCTGTCATGACTTCATCAACTGGCAGACGCCGGAGCACCAGATCTTTCACCGTGGCTTTGGCCATGGCCATAAACAGTGCCGCCGGTACCCCTTTGCCGGAAACATCACCGATGGTAATACAGAAATGGTCATCATCGACAAAAAAGAAATCATAAAAGTCGCCGCCGACGTCCTTGGCCGCCCGCATTGAGGCATACAGGGTAAACTCGTTCCGGTCGGGATAGTCAAAGTTCCGGGGCAGCATCCCTTCCTGAATCAGGGTGGCAATTCGCAACTCCGTTTCGATTCGCTCCCGCTCCGAAGTGACACTGGTCAGCTCTTTAATATAACGGATAATGTCACTGGTCATTTTGTTAAAGGCTTCAGCCAGAATTTCGATTTCATCCCCAGTTTTAACATCGATATTCAAGGCCACTATCTCACTTAAGTTTTCATCAACATTGGTGTTAACAAAATCTGTAGCGTTATCCACAATCACCTGTAAGGGATCAATAATCGACTTATTGAGAAACAGCAGATAAATGGTGATGAACAAAAGTAAGATCAGGGCCGCAATGGATGACACCAGAATGATGTATTTAAAAAGGGTTGCGTTGATTTCCTTCATGGACATATCGGCCCCGACTACTAAAACCGGATTACCCTCACTGTCTTTTAATACATTAAAGGCCGAAATCAGATAGCCAAACTCACTTTCATTGGTGATGACCACTTTGGGCGCATCCGGATCGGTAAACAATCGATTGGCGGCGTCAATATCTTCCTGGGGATAATAGTCCGTTCCCAGAAAATCACCAAGCCCAAAATGACCGGCCATCCCGGGCGTGGTTCCCTGACCAAACACCTTAAATCCTTCTGCGGTTGGTACATAGGCATAAAGATATTCCAGATGATTCTGTTCCTGCAATGTCTGAAATTCTTTAATCAATAGCTCATAGTCGGCATCAGGCTGTCCCGTTTCATAGTACTGATTGACCTTGTCCACCGGTACAAAAACAGATGCCGTTTTGACGAGTGAGGTGATATTTTCTTCATAACGCTTAAACATTGAGTCCCGATAACTGAAATAGGAAATCAACACAATCACCAGCGAAAGCACCAGTGCCAAAATCATACTGGCTGAGGCGAACTTTGTTTTTAGGCTGATGCGACGAATATTCTTTTGATCTTTCATTCTTGCCACCTTTTTTATAGAATAATAAGTAAATTGTTAAATACCAGCGTCCGATTATAGGCAAAGGATTTTGCTTTCTTGCGGACAATCGATACCCCCAAATAATCCAGGGCTTCATCGGGTTTTTCCGATTCTTCAAAGGGATTATAGCTGGTGCTGTCATCCCGGAGCCTGATGTAGATGTCCTCCTCAAACAGGGCAATTTTTATATGTATATAATGGGGTTTCCCGTCATTGAAGCCGAAATTAATGATATTAGCTGCCAGCTCTTCAATGGTCAGATTGATAAAGTAAGCATTTTTGCTGTCGATATCCAGGCGTTCACAAAAAGCTTCGATCTCTAGCACACATTTTTCCAGCTCCTTTATATCCGCCGAAAGGGTGGTTTCATAAAGATTGTCTTTACTGATTACCGGCTCCCGAAACAGTAAAATATTTCGGTACCCCCCTTGTTTTTTGAGCACCAGGGCCGCAAAAAGCAGGATCACCATGGTCACGGTTTCTGCTGCCACCATCGCCAGTGCTGTCCCGACGACGCCAAACGCCGGAATTAACCAGGCGCAAAAGGCAACCAGCAGCAAAAACCCCCGTAAAAAATAAATAATCCCTGCCAGCGTCGGCCGCTTAATGGTCTGATAAAAATGGGCCATGACGCAGTTAAAACAGGTCTGCACCACCCCCAAAGCAAAGATCCGGATGGTCTGGGCTACCAGCGGCAGGTTATCGGTCACCCCAAACATCGCCGCAATCGGTTCAGCCAAAATTAGTAACAACAGGGCACATAAGCTACTAAGTAAAACCGCTGTCTTTAAGGACAGGCTCATGGTGTCATAAACCCCTTCAGTATCCTTTTCCCCGGCAAAGGTTGCCACCAGCGGCGCCAGGGCCAGTGATATCCCATCAAAGATCGCATAGGCAAACAAGGAAACATTAAACAGAATATTATAGACTGCCAGTCCCCCTACCCCAACCGTTGCACTGAGCAAATTGTTGATGACGACCAGGGTGATACCCTGATAAATAAAGGCCGAGGCGATTCCAAAACCGCCGTGAAAAAGCAGATAGCCAACTTTGGGACTCAGGGAAGTCTGCCCGAATTTAAGATGATTATGCTTTTTTAAAAAATGCATGCCATAAACGGCAATCGCACATAACTGTCCGATTACCATCGCCAGAGCGCCACCAAATACGCCCATATTCAGCCCAAAAATAAAGATAAGGTCCAGTACCAGATTGACGATCACCGAGACGCTAATACCCAAAGTGGACAAAAACGGATCAGCATCACTGCGAATCAAGAGAGAGATTACCGGCGCCAAAATGAATATCGGTGCGGTGATGACAATCGGCCACATATAGTCCCTGGCTGCATCAATTTCGGCCCCGCCGGTGAGACCAATGATGGTCGGAAGAAAGAGACTTCCCAACACGGCAATGGCCAGACCAACGATAGCAGCAAAAAATAATGCCTGGGTAAAATAGGCTCTGACCCCATCTTTATCCTCGGCGCCGATGGCCTCAGCTACTTTCAGAGAGCCACCAACACCAAAGGCATAACCGAACAGATTATAAACCATGTAGATCGGCATTGATACCGCCAGCACCGATAGTCCAACTTCTCCAAAAGCGTTCCCCAGAATAATGGCATCCACAAAGGTACCCAGCACCACTCCCGCTGAGGAAAGAATACTGTTGATGACAAATACGCGAAAAGCCTTGTTAACAAAATGTTGATTATTCATGATGCCCTCTCTCATTGCTTCCTTTTTTAGCCAGGATAGCCACACCCACTGGTTGCCGTTAAATGATCGACACGTCATTTTTGGTGATTAAATATATGATTGACTACAAACAAAATTGCCTGAACAGAATAAAGTTATACGAGGCTATTATAGCATATAAACGACTTTGATTGTCGAACATTTCTTTACTTCTGCTGTAAATTTTCTTACTCTTTGAATATTATACGCCATCACTAATGCTTATTTTTATAAGCCACTAAAATCACTGAATTCTTTATTTTTATTTTATATTTACCGGGTATCATTAATACGACTCACTTTTTCGATTATTTAATATTTACAAACGATGCGGAGGTCGAACATGCCCAAACAAATACTGGTCGCTGATGATGACAGCGATATTGCAGCAATCATTGCCGAGGTTCTGACGGACGAAGGCTATCTCGTCCACACTGCCAGTAATGGACTGGAAGTTCTGGATAAAATAAATACTCATGAAATCAGCCTGTTGATTTTAGATATTATGATGCCTGAAATGGATGGTCTGGAAGTTTTGACGCAGCTAAAAAAAGAGAGCAATATTCCGGTCATGATCCTCAGTGCCAAGGGCCGGGATATTGATAAGGTCATCGGTCTTCAAATCGGGGCCGACGATTACATGGCCAAACCTTTTTCCCTGGATGAATTGGTAGCCCGAGTTTCTGCCCATCTTCGCCGGGAACACCGTCGCGAAAAAATCAACGAAATAATCCGTCTGAGTACTATTGAACTGAACAAATCCACCTTTCAGGTTTTTGTCAAAGGAACCCCAAAGGATTTTTCCACCAAGGAATTTCTGATTCTCAGCTACCTGATCGAAAACAAAGGTCAGGTTCTGACCCGGGAACAGATTTATGAAGCCGTCTGGAAAGATGCCTACGGCGGTGATATGACAACTGTCACAGTTCACATTAAAAATATCCGTTCAAAGCTGGGATGCGAAAGCAATCTTTTGGAAACCGTCTGGGGTGTCGGTTATCGTATGACAGGAGGTCACTGATGTCGATCCGCTTAAAACTCTCACTTTCCTTTATTTTGCTGTTTTTACTGGTCGTTGGTCTACTGTTGGCAAGCTTTTTCTTTTTTTATCGCGGCGACTATCGGGATGGTCTGGTGGCCGATCGGGAACATTATGAAGCCCTGGCCGCTGATCTCGTAAAGCAAGCGGCTTCACTTGAGGAAGCAGACATTATTGCACTCCTGGCCGCCCAGACTGAAAACGGGGATCAGATGCTGCTTCTTGATTCCAATAATCAGTTAATCTGGTCCAGTGGTGAGGCGCCGCTCAGTACCCGGCTCAGTGTCAAAGACTTTGTCATCCGTGATGATAAAGTACGCTACGCCCTACGGATCAATTATAATTTTCACAGCCGCAATCAGGTTATTGAAGACTACATTTTTCAGTATCTCTGGCTGATTATTCTTTTAATCATTGCCTTATTTATGTCCATTGCCTATTTCCTTCACCGCTCCATTACTTACCCGCTTTCGGTGCTTCATGACCGGATGATTCAGGATCCTTTGCAGATCAAAATTCAGGCACGACATTACCGCAATGACGAGATCGGCGAACTGGAAAAGCGCTACGATGACATGCTGGTTCGCTTACAATCCTCAGACCGGGAACAGCAGACCATGCTGGCGGCCATATCTCATGACTTACGAACCCCACTCACCTCAATTGCCAGCTATACCGATCGACTCGCATCGGGAAAAATTACTAATGCTGAAAAAATAAACCACTATTACGCTGTTATCCACCAGAAATCCGAGGATATTCGACTGCTGATTGATCAATTTCAGGAAGCCGCCCAAATTATTCATCACGATCACACCATGAACTTTGAGGTAGTAACGGCGGCTCGTTTCTGGCAATCCCTCCTGAATCCCTATCTGTCAGACTGGGATGATGTGGATGCCAGTATGGACTATAACAGTCACCTTTCCGACACTGCCCAAATTCAGGTCAACAAACCGGCCCTCCAGCGGGTGATCGGCAATATTCTTTGCAATGCCGTTAAATATGGGGGCCATCCACTTTTTGTTGATGTTCATCTGTTTCAAACAAAACACTGGCTAGTCCTAAAAATAGAGAATAACGGGCAACCGGTACCTGGTGAACAACTGCCACTGCTTTTTGATCGATTTTACCGGATAGAAGCCTCCCGCTCCAAGGAAAAAGGGGGTAGCGGCTTAGGCTTGTACATCTGCCGGGAACTGATTACCCGGCATGGCGGCAGCATCCGGGCTTACCAGCCTACCCGGTATGATTTTGGCATTGAAATCCAACTGCCGCTGATTAGTTCTTAATTTTTCTTTATTGTTTCCATATTTTTATTTTATTTCCCAGTCATAAAATGGATTGTGTCAGGAACACCCGGCATAATCCATTTTTTATAGTCGTTTTTTTAAGCGACCGGGAAAGGAATCATTAATGATGAATGAAACAATGATTGAATTCAAAGGAATCACCAAAGAATACACCATGGGCGAAGTTAAAATAGCAGCGCTGGCTGGTGTCGATTTTACCGTAAACCGGGGCGAGTTTGCCATTATCGCCGGTCCCAGCGGTGCCGGTAAAAGCACGATTTTAAACATTCTGGGGGGTATGGATTCGCCCACTGGGGGTGAATTCACCGTCAACAAACAGCCCCTTCACTGCTACGGAAAAAAAGACCTGATTACTTACCGTCGTCAGGAGGTCGGCTTTGTTTTTCAGTTTTACAATCTGATCCAAAATCTGACCGCACTGGAAAATGTTGAACTGGCCGTAGAAATTTGCAAGAATCCTTTTAAGCCTCTGGAGGTATTAAAACAGGTCGGTCTGGAAAACCGGATGATCAATTTTCCTTCCCAACTTTCCGGCGGCGAACAGCAACGAGTTTCGATTGCCCGGGCGCTGGCTAAAAACCCCACTCTACTCCTCTGTGATGAGCCCACCGGAGCGTTGGACTACAATACTGGCCGATCAGTGCTGAAGCTGCTTCAGGATACCTGCCATCGTACCGGCATGACGGTGGTACTGATCACCCATAACCTGGCGATTGCCCCCATGGGTGATCGGATTATTAAAATCAAAAATGGCTGTGTCGAAAGTATGTCTGTCAACGCCACCCCCCTTCCAGTGGAAGATATTGCGTGGTAAGGAGAAAAGCAATGGGAAATACCATTATTAAAAACGCCTTTAAGGAAGTCCGTTCGTCCTTCTCACGATTTTTAGCCATCTTACTGGTCATCATGATCGGCTCCGCTTTTTATACTGGTTTGAAATCGGTGGGTCCTGATCTTGAGGCTTCCGCCGATCGATATTTTGAAGCAACTCACTTCATGGACTTTCGTTTGCTGTCATCTATCGGATTTAATGATGCCGATCTGGCCGCAGTCCGGAACAGTTCCGGCGTGGAAGATACCCAACCAATTTATACCATCGATGCGTTTTTGTCATATGGGCAGCAGACCAATGTTGCCCATGTAATTTCAATTCCAGATTCGACCGGGGCCATCAACGATCTTCACCTGGTGGAAGGCCGGTTGCCTCAACAATCGAATGAATGCATCATTGATAAACAGCGCTCCGAAGCCGGTCCAAAAATCGGCGACACCATAACGCTCTCGTCAGGAACCGAAACACCCATCAATACAAGTCTTAGTCAAACTGTCTACCATGTGGTCGGCCTCGCCGAAAGCCCCTCCTATCTGACCAAAGACCGGGGCATTACTAAATTGGGGACGGGTAAAATAAATGGCCTGGTGTTTTTGCCCGCAGCTAATTTTACGCTGCCTGCTTACACTGAAATATTGGTAACCGCTGCCGGAACGTCGGGCATTTCGACCTTTTCTGAGGAATATATCGAAATAACCACGCCACTGGAAGAATCGCTTAATACCGTCGCCAGCCAACGCGTCGAAATCCGCCAGCAGGAACTAAAGGCCGATGCCGAAGCTCAGCTGGCCGCACAAAAAACAGCCTTTGCCGCCGCGAATGGCATCGCTGATCCCAGTCTTCTGGATTCCTCCCCGGAATTTTTAGAAGCTCAAAAATCAATAAATGAGCTGGCGGCACCCCAATGGCATGTCCTCAACCGAGAATCCAATTCGGGTTATCTGGATTATCAAAATACCATTGAAAGTACCAATGGCATCGCCAGTATTCTGCCGCTGTTCTTTTTTGGTATTGCCACCTTGGTCTGTCTGACCACTATGACCCGAATGGTGGAAGAACAACGCACCCAGATTGGAACCCTCAAAGCGCTCGGTTACAGTAATGCTGCCATTGCCTTTAAATATCTTTTGTATGCGGCGACGGCCAGCGTTTTAGGCAGCCTCCTGGGCTGGGCCATTGGTTTTATGCTCATTCCCCAGGTCATCTTTAACGCTTATCGGGTACTTTATACTTTACCCGAAATGACTCCGGCTTTTCATGTTTCAATTGCGGCATTATCGGCGCTTTTTGCCATCTCAGTCACCACTGTCGCCACCTTTTTAAGCTGCCTGACCATCCTTCGCTCTGCCCCTGCGGAACTGATGCTGCCCAGTGCCCCACCACCGGGCAAACGCATTTTTCTGGAAAACGTTGACTTTATCTGGAAAAAGCTTCAATTTAGTCAAAAAATCACCTTTCGAAATCTTTTCCGTTACAAAAAGCGCTTCTGGATGACGGTACTGGGTGTGGCCTGTTGCACTGCCATGCTGGTTGCCGGGCTGGGCTTACGGGACTCCATTGCTACCCAGGTCGCCGAAAAACAGTTTGGTGATATCATGCGCTACGACGTCTCCCTGCAATTAAAAGAAAATTTGACGATGGAACAAAAATCAGCTCTGGTCACTACCCTGGCAAACACTAACCTCTCTACGTATCTGGATAATACCGTTAATAACATCTCGGTGCAAGGTAGCACCGACAATTCAGACCCTATCGACAGCCTGCTGATGGTGCCCGCCGATCCGGCCGCTTTATCCAACTATTTTATGTTGCGCAGTTATGATACCGGAGAGCCCTTAGTTTTATCCGATCACGGGGTGATTTTGACCCAGAAACTTGCTAAAAACCTTGATGTCACCACCGGCGATACCATTGTGATTAATGAAGATGAAACGACTACCCAGCTTGTGCTGGTGGAAGGAATTGCCGAGAATTACCTTCAGCATTATGTTTTTCTATCTCCGAGCTACTACCAAACCATTTATGGTGAGCTGCCTCAGCCCAACCAGGTTCTGGGCCTACTTGATTCGACCCTGTCACAGGAAGATCTGGCCGCTACCCTAATGGCCACAGCGGGTGTTTCCGCCGTTCGCTTCACTTCTGATAATGAACAGGATTTTCAAAACACTCTGGGAAGTATCAATTATCTGATTTGGGTCATTATCATCGCTGCAGCGCTACTGGCGCTGGTGGTGCAATACACCCTGACAACCATCAACATCAGTGAGCGGTTCCGGGAGATCGCTACCATTAAGGTATTGGGCTTTTATGACCGTGAAGTGTCTGCCTACATTACCCGGGAAAGCTATCTGCTCACACTATTCGGAATTCTTCCCGGCCTGATTGGTGGGATCTTTTTGCATGGTTATATTCTGGATGCTGCCGAGGTTGGCAATGTAATGTATGTTGAGTCCATCCTTGCTCAAAGCTTTATCCTCAGTATTTTGCTGACTTTTATGTTTACCTGGCTGGTGAATCTAATCATGATTGGCACCCTTAAAAAAATTAATATGGTGGAGGCATTAAAAAGCAATGAATAGAAAAGAGAAACCCGCTAAAAGAAAAAACAACAGTGTCAGAAAAAAGATTTTGATTCTTATCGGCAGTATTCTGCTTTGTATCGTGATTGCCGGAGTTTCCTGTTTTATATTCAGGGCTTCCGATTCGTCAAACTTACCCGATCCATCAGATCTCAGCTCCTCTGAAATTTCAACCCCAACCACAGGCGTTGAAACGCCCTTTACTCAGACACTTGATCAACTGATACAAACCTCGAATCGGATCACTGGTCTGAAAATTAATCAGACACTACTTTCACTCTCAGGATTGAATCAAGCCGTTACAACCATTATGGATAATCAAAAGCAGATTATCGCCCGGTGTCATGAACTCAGTGAAACGACCGCGGATATCCCTGAATCTGATGAAAACATGACCCTGTTTTCTGAAATTAATCAACTCAATAAAAACTTGGATTCCAATTGTGATCAGATCCTGGAGGCCAAAAAACAACGAGACCTAACTGCTTTGGAAGCGCTTTTGAGTGACACTGCCAACCTGCAGAATGGGATTATTGACGCACTGGAGCAGGTCTCTTAAGATAACTTTTAGCGATATCTATATTCATGTTCCTTAATGAATTCTTAATCAAGAATCATTTCAAGATACCCTTAAGCATTTCCCTGTATAGTATGAATAAGCAAAGCATCATCAAACACTTAACTATTCTAACCTTTCATGAAAGCAACGGCCCGTTGAAAAGCCGTTGTTTTTATTTTTTGAACATTTATCCCCTTCCAAGCTTTGTTATTGCGCAATTTTTTGCCAACCAACTTTATCAATCGAGTTCTACCATCGTATTCTTCTTAAATTCCTTTGACAAAACCAATTCATAGCGATAAACTGAAAACAGTAGCCTTTGTATTTGGCACTGAATCGGTATTTGCAAAATAATTGAGGTCCTTAAATCGACTAAATATTTTTATATAGGGAGAAATTCTAATGGGAAAGTTGTTTTATCAAGGCCACGGTAGTTACCGTCTTGTTTCAGATCAGGGGATTGTAATCTATGTTGATCCATTTGCCGGATCAGGCTACGATCTACCAGCCGATATTGTTTTGATCACCCACGAACATCCTGACCATAATGATTTGTCTCTATTACGCCAAAATCAGGGATGCGTTGTCATCAGACCGGAAACGATCCTGATTAATGGCGTTTATGGTACCCGCTCACTTCATGAAATTGTTATCCAGGCCGTGCCTGCCTATAACTCCGGACATGATAAAAACAAGTGCGTGGGTTATCTGATCGTCCTTGATGGCATTAAAATCTACGCTTCCGGTGATACATCCACCACCGCCTATATGCAAGACGTTTTATCCAAAGAAGCCATTGACTACGCCCTGCTACCAATTGACGGCTTTTACAATATGGATCCTCAGGAAGCATCTGCATGTGCGGCTGTCATCGGAGCCATCCATAGCATCCCCATCCATATGAAACCGGGGTCTTTGTTTGATCGTAAGCTCGCCGAAACCTTTGTTGCCAGAGGTCGCCTGATTCTTGAACCCAATGACGAAATAAAACTGTAAATTTTTAAGGAGGTAGTGCAATCAAACCGATCATTAGAGAACGATCCTTTTATAAACTAGTGGCTACCATTGCCATTCCCATCACCCTACAAAGCCTGATCACCATTGGTGTGAACATGACCGATACGATGATGGTGGGCGCTCTGGGCGAGGTGCCATTGTCTGGTGCCGCTCTGGCCAATCAATTCATTATGGTTTTTCAAATCTGCTGCATGGGCATTGGCATGGGTGCTTCGGTGCTCACCTCCCGTTTCTGGGGAATGAAAAACCATGCTGCCTTAAAAAAATCGATTACCATCATGTTACGGATCTGCCTTGGTTTTGCGCTAATCTTTTCGCTTGTAACCTTTTTTGCGCCTGAAACGATCATGCGTATTTATACAACTGATGCAAAAATTATCCAAGAAGGTGTGCGCTATTTTAAATGGGCGGTTCCCTGTTATCTGCTCTTAGGTCTGTCACTGACATCCACCATTGTGCTACGCAGTGTCGGGCAGGTGCGACTCCCCTTAATTTCGTCGATTTGTGCATTTATTATCAATATTTTCTTCAACTATTTGTTTATCTTCGGGAATTTAGGAGCCCCCCAGATGGGTATTGAGGGTTCTGCCCTATCCACCCTAATTGCCCGATTTTTCGAATTCTCATTTATTTGCGGTTATTTATTTTTTGTTGATAAAAAAATAAACTACCGGCTCAGGCATCTCTTTATGCGCTGCCGGGATATCCTTAAAGAATACGTCGAGATTGCTATTCCGGTTCTGGTCAGCGATATTTTACTGGCCCTTGGCAATAATGCGGTGGCGATGGTGATCGGCCGGTTGGGCGTCAGTTTCGTCTCGGCCAATGCCATCACCCTGGTGCTGCAACAACTCAGCACGGTATTTATTCAGGGCATTGCCAACGCCAGTGCCATCATAACCGGCCACACCCTGGGTCGCGGTGATGAAGAAGCCGCCCAGCAACAGGGAATCACCTTTTTATATCTGGGCATTGCGGTTGGCATCGGTGGCGCCATCCTTATCTGGATCACCAGCAAACCGATGATTGGTCTTTACACGCTGACCCCAGAAACCCAACAAATTGCGTCTCAGCTGATGTTTGCCATCGGTTTTATTGTGATCTTTCAGTCTGCCAACAGCATCCTGACCAAGGGGGTTCTGCGCGGCGGCGGAGACACCCGGTTTTTAATGGTAGCAGATATTATTTTCTTATGGGTGGCCTCAGTGCCACTGGGCGCCTTGGCCGGTTTGGTCTGGCACCTACCCGCCTTTTGGATCTATACGCTGCTTAAAATTGATCAGGTGATCAAAGCGATCTGGTGTATTTATCGATTGAAGAGCCGAAAATGGATTAAAAAAATTGCTGCTGCTCCTATCAGTCAAAATCATTAAAAACTCCCCAATATATTAATAGTCATTTCATCACAAAAGTGATAAAATAAAACAATTATCGATTGGCGATCTATACTTATAATGGTTTTAATAAACTAAATAATCCCTATCAGAAATGGAGGTAACCATCTTGCGAATTACCAGAGACGACTATCATGGCCGAACAAAAATAACGAAAAAAGAAAAAAAAGAACCGCTTAAAGAGGCACCCGCTGAATCTCCAGCGCCGTTAGAAGCCCCAACATCTGCAGACGCGCCTTTAAGCACCTCGACAAATCTTCCCCAGCCAAATAAAAACAAGGTCGATTTATCGGTAAAGTTATCAGATACTGAAATTAAAAAGCAGTTATCGATTTTGGCCGAAGAAACCATGCACCAATTATCAGAAGAAAATAAAACTCTCAGGGATGTTGAAGATATCTATCTTATTTTTAAAGGTCAGATGATGGTCATTAACAAGTGCCGCTTACTCACTGTCAGCGAACAGCAGGAACAGAACGCCCAGGTTTATGCCTGTTATTATAAAAAGAAATTTGAGCTGACAAAACTGGAAATGAAAAAAAAGATGGGCTGATTTTTTTCAGTTTTGCCAACCAATATTATCGAGAATTCGTATCTGAAAAGAAACAAAAACCATGGAGCATGATTGGCTCCATGGTTTTTTGTTGTAGGTCTTTCTTATCGATCTGGAATCGTTTCGGTTATTAAATAGCTTGTCATGGATATGGACCCCAATGTGCGTGAATCATTAAAAACGGTGATTGTCCTATCTCTATCTGATGCGCCTAACCCCGGGTAAATTCATTATTTTCAACTGCATTCATGGGCGAACCATGACTAACAAACACTACCGGCATTTTGGTATCCATTTTATTTTCCTCCAACACGTTCAAACTATATCCAAACCTAAACAGAACCGAATCTATCGTTTTGATTATATCACTATTTAATGTTTTTCATTGGTAATTTAAAATTTAATAAGAAAAACCTCTGGCATTCTGAAAACCTATATTTCCGTTGCTACTTTTGAGGGCATCACTGACAATTGTTTTTTAAACAAGATTCGGAACGTAAAACGGACAAATGGACCAACATAGAACAGCTGGATACAAAGCGCAAAGGGGAAATTTTGAACCAACTTAGGCAACCATAACAGAGGAATCTCACTAACAAAACCATGGTACAGAATTGAAACATATAGTGTCATAATCGGAGCCATCAAACAAACCGTACATCCAGCCATGGCGATGGTAATAAAAATCGCTTTATCAATATCTGGTTTGAACCAGCTCAGCACCTTTTTCTGAACAATCGGCCCTACAATGTCCCTTTGGGCGATAAATGCTCCTACGACCTCTGGCCACATCCCCAATAAAGCATTGAGAAATGTCACATAGCTAAATCCAAATTCTAATACCATGTTGTATACAGACATGCAGTACACCATCGTCACTACCATAATTATGGTAAATATAAGCTCTTGAAACTTTGTTTTCGGCATAATTCTCTCCTTTTCAAAATAAGTTTTAGAACGCAAAAAAACGAGCCGCGTGATCAACTGGCTTTACATGATCATTCACTACTCGTTGCATAGAAATTATATCATTTATTATCTAAACGTGTCAACTTTGGCCGTCTCAAATTTCTGAAAACTAATAACTGTCGGCTTTATTTTTTCAACAAAAAAACTCGCAGCAAATAAGGACATATGTCCTATTGCCGCGAGATTTTAAACTATTTTACTCAGATACTGCTTGAAGTCAGCCGTTTACCTAAATCTCGGCAGGCTTCCAGGCCTTCTTCATCCGGTGTATCATTGATTTTCAAACCATCATCCACCAGATTAGCTCCCGTTTTCTTCATTCGTTCTTCCCATTCATCCATCCATTGCCCATCGCCCCAATCGTAGGATCCAAACAGCGCTAACGGTTTTCCTTCAAGGTTTTCTTTTTCCAATTCCGTAACAAAGGGTTCCATTTCCTGTTCTTCCAGTTCTTCGGCCCCCATGGAAGGGCAACCCAGCGCAATGGCATCACTACTTAACACTTCTTCGATACTGGCTTTATCGACGCTGACAATCTTGACCTCCGCACCGCCTGCCTCTGCTCCGGCGGCAACTGCTTCAGCCATTTCCTGAGTATTTCCGGTTCCACTCCAATAAACAATTGACACTTTTTTCATTATAAATTCTCCTGATCTGAATAATTTTTGTTAAATTATTTTTAATTTAACAGACATTATTTGTGATCATTTCCAGGGTTTCTTTCCATTTTAGCGTCATCCCGTCCTCCACTTTTTATGTCAGGGATCACCAATACACAAAGAAAGTTGGCCCCTGCATTTGTTAG
This sequence comes from Acetobacterium wieringae, assembly GCF_001766835.1. Taxonomy (GTDB): domain Bacteria; phylum Bacillota; class Clostridia; order Eubacteriales; family Eubacteriaceae; genus Acetobacterium; species Acetobacterium wieringae. The sequence continues at coordinate 93,649 of NZ_LKEU01000027.1, read as the reverse complement.
TTTTTTCTAACATATTAGCAGCAATTTTTACTCCTGTCAATCCTTTTAAGTATTCTTTAATCACCTGGATTGGTCGGATTTTTAAAAATTGACAAAAACCAAGCGCAAAAGCAAAACTGATTTCACACTGAACCATTACTGGTACGAGAATTCTAATTATTCTTTACTACGCCTCACGAGGCGGCCAACTCAAGCAGGGTATCCCCGGTAATCCGATAAACCGTCCATTCATCCATGGCTTTCGCCCCTAGCGAAAGGTAAAAGTCGATACTTGGCTGATTCCAATCCAGACACCACCATTCCAGACGACCACAGCCCCGTTTCACAGCTATTTTGGCAAGCTGCGTAAGAATTGCTTTGCCATAGCCAAGTCCACGGTAGTTCGGCAGTACATACAAATCCTCCAGATATAGTCCAGCCTGGCCCAGAAAGGTTGAAAAATTATGAAAGAATAAGGCGAAACCAATTTCTACTCCATTCAACTCCGCAAAAATGACCTCAGCCGTTTTCTTTTCAAACAGCCATTCCGTTAAGCCTGCTTCGGTGGCCACAACCTGATCCAGCATTTTTTCATAGCTGGCCAACTCCTTGATAAAATAAAGAATCAAACCTACATCCTCTTTTTCTGCCTCTCTAAAGGTTAGCTCTGAGTTTAATTCACTTTTCATTTTCTGTTCCTTTCATAAAATGGTCATCAAAAAATCCGAAATCGTACTTAGTGACACTTCCGGAAATACATTTATTCCAAACCGTTCTTATCTACTTTCTCTACCTGTTATTCAGGTTGTATTATACTACAAATATTTTACAGTAACATCAATTTTCCGACTTTGGGAGGACATAAAAAGAGGTGTTATAAGCGAAGTAATCCTCCGTCACTATAACACCCCATGCTTTATCCAACTAATTTATTTAAACCCCAAAGTGCATCCCCGGCCATCCATTGTTGACAAATCTTTACACCTTCTGCTGCATTGGCGGTATATCCGTCAGCACCAATTTGTTGGCCGATTTCTGCAGTCACGGGATGTCCACCAACAATTATTTTGGCCGTGACCCCTGCTGCTCTTAAGGCGGTGATGGTCGCTTCCATCGAGTCAATCGACATCGTTAGAATCCCACTCAACCCAATGATTGCAGGTCTGCAATCTTTGGCTTTCTGCACAAAATATTCAGGATCAACATCAATTCCCAAATCGACAACCTTAAAGCCAGCCGCTTCTGACATTATTTTAAAAATATTTTTTCCGATATCATGCAGATCGCCATAAACGGTTCCCAAAACAATCGTTCCCGACACCTTGGCTTCAGTCTCCCTTAAAATTGGCTTTAGCCGATTAACGGCTTCTGTTAATAATTCCCCTGCAAAAATTAAATCCGCAACAAAGTACTCCCCTTTTTCGAAAAGCGCTCCGACCAAGCCCATACCACTCTGACAAGCTGTGACAGCTTCGCGAACTTCTAGTTCAGAGGGATTCTCCGCAATAAAATCATCGAGTAAATCCATCACCCTTTCTTCATCCAAATCGCCAACTGTCCGTGTTAAAATTCTTAAATCCAGCACTCCAATAACCTTCCTTACTGCGTTTTATGCCTAATTTAGCTTTCATCAATTAAAGAGGTGATCGCATTGATAACTTTAATGTATAGCAATAAGCATGCCAACTTTTTAATATTAAAAAGTTCAACAAAATGACGATTTCATCGCGATTCTAAAAATTCACTCTGCCGATTCGATTGCCACAAGTGAAAACCTGCTTTCTTTTTTTTCATTCCTGAAAACAAAAAACAAACCGATTTTAACACTTAATCAGTGAAATCGGTTTGCTTTGCTTGTTGTAGTCTTTCTTGATCTGATCACTTATTTATGATTGTGAGTCATTATACTTTTTTGACAAATTCGGATTTTAAAGACATTGCTCCGAACCCATCAATTTTGCAGTCAATGTTATGATCGCCGTCAACCAGCCGGATATTTTTCACCTTGGTTCCCTTTTTGAGATCCTGGGAGCTGCCTTTCACTTTAAGGTCTTTGATCAGGATGACGGTATCACCATGATTTAAAACATTTCCGTTAGCATCCTTAACGGTGAGTTCGTCTTCGCTGGTTGATGTCAGGGTCCATTCATGGGCACATTCCGGACAGATCAACAGTTCTCCATCGGCATAGGTATATTCAGAATTACATTTCGGGCAATTTGGTAAATTTTCCACGCTTTATTCTCCATTCATTATCTTTTTATGGTTTGAGCTTTTCATGTTATCATACTCTCCGACAATTGACAAGTAAGCCAGATCGCCGATCTGAACTATGATCTGCTTTGTTTGGCGGTTGTTTTTTGAATTTCTGGTTAATCATAATGCTGGGTAGCTTGCGTCATCCGCGCCATCGGGATCCGTATTACTGCCCGTGTTCCGCCGCCCGGCATTCTGTTTATTTCCAGGCCATGACCGTACAACCGCACTAACCGCATATTGATATTTTTTAAGGCCACCCCTGTGCTGTCACTGCCGTTTTGGCACTTTTCAAAAACATCCTCGGGAATACCAACACCATTGTCGATAACACTGATGATCACAAAATCCGCACGGCGGTGGGCTGAAATTTTAAGAGTTCCGCCATTTTTTTGCGCTGACAAACCGTGCTGCACGGCGTTTTCAACCAAAGGCTGAATCACCAGTGGCGGCAGCAGACATTTTATCTGGTCTTCAATATCATAAATAATATTTAGTCGTTGGCCATACCGAGCTTTCTCGATAAATAGATAGGCTTCCACCAGTTCTAGTTCCTTTTGGAGAGTAACAAGCTTATCCCGATTTTTAAAATCAAAGCTGCCCCGCAGGAAGGCACTGAGATTTGCCAGTAAATCCCGGGTCATCTGGGGTTCATCCAGGGAAAAAGCGGCAATGGTATTGAGGGCATTATAAAGAAAATGCGGTTTGATCTGCGCCTGTAAAAAGGCAATCTCCGATCGCAATAATTCTTCGGTGGAACGATGCAGCGCCTCTTTTGTGGCGATCAGGTTCGTAAACAACTGCACGTTTCGAAGCGAAATTGAAAACTGAGCAGCCAGCAATTGCAGAATCTCAACCTGGCTGTCAGTAAAAACCGCTTTGGCCAAATTGTTTTCAAGATATAAGATGCCGGTGATCAACCCCTGATTTTTAATGGGTAAACCAATCAGGGATTTCGTTTGGTTTTTTTGAATATAGGCATCTTGTTGGAACTCCCCTTGTCCACTCGCATCGCTTAGCACCACCGCTTCGCCGGTATGAATACAGAAATTAATCACCGCCTGGGGTAGCATCTTGGCAGCTTGCTTGAGGGCAACCGACTGTAAAACGTTTATATCGTTCTCGCCTTCTAAAAACGTTGCATCGATCTTCCAGCCCTGTTCATCCTTTAAGAGTAGCATGGCTTTTTGAGCTCCGGAATTCTCCACCACAATTTTCATGATTTTTCTTAATAAATCGGGAAGTTCGACTTCTTTTGTAACCGCCTGATAGGCACTGGTAATGGCAATCAAGTCGATGGGGGGACGGCCAGCTTTTCCGCCAGCGCCATTTCATTGCTGGCAAGCTTGAGCACCCCTTCGTATTTCTTTGCCAGCTGCCTGACTTTTGCCCTTGCCCCCCACCGCTGATAGCCCCGGAAGGCTTCGGTCATAAAAAACCCGGCCTGCCGCTTCATGCCGTGCGCTAAAAACATTTTGGCGGCCAGTTCATTGACCAGCGCTTCATCCCGAAGAAAGCCGTTTCGGGCCGCCGTTTCGGCGGCCAATTCGTAGTATTGAAGCGCCTGATCCTTTTTCTCTTCAATCCGGGCCAGTTCAGCCTGCAGCAAATATTGCAGATGTTGAAAGTTTTCCGGACAATAGCTTGACCAGGCCTTTACATATTTGTATTCACGCTTTAGTCGCTGGATTGCCTTTTTCCGTACTTCCCCCTTCATCCCAGCGAGGTTAGCTGCGACTACCAGAAAGTTGCAGATGCGACACTCCACCACATAGGGGGTTCCGGCATGATATTTCAGATATTTATCGGATACTGCCAGATAGTCCAGGGCTTTTGCATAATCATCATATAAATAATGAATATACATCTTTTCTTTATAATAAACCCCGAGGCCGGATAACGAATTTGATTCCCGCAAATTTTTAAGACATTGCTCTTCACTGCCGATGATTCCCATACCGCCATTTTGTTCCTGGGTCTGTTGGGATACTCCCAGCGAGAATTGATGATCCGTTAAACCCAGGTAGTTGAGCCTGCGATTAATAAACATAAACGACATGCTGTAACCGTACTGGTTGTTGGTCTGTTTGATTAACGACACCTGTTCCATCGCTTTTTGGGTTAATTCGGTCAAATCCCGATTCGCCTTGAAGGCATACATAAAGGTTCCGGCTAAAACCACCTGATAATGATCGCCATACCGCAAAGCATCTTCCATAGCTTTTTTAAACCACTGATCCACATCCTGAAAAGATTCACTCCAGGCATAGCCTAAAAAGCCGTAGGCAAATAAAACCCCAGCCCGATACTTGGCCCGGTCTTCCGTTTCAACCAGCTTAAGCGCCAATTTGTGGAATTGATAGGAGCCCTTCAAATCCCCCATTACCGCCAGCAACACCCCATAGCCGGAATAAATCGAAGCTGCTTCCTGGCTGTTTCCATATTGAAGGGTCAGACTCAAACTCTTTAAGGTTGAGAACAGAAACAGGTTAACATTGCCGCCGTTATAGGTCACACTGTTTAACTCACTCATAATCCGGATCATCAGTTTGACGCGATCATTTTGCAGCGGCGGCGCATATAAGAGTTGCTCGGTATTTTTCCCCAGCAGCCGGCCCTTGACCAGCGCCAATTCTCTTATAATCAGATGAAAGCCCGGTTTAAAGGGCAAGCGAATTCCCAGTAGCCGTAAACCAAGAACCCCATAGTTGATCACCTGATCCAATTGTCCTAGATACCGATATAAAACACTCTGCATCAACCTTATTTCAGCCTGGTCAATGGCCGTTTTGGCATGCTTCATCAGCATCTCAATCTGAGCTTCGGCCAATGGGTATTCTTTATTTAAATAGGCGCATTCCGCATAGGTCTTTATCAGCTCAAAAGTAAGCGGATAGTCCGCTTCCCAGGGGTTATCCGGCAACAGACTGATTGCCGTTTCAATGTACTGCCGGGCCAGCGAAAAGGAGGTGGCGGTTTTGGCCTTTTGGGCAGCCCACAAATTTAATCGCAACACCATTAAGCGTTCCTGCGTGTCATTAATCAAGTCCAGCCCTTCATTTAAATGACAGACGATTTGAATCGCCTGATCCGCTACCTGCTCCGGCGGCAAGCTCTGCCAGATCTTGTTACCAATTTTTAAATGCAGCTGCTTTTTGCTTTCCGGTGGAATCAGGGCTTCACAAGCTTGCTGAATTCGGTCGTGGGCAAATCTGAAGGTCTGCCCCGCCTCTCCCAGATAAAATTCGTAGTAATTATTTTCCGGGATAATAATTTCCCGATCAATGGCTTCCCCCAGCTGATTAAGGATCGCCTGCTCATCCAGATTCAAAACCGCCATCAACAGCTTTACATCAAATGCTGCGCCAATTAAAGCCCCTGCCTTTAATAAGTCCTGGGTCTTTGGTGGCAATTTTAGAATTTGCCCAATCATAAAGTCAACAATATTATCACTGATGGCACACTTCTCGATTTCGTCCTCGTCCCATTCCCACTGATGGTTGTCCTCATTGTAATAAATGTACTGGCTGGTATGCAGGTGCAGTAGTAGATTTCGGACAAAAAAGGGGTTTCCCTGAGTTTTCTTGTGAATGACCCTGGCCAGCACGTCTGCTTGATCGGGATGGCAATGGACGGTATCGCTAATAATCCGGGCAACATTCCCCTGATCCAGCGGCTTGACAATGATTGTCGCCGCCTGATCCGATTTTTTTAATTCCTCAAGGCAACGATACAAGGGATGATTTTGCTGAATTTCATGATCCCGATAACCAATGATCACCATCAAGCTGTTCATATCATCAAGGGTCAGCAGATATTTGATCAATTCGACGGAAGACTGATCACACCACTGAAAATCATCTAAGAATACCGCCAATGGTTGTTCTTTTTTTGCGAAGGTTTTAATAAAATTGCCGAAGGTCGTTAAAAAACGGTTGCGGTTCTCGGTTGGCTCCAGTTCTTCCACTGCATCCTGATCGCCGATGATCAACCGCAGTTCCGGAACCAGGTCAACGATCAATTGACCATTATTATTTAGTGCTTTTAGCAACCGTTTTTTCCACTCTTCCAACATCAAATCCGATTCCTGCAACAGGATTCGGACTAATTCTCTGGTCATCTGGGTAAAAACATAATAGGGGGTATTGACCTGCAAGGGCTCCGCTTTTCCGCTGGCAAAATAAACGTTCCGTTCCGCTGCGGGCCGAAAAAGCTCTTTTATCATCGCCGTTTTTCCCACACCGGCAGCACCGCCTACCAGCAGGATTTGTGAAACCCTTACCGAAGCCTGCTCAGCGAGCTGCCGGATTATGGCCCTTTCTTTTTCCCGGCCATAGAGTTTTTGCGGCAGCCCAAATTTATTTGACCAATCATCCCGTCCCAGCGCAAACTCTTCAGCCCTCCCGGACGCACTGATTGCCTCTATGGCTCGCTTCAGATCGCTGATTATTCCGGTAGCACTTTGATAACGCCGTTCCGGTTCCTTTTCCATTAATTTCAGGATGATCTTTGACACCGCCCTGGGGATAGCCGGATTAAGATAATCGGGCGCCACCAGTTTTCTGGCAATGTGACAATGCGTCAACTCCAGCATACTATCCGCCGTAAATGGTTTTTGCCCGGTGATTAATTCATACATCGTCACCCCGAGGGAATAATAGTTTGAACGATAGTCGACGGTTCGGCTTATTCGTCCCGTCTGTTCTGGTGAAATATAGGCAAACCGGTCTAAATCAAGAAATTCTTTTCTGGAGATTGTTATTTTTTTAGGCATCTGCATCGTTGTCATATCATTATGATCCACCGCTGGTTTTGCCATAAAAATATCGGGACTCACAAAAGCAAGAATCTGATTTTTTTATGAATGTCTTCAATCGCTTTGATCATTTCAACAAATAACTTTAAAACGGCTGATAATGTATCCTTTGAAAGCGGTTGCTTGCCGCTTCTGATGCTTTTCAATAGTTGGCTGTCAAAATTTGCCAATCCCTGACGGTTCAGCTGACTAAAGCCAGGCTTTTGCTCCTGCATGTATCTTGCCCCCATAATTTTTACTTCTTTGACATTCCCTCTTTAAGCTTGTTCAAATGCTGAGTAAGGATTTGAAATCAATGTTTTCATATCAATATTTTCCCATGATTCGGCTTCTTTTTTAACATTCTGATAATGGGCAAGCGCCGCTTTTTTATTATTCAGCAAAAAATAAACCGCAATGATTTTTACATGAATCGAGGCATTAAAGGGAAAATTCTTGGCCAATTTCTTTAAATAAAGCAAGGCCGACTCAAATTTCTGTTTTAGAACCTCGGTTTCAACAATCTTTTCCATCAGCTCCAGATAACAAAGTTCCAATTCAGCCTGTCTTCCTGCTGCCCATAGATATCCATTATGCATTAAATAACCTTCCTGATACAACTCAATGGCCCGTTTTTGCTCTTCCAGATTGAATAGGCTGGCTTTAAATTGTTTATATAAGTCCAAAAATTCATCATAATCCCAATGATCCGGCCGCCATGTCAGGGCGCACTTGCCGCCATCTTTGCGGCTGCTATAAATGGCATTATGCAATCCAAAATGATCCAGATCCTTGCGCAATTGGTAAAGCGTTGTATAAAAAATAGATTGCGCCCGTTCGGTATCCCGATCATACCAGAGTTCTTCCATGATGTTTTCTTTGGAAACAGCATGGCCCTGTTGATGAATTAAAAAAGCCAAGAGTTCTTCCGCCTTGGCCGTCCGAAATTGCATCGTTTCGCCCTGCTCCGAAACCACCGAAAATCGTCCGAATGAACGAACTGACACATAACAATGCTTTTGGGGGCGACCTTGTTCTGCCCGTCTTTTTTTATAGCGCATCAAGGTTTTGTTGATTCGATCTGCGGTTAAGGGCTTTAAGATATAATCAAAGGCTTCAATTTCAAAGGCATCGACCGCATAGCTGTCGTAGGCGGTAACAAAGACAATTGCCACCTCTGGTTTGATTTCGTTGATTCGCCCGGCCAGTTCAAGCCCCAGCATCCCCGGCATTTTTATATCCAGAAAGATCAAATCGACATCAAGCATCGGTAAGGCTTCCATCAGCTCATCCTGATCGGAATAAGAGCCGCATACGTTTACCCCGTCACATGTTTTTAAAACACTTTCGGCTATTTTTAGAGCTGGTAGCTCATCATCTACAATTATTACTCGAATCATTGGTCCATTCTCCCTTAATGTGTTCTTTGTTAATCATATCATATTTTTTAGTTTTTATGTGATGGCGTCGCAAAAACTAGTCTAAAACCGCTACATATAAATGGCATTGAAGGTGATCCGTTTCAGTGTTTCAAACCAATCGATTGGCCTCGCTTAACAGGGCTGGTCGTCATAAAAAACCACTTGATTTCGGCCCGCTTTTTTTGCTCCATATAAAGCTTCGTCAGCCTTTTGATAGAGGGTCGCAAACGAACAGTCCGGCAATTTCTGATTGGTTACCACGCCGATGCTGATGGTAACCCTTTCTTCAAGAATATCGGCGGTTTCTTTTTGAACCATCATAAGAATGTGCTGGATAATCGCCTGGGTTCGTTTTTTGCCACAATCCATCAAGGTCAAGCTGAACTCATCACCGCCAATGCGGCCGATCAAATCATCTTTACGAATGCACTGCTTGATGGCCTCCACGACTTTCAGAATCACGACATCCCCGACAGGATGGCCGTAACGATCATTGACCGCCTTGAATTTATCGATATCGATGACCATAAATGCCGCCTGAACCGAGCTGGCCGCATTGACATAGTCAATATAGGCATGCTTGTTGAGGATCTGAATATGACGATCCATCTCCGCCTGACGTTTCAGCATCAGCTTTTCAAGTCTGAAATTAGTCACATTGCGGATAACCGATACACTACCGGAATAATGATTGCGGTCACTGATAAAATGATGCTGATCAATTTCGTAATATAAGCTGTCGCCTGAATCATTTTCCAGTTCGATTTCAAGCGTCCCGTTTTTGCGCTCATCCAGAGCCTTTTGCCATAAGGGCTGGGCCTGCAAAAAGGCAGTATATTCGCTATAATCATAGCGATTCCGGTTTTGAAGCGCAGATTTTTTGTGACCCGGTGGAGCCTCTTTTTCGGTCAGCTGCCCAAAAAATCGTTCTGCCGACTGATTCACTTCAACAATCTCTCCCGCTGCCGATAAAACCACAATCCCATCCGGCAGGGAATTGATAATCCAATCCTTTGCCAGCGGAGCAATCTTTAAAAAATCATACCGATAAACACTGTAGGCAATAAACAGGTTGGGAATTAAAAAGATCACCGACATCGGAAACACTTCCTCGTATCCGGTCATCAGGTAATTTTTAACAATTAACAGCACCAAAGCCAGGGTAAATCCAATCAGAATGTAAAAAACCTGTTTCTGTCCGCTTTTAACAATCCGGATTTGAAACAGCATCAGAATAACGATGGAAGCAAACATCAGAGCAAAACGCAACAACACAAACATGTTTCCTAAAAATGTCAGTTCGACAACCAGATCCCATTGCCCATTTATTTCTACAAACTCCACCGATTTCCGGATCAGGTCGTGGCTCGGATTGGTAAAGGTCAAAACAATCCCAGCCAAACTGAGAAAGGCTGCCAGCCACACCAAATATTTCAGAAAGCGGTTTTTATTTTCGGTATATTCAATCACAAACCAGAGATTCGCCAGCGGAATGAATGCCATCCCTATCTGAATAAAATTTCGCCAGAAGACCTTTTCTTCATAGCTTTGGGTAAACATGCTGATGGTGGAACCTGCCACCCATAACAAAAGCAGGGCCATCGAGCATAAAAATGGCAACCCGCCTTTTTCGCTGCGATGCCGGTAACTGACAAAGACTAAAAAAAGTGTTACCAGTATCGTCGCAATATTAATGATTAAGACTGTCTGTTTCATATCTTCTTATCACTTCCTGAATTGGCTTCTATTTTGAAGGTTTTTTATGTATTGAATAAAAAAAGGGGGAATCCCCCTTTTGAGTTTGTCGCCTGCCAATATTTCAATCAGGCAATATCAGCCAACCTCCGGCGCACCGGCAAACTGACTCTCATACATCTGTCGATAGAAGGTTTCACCGGCCAACAGCCCTTTGTGGGTTCCTTTTTCAATGATGTCGCCGTCTTTCATCACCAGAATCATATCCGCTGATTTTATTGTCGACAGACGATGGGCAATGACAAAGCTGGTTTTTCCCTCCATGATTTTAGCCATGGCATTCTGGATTGCCACTTCGGTTCGGGTATCGACGCTGGACGTCGCCTCATCCAGAATCAATAGGGTCGGATTAACCAGCATCACCCGGGCAATCGTCAACAGCTGCATTTCTCCCTAGGACAGGCTGCCATCTTCACCAGCAATCACGGTATCATATCCTTGTGGCAGGGTCCGGATAAAATGATCACACCGGGATGCCGTAGCTGCTGCGACAATCTCCTCCCGGGTGGCATCCATTTTGCCGTAGGCGATATTTTCAGCAATGGTTCCGTTAAACAACCAGGTATCCTGGAGAACCATTCCCACGATCTTTCGCAACTGGCTTTTTGACAGCTCCTGAATATCGGTATCATCAATCAGAATACGCCCGCCATTTAATTCATAAAACCGCATCAGTAGATTAACCAGTGTCGTTTTTCCGGCCCCGGTTGGACCGACAATGGCCACCATTTCATTGGGTTTCACCGACAAACTGACGCCCTTCATCAGCATTTTTTCGGGGATATAACCAAACTGTACCTCCTCAAAGGTCACTGCTCCCCGGGTTTTGGGCAATTCTTGCAGCGTGGAGTGATCTGGCCGCTCTTCTTCCTCATCCAATACATCGAAGACCCGCTCCGCTGATGCCATCGCAGACTGGAAGGAATTAAGAAAATAGGAGGCTTGGGTAATCGGCTCGGAAATCTGGTTGACATACTGCAAAAACGCCTGGACAATCCCAATGGTCATGGTATTATTGACAACCAGAATCCCGCCGACAATCGCCGTCATGACAAAACCCAGCTGGGTTAGAAAGCGAATCACCGGATAAATGGCAAACATCACAAACTGGGCTTTTTTATTGGCTTCATATTGGCGCTGGCTGATGGCTTTAACTGTTCCCCGCACTGCTTCCTGACGATTAAAGGTTTTGATGATCAGATTCCCGGTGTACAGCTCTTCGATTTGACTGTTTAATTCCCCTAACGCCGACTGATTATCCAGAGCCACCTTGAAATTCTTAGCTGAAATCCATTTAGTAACGACTACACTGATAGACATGGCCAACAGAATCAACACCGTTAAAAAAACATTGAGCGACAACATCACCACGATACTGACTGCAATATTGACCGTACCATTAATAAACTGGAGTAACCCGGTTTTTAATACTTCTGCCACCCGATCCAGATCATTGGTGGTTCTGCTTAAAAGATCGCCGGTCTGGTGGGAATCATAGTAGCGCAGCGGCAGCCTGGTTATTTTTTCACTGATTTTCTGGCGCAGGGAAAGTACCAGCTTTTCACCCACACTGGCCATGGTATACTCTTGCACAAACGAGAAACAGGCACTAAGTAAATAGGCCGCTGCCAGCAGCATCAATGGCACACCAATAATTTCTGCCAACTCGGAAAAGCCTCCGCCGGGGCCGTTTACCCTTAAGTTGTCAATCAGAGCATCGATGGCCCATCCCATAATCAGTGGGGTCACAGCAAACAAGCCAATACTTAGCAGTGTTGACAAAATAATCAATACTACAGCAACTTTTTGCTCTAAAAGCAAAGCGATTAGTCGCTTAATGGTTTTTCTGGTATTTTGGGGTGCATCCGCCATTTCCGGGTCTAACCCTGATCGATCTTGTGTATTTTTTTCATCCATGACTTAACCCTCCCTTTTAACCTGAGAATCTGCAATTTCCCGATAGAGACTACAGTCTCTCAGAAGCTCTTCGTGACGGCCAATTCCCGCAATGCTTCCGTTATCCAGCACAATGATCTGATCCGCATCCATGATACTGCTGATGCGCTGAGCCACCACTATCAGACAGGCATCTTTCATCGCCAGTTTCAGTTCACTTCGCAGCGCCGCATCGGTTTGATAATCGAGTGCTGAAAAGCTGTCATCAAAAATATAAATGGGTGCTTTTTTTACCAGCGCCCGGGCAATACACAGACGTTGCTTTTGTCCGCCTGAGAAATTGCTGCCACCCTGGGCCACCGGACTCTGATATCCAGCTTCCAGCGTTGTAATAAAGGCCTCTGCCTGAGCAATTTTAACCGCCTGCCGTAAATCCGCATCAGTGGCATCGGGCTTACCGGTGCGCAAATTTTCAGCAATGGTGCCACTAAACAAAAATGCTTTCTGAGGAACATAACTGATGGACTCCCGCAGATCGTGCTGGGTCATTCTTCGGATATCATTTCCCGCCACCAGAATCTGACCTTCCTGAATGTCATAAAGGCGCAGCATTAATGCCGCAATGGTACTTTTACCGGAACCCGTCCCCCCGATAATGGCCGTGGTTTTTCCGGCTTCACAACAGAAGCTGAGGTTTCTCAAAACCGGTTCTTCCGCCCCCTGATAAGAAAAACTGACGTCATTAAAGACGATTAGCTTGCTGCCCTTTACGCTTGGCGATGCTACTGCTTCCCGATCATCGGCTATCTCAGGCGCTGTATCCAACACCTCGCTGATCCGTTCCAGACAGGCAATCATCCGGGGTACCATCACAATAACCATCGCCGACATCATTAAGAACATCAGAATAATCACGGTATATTGCATCACTGCCATAATGCTGCCGATCTGAGTGGTGGCCTGCAACACCAGATATCCACCAAACCACACCACCGCCACCATGGTAATCCCCATAATTGCCCACACCATGGGATTAAACATTGCAAAAATCCGATTGAGGTGAATCACATTGTCGGCATAGGCCACAAAGGTATCATCTGAGCGTTTCTGTTCATAGCTGGTATTATCAAAAGCCCGGATCACCCGCACCCCGACAACCGATTCCCGAACAATCCGATTCACCCGATCGACCCGGGTCTGGATGGTTCGGGAAACCGGGCTGGCTTTTTTAAAAAGAACCAGAATCAGAATCATAAAAATTACCATTGCCGCCAAAGGAATATAAACCAGCTCCATGCTGACCATCCCCGTCATCACCACAGCATCGCTTATACAACCATGCTGGTGAAGGCGCTGGTTCCGCTTATTATGTTTCGCTACTTGCAGCCCCATGCGGTTTAAGCTCGGCCAAACAACACTCCATAAATTTTATAATCAGAAGCTTTCCGTATCCAATCGGCCATCTTTAATCTGATGCAATTTTACCATTACCAGTCTGGCCAACGGCTGGGCAATCAACGCTTCCACGGCAAATGAAATCGCATAATTTCGAGGCCATTTATAAAAAAACGAGCTAATTGGCTCCATGCTCACTTGCCGACTGCCGATCCAGGTACCGATGACTGTCAGAAAGATTGACATCAGGAAAACACTGCATAAAATATTCGCCAACATATGGGCAGAAAAACTGTCCTCTCTTGCGACAATCTTGCTGGTTAGCCAACTGGCCGGTTTGTAGGTCATTAACACCAATGCAATCACGGTTATCCAGATCAGCGGCATAATTCTAATCGCCTGGGCCCACACATCCATCCGAAAGCCAACTTCAAAACAGGTAATCAGCGGCGCAATGATGTTCACCGAGATGACTGAGATCACCGCCATAAACAAGGCAAACTCTTTTTTGCTTCGTGGCAATTTCATGTAAAAATCCATAAGCCATTTCCTCATTTCTAAAATTTTGAAATTCCGGCATAAAAAAAAGCGCAAGACCAAAGTTGATCTTACGCTGAACCATTATACGCGCTAAAATTTCAATGCTTGTATTATACCCGAAGTAAAAACATTTTGAAAGTGAATTTTTTAAATTCGATCAGCCTGTTACAATACCCTGTTTTTAGCGACCAACTGCTCTTTCAAACGCTGCCAGATGACTTTTAGAAGCCCGCATTAGCGATTCAAAGACAGTTCGTACATTTTGGGGCAGGTCTTCAGCCAAAAAGCGCTGATACATATCAATGTTCATGATTTCTGCATCAACTCCGACCTGATAGCTGGTTTTTAGCGAATCGGGAAGGACTACATCCGCAGCGGCATCATTTACCGGGACAGCAAACCCTGACGCTTCAAACAACGGCAATAAGGCGCTGATATGCTTTTCCTCAGCTTTCACGATATTTTTATACGGCTTTACCGAACCATAAACGCTGATAATTTTTGCATATTCGGCCTGGGCAGCATATTCATCCTGAATGGCATAGGTCAACATTTCTTCCAGGGTGTAGCTGTCATCTGCCAGAGCCGCCGCTGATCCTTTTGGCACCTCTGCAGCCATAACATTGGCGGTAGCGAATAAAATCGACAAGACAAGGGCAGTAATTGACAGTAATTTAGCTTGTTTTTTCATACGACTCAACTCCTTAATCGTTTTTTTCTATAGAAACATTTTAAGTCGATTCTGTGTCAAATCGATGTCAAAACGACTAATTTTGAAATTATCTTAAGCTTTCGTTCGTTTCGGCCTTGGATGAAACGATTGAAAAATTCACTTGCACCATGGAACATATCCGGCCTGGCCCATGACCTCCCATTCTGGAGTGATGACATCAGACATACTTATTTATCTAATCGACAACCGGGGGCCCTACCGGATCATCACGACGATCATCCAATTCGAATTGATAAACTAGCCCCGATATTCCCAGTTCCAGTCGCCATGATAGATCATCCGTTTGTTCATCCCGCCATCAATGGTAATGGTTTCTCCGGTAATAAAGCTTTGCCCGATCAGAAAGAATACCATTTGAGAGATGTCGCTGGGATTTCCCACCTTACCAGCCGGGATCGCTGCCTTATCGGTTTGGCTGTGATCCTCCCGACCGTTTACTTCAATCCACCCCGGGGCAATGCAATTGACGCGTACCGCCGGCCCCAGTGAGATCGCCAAGGCATGCGTCAGGGCGACAATCCCGCCCTTGGCACTGGCATAGCTTTCGGTATCCGGCTCTGATTGAAAGGCCCGGGACGAGGCAATGTTGATGATATGACCCTGGTTTTTTATGAGCTGATCCCGGCACAGGCGGCTCAGTTCATAGGGTGCTTTAAGGCCCACTGAGAGGACATAGTCAAACATTTCATAGCTTAAATCGGACAAAATCCCTTTGTTTCCCTGACAGGCATTATTAACAAGCACATCAATTCGCCCAAGCTTCTTCATGGCAAAATCCACAAATGCTTTCAGACTTTTGGGATTGGCCACATCGCCATAAAAGTAAAACAGCTTGGCGTACTGGGCTTCAAATTCCCGGGACAAGGCTTCATCAAAATCCATAAAACAGACCTGATCCCCCGCCTCAAGAAAATCCAGACAAATCTGTTTTCCAATTCCATGTCCACCCCCGGTAACAAGAATTCCTCTATTCATCGCAAACCCCTTTCGATTCCTATATTTTTTTATTATATCACAACCCATAAAAATGTAATCCGTGGTTGATTACGTTCATGATTTACAATTGATCATAGACCACATCGGTTACCGGCTCCAGCCACTCATTGCTGGCACCTTCCTGGGGGACGGATAGCGACAGATGGGCAAATGCCGATACGTGTTCCAGTTCGTATTTTTCCATTTAATTTTCCTCTCGCTGAGTGTTTAAATGACTAAGCTTCATAAACTTCTTTGGCCAGAGCAAAGGTGGCCCAGGCATTGGGCCAGCCGACATAAAAGGCCAGGTGGGTAATCATTTCCGCCATTTCCTCGGCACTGACACCGTGATTTTGGGCATTGAGTATATGATACTTAAGAGAATTATCAAAAATCCCCTTGGTCATCAAAGCGGTTACGGTAATCATGCTGCGATCCCGTGCCGATAATTGATCCTCCCGGGACCAGACCTCGCCAAAGAGGACATCATCATTCAGTTCTGCAAATTTAGGAGCGAATTCGCCGAGGGCATCCCGGCCTGCTGTTTTTTTTTCATCACTCCACCCCCAGTTGATTAACCCATTCGACCATCTCATCCTTTGACATTCTTGTGTTAAGCAGCCCGCCCTCTTTGATAATCGTTGTTGCTGACATACTGCCTTTCAAGTTTTCAATAGTCTTGCCAAAGCCGCTGCCCCCGGAGGTGGCAAACAGCACAACGGTTTTGCCGGAGAAGTCGTAACTCTCCAGAAACGTGTTGATCAAATGCGGGGCCACATACCACCAGATGGGAAACCCGATGAAAATAACGTCATAACTTTCCACATCCGCATTTTTATCCGCCAGCTCCGGTCGTGAGGCCAGATCGTTCATCTCCCGGCTACTGCGACTCTTTTTGTCATTCCAGTTTAAATCAGCTGATGTATAAGAAACAGCCGGTTTAATTTGATATAGATCTGCCTTGACAGCCTCTGCCAATGTCTTGGCAACCTGTTCCGTTGCGCCGCTGGCTGAAAAATAGGCGACTAATTTTTTGCTCATGCCAAAATTCCTCCTAACAATATTTTTTTAACTATTTTGTAACCGCATCACCAGGCCGGATCTTCGTCAAGCATCTTCTGGAAATCTTTCAGGGCTGCGGGAATGTCGATATTCTGGGGACAGACCTGTTTACACTGGCCGCATTCAATGCAGGCACTCGGACGTTTGTCCTCAGCCATTCCGGCAATGGCCATAGGCGCAATAAAGCCCGGCTGGAACTTGTGGTCATTGTAATGATGCAACAGGGTGGGGATATCCAACTCCTGGGGACATTCCGCACAGCAGTATTTACAGCCCGTGCAGGGCAGCATCGTCAGCATACCATCTCTTATTTCTTCGACTACGGCCAATTCTTTTTCGTTCAGCGGTTTTGAGTCCTCAAAGGTTTTTAAATTGTCTTGTAGCTGTTCCCGGTTTGACATTCCGGATAAAATCATCTTGATGCCGGAGAGGCCCTGTAAAAAACGGAAAGCCCAGGCGGCTGTGCTTTCATTTGGTCGCAGTTCACGGAGCTTATTGGTGTTTTCTTCTGAAAAACTGGCCAGAGCTCCACCCCGCACCGGTTCCATCACCCAGATCGGGATGTTTTTGGCGACCAGCATTTCATAAATTTCATTGGCCTTCTGCAATTTCCAGTCCAGATAATTGAGCTGAATCTGGCAGAATTCCATGTGTTCACCATAGCGTTCCAGAAAACGCTCAATGGTAGGTTTCAGACCATGGGTCGAAAAACCCAGATGCTTGATCCTGCCGTTTTTCTTCTGCTCAATCAGGTACTCAACAATGCCCCAGCGCTCATCAAAATACACCTCGATGTTTCGTTCGTAGACATTGTGGATCAGATAAAAATCAAAATAATCAACACCACATTTCTCCAACTGTTCCTCAAACTGCGCTTTTGCATCCCAGCTTTCCCGAACCTCATAGCCGGGGAATTTGCTGGCCAGGTAAAAACTGTCCCGGGGATAATTTTTAAGTATTTCTCCCATCGCCCGTTCCGAGTCTCCACCGTGATAGCCATAGGCGGTATCAAAGTAGTTTACCCCATTTTTAATCGCAACATCGACCATCTGAGCCGCTTCTTCCTGATTAACCGGGGCAAAAAAGCCTTCTCCGATGGTGGGCAGGCGCATGCCACCAAAACCCAGCGCCGACAATTTTTCATTTTTAAAATCCTGATAAATCATATTTTCCTCCAATTTCTAAATCGCAAACTTTTTTTATCGCTTTATTGTTGATGATGAATCGATTAACCCCTCGTAACTGATGGTTCTGTTTTTACTGGATTTTCAGTTTGTTATACGCTTCATCAGTCACCGGTTCCAGCCATTCATTGCTAGCCCCTTCAACTAAAACCGATAAGGAAAGATGCGCAAAGGCTTCGTCGCTCACGGCTCCATGCCAATGCTTAATTTCCGGTGCAATGTAAACCACTTCGCCACTGTTTAAAAGCCGGGCATCCTTTCCCGCTTCCTGATACCAGCCACGGCCGCCAATACAAATCAGGATCTGGCCTGCGCCATGATGGATGTGCCAATTGTTGCGACACCCTGGTTCAAAGGTGACATTATAAATCCCCACCTCTTTGTCATTTAAGAGACTTAGATAGCTTTTACCAATAAAATAGGGGGCAAACGCCAGATTTTCCTCACCTAATGCGAAATCGGATACCTTTTCCAGTGCTTCTTTTTCCATAATCTCGCTCCTTTTTTGCTTTCATTTTTCATTATTTCCATGAAATTTGGGACAGTTCTTTTATGATTTCGTTATTTATTTCTGATTTACTTCAATCATTTTGATGCTCTTGGCCGGGACCCCGCCGACAATCACTTTAGCCGGGACATCTCTGTTAACCACCGCCCCTGCGGCGACAATGGCCCCGTCACCAATGGTAACCCCGGGAAGTACTGTTGCCTGGGCACCGATCCAGACATTGTTTCCAATTCGAATCGGCGCTGGATACATATCACTGCGTTTTTGCGGATTACTATCATGGTTGAGGGTAGCCAACACCACATTATGGCCAATCAGAACTCCGTCACCAATAAAGATGCCGCCCTGATCCTGAAAACGGCAACCTGAATTGATAAACACATTTTTACCGACGTGAATATTTTTACCACAATCGGTAGAAAATGGCGGAAACAACCCAAAAGTTTCATCCACTGGTTTACCTGTCAGTCTGGAAAATATTTCTCGAATTTCTTCCGGCGGATGATAACTGCCATTGAGCTCGGTTGTCAGTTTCAGAGCTTCCTGGGAGATGGCATGCATCATCAAATGGACTTTCGAGCCACCTTTAACTACTTCTCCCTGATTTAAGTGTTCTAAAAATTCATCAATATCCATTTATTCTCTTTAATCCTCCTATACTTTATCATTTGATCATCCCTGTTATTTTCCAAAAACAGTTACAGCCTGTTTCATTTTCTCAATTATCGGCACGCCAAAGGGACAGTTTACGATGCATTGACCACATGCGATGCATTCGCTGGCGTGGTGGTTAAGCAGCGCATAATGATCTTTAAGGGTCTCCGGCACCGCTTCCTGAATCAAGGCCAGATCCAGATATTTATTCACAGCGGCGATGTCAATTTTTTTGAGTAGGGGGCACAATGGCCGCAATACATGCAATGTCCCCGGAATGAAGCATCTGGGGCATTTGCCAATATCTCACTATAGTCTTTCTCTGCATCACTTGCGGTTGCATAAGCCACCGTCGCCTGGATCTGTTCCTGACTGGATACCCCCACCATCACCGCGGCTACCGCCGGACGGGTTAACGCATAATGGAGGCATTTCACCGGTGTCAGCGCCTGTCCAAAGAGCGATTCTTCCTGACTGAATAACACCCCGGCAGCATGCGTTTAATGGTCCGCTTTAAGCCGATGCTTTCCATCTGAATCCGCCGGATCCCGATGGTGGTGGTTTCCTCAAAAATAATCTGTTCCAAGGTTTCGATATCTGCTTCGCTACAGATCACATTGAGGAGATAGGCGGGTCGGTTCTTCTTCATATAAACCGGGATATAATGGACATCTCTGGCCCCAGCTTCAAATAATCGCTCCATCACAAAGCCCAGGATCTCACCGCCGCAGTCATCGATATTGGTTTCCAGTTTATAGATATCGCCGTTTTTCTTTGATTTGTCAGTGATCAGCATCGCCCGCAGCAGGCTGGGTCGATCATAGGTCCGTTTGCCAGCTCCGATGCCGGTTTTTTCAATCGCAAACTGCCTGGGCAACTGGTCACAGGTTTTGATGGCGGCCACAATGGCTGCCCCGGTTGGGGTAATTAGCTCCCCTTCCGTGCTGGTAATATGTAAATTCAACTGGTGACTGGCGGCGATATGGGTTACGGCCAGCACCGGAATCGGGATGGTTCCATGCTGACAGCGGACAAATCCCCGGCCTTCATAAACTTCCGGCACAATCACCGCCCGGATGTCCAGATTGTCCAAACAAACGGCCACTGCCACAATATCCACAATCGAATCCACCGCACCCACCTCGTGAAAATGAACCCGCTCCCGGTCCACCCCATGGGCTTTGGCTTCGGCATCGGCAATAATCGAGAAGATCCGGATGGCCAGTGCTTTGGCATGATCGGTGATTTGAGCCTGGTTGATAATCTCAACAATTTCCGGTAAACCCCGATGATCATGGGAATGGTTCTTTTTTTCCTGATGCGGATGATAATGTCCTGGTTCTGTTAGGTGATGATGGGTGTGCTTTTCGCCCTGATGGTGGTGATCATCACCATGCAGATAGGCCATATCGTGATCATGGTTGTCCTGATCCAGAATGACCTGAAAATCACAGACATCCAGCCCCGCCTTTTTCACCCGGCTGATGACGGTCTCAAACCCGGTGATGGGCAAGCTTTTTAAAGCCTTTTTCAATAGCTGCTGATCGGCCCCCAGATCAAGCAGCGCTGCCACTGTCATATCGCCGCTGATGCCGGAATAACATTCCAGGTATAAGGTTTGGCTCATGATCGTACCCCTAAGCGGTTAATCTGGGTGGCCGTATAGCCAGCACCATAGCCATTGTCGATGTTCACCACCGAGATCCCGTTGGCACAGGAGTTGATCATCGTCAACAGCGCCGAAATACCACCTAGGCTGGCGCCATAGCCAACAGAGGTGGGCACCCCGATAACCGGCTTATCCACCAGTCCGCCGATGACACTGGCCAGGGCGCCCTCCATCCCAGCCACTGCAATCACGCAGTTGGCGCTCTGGATCACCTCAAGCTGCGAAAGAATCCGGTGAATCCCGGCAACCCCTACATCATAAAGCCGTTCCACATGTGAGCCAAAATACTCAGCAGTCTGGGCAGCCTCTTCGGCCACCGGAATATCAGCGGTACCCGCCGAACAAACGGCAATTTTTCCGACCCGTTGCTTACCCGGTTTTTCGATTTTGATAATTCGGGAGATCTCGTCGTAAACAACTTCCGGAAAGGTCGCTTTGATCATTTCGTACTGTTGCGGATTAGCCCGGGTTCCCATCACCTCACCGTCTTCTTCGTAGAGTTTTTTAAAGATAGACAGTAAATGGGAATTTGCTTTACCGCTGCAAAAAATCACCTCAGCAAAGCCGGATCGCACCTTTCTGTGGGTATCCAGTTTGGCATAACCCATTTCTTCAAAGGGTTGCCGACGAAAAAAAAGCTCAGCTTCCTCAATTGTTAGATCCCCGTTTTGTACTTTTTTTAATATTTCCTGTGTTTTCATTTTTCCTCGTCTTATCACTTCTTTTTATTTTTTCTTTAATATATATTCTTTTTTAATTCGCTTTCATCACCTTGATACCATTAACCCTATCACCTGGAGTCCACTTCAAGTCAAGTGCCTTTATCTATTCCTTAAAAAAATCTCCGTTCTTTTAAGAAACAGAGATTTCTTTCCGCTTATTTAATTCAGTTAAACATCCTTTTCTTTATCCCAGGACAGCACCCCGGTCACTTCGGCTTTTTCATAGATATCAATTTTGTAATTCAGCCGTTCCAGTGTCTTTTGCATATCATCCATTTTTTCCTGAAGTTTTTTTCGTTCATCTGTCAACAGTTCTTTCCGGGCGGAAATGGTTTCATCACCCTGCTGGGTCAGGGCACAGTATTCAATCAGGGCTTCAATGGGAATCCCCGCGGAGCGCATGCATTTTGCCAGTTCAATCCAGGCACAGGATACCTCATCATAATCGCGAACGCCGCTCTTGGTCCGTTTCACCGGCGGGATCAGGCCAATCCGCTCATAGTACCGCAGCGTATCCGGGGATAAATCATATTTTTTGCTGACTTCAGTAATGGTCATCACATATCACCTCGAATTTTCAAATTCTCTTATATATCATTTTAATGTTTTTATCTTATCTTAACCATATCACTTGGAGTCCACTCCAAGTCAAGCAAAATACTTTATTTCTTAAAAAAAATCTCCGTCCAATTAAGGCGGAGATTTTTAGCTTCAACTTTATTCTAAGGCGGCTCTGACATTTTTCAGTTCCTCAATGATGGCAATGTTCTGGGGACAGTGTTCTTCACATTTGCCACATTCCACACAATTGGAGGCTTTGGCATCTTGGGGAAACATCGTCTGGTATAGACCTTTGGCTTTGGGGAGGGAATCAAATAGATAGGCATTATTATAAAGTGCAAAATGTCCGGGAATATCGACCCCGGATGGACAAGGCATACAATACCGGCAATTTGTACAGTTGACTTTCATCTTTTCGGTGATTGTTTTCCTGGCAAAATCCACTAACGCCAGTTCTTCATTGGTTAGTGAATGGGCTGCCCCGGCATTGGCCGTATTGACATTATCAACCACCTGCTCCATCGTCGTCATGCCACTGAGCACCACCGAAACCTCAGGATGATCCATCACCCACCGCAGCGCCCACTGGGCCGGAGTTCTTTTGATTGGCGCATTCTCCCAGGCGGTTAAAACGTCCTGGGGTAATTTATCAACCAGGGCCCCTCCTCTGAGCGGTTCCATAATGGTGATCCCCAAACCTTTAGCGGCCGCATATTTCAGCCCCTTTTTACCAGCCTGATAATTTTCATCCAGATAGTTATATTGAATCTGACAGAACGACCAATCATAGCTGTCGACAATTTCGATAAATAAATCAAAGTCATCATGAAAGGAAAAACCGGCATATTTGATTTTGCCGTCTTTGATGGCCTGATCCAGAAATTCAAGAACGCCCAGACCTTTCAGATTTTGCCAGAAACCGCGATTAAGACCATGCAGCAGGTAGAAGTCAATGGTATCCGTTTCCAGCCGTTTCAGCTGTTCAGCCAATAATCGCTCCATATCCGCCCGGGACTGAATCAGCCATGACGGCAGCTTTGTGGCAATTTTAACCCGCTCCCGATAGCCGCCCTTTAAGGCCCGGGCCACAAAGGGTTCACTCGCACCGCCTTGGTCAAAGCCGGTGCCATGATACGGATAGGCGGTATCAATGTAATTCACGCCATGATCAATGGCATAATGAAGCATGGTGATGGCCTTCTCATCATCAATCTTATTTTGAACCCCATCGATAACCGGTAACCGCATGCAACCAAATCCTAAAACTGAAACCTCTTCATTTGTTTTTCCGAATTTTCGATACAGCATCATTCAATCTCCCTTGTATTAAATTCAAACAATCTGATTATTGATCTACTCTTATTATAATCCCGTCCGAACTTTAGTCCAAGTCAATTTTTAACAAATCTACATTTTTTACTATTTTTTTTGCACCTGATTCTTAACAATCACGAACGTGCGATCTCCTCAACCACAGATTTCAACCATCGATAACCTCAACATCACCAGATCATCACAATACCCTGTTATAGTAATCCCATCACAAATAAAATTGAAAGGAATTTTAACCATGATAAAAAATAAAAAACTGCTCCTGACCCTGCTGGTTACAGCCACTATCAGCGGTCTTTTGCTGACCGGCTGTACTTCAACCACGGCAGAAACTAAAACGGCCACCACCAATGAGGCCGCCGCATTTGAGGATAACGCCAGTTACGGCGAGGTAACCGCCGTCAGCGGTAGCACCATCACCTTAGCACTGGGCACCATGAATATGGGCAATGGTCAGACGCCACCGGATCAGGGGCAGGCCCCAACCGCAAACAGTAATGCGGGAACCCCGCCAGAAAAACCGGCTGATGATCAGACCACGCCCCCAGCTGATGGCAGCACAACAGCTCCCAGCGAGGACACGACCGGAACCATGCCAGAATTTTTAACCCTCACCGGTGAAACCGCCACGATTGAATTAACCGATGCCATCACCCTGACGCAAATGAGCAATCAGAAGCCCGATCAGCAAACAGCTGGAAGTACCACCGCTACCGCGGCTGATATCACTGTTGGCAGTATCTTGAGAATCATCTATCAGACGGACTCCACTGAAATAGAGTCCATCGAAATCATGATGACCCAGCCCGATGCTGCAGCCACTACCAACACGGCCCTTTAATCTTCTCTGAACGATCCTTTAAAAAACGCCTGATTTTCACTAAGAAAATCAGACGTTTTTTTACTCAGGTCCCAAGCCCTGTTAACCCATTTTCTCCAGGCCACTTGGGTTAACTGAGGGCCAGTCTTGATTTTTGTTCTTTCTTGTCAGCATACATCTCTTCATCGGCAATCTGCAGCAGGGCATCAATGTCCTGTCCATCCTCAGGATTTAAGGAAGTCCCAATACTTAAGGTTAGTTTCTCAGAAAGGTCTGCCAGCGAAAACTCACTGGCAAAACTTTTTGCCAAGCGTTCTTTGGCTTGCCTAAGCTCCTGGCGATCTTTGATGTCCGGCAGGATCATCAAAAATTCATCGCCGCCCAGTCGGAAGGCCGCTTCATTGGCCCGAACATTTTTCTGCAAAATCCGGGCAGTCTCAATCAAAACCAGATCGCCGGTGTTGTGTCCATAGGTATCATTGATTTTTTTGAAATGATTCAAATCCATACTCATCAGCCCCACCTGGCGATTGTTTCGTTGGGCCGCAGCCAACACCATGGTCTGATACTCATTTAAATAATGACGGTTAAAAAGTCCGGTCAGGGAATCGTGACTGGACATAATTCGCAATTGATAATTGATTTTCAATGCACGGAAAGTCAGCCTCCCGGCCCCGACGGCCATTAGAACCGCCAGCATAACGGCAATCCCTAAAATCAGCTGATTATTTTCCCAGCCGCCCTGAGGTGAAACAGCTACCTTCCAGTCAATAAAACCCGGATCGATGTCAAAGGTTAAGGACGACTCGCCAACAACAGAGGTATCCCCGTAAAATGGCTGCTCCGGATTCTGATTATTAAAGAGAGCGACATTTAATCCGGCCTTGTCGGCATAGCTATTGATTTCTTCGATAATCTGGTCGCCTTTAAGAACAATGCTGATCTGCCCCCAATATCCACTGTCTTGACGGACGATTGGCAGCCGGATAATAAAACCGGTTCCCTCCTGAACCAGATCGACTGGCCCCTGAAAGATTGGTACCTGGTCATTCTTTACCTTGAGAACCAGGTCTTTCTGACTTTCAACCTTGGCCAGGTCAACACCAATGGCGGCGCTATTGCCTTCTTTAGGATAATTCCAGATAATGGTTGTATCCTGAATTACTCCAATATTTCTGATCTGATTTTCATTTTTGGATAGGAGATTATCCAGATAGGTATAAGCTGCCGTCTCATCGAGACCGGGATTTGTCTGGATATAAGCCTCAAAGCCCTGAACCAGGGTTTTATTGGTAAAAACCAGATGTTCCAACTGACTTTTGAAATTTATAAATTTATCGGTGGTTTTTAACATCTCCTGCTGTTTGAGGTTATGCATAAACATGCCAATGATCAGTAAAAAAACGGTCAGCAGAAAAAGGGCTACTGTAATTGAAACAAGGATTGCCAGATTCTTTTTAAAATAGTTGCTATTCTGATCCATCTTTTTCTCCTGTTGCTGCATCAATGTTTTCTGACTTTAGTTTATCATCAAAACCGCATAAAGACCACTAATTAATCCCTGCTTCTGCTATAATTATCGACCGTTTATTCTGAATTTTTAGTCCTGGGGATTGATCCAAACGATCACGCAGCGTCTTTCACTTCGCCCATTAATGTTCATTAGCTGCCATCACCTTATTGATCATCCCCATGGCAATAAACGAATTGACTTTATAAAGAAACTTCATCACGTTGCAATCTTTACCAATATATGCCCGCAGCTTTTTCTTCTCCATGGTCTTGATGATCAATTCCGCCGCTTTTTCCGGGGTTAACACCATCTTAGCCTTGCTGCTGTCGGTTGATTCATTGCTTGCCAGGCTGGAATTTTTCTTGATATCTGTCGCAATCCCGCCGGGAATCACCACCGAGACTTTGACATTTGTATCTTTTAATTCGGACGACAACCCTTCGGTCAGTAGTTTTACGGCTGCTTTGGAGGCGCCATAGACACTTTGCCCCGGTACCGGTAAAAAGCCGCCCATACTGGAAACATTGACAATATGGGCTTCCGGACGACTCATTAAATGCGGCAAAAAGGCTTTAACCATGTAGAGGGTGCCGTAGAAATTGATAGCCATGACCCGTTCGATTCGCGCCATTTCCAAGTCATTCAGCTCAACAAAGGGCTGAATAATCCCGGCATTGTTGATGATCCCATCAATCTTCCCATATTTTTCAATGGCATTTTTGGCAAATGCAAAGACAGCCTCCTTATTGGAAATGTCAACCACTTCGGTAAAGAGTCGGGGATTTTTCCCGGCCATCTGCACTGTTTCGTCCAATGCTTCGGGATTAATATCGACCGCCACGACCATGGCCCCTTTGCTTAAAAGCTGTAATACCAATTCTCTGCCAACACCATTTCCGCCACCCGTTACAACAATATTTTTTGCATTTACGTTCATTATTTTCTCCTTTTTTTCCTAAAAAATTTTTGATTTTTTATCGGCTTATTACCGGTTCTCTTGTTAATTTCTTGTGATAGCCTTATCATACGCCGCAACTATTTCATAACGTTAATATTTTGTTAAGTTCGTGTTAAAGTGACTATTTTCATATTTTTTGCACAAAAAAACACCGAAAAAGTCGGTGTTCACTTAAAAACCAGATGGAGGGTTGCTACTCCCATCCGTCCACGCTTCCATATTCCGCCGTTTTAAGCACTGCTCTGACAAGGCAGCCACATAAAAAAGCCAGACATTCAAATTCCAGAAATTCCGGTGCACTTTCATCAAATAGGGTTTGAATTTCAACTGGAAAATCATCATCGGCTTCCCAATAGATAAACTTAACCGGGATTTTAGGCAACACTTCCAACAGCCAGCTGCGACTATAGGAATCTCTGGAAAGCTCCGGTTCTCCGCCTAATTTTATAATGGTTTTGTCCAATTTATCAACGTCATTGCCAAAAGCTTTAATCAGCGGTGCGTCCATCATGTTGGCTTTTCCGGTGTCGCCACTTGAAAAAATAGTGGTCATCCGAAAAAGGTGTTTGAACAAATAAACCGGATCACCGGTACCCTGAGACAACACATAATGGATCAGGATGGAGCGATTATTAATATTGACCGGTTTCCCATCAGCTGGTATGACACCGGTATTGGTAATGAGATAATCGCGTTTTAAAAAATTGATGGTTATCTGCCCATCAGAATCAATGGGCAGGTTAAAACGGGCGGCGCTTTCCGCCAGGTTACACTCAGCCAACTTGGGCAATAAGGCTTCGTAAATAATATCGTAAGAGCTCGGCCTTGAGTACCGCTTATTCATTAAACAACACCAGGCTAAAATAGGTCACCGTATTGGCCCCATTATTGTATCGGATATTTAAGGCCGGGGCCATCTGCATCACCATAATCCCATAACTTTCGGTGGCCGGATACATTCGGTCAGGAAAGCGGCAGGGAGTATCGGGGTAAGTGCATTTTTTACAGACGGTGCATCCTTCCGTCGATAGCATCAAGGCATCTTTATCAAAGCTACGAAAAACCGCAGCCACCCGATCCGTCAAAGCCTCATGCTCGATCAGAGCCTGCATCCATCCTTTCATATCAAAACTGCTGGCTACTGCGGTGGCCGTGGTAAAGAGCATCGCCTTTTCATAGCCATAACATTTTTCCTTGCAGCTCTCCACACTCCCCACTGCTGGCGGGCAGGCCCAGGATTTATTATACATACCGCAGCTATTGCCTTCACAGAGATCCCGGACTTCTTTTGAAAAAATAATTTCATCGGGTTTTAAAAAAGCATATTCCAGAATCGGCAGTTTGGCCAGCTCTTTTTCAATTTCAGTTTGCTTATTCATTGCTACCTTCCTTACATTTTTTGTTTTTCCAACTTCACCTTTTAGTGTATCTACACGATATTGTTAAAAAAATCAAGGTTCTAAAACCTCAATTTTTAATAACAGCTCCTGGAGAATTTTTGTATCTTCCAATCCCAACTGTTCTTCAATTCTTTCCTGAGCCTGTTGCCAGTAAACATGGGCCAGTTCAATTTTTTCTTTACCAGCTGCCGTTAAACAGAGCTGTCGGTTTCGTGTTCCCGGCTGTGCAATATCATGGATCAACCCCTGCTGTTCAAGAGGCTTTAAATTGCGAACCAAGGTGGTCCGATCCAGCCGGATTTCAGCGGCCAACGCACTGACACTCACCGGTTCAATTGCCCGGATGTGTTTTAAAATTGAAAACTGACTGACACTGAGCTGGCTTGGAGCCAGGTAATGGTCGTAGATTTCGGTTATCGCCAGTGAGGCCCGCCGCAGATTGAGACAATTGCATACTGACGATTTTTTGTTTTGGTTTTCTGTTTTCATGTGATCACCTTTTTTTAGTGTATATACACGATTAGTATGCATGAGTTTTGTTCCTTTGTAAAGTTGATTTGAATAATAATTTATTCAAATCAACTAAAAGATTGTTTAAATAATTTTACCCCTTCATCATGATAAAATCTTTCAATCGAATAACTGACTGGCCTTTTCACAGGCTTCATAAATCACATCGAAATTGCTTTCAATCATCGGATTCACCTGTTCAGTGCTTTTCTTGACATTTTTTTTATAAAGGAAATAGGGTAATCCACAACCGATAAATCCCGGAATGGCCAGAACAACACACAGCGGAGTCATGGCAGCCAGGTAGGCAAAGGTTGCTCCGGCCATAAACACCGTCCCAACTATTCCCGCCCCCAGGGCTAATGCCATTGCTTTGGTATTTTTGGCACGTTCTAGCTTTTCAATATTGTTAAATGCTCTTTTAGCACTTAACCTTAACATTTTGTTCACCAAAAATGCCGCCAATAAAAATTCTCTCACTTTTTAGGTAAGAGATTTATCAATTCAATATTAATTTTTATAATTTTAACGTTACCGTAAATGTTGTCCCCTTACCCAGCTCACTTTCAACTACAATGGTTCCCCCAATCAGTTCCACCACCCGCTTAACCAGGGCCAGACCCAGTCCGTTGCCTTCCTCAGCATGGGAGGTGTCGCCCTGATAGAAGCGGTCGAAAATCCGACGGCTGGTTTCGTCACGCATCCCGCAGCCGTTATCACTGACCCTGACAATGGCCAAACCAGCTGCGTTTCGCAACTCAATTTTTACCAGGCTACCTTCTGGGGTAAACTTGATGGCATTGGTCAAGAGATTATTCCAGACAATTTCCAACAAACTTTCGTCGCTGGCAATGGACACTTCATCCAGGTCGGCATCAAATTCAATGTTCTTTTCATCAAACTTTTCTTCCAGCGCCAGCATGCAGCAACGCAGCTGTTCATCCAGGTAATAGGTCTCAGTCTGAATGATCTCCTGGTTTTCCAGCTTGTTGAGCTTTAAAATATTGGTCACCAAGGTGGATAGTTTTTTTGATGCCTCGACAATGGTATCAATATATTCCTGTTTTTCATCCTGGGGCAAGGCTTCTTTTCTGAGCGCTGAGGCATAGCTTTGGATAATCGCCAATGGTGTTTTCATTTCATGGGATACGTTGGCGATGAAATCGCTCTTTAAGGTTTCAATGGTGGCCAATTCCTCGACCATCTTGTTAAAATCATCAATCAGCACTTCCAGCTCATCCTTTTTATTGTCCTTGCGCTGAGAATGAACGTGAACAGTAAAGTCGCCAGCCGCCACTTTTCGGGCGGCCTGACCGATTTCGGTCAACGGCCGTTGAAATCCGGTATACATAATAAAACGGGTGCCCAGGCTGACAATCAGTCCCATAAATAGGGCATAGGACATCCCCACCAGCGCCATGATCCAGGGATTGGCCTGGTCCAGCATCTGCCGATTAAAAATCAGCACTTGCCCGGCACTGCAGATTAATACCACCCCAAAGATGATTAAAAATTCTTTCCAGAAAGACCGCCTGGCATTGATCCGTTTATCTTTCTGCTCCCGATAACAAATTTTCATCCTTTAATCACCGCCTTGTAGCCCAATCCCCGGACAGTTACAATCTCCACATCCGTACAGTCTGAAAGTTTGTCCCGCAGTTTAGTGATCGACACATCCACGGTTCGGGGGCTGCTTTCGCTGTCATAGCCCCAAAATTCATCCATCAGCTGGGTCCGGGTAAAGGTTCGTTTGGGGTAAGATAGCAACTTAAACAGAATATTAAATTCTTTTACCGTTAATGGCAATTCGGCGGCGTTGAGATAGGCAGTGGTTTCCTCTTCGTTTAAGACGAGCGAGCCCACCGTAAGTTTTCGCTCATTGCGGATATCAGCCCGGCGTAGCAAGGCTGCCACCCGCAAAAGCAGTTCATCCATTTCAATCGGTTTGACCATATAATCATCAATGCCCAGGCTGTAACCCTTTTGCTTGGCTCCCATATCATCCCGGGCGGTCATAAACAGAATCGGGATGGCTTTATCCTGTTTTCTGATTTCTGCGGCAAATTCAAAACCATCCATTTCCGGCATCATGATATCCGAAACAATCAGGTTCACCGATTCTTCCAGAATCCGGTCAAAGGCCTCGGTGCCGTTTTTACAACTGATGGCATGGTAGCCGTTATCATTTAAAAATGAACAGACAATATAATTCAGTTTGACATCATCCTCGACGACTAAGATATTGATCATTATTCTTTCTCCTAAACTTGAGTAGCGGAAGCCATTATATCCTTCTGCTGTTAAAGATTTGTTAAAGTTTACCTGATAAAATTAAAATACGCCCAGTTCATTCCTCGTCAACCGGACGCATGGTGCTGGATGCGCTGCTAGGCTTCCAGCCGTTTTTCATAGATCCTGTTCTGATTTTTCCCTTCGCTTTTAGCCAGATAAAGTGCCTGATCCGCCTTTTCAAAAAACTCACTGGTTGACCAGCCGCTGTCAGTGTATTCTGCGATCCCACAGCTAAAAGTGATTCTTTCACCCGCAGCAAAATTAAAATCATGCGTGCTGAATTCCTGATGCATTTGGTCGAGCAACCCAACCACCGTTCCAATGGGATAACCACTAAACAACACCACAAATTCCTCCCCGCCATAACGGAAGACATTTTCATTTCCCGGGGTATTCCGCTTGAGAATATCTGCCAGGGTAATCAGCACCTCATCCCCTTTGCGATGACCATAGGTATCATTAACCTTTTTAAAGTCATCCAGATCAATCACCGCCATAATCAGTGGCTTTCTGGACTCAGCGTCCTGATAAACCGCCTGGCCCAGTACATCTACCATCGCCCGGCGATTTAAAAGTCCGGTGAGGGGTTCGGTTTTTGCTTCCTGAATCAGTTCCATCTGCTTTAAATAACTGTCATGGATACTCTGGGCCTGTTCGCTGGTGTAACGTGTCAGCACCGTTGCTACTAAATAGGCACAAAAGATCATGATCCCCGCCACCACACAATCCAGAAAGATTACTTCAACCGCCCTGTCCGCCTCAAACCGGGCGATCAGAAAAGCCAAAATCAACGAACCGTAGCTCAGCCCGAAAATAAGACGGGTCAAGTTGATATCCAGGAAAATAACGGTAATAAATACTGCAATACAGGGCACACACAAAATTGCCGGAAAGGTATAGTGAAAACACTGCACACAGGCACAAATCAGAAAAAAGAGTAAGGCAACCGTGTAATTTTTGGCCTTCTCACTTGTTTTTTCAGATTTCAGGATAAAATAGGCTCCCACTATAAAGATAAGATTCAAAAACGTAGGCAAGGCCAGATAAAATATAAGATAGCGGATAATGACTGGGCTAAAGGGTTGATCATGTTTATTAAATACAAAGATAAAAAATTCCGCAACAAAAATAATGACCCCGATATAAATGCAGGTGCGAAACAGAACCTGTCGCCATTTTTCATGAAGTTCATGGTTGATTGTTATTAATTGGCGCATTTATATCCCTCGCTTCCACAAAATAAACTTTTTGTCCTAATTCATTTAAATAAATACTACTTTTAATTTGATCGATTTATGCTAAATTATATCATAAATACTAAATTTTGTTAAACTCCGGCTAGCCATTGTGCTAATTCTTTTTCTTTAGTATAATAAAGGCAGAATTGTTAGCCTTGTTTTCGTTTCCAATTATAAAGCTTGCTTGATAATTCAAAACGCTGGCTGATTTTTATCTAGTGGTTTAATCTGATACTGTGGAAGGAGGTTGATCATGTGAATATACTTTTTGAGAAATTCAAAGAAGTTCTGGTTTCGGTTCTGCCAATCACCTTGATTGTCGTCATCTTAAGTTTTACCCTTGTTCCCATTGACACCCCTATCATGCTGCGTTTTTTGCTGGGGGCGTTTTTGATTGTTGTCGGTTTGACAATTTTTCTCTTCGGCGTAGATCTGGGTATTACCCCTATCGGTAATCTGATGGGAACCCATATCGCCAAAAGCAATAAGGTTTCAATCGTCATTCTTTCTGGTTTGATACTTGGTTTTTTCATCTCGGTGGCGGAGCCGGACCTCCATATTCTGGCCGGTCAGGTGGCGCTTGTTTCTGCCAATGTCATCACTAAAACCGAAATCATCCTCTGTGTTTCCGTCGGGATTGCGCTGCTGCTGACAGTTGGTTTTTTACGTATTATTTATAACAAATTCCTAAGCCTGCTCCTGACGCTCATCTATGGCGTCATTCTGATTATTTCTTTCTTTACTTCCCAGGAATTTCTGGCCATTTCTTTTGATGCCTCTGGAGCCACTACCGGGGCACTGACGGTTCCCTTTATTCTGGCACTCGCTCTGGGAATTTCATCATTAAAGAAGGGTAAAGCCTCAGAAGATGACAGTTTTGGTCTGGTTGGCATTGCCTCGACCGGTGCCATCCTGGCGGTAATGATTATGAGTGTTTTAAAGGGTACCAAAGAAATCAGCGGCAGTCTTGACAGTAGCCTTTCTGCCTCAACTGCCGTAATCCTGCCTTTTATCAATAAACTGCCGACGGTTCTTTACGAGGTGGTGCTGGCTCTGCTGCCGATTGTTATCATCTTTATTGTTTTTCAGATGATCTCCTTTAAATTAAAAAAGAAACCGCTCAAACGCATTATCAAGGGTTTAGTTTATACCCTGATTGGTCTGGTGCTTTTTTTAACCGGTGTCAACGCCGGATTTATGGACGTAGGAACCCTGGTCGGTTATACTATTGCCAGCATCGACAATAAAGCGGTGCTGATCGCCATTGGGGCACTCTTGGGTCTGGTAGTTATTCTGGCTGAGCCAGCAGTTTATGTATTGACCAAGCAAATTGAAGATGTCACCAGCGGCTACTTAAAGCGAAAGGTCGTTCTGGTTGCCTTATCGCTGGGGGTATCGCTGGCGGTGGGCTTGTCGATGTTGCGGATTATTGTTCCTGAAATTAAACTCTGGCATTATCTGCTGCCCGGCTATATCCTGGCAGTGGTTTTAAGCTATCTGGTGCCCAAACTGTTTGTCGGGATGTCTTTTGATTCCGGCGGAGTTTCTTCCGGCCCAATGACAGCGACCTTTATCCTTGCTTTTGCCCAGGGTGCGGCCGAATCCATCGAAGGCGCCAATGTGCTAGTCGATGGTTTTGGACTGATTGCCATGGTTGCCCTGATGCCGATTATTGCCCTGGAAATTCTGGGCCTGATCTTTAAAATTAAAACAGTTAAAGGAGGACTCTCCGAAAATGAGTACTCATGAAAATTTAATCACAAAAAAGAACTATGAAATCCTGGCCGTCATTGTCAATTTCGGGGTTGGTTCCAAGATCCTGCAGCTGGGTAAAAAATGCGGGATTTCCGGTGGAACGATCTTTTTGGGAAAGGGCACCCAGCATTGCCTGGTCAATGATTTTCTGGACATTTGTGATGAACGCGTCGAAGTGGTTCTGATGATTGCCCAGACCGGAAAAATTGAAACAGCTGCTGAGGAAATCAGCCGTAAATTCAAATTTGCCAAAGCCCATCACGGGATTGCCTTTACAGCTGAGTTAAATAATTTTTTAGGCGTTCGAAATTGTTCCTATGATAAAATACATGAAGACAAAGGAGTCAATAAAACAATGTATGAGGCAATATTTGTGATTGTCGATCGCGGCAATGCGGAAACGGTTGTCAGCGCAGCTGAGGCCGCCGGTGCTAACGGCGGAACCATTATTAATGCCCGGGGCTCGGGTGTTCATGAATACGCAAAACTCTTTGCCATGGATATTGAACCGGAAAAAGAAGTCGTGATGATGATTTTGGAAACAGAAAAGACGGAAACGGTTGTCAATGCCATCCAGGATGCTACTGAAATGGACAAGCCGGGAAATGGAATTATCTTCACGATCGGCATCAACCGAACCTATGGCTTATACCAAAATAATCATTGAGACAGACCCTCGGCTGATGATTGAAAACTTTTTTTATCGACTTTTTCTGAAATGTCAAACAGCATCGTGTGTATTAGGCAAACACACGATGCTGTTTTTAGTTTGATGTTTTAATCGCTTATCCTAACGGCTAAGCCCACAATTTTTCAACCTGTTCTTTTTCCTCAAATAAGGTACACCCACCATGATGTCCGACCCGTTCGGCCAGCTCTCGGAGATCTGCAAAATATTGGGAGCGGAGTACCGCTTCCACCGAATCACTGGCCAGGTTCTGTTTGGCGTGGGGTGAAAAGGGACAGGGCTCGGCATCACCCGTGGGATTGATATGAAAAAATCCCCGCCCGGAAGCCAGGCAGCCGCCCATTTCCTCCTCATCACCGGGGAAGGACAAGACCACCATCCGTCGGAAGGATTTTCGAAGCTCCAGACAAATCACCTGGAGTTGCTTTATTTCACTTTGCATAAGCACCAGATCCTCAGTTCCGGCTTCAGCCGGAACATATTCCACATACAGGGTCACCCCACAACCTTTCTTCTCCAGTGCTTCAACAAAATCATTTCTGGTCACCAACTCCAAATTTTCCCGGGTAACCGTAATGGCTGCTCCAAACAGGATTTTACGCGTTTTCAAGGCGACCATGGCCGCTTCAATCTGCGCATGGGTTCCGATTCCCCGGCGGGTATCAGTTTCTTTGGCATTTCCTTCGATACTGAGAATCGGGATCAGATTGCGATGGCTGTCCAGAAACTCAATGGTCTGCTGATCCAGCATTGTGCCATTGGTAAAAATCGGGAAAATCACATTTGGGTTAGCCCCGGCCAGATCCAGGATATCCCGGCGTAAAAAGGGTTCCCCGCCAGCCAGCAAAATAAAGGCAACGCCCAATCTTGCCGCCTGATCAAAGATATGTCCCCATTGCCCGGCATCCATATCCCTTTTTCCGCTACTGGTACCGCAGCTACCGCCTGCCCGGGCATAACAGCCAGCGCAGTGAAGATTACATTGGGAAGCGATACTGGCAATCAGAAACGGCGGTACGTGGAGCCCTTCTTTCTCCTGTTTCTTGCGATGGGCCCTACTTTTAGCCAACTCCGGCAGCAGTCCCATTAAAAAGGCCCGGCCTTTAGCATTATTCAGATAGAACCGACCAGCGGTTGTCATTATTTGGGCAATGCCCTGATCCATCATTTTATTTAGATTCATTAACATTCCTCATTTCGTATTTGATAAATGGCAGCGAACTGCTCGATATGGGCCATCAACAATTCCAGTGCTTCAGCTTCTTTTTCCGGTAGCTGGTCATATTGGCATAAAAGGGTATAAAAGGGTCCGTAAAATTGTAAGGCAATAATCTGGGGTGGCCCGTCTCTAAAGCTTCCCTGTTTGATCATCTCTTTAAACAAATCCGTTTGAAAGCGAATGGCGTCATTAAAAAACCAGCTGTTTAAGGTTTTGGCCGCATTATCACTTTTATACTGCTCAATCGTCAACATTCGACGAAACTTGGCAGCCTGTGGATCTTTCAGAAAAAACAGAAAAACGGCTTCACAGGCTTTTTTAAGCCAGATCAGATCATTGCGGCCATATTCCCGGGCGACACTTTCAATTTCTCCCTGGGGCAACCGGTAAAATGTCACGGTTTCTTCAAACTTCTGATTCATCCACTCCAGCAAGGTATCATAAATGGCCTGTTTACTGTCAAAATGCTTGTAAAGTGAGCTGTCTTTAATTCCCACCGCATGGGCGATTTCTTTGACTGTCACGCTCTGATATCCTTTTACGGCAAACAGATTCAGTGCTTCCTCCAATATTATTTCCCTGGTATTACGTTTTGTCATCACGTCTCCTTAATCATTCTGCAAAATAAAAGCTAGCGTTCATTAGCCATATTATAGCTAATGAACGCTAGCCTGTCAAGTTGTGTTTCGAAAATTTATTTTGATTAGGATATCTGCATCGTCTATTCCTGCCAGGATCGCTACTTAAAACCCATGGTTAATTTCAGGTATAATAAATGATTGATGTCCATTTTTTTGCATATTGACACCTGTATACTTCCTTAATATAATTCTATCATAATAAGAAGGCAGGTACTATTGTGTGAAAAATATTGTAATCGGGTGTAGCGTAATTCGCAAAGAAATCGAGAAATATTATGAAAACTCCGCAGATTTTGAGTTTGATTGGTTAGAAGATCATCTTCATAACATACCTGAAACACTTCATAAAAAAGTCCAGTCTGCCATTGATGCACATCGTGACGCTGATATTATTTATCTTTTGTATGGCCATTGCGGGCAAGCATTATGTGGTATTCAAGCACGTCAATGTCCCATTGTTATTCCTAAAGTTGAAGACTGTATTGAAGTTTTACTCTATCATAATCCAGAAGTTAACGAAATGCGACGCACTTCCTATTTTATTTCGCAGGGCTGGCTATGGGGTAATGAAAACCTTGGCTATGAATATGACCGAATAAAAGAAAAGCACGGAGAAAAACGTGCTTTACGTGTAGTAAAAGCCATGTACAAAAACTATCGTTATCTATTGTATGTCAATACTGGAATTGAAGAAAATCGTGTTCGCCATGATTGTTCTAACGTTGCTGAACGTTTAGGTTTACAACTACGAGAAACTCATGGTGATATCCATCTGCTCTTAAATATGTTAGATGGTGTAATTGATGATAGTTATCTAATTATCCCGCCGGAAGGTTATATTACAGTAGATATGTTTCGAAAATAAATCAATATTGTTATAAACGGGAGCGTTTCAAGTTTCGTGTATTTGCTAAAATTGATATAGAATAGACAATTTAATTAAGGGGCAAGGCCATTAAAAATGACTCTTTGGGGAGTGTTTCAAGTTTTGTGTATTTGCGAAAATTGATGTAGAATAGAGAATTTAATTAAGGGGCAAGGGCATTAAAATGACGCTTGCCCCTTACCTGTATTATAATCCGAATTGATTGCATGTCAATAAAAAGCAAGTCTGGATCTTACTCCAAAATGCCCTGATGTGATTATTGGTGATTAATCCAGCCGCTCAGAAAAAAAGATTTCCAACTGGGAGTGAATCTGGCCCCAATCTTTTCTTCGACCGGTCCACTTTTGGGTGATATCCATGGTGGCCAGATACAGCATTTTAAAGAGACCATCTCGGATTGAAATATTGTTTTTCTTTTCGTCACTTTCCTGAGCTGCCGGGTGAATCCCTCAATGGAATCGGTCGTATATATCCTCAATGGAATCGGTCGTATATATAATGATACATATTAGCCGCAACCACTTATGGGAAATACTATTACGTCGCAAGCGGCAAAGATCAAGAGATCTTATTTTAGCAGTGCTGCTCTACAATCACTTCGTAGTCTCTCTCACCGAGCAAGCGCCATTCTCTCAATCGATCCCTTACCCCTTCATTCTTTTCATTGCACTACTTCCATTTTTGAAAATACACAAAACTTGAGACGATTCAATATTTTAAACACTTCCTAAAAATTCAACTGGTGATTATTCTTTTTAAATAGGCTGCAATAATATCGCCAAAATGCTTCATTTCTCTGGTAAAGATAAAATCTTTGCCATAAATAAGCTTCTCGGCTTTCAGGTCTTTTTCATCACCTGTAAAAATACCCAACACCATTATCCCTCTTTGCCGGGCAATTCTGACTTCTTTGGCTGTATCATCGATACCAATCCCTCCAGAATAGGAAATTGCACCGCGAAATTCTTTACCACTATTCCTGGTTGGCAAATGAATGTCATTTGGTTTTCCATCACTTAAGACAATTAAAATCTTATTCTCCTCAGCCCGTGTATAAAGAGTATTACAAACACTCTTTATCGCAAGACCATCTCGATTGCATCCCTCACAGCTATATTCGAAAATATTTTCAGTCTGTTTTAAATCATCATCATAATCGCGGTACCGTTTAAGGATCGTATAATCAAAAAAACTGTAAAATCCATTAACGCGACAAGGAATTCCAGCGCCAACAATTGCCCGTACAATAATATACGCCTGGATTGCTACTGTTGCTTGTTTGAAAAACTGAGAATGACTACTATCAATCATCAAATCAACAACATACTTCCCATTATCATTGCTTTCCATTTTTTTAAATAGTCTTGTTGCCGGAACACGGCCCAACCGCCACAGCTTTTGGGCATTAATTCTCCCTGAATCACTGGAAATAGGGTATATTGATTGTTCTGCTCTTAACGTTTGTATCAATGTTTTTTTTAATCGATTTATTGTTGCTTCATAAATCTGTTGTTTCTTTTCATAAGCAGACCGGTTCTGTTCCAAACATTTTTGGGCCCGTTTTAACTGCATTTGGTTATTATTTTTACTACGTATTAACCCCTCTGTGAAATGAAGCTGGCAATCTCGATGAGGCCCTTTACATAATCGACTTTCGATTCTTCTGACAAGCACTCCTTTAAGATAGGATTCCCCACAATTCAATTCAGCTTGACGATTCAGAGCCTCAACAAATTCATTATCCTCGCTTCTGTATTCTGTCTGTCGTTCTCCGCTCATTGTCTTTTCAAGTTCTGCTACTTTACTGGATTCTTTATTTAACAACTCTGAATTTAAAACACTTTCAGATAAATTTTTTGTTTTAACCAACGGTCGGGGATGACTCTCTAAAATACTTTGCATATCAAATTGAACATGGTCATTTATCCTAAAAAATCTGATATATACTTCATCTATTTCTTCGATTAAATTTTGAAGTTCGTTTGTTTTGGCTATACTGATTAGTTCCAATGCTAATTCACGCATGATCGGTCTTACGCTTACACTGATGCCCGCAAGAACTGAAAACATTGAAAACTCGATTTCATCGGTTAAACAATCAGAAACCGGTGACTTTAGTTTATCAATAATCTCTAAACAGGCTTTTTTTTGTATATCGGGAATTCCTGGTCTCTCCACTGTTAACAAATTAATCGCCATTGCATCAATTGCTGGCAAAAGAATTGCCTGCAGCTTTTCTCTGGAAAACCCTGAACAACTCCGCCACTCAATGTATTGGTTGATTAGATGCCAGTCCACATACTTTCGACGGGCACCTGAGATGATTCCAAAATATAGCGCATTAAATTTTGAGCGATTTGCCTTTTCATTTTCGGGCATTTCGTCCTCATAATTGCCACAGATGGTCCACATCAAATTATTAACGCGATTGTCAAATTCAAAATCTTCGGTTTCCCTGCAATATTTAGCTATGACTCGTCCCTCCTTGCAAATGGAATATGAGTAGCCTCAAAAGCCTTTTAATAAAATACCAAAATTCCATTCTTAAAATTAAAAATATCAAGTCAAAACATATAACATCCTTGGATCTCCTGGCTCATAAGCTTTTCTTTCATAATTTCCATACAGCTTATTTACAATAACGTCTGCTTGATCACAGATTTTTTCAAAGGATTCAGTGGTATAGTTTTGTAATTCAATTGTCATTATCTGATCATCAAATATTGTATTATTTCGTTGATCATTTTTTTGAAAACGATACGTTACTTCAGTAATACAATCGCTTCGATGTAACTGTCCATGAAGTCTTGTTAAGACGATCCAAGGTTCTATTTCTTTTGACCAATCCACGACAAATTTTCCATCCGGAATTTCATAATCATAATAATCTGGGCGTAATGCTATATCTGTTAATGGTTTAATTTTCGCACCAAAGGGAAATAAGTCAATGATGATTTTTCCACCATAATTCAAGTGCTTGTGCATGTTTTTCAATGCTTTTATAGCATTTTCATAGCCAGTTATTAACTGAAAAGCCTCTCTGGGAACAACAATCAAATCAAATTTATCCTCAAAATCAAAAAAGCACATATCTGCAACTATCGCAGTAATATAATCCTTTTTTCGATGATTCTTTAGTCGCTCTGTAAATTGCTCTACCATCTCCGGTTCGATATCAGCAGCCGTTACTAAATGATTCGCATTAGCTATTTCAAATGCAATTCGCCCTGTACCACACGGAATCTCCATAATTTTATTAGTATTTTCATTAATCATGGATTTTATAAATGGGACATCTACTGTATCGACCAATTCAAATTGATAAAATTCACTTCGATCTTTATAACCTATTACTTTTTTCATTCTATTTCCTCATACTTTCTCAGTCAAAAATTCTTTTATACTCGTTTTTGTTAAATTTACATCTTCTTTTAATACATTTTTTTTTACAAAGACTACAGTTAACATAGTCTTTGTCTCCATTATAAAGAATGCTTGAGACGGTATTTAATGGTTTCATGAAATAGTCGTTTTTTAATATAACACCGATTTCACATGCATTATTTATCATTTCAAATAGAAAATAATTGTTTTCAACCGGCCAGTCCGGAAGGGAACCTGGACATAATTCAGCGATATCATTGTAACCAAAGTTATCAGAAATGTACTTTTTAATTTCATTTCGTGTTTCAATTAAAATTGCATATTTTATAATATCAACAATTGATGCTGGATATTTTCCTATTAAAACATCTAGTTCATCCCCTGCTGTAACAATGCTTAAAAACACTTTTTCCAAATGACATAATTTATCAAATAGTAATTTGCTTGTAAAAGCTTGCCCCATCAATGTAATGCATCCTTGTTCCACTTTTTCAACGTTACACCATTTTAAAATAGCCCGCGGTCTTATTATTTCTCCAGTATTCTCAATTATTTCAACAATTAAATCAAAAGTTTTTGAATCAGTTTTAAATCCTTTAAAAACTTCCATTTTGTCTATATTATATGATATCTTGACTGGATTCAATACGATTCTTTCCATATAAAACCACCTCCTCTTTGTTCTGATCAGATTTTATTAATATACAAATCAAAACAGTTAGTATAGACATCACAAGCATTAATTGATAGGCTAATGAAAAACTTCCAGTCATTTTTTTTATGTACCCGCCAGCATAATTACCTATCATCGAACCTACTCCTAATGACAAGTTTAGCAGCCCAAATAATTTTGCAGTTTTTTCTGGTGGTAAGACTCTAGTTACATATGTTGGGTGTAATCCAAAGATGCCATTGTAAGTTAATCCAAAAATAGCACAAGCAAATAGCGCCGCTGCTGCATTATGGACAAACACTACGGTCGCAATTGATAGAATCGAAATACTGTATGAGATAATCATTGCCCGTTTGGCTGTGTATTTGTCGGCTAAAACCCCTGCAACAAAACCACTAAAAATACCAATAAAGCCAAAAATACTCCATGCAATTCCTGATATTTGTTCATTTAAGCCCAAGTCTTCTTGCATTAAAGGTACGATGTAACTTTGGAATGGAATCAAATAGAGCCCAGATAGGATCAATAATCCAACTAATAAAACATAGTGTTTGAGATAATTCCCCGACTTATCATTCCTTAACACCAATTTTGCCGTTTTATATTCATTTTTTTGATTGGCTTTTTCTATCTGTAAATCGGGTGTGCTCTTTAATTTGTAGATCCAATAAACACCAATCGCCCCGAGAATCAGACTGATAATTCCAAATACAAACCAAACGGTTTGCCAGGTATCATTAGTCAGTATATAAGGAATCAAGAAACCATTTAGAATTAGTCCAAAAGATGTCCCACTTGAAATGATGCCAAGACTTTTTCCACGATTATCTTCTTGGATGTTCTTAGCCACAAACTCTACCATCGGTATCCATGATGTTGCCGCAAATATACCCTGAAGGGTTACAATAACTAGCAAGAGCCATGGATTATTAACGAATGCTAGCACAAAAACACTGAGCCCACATAAAATTACTGACGAAGATATCAAGAATCTAATACTTAAATAACCACACAAAATACCACC
The DNA here is from genome assembly GCF_001766835.1 of Acetobacterium wieringae. Lineage (GTDB taxonomy): Bacteria > Bacillota > Clostridia > Eubacteriales > Eubacteriaceae > Acetobacterium > Acetobacterium wieringae. The sequence continues at coordinate 51,211 of NZ_LKEU01000027.1, read as the reverse complement.
AAGTAAAGAAAATAGAAGGTAAGCACCTTGGTGGCAGGCATTTATTAACCCAATAAATTCATAGTCAATGTTTAAGCTACTGACGATATCCGGAGTAATCATCGAAAAAATATAACGTCCAAAAGCAAATGTTATGGTGATAAATCCAGTTAAACATATAACATATATTAATTCTCTTGTTCTATTCGACATGGTGTCCACCTACTCTTTCTTTCATACATCGCCATATGTCTGATTAATTCAGGATGCTCAAATTTTCCATTTCTACAAATTAATCCGGTTTCTAGCATACTTTTGTTTTCGATAACCCCATATAACTTTTTTGCATGTTCAATTAGAATTGGCATAACCAACTTTTCAGTTGATTCACTTGAGGTTATTGCGGACGCAGCGCAAATATTATCTATTTTGCAATGAAGAACACCAAATTTTTCAAAAACAGGTTCTTCGAGACTCGTATTCTGATCGAATGTTTGAATGTAGCCCGAACCATAACCTGCGGTTACATCTATGATAACGGATCCCTTTTTCATTGATTTTACCATTTTTTCTGTTATAATAGGTTCCGTATCGAATGTTGAAATAAGAATTGCGCCAATTACCAAATCTGCATCCTTAATTTCTTTAGCTAATTTTTCTGATGTGTTTACGTAACATTCGACTTCTGGTGACACAGTAGCCTGAAACTTACGTAGTTTAATCATGTTACGTCCAAAAACAACGACTTTTGCACCTAGTGAACTTGCAGTACGAACTGCAACATTGCCAGCGTCGCCATATCCAATAATCACAATTTTACATTGACTAGCACCAGGAATATTTGCTAGAAGTTTGCCACATCCCCCTTTATGTGCTAATAAATAATAAGCGCCAAAAAAAACTGCAAGTTTGCCAGCAACTTCTGCTGGAGCTATTGAAATAGGACTCATATGATCTGGAGTTGTTACAAATTCATATGCATATGCCGTCATCCCACTGTTCACAAGTGCCATTGACAAAGCATAATCACCTTCGGCGTGCAGAAAAGAAGCAAAATGCAATTCTGGTCGAAAATATTTATAATCTTCTTTTTCTGGCGCCTTATATTTTACAACAAAATCGGAAATTGTCCACGATTGTTCATGATTGACCATTTTTGCACCTGCTGCCTTATACGCCTTATCTTCAAGTCCGATTCCTTGACCTATACCTTTTTCAGCATATACAGTAAAACCTTCTTTTAGATAATCTTTAACCCTTTCAGGTGTTAAAATGGTTCGATATTCGTCAATGCAATTCTCTTTTACAAAGGATATAGATTTCATTTCTTTGCCTCTTTCATACTTTTGATGTTAGAATAATCTTTCTAAACTCACATTTGAAATTACTACAAAACTCACAATCGTGGTCTTTCTCTGCAATAGCAATATTTTTATCTGCTCCGTAAACATACCCCATCGTTTTTAGTGGTTTGTATACATAACCTTCGGTTAACCCAATCCCTATATTTAACTCGTTATCAGTAATCACTTTAAGAATGGTTGCCTGATTCTGTATTGGAATAACATAATCATCCGGACAATACCGTTCAGTTAAAGAGAATTTCCTTTTAATGTATATTTCTTCGCGAATAATATGATAAAAGTCATCTGAAGCATTGAATAAAAGTTGATCCGCTATTTGATCAATCATCATCCCTTTCAAAAAATTCTTTTGCTCAAAATAACTTGTACTAAAACAACTAATTTCAGCGCCCAGAGTAATCACAACATAAACGAGATGGCTGACTTCACTCAACCCTTTATGAATACGACCTCTATTAGTTGCTTTTTTTAGAACAAAAGACCCTTTAGCGATTGAATAACTCGGTATTTCTTGTTCTAGCTGCTCATACACCCTTTCAAACTCGTCATAGTGATTAGAATCTTTCGAAATATGCATTCGCTTAAAAACAGTATTTTTATCAAAACGTAATGGTATTTCATAAACCATAATCGACCTTCTTTCTTTGTACTCACCAATTTTCACTTATTATCTTTTCACAATTCAAATTTTTGGGAATATATCACTTGAGTCCCATGTAACAGGTATTCGTGTCCGAACTACATCCATTACAATTTCTTTTTCGTACTGATCAAAAGTTTTTCCAACTATTCCCATATTAATTGCATTTAAGGGTTTAAGTCCACGCCTAATCGTCTTTAGGCATGCAATTATTCCTCTTAAATCAACAGATTTTGTTGATATTTCAGAATTAATTGCTTTTTCTTGCAAATCCATAAATACACCAACAAACTGTGTTAATAAATCAGTGTTCGCATCCGGAAAATTCATATTGAGAATTTTTTGCAGCGTTTCTTTTCGAATTTGCGGAATCTGGATAGTCATAAATCGTGATACTAAAGCCTCATTTAAGTCTTTCGTTCCGGCATAGTCATAATTCATAGTTCCTATAAAACGTGTTGCCCTATGAAGATGTATTTTGTCATATCCAGGAACATCAATTACTTTTCGATAGTCTAATGCTGAATGTAGAACAACCATAGCATCATTTTTAGCCATATTAATCTCATCAAAAATTCCAAACCCTCCATTAGTTCCACATTCATAAACGGAACCTCTTCGCAACTTTACCTCATTTTCAATAAAGGTATCCGCGCCAATTAAACTAGCGCTGTCTGTGTTTACATGAAAAGAAGTATTCCATTGAGGTCTTCCAAATAATTGACAAATATTATCAGCCAGAACATTTTTACCAGAAGCTTTTTGACCAATCAATAGAATATTTTCACCTTCTAAAATTGCTGTGATACACATTTCCCAAATGTCTTTCCCTATAAATATTTCATTTGTCGTAGGAATACGATCTTTTAATTCTTCACTTAATATATGTTCTTTCTTAAAAAACAATACATCATCTAAAAGATTTTTTCGTATCCCTTGTTCAAGGAGATTTAGATTTATATCAAGTACCTTCATAAGTACTCCTCTCGATTCCAGTTCAATACATACAGATAATTTTATTAATCATAAATACTATTTGGCAATATGTTTGGTAAACCTATATCATGATTTTGTAAACCTCGTTGTGTTTCTGAAATAACATTTTTTTCTGGATGTAACTTCTGAATAAACGTATTGATAATTACTCTAGGGTCACATAGTGTGCCACATGTAAAAGCATCAATAAAAAGTGCATTGTGCTCCGGGTAAGTGTGTACTGATACATGTGATTCACTGAGCAATGCCAACAAAGTAACACCGTTAGGTTTAAATTTTTTTGTCATTATTCCTAAACATTTTGCTTTTGACTCTTCAATTCCCCGAGTCAAAATCTCTTCAAGTTGATCAATGCTGTCTAGATTTTCATATGAAACACCATATAGCTCGCCAAAAACATGAGTTCCAGTAAATGAAAACTCTTCAAAATTCACTAATTGCATATTTACTTCCATCACATAACCTCTCTCACTTTCTAAATTAGTGATTAAAATACAATATAAAAGATATTATATTTTTCGCTTATGCATAATTTACTAAGCAATAATTATGCCAATTTATCAACCTATATCATGGCAATTATTTTATCAACATACACAATTCAATACTACAATACTATATTTTTCATCTATTTTTACAAATACTTGCTATGTTTGTTTATCTTCATCAGATCATTTCACAACAGACCGCAAAATTAATTTCCATGCAAAAAATAATAACAATATTATTTTTCCCGATTTAAAGGCATTTTTTGAATCATCCAAATATTATTTTGCACTTAGATAGAGCATTCTAGTATGTAAATTGATTTTTTAAAAGTATTTGATCTATATCCATAACAGCATATAACATAATATCGTAAATTTACGAAAATATTACTTTTTAACTTAAAATTTATAAAACCCAATAGTACTAAAATCATCGTGTTTAAGACGCACAATTATAAAATAAATATATATTATTGAAACGTGAATAAGGAATTAAATTACTATTACTCAACTCAAGATAATATAATAGTCCATTTTTTATTATTTATAAACTTAAAACTATTTTTCTTTTTCAATTACTAAATAAGGGCGCAGAAATCACGAAAACAAAATGCATAAAGCTTGTCATTTCTACGTCTTTTAAAAAAAGTCTGCTGGATAGATGGTTTCTTCATGACCACTGGATTCTCATTATCCTTCGTCCAAACTACAAAGGCGATTAACACCTTAACGAATCCAAAATCTCTCCCAAAGTTTTCCCCGAACCGTGATTATTTTACTTGAGTTTACGTTCCCACCCTCAATGACGACATTTTAATGCAGCAGCACATTAAAAGGCCGAATAGATTTATTATTTAGACTCTACTTCAGTGATGTTGTTTTTTTAACATCATCTTACAATCCTTGTTACCAAGATTCCATCATCCGTTCATCTGCTACAGCCGTCGCTTCCAGGGTTCTGATACTTTTTAACCGGGCCACCACCAGCCCGGCGACAGCCAAGCCGATTCCGGTGATGATGATTAGCAGGGCATTCCCTCTGCCTACCCCATAACCGATAACCTGGCCAATGCTGATGGCCAGCTCGGTATTTCCCTGCATAAATGGTTCAAAGATCCCATCGGCTAAAATTCCCACCGCCAAAAATGAGAGAATATAACCCATCTGAGTAATCAGACCAATCAGACCAAAGGCTCGTCCCTGAACTGAATTGTCCAGGTTGGTGCGAATCAGCACCTCCGCGCCAATCTGGATGGCTGGCATAAAGACAAACATCATAAATCCAAACCCAGCGATCAACATCAGATTTTCGCTGATCCCGATCAGAGCAAAGAAAACACCACATCCAAACAATCCGATTGACAGCATCCGCAGATAAGATTTTGGTTGCTTGATCATGCTGATGCCAATGCTTCCAACCATCATTCCCATGGCAATGACAGTGCTCAGAATTCCCAGCTCCCGTTCACCAGCAATGGCCAGAATCAGTGGCTTGCTAAGCATCTGCACAAATCCCAGACAGAAGGTGGCAATTGTTATGACGATAATCATCGTGACGTTTCCCTTTTTTCTACGAACAGCAATGATACCAGCGCTCATTTCACTAAAAAACCCCGAACCGGTCACTGCGCTTTTTTTGCTGACCAACCCTTTTCTGACCAATGCGATAATCAGAACCGTCGTGAAAAAAGTCACCATATCGAGTATGATCAGGGTGCTTACCGTTGTCACTTGCAGCAATAAACCGGCAAGGACTGGAGAAATCAACAACTTGGCACTGCCAGCCAGCTGCACCATACCACCAGCCCGGACAAAGTCTTCTTCCGGCAAGAGATCGGTAATCGTGGCCTTAAAAGCCGGTTCAGTCAGAGCTGAGAAAATTGAGCTGATCCCCACGCCAATACAGATTACCATCAGAGAGGGCTGAGGACTTATCACCGCTGCCAGGCAAATCAGTAGCGCCAATCCAGATAGTAACTCACCCAAAATCATCATCAACCGCCGATCATAACGATCCGCCAATACCCCACCCGCTGGGGCAAGCAGGATCGCTGGTAAAAAGGCGCAACTGGCAATAATACCGGTTGCCCCCACTGATCCGGTTAGTTTTAAAATATAGATTGCCAGACCAAAATCAGTCAAGCCACTGCCGATGCTGGAGATGAATGATCCGGCCACCAGGATCATAAATTTTCTCATTGCGGGTTTATGCCTTGTTGTTTCTTTAATTGTCTTTTGTTGTTTCATTGCGGTTCCTCCTATTTTCTTTATTCGATTATTACTGCTAACCCCATATATCGACCATCGGTCGATATATGGGTAAAAAAATTTACAAATGTCGCCCGGTTTTAATTAGGCAAACATTTGTAAAAAGTCCTCCAGTTCCCCTGCTCTGGTTCCCAGCATTCTCTCCATATTGGCTAGAAATCCCTGGATCTTTTTCGGATAGTCTGCCATTTCCCAGTCCATAATATTACAGTCAAACAACATATGGCCCAATAGCAAAATCGACTCAATCGCTTCGCGGGGATAATCCAAGTGAAAAAGATCCGTGGCGATTCCTTCTGCTACTGCTACTTCCAACAATGGTGTCATCCGCTTAAGCATAGCTTTAGTGTATAGCTGTTCCAGCTTGGCATTCTCCACCTTGTGCATTTCGTCTCTGATCTCCTCTGATCCTTCAAACTCCGGAGATTGGGCCATAATCGCCATCATAATCCGCTTGATCAGCGGCACCGATTGATCGTTTAACATTCGTTCTGCCCGCTTGGCACCTTCATCGACAATATCCAGAATGATAGCCGCCAGCACCGCTTCCTTGGAAGCAAAATAATAATAAAAGGTGCCTTTGGCAATATCCACAATTTTTAAAATATCATTCACTGAGGTCTTTTCATAGCCCTTGGTGACAAAAAGATCCCTGGCCACCATCAGGATTTCCCGCTTACGAACCTCGCCTTCTTTTACTGTTTTCATTGAACCTCCCATTTGCCGACCGATAGTCGATATTAGTATCGTAAAGCAATTACTATCTGTTGTCAAGTATTTTTAAAACACACCGAAATGCCGTCATGGCATTTATCTAATAAATTAATCCCCTTACCTCCCTTGCAATATTTGATTTATCCATTATAATATTAAATAGAGTTAATATCTAAATATAAATGAATGTGAGAAGCAAATGAATAATCCAAAAAATGCCGCTAAAGAAATAGTTTCCCGGCAAAAATACCTGGGTGATCGGGGTTTATTGATCTTCCTGGTTTTTCTAAGCGCTTTTGCCCCGCTATCTACCGATCTATATCTGCCAGCGCTACCGACCATGACTGCCTATTTCAATGTTCCCGAATATCTGACAAATCTGACCCTGATTCTGTTCTTTATCTTTTTTAGCGCCGGTATTCTGGTTTGGGGGCCGCTCAGTGATAAATATGGCCGCCGCCCGATTCTACTGGTCGGAATCACTGGCTATGCCATTGCCAGCCTACTCTGTGCTGTTTCCGGCAGCATTTATCAGCTGATTTTTTTCCGGGTTTTGCAGGCCATCGGCGGCGGTTCTGCCAGTGCTGTGGCCACTGCCATTGTCAAAGATGTCTACCATGAACGACAGCGAGAGAAAACTCTGGCCTTGGTTCAATCGATGGTCATTATTGTCCCGGCTGTTGCCCCAGTTATCGGGGCTCTGTTACTGACCTTCACCTCCTGGCGGGGGGTCTTTATCATCCAGGCTCTACTGGGACTCATTATCCTCTTGGGTTCCATCATTTTTCAGGAATCAATCGCACATCGGGGATCCGGAAATATTCTCCATACTTTGGGGCGACTGGGGGTCGTTCTTAAAAACCCGGGTTTTACTTCCCTGCTGATTATTTTTTCCCTTTCCAGCATCTCCGGATTGGCCTTTATTTCATCATCTTCTTATATTTATCAAAATGATTTTGGAACCAGCAGCCAGGTTTACAGTTACTTTTTTGCCTTTAACGCCCTGGCGATGCTGTTGGGACCCTTGATTTATATCAAACTATCCAACCATTTCAAGCGCTTTTCGATCATTAATCTCTGTTTTGGCATTACCATCTTAAGCGGTCTGGCGATTATTCTGTTCGGTCAGAGCAACCCCTTTATCTTTGCCCTGGCTTTATTTCCCGCTACATTGGCCGGTAGTTGCTCCCGTCCCCCCAGTGCCTACCTGATGCTGGATCAACAGCCTGAGGATGCCGGTTCAGCCTCTTCACTGATGGGTTCTTTTGCCACCATCATGGGCAGCTTGGGGATGATTATCATTTCCTTTAACATGGATCATTTGATTCCCGTTATCGGCGGGCTCAACATTATTCTGGGCTTGCTTTCCGGCGGATTATGGCTGGCCGTGACTAAAACACCACTGCTTCGTAAAATCAGAGAGGCCTGATTGCTGTAAATTCTTTTGAATGAATAAAACTGCCTGATCCGCAAAACGTCGGGTCAGGCAGTTTTATTTTATGCGCCAATCAGTTTGCTGATTTGTGCTAATTTTTCATTAATATTTTTGTCCTGCTGCTGTTTGGGTTCTAAAAAATCAAAATTGCCAAGAATTTGATTGCCGGCGAGATGGGTCTTCATTTTCTCAAAACACTTGTCTGCACCACCGCCACGATGGGTGGCGATCAGAACAATCTTCTTTCCCGTGATATCATAATCTCTGAAAAAAGTATTCAGTGGCGGTGCCAGGGTATCGGCCCAAATCGGCGTGCCAATAATGACCGTCTCATACTTTGACAGATCGATGGCCGGATTGATAAGTTCCGGACACTCCCCAAATTTGGCGCCTTTCCCCCCAACCACATACTTGCTGATCTTCCCGGTGGGATACTCTTTCTGGGGTTTCAGTCGATGAAGATCAACCTCCGCATTTTTTCCAATTTGCTGAGCGATAAAATCCATATTCCCTTCCAGTGAATAATAAATAACAGCGGTTTTCATTTTTTTGCCCCTTTCATTTTTTAATCATTGTTTCATTCTTCCAATAAACTTTGGGTGACTTTCTTTTGTAATGCCTGAATTTCATTTTGCAATTCCGGATCGATTATCGCAAACTCAAACGTCGGCCGACCCAGATAAAACCCCTGAGCATAATCAATGCCCATCGCAATAACCGTGGCCAGATCATTTGAGGCTTCAATACCTTCGGCCACCACCTTGACGCCCTTGTTATGACAAAAATTGACCAGATTAGCAACCAAATTCTGTTTGTCCGCATTGTTGTTAATCCCCTGAATCATCTCCATATCAATCTTTATAATATCCGGCAACAGCGATAAAATCCGGATCTCATTGGAATAACCGCTACCAAAATCATCCAGAGCAATCGCCATCCCATTGTTTTTGATATAGTGTATTTTTTCAGATAAGAGCTCGATGTTGCGGCTATCTTCCTCGGTAATCTCGATGACAACCTGTTTGAAATGTTGACGATATTGCGTTTCAACAAACAGGTGATCTTCATCATTCAAACGCTGGCTGGGAATGCTGTTGATAAATATTTTGCGTTCTTCAAGTTCTTCGGTATGCTCGTCAAGGGTCTGAAACGCCATCAATATGATCATTCGTTCCAGTTGTGCCAGTTTTGACTGAGCCGCCGCTACGGCCAGAATCTCCCTGGGATTTTTGAAATTGTCAAGCAGCGGCCGCATCAATGCCTCATAACCCATAATTTCGCCACTTTTTAAATCGACGATGGGCTGAAAGGCAAAGCGTATCCGCCGCTCATCAAGCAAGCGATTGATGGCCTCGCGGTTTTCCAGCAGGTAGGACATCTGCTGATAATACTCCCGATTGAATTCAAACAAACGACCTTTTTCCTTGTGTTTGGCCTCATACATGGCAAAATCCGACCGTTTCAGTAAATCCAGAACGTTGCTGGCATCCTGTGGATACCAGGCCACCCCCGCCGAAAAACGAATCTGATTCTCATTACCATCCGGTGTGTTCAATAAAAAAGACTTCCCGTAAGGATAAAGGTTTTGAATTATCTGACGGAGCTCGTCCTGATTGCCGCAATCATGGAGGTAAATGGCAAACTCATCACCGGAAATCCGGGAAATAATGCCGTCATACTGTTCAAAATAGCGGAAAATTTCACTGGCCCGGATAATCAGACGATCCCCTACATCATGGCCAAAGGTGTCGTTAATATATTTGAGATTGTCCAGATCAATAAAAATCATCGCCCCAATTTCATTGGGTTTTTCTGCTATTCTCCTCGTCGCTTCCCGTTTCAAGGCGGTGTTGCTAAATAACCCTGTCAATGCATCATAATCCAGCTCATTGGTTAACCGTCGTTTTTCTTCAATGTCGTCGGTGACATCCTGGATCACCCCGACCAGCCCATTGGGCGACTTAGCTTCGAGAATCCGCAGCCACATCTGTTTTTCGGTATAGGCATCGTAATACTCATAGATATTTTCCTGCCCTGCCACCGGTTTTTTGGTCACCTGCTGATAGTAGCGGGACCAGTCATCCTGAGATACCACACTACCGGGATCCAGATGGAGCAGCCAATAGACAAAATCGGTGAGGATCACCTGGTTGTTTTCCAGCACTTCGTAACCGCCAATCGGCAACAAACTCAATTCCAGTATTTTAGAGGTGGTTTTAGAGACATTCATCAAGCGCTGGTTTAACAATTGCACGGCTGTCGTCAGGTCATCAACCTCCCGCATTCCCGTGGGTTTGAAATAAATCTCATCGTAGGGCGACAGTTCCCGGACGTATTTTGACAACCGCGAGATCTTCCGGGTAAAAAAGTAAACCAGTACAAAAACGGCCCCAAAAGCCAGGACGGTGGTCAGCAAAATGCTGTAAATCAGCTTCTCCCGCACGGATACCGAATTTTCCCGCAAAACATCTTTCGGCACCAGACAGGCCAGGGTCCAGTTCTGATCGGCAAAAGGAGAATTATCACTATATACTTTCAGTTTCTGAACGGAAGCAACCATTGTCCCCAGTGCCCCCAGCCGGGTTTCAAAAATCCCCTTATCCTGTCCTTTTGTAAGCTTCAATTGCTCGCCACTTTTTAAATAGGTTTCTGCCAAAACCCCACTGGGAATAAACCAGTCCAGATTCAGGGTCTGATCGATCATTTGGGTGATCACATAAAAACTGTTGTGATAAAGGAGGTCGGAATCCGGCAGATAATGCTGGCTAAAATAAGGCATATCAATTTCGATTCCCATCACTCCATAACCATTCCCATCTTCATCCAGAAGTGGCAAGGTATAGGTAACAACCTGCTGATTGTCTTTTAGCAGATCCCGGGGCGGCGCCCAATAACCATACCGCTCCATTTCAGCATTTTTAAACTGACTGCTGGCCCAGATTGGTTTCTCATAAAAATCGAAGACTCCGGCTGAATTTTCCCGACGCAGATCCAGATTCCAGCGGATGCTGGTAGCCATGGTGTATTGTTTGGATACCGCAATTGGGCCAATTTCCAGTAAATAGTTAGACGTCGCACCATTATCCGGAGTGCTGTTGCGAATATATACCGCCGAATGCGCCGCTGAATCGTCTTTATTCGAATTTGAACCATTCAAAACAAAGAAGGCCCCGGTCACCTGGTTTTCTTTCAGGATTGTTACCAGTGACTGACTTGCCAGCAAAGCCGTTTCATTATATGCCAAATCATTGAGATACAAATCAGCAGGAGTACTGCCCTGCTGCTGAGCTAACAAAATTAAGGCGGCATTGAGTTGTTCGGTCTCGCCGGTGACATTGGCAATCGTCTGACCCACCGATGCATCAAATGTTTTCTTCCGGGTTTCGGTGGTATTATTCAGCAATCGTACCGCTTCAGCATCCAGAATGAAAAAAACCTGAGATACCCACAGCGCCGATAGTAAGGCCAGGCTTTGAAAGGTGACAATCAGCGCTAATAATATATTTAACTGTCTTCGAAGGGTCCAGGTCTTTTTCATGTACGTTTCCTTATCAACTGTTTTATTAAGCTTGATTATTTTTCAACATAGGCTATTCCGGACTCATCAAGCTGGCTGCGAATAACGGTCAACCACTCTTCAAACCGGGCATTAAGATCCAGCGCTGCCAGTATTTCCGCTTCTGACATGCCCTGTTCCTTTAATACCACAGCATTTTGACGGCCAGCTTCACCCATTGCCGTCAATGATTTTTCCAGCGTCGTTCGCACCTCATAACTGCCTTTAAAAGGAAGTGACGCATAGGTTTCCCGTGCCATGATCTGATCCAGAGCGATCTCATAGACTTTTGCAATATTTTGATCAGCCGCTGTTCCAGCACTTAAAGTCTCCAGCGATGTTTTAAAGGCTTCATTCTCGTAAGCGCCAGCTTGCACTGGCAGGTACCCGGTAGTCATGGCAAAATCAATATTCTGCGCTTCTGCAGTAAACCATTTTAGAAAAACGGCCGCCCCTTCCTGCTTAGCTGGGGTCGAGTTGGTCACACTCATCCCTGCCCCCTGCTGGATTGCGTCGGGGCTACCACCGGTAAAGACTGGGTAGGACAGCGCCAGAAAATCGATGGGTTGCTGTGTATTGTCTTTTTCGATCCAGGTTGGGAAATAGGCAGCACCCGATGATGAACCAACGTAGGCTACCAGATCCCCGGCTTTAATATCATCTGACCGGAATTTGCCGACCGCGTTGAAGTAACCCAGGCTCATACCGCCGTAATAGGTATCAAAGATCTTTTTCATCACTTCCCGGTTTAACACGACCTGCTGATTTTTGCCATCGATGACTTCAACCCCCAATTGCTTGTTGCCGATGATGATATAATTTGCCACCGAATCAACGCCCATCAAGCTTTTGCCATCTCCGACTGTTTCGGGGGTCTGAGCATCTGTCCACTTATAATAGCTCTGAGCCGCTGCATAAACCCCTTCCCAGGTGCCAAGCTTACTGGCGTCCAGACCACTTTCTGCGGCAAATTCATTCCAGGCAGTTGCATTAACATAGAGCAGTTCGGTACTTTTGACAATCGGCAGAATCAGCAGCCGCTCGCCATCAAATTGGCCACTGTTTAAAAATTCTTCCACATACAGCCCCTTTTCGGCTTCAGAAAAGTAATCGTTTAAATCACACAATTTTCCCAACGCGTCTATTTCTAACGCCTTATCAGGATAACAGGAGAACAAATCCGGCATGGCTTCGGCATTGATCACGCCATTGGCGGCATCAGTAACTGCTTTTTCGAGTTCCATCACACTGCCTTTGGCCACCGCATTAACCACCACCCCTTTTTCGGAACCCACACTGGTGTTAAACGCATCCACCGCTTTTTCCAGGGCAATCTTATTATCTCCCACATAATAATGCCACAGGGTAATCGAAACCGGATTTTTAGGATCGAGCGCTGTTTTTTCCCCGGTTGAGCAGGCTGTCAGTGTGATCAACACACTTATAACCAAACAAACCAATTTAATTTTTCTTTTCATTTACTTCTGTTACTCCTTTAATTTATAAATCGCTAGATTTTTACGCTGTCAATAACACTGCCCTCATATACGAATATTCTTCTGATTTTAACTTTTTATTTCTGAGTTTTTTTTGTAATGCTATTTCAGAAAACTTCCGTTATTTACTGGTATTTTATCAGAGGTTTGACTCGATGAAAAGAACTATTGCAGAAATAAAAGACTACCTCAGTCTTTCGATATGAAAAAATTGCCAAAAACTAACACCGTTTTAAAACAACTCAAAATATAACCCATGGTGTTTTATAAATAACTTGAATCCGGGTTCTCAAACCTTTATACTTTAGTCATTTCAAATTTTATTGTGCTAAGGGGATAAAGATGACAAGAAACGTTTGGATTACCGGATTACTACTGTTTCTATTTGCTGTTTTATGTGGCTGTTCTGTCAAACCGGCTGCCGAAAATAAACCACCAGTGCTTACTGACGACCCGGATCAGCTCGTCGGCAAATGGGAATTGTTGGGCGATAACGGCTACTATGAAACCTATGAGTTTACAGCAGATCATCAGGTTATTATTGAAAACCGCACCCTCGGGAAATGGGTGAAGGTTGTTTATACGTACGAAGATGTCTCGGGGCTACTTGTCTTCACTCATGGACAGCGCTTTGAAAGTGATCAATTCATTGGCACGCTGGATAACCTTGGCATGATCAGTTATGATGTTGATGCCCACGCTTTGTTTATCTTTAATAATACCTATAATCGTGTTGATGCCTTTTCTCAATCACATTAAGCTTGTTTCCTTTTACGTCCACTACCCCAAAAAGACAAACGCCGATGCAGCATTTTTATCTGCAACATCGGCTTAGGCCTAAACTTTGGTTATGCTCTTTAGAATTTCTCCTGACAATATCTTTACTTCCAGATATCTTTTTCGGGAATAATTTTCATCAGACAGTTGTTATCACCCATTTTGATGCTTTTCAGAAGCTCCACCTCGACCTGACACTGGAATGCTTTTTCAAAAAGAACCTGGCTGTAACCGGTGGTGCATTGACACCAGGTATCCGTCTCCAGCCGGTCAACCCCTTCCAACATCGGGCAGGGGCAAAATAGAAACTGGAGATAGAGCTCCCCATTATCACTATAAAGCCCCGCCGCATTGGCTTTGGCCTGACTACCGAATTCTTCCAGACTCGCTGATTCGGCGAGCAGTTCGTTGAGCAGCGCCAAGCGCTCATCCATGCCGTAACCACACTGGCAATTTCTGCGAATCTGCACAACCGTGTCGCGATCAAACTGCTTTTCCAGCCGTTTCATTGTCGCTTTAACCCAGCTCGGGTTATTCTCCGATTCATCCGAACCAACTACGATTGCTTTAGCAACCGCCTCGTTGCTTTGATCTTTGACCGCCTGAAAAATAACCTGTTCCTGAATTTTTCTGATATCAAACATTTTAACATCCTCCGTTTTTGTTTTATCATCCGTTTGGCTTTTTGAAGCAGGCCGTTATTTGTTTATTTTCCAATAAAAAAAACAAACCTCTTTCAAATCGACCCCTGTCTCTTGACACTTATCATTATAAAAGAACGTCTGTCTTCTTACTTCTGAATTCTTGCGCTATTTAACGGGAATGCATAAATCCATGATCACCTGGCTGTGCGCTCGGTCAATTTGACGATAAATATTAAGACCATAGCGTTCATCCATTTCATAACCGCTGTCTGGCAGCCAGATATTATAAATGCCCTGAAGGGTTTCATAGATATCCTTGATCAGCCCATCAAAGCGGTAAACCGCAAATTTTCCAGCGCCGATCATCGTGCTGTTGGAACACTCACCGTTGGCATCGATAGTCATACACAAATCGTATAAACATTGGCCGACCCGGGTAATGGCCGGATCATCATAGTAGCGTTCAATGAGGAGGGTATCGGCATGAATCTCTTCATGATGTTTGGCCGTAAAAACTTTCCACTGGGCGCCCAGATCAAGGTAATTTCCCAGATACCGCTCATAAAGCACCCGGAATTCGGCTAGTTGCCGGATCTCAATCTTCTGATCATACCCTTCAAAGGCCTGAAATCGTGCCAGCTGATCGGGACGATAGGGGTGAGGGGCATTGCTGGTATTCACGGTTTTGCGAAATTCTGCCGGGGAACGATGATGGTGCTTTTTAAATGCGGAGCTGTAGTTTGACGAACTGTAGCCATAACTGCTTCCGATAGTGGTAATTGATTTATCTTTGCCGAGCTTCATTTCAATAGCGCTTTGTTCCATTTTTAAACGCTTGATAAAGGCATAGACCCCTTCACCAGTTTCGGCTTTGAAAATCCGGCATAAATAATACTTGGACAGATGACAATAATCCGCCACATCAGCGATGGTGATTTCTTCATTGAGGTTATCAATAATAAAATCAATGGCCTTGCTGACGCATTCATTTCTTAGCATTGTTTTGTTGTTATTCCCGAATTAAGGCATAGAGTTTCATATCCTCTATCTGACCATTTTTGACAGCATTCTTTCTGAGGATTCCCTCCACCTGAAAGCCAGCTTTTTCAAGAATGCGGCATGATCCCAGATTTCTAACAAACGGTTCCGCAAAAATCCGGATGATATCGGTTGTTTCAAAAATCAGTTCACAGATCTGTTTAACCGCCCGGGTTCCATGTCCCTGACCCCAGTCGGACTCGGCAATATAATAACCCAGCTCGGCAGTTCGAAAATGGATGTTTTCTTTGCGAAACACCCCAATGCTGCCTATGATCCGATTGCCATCGGTAACGGCATAAGCAAAGATTTGATCCTGATCGGCATCCAGCATGGCCTTTATATATCCTTTTGCATCGTCAATGGTATAGGGATAGGGTAAGCCGTCCCGTAGATTCGCCAGAATTTTCGGGTTGTTTAGCATCTCTGAAAGTGGCTCCGCATCTGTCATTTTCCATTTGCGTAGAGTTGTTTTCAATTATCTTTCCTCCTCATTCCAGCGGTAGCGTTTATTTTTTCGCAAAGTCTCAAGATCACACTGCAGACAGAGCCCATTATGACAGCAAATTGGTTCCCCACATTTAGGACATGCCCACCGCTTTGTTTCGCTTTTTAGAAACGCCGCCATTCCATTTTTCTGCAGCGCCTTCAGGTTTTCAATCATACTCATATGATATTTGGTCCGATAACGCTTATCAAGGCCCTTTAGGCGCTTACAGGGGAAATCACGACATTCATAACAAAAACGAACCTGCCCATTTTTTAAAAGCTCACAGCTGTCACCCATATGGGTGCAGTTTTCACCCCTTGGAATACAGCCGGGGCAGTATTTCCGATTAAAACCCTGTTTTTTTAAATCATACTTTTTCATTTGATAGGCGACACATAAGCTGCAATTCATACCGCAGGGGGCAATCAGGTTTTCTTCCATCACGAACACCTCTCATTATTCATCGCACAATTTTCTATAAAACATTGCCTTGTAAACATGAAATCATTTGAAGCAAACTAAATGCCAATGGCTATCAGCCGAATGGTATGGCAATTTTGGCATACATCGTCAATAAACTTAGGCCAACGATAACAACATATGGTGAATACTTAAACAATGGATCTTTAAGCAGTTCGACAAACATGATAAACAGTCCGACCAGGAAAGCAACCAGTCCAAAATTAAAAAAAACGGTCCTGATACTAATGATTTCCCACGGCAGCATGATAAAATTTATATAACCCGAATGTGAAAAACAGATCAATAAACAGGCCACTGCCACAAAGGCATTTGACAGTCTAATTGATGGCTCAATATTTTTTATTGTCCTCGATAATATGATCAAATACACGACGATAAGCATAGCGCCACATAATAGCAACAGATCATTCATCTTCAGCCTCCAGTTTTGTTTTTTTGTCACATCTTCGCTGTTTGGCTTTTACACATAAACAACGACTACCGATTGTTTATTTATTGTAACATGTTGTTTCTGAGCTGACAAACAAAACGTCCTTTTTGCTTTTTAAATCGATCAAAAAAAGAGCGTGTTACACTACGCTCTCTTATCACTGATAATTCAGAATCCCGTCATCTATTTAATCGAAGCTTCATAAATCGATTGGATCGATTCATCTAATACCTTGTCAAATTCTGCATCACTCTGACCAACATTGAGACCTTCGGTCAGAGCTCTTGAGAAACTGGCAATCAGTTTCGGATTTTTAGTCAGTTTGATGTTGGACTCTTCCCGGGAATACCCGCCGGATAAGGCAACCGTTCTAACGACATTCGGATGGGCAATTACCTCCTGATAAAAATTATCAACGTCGGGAATGGTCAGCTTAAACATGATCTGACAACTTGGATCCAGCGCTTTCAGATGTTCAAGAATTTCCTGCTTGAGAATCGCTTCCGCTTCTGCCTTGTTGGGAGTATGAATATCCACTTCCGGCTCCAGAATTGGAATAAAACCGGCCGCCACGATGGCTCGCCCGACTTCAAATTGTTGATCAACAATGGCTTTAATGCCGGTTGGATTGGCTTCTTTGATAACGGACCGCATTTTGGTTCCAAAGATATGCCGTTCTTTGGCCCGGGCCAGCAGGGCTTCAAGATCAGTAATCGGCTTCATTAACTGAACGCCATTTTCCAAATCCAGTAGACCTTTATCCACTTTTAATATCGGTACGATTCCTTTAACATCCCAAAGATAATCGGCACTATACTTGTCATCCACTTTTAAATCCATTGTTTTTTCAAACAGGATCGCTGCCAGAATTCGCTCTTTGGTAAAGGCAGAACTTTTCATTATTCGTGATCGCATTTCATGGACCATTTGAAACATCTGTGCTTCATCCGCATAAGCTTCTTTGGGAATGCCATAAATTGCCAGCGCTTTTGGTGTGCTGCCTCCGCTTTGATCCAGGGCGGCAATAAAACCGTTGTCATTTTTCATCCGTTCCAACTGTAACATATTCATCAATACACCTCCGCTTATTTTATGCTCAAATGTATTATACACCTTTCGAAGGCTTTTGGAACCACTTTTGAAATATTTTTTACAAAAGAATTTTTTAAGGGATTTATTTGATCCCGCAAGGACGCTTGTTTCTAGGGTTTTTGAAAGAAGCAATAAGTTGTTATTATTTAATCACCATTAAATATTTTCATTATAAGAATATATGTCGATTTTTTTGCACTATATAAACTGCTTCGACAAATGTTTTTGTGATGCTCATGCCCATAAATCCGTTTCTTCGGAAACCATCTGTTCAAAGTCAGACTCTTAGCATCCCACGAAAGCCTCTTACCCCATAATAAGAAGGTGCGCTGTTGTGATAGACAAAAACGTGATCATAACGACGATCGCCAAAAAGCGCACCACCATGTTTTCTGATCTCAACCGGTGTTTTTAGCCAGCTTGACGTTTTCGTATCAAAACTCCCCAGTTTCTGTAATTCCCGGTATTGTTCTTCAGTTAATAGCTCAATGTCCATGGCGGTTGCCATATCAATGGCGCTATTTTCCGGCTTATGTTCTTTCCGTGAATCCAATCCTTCACGGTCGTAACAAACATTTCTACGGCCTTTTGGACTTTCTTCAGAGCAATCATAAAAAATGTATTCCTTCGCATCCTGATCATAGCCGACTACATCCGGTTCACCGCCGGTTTCTTCCATTTCATTGAGTGACCAAAGCTTTTCTGGTTTAACTTCCAGTTTTTCCTGAATCTCAGCCCAAGTTAGACCTGGATGACGGTTCATATTTTTCTCAAAACGGAGACTCAAAAGGTTGAGTAGCTTTTCACGCTGTTCTGAGGGCAATTCTTTTATTACATTTTTCATCATGAAACCTCCTTCAAATTACTAATTTTTTCTATATGAAATACCATGTTGACATTCAGTTTTTTCTGTACCACTTTATAATTGATCGATCTTCCCGCACATAATATCATTTAATTTTTCACGCAGTTGTTGCTTATTCCAGTCCCACCAGCAAAGCGACTGCAGTCTTTTAATTGTTTCATCGTCGAATCGTTTTTTAATTAGCTTTGCGGGTACTCCACCAACGATTGTATAGGGCTCCACATCTTTTGTGACAACGGCTCTGGTTCCAATGATTGCGCCATCACCAATATGGACTCCCGACATTATAACGGCTTCATAGCCAATCCAGACATCATTTCCAATCACAATATCACCTTTTTTATCCCAGGCTTGGGTAACCGCTTTCTGTTCAAGGCCATATTCTTCCCAGAACAAAGGAAATGGATAAGTCGACAGCGATTTCAAGGTATGATTGGCACTGGTAAAAACAAACTTTGCACCGCAGGCAATAGAACAGAATTTACCAATAATCAATTGGTCCTGATTGATCGGGTAATGATATAACACATTATTTTTTTCAAAATCAATGGGATTATTTATAAAATCATTATAGATGGTATAATCACCAATCTTAATGTTGGGATTAGTAATAACAGCATTCAGATAAATGGTCTGAGTATCACCAGTCCGCGGATAGGTTTTTCCCGGAATAGACATTTCAAATCCTCCTAATCGTTTAATAGATTTACTTGTTTAATAAATTTTCAAATCTATTCCGGCCTTTACAATGCAACATTTCATTTCTTTCCCGCCTTTCCTATTCCATTTTAATTTAACTGAAGATGACCTTCAATCTTTTTTTCTAAAGCACTCTTCACTATTGTATCGAAGCACATGATGATAAGCGAAGCCCTCAGTTACAAGTGTGTATTCTGTCTAGGCTTATCCACATCACCCTCCTTATTTTTCCTTTGGTATTTTCTCAGATTTTGAACGTTTTATTTTGACCATTCTTGCTATCTTTTATCACTGATTGTTCTCACCCGTCGTTTTCATTGTGAATACAATGTGACGACGTTGCATAAAGCAACCAAAGCTGACATTTTTTGCACCATTGTGTTAACATCAATTGATGGATGTCGTTGCGGAAAACTGGTAGAATAAGCTCAGGTGGTGAAAATATGAAAAATATGATAAGTATGAATTTGCAGACCCTGCGAAAAACCCATCAGTACACGCAAGAAGATGTGGCTGAGAAGATCGCCGTTTCCCGACAATCCGTTGCTAAATGGGAAAACGGTGAAAGCTTACCGGATATGAATAAATGCATTGCCCTGGCAGCGCTTTATAACATTTCCCTTGATACCCTCGTCAACGGTATTGAAACAGTTGGCGTACCCCTACCGCCAAAAGGCAAACACGTTTTTGGCACGGTGATTGTCGGTGAACGGGGACAGATTGTCATCCCCAAAAAAGCCCGGGACATCTTCCAGATCAACCCCGGCGATAGTCTGATGATTTTAGGTGATGAAAATCAGGGCGGTCTGGCCCTGATTGATACCAATCAATTCATCAGTCAGTTTGAATTTGTCAAACAAAGTTTGAACAATGCCGATCAAACCGCGAAGGACAACGAAAGTGA
This sequence comes from Acetobacterium wieringae, assembly GCF_001766835.1. Taxonomy (GTDB): domain Bacteria; phylum Bacillota; class Clostridia; order Eubacteriales; family Eubacteriaceae; genus Acetobacterium; species Acetobacterium wieringae. The sequence continues at coordinate 30,853 of NZ_LKEU01000027.1, read as the reverse complement.
AGATTAAAAAAATGCAACTAGCCCTGATTGTTCTGGTATTTGTGGTAATCGGCATTGCCGTTGCCCTTGGTTATTTTTTTTACAGCAACTTACATCCGAACGATGATCGCTATCTCAAACAAACCCTCGCCGCCGGCTTTACCGAGCAAACAGTCACGCTTGATAGTGGTTCGGTTATTAATTATGGTGAGGGCCCAGATAACGGCCTCGCTCTGCTGTTAATCCACGGTCAAGGCGTATCCTGGGAGGATTATGCGGCAGTTCTGCCTAAATTGTCGAAGAACTATCATGTCTTTGCAGTGGATTGCTTTGGCCACGGTCAATCCAGTCATGATCCGGCGCTTTATTCCTGCGCGGTAAATGGCCAAGCGCTAATCTGGTTTATGGATCATGTCATCGGTGAAAAATGCTTCGTATCCGGTCATTCTTCTGGCGGTATTCTGGCGGCCTGGCTAGGCGCCAACGCACCCACACGGGTTAGCGGCCTGGTTCTTGAAGATCCCCCGCTCTTTTCCGTCACGCCAGCGGAAATGCAAGAAGGTGCTGGCTGCTTCGCCTGGAAAGATACCTTTATGACCATTCACAGCTTTCTAAACCAAACAGAGGAAACCGATTTTGTTGTATACTATTTTAAAAATGGTTACATGACGTCCCTTTTTGGTGGTCTGAAAGAACGGGTGGTTCTAGCCGTCGAAACATTCCGCCAAGAGCACCCCGACCAGGGGCCCCGAATTTTCTGGATTCCCTATTCCTGGATGCGGTTAATGAACACCATTGATCATTATGATCTGGCCTTTGGAGAAGCCTTTTACGACGGTTCATGGATGCATGGGATCGATCAGGAAACCCTGCTAAAAGCGATTCCAAGTCCGACGATTTATCTCAAAGCCGAAACGAATTACGGTCAGGATGGCGTTTTGTATGCCGCCAATAGCGATGCCGATGCCGAAAAGGTTCAGGCTTGCCTCTCCAATTGCGAAACCATGACCATTAAGTCCGGCCATGACATCCACTATGAACATCCCGACTTTTTTATTTCTGCATTAAAAAAACTGCAGGACAAAACAAAATAATTTGCCCTCCTAACCAACCTGATGGCTGGCTTAAAAAATTCAGAACTTCTTGCTGCTTAAAAACCGGCGATTGTCATTGACAATCGCTATTTATGTTGTGTAAAATATAATTGTCTAAAATATTGTCTGTTTTGTATTTCAGGCAATGACGAACGTACTGCAAATGCTGCATTCCGTTTGTCAAACGCCTATGGATGGATCATTATTCGAAGGAGAATCATCATGAAGATTAAATTTCCAGTTGAAGAAACCGTAAAAAAACGCTATAGCGTCCGAAATTATCAGGAACGAGTCATTGAAGCGGATAAAATAAGCGCCATTGCAGCTTTTATTAAGACGTTGCATAATCCTTTTGGCCCAACTGTCACCTTTCACACCCTTGATATTAAAGCCAACCAAACCAGCCAAAAGCTTGGCACCTACGGGGTCATCAAGGGTGCTAGTCACTATATTGGTGCAACAATTACCCCGGAACCCATGGCACTGGAAGCGCTGGGGTATGAATTTGAAGCCCTGGTTCTTTATCTGGCTGATCAGGGTCTTGGCAGCTGCTGGTTAGGGGGCACCTTTGACCGCCGCAGTTTTTCTACGGCAATGCACATCGATGACGGTGAACTTTTTCCGATTATCAGCCCCTATGGCTACGCTGCCGAACACAAGCATTTTAAAGAAAAAGCAATGCGTAAACTAATCAAGGCCGATCAACGTAAAAACTGGCCGCAATTGTTTTTTAAGGATGATTTTCAGACCCCACTGACCGAAGCAACCGCTGGCGATCTGGCCTTTGCTCTGGAAATGGTCCGGTTAGGGCCATCGGCCTCCAATAAACAGCCCTGGCGGATTGTCTTACTCGATGGTAACTGTCATTTTTATGAGGCAAAAGAACCGGGCTATAGTAAGGCCTTTGCCTACGATATCCAGCGGGTTGACTTGGGCATTGCTGCGGCCCACTTTGATTTTGCCACCCAGGAAGGCAACATCAACGGGCATTTTGTCACCACTGCTGCGCCGGAACTGACCTTACCGCAGCACCTGGAATACGTCTTTTCGTGGATCAGGGAATAATGTGACCGCAGCAAACCTGTTTCAGCATCATCGGTTCAGCTCGATTTCACTGTGGTAAAAAGCCTTTTTCAGGGCCTCAACCCGTTTATCAAGACTTTGTCTGACAATTGCACTGTCTTCGGCGATTTCAAAGCCGTGGATGGTGCCTTTGGTCTGGTGCAATTCTGCCATAATTCCGTTTTCTTTTAGGGTCTCGGCAAAAAGAATGCCCTCATCCCTAAGACAATCAAACTCTGCCACTTCTACATAGGCTGGCGGTAAATTGACAAACGAAGCAGCTTCCATCGGCGATGCATAGCCCCGTTCCAATGAACAACCATCCTTTAAATAGAGTTTCCACATCTTTTCATTCTGCCTGGCATTCCATAGTGGCGTATCGATGTATTCTTTCATCGAATGGGTATTAAGCCGGGCATCCGTAACCGGATAAATCAGCATCTGAAAACAAAGCGCCGGCGCCCTTCGATCCCGGGCCATCAGACACAGACCGGCAGCCAGAGCGCCACCGGCACTGTCCCCGCCGACCCCTATTCGACTGGGATCGATGCCAATTTCGGCGGCATTCTGATAGACCCAGTGAAGGGCAGCATAGCAATCCTCCAGCGCAACCGGAAACGGATGCTGGGGTGCCAGCCGGTAATCCACAAAGACCACCTTGCAAGGAGTATGGCTGGCGTAGTCACAGATCAACCGCTTATGAAAAGCGGCCGATTTCAATACAAAGGCACCACCATGAAGATAAATCAGACAGGGCAGCCGCTCCTCTGACGCTTCCGGCTCATAAATAATCAGCTCCACCGGTTCATTTTGATAGCCACCAATTATTATCCGGGTTTCTCGAACCCCTGGCTCCGGCGGTCGTTTATTGAAACTTCGTTCAATCACCCCATTCATTAACGGCAACAATCTTTCGGGAATTGGTGTTTTGATTTTTTCATATTTTTTAAAATCCGGATGGATTGGGTATTTGGTCACGTTTTCTCCCCCTGGGTCAATACAGCGCTGCAAATTTCATCGCTTTTTCTTTTACCAACTGTCTTTGACAGTTCATTTTTCAGCTACTCACCGCTACTTGATTATCCCTTTTTAAATTGTCAACGGCCGATAAGCCGCCGGCAGTTCTTCTTCAGTCAGAAATTCAAAGCCCTCATCCCGCAAAATCGGCAGGAAAAAGGTGTAAGGAATCCGGGAAAATTCACAGGAATAGTTGCTGGCCCCAAACCACATACCCGCTTTGCCGCTTACGTTTAACCCTCTGGCAAACTTGGTATCATTTGAACAATCATGAACCACCAGATCCCAGTTTTCGGTATCGGCAATGGCCATCAATTTCAAGGTCAACTCACGACTCCAAATCGGCGAGATATAACCCCGGCGGGCAATATACATCAACTCACCCATATAGTTATCAATATTATTTGGATTCAGGTGCAGCTCGGCGCAATTGATAAAATCAAGTCCGGTTCCCAAAATGGCGGCTTTTTTCTGGAAAAAGGCGTCAAAAAATTCGGGGGTCATCGGAGTTTCGATCCCCACCTTGGCAATGTATTTTTTAGCCGCCGCAATCATTTCAATCACCTTATCGGAGCAGTTGGAGGCTCCCAAATTAAAGCGGATCTCATTTAAACCGGATGCCCCCAGTTCTTTTAAGGTTTCTTCAGTGGCCAGGGTTCCATTGGTATAAAGATGCTGATAAATACCGGCCTCACTGAATTTTTTAATTACCGGATAATACAATTCAATTTCCATAAATGGCTCTAAAAAGACGTAAGCAATCCCGGTGGGATGCTGTTGGATTGAGAGCAGCAGGTCAAGATCTTTTTCATAGAATTTAGTGCCGCCAATTTCCCACAAGCCTTCGCCCACTGGGGCAATATCGTCAAGTTCGCCGTAGTTATAACAAAATTTACATTCGATATTGCATTTATTGGTTTTGCGGATCGCACTTAAACCCGTCCCCAGCAGGCAGGAACGGCAGCCCTGAGGAAACTTGCTTTCCTCCCCAACATAAAGGGTTCGTTGCTCCAGAGATTTCAGGTTTTTTATGTCTTTTTTCAGTTTGGCGTTACGGTGATCAATGGCCGCCTCAATCTGGGCAAAGGTCGCATATACAATTTCCTGCTGATTAGCCATCAGTTCTTCATCTTCCGGCAACATCGCAAAAAATTCAAACCACATCAACGCATCTTTTTTTGATATTTTCAAACTATTCTCCTAATCATTGGCTTCTTCTTGTTTTTCAATGGTTCTGAGGGCATTGCGCAATGCATCCCGAACCGACTCTTCGATATGGTTGGGAATTACCATCACCGCATCAAGAGCATCGATCAAAATCCGGATCTTATCTTCCTTGCTCATTTTCATGTGATTGTTTCCTTTCTGTTTCCACAGCTTTTTTTCATTATCTCTATTCTATTGGTTTATCCTAAAAAAATCAACCCTTGAGCTTAACCCAGATAACTGCGTCATCCACACAGCTTTTTAGCGGTGTGGCAAATAGTCGATAAAACGCAACCCTGCCAGGGAAATTGCCTTTTTATCCCGAAAAGCCAGCCCAATATTGCGATATGCTGGAACATCCAGTATCTTTGCGACAATTCGATAGGGAACTCGCTTTAAAATCAATTCCGGTAGAATGCTGATCCCCAATCCACTCTCTACCATCGACATGATGGCGTAATCATCCCAGGTGGTAAAACGTACCTTTGGCGACAACCCACAACGCTCAAAGATTTCAGTCACCTCTGCTTTAGCGCCTTTTTCCAGTAACATAAAGGGATCATTGCACAACGCCGTCACCGGAAAACGCTCACATTCGACCAACGGATGGGTCTCCGGTAAGATCACCATGAGTTGATCCTGTTCTAAAAAGATCGTTTCCAACTCAGGATGCGTGGGCAGTCTTAGAAACCCACAATCCACCCGCCCATCCAGAATCCACTCTTCAATTTCGGTATAATCACCCAACAGCAGTTCATAGTCAATATTGGGATAGTCCTTTTGAAACGCTTTAATAATATTGGGTAGCCAGTGGGTTGCCACGCTGGAAAAGGTGCCAATCCGAATCAACCCCGATTCCAATCCGTTTATTGCCTCTATTTTTGTCTGTAGCTTCCAATATTCATCACATACACTTTTAGCATAAGGCAGCAATTGCTGTCCATCGGATGTGAGCCGCACTCCGGCCCGACTTCTTTCTAAAAGTGATACCCTCCACTCTTTTTCCAGATCATTAATCATCCGGCTAATCCCAGATTGGGAATAATGCAATATCTCAGCTGCCTTGGTAAAACTGCCATACTCCACCGTCCTGATAAAGGCCATGTATTTTAGAATATTTGTATCCATATGCATTTACTCTCATTCATCTGTTTTTATCATGCTAACTATGCAAAACATTCGCTTTTGCTCTTCTTTTATTTATGATATATTTTCACTATCAAAATTTCAAGAAATAAAGGAATAATACACAATGTTTTTTATAAGCGATATTTATTCATCATGCCCCCCAATATATTACTCCAACCAATGGTAGAAATCCCTAAATCTTATATGATATCATTCATGGCCGCAGTGCCGGAACCCTTTTTTAAATGGAGGTTTTACGCTATGACACAAGCTTACTTAAACTATCTTCTAGCCCTGCTACTGTTTGGAACAAACGGCATTGTTGCCAGTTTCATTTCCCTTTCCAGTTATGAAATTGTCTTCTTGCGCACCTTAATTGGCAGTTTACTCTTGGTCATTTTGTTTAAACGATCTGACCAGAAGTTTGATCTTAACCAGAACCGGTTGCATCTTTTTTATCTGGTTATTTCCGGCATCGCCATGGGTACAAGCTGGATGTTCCTTTATGAGGCGTATCAGCAGATTGGTGTCAGCATTGCCTCACTGGCCTACTATTGCGGCCCGGTGATTGTGATGATGCTCTCTCCTCTGCTGTTTGAGGAGCGGTTTACCCGTCCCAAAGTGATTGGCTTTGTGGTGGTTCTATGCGGGATACTACTCATTAATATTCAGGCGATCAGCGATGGCAAAACCACCTGGGGGCTTTTTTGTGGCGGAATGTCGGCAATCATGTATGCACTGATGGTAATCTTTAATAAAAAAGCGGTCAGCATCACCGGGATGCGCAACGCCACGCTGCAACTGCTGCTCAGTTTTTTAACTGTCGCCCTTTTTGTGGGTTTGCGCCAGGGCTTTCTTATTGACGTTACTCCTGCTAATTGGCCGTTTATCCTGATTCTGGGGCTGCTTAATACCGGCATCGGCTGTTATCTGTACTTTTCTTCAATTGATCATCTGCCGGTTCAGTCAGTCGCCATTCTGGGATACCTTGAACCGCTGTCTGCCGTTTTCTTCTCAGTTCTATTTTTGGGCGAAATTCTTGAGCCGATTCAGATGCTTGGTGCCATTTTGGTGATTGGCGGAGCTATCTTTGCCGAAGGGCGCTTCCGTTGTAGTCGCTGTATTGATTAATTCTGTTCTTTTCGGTTATATCACCACATTAAGGATAATCCCACGCCGACTTCCGCAACAGTGATCGTTTCATTTAATTTTGCTTTTACCGCAAAAGAAACACAATGGCAGGGATAAAGGCTTTTGACCTGATTCTCGGCAAAATATGCCTGGGTCTTAAACAATTGTTCATCCAGTTCAAAAAGATGAAAACCGCCAATCACCCCATTAATCCGCTGATCCTGACAGATTTCTTTGGCATACTCAATAATATTGCAGATACCACTGTGGGAACAGCCAGTGATAATAACTAGTCCCGTCTCACTCTGATAGACCAGCGCCGAATCATCCAAAACGGCATCCTCGCTCCATTGATCATTTTCACAGCTCATTCCGATTGACTGCTGTCCTTCAAAACCAAACCGCCGGGGAATTTCCCCCAGAAACAGAAGCTTCTCACTCAGCCAGGTAGGCTTATTTGTTAATGACAATTGGCAGCACTGATCGAGCTGCTGCCGTGATAGTGGTGAACCAATTGCTTCACCTTCATCCTGTTTTTGATTAAAACAAAGGAGATGGGCTACCAGCTTTGTGTTTTGGAGACTCATCTGATTTACCAGATATGCTAATCCACCGGTATGATCATTATGCCCATGGGACAATACAATGGTATCCAGCTGATTCAAATCAATTCCCAATTTTTTAGCATTGTGAATCAAAACGTCAGAATATCCGGTATCAAACAGAATTTTCTGCCCCTCCTCTTCAATATAAAAACTCAACGCCGGCTCGCCCAGAAAATACTGGTCGATATAAGTATAGTTATCAACTAATACTGTTAATTTCATCTCTTCTCCCGATTCAATTACATAAGCCCTCCCATTTGGGTTTGCTTTTATTTCTGCTGATCACCATACCACTATTGATGATGATCCGTTGCCTCACCGCTACCAGTGCAAAGGCCGCACCAGGTTTTTAGGTAGTTTTGTTTCTGTATTTCCGCTGGCTGCGTTAATCTGCATCTGGGTTAAAAACAGACTCTTGCTTAAATCCGTATTTTTGATGTTTGCGTCACGAAGATCTGCACCCAAAAAATTGCTTCCGCGCAGGCTGGCCCCTTCCAGATTGGCAGCAATCATCAACACCATGCTGAAATCACTGCCGTCAAAATTTTTCCCACTCAAATTCTTGCCAAGAAAATTCTTGGTCATCTTTTTATTTGCGGGCATCACCGCCACCTGGTGGCTGATCTGTTTAAGTATTCGATTAACCTTTTCCCGATAAGCCGCTACATCCGTGTTTAACATTGCATCCGCTGCCTTCGCGGTCAGCTGCTCATTCTCCACAATCAACGCCATGATCTCTGTTTGTTGCTTCTGATCAGAGCTTATCTCCCGGGCTTCCAGCAGGTACCAGGCCATTTGATGGAGCTGAAACACCACCGTAAAGGTCTGAAACAGTTCCTTTGCTTTTTGAGGATTGGTTTTCCAATTCCCATCTTCACCCATCTTTTGAGTCACTTTCTGACCGGCGCCAAAGCAGTCGTAGCCCAGACACCCTTTCATCTTTTGCTCTGCCAAACGGTCATGGATATCACAACGAAAATCTGAACGCAGATGCCGACAGGGCACCCCCGCTGCTTTATTCTCTGGGAATCCATCGGTTTTCATACAATATAGAGCGACACAACACAAGCCGCAGCATTTTTCGCAGTCAATGCGAAGGGCCTTCTGCAAATCGGCCACTTTATCCATCATTTCACTGTTTGTCATTCTCTCACCACCGGTTCATTGTTTCTATTATTTGATTCATCCTGACCAGACTATTAATCATTTTTGATACATCCATCCGATGCTATATTTTTGTCTATCTTGGTTCGATCTCAGTTCTCTGAATAATAAATAATCATACTAAGACTGGCCGTGGTTATCCCCATGTTTCGATAGGCATGAGGAACATCGGCTTTAAACCGAATTGAATCTCCTTTTTCCAGCCGAAAGGTTTCTGCCCCGACAGAAATCTCCACCGCCCCTTCAAAAACTGTGACGTATTCTTCGGTTCCCTGAATGTGGGGTTGGGCAGACATCTGCCCATTTTCAACAATTTCAATACGGTAGGTCTCAAACAACTTTTTTTCATCAAAAGGAAAAACAGGATAATTGATGTATTTTCCATCGTCTTCCACCAGTGGTGTAACCGATTGAGCCAGGATCACCATGGTCTCTTCCGATTGTAAATTTAATAAAGATGAAAAGGATGTTTTATAACCGTTGGCAATTTTCCACAGCACCGAAATCGTTGGATTCACATCCCCCTTTTCTATCTGGGCCAACATACTCCGGGAAACTCCGGTTTCCCGGGCTGCGGCATCCAGAGTCAGCTTCTTAGCTTCCCGTATCTCCTTGATATTTTTTCCAATAATTAAAGTGATGTCCAAAAAAACCTCCTATTGACAATATATTAAACTTAAAGTACAATATATTGAATTCTTGTATAGTGTACTTTAAGTTTAATATACCATCATATTCTTAGGAGGTCAATTCGATGTTCAGTTTTTTCAATTTTTTAACCTATGCAGTGGTAACGGCTGTCACACCAGGCCCCAATAACCTGATGTCCATGTCCATTGCCCGGCAATCAGGATTCAAACAGGCCCTCCCTTTCAATTTCGGTGTTTTCTTTGGATTTTCAGTGGTGATGTTAATATGCACCTTCTTTTTCACAATGCTTTCATCCATGCTTCCCATGATTAAAACCCCGATGGTGATCATCGGGGCTCTCTACATACTGTTTCTAGCTTATAAAACGTATCAAAGTTCATCTGAAATCAAGGAAAGTCTGACCAAAAGCAGCTTCGTCAGCGGTTTCTTGCTGCAGTTTATCAATCCTAAAATTTATCTCTATTGCCTGATCTCCATGGAAGTCTACATCCTCCCTTATTTTTCTCATGATTTTCCTATGCTGGTCTTTTTTTCTGGCGTGCTGTCGCTGATTGGCTTTTCCTTTACCCTGTGCTGGGCCTTCTTTGGCGCTCTCTTACAGACGCTTTTCTCAAAACATGCCCGGCTCACCAATACCATACTAGCCCTGCTTCTGGTTTATTGCGCTGCTTCTTTGTTTTTTGAGTAGTGAAGGCAGTTAGAATTTGTCAATGATGTCTATTCCTCCGTTTCTATAAAAACCATGGTGTCATAAATTTAACGCCTTCGGTATTCGTAATCAAAAATCGTCGCTGTACAACTGGTGAATTCCCGGATATTGTTTTTTAACCGGGGCATGCAACAAGACCGTAATTGCTTGTTGCGGACACTGGTTGACGCAGCGATAACAAAGGGTACATTGACCGTTTTGCAAAATCCCGCTGTCTACCTGCTTCAAATTTTGCATCGGGCAGATTTTTATACATTTACCGCAGACAGTACAGGCGGCACTAATTTTTACATCTTTTTCTGCTTTTTTCTCAAGCCTCACAAAGGAACGGCGCTGTAACAAGTACCCACTATATTGGGACAAAACATTAAAACCCCGTTTTTTAACAATGCCGCTGCTTAAATCCCTGCCGACCCGCTCTAGTTTTGCTTCTGCTTTACTAAGATAGCGGTTGATTTTTTTATTGTCCTGCACCGGAAAAATCGGCAGATTGCAAATGTTGTTGGGCATATTGAAATGCTCCGCATATAAAATTTCCACTGCAACACCATCCAGCAGATCGGTAAAGATCCGGGCTCCATCACCCGAGAACATCAGCTGCGTACAAAAAATTATCAGCTTTTTGCCCTCAAAACAGCTTTGATGGGCGATAATAAAATCCCGCAAAATACGTGGAACACAGGAACCATAGATCGGGTAGCAGACCGCGACGGTGTTTGTCGTTGTCAATACTTCACCAAAATCAATCACCTCTTCAATCGAAAAACAGGCGGCCTTCGTTTTCTCTGAAAAACGCTCGGCAATGTATCGGGAATTTCCGGTGCCTGAAAAATATATAGTAACCATTAACCCTCCTCGTCGGCTTTACTTTTCTATTCTGCCACAGCTAAAAAATTCGCTCAGCAGCGGATTTAACACCGCTGGCATTCGCAGCGGAAAATCATGTCGCCCCCCTTTTAAAAAAAGCGTCTGACACTTCTGATTGCGGTTACCCAGCTCAACAACCGACGTTTTAATCTCACTGAATTCTTTTTCACCACAAACTGCCAGCATGGGAATTTTCACCTTTGCATAATTTGCTTGTTCATCAAGAAAAATTCGATCCTTAAACCAGGCCACATACTGTTCGGGGGTAATTTTTTTGGTGTAGTCAACCAGAAAATCCTCCTGAACCTTGGACAAATGCCAATATTTTGCCTGCAGCCGCAGTAGTCCTGACAGCCTGGAGGTCCGTTGTGTCCAGATCCCCAGCCGCACAAAGCGATCAATGGATTTTTGGGTAGCGCACACCCAGGGACTTAAAAACACGGCCCGCTCAAAAAGCTCCTGATACTGTGATACCAAAGCCACGGCCAGTTCACCGCCCAACGAGTGACCAACGAGTATAACCGGTTTTTTATTTAAAGATCGGATTAAATCAACTAAGGCCGCAATTGTCTTTTGCGGTTCATAACGTTCTTCTACTTCCCGCCCCGATCCATAAAGATGGGGAACAACCAGATGATAGTCCTGTTTAAAAATATACTGGTTACTGAAGGTGTCGGTCAAGGCTGCCCCATGCAGAAATACAATGGTTGCTTTTTCACTGTTACCATATTCATCAAAATACAATTGCCTGCTCCTTTATTTAAACTAATCTCCTATTTACGATGCTATTTTCCCAATCACGCAAAAAAGCGGGTCAGGTAGCGACTGGACGCAACAGGCACCAGAATCGATGACCTGCACTATTCCAGCAAGCCGCTTGACAAATCCATCGACCGGCCACACCATAAAAACTGCCAAGCGGTTTGGCTATCGCTTCTTTAACCAGCCGCATTTTTTAAGATTATCATATCATGCTTTTTGATACAAGACCAGATCACGCTTTGTCATTGCCAGCCAAAACCAGCCGGTATTTCCAGCTACCGCTGGGATTGTCATATTTATTAATCGTAAATTAATATTATCAATTTAAAAATTAATTATTTTAATATTTATATTGACATATTTAATTATTCGCAGTATATTATAATCAAATAAATCAGAGGACTGGTGAAACTTATGAAGTACAAAGCTCCGGGAAAATGCCCTGTCTGCGGTGAAAAACTTTCGATAACCAAATTAAACTGCCCAAAATGTACCACCACCATCGAAGGTGATTTCCACCCCTGCGAATTCTGTCGCCTACCCGATGACGATCTGGAATTTATTAAGGTATTCATTAAGTGTCGGGGGAACATCAAGGATGTTGAAAAAGAACTGGGAATTTCCTATCCAACAGTTCGTGGTAAATTGGACACGGTGATTAAAGGTCTCGGCTACGAGGTACCATCGAAAGAATTGATTAAAGAGAAGGCGGCCATTACTGCGACCCGAAACGAAATTCTCGATCAACTGTCAAAAGGTGAGATTTCTTCAAAAGAAGCAACAGAACGTCTTAAAAATTTATGAAGAAAAGGGAGATTTAATGATGAGTGAACAACAACGTATCCTGGAAATGATTGAAAAAGGGCAGATTACCGCTGCCGAAGCGATGGAGCTGCTTGAAGCACTGAATACGGCGAACGAAGTAATCCCGGTACAGGCTGTTGTCGGCCTTAAACACGATTACAAATTTTTTAGAATCAAAGTGACCTCGGACAATAATACGGTTAATGTCAACGTCAATATCCCGATCCGGCTACTGACCACCATCGGTGAAATGGCCGACCGCATGACTGCCATGGTACCCCCGGATGCCCGCCAGGACATGGAAGCCAAAGGGATCGATTTTTCCAGCATTGACTTTGCCAAAATTATTGAAGAGGTCATTAATGGCACCCTTGACGAACCCAACATCATTGATGTTGAAGCCTGGGATGAAAGCAGTCAGTCGATGATCAAGGTACGGGTCTATGTCGACTAGGGGATTTCGCTGCTTATGGATTCGCCTTCAACTAAAGGACAAACGGTTCATAAAAATGCCCTTTCCCATCCAATTGTATATTTTAGAAGAATTACTCGACTGCTGTCTTGATCTTTTGTCGATTGCCTGTTTATTTATCCCCCAAAGATCCACTGGCGGTTCATCTTCCGATATCTCTGTCCACTTAATGAAAGAACTGGTGCTTGTTGTGATGGCGCTTTTACGGGCCTTAAACGATGATGAACCCTATGATCTGATTGATATCCGCACCGATGAAGTCCAGCTTTCAATCCGAGTCAAATAGTTATTGAGGAGGTTACGATGACAAAACTGTTTCTTAAATATCTGTCAATTATCCTGACTATTTATTTGCTGTCCCTGGTCTTCCCAACCATTTGGATCGGCAGCATTCCAGCGCTGCTGGCTATGGGCCTGGTACTGCTGATCGTCAATTTGATCATAAAGCCAATTCTTTTGCTGATCACGCTGCCTTTGAATCTGCTGACTCTGGGCTTATTCAGCCTGATTGTCAATGCCTGGACAATCATGATTGCCGACTCTTTTGTCGCTAATATCCATATCGATGGCTTTCTTTATTCACTCCTAACCGCTTTCATCATTGTTTGCTTTAATCAGGTATTCATTGGAATGTCGATAAAAAAAGCCAGTTATGCAAAATAAAAGAAAGGGTCTGATGCGATCACAAAGATGTTTGCAATCGCATCCGGCCCTTATTGCCCTACCCGATTCTGTTTATCAAAAGTACCACTCCGCTAAGAACGAATCACTCCGTGCTGCCGCCCTCACCGATGGCAATTTTCTTGGTAAAATAGGTATGTCTGATCTCTGCCGCCTGCAAAACCCAATTGTCGAGGCCAATTTTTTTTATCTGGCAGAGGTTATATAGCTTGATATTCTGGGGAAATTTTCCCGCCCCATCGGCCAGCGGCATCAGATAAAGACAGGGAAAATCGGTACAATTGAAGCAATAGTCAACACCCTTTTGTTTAACACAATCCAGAGTTTTGCAGCTTTTCCCCTGCATCTTCAAAAGCAGACAGATATTCCCATCCGTACAGCCAGCACAGGTTATTTTTTCGGCCGGTATCTTCGTTGTCCCTGACAGTCTTTCCTGGAATTCAGGGGTAACATTCTCTGCGTACATTTCACAATTAAAGCAATCAATCCCGCATGGTGCAACAATTTTTTCATTCATAAATCGATATCCTCCAAATAATTATTTTTGCAATTCTTTTGCTCTATATTAATTTAGATACCGGTTTTTAAAAAAGGTTACACAATATTTGCCGCAATTTTTTTTATTTTGTCAGAAATTTCTTTTTGATCATATTTTTGATCAACAGTATACAAGTAGTCGATTTTCTCCAGTAATGACAAATTCTTAAAATGGGTTTTCCGCAGTTCGTCGGTTTTTATCTGCTGATAGCCAGCCGGCAGCGGGAGGCTGTGGTCTTTCATGAACTTTATCCAGAGCTGGCATTTACATGGTTTTTCGGGGTCAATCAGGCTGCACCGCATTTCAAATAATTCCTGCAGTTGTTTTCTCCCTCTAAACAGGGTCACCTTGACGTTTTCAACTGACATATTAAGGATTTCGGCAATTTCTCTGTTTTTGAGACCAGTACAGGTTTTTAATAAAAAACAGACCCGCTGTTTTTTGGGCAGGCATTTTAAAAAAGCCTGCAGACATTTTTCTCGCAGTTCATCAATAACCAGATCATCGTCAAAATTATCGGTGTATTCGATGCTGTCAAAAAATTCTTGTTCGGTAACCCCTAAATCCTCAGTAATTTTAACTAGTGGCAGCTTGTTGATATAGTTGAAATGCTTGTAGCACTCATTGATGACAATCCGGTATAACCAGGTGAATAGTTTTGACTCGCTTCTGAACGTGCTTAGATTTTTATATGCCAGTAAAAACGAATTCTGCAGCACATCCTCGGTATCCTGATGATTGCCGATCATTCTGAATGCGCAGGAATATAGCTTATGATAATCCTGTATAATCAGGTTTTCCAGTTCCATTTGCAATTTAGCGTCATAAGAATTGTTACTCATCATCCTATTGTTTCCATCAGAAACAAACCTCCTGTTCTTTACCCCATCCATTACCTCTATTTTATTGCTTTATCAACAAAAAATCAATCCTGCTGGTTCAATCATATAATTAAGCTAAATAAAATAAACAGGTACCGGTTATCTTTAAAAAGCTCTGATTTTATTTTTTCCTTACTCATTCGGATTAATTGCTAAAAAAGTGGTAATTACCTTGTCGACAAACCGGTCTCGCTCGTTGATCCAGGGACTGTGACCAGAATGCTCAAACCAGATAATGTCCTTTTCAGGGGCTTGCAATACCTGTAGGTATTCTTCAACCAGCACCGTCGGCGCATTGACATCATGACGGCCCAAAAAGAAATAAACCGGCACCTCCAGTTTATTATAATCGGTTCTTAGATCGATCTCATAAAGCTGCTGATAAACGTTATTAAAGGTATTAATGATCCCGCGAACATAATTTATTTTATCCACAAGCCCATATTCAGAAGCACCAATATCGCGAAGGGTATTATATCCGGGATTATCAATGGCCGGATTACTTGCCATATAAGCACTCAGGTAGTTTAGATAGACTGCACTTTTCCAGGTAATATTATCGCCATAATAAGGAGGCATGCCATTCTTCTTCAGTTTCTCAATCACTTTTTCATCCCCCTTTTCATGGGCGATTTCCATGGCCTTCTGGTAATCCAGCCGTTCCGTTTCAGAAAAATCGATCATCTGGCCGGTCCCAATAAATGCGTGGTATGACTGGGGAAATGCTTTGATTAAAAAAATCCCCAGGGCGCTTCCCCATGACTCGCCCATGAGATAAATTTTTTCCTGTGCAAACCGCTCTTTCAAGTATTCAGTCAGCGCATAGCCGTCATCCATATAGGTTTGAACCGTAATCTTATCTATCTTTTCAGCACCATAAGATTTACCGGAACCGGGCTGATCCCAATTGACAACAACAAAGTATTTTTCCAGTTCTGAGAGTTCATGCCGCACCGCTGCCATCTGCGTCCCGCCGGGTCCACCTGCCAAAAACAGCAAAACCGGTTTGTTTTTATCCCAGCCTCTGATACTAATCCACTGTCGACGTCCATTTAACTCCACTTCTTTTAGCTCGGCGATACTGTTTTTTATGGTCTTGCCATTTTCATCCGTGATTGGTGGTGTCGAAGCGGTCAATTGCGTAAATACAACCAGCGCCAGATTAACAACACACACAGCAGCAAGGCATTGTGCAGCCCTTTTTAAGTGGGCAACTTGCTTTGTCTGGGGCTTTTTTCGCCAGCAGGCAACGAGTACCTGTAGTCCAAAAATCAGCATTGCTGCCAAAGCAGCGGCGGCCAAAAGCGTCAATATCAAAAATCCTGTTGTTTGTATCATTTTTTTCTCCTGATTTCGCTTCTTTTGATTGTCCTGACAAATAAAAAACAGCTTTACTTTCAGGACGACGCTATCATATCAGGTCGCTCTGTCATAAAGCTGTTTAGAATCATAAATTTACCTTAAATCTTCGGAATCCTAATCATAAATGCGCTGCCGTTGTTGTACTTAATGTCCAGCGTCAAATCACCTTGATGCGCCCGGGCAATTTTTTTTGCAATGGCAAGGCCCAGGCCACTTCCACCTGTTTTAGAATTGCGTGCGTCATCAACCCTCACAAAGGGTTTAAAAATATCTTCAACCAGATGATTAGGAATTCCGCAGCCATCATCGGCAAAACAAATAACGACATCAGCCTTTTCTTCCCGCAGCGACACCGATATGACGGTTCCCGGCCTATTGTAGCGCACTGCGTTATCGGTAAGATTTTGAAAAATCCGGCTAAAACGCGGTGGATCCAGTCTTACCGGGATGTTTTTTTCGGGGATATCAAATTCATATTGGAATCCCGCCTGTTCAAGCGGTGGGATCAGTGCTCCGCAAATCTGACGGAGATACTCACAAACTTCAATTTCTACCGGTTTGAGCAAAAACTGGGGGCTGTCCATCTGCGAAAGCTCAAACAGATCGGCAAGCAAAAGATTCGCTCTGTGACTATTTTGATAAATGGCCTGCAGATACTCCCTTCGTTCTTGCTCCGACAAATCCTTTTTCTTCATACAAAGCTCGGTATATCCCTGGATGCTGGCCAACGGATTCTTCAGATCATGTGAAATATCAAGGATCAGACGCCGTCTGTCATTTTCCGATTTTTTTCGCAAGGTCATTTCTTGCTCGATCCTGGCGGCCATGTCATTAAAGGTCTCTTGCAGATTGGCAAATTCATTCTTTAATTTTAAATCGACCCGGGCACTATAATCCCCTGCCCGTAAAAGCCGGGTTCCTTCGCTGAGCTGATGAAGCGGTTCGGTGATTTGCGCTGCCATGAAACGTGAGTACCCGGACGCCAATAAGGCTAAGATGGTCAGATAAATCAGACTGATGGCGGCAATCACTTTACTTGCCATTGCCATATCATCGGGAACCGCCGCCGGATTATGCACCACAGAAAAACTCAGGCGAATGGAAGTCGGAAATGTCACAATCAGCCAATACTCCCCCTGGGGCTGATAAACAATATCGTAGTGATAGGGTTGGTCAGAACTTTCCATCAGAAATGCCGTGAACTCCTCAGCACTTAGCTGACTTTTGCCAATGGTATCAAGCCCCTCTGAATAAACCACCTGGTAGTCCTTATTGACAACCTGCACCCCACCGCCATTCTTAACCACTGCCGATGCGTCGATCTGGGTATAATCCTCCTTAATGATGGCCCTTGCCGGATATCGCTCCTTGACAAGCCGCCCCTCGATCAATCCGCTTGCGAAAGACAAAAGTACCACTGCCAGAGTTGTAACCATTGTTGTCAGCAGAAATACAAACAGATAACTGGAAAGAAACTGATTTGAGATCTTTTTTATCATCGTTTTGGCCGTATATAGTGAAGTTTATAACCAATGCCCCGAATGGTTTTCAGATATTCCGGTTTTTGCGGATCATCCTCAATTTTATTACGCAGTCGACTGATATGAACCATCACGGTATTATCATTGTAGTAAAAGGCTTCATCCCAGATCGCATCGTAAAGCTGTTGCTTTGTAAAAACCCGCTCCGGATTTTCCATAAAATAGCGCAGTAATTTGTACTCCTTTGCGCCTAGTTCAATGGGATTTCCAGCTTTATGCACGCAACAGCTTTCCGTGTCGATCGTTAATTCCTCGTAAGTAAGTAATGCTACTGTAGGTGCCGAGGGCTCACGATACTCATTGCTTCGGCGTAGTTGGGCACTGACCCGGGCAAGCAGCTCAGCAATCGAAAAGGGTTTAGCCAGATAATCATCCGCTCCCAGTCCCAGTCCCAAAATCTTATCCATTTCATCCGTTCTGGCCGTCAGAAAGATCACCGGAATGGTGCTTGTTTCACGTATTTTTCGCAGCAGGTTAAAACCATCCAAAATTGGCATCATCACATCCAATATGGCCAGATCGATTGGTCGATTCTCAATCATCTCCATGGCCTGCTTCCCATTTTCTGCCGTAACAACCGTGTATCCATTTTCTTCAAGGCTAATTTTTAATAAGTTGCGAATATCATTCTCATCGTCAGCTACTAAAATCATCATTGACCAGCCCCTCCTCCATCTTTTACCCGACTGTTTGATTAAGCCAAATTGTCATCAAAGTTTCTGCAACAAGCCTACTGTATTGCAGTAGCGCCTAATTTATATGACGCCTGAAACCTGGGGACGTTTTGTTTATCCGAGGTTAACCACCTCAACCGAACTGCTGTGAGCCCTGATCAGCTCGATCAGATTCTCTGTTTTCAGCCACAGCGTCATTGTGTTTTCATTTGGATGAATCCCGATTAAACGATCGCAAAAACGTTCATCAATAAATACTTTAACTTTTTTGTCCCGGTCATTTAAAACCCCAAAGGGTGTTACCGAACCTTTCTGTAATCCCAGAATTTCATTTAAATCTTTTTCGGAGGCAAAGCTAAGCCGCCGTGAACCAATAGTCTGTTGTAGATTTTTAAGGTTAACCAGCTTTTCTTCACAAACAGAAATCAAATAAAAGTGCTTCTTCTTATCATCCCGGACAAACAAATTCTTCGCAATACAATCAGCATGAGGCAAATTTATTTTCTTCATTTCTTCGATTGTAAATACCGCCTCATGCTCAACGGATTCATAAAAAATTCCGGAATCATCCAATAATTTCAGTACATCTTGCTTATTAACAGACATTATAGATCACCTCCTCTATTTTCAAGACTGATGGTAAGCACCTCCAGCTCACCATCTTTTTTCAGTGACCGCTCCTCTTTTTTAGTCAGTATACCACTTAACCAGGGGAATCACAATTGACGCTTGAGTTTAAACGCAGATTCGTTATATAATGAAAACGATTCATTATGATAAGGAGATATGATCACAATGGCTAATAGACTATGTTCCAAAAAAACGTTTTTCCTGAAACTATCAACATTGTTCGTAACCGGGATTCTCATGGGAGGATTGCTACTGGGATGCAGCAACCCAAAAACAGAGAGCAAGTCCGAACCCCCTGCCACGCCAACTTACACCCTCATTACCCTGCCGGATGATGGCTATCAGAAGATTTATGATTTCATCGATTCCGCCAATAAGAGCATTGATATGACCATGTATGCATTGATCGATTCCAATGCTGAAGCGGCTTTGATTGCAGCGGCGCAACGGGGAGTCAATGTCCGGGTCCTGCTGAATTCCAATGCATCGGATGGTGGCACGGTGGGAATGAATCAGCCAGCCTATGATAATTTATCGGCTAACGGGGTTCACGTTGTCTATTCCTGGGACGGTGTTTTATGGCATCAAAAAAGCATCGTGGTGGACAATCAGAAAGTGGCTATCATGAACTGCAATCTGGTCGCCCAATATTATCCGATTCTCCGCGACTACGTGGTGATCACTGACAATCCGGCCACCGTGGCAGGGGTTTCCACCACCTTTGAGGCGGATTATACCAATAACACTGTCGCTCCTGTGGCTGGCGATGTTCCGGAAGGCTCTGAACTGGTCTGGTCCCCCGGCGCCGAGAAACACTTTACCGAGCTGATTGACTCTGCCCGACCCGGCACCACCCTCTATGTTGAAACCGAGCAACTTGATAGCACGGTTCTGGAGAACGCCCTCATCGATGCGGTCAAGCGGGGCGTAACGGTTAATTTTACCATGACCAATACCGGTGAGTTTACCGACGGCTTCAATACCCTGAAGGCTGGTGGTGTCAATGTCCATCTCTTTCCACAAAATGCGCCCATCTACATTCAATCCAAGGCCATTTCGGTGAATAATGAAACGGTCTATATTGGCAGCACCAATTTTACCACGACCAGTACCAATGCGGATCGAAATGTGGGCATTATCACCCAAAAGAAGGACATCGTCGATGGTCTGACCGCCACACTGATCCAAGACTTTGAAGGTGCCACTGCGTACTAAAAAATTACCAGAAAATCAATCCTGACGGTTACGCATGTTATTGCGTTGCGATTTTGTCAACGCTGATCATTGGCTTTCAATGACCAGATCGCCAGTAATAACGCCAACCCAAGAAAACCAGCCAGCACGAACAAACTGAAGCGCCATTGCAGATAATCCCGAAGGAGAGCACCCCGCAGACCGTTTAGAAACCATTGGAAGGGATTGAATCGGCTAAGCTGAATAACAATGGCCGGGGCCGCATCAAGGGAATAAAAAGCGTCACTGAGCAACAGCAGACTCATCGAAATAAGATTTGCGGTAATGCTGGTTTGCGCTTCGGTTCGGCAAAGACGGGAGACAAAAAAGCTGAGCAAAACATAGCCCATCCCTGCCACCAGACAGACCAGCCCGGTCATCAGTAGCGCTTCTGGGGAAAGGCCAATCTGAAAAGCCAAACTGCCAACCGTCAGAACCAACAGGCCGCAAATCAATGAAACCAGCGTACCCGCCCCGGAGGTACTGACAACAAAAGCAGATAAGGGCAACGGGGTAACTTTGAGCAGCTGAAAGACGCCCCGACGACGCTGTGCCAGCAGTGAAAATACAGTGGTCGTCAAACCATAAAACAAAATCCCCATGGCCATCATCGCCGTTGTGATGCGGATCGCATAGTCGGGTTGATGAACCAGATAGCCTAAAATGAGGGTCCCGGCAATCGGCACCGCAATCGACCAGAACAGTAAAAACGGTTCCCGCAGGGCCGATTTGAGGGACAGCATAAAAATAGTATTCATATTAAACACCTTCTCTTTCTAATTGATCGGCTGAACAGCCGGTGTTTGGGTTAATTTCAAATACAGTTCATCAAGATTGGCAACGCCGTTTTCGGTAATCAGTTGTTTCGGGGCTCCTTCGGCAATGATTTGACCATTGTTCATAAAAATAATGCGATCAGCCAGGGTTTCCACTTCTTCCATATCGTGAGAGGAAAACAAAACCGTCTGATTATTGTTGACCATCTGGCGAATCAGCTCCCGAATTTCATGACTAGCCCGGGGATCAAGTCCGGCGGTGGGTTCATCAAGAACGATCAACGTGGGCTGATGGACAGTCGTCACTGCCAGGGCCAGTCGTTTTTGCTGACCCAGTGACAATCGGATCGCCGGAGTATTTCCGGTATCCCCGAGTTGACAGGCTTCCAACCGGTTCTGCAACTCGGCCTCACTAAGCCTGATTCGATACAGAGCACTGAACAAAGCCAGATTCTCCCGGGCTGAATAGCCTTCAAAAAATGGCGTTGTTTGAAGCTGAACGGCCAGATGCTGTTGATAATCGGTTCGCCAATAGGTAATCGATCCCTGATCCGGCGACAGAATTCCCAAAAGCATGGCAATCGTCGTCGATTTGCCAACCCCATTGGGGCCAATCAGAGCTACAATCTCCCCTTGGCCGATAACCATATCCAAACCTTTAATCACCACTTTATCCTGAAATTTTTTTGTTAATCCCTTTGCTTCAATTAAATTCATGGTTTTCTCCTTACTTCTATTTGTATATTCAATGTTGAGTATGAGGGTATTTTTTTCTCCCTTAATCTTAAGGGAGAATTTTCAGTCCTTTGATTCCAGCAGCTTAATGGCATTTTCCACCAAATCCTGCTGTTGTTTGACAATCGCAAACATGCTGTCAAAAATCAGGGTGGTCATCGGTGGGATATTCTGATGCATGGCGATTTCTTTGAGTCTGAGACCGCTTTCCAGAGCTTCCTGCTCGGCCGTCAAATTGTTAAGCTGACGCTTTAAGGCCTTTAATGCCACCTCAACCGGCAACTTCTCAATAAATGACAATCCTGAATACAAACCGGATGGGTAATGAACCGAGGGGTGCCCCAGCGAATCGGCAATCAACTGCGTCAGGTGTGCACGGCCATCGTCAGTGATCCGATATACTGCTTTTTGGCGATTCCCGGTCTGTTCAATCCGTTCGATTTCGACCAGATTTTCTTTCTCCATTTTCTTTAAAGCGTGATAAATTGAACCGATCAAAACGCCCCCCCAACGTTCGGCATCAGAGATCCGCAGCATCTGCTGAATATCATAACCGGACATCGGCTGAACATCGAGAAGTCCTAAAACAAGGATCCTTGTCATATTAATCCCTCCAATACTCTACGTTGAGTATTATATATTGATCATTTAATTTTGTCAACCTGAAATTTGACATTAATCCAACATTCAGAGGAATTTTGTCTGAAAGCCTCTATTTCCCGACCACTACAATAAATTCGTTTGCTTTTTTTCTCTCCTGAATATGCAAAAATCGGGACATGGTTTTTCAAGCAAACTTGAATCCATGTCCCGCGCTTTATTGATTACGCTTCATTTTGAACGCTGATCAGGCTGCTGTTTCATAAAAAGCAGCACTACCGGTGTCAAAGGCGGTGCCTTTTTCCACGAGTACAATTTCAATTCCTTCCAGTCGGTATCCGTATCCAGCCGTACCGGACTCTGCGCCATTTGATGCCCAGCCCAGCCAGCCCAGATTCTCAACCTGAACCCGGTAATAAACATCGTATTTATCGGCTTGTGTCCCGGTTAACTGAATTTTAATGGCTTCCAATCTTAAACTCTGGCCTTCCGTCCCGGACACCGTTCCATCTGCGACATAATCCTGCCAACCAATATTCTGGACATGGGTGGCATATTCAATCCCCAAGCCATCAATCCCACTTTTAATGGTAATGCCTTCCAGTCTCAAGCTCTGGCCGACGGTTCCTGACAGAGCACCGTCAGATACTGCATTTTGCCAGCCGATATTCTGGACATGGGTGGCATAATTAACATTCCCGGTCGCCGCTAAATCGCCATCATAGGCTACCCCATTAACATACAGGGTATAACCATTTGTATCCAGGCCGCTGGCATCGCCGTCAAATTCGGTGATGTATGAATCCCCGGTGAGCTTCCAGGAACTGCCCTTTTCCAGAGTCACTTTCAAGGTTGCAGCGGTGGTTTTATCACTGTTAATTGAACCAGTAAACGTTGAACTATCCTGAAGGATCAAATCCAGGGTTGAGATGGCATCCACAGCGATATCCCCAGTCAGTGTCTGCTTTGAAGCGGTCAAGCTACATTTCCCACCGTTTGAACCGGCCGTTCCCCAACCCCGGCTGCCATCATTTCCAGCCACGGTTAAGAGATTACTATCAGCCGCCAGAGTCAGATCAACATTGCTTAATGCGATTTGGGACTCGGTATTGGTGACGTAGAACATATCACCGCTATTGGCTGTCAGCGAGCCATCGGTCATCTCAAAGCTGCTGTTTCCGACTTCGGCATCCCCGGACATGCTCTGATACAGCATCACGTTATGGATGTTATCCGCATCGGAATTCCCGGTGGAGCCGGTCATATTTCCGCTGACGGTACAGTTGTTCAATGTAACTGAGTTTAGCCCTTCCACCACAATGGCTTCGGATGTTTCAGCGTTCAGGGTGGCATCATTGACGGTGATATCCGCTGTACTGTAGACGGCTGGAGCGCCGGTGCTGCCGCTGGTGGTGTAGGTACCGCCATCAACAACCATGGTTCCGCCCCCCCGGTCACTTCGAATGGCGGCTTTAACAGTGGAATTAACAGTCAGGTTGCTGGCATAAAGATTTCCTCCACCAGCCACTTCGATGCCGCCGGCATTTCCACCGGTGACATTGATGGTGGTATCTTTGATGTTAATGGTGGCCCCGTTATAGGCAAAAACCCCGTTTGCTCCTTCGGCCGTTGCGGTCACACTACCCCCGGCAATATTCAGGATCGCATTGTCAAGAGCCAAAATGGCGGCATTGAGGCCGTAGAAACTGCTGGCATCACTGCTTGAAGCGGTGCCAGCAGTTTTTTCAACGGTCACCCCATTCAGATGGGCGGTGATGGCTCCTTCAGCCCGCAGGGCATTTTCATCATCGTTGGTTGAACTGTAGGTACCGCCACTTAAGCTTTCGCCATCGGCCAGCAGGTATGCCCCGGTGCCGGTGGAAACAGTGGCACCGCCACCACCTCCGGGAGCTGCGCCAGGAGACCCACTTCCCGACATAATTTCAATGGAGGCAATGGTATCGGTGCCCGTGGTATAGGTGATTTTAAGCACTGCTCCGACCACAATGTCGGCCGCCGTGGCTTTTGAGCTTGTAGCTGACGTTTCGGTCGCTGTGGCAGAGCCACCGGTGGTGCCTGCTTCCGGAGGCTGTCCCGGCGACGCCTTGGTAATTGCCATATCATCGGTCAGGGTAAACGTTGAACTTTCACCGGTCAGAGTGAGCATTTCAGGCATTTCTCCCGGCGTTTCTCCCGGTGTTCCGGTATTCTGATTCAGGGTTCCGATGGCGATGGTTACTTCTTTTCCATCCACCTTCGTTACCTTGCCGTAAATGACATCTTCTGAAGCGGCACTGGCTGGAAAGGCCGTCAATGCCAGACAGGCCGTCACAATTAAACTGGTTAATAAACGCTTTGACTTTTTCATTTTTATCTCCTTTATCGATGAATGAATTGTCTCTTTAGCATTTATTGTAATCAGTTAACGTGATGATCAGGTGATTAATCTGTCAAATTCAAGTGATTTTTTCGTAATACCGGTAGGATCTCATGATGGGGACCGGAGCGGGATGTTTGCTGTGAAAACCATATTGTATTCTGCTTTCATTCAGATATGTTGGGTTATTTCTCACTTATCTAATAGATTAACGGTGATTTCATCCAGCGCACCACCAAAATATTTGTCCAGCACCGCCTTAAACGTCGGATTTCCACCGACCAGATAAAACAGGGTCATCGATGATTTCAGCTTCAGATCATCGGGCCGACCAAACACCGCTCTGGCATCACTGGATTCAAACTTTAAGAGTTCACCGGAAATCTCCAACAGCCGCATCCCCAACAGTGGATGCGCCAGATATGCCTTGGCTTCCGCCCGATTCTCAATTCCGTAATACCGGGCAGTTTCACTCCGGCCCAGGCCTTTAAGCTGGGGAAAAATATACCACATCCAATGGCTGCGCTTGCGACCATTTTTAATTTCCATTAGTGCCTGTCCATAGCTTTCTTCCTGAGCTTTGACAAAACGTTCAATTGTATCCATCGGTCTTTCCTCTCTTTCATTATCCTTTGGCAGCTTTTATGATGATTTTATCATAATACGGGCATTAGCGACATCGATTTGATTTTATTTATCATTGCCTTTAAAAGGGAAAATGGCCTGATCCATACAGATTGATATGCAAGGATCAGCCACTATTATTTTCGCTGGCAGGAGGATCAAAAGCATCTGCCTTACGCCAGCTTTTTAGTTCCTAAATCAATAAAGACCCTGCTTCCATCTGGTTGCAGGGTCTTTACTGGCTATTTTCTTTTTTACATCCATCTCCCAGGTTTTATTCTTCCCGGAACTCAAAGCATCCCGTCTTTTAAAATATCATGGTCTTTTAGTACTTTTTCAATCACGGTTCCCTTTGTAAAATGAATGATTGGTTTTTTTATCAAATTCAGCGGCCCCGGCAATTCAATTTCCAGTGGTGATTTTCCATCCATCAGTTTTACACTGCTGTCGAGCAGCTCCCGAATATCATAGACACTGCCCCAAACTTCCGGCACCCCTCTGTCAACACCAAGCAAACCATAGACCGATTCCATGGCGGTTCTGACTGAATACTCGGTTGTAAAGACGGTATCTCTGGGGGTTTCGGCAAACTGACCCAGAAAAGCAAAATTAACGCAGCCATCCGGAATGACATCTGGTCGATCGCCTTTGGTTCTTGGCATGAAAAAGGCGGTAATATAAGGCATCATGGTTGGCACACAGATGGCACTGTTTTCAGCCAGTTCATCAATTTGATTGACTGGCACACCCAAATGATACAACCATTCTTTGGTAATTTCTTTGCCGGTACACTCTTTCATTGGTTTTTTTACATAATTTCCCGGTTCATCTGAGAATAGGCCATAGACCCATACACACACCTTGTTTTTATCCTGATCTTTAAACTGCCCCTGTCTGTTAATGGTCCAGCTGAGCAGCCAGGATGAATCCATGCAGCTGACAATCCCACCGGTGACAACTTTCCCGCTTTTCGGATCGCGCTTACAGATATTGGTGAGATATGGCATGATTTTATCGTCTAAGGTTGTGATTGTTGCTGATTCCCAATTTGTTTTCTTGATATCGGAGCAGAACTTTTCCGGATTTCCAAAGGCCGGATCCTGCTGGGCGATATTTTTCCATAAGCTCCAGCTGCCGCTGGTTCTCACTTCGGCGTCCCCATTTGGCGCATGATTCTGGTCGCCGTAAATGGTGCCCTCGGTACAGCTTCCGTTTGTCACAAAAACCAGATCATTTTCTGTCAGCACCAGCCCTTTTTCAACTCCATTTACCTTATATTCAATTGCTTTGGCGACCTTTTTATTTTCCGCAATCTCAAAGATGACATTGGTTACCTCGGTATTAAATTCAAAGTTAACGCCGGCTGCTTCCAGATATTTCTGCATCGGTAGAATTAATGATTCATACTGGTTGTATTTGGTAAATTTCAAGGCGCTAAAATCCGGTAATCCGGCAATGTGGTGAATAAATCGTTGAAAATAAAGTTTCATCTCCAGCGCACTGTGCCAGTTCTCAAAGGCAAACATCGTTCGCCAGTAAAGCCAGAACGTCGAATCGAAGACCTCTTCATCAAACACATCCTCAATGGTTTTGTCGTATAAATCTTCATCTTTGGTCATAAAGAGTTTCATGATTTGCATGCAGCCCTTCTGACTTAAGTTAAATTTCCCGTCGGTCTGGGCATCAACGCCCTGGTTTCTGGTAGCCCGACACAATGAATAATTGGGATCTTCTTTGTTTAACCAATAAAATTCATCCAACACCGAGGCGCCCGGTATTTCAAGCGACGGAATACTGCGAAACAGATCCCACAGACACTCAAAATGGTTTTCCATTTCCCGGCCCCCCCGCATCACATAGCCTCGGGTCGGATCTTCAATTCCATCACAGGCCCCACCGGCGATATCCATCGCCTCGAGAATATGAATGTGGGAGCCCGGCATTTGTCCATCCCGAACAAGAAAACAGGCGGTTGCCAGTGCCGCTAAGCCACTGCCGACAATATAGGCGTTTTTTTCTTCGACGCCTTCCGGTTTTCTGGGGGTTGCAAACGCTTCGTAATTACCATTGGTATAATAGATCCCCTTGCTGTTTTTTTCATGTTTGCCACGTTCGGTGTTACGATAATTGGAATCCTGGGAAATTTTCTTTTTCTCTTTATTTTCTTTCAGCTTGTTTTTGACCACCATTGCAGTGGCACCGACGCCAGCTACTGCCACTGTTGCCAATCCGACTTTCACTTTTTTATTTGCCATTAAATTATCCTGCCTTTCATCACGTTTAACGCTAAGTGATTCTTTCTTTATGGTAAAGCTTTTTTAATGATTTATCAATTTACAAAACAGGCAGAATGATAAAAAAACTGATCACTCGGCCTGTTTTGATAAAATATTCCTTATTCATGACGTTTGGCTGCAAAATTTAAAATTGAATTGGCAATATTGCCGCTGAGGGTTGTGCTCATTTTGTCAACAATGACATTCGGATCCTCGCTCATGCCCTTTTTAATCCAATCCAGCATTATTCCCACAAAACCGTATTTGTAAAACTCGGCAATAAAATTCATCTCTGCCTCGGTGATTGATGTATTTTCGGCCTGTTCTCTAACCACCCCTTCCAGCAGTCCATAGGTTAACTGATATAAATAATTTTCGATCTGCTCTCGGCTCACCGAACGATAAACATTCAAAATAAAGGGTTTGTTCTCTAAAACCGCTTCAAACAGCTGCAGCAAACCTTCCTGCCAGGTATAATAGGTTTTTTTCCCCTGCAAGGCTCTTTTGCCGTCTTCTTCACAGCTCCATTCCACTAAATCATAGATATCCTTAAAATGGTAGTAGAAAGCCATTCTGCTGATTCCGCAATCCGTTGCCAGATCGCTGATGGTAATCTTATCAAATGGTTTTATCAGTAATAGTTTTTTTAAAGATACTTCCAAATCTGCTTTTGTCGAATTTGACATAATCGCTCCCTTCTGTTTATAATTGTTTAAATCGCTCGCCATAATTAAATAAAAAAACTCCGACCAGAATAATTGTCCCACCAATCACTCTCGACTGCCCGGGGATTTCACCGGCAATTAAAAAACCCAATACACTGGTCAAAAATGGGGTTAGAAAGATATAATTACTGACCTAGCGGTCTTTTGGGCTACAGACACACAGAGCCTTCCTCCTGGCAACACAGGCAATGGCGCTGAAGAATAGGCCCGGAATCAGAACATTGACTCATTGCATTGGCAAATCGCAAACGCCAATTCGCTTTACATTTCTTTCGCTACCCCAGATACTCTTAGCTATGACCATTTTTTGTATTGAAAAATGCTATCTGCATATATAATAGCACATTGATAAGCCAGAGATAAAAATATGTTTCGAATTTGGGAAATCTGATACAACACAATAAAATTCTGAAAGAAAAAGTCATTGCCGTTGATAACAGCGCTTTGAATGAAAATAAAAAAGTCCAGAGTGCTTTAGAAATTTTCTGCCTGAACTTTGATCTGGAAAAACCAATGTGGTTTGACAATAACACAAAGAACTGCGTCAGATTTCCATGACAACTTTTCGGGAAGACCCATTTATCGAATCCATTTGGTTTGATTATTTAGAAATCGAGATGATCGACGATGGTAAAAAAGCTGTCAGCAACTTGACAGCTTTTTTATGTTGGATTGAGGGACTATCGTGTTTATCAGGTGCATTCTTTTAATGCCTGTTCAATCATCACGTTGCCAATGCTACTCCTGCGTTCTATCGCCCAATCCTGACTTTGGTTTGCTACCTGGTCGGTCGAATCAGCGATTCGGTAACTCATCCATTATGGCAACCGTTTTTACAGTTTCACCCTTAATCATTTTTAGGCTTCTTGTCGTCGGAGCTTCCCGCAGAAAGAGGGCGCAAACAAATCCAATTGCAGCAATGACGACGCAAAACAGAAAAACATCATGAATTGAATTGGCCAGAACGGTTTTTGCCTGCATATACGCATCGTCGAAATAGCTCAGGTACAACTCCGATACCTGGGATCGAATAGTTGCCACTGTTTTTGGATTTGTAATGACTTGGGTGTTTTTGAGCATTTCCTGTATTTCCTGGGGTAGTTGGGGCATCATCAGGCCTGAAAATCCATCACTCAGAGAATTTGTCATGATCACACCGTCGATGTAACTGAACCAATCTGTTCTCTTGGGGCAACGTTTTGCGCATTCACATTGGTAATGGGCATACTCATCCCCACACCAAAACCCAAAATTACCATAAAAAGAATGGCACTGGCATAAGAGGTTTTAACACCCATGGTGGAAAGGAGCAACGCCCCCACACCCATAATAAGAAACGCTGCTGCCGACAGTATTTTTGCTTTACCAACTCGTGAAACAAGCCGACCAGTGATATTACTTGACAGGAGCAAGCCCAGCATCATCGGTGTTATGACAGCTCCGGATGTTGTCGCCGACGAACCAATCACCCCCTGAACAAAGTATGGAAGATAGAGAACCGTTGAAAACATAATCGCCTGAGAAAAGAAGGCAATCATGAAGGATACATAAATCGCACGATCTTTGAAAAAATTCATTTCACCGATTCCAGCCGTTTCGTTTGTCATGCTTGTGTCATTATTCCAATTAATCTTGAGCGTAACCATGGATTCGAAATATAATGATACTGTCTATATCAATAGAACCAAATTTACCATCACCAATACCAATGACGATCGCAATATGGGGATTATCAATCAAAATACTGACATCGTCAGGAATCTGACCACCACACTGACGCAGGATTTTGAAGGTGCCACTGCTTACTGAAAATTACGATAAGGGCATGATAAAGATAGGCACCATACTGATCGATATCGCTCTTATCCGGCACAACCGTCACCACCAGCAGATCCTTGGCCACCGTCGGACGACCCTCTAGCACCCAAGTGGCAGCATTCCTCAAAAAATTAATCCCTTTGCATTATGGAATTGTCAATAATAGTTCAGTCAAAACACGCAAGGAATTTTCCAAGCCCCTATAGAATAGCCAGCCCTCATCGTCGGTAACAATCATCAAAACTTTGAATGCTATGCAGCGAGTTGATGATTGTCGAAAAAAAGCCCCCGATAAACCAGCGGTGGATAGCCATTATTTGTACTGTAAATTCGTCGTCGATTGTAATAATGGATATAGCGGTAAACAATCGTTTTGACTTCAACCATGGGCATACTTTTGGTATTAATTTTATAGAGCTTCTCTTTTTTCAGCGTTGCGAAAAAACTTTCCATCCGGGCATTATCATAGCAGCGGCCGGTGCCACTCATACTCTGGATGGCATTTGCTTTTTTTAATACCTTTCGAAAGCGTTGGCTGGTAAACTGCGTGCCCCGATCGGAATGAAGAATCATTCCTTCGGCACCATCATCTCTGCAGGCGTTCTGAAACGCTTCAACACAAAGGTCTGCCCGCATGTTGTCATCCATCCTGAAGCCCCGGATACTGCCGTCATAGCAATCAAAAATGGGTGCCAGATAAAGTTTTCCATCTTTACAGGGGATTTCTGTAA
>NZ_LKEU01000026.1 GCF_001766835.1 Acetobacterium wieringae | reverse complement strand
GCCTGCAATGCTTTGAGTTTTATCGAAATCGCTTCGCATTTCAGCTTGCAAAACTATGGATTTTCCATAATGCAACATTCTGTATTTTTAACTTGCAACTTTCTGCAAAAAGTACTTGCAAAAAACATTCCGGCAATCGCTTGGCTAAATCCTTCATTCGTGCTAAAATAATTGTTAAAGTGGTATTGACTTGTTTCAATACGCTTACTGCCTGCTGTAGCATTATTTGGGTTGATTCCATCTCTGCAGACGGTGTAGGGATACCTTCTTTTGCCAGGGAATAAATCTTGACGGCTTTATTTTAGCTTTGATGGTATCCTTTTTCTTTTGCCCAGTTCACATAACTATTAATAAAGTTTTCTTCCGACATTTTTGTTATGTTATCAAAATGCCAATACGTTTCAACAAAATCCGATAATTTGTCTTTGCCATTGGCATCCTGCCACCCCTTTAGCAGTCCTTTAATACCCGGCATGGTATAATCCAGTAAATGTATCAATGATTGCACGCTTTCTATCCTCATACATATATAATGACTATATTGTCTTCCCAGTATTTTAAGCTCCTGATAAATTTCCTCGGTTGCTTCATATCTCCTAAGTCGAAACCAATAATCAATCCCATAGTTCGCTATTGTAATGGCGTCCTTCTTGTCTGTTTTTGCCGATCTTAGTCCCTGATTACGATACTGTTTCATCTCTAACGGATTGATCACTGCCACAAAAATTCCTTTTTCCTGTAAATAACTAAGTACAGGCAGATGATAGATTCCGGTAGCTTCCATCACAACTTTAACTTCTTCGTTAAATCTTAAAAGCATTGTGGCTAATTCTGACAATGCTTTTTCTGCATGTTTTATTTCAAAAGGCATAGAAATTATTTCACCGTATGGTTTTAAAATACAGACTGTGCTCTTTTCTTTTGAAATATCAATACCTACACTTATCATTGAGCGTTATTCCTCACATTCTAAAAATTTGTAATTGTTCCCATCCACACTTATTATAATTCATTTTAGCTCGTTACACGAAAGCTCATCCAAGAGTTCCAACCTGCTTAATCGAATGCTTATAATAAGGGGTGGTTGACGGTTTTTATGACGGATGTGGTTAATCCAAAAAGCGCCACGCCAGACCAATTACTTCCCTTATTATAAAAATAAGTGCAAATGTTACAGCACTAATGATGTGCTTAACACTTACACTTTATGGTACTAAAAACGGCAAGCCTGTAGGTTGTTAAGTCAACCTAAGACTTGCCGCTTGGTGCTAAAATTATTTAATTAAGTGATTGAGGAACTATAGTCCAAGCAGATCCGATTTCACACTTCTTATATATGCATGTTTACTTATAAAATGTATTTAATAGTCTTCCGATACAACTCGTTTAATCTCGGTTGGCACGCGCCTCCCAATGAATCCAAACCATTATTTTCGTGAATATCCCTATCTTCTACTTCAAATAATCTATGAAAGTCATCTTCTACTCCGACATAGACTGGCTTATCATAATTCAGAAAAACTGGATTATATCTAAACTGATTGCCAGTGATATCAATAATAATTTGGTTACCTGTCATTAACCATGCATGAGATTGAGAGTTTTCAAATGAATCATCATAATACGAACCACAGACATAATATGTTCTAATCCCATGATCCAACAAAAACTGCGCTAACAAATCACTCGCATCACCACAACATCCGCGCGGGAAATTGTAAAATGAAATGTCGTTGTCGAATTCACCTGAGTCCCTTGCTAAATCCAAAGCCTCTCTAAATTTATTAACCAATCTAGTAATATCCTTCATTAACATCCTCCGAAAATTCGCTAGAGCACTCTTTTTTATTTGAAATCCACCATGTCATCTATATTTTTGCCCTTTTTTAGGGGTCAAAAAACGTCATTTTTTCGTCTGTTTTTGCCCCAAAATCGGACCAAAACCACTATATGTTGTGGTCAACCTCTACTTTTTCTCGCCCGAACCACTACGCGTCATCAGAATTATCGCTTCTACATGGCCGGTATGCGGAAACATGTCCACGCACTTCACCTTCTTCACCGCATACCCCGCTGCCACAAAAAACGGCAGATCCCGGGCCAGCGATGTCGCTTTGCAGGATACGTACACAAAGGTTTTGGGTTTAAAATCCAGAATTTTAAAGATCGCTTTGGGGTGGATGCCATCCCGAGGCGGGTCTAGAATAATCACATCGGCCGAATCATGGAGGTTGGCCACCTCCACCATCACGTCGCCAGCGATAAACTGGCAGTTACCCAGACCGTTTTTGGTGGCATTGGCTTTGGCCGCTTCCACCGCTTCGGCGACCAACTCGATGCCGACCACCTTTTTAGAGACGGGTGCCAGTACCTGGGCAATGGTGCCGGTACCACAGTATAAATCATAAATGACTTCGTTCTGTTCCTGGCCGACAAAATCCCGAACGACCGAATAGAGCTTTTCGGCCCCTAAGGTGTTGGTCTGAAAAAAGGAAAAGCTGGTGATTTCAAAGGTCAGTCCCAAAATAGTATCCTCAATTTTGTCTTCGCCATACAGGGTTTTGGCGGTTTCGGCTTTAACCACATCGGCGACGCCATCGTTCTGGGTATGGAGAATCCCCCGGATCTGACCGATAAGCGATAGATCCAGCAGGCATTTGACAAAAGCCGCTTCGTCCAGGGTTCCCTGGCTGGTAGTCGCCAGATTGATCAGCAGATCCCCGGTTTGTTTGCCCTTGCGTACGACCAGATGCCGTAAAAAGCCTTCGTGGCTGCGTTTATGAAAATAGCTGTCCCCGGTTTGAGCAAAATAGCCCAGCACCGCCGTTTGAATCGCATTAAAATCCCCGTCGGTAATCTGGCAGCCATCGGTTTTGACGATATTGTAGAAGCTGCCCTGTTCGTGCAGTCCCAGCATCAGCGGGCCATCTTTTTCGTTATCGCCAAAGGAATACTCCATCTTGTTGCGGTAACCAAAAACCTCCGGGCTGGGGACAATCCCCTCATAGGCAAAGCCTGCGATCCCAGCCTGATCCAGCAGGTTTAAAACGTAGTTTTCTTTGAGCTTTAACTGTTGGTCATACGGCAGGTTCTGATAGGTACAGCCCCCACATTTATCAAAAACATCGCAGGCGGCGGGGATTTCATTGGGGGCTTTTGCCAATACTTCCAGAATTCGGCCTTCATATTTTTTGCGTTTTTTGGCAATGTTCACTGATACCTTTTGACCCGGCAGGCCGTTTTTCATGACGACTTTTTTTTCGCCGTGCATGCCCCAGGATTTACCGGGAAAATTAAATCCCTCTATCGTTAGTTCAATCGTTTCATTCTTTTTCAATGTGGTCTCCTTAAAATTTTTTGTTTTATTATACGAGGCTGTTTATCCAGCCGGTCTTGGCTGTTACGCTTTGGTCAGTTCCTGAAAATAACGGGAAACGGCAAACATCCGGGCCCCGTTGATAATCTCTTTGATGCTGATGGTGATTTCCTCGGGTGATTGCTTCATCCCGTTTTGGGCCCAGTCGATAATCATCCCCACCACCCCATAGGATAAAAATTCGGCGGTAAAAGTTTTCTTCTGGGGTGTCATCACCGGAGCAACTTCCGGGTTCATTTTGCGATCACTGGCCAGGTGTTCAATCATTTCCATAAATATTTCCTTGGTGACGGTAAACAGATAATTCTGAAATTCGGTGCCAGCGATGTCTTTTAAGGTGGTTTGGTAAAAGTGACCATCCTTTTTCATCGTCGTCAACAGCGCCAGCACCTTGCTGTCCCAGTTTTCGATGGTGAGATCGGTTCGGATGACTAAAATCGCCTCCTGATAAACAATCCAGTTAATCAAATCGTATTTATCTCGAAAATGATAATAAAAGGTCTGGCGGTTCAGACCACACGCAGCGGTAATTTCGGCAATGGTAATTTTTTCAAAGTTTTTATTTTTTAGAATATGTTTAAAGCCTTTGGCAATGGCTTTTTTGGTTATTGACGCATCGGACATGCAGACACTCCTCATGATCTTTTTTGAAAATAATTATATCATTTCCGCTTCTTATTTCAAAGTAATCCGCCCCAAATAAAAAGAACCCCGCATTTTGCTATGCAGAGTTCTTTTAATCTGGGTCATTTTAAAATAAATGGTCGGAGTTCAATTCGCCTTTAATGGTGACATTCTCTTTCTCGGCTTTCTTTTTCTTAATTAGGGTCAGGAGGATCGTGGCGGCAAAGAAAACCACCAGATAAATAACCAGAATCAGAAAGCTGTGCCAGAAATCGCCGGAGATCGCACCGGTAATGGTATCCTTAAACACCACCACCGAATAGGTCATCGGCATAAAGGGATACAGTACCTGGAAGAACTTGGGCACCGTTTCAATCGGGAAGGTGCCGCCGCAGGAGGTCAGCTGCAGAATCAGCAAGGTCAGTGCCACAAACTTTCCAGCATCGCCCATGTGAATAATACAGAACTGGACAATCGCCAGGAAGGTCATCGAGACCAGACAAACCGAAACATAGTACAGGCCGGTATGGGCGATTTCCAGCCCTAAAGCATATTTAATGATGCTGCCCAGCAGCACCGCCTGGGCCAGACCCAACAGCAGGTAAATAAAACTGCGGGCGGTCTTATTGCTGCTTTCCCGGGACAGGATCTTAAATTTCTGATCGGCATCAAAATAAATCCCGAAGAAGATAATCAGACCACCAACCCAAAGTGACAGCGACATAAAGTAGGGTGAAAAGTAGGTGCCATAATTGGCAATCGGATCAATCACCGCATCGTCCACCGTGACCGGTTCGCTGACATAGGTGCCCAAACCATTTAATTTGGCGGTGTCGGCATTGGCGTCATTGACAGCGGTGGTAACGCCGTTTTGGGCAGTCGTGATGCCGTTGTTAAGTTGCTGTTGACCATCGACCAGAGTGGTGGCACCACTGGCCAGAGTGGAAGCACCATCGGCCAGGGTATAGACCCCATTGGTCAGCGTAGTCGCCCCGTTTGACAAAGCCGTTGCGCCATTTGTCAGTGATGAAGCGCCGTCTGAAACGGCACTGGCTCCGGATGAGATGCTATCGGCAGCATTATTTAATTGGCCAGCGGCGGCACTGACAGTGGCAATCCCATCATCCAGATTGCTGGTTCCAGCGGCCAATGCCTGGGTTCCGGCGGCAATGGCGTCGGATGCGCCGCTTAGTTGACTGCCCGCAGCTTCCAGTTGGGCAATGCTCTCGGCATTGTCACTGGAGGCCATATCCGAAATAAAGGCCGCAAACTGGGGGTCAGCCATCAATTCCGGATGCTCCGCGACAAAGGCTGAGATAAAAGCCGAGGTCTGGTTGACGTTGCCAATCAGGCTATCGACCCCTGCCGTATAGGCCGCGATCCCCTGATTGAGCTGGTCCGTTCCGGCGGCCAACGACTCAGCACCGGAACTAACCTGGGCTGAGCCACTTTTCAGACTACTGATGCCATCGTTGAAATCAGAGAACTTGGCGGCAAACTGTGATGTTCCAGCGGCCAAAGTTTGGGTGCCATCGGCTAGAGTTTGACTGCCAGCGGCCAGGGCCTGAGTCCCTGCGGCCAGGGTTTCTGAACCGGTTGCCAATTCCTGGGAACCGGCGGCCAGCGAATAGGTACCGTTCGCTAAGGTCTGGGAACCGCTCAAAAGTTGCGCTGAGCCGCTGGAAAGCTGGGTTAAACCATCATTCAGAGTACCCAACTGACCGGGCACCTTGGCCACCTGATCGGTCAAATTATTGACAATCTCGCCAGAAATGCTTTCTCTTAAGCTGGTTTCCATTTGCATTTCAGCTTTTCCGAGGATCTGACTGGCCAGATAATTTCGTTTTTCGTTGGGTGAAAAGATAATGCTGGCGGTCTGCTTATTGACCGTCGCCGCTGAGGCAATATTGTTTGAGAAATTCTTTGGAACCACGATCATGGCATAGTAATCATCACTTTCGGTACCGGCTTTAGCGGTGGCCTCGTCGGTGATTACATACTTAAAGGTGCCATCCTTAATCAGTTCATCAATAAACTCTTCCCCCAGATTGCGCTGCTGATTATTAATGGTCGCACCGGCATCGTTATTGACCAGTGCCACCGGCAGGTTATTGAGTTTTGAGTAGGGATCCCAGAAGGCACTGAGATAGAAAAAACTATACATAAGTGGTATAATAATAACACCGATAATGACAATAAGTCTCACTGTATTGGCTTTGTTCACTATTTTTTTATTCATTTTTTACTCCTTTCACTTGCTTTAAGGAGTATAGCACCAGGCGTTCCGCTTGTAATTATACGATTCTGTAAACTTGTCGAAAATCGCGACAAAAGAGCCTATTTGTCCAAAAATGAAAACGGTCTCCTTATTTTTTTTAAGGTTTTTAGCTGCAAAAAAAGAATCACTTCTTAAATGAAGTGATTCGTGTCATCTGGCTTATTGTTACCTAACCGGCATAGTAATTCAGCTTTTCCAGTAAAACCCCTTTTGATTGAAGCCCGACGATGGTTTCTACCACCTCGCCACTTTTAAAAATCTTCATGGTTGGCACGCTCATTACCCGGTATTGCTGGGCCAGACCCTGGGTCTGATCGATGTCGACCTTATAAATGCCCACCTTGTCTTTCAACTCCTCGGCCACCTCTTCTAAAATCGGTGCCAGGGCTTTACAGGGCCCACACCAGGTCGCAAAAAAATCTACCAGGACCACACCTTCACCTTTTAAAACCAGAGTATCAAATTCGGTTTGATCGATTATCTTTGCCATTTTTATTTCTCCTTATTTTTTGATTATTTTTTAATTCTTGGCCAATGGCCCATTAATTTTGGCTGCAATTTCTGCCAGCTCATCCAGACAATTTTTATTATCCAGCGCTGGCAGCTCATCGGTATGGGAAAATTGGACGAAGCCGATCTCATCACAGCTCAGAGTTTTTTTGTACCACTCCAGGGTATTATCCATGGCCTGAAACTGCCTCGGATAATGAGGTGCCCCACCGATTCCGATGATCAGAATTTTTTTCTTTTTGATGTTCGATTTATCCTTAAGGTTATAAATCATCTGGGTTCGATCAATCAGCGCTTTAATTTTTGAGGGAAAAGCACTGAAATAAACGGGACTGGCCACGATCAGCAAATCACAGCTCTCCATTTTTTGATAAATTTGGGTCATATCATCCTCAAGGACACATTTGCCCTGATGCGGAATACAATAATCACAGGCCGTACACGCCTGAACGTCGATCTTATTGACATTATATTCAAACAATTCGTGTTCAACTTCAATTTTATTAATAAAATAGTCGATGGCCTTCTGCGTATTCTGACCATTCCGGTGGCTTCCCATAATTGCTACGATTTCCATAGATTTTCCTTTCCTGATGGATCCTTTAGTTATTTAGGAGTATTATACCCGATTTATTACCGCATTAACAACATCTAATTGCCTGTTAAAATTTCTTCTGAATCACAAAAGTTTTTTTATCCAAAAAAGAAAAAAACCGAAGCCGTGTGAAAAGCGTTCGGTTTTTTCTAAAAACTTTGAAAGAGGGTAACTTGTTATGTCCAAATAATACCCTATTTCCCTTAAGGTTTCCTTAAAACTATTATATTTTGACCTGTTTTTTTAAGGTTTCATGGAATTTCCCGGTACATTGGATCTTGGCACAGCAAATTTTTCCCTGTTTATTATATTGAATCACATATTTTCGTTTTCCGTCCATATTTGTCAGGGTATAGTTACGCATTGGTCCTTCGATCTTTTTAGCTTCTTCGATAGGCAGAATTTTTATTATGTCATCTATTTTTATTTCCAGTACCGTTTTTTTCCAAAAAAATATTTTTCGTTCGATGGTAAATTGGTCATGGGTAATGAGCATCTCGTAGATGGTTGTAATATAGCGCAGTGAAATTAAAAAGCCCCCCATCATAATCACCAGACTGATCACACCAACAATTGTTTTTAACCGATAATCTTCCAGGGTATTGGCAAACTGATTGTATAGAAGCGTATATCCAACCACCACCACCATTAATATCCCCAGGGTTGTGATGCTGATTTGTTTGCTTTCAAGGGTTTCCCGTGCTTTAACTGCCATATGTCCTCCATGTTTTTGTAGTCATTTTCATTATAACCCATTGATCCCATAAAAAAAAGAGCTTTGGCTCTTTTTTGATTGCACTTTTCTAATCTTCTGGTGAAAAATCTTCTTTTGAAACGCCACACAAAGGGCAAACCCAATCCTCGGGGATATCTTCAAAGGCGGTTCCTGGTGCAACGCCGCTGTCAGGATCCCCTACCTCAGGATCATAAATATACCCGCAAATATCACATACATATTTTTGCATTTTTCCTCCTCCAGATCTTAATCTGTCATTGATTTTATTTCTTAAACAGGTATTTACCCATATATCTTATTATTTAACACCCTCTTAAATATTTTAAATGATTTAATAAAAAATTACTGATTGCATTAGTCCACGTTAAAGGCACCTCCCAGAATATTCTGGAAGGTGCCTTTTTTTCATACTTCTAACTAGTCCTGAACAATTGCTTCTACTGGACATTGTTCTGCACAAGCGCCGCAGTCAGTACATGTAGCTGCATCGATAACATAGATATCGCCTTCAGAAATTGCTTCTACTGGACATTCATCCATGCAAGAGCCACAAGCAATACATTCATCTGTAATTTTATAAGCCATCTAAAAAACCCTCCTTTTAGCATTAACAACATCTTTATTATATCCTTTTTTGAAGTGAAATCAAGATGATTATTTGTCTTTTTTGACTTTTTCGAATTTTTTTACTTCAATTTCTTCCAGAAGATATTTTTTTACCTCGGTTTCATCCTTATTCACCTGAATTTTGACGAAAACGGTTTCTTCCAGAATACTTAACTTGAAAACTTCCCCCTCACCATCGGCAGTGATGACACGCTGTCCCACTTTGGGAAGTTTTTTTGAAACCTCTTCATAGAATTCCTGCTCATAGGTCAGACAACATAAGAGTCTACCGCAGATCCCCGAAATCTTCGTCGAATTGAGCGATAGGTTCTGTTCCTTGGCCATTTTTATCGATACCGGGGTAAAATCCCCCAGCCACTGGGCACAGCAGGTCGTCCGCCCGCAGACACCCAGGCCTTTGAATAATTTGGCCTCGTCCCGCACCCCGATTTGTCGAAGTTCAATCCGCACCTTGAAAATCGAAGCCAGATCCTTGACCAACTCTCTGAAATCGACCCGGCCTTCGGCAGTAAAATAGAAAATCGCCTTTTTCTGATCAAAGGTATACTCCACATCGATCAGTTTCATTTCCAGCTTGTGCTTTTTGGCCTTGGCAATAAAAATTGCTTTGGCGTCCTGTTCATTTTGCTTGAGTTTGTTAAACTCCCTGGTATCTGTTTCCGTTGCTTTGCGGATCACTGGTTTTACCGGAGCCACTATTTCTGCTTCATCCACATCTCTGGCAGTCAGTGCAATTTCACCATACTCAATGCCTCTGACCGTTTCCACAATAACCGGATCAAACTGTTCAAACTCAATATCCAGGGGATCAAAATAATATATTTTGCCCACTTTTTTAAATCGTACGCCGACGACTGATTTTCCCATTGGCTTTATCCTTTCTGAATTTTCATTATCTTAATGAAACACTTTTCCCATTGTAATCTTAAATTAACATTATATTGTATCGTCGCCATCATTTCAAACAAAGTTTTAATGATCGCCTGATTTTTTTCATTTTCCAATAGTTGATGGTAGGCCCGATGGGCCGGATTCGGCTCCCCCTGCTGCGGCAGTGGATGACCTTCCAAAAGTAGATTGACCTCATAAAACCAGTGAATAAAAAACTCCAGCATTTCCTGGCTGGTGGCCTTATCCTTCGATAAAACCTCGGCCAGGGTAAAAATCTTTATCTCGTCCCCTTTTAACAAGCTGTAAAGCTCCCGCAGATAGTGAGTTCTTTCTTTTTGAATCTCACCATTATTAAGCAGGTATAAGGCCATCCCCGGAGATCCCCCAGCAGCCCGGACGGCTTCGGTCACTGCTTGTTTTTCAAATTCACCTTGCTCAAAAAAAGCAGCCTCCATTTCGACCATGCTCAGCGGCTGAAAATGATAGCTTTGACAGCGGGAGCGAATCGTCGGTAAGATGGACTGGGGATGGCTGGTGACCAGAATAAAAATATTATAACTAAGCGGTTCTTCCAACGACTTCAGTAAGCTGTTCTGGGCCTCTGGCGTCATCTTTTCGGCCCCATCAATGATATTAATGCGCCAGTCTCCCGAATAGGGTTTAATCGCCAGCTCGCTGATCATTTCTCGCACCTGACTGATCTTGATGCTGTCGACTCCCGCTTTGGGCTCAATTATTTTGACATCTGGATAGTTTTCATGCTCAATCTGAAGACAAACCGGACAATGTCCGCAACCCGGCTTCTCCCGATCCTGACATAAAAGGGCCTTGGCAAACTCCTGGGCGGTTTTCTTTTTTCCGATCCCGTCGATTCCAGAAAAAAGGTAAGCGTGGCTTACCTGCTGGGAATCTATTTCGTTGGCAAGATGCTTGGTAATGGTTTGGTGACCCTGAATCATCTCAAACATAGTTTTCCTCTCAAAGACAGTTATTAATGGGGTTTTTTCTTTTTCTCATCACTGTTATCCCAATCATCACGATCCAGTCCCAATTCTTTGTCCAATTCAGCACTGAATTCTTCATAATCCAGGAGCTCAAGGGCCATTTCGAAATCGCTGTCTTTAACAAAGACCTCAATGTGAGCGGGGGTAAAGTTTCCCATAAAAATACTGCGAATTGGTCCACCAAAACCTTTTTCCCTGGTGATGACCTCAATCCCGTGGGCATTTAAATAATTCTTAAGCAGAATAAAATCCATGTCGGAGTCGGCCATGGTTAAATAGGTGTACTGATCTTCAATCATTTGATTTATGCTCCTTTATGCGTTC
This sequence comes from Acetobacterium wieringae, assembly GCF_001766835.1. GTDB lineage: Bacteria > Bacillota > Clostridia > Eubacteriales > Eubacteriaceae > Acetobacterium > Acetobacterium wieringae. Next base: position 82,489 of record NZ_LKEU01000026.1, on the reverse strand, counting down.
CCAGATTTCCTGATGAATGCTATTTATACTGCGCAGTTGGTTATCCGCAACACAATTGATTTCCGTCCAGCCGTATTCTGCCACCAGCGCCAGGGCACTGCGGTAGGAATCTCTAAGATGTTCGGGACTGCTTTCGTGAATATCTTTTTGCTGTTTTCCGGTTATTTTATTGTTGCGGTTTTTAATCAACTGCTCATTGATCTCCGGGGGAATGTTCAGAAAAAAGACCTGGTCTGGAACCGGCAGACCATAGAGATTGAATTCAAAATCCCAGAGCCAGTCAAGAAAACGTTTCCGTTCGTCCGGATCCTTTATTTTTCCCGCCTGATGAACCATATTCGAGGTGGTATAGCGATCGACCAGCACCAATCCCCCCTGTGCAAGAAAGTCCTCGTAATCTTCCTTGTAGGAGGCATAACGGTCGGCGGCGTAAAAGGTTGAAGCAATATAGGGGCTGATGCTCCCGGGATCTTTTCCGAAGGCCCCTTCCAGATATAATTTTACCAGCGCTGACGATTTTTTGTCATAGCGGGGATAGGCGATTTTCATGACGTTTTCCCCCGCTTTTACCAGCCGGTCATAAAGCAGTTGGGTTTGGGTCTGTTTCCCGCTACCATCCACTCCTTCGATGACGATCAATTGTCCCTGATGATTCTTTTCCATGATTACCGGCTCCTTTTTAATAATTGTGACTGCTCTGTTAGCATCAATCCCCACCACCGCCACCTGATGATCCAGCAGGTCGTTTAAATATACCACCATTTCGGCGGTGATCCGGCTGCCCGGTAATAAAACCGGGATCCCCGGCGGATAGGGAATAATAAAATCCCCAACCAGCTGCCCAATGGCCAGCTCCAGCGGTATTTGACAGCGTTCCTCCCAGGCAAGGGCTTCCCACAGCGGCATCTCGGTTTGGACAGCAGCCGTAAAATCGAGCTGCTCCCGCCACAGTCGGGGGGGCTGAGGTTCTTTTTCGTCTCGCCTGATGGTTTTATTTATAGCACAGATAGCTTGCGTTAAGCTTGTCAGATCCGCCCGGGTGGTGCCCATGCCGGTCATCGCCAGCAGATGATTCGCTGATGACATTTCGCATTGAATGCCATACTCCGCTGACAACCGGGCTTCCACTTCCGCTCCGGTGATGCCCCGGGTCCAAAACAGCCACTTGCTGCGATCATAATCCTGCTCCGGATTCTCTCCGCCATACAGCACAATCGGCTCCTGACCATTCTGCTGCTGACAAAATTCCTGATGGGCCGCCACAATCGAATTAAATACGGTTTCGCCCTTTTCAGCGGCCGCATCCACCGCCTCTTCCACCGAGATCATCAGCGGATAGCTGGGGGATGAGCTTTGCAGCAGACTGAGATAGGCTTTGATCTTCTGACGATTGACCCGGCTGCCCTGAAAATGAAGCAGGGAGCTTTGGGTCAGTGATCCCAGAATCTTATGGGTACTCTGAATCACCACGTCGGCACCAGCAGAAATGGCATCTGGCGGCAGTTTGTCACTAAAGCGCAGATGGGCGCCGTGGGCTTCATCAACAATTAAAAATTTCCCCTGCTCATGAAGGATGGCGGCAATGGTTTTTAAGTCACTGATGGTACCATAATAGCTGGGATTGGTCAAAATCATCCCCTTACTGAGCGGATTTTTGGCCAGCGCCTGACGAACTGCAGCCTCACTGATTGAGTGGGCAAAGCCCAGGTTGCGGTCAATCTCCGGGGTGATAAAAACCCCTTCAATGCGTCCCAGCCCCAGGGCCCCAAAAACGGCCCGATGACAGTTGGTGGGCACCAGCAGCTGCTCACCCGGAGCACAGCTGCCCAGGATGGCACTGTGAATCCCAGTGGTGGTGCCGTTGACCAGAATCGCCGCTTCATCGCTGTGATAGATCGTTGCCAGTTTTTTCTGGGCCTTTGCGATGATCCCCTGGGCATCATGAAGATTATCTGCACCGGGGATTTCGGTAATATCATAGTCGTATAAGGCAAAGGCTTCACCCCGACCCTTATGACCGGGCATGTGAAACCGGTGCGTGTTGTTTTTGTTAAGCTTTTCGAGCTCACTTTTGATGATACTCTTTTTTCTATCCATTTTTTTCATGCCTCTATTTTAACACAATCCCTTTCCTTTAAACGGAGAAATTTTACTTTTATCCTTTTATCTTCTAAAGAATTATTATATAATGATTGAGCAAATATGTTAAAGAGGTGAAGAGAATAATGTCCAGTGAAAAAGTTATAACAATCAATATGGAAAATTTCGAAACCGAGATTTTATCCTATGATGGAGCTGTCATGGTGGATTTTTGGGCAGAATGGTGTGGCCCGTGTAAAGCCCTGTCACCGACAATTGATGAAATATCTCAGGAGCTTGAAGCTGGTATGAAGGTTTGTAAAATCAATGTGGATGACAACCAGGCCCTGGCCCAACAATTTCGGGTGATGAGTATCCCCACCGTGGTTTTCTTTAAGAACGGTGAAGCGGTCAACCGCTTTGTCGGTGTTCGCGAAAAAAATGAATACATCGAGATGATAAAAAGCCTCTAATTCGGGGCTTTTAAAAAGTCTAAACAGAATTCATTCTGTCTAGACTAAGGTTGTCGATATACTACCGTACCGACCAATTGTTAATCTGTTGTTCGCTGCGGAATCGGACAGGCTCTGCCGTGTCCGCTCCGATGCGTACAACATGATCTAACAATTGTCGGTACTGGGTTAGCTTTTTTGACAGTCTGAGTCTATACAGAATTTATTCTGTATAGACTTTTTTTAATCCTCCCGTGCGCTCCATTAGCAGTTCACACAAAACAATTTATGCGAATCTTACGAAACTTTTCCACCGGAGGGAATGCCATCGACGGTAACCAGGGACAGTTTCTTACCCTTGGTAGCGGCCAGGATCATCCCGTTGGATTCCAATCCCCGGAGGTTGACCGGTTTTAAGTTGGCCACCAGAATGACGGTTTTGCCAACCAGGTCTGCTGGGGCGTAGTATTTGGCAATCCCGGAGACCACCTGCCGTTTTTCCTGGCCGACCATCAGCTGTAAAACCAGCAAGCGATCAGCATCGGGATGGGGTTCACAGGCAACCACCTCAGCCACCCGCAACTGCACCTTGGCAAAATCGTCAATGGTGATCAGACCTTCCGGCAGTTCTTCCGGAGTTGCGTTGTCGTTTTCTTTTTTAGCTTTTTCGGGCTTAACTTTCTCTTCTTTAAGAGGCTGTTCCGCTTTCTTTTCCAGCTCAATCCGTGGGAACAGGGCGTCGCAGCGTTCGATCTTGAGGCCTTCCGGATAGCCGCCAAACTGCTGGATGCTGTCCCAGGTTAGACATGCCGCCGGACAGTTTAGCTGCTGGCCGATTTTTCGGGCGGTTTCCGGCATTGCCGCCGAAATCAGCACCGTTACGATCCGCAAGGACTCGGTCAGGTTATACATTACCTGGGCCAGACGAGCCTGTTTTTCGGGACTTTTGCCCAGTACCCAGGGTTGGGTTTCATCAATGTATTTATTGGAACGGGATACCAGCTTCCAGATTTCTTCCAGGGCCCGGCTAAAATCCAGCTTATCCATGTAGTCACTGACAATCCCGGGCGTTTTTTCAGCCAGATCAATCAGTTCACTGTCAATGGCTTCTTTTTCCCGTTCCTTGGGAATAATCCCACCGAAATATTTATCAGTCATCGCCAGGGTCCGGCTAAGCAGATTGCCAAGGTCATTGGCCAGGTCAGAATTGATGTGACTGACCAGCAGGTCTTCGTTATAAACACCGTCCGAACCATAGCTCATTTCCCGCAGCACATGGTAGCGCAAGGCATCAACCCCATATTTGTCGACTAAAACCACCGGATCAACCACGTTCCCCACCGATTTGGACATTTTTCCGCCTTTTAATAAAATCCAGCCGTGGCCATAAACCTGTTTGGGCAGTGGTAATTTGAGTGCCATCAAAATAATTGGCCAGTAAATGGTATGGAAGCGGATAATATCCTTGCCGACCAGATGAACATCCGCTGGCCAGTATTTTTCCATCAGATCCGGTTTGTCATTGAGATAACCCAGGGCCGAAATGTAGTTGGGCAGGGCGTCAATCCAGACGTAAACCACATGACCGGGATCAAAATCAACTGGCACGCCCCAGGTAAAGGATGTTCGGGAAACGCACAAATCCTGGAGTCCGGGTTTAATAAAGTTATTGATCATTTCATTTTTGCGGGATTCCGGTTGAATAAAATGGGGGTGGTCTTCAATATGTTTGAGCAAATCGTCGGCATATTTGGACATTTTAAAGAAGTAGGCTTCCTCTGAAGCTTTTTCCACCGCTCGGCCACAATCAGGACAGTTACCATCGACCAGCTGACTTTCGGTCCAGAAGGATTCACACGGCGTGCAGTACCAGCCTTCGTAGTTGGATTTATAAATATCCCCCTGATCATAGAGCTTTTTAAAAATCCGCTGAATCGTTTTTTCATGCTCAGGGTCGGTGGTCCGGATAAACTGATCGTAACTGATGTTCATGGTGTCCCAGAGGTTTTTAATGCCGGTGACAATCCCATCGACATAGGCCTGGGGCGCAACGCCCGCTTCAGCCGCCACTTTTTCAATTTTTTGACCGTGCTCATCGGTACCGGTTAAAAAGTAAGTGTCATAACCCTGCAGTTTTTTGAACCGGGTAATCGTATCGGCTGCCACCGTGGTGTAGGTATGGCCAATATGCAAGTTCCCACTGGGATAATAAATGGGGGTAGTAATATAAAATGTTTTTTCTGACATAAGTTCTCCTTTATTCATATTTCTGTATTTGGTGGGTTTAATCCAACAAAAAAAACCCCCGTCCAGTTAAGGGCGAAGGGTTCGCGTTACCACCTTAGTTCACATTATTCTCACAAATAATGCCTTCATAAGTTTTTAAAACTTTAAGTTTTATCGCGTCAAGCGGTTCGGGCTAAACGATTCACCCAAACTTACTCCGAGGCCATCTTCAATGCTTTTTCTGTCACCGGCTTTCACCATCCCGGCTCTCTCTTCACAGCATCCACACCTACTCTTCTCTTCATTGTAATTTTTATTTAATTGCTATCCCTATTATACTTTAATTCCAGATTTTTTCAAGGGATTTATCGCTTAACTGCGTTATAAACATCCCGTCTTGAAATATTGCGGTCTTTGGCCACCGCTTTCATGGCTTCTTTTTCCGGCAGACCTGACTTCAGATAATGAGCCAGATGGTCTTCCAGGCTCAGGCTTTCCAGTTCCAGCGAAGCCGCCACCTTACCTTCATCGGCGGTTCGGCCTTCAATACAAAGGACATACTCGCCCCGGGGGGGATTTTCCTGATAATAGTCCCGATGTTCTGCGATGGTACCATAACGGGTTTCCTCATAGCGTTTGGTCAGCTCCCGGGAGATACTCATCTGCCGGTGACCGAGCCCCTGCTTGACCAAAATTTCCAGAGTTTTTGGCAGACGGTGGGGGGACTCATAAAGCACCACCGTATCGACTGATTCTTCAATCCGGTTGATCCCTGCTTTAACCGCCTTATTGTCTTTACCTAAAAAGCCGAGAAATAAAAAGGAACGGGTGTCCAGTCCTGACAACACCAGGCCGCAGAGCCCGGCGTTGGGGCCGGGGACCACTTCCAGGGCAATGGCATTGGCGACACAGCTTTTAACCAGGACTGACCCCGGATCGGAAATCAGCGGCATTCCGGCATCAGAAATCAGGGCGATGTTCTGACCCTGTTTTAGCAGTTCAATCAGGCCCTCACAAGACTGCTGTTCGTTATGCTGATGATAGGCGACCATTTTTTTAGAAATCTCAAAATGGTTGAGCAGCTTAATCGAATGCCGGGTATCTTCAGCAGCAATCAGATCCACCGACTGCAGGACTTTTAGGCCCCGGATGCTCATATCATCCAGATTCCCAATCGGAGTACCGACTATATAGAGTTTTCCGGACATCTATTCGTTATAAAGGTTTCGGGCCACATAGACCCCATTGGCGGAGGCCTGCATCAAGCCCCGGGTAACTCCAGCGCCATCCCCCAGCACGTAGAGATTTTTAATGCTGGACTGGAAGTTTTTATCTACGGTCACCTTATTGGAATAGAACTTAACCTCTACCCCATAGAGCAGGGTTTCATCACTGGCCAGACCCGGTGACACATGATCCAGGGCCTGAATCATTTCGACAATATCTTTCATAATCCGGTAAGGTAGTACTAAACAGAGATCCCCGGGCACCGCATCGATTAAGGTTGGCCGGATGTTATTGCGCATCAGCCGCTCTTCGGTGGTACGGCGGCCTCTTAAGAAGTCACCGTAGCGTTGTACCATGATCTTGTTACCGGTCAGCATATTTCCCAACCCGGCAATGTGCTTGCCATAGGCAACCGCTTCTTTAAAAGGCTCGGTAAAGCTTTTAGAAACCAGCAGGGCAAAATTGGTGTTATGGGTTTTTAAGTTGTCGGATTTATAGCTGTGTCCATTGACCACCGCCAACTGGTTATCATAATATTCGGTCGATACAACTCCGCCGGGGTTGGAACAGAAGGTCCGGACGCTGTCATCAAAGGTGGGTGTATAATAAACCAGCTTACCTTCATAAAGGGCCTCATTGATTTCCTGCATGACCTCGTTGCGGGTTTCCAAACGGACGCCGATATCGATTTTCCCGACCTTGGTTTCCACCTTGTATTCTTCGCACATCGAGGTAAACCATTCCGAGCCATCCCGGCCCACAGCCACCAATACCTTGTCAGCCCGGTAGGTTTCACCTTTGGCGACCACGCCGACGACAGAATTATCTTCGACTACCAGGCTTTGCACCGGTGTTCTAAACTTAATGTCGATGCCCAGATCGTTGATTAAGTAATTTTGAATCCGCTGATAAATGGTATAACCGACCTCGGTGCCCATGTGACGAACCGGACATTCAATCAGTTTTAAATTGCTCTGGATCGCCTTGGTACGAATATCCCGGATCTTATCGGGATCATCCAGGCCATGAACGCGCTTGTCGGCACCAAACTCAATATAGAGATCATCAACATATTTAATCAGATCAACCGTGGTGTTATAGCCAATGTATTCCGGCAGCTCGCCGCCGACATCCGGTGAAAGCGACAGTTTGCCATCCGAGTAGGCCCCGGCTCCGGCAAATCCGGTAGTAATATTACAGGGTTTGCAACCAATGCAGACATTGGTCTGACGCTTGGGACAGATCCGTTTTTCAATCGAATTGCCCTTTTCCAGCATCAATATTTTAAGTTCCTTGTTCTTTTTGGCCAGTTCCATGGCGGCAAAAATACCACCGGGGCCAGCCCCGATGATGATTACATCATATTTCATGTTCTTCTTCCTTTATGCAAACGCATCCGGGCCGTAGTCATCTTCATTATAACCCACAGCCAGATCGTTGAATTTTGTATATTCGGGTATCCAGGCCAGGCGTACGGTTCCGGTTGGACCGTTACGTTGCTTGGCAATGATTACCTCAGATAAGTTTTTTAATTCCGGGTTTTTATCGTAATAATATTCCCGGTATAAAAGCATGATCACATCGGCATCCTGCTCGATCGAACCAGACTCACGCAAATCCGACATGACCGGATGGTGATCGGTTCGGGCATCCGGGGCCCGGCTGAGCTGTGACAAAGCAATCACTGGCGCTTCCATTTCCCGGGCCAGGGCTTTTAAGCCCCGGGACATTTCAGAAATTTCATTCTGCCGGTTTTCAGTCCGACCACCGCCGCTCATCAGTTGCAGGTAGTCAATGACAATCAAATCCAGGGCTTTTTCGGTTTTTAGCCGCCGACATTTGGAACGGACTTCTGAAACCGTAATCCCCGGGGTATCATCTATAAAAATACTGGCGCCGTAAAGGGTATTGTAACCAACCACCATTCGTTCCCAGTCTTCCTTGCTGAGATTACCGGTTCTAACGTTATTGCTGTCCACCAATGAGGCGGCACACAGCATACGCTGTACCAGCTGTTCCTTGGACATTTCGAGACTGAAAATCGCCACCGAGCGGTTATCTTTGATGGCCGCATTTTGGGCGATATTCAAGGCAAAGGCGGTTTTCCCCATTGATGGTCGGGCAGCCACAATAATCAGATCGGAGGGCTGCAAGCCGGAGGTAATATGGTTAAGCTCGGTAAAACCGGTTTCAATTCCGGTGAGTTTACCTTTTTTACTTTCAATCGCTTCAATCTGGGCCAGGGTGGTGGCCAGGGTTTCCTGAATGCTCTGAAAATCACCCGTTCGTCGACCCTGGGAAACTTTGAAGATTTCCTGTTCGGCCCGATCAATCACATCCCCGATATTCTCATACTGACCATAGCTGTCTTCAAGAATCTGGGTGGCCGTATGAATCAGATTACGAATCACCGCCTTTTCATGAACAATCTGGCAGTATTCCAGATAATTCCGATGAATCGGCACCATCTCGACCAATTCACTGAGATAACCAATTCCGCCGATTTTTTCCAGAACTCCCCGGTTTCTAAGGGCATTAATCAGGGTAACGGTGTCAATGGGCTTTCTCTCGTTGTGAAGAGAAAGCATCGCTTCATAGATTTCTTTATGGCCGCCCCGATAAAAATCCTGGGGGGACAATAGCTCTTCAGCCCGGGCAATATTGGACTCATCCATCAAGATGGCGCCTAGCACCGACTGTTCGGCTTCAATATTATGGGGCGGGACTTTGGGATTCATCACCGCTTAGTCTCCTAGGCTTCGCCTTTGATGAGCACGGTCAGTTTTCCGACCACGCCCTGATAGGTTTTAACTTTGACTTCGGCCCGACCCACATTACGCAACGGCATTTCCAGTTCAACTTTGCGCTTATCAACCTTGATGCCTTTTTGATTTTCCAGAGCTTCAGCAATGTCTTTGCTGGTAACCGACCCAAACAGTTTGCCGTCTTCGCCAGCCCGTTCGGTAATGGTAATTTCCGTTTCATCGATTGTTTTTGCCAGTTCGACAGCAGCCTGTCGTTCGGCTGCGACTTTTTGTGCTTCTTCAGCTTTAGTCGTTTCCGCCATGGCAATATTTTCTTTATTACCAATGACGCCCTTACCGGTTTTAATCAAAAAGTTCCGGCCATAACCATCCTTTACATCAACAATATCACCTTTATTTCCAACATTTTTTACATTTTCCAATAAGACTACTTTCATGATCCATTCTCCTTCTTGTATTTTTTTATAGCAGTGAGCAATAGCTCGACGCCGGTTTCAATGTTTTTTTCACCGGGGAACTGTGCTCCGGCAATGGCCAAATGGCCGCCACCACCCAATTTCTCTAAGATTACCTGAACATTGACCTCGCCCATGGAGCGGGCACTGATGGCCAGCCCCTCTTCATTTTTAAGAATGATAAAGGAAGCCACAATCCCCTTGATATTTAACAGTTCATCCGCTGCCTGGGCAGCAATCACCTTGCCATAATCGGTATTGTTCTCAAAAGTTGAGATCGCAATGTTATCAAAATAAATTTTAGCATTTTTGACAGCATCCGATTTGGCCGTATAGGTATTGAGATCATCCTGCAGCAAAATTTTACTGATTAGCGTATCGGCGCCCTTTCGCCTTAAGTAAGAGGCGGCTTCAAAGGTTCTTACTCCCGTTTTTAAGGTAAACATTTTGGTGTCCATACACATCCCCGCCATTAAAGCGTTGGCTTCAATGACATTGAGCTGGCTCTTCTCATCAAAATACTGCAGCAGCTCAGTCACCAGTTCGCAGGTGGATGAAGCATAGGCTTCTGTATAGGTCAACAGCGTTTCATTAATGGCTTTTCCAGACCGCCGATGATGATCGATCACCACTATTTTAGGGATCTGATCCACCAGGGACGGCATCTCCAGATAATTGACGGTTTGGGTGTCTAAAATAATCAATAGTGTGTTTTTAGTGGCATAGCTTTCGGCTTCTTTGGGGGTAATAAAGGCATCCTGATAGGCTTCATTCTCCAACAGATAATCAAACAGCGATTTGATCGAATAATTAATCTCCCGGATCACAATTTTTCCTTCTTTACCAAGGGATTTACAGGCTCCCAGCAACCCGACCGCCGAACCCAGGCAGTCCATATCCGGATTCTGATGACCCATCATCAGAACATGATCCGACTCTTTGATCAGCTCTTTCAGACCGTAAGCCTTAACCCGGGCTTTAACCTTGGTTCTTTTTTCGGTAGCTTCGCTTTTGCCCCCGTAAAAGGACATTTTTTCATCCTGGCGGACCACGGCCTGATCACCGCCCCGAGCCAGGGCAATATCCAGGGCTGAATGGGATAATTCCTGGGATTCGATAATCCCCAGAATACTTTCAGAGATACCAATACCAATACTGAGGGTAATCGGCACTTTTTCATCATTTTCGATTTCCCGAATTTCATCAAGTATTTTAAAATTCTCTTTTTGCAGAGCACAGATTTTTCCCCGCTCAAAAATCATCAGATAACGGTCACTTTCATACTCAATGATAACACTGCCCAGCTGTTTCGCCCATTCGTTAAGCTTCAGATCGACCTTTCCAAGAATCGCCGAACGCTTATGACTGGGAATCTGCTCAATGATATCATCATAATTGTCGATGACGATGTAGCAAAACAGCGGTGAATTTTTCCGGTACAGCTGTCGTTGCTTACTTTGTTCGGTGATATCAAAAAAATGCAGCAGTTCAAAACTATGGATCTTGTCAGAGAACGCATTGGTAACCACGCCATAGTCCCGTTCTTCATAATGGAAGGTGAATTCATCAGCCTTGATGGCGGCGGTCAGATTAAAATCCAATTCGGTAATAATATTTTTTTTGAATAAACCTTCTTTTTCTTTTTTAAACGCCTTTCCAAATGCCTGGTTATACCAATAAATGATGCCTTCATTATCAACAATCGCCATGGCAATCGGCATTTCATACATCCGTTCCTGATTAATCTTATCGAGATCACTGTAAATTTCATCAATGGCTTTATCGATTTTGATTTCATCAATGGTGGTGTTTTTAGTGTAATACATGATCAGGATCACAAAGATAACAACGCCACCAATTCCCAGGAAGATATTATAAAAACCAAGTACCAGAGAGACAATCAACTGTGCCGCTAACGCAAATCGGACAATATCTTTTTTTGACTCTTTCATTTGATCTGGGACTCCCTTCGAAAAATCCGACGAATTCCGATGTAAGTATCTGCGATCCCTAAAATGGTTACCAGTGAGCTAAACAATAAGCTTAAAATGACTACCAGCACGTTTAACCCCTTGTTCGTCAATTTCTTGTATTCCAGATAGTTTAAAATCAATGACAGTCCCATAACGAGGAAAATAATATTGACAAAATTCATCACCGTGACAATATAAATCTGCGGGATCGTGGTAACCTGAAACATACTGATGATAAAATCACCGAGGATCAGTACCATCAAAAAATATTTAAGGCTTGTTGGCATTTCCCATTGGCTCAGCGGTTTGAAGGTTTTAACCGGATAGCCGATGCGTTTTAAAATCATATCCGAAACGATCACATTGACCATCCCAAATACAACTGGCAGTAACAGAAAAGCACTCGGTAATGCCAGCTTCATCATTTCTATGTTTTTATCCATGGCCGTTTTGGCCATTGCCAACTGTTCGGCATCCATAATATTGGCAGTTTGATAAAACGTCATCACCTCACTGGTACTCTGTTCCAGGGTCTGTAACAACAGGCTGGTAAAACCAATCCCCATCACCCATTCATAACTGGCCACCACCGCAATCAGCAAAATCGCAAAACCAACAATTCCGATGGCAACTTTAAAAACCGGTGAATAATCCCGATTATAGGCAAATCCCAGACTGCAGCCCACAAAGAGCATCAGCGCCCCAAAAGAAATCGCATTGAGCGGTCCCAAAAAAAGACCAATCAGAATCGTGGCCGCAATGCAAGAAAGAATACTCACCTTCAGGCCCTGGCGTTTTCCCAATACCACCATTGGTACCGGTATAAAAAATACCAATAGCACAAAAAAAGGTAAATAATAGCTAACTAAGGTAAGAATGACTCCCAGGGCACAAAACATGGCACCTTCTGTTATTCCACGTGTTTTCATTGATCCTCCAAATTGGTAACTTACGTATTACCACATACCTTTTATTACTCTATAAAAAGTTACTGAACCATTATATCATATTAACGGAAAATGCCTATTATTTTTGTTTGCTCTGATTTTTAATTTCTCCCACAATTCTTCCTAACCTTCCCGGCAGAATCATTTGCCTGGTGCGTTGTTACAGGTGCTTCGCCCAAGGATTTATGTTGCTCATTGGTGAAAAAGAAAAAGCTGTTCGCTCCAGATCCTTCCTGAAACAAACAGCTTTGCGTTTTTAATTGTTTGAGCTATATGGTAATAGGGCAACATTTCGCGCACGTTTAATGGCTTCAGTTACCTTTCTCTGATGTTTAGCACAGGTGCCGGTTGCTCGTCTTGGTAGAATTTTTCCACGTTCAGAAACGAATTTTTTTAACGTAACTACATCTTTATAGTCAACATTTTCTACTTTTCGTTCGCAAAACTCACAAACTTTTCTTCGCTTTTTAAATGGTTTTGGCATTGTATTTTCCTCCTATCTTAAAAAGGTATATCGTCATCATCGGCCATCAGATGAAAATCTTCATCCAATCCCATTACTGACATATTATTATTGGATTGTGGCGCTGAAGTTTGCTGGAATCCGGCGTTAGAATCTCTCCGGCCGGATGAGAGAAAACTAATCTCATCGGCAACAACTTCCGTCACATAACGTCGTTGACCATCCTGTGCGTCGTAACTTCTTACCTGTAGTCGTCCTGATACACCAATTTGGCTACCCTTTGACAAATATTGTCCAGCAATTTCTGCCTGTTTTCCCCACACGACGACTGGCACAAAGTCTGCTTCTTTTTGACCATCTTTGTTTTTAAAACGACGATCCACCGCTAAGGTAAATGAAGCGACTGCTCTGCCTGTTGTAGTGTTTTTCACCTCAGGATCACGGGTTAGTCTTCCTACGAGAATTACTTTATTCACAGAATTGCCCCCTATTTCTCTTTTTTAATAACGATGCTTCGAATAAACTGTTCGTTAATTTTGTATAAATGATCTAATGCATCAAGAACTGAGTTATCAGCTTTGAAGTCGATTAAAACATAGAATCCTTCTTGATACTTTTTATCGATTTCGTAGGCTAACTTTCGTTTGCCCCATTCGTCGACTTTTTCAATTTCTCCAGCTGCTTCAATAACAGCCTTCACTTTGCCGACAAGTTCTTCAATCGCTTCTTTCTCAAGATCCGGTTTTAAAACAAATAGTGTTTCATACTTTCTCATTCCATTTCACCTCCTCATGGACTATGGCTCACTTTTCCAGCGAGCAAGGATTACAGCTTTTAATTATATCACATCTTACAATTCATGCAAGGATTTTCTTTTATTTTTTATTTCAGGCAGGCACAACTGCACCAAATATAATTGGTGTCATAAATGTTTCTATAAAAGCAGCTAGAAAGAAAAGTGGAATCAGCCACAATAAATAAATTCGCAAACATCCTATCGCCGCCTGTTTTAGCTCACCCTTTAGGCTTCTTCGTAAAATTGTTTTTGATAATTGTAAACAGAGATGCACACCCAGCGTTACCCCTAAAACCAGAGCCGGAATCTCAATCATACCATGGGGCAAAACCCCCACCAGAAAAGCAAACCAACCAATGCCATTGGTTTGATACACTGCACCGATCAAACCAATAATAATCGCATTGGAAGCCAGCGAAAACATTGGCAAAAATAAAAATGGAACAACCCCTAAAAGACTGCTGATTCCACTGGCAATCACATTATTTAAAAAAATACCCAGCCAGAGATCAACCCCGGTACCATCTAAAAATTCTTTCTGATTAAACAACGCCTGCAACTCATTAAAATAACTCTGACTCAAGCCCGGGTCACTCAGAAAAAGCAGGGTGTTTAAAATACTCATAACCACAAAAAACGTCAGACAAAAAAAGAAGGTTGGTTTTAAATGTTTTTCAAAGTAGGTTTCTGCTCCATTCCATTGGGTCATAAAAAATTCTTTCATACTTCTCCCTTGCTCTCACCGCTCAGAATTTTCTTAATCTGTTTATTGAATTTTGACCGCTGAAGCATAACAATATGGCCGCAACCCAGACATTTTATTTTAATATCGGCCCCGACCCGGATAATTTCCCATTGAAAGCTTCCGCAGGGATGCTTTTTTTTCATTTCTACCCGATCCCCTAATGAATAAACCTTAGTTTCCATATTTCACCTCTGCTTCTTTTTTGTCCATCATTTTGACCGAATTTTGATTATATATCACGGTTTTATTGTAGGGAATTTCAATTCCTTTTTCGTCAAATACCGTTTTGATTCGTTGCCGCAGTAAATTTTCTGCCGCAAATTTTGATGCCGCATCTTCTTCACATACAACCCGGATAACAACTGCAGATGGATCAAGTCGGGTGATTCCCTGAACTTCAGGCCGAATTTTAAATAACTCTTCATGGTTTTCATATAGATCTGTGCAGATTTCTTCGAGGATTGTCATGACCTTGTCGATGTTTTCTTCATAAGCAATGCTGACTTCAACAATTGCCTTCATATGACCCTTAGAATAATTGACGAGGCGATCGATTTTCCCATTATGAATGATAAAGAGCCCCCCATTAAATTCCCGGACGCTGGTTGTGCGCATCCCAATCGTCTCAACGATCCCATAGTGCGTCTCATCAATGATCACATAATCACCAACACTAAATTGATTTTCAAAAACAATTACAAAGCCACTCATCACATCTTCCACAATCCCCTGCGCCCCAAAACCAATGGCCAGGGTTCCAACTCCGGCTACTGCCAACAATGAACCCACATTAATGAATTGGCCCAGAATAATCAAACCCGCCAGAGTCCAGATACTTGCTCTGGCAGCGGTTTTTGTCACATGATTCAAAGTAACAATTCGGCGGGCATCCCGGGGTTCAAGCCCTGCTTTTTCGCCATCAAAAATCCGGTCGACAATACCAAACGTGATTTTTATACTGATCACAACCGCAATTAGAACGATCCCCGAAACCAGGCATTTTTGCAGTAAATGTGAAAAATCAAATTGATTGAGATACGAAGAAAAACTTGTTGTTAAATATTCCATAATTAACTCCTATTGAATTCCGATAACGTTAAGCCCAATTGGCATCCAAGTGGTTAACAAACTGCTCGCTTCAACGGTGGGCAGTTTGGATACACCTCCCGTTGTAAGATTAATCACAGAAAATACCCAAAGCATCACTGCAATGATGGCTGCCCCTAAAACCACTCCGATTATCGCCCCCGCCAGCCGATTAAGGATTCCAATAACAGGAAGTTTTGAGATTCCCAGAAAGATGGCCTGCAGCAACCAACACAACACCGATACCCCCATAACGAGAATTCCAAAACTGATACTGTTGGCAATGCCATGTTTGATCACTTCTGTTATTACGGTAATGCCCTGATCCAGGATGGATTGTCCGCTACTCATAGCGGCTTCACCTAAAAGAGCATTGGTTAAACCACTTTGCTGGGCACCCAGATCCATCAGCGACTGGGAAATCGCATCAATGTTAATTGTAGTAAAAAGATTGTTGAGCATGCCCGACTGAATCAACCAATCCGCCAGCAATGGTGAAAAAAACCAGGCGATTACAAAAGATGCAATAAATCCCCCGAAACTGATCAGGGTATTTATTGCACCTCGTTTGAATCCTATAATTCCTGATAGCACGCAAATCAGGATACCTATTAAATCAAGTGATGTCAGTGTTTGAAAACTCATTTTTTATTCCTGTAATATGCTTCAATGTCCTCTTCGTTGATGATCCGCACAGCACTGGTTTCCATCAAGAAGGATTTATCATCCGATTCTTCATGTTGATTCAACCCTTTATTGAGATTCTCCAGCTCGATGGGTTGGGAAAGATTCCATTCCCCTGCCGTTTGTGAGGGTTCGTTACTGAACTCTGTGTCGGTTGCGATGTCCGGCATTGCCGCTGGTTTTATTTCGCTTTCGTAGGAAAGCGAAACTTTTTCTGAACCAAATGGCTTTTCTTCGATAATGGGCTCACTGGTTTCAAACAATCCTGTTTCTGATTTCTTAAAGCGGGTTTTTTTTACATTCCCGCGCTCGGGAGCTACATAGGTATCGTCAATGATGACTTCTGTCATGATTTCTGTCTCTCTGGGCGTAAAACCTTCATTGATTTGTTCATTGGAAAGCCCTTCCAGGCCGATACTCTCCCGTTTTGGAACTCGTGATTTTCGACGGTTTTTTTTCTTTTCTTTTTTCGCTTCGAGATCATACTCCAGATCCCGCTGATCTTCGGCTTTGGTTTCTTCCCAATACTTTCGGCCCACAATTCGGCCGAGTACAATCCCAATCACCTGAAAGACAATGGTCATTACCAGCGCTATTCCAAATAACAGAAAAACAGACAGCTCACCACCAACTAATTGATAAATTAACCCAAAGGGCAAGTACCAAAATATAGTGGGTGCTGCAATAAAAGCAAACTGATTCCAGATACTGTTTGTATCCTGTCCCGGAAACATGGTGGATACCACTGTCAATGTCCCGGTTAGGACGATTATGGGAATCAGACTATAGACAACATACCGCAGTGTCTTTGGTTTTTCATTGCCACTGATGTTTTTAAAGCAAACGGTAAACAGGATGATCCAGAACGCACCAATTGTTATTAATTGGATGCCATTAAACAGATAGTCAAAATTACTTGTTCGGGTCAGATCAAATATATTTTTGAAGATCAGTACAATCACAATATAAAGGATATTGCCCAATACTGCTGCTTCCAACGCTGACAGTCGTCTCTTTCTTTTGATTTGATTCATTATTTTCTCCATTTCATAATTGAATTGTCACAGTTCGACTGATTCTAGTTTTCTTTTTCATATCCCAATCGCTCGAGTAGACGATCCAATTCTTCCAGCGATGAATAGACAAACTCTATTTTTCCTTTTTTTCCACGATTATTTAAATGGACTTTAGTTTCGAATTTTCTTTCCAAAGCTTCCTGAATTTCTGCTATATATCCACTACTATTGTCTTTTTTTTTCTGAAGTGGCTTTACCAGACCTTCACTCTGCATTTTTTTTATGCGATTCTCTGCTTCTCTGACACTCATTCCTTTTTCAATGATCTCGCTTGCAAAAGCTTCCATCTTTCCGGGATCTTCCAGAATCAGAATCGCTCGGGCATGCCCCGATGTAATTTTTTCCTGAGCCAATTGTTCCTGAATGCTTTGAGGCAGTTTTAATAACCTGAGGGTGTTGGCAATGGCGGTACGACTTTTTCCAATCCGAATACCAATTTCCCCCTGCGTCAGATTAAAGTTCTCCATTAACGCTTCATAGGCCAGCGCTTCTTCAATGCTATTGAGATTTTCCCGTTGAACATTTTCAATGATGGCGATTTCCAGAACTTCTTCTGGTGGCAGATCTTTTACAATTACTGGCACCTCTTTAAGGCCAATCATATTGGCGGCTCGCCAACGTCTCTCTCCAGCAATAATGGTATAACCCTTCGTTTCCGGTTTAACCACCAACGGTTGGAGAATGCCATGTTCTTTAATTGATGCCCCTAATTCTTCTAGCTTAATTCGGTCAAAACTTTTTCGCGGTTGTTTTGGATTGGGCCGAACATTATTTGTTCTGACATAGAAAACCAACTTTTCAACGTCAACCTCCAGCACTTCATCTTTTTGCGAAGGAACAACCACTGCATCATCGGGAAATAACGCTCTAAGACCTTTACCTAAACCTGTGCTTTTTCCCATAACTACTCCTGTCTTTGTACAAACTCTTTTGCGAGGGCCAGATATGCTTTTGATCCCTTTGATCCGTTGGCGTATTCAAAGATAGTCTGCCCATAGCTGGGGGCTTCGGCCAAGCGGACATTGCGGGGGATCATGGTGTCATAAACCTTTTCTTTGAAATAATCAACCACTTCATCGACAACCTGATTTGATAAGTTGGTGCGGCTGTCAAACATGGTCATCAGGACACCTTCTATTTCTAAATGGGGATTTAATCCCTGTTTTACCAGACTGATCGTATTCATCAGTTGACTCACGCCTTCCAATGCATAAAACTCACATTGGATGGGAATTAACACCGTGTTTGTCACTGCCAGGGCATTAATTGTTAATAAACCAAGTGAAGGTGGGCAGTCGATGAAGATATAGTCGTAAAATGATTTGATATTTTCAATACTATTTTTAAGGCGCAATTCTCGTTGTGGCATATTTGTCAATTCAATTTCTGCTCCAGCTAAATCGGGGTGAGATGGCAGAATATGAAGATTTTCGTAAGAAGTTGTCAGAATAATTTCTTTAAAATTATCACCATGGATAATTCCATTATAGACGCTTTTTTCCAGATTATTCTTTTCAATTCCAAACCCACTACTGGTATTTCCCTGCGGATCAATATCAATAACCAGTACTCGATATCCTTCTAAACTAAGGGCAGTGGTTAAGTTGATATTTGTGGTCGTTTTACCAACACCACCTTTTTGATTAAATACTGCCACGATTTTTGCCATACTTTGCTCCTTAATTAAATCACTCAATCACTTTCACAACTTTGTTTACTGATCATTGGTTTGTTATCCTGAAATTTCTGACTGCCAGCAGTGTTTCACGTGAAACATGTGATTGTCAACGCAAGCTGCGATACACTGTTTTTGACAGATGTTTCACGTGAAACATCTGTCAAAAACCAGGTCAAATACTATCATATAACCCTTTATTTATGCTTGTACTATTTATACTGGATTGGAAACGCTTCTTTTTTAATCTTACCATGAATCCTCGGAAAATTAGCTGGGGTAGGTTTGACTTTTTTTATATTTATTATAACATGAACAAACTCACTTTGCAGTAACAAACCCTTTTCAATTGTTGTAATTTTTCCACCTAAAACATCAATCGGTATTTGGGCAGCATTTAACTCCTCCTGATAGTCTCTTCCTTTCATCGATAGAAACTGTCCCCCAACCTTTGTCAGCGGTAAACAATACTCGGATAGCAGCGTCAAATTTGCCACCGCCCGAGAGGCGACCACTTCATATTTCTCCCGGTATCTATGATCTTGTCCTAATTCTTCAGCTCTGCCATGAAGGGTATTTATATTGTTGATCCCTAACTCAGAAGCGATGGACTGGACGACATTAAGCTTCTTTTTTGTTGAATCCATTAGCGTAATCTTGGCCTCTTCCAGCATGATCGCCAGCGGAATGCCCGGAAAACCGCCCCCGGTTCCGACATCTAAAATGCTTATCCGGGGGTTTTTTATTAATTTAAGTAATGTCAAAGAATCAAGTAGATGAAGCCTGATAAATTCATCTTCATCAATAATCCGAGTTAGATTGATCTGTTTATTTCGTTCCAGGAGCTGATCCATATAAGCAATCAGCTTTTCTGCCTGAATTTCATTAATTATTATTTCGGCAGTTTTACCCCGATGTATTAATTCTTCAATACGTTTATTCATTATCCGTTCCCTTCTGATCTCCACTTCGTCGGCGTTGCTCCAAGGCAATTAACAATACTGAAATGTCTGCTGGCGAAACGCCAGAAATTCGGGATGCCTGACCAATTGACAATGGTTTGATTTCTTGCAGTTTTTCAGCTGCTTCAATTCGCAGTCCGCCAATTTGGGGGTAATCAAGATCGGTCGGAATCAGTTTGTGTTCAAGCTTTTTAAACTGCTCAACCTGTTGCAGTTGCTTTTTAATGTAACCCTCGTACTTAATCTGAACTTCCACCTGCTCGACCACACTCCAATGTAACACCGGTCGTTCCGGATCAAAAACAGCCGTTTGTTGATACTTAACTTCCGGCCGACGAATCAGTTCACCGATTGATAAACCATGCAAAATCTCCGAACTGCCAAGTGATCTAAGAACTGCATTGTTTTCCTGATTGGGTTTAACAATAACCTGATTGAGCCGAGTTATCTCTTGTTTAATCTGTTCCTTTTTCTCCAGGAACTTTTGATACCGGCTCTCGCTGATTAGCCCGACCCGGTGTCCGATCTCAGTTAACCGCAGATCGGCGTTATCCTGTCGTAACAATAAACGATATTCAGCCCGGGAAGTCATCATTCGGTATGGCTCATCAATTCCCTTGGTAATGATATCATCAATGAGTACACCAATATAACCTTCAGACCGATCGATGATCACCGGCTGTTCACCCCGTAAATAGAGCGATGCATTAATACCGGCAATCAATCCCTGGGCTCCGGCCTCTTCATAACCGGAGGTACCATTGATTTGTCCGGCAAAAAATAAACCGGCTACTGCCTTGGATTCAAGCGAAGGCTTTAATCGGGTCGGATGGATGCAGTCATATTCAATGGCATAGGCCGAACGCATAAACTCCACTTTTTCCATTCCCGGCACCGTTCGGTATAGAGCAATCTGAACATCTTCTGGTAAACAAGAGGACATCCCCTGGACGTATATTTCATTGGTATTTAATCCTTCCGGCTCCATAAAAATCTGATGTCGTTCCTTGTCATGAAAACGCATTACCTTAGTTTCAATCGATGGGCAATAACGAGGGCCAATTCCTACGACTTCGCCGGTATAAAGCGGCGAGCGTTCAATGTTGGCATTAATAATTTGGTGGGTTTGCGGGTTGGTATAGGTCAGGTAACAGGGCACCTGATCAATTTTTATTGAGTCGGTTTCAAATGAAAAAGGAACAATCTGATCGTCGCCCTCCTGAATAATCATTTTTGAATAATCCAGAGTTTTGGCATCAACCCGGGCCGGGGTTCCGGTTTTAAAACGTTGCAACTCAATACCATTTTTTATAAGGCTCTCTGATAAATACATGGCTGGAAATAAACCGTTGGGCCCGCCATCGTATTGAACATCACCGATAATAATCCGGCCCTTTAAATAGGTGCCGCTACAGATAATCGCTGCCTTACAGCTGTAAACTGCCCCGGTATTAACCATTACCCCGGTGATCTTGCCATCTTCGACAATAATTTCAGTCGCCTCCTGCTGTTTTAACAGCAAATTCTCCTGATTCTCGATTACTTCCTTCATTCTGAATTGATAGGCTTTTTTATCGGCCTGAGCCCGCAACGAATGTACCGCCGGACCTTTTGCCGTATTTAACATCTTACACTGAATCATCGTTGCATCAATGTTTTTTCCCATTTCACCGCCAAGGGCATCAATTTCCCGAACCAGATGTCCTTTTCCGGTACCACCGATGGATGGATTACAGGGCATCATTGCCACCGAATCCAGATTGATGGTTAATAATAATGTCTTAAAACCAATTCGGGCACTGGCCAGAGCTGCTTCAGAACCGGCATGACCGGCACCGATGACGATAATGTCGTAGTCTCCTCCTGGATATGTCATTTTCTTTCCTCTACTTTCCAATGCAAAAATTTTTAAAAATCTGATCGATGATATCCATCCCAACGGCTTTGCCGGTAATGCCACGAAGCGCTTCCAGGGCTTCCATCACGTCAATACTGACAAGTTCCAGTGGCATTTGGCTGGCCATGGTGCTAATAGCATTTTCCAGACTGGTTTTTGTTGTTTCCAGTAACTGAATGTGTCGGGTATTGGTAATCAGATAGTCCGCTTCCTGACTGACCGTTCCTTCAAAAACCATTTCCAGCATTTTTTGTCGCAAGGTTTCGATTCCCTGATCTTCCAATAGGGACATTGGTATCCATGGCTCTGGAATTTCAACATCCATTCCACTGATCGCATCGGTCTTATTGGCAATATAAATGGTTTTGCGATTTTTAAGCAATTCAATCAGTTCCTTTTCTCCAGTAGACATTTCTTTAGAAATATCCCGCATAAAAATCACCAGATTGGTTTGGTTTAAAAGCGCCTTTGATTTTTCAACGCCGATTTTTTCCACCAGATTATCTGTTTCTCTGATTCCAGCAGTATCAATAATCTTAAAGGGAATCCCTTCAATGTTAAGATATTCTTCAATGGTATCCCGGGTGGTGCCGGGAATATCGGTGACAATGGCTTTGTTTTCCATTAACAAGGTATTTAGTAATGACGATTTTCCCACATTTGGCTCACCAAGAATCGCAGTTGTGATCCCCTCCCGGTAAATTTTGCCGGTTTCTGCCACAGTCAGAATTTCTTTGATCTTGTTTAACAACTCTAAAATCTGGCTGTTCACAAAATCATATGATATTTCTTCAATATCGTATTCAGGATAATCAATATTGACTTCCATATGTGAAAGAATTCCCACTAAAATATTATCCAGTTCTTCCAGTTTGTGAGACAGTCGTCCTTCCAGCTGGGCCACTGAATATTCCAGACTTTTTTCGGTTTTGGCATTGATGATGTCAATAACCGCTTCAGCCTGAGTCAAATCCATTCTCCCATTTAAAAAAGCCCGCTTGGTAAATTCTCCCGGTTCGGCCAGTCGGGCTCCACTGGTAATAACCAGTTTTAAAATTTTGCGCATCGGGACAATTCCCCCATGGCAATTTATCTCGACGACATCTTCAGCGGTATAGGAATGGGGCGCCAGCATTTTTGAAACCAGCACCTCATCAATGTCTTTTTTGGTAGCTGGGTCAACAACCCGTCCATAAACCAATTCATGACTGCCAGCTGCCAACAGGGTTTTTCCCCGGGGGTTGACAAACAGTTTGTTTCCCAGTTCAACGGCATCGGGCCCGCTGATTCGGATAATACCGATTCCGGCACCACCCATACCGGTAGCTACTGCAGCAATGGTATCTTCATTTTGTAATAAGGCTTCCAATTTATTCTCCTGTTTCAATAATTGTTTCCTAATCTCTAATAATATAATAAAAACCTGATGTTTACAAGTAAGATCCAAATAAAAAGGCACCTTACAATTAACGCTTAAGCTAATTTGCAAAGTGCCTTTTTTTAGTTTTTATCTTTTAATTGAATAACAACCCGACGATAGGGTTCCTCTCCCTCACTAAAGGTAAAAACCTTGTCGTGATTCTGGAGTTTTGCGTGAATAACCCTTCGTTCTGAAGGATTCATGGGTTCCAGCAGCATTTTCTTTTGATAATAAACTGCCTTATTGGCCATTTTTTCCCCAAGATCTTCAAGGGTTTTTTCCCGCTTCGCCCGATAGTTCTCAGTGTCCAGAATAACCCGAACATATTCTTCATGTTGCCGATTGATAACCAAGCTAACTAAATATTGGAGCGAATCCAGGGTTTGACCACGGCGTCCAATTAAAACCCCCATGTCTTTCCCTTCCAGATCAATGAATAATACTTTATCCTCAAGACGGGTATTGATTTTACAATTAATTTTCATGGCATTGAGGACATCATTTAAAAAATCAAGGGCCCGCTGTTCAGGATTGTTTATCAGTGAGACCTCAACAATGGCTTCTTTTTTCCCAAATATTTTCATTAAACCACTGTCCGGTAATTGCAATACATTTGTTTCAACTTGTTCCTTTGTCACACCAAGCTGTTGCAAACCATGGTTAATCGCATCTTCTACGGTTTTACCAGTGCCCGTTACTGTCTTATTCATTTTCCCTCTCCTTAAGCTTTTAGTCATCATTTTTTACTTGTTATCATAACGTTCCTTGGCTTTTTGATAGGCTTCTTCCTGGGCTGCATCGCGCTCGGGAATTTCGACTGATGGTTTTTTTCGCTGCTCCGCAGACTGATTGTTTTTTGAACTTTGAATTTTCTTCTGAGAAGCTGGTCGGGTTAATGGTTTTTTGGGTCCATCAGTCTGATCTTTTTTACTGCTTTTAGGGGCATTGGGGTTAGCCGCCGCTCGTCTGGCCGCTAATTCCGCTTTACGCTCTTCTTCCGCTTCACGAACCCGGCGTTCCGCTTCTTCAATAGTATAATCTGGTTCCGGAATTCGCATCATAATAAATTGTTGTACAAAGGTAAAGATATTCTGTACGACCCAGTAAAGTGCTACCCCTGCTGGCATGGAAATAGAAATATAACCAATCATAATTGGCATGGCATAAAGCATAATTTTCTGAGTTTTGGCATTGGGATCATCCGGATTCGTTGCCGGTTGTGCTGCCATGGTAAATTTCTGAGTGATAAAGGTAAATAAAGCAGCTAAGATTGGCAATACATAAATCGGGTCCGGTACACTTAAACTATCCATCCATAAAAAAGACATATCGACTTCACTGATGGTTCCGTTAACGAAGACCCAGGTTTCGGGATGAAGCAGGGTCTGATAAAGCCCGATCAGGATGGGAAATTGTAATAAAATCGGCAGACAGCCCCCGGCAGGATTAACCTTAAAGGTTTTGTAGAGTTTTAGCGTCTCTTCATTTAATTTTTCTTTGTTATTCTTGTACTTCTTGTTAAGCTTTTGTAATTCCGGCTGAAGGCGTTGCATATCCTTCATGGATTTCGTTTGTTTAATATTTAGCGGTAATAACAATACCTTCATAAATATTGTAAAAATAATGATTGATAATCCATAATTATGAACAATTCCATAAATCTGGAATAACATCCAACCAAAGATCTGGTATAAAAACTCCATTCATTAACTCCTTAAGTTTTTCTCCCTAACATTCTAAGGAAGGGGATCATATCCCCCGGGATTAAAAGGATGGCATCTGAGAATGCGTTTCCCACCTATATAGCTTCCTTTTATGACACCGTATTTTTCAACTGCCAAAATAAAATACTCTGAACACGTGGGACTGAAACGACAATTATTTCCTAAAAGAGGTGAAATAAATTTCTGATAACCTCTAATAATTAAAACCAGGAATTTCTTGAACATTCTATGGCCTCATGAGATTCTTCTTATAAAACAAATGGTTTAACGATTTTTCCAAACTACTATACGGCACTTCTTTAATGGATTCCTTAGCAATCAGAATAATATCATAACCTTTTGAAAAAGAATCTTCATTAAGACGATATGCCTCTTTTATTCGTCTTTTTACCTTATTTCTAATCACAGCTTTTTTAGAAACTTTTTTACTGACGATTATCCCCAAACGATTAAAATTCTCTTCATTCTTTAGATAATAGATCACAAAAACTTTGTTTCCGAATACATCCCCAACTTTAAAAACACGTTTGAATTCATTTTCCTTACTTAGGGATTTTATTTTTACCAAAGGAATTCTCCTTAATTTTTATTAAACAAAAGACCGCTTTTGAAAAACGGTCTACAAAGGATTATGCTGATAATTTTTCTCTTCCTTTTTGTCTTCTCTTCTTCAAAATAAGTCGACCGCTTTTTGCAGACATTCTTTTTCTGAAACCATGTTCTTTCTTACGTTGTCTAACTTTTGGTTGATAAGTTCTTTTCACTTCGACACCCCCTGACTAATACTTTATATTCATTTGTTTATAAGCTAATAAGACTTTTACCCTAGAATTATATAATCTCGCTTATTTTATGTCAAGTTATATTATCAAATCTAAAGCGTTTTCGCAAGTATTATGTTTATTTTAATTATATTGAATGCCACATAACAATTTGTTATACTAGGTTTATCAACGGAAATGTGGATAAGTTTTTGAATTTTATCCAAATAATCCACAAATTCCAGGATTGTGTGGATTATTTGGGGATAACTTGTCAGTATTTTTTATTTATCCCTTTCTTTTCGTCTTTTCTTGTTGGGATAATTTTTTTAAAGTTATCAACAATTTTTCGTAGATTTTGCTTGATTTATTTGGCTATTCACATTAAAATGAATTCTCTGTGCATAATTTAAAATTTTATCCACAATGACACGACTTAAATTTATTAGAAATTGGAGGTTCATTTAATGGACACTTCCTTTAAAAAAATATGGGATGCCGCCCTGGAAATTATCAAACCGGATATTAGTCCAACCAGTTTTAACACCTGGTTCTTAAAAATAAAGCCCATAAACTATGTCAATAACACCTATTATTTTTTATCGGAAAATGAATTCGAAAAAGGAATTCTGGAGAGTCGGCATATTCCCTTGATCACCAATGCCCTGGCTGAAGTTACCGGAAAAACCGGTCAGGTTAAAATCGTTTTAAAAGAAGAAGATGCGATGATTCCGCAAAACAATGCTTCCTCCCAGATATCCATCACCACTGTTGAAGATAAAATATCCAATTACCAGAATAACTCGATGAATCCGAAATATACCTTCGACAGTTTTGTTATTGGCGAAAATAACCGTTTTGCTCATGCCGCCTGTGTGGCCGTATCCGAAGCACCTTCTGAACGTTATAATCCACTCTTTATTTATGGTGGTGTTGGTTTGGGAAAAACCCACCTGATGCAGGCGATCGGACATTACATCTTATCCTATGCACCCCATAAAAAGGTTGTTTATGTATCCTGTGAAAAATTTACCAACGACTTTATCGATGCGATTCAGAATAAAACCAATATCTCTTTTCGCAACAAATACCGCAGCGCCGATATTTTGTTAATTGATGATATCCAGTTTTTAGCCAAAAAAGAAGGAACCCAGGAAGAATTTTTCCATACCTTTAATACTCTGCATCAGGAAAATAAACAGATTGTCATCAGCAGTGACCGACCACCAAAGGAAATACCAACCCTAGAAGAACGACTTCGTTCCCGTTTTGAAAGCGGTCTGATAACAGATATTTATGCCCCTAACTTTGAAACCCGGATTGCGATCATCCGAAAAAAAGCTGAATCCTTTAATGATGAGATCCCCAATGAGGTCTTAAGTTTTATTGCCGACAGCATCCATTCCAATATCCGGGAGCTTGAAGGCGCGTTAACAACCGTCTTTGCTTATTCAAAACTGCATAAGGTGCCGATTAATTTAGAATCATCCAAAAATGCCCTCAAAGATATCTTTAGAAAAAAAGAAGACATTGTCATCACTGGTGAGTACATTAAAGAGGTCACCGCTAAATACTTTAATATTACAGTTGAAGACATGAATTCTAAAAAAAGAACCCGCTCGATTGCATTGCCCCGTCAGGTTGCCATGTACATTACCCGGGAAATTACCGATCTTTCACTCCCGCGAATTGGCGAAGAATTCGGCGGACGTGATCATTCCACAGTGATTCATGCCTGTCAGAAAATCGCCGAAGAAATGGATACCAATACCGATTTTAAAAACCTGATTCTGCGAATTGAACGGGAAATAAATGGTAATTAACAACCCACAGGCTCTGTCGGATCAATAACGAGGTTATCCACAAGTTATCCCCTGTTATTTTTGCTGATTTTTTGTACGATCAACCGATTTGCCGAGTTATTAACAAAATCCACACCCCCTACTATTAATACTATTATTTTATTTAATATTATTAATATATAAAAGGGGTTTTTTAAAAAAATAGGAGGGATTATTTATGAAATTCAATTGTTCAAAAGAAAGTTTAATAGCTGCGATATCCATTGCTCAAAAGGCAGTTTCATCAAAAACAACCATGAAAATATTGGAGGGAATTCTTTTTAGTGCCTCTGATAATAAATTATTATTAAGAAGTACCGATATGGAAATTGGTGTTGAAGTTACGATTCCAGCTGAAGTAGAAAGAAGCGGTGAAATTGTTTTAACTGCCAACATCATTAGTGAATTGATTCGTAAAATGTCCGGTTCTGATATTTTCTTTGAAAGTGATGAGCACCATCAGATAAAAATAGAATGCCTGTTATCAAACTTTACCCTTAAAGGATTGTCAGATGAAGAATTCCCGGAATTCCCCGAAGTGATCGATGATCATATTTTTACCATCGAAGCAAGTGTTTTAAAAGAACTGATCAAAGGTACCTTATTTTCGGTGGCTACCAATGAGAATATTCCGGTTTTAACCGGTGTAAAAATAGAACTGCATGATGATGACATTCATTTGATTGCGCTTGATGGCTATCGTCTGGCACTCAGAGCCGGGAAAATAAAAAATCCGGTGGCAGAAGACCTTAGTGTCATTATCCCGTCTAAATCGCTTTCTGAAATCAATAAGGTTCTGGTCAATTATAGTGGCGATGTGGTCGTTAAATTTTCAAAAAATCAGATATTTTTTGAAATGGACAATACTCAATTTACCTCCCGACTGCTGGAAGGGGACTTTATTAATTACAAGCAGATTATACCTGGCGAAAAAACGACTCAAGTTAAAGTCAATCGCCGATTATTACTCGAAAGCAGTGAACGGGCAGCGCTACTCGCTCGGGAAGGTAAAAACAACTTAATCAAAATGGATTTTAATCAAGACCAGCTGATTTTAACATCCAATGCGGAAATCGG
The DNA here is from genome assembly GCF_001766835.1 of Acetobacterium wieringae. Classification (GTDB taxonomy): domain Bacteria; phylum Bacillota; class Clostridia; order Eubacteriales; family Eubacteriaceae; genus Acetobacterium; species Acetobacterium wieringae. The sequence goes on along the minus strand of NZ_LKEU01000026.1, from coordinate 54,158 downwards.
GGATGTGTTTGAAGTGATTCCCATCGAAAATCGGGGTGAATCTTTAAAAATTGCCTTTAACTCCAAATTTCTCATTGAAGCTTTGCGGGTGATTGAAGGTGAAGAACTGATGATTGATATGACCACTTCGGTTGGTCCGGGGGTTTTACTGCCGATGACAGGGAATGACTTTATTTATTTGATTCTTCCGGTTCGGATTGCAGAAGAGAATTAAATTATCAATAAGATAAAAATAAATAGTAGTATTAAAAGTAGTTTAAAAAATCAGAATTATGTAAATGATTCATTGAATTTTTAGACTATTTTTTATTTTTATGTTATAATAGCTTGGTTCATAGATAAACATATAAAAATTTAATCAATTTTGGTATAAATAAAGGGGATTCGTGTAATGCTCTTTCATTTTTGTCAAAAATGTAATGGGCGGGGAAAAATATGCAAATAATTGAAATTAACACGGAGTTCATAAAAATTGATCAACTGATCAAATATGCTGGCATTGTCGGTAATGGCAGTGATGTCAAATTGATGATTTTAGACGGCTTGATTCGGGTGAATGGGGAGTTGTGTACCCAGAGAAATAAAAAGATCAGAGATGGTGATCTGGTCGAAATAAAAGATTATGATACCCTGCAGGTAAAAGGGATCGGAAAACCATGTTTATCGAAGAATTAAAACTGATTCATTATCGTAATTATGAAAATGAATTAATTATTCCGAAGCGAGGAATCAATATTATTATGGGCAAAAATGCCCAGGGAAAAACAAATCTTATTGAAGCTATGTTTTTTTTATCCCGGGGTTACAGTCATCGTGCTTCAAATGTGGCAGAACTTGCCCAATGGGATCATGATGATTTTTTTATGAATGCCCGGGTTGTCAGCAAAGAGGTCAAACATACCCTTTCTGCTAAGAGTCACCAGGGAAAACGACAATTTTTACTGGATGGCAAGATCAAGAAAAGAGATAAGATCAATGGGATTTTTAATACCATTCTTTTTGAACCGGATGATTTAAAAATTGTCAAAGAAGGACCGGACAAAAGACGGCGGTTTCTTAATCAGGAAATATCCGGTTTCCGGCCAGAATATCATTATATTTTAAGAGATTATGAAAAAATATTAAATCAGCGTAATTCCCTGTTAAAAAACATTCATTACGAGCCCAGTTTGAGAACAACGCTGGATGTTTGGGATGAACAGCTGGTTCAAACTGGAGTCAGGTTAATGAATCATCGGATTCGCTATCTTCATCGGCTCAATCGGGAAGCAAATAATCTTCATCAAGTACTCAGTCATGGAAAAGAAACGCTTTCATTATCCTATCTGAATAATATTATTGATTCTCTGGAAGAACTGTCTGAAATAAAAAACCTTTATAAAAAAAAATTAGCAGCCAGCCGGGAAGAAGAAATTTCACGGGGGGCTACGATTTTTGGACCTCATGTGGATGACATGCTGATTCAAATTAATGGTAAAGATGCCAGACGCTTTGGATCGCAGGGCCAGCAGCGTTCTGCCGCCATTTCCCTTAAGCTATCTCAAATTGAGATATACTATGACAATACCGGGGAATATCCGGTGATCCTTTTGGATGATATCTTTTCAGAATTGGATGAACATCGTCGCAAAAGCATTCTCTCACTTTTAAATAAAACCCAGGCCTTTATCACCTGTACCGAAGATATTGTCAATGAAGGTGATGTTAGACCAGAAAATCAACACATCATCGAGATTGTAAAGGGCCAAGTAAGAAAAATTAATAAACCATAAAAATCAGGAGGAAAACATGCCAGAAAACAAAGCAGATAACTATACCGCTGATCAGATCCAGGTCCTCGAAGGCTTGGAAGCTGTTCAGAAAAGACCGGGGATGTATATCGGCAGTACCGGATCCCGGGGCTTACACCATTTAGTCTATGAGGTGGTCGATAACAGTATTGACGAAGCCCTGGCCGGTTATTGTAAAAATATCAGTGTCACCATCCATCCGGATGATTCCATCACCGTTGTTGATGATGGTCGGGGGATTCCCACCGGGATGAACCATGCCCAGGGTAAAACGGGGGTCGAGCTGGCCTTAACGGTTCTTCATGCCGGCGGAAAATTTGGCGGTGGCGGCTATAAGGTATCCGGCGGTCTGCATGGGGTCGGGGTCTCAGTCGTTAATGCGCTATCGGAAAAACTGACCATTGAAGTCAAACAAAAAGGTCAGATCTTTTTTCAAAGCTATGAAAAAGGGAAACCAACTTGTGACCTGACCGTGACTGGAACCACCAATCGCACTGGAACCACCGTTTATTTTAAACCGGATAAGGATATCTTTGATGAAACCGTCTATGACTTTGATATTCTGGAGCATCGTTTAAGAGAGCTGGCATTTCTTAATAAAGGGGTATCGATCACTTTAATCAATGAAAAAGAGTCACCCAAACGGAAAGAAAATTATTGTTATACCGGCGGGATATATTCCTATGTCGAATATATGAATCGCAATAAAGATCCGCTGTATGATAAGATCACCTATTTTGAAAAAGAGCAGGACGATTATGCCCTGGAAATAGCCTTTCAATATACCACCGGTTACTCGGAAAATATTTTTTCCTATGCCAATAATATTAATACCCCAGAAGGCGGCACCCATCTCAATGGATTTAAAAGTGCCCTGACCCGGACCGTCAATACCTATGCCCGTAAAAATGGCTTTTTAAAAGGGAATGACAAAAATCTCACCGGTGAAGATGCCAGAGAAGGCTTAACGGCGATTGTCAGCATCAAGCTACTGGATCCGCAATTTGAGGGTCAGACCAAATCAAAATTGGGGAATACCGAAGTGAAGGGAATTGTTGAAACCATTGTTGGCGATCAGTTATCAGCCCTGATGGAAGAAAACCCCGGAATTGCCAAAAGCATCATTGAAAAAACGCTATCGGCCGCCCGAGCTCGGGAAGCCGCTAAAAAAGCCCGGGAATTCACCCGGCGAAAAAGTGCTTTGGATTCCACAGCCCTACCTGGGAAACTGGCTGATTGCCGGGAAAAAGATCCGGCCCTTTCAGAAATTTATATTGTCGAAGGGGACTCGGCCGGTGGTTCGGCTAAATCTGGCCGGGACTCTAAAACTCAGGCGATTCTGCCGCTGCGGGGAAAGATCCTGAATGTGGAAAAAGCCCGATTGGATCGGATTTTAACGACGGATTCCTTAAAATCGATGATCATTGCCTTTGGCACCGGGGTGGGCGATGAATTTAATGTCGAAAAGGCCCGTTATCATAAAATCATCATCATGACCGATGCTGATGTGGATGGGGCCCACATCCGAACCCTGCTGTTAACCTTCTTTTATCGCTACATGCCTGGTCTGATCGAAGCCGGCTATGTCTATATTGCCCAACCACCACTTTATAAGATTACCCGGGGGAAACAGGTTGATTATGCCTATACGGACCGGGATCTGGAGAAGAAACTGGAAGGCGTGGAAGATCGTTCCCGGATCGGTCTGCAACGCTACAAAGGTCTTGGAGAAATGGATGCCCATCAGCTATGGGAAACCACCATGGATCCCAGCGTTCGAACCCTGCTTCAGGTTAATATTGAGGAAGCCTCCTATGCTGATGAAATTTTTACCATTTTAATGGGCGATAAAGTTCAGCCCCGTAAAGAGTTTATCGAACGGAATGCAAAAAAAGTCAAGAATTTGGACATCTAGTCAAGAAGGAGTACTGTTAAATGCAAGAAATAATTGAATTTGATCGGGTAAAATCGATTAATATTGAAGAAGAAATGAAAACTTCCTATATTGACTACGCCATGAGTGTCATCATAGGTCGAGCCTTACCGGATGTTCGGGATGGCTTAAAACCAGTGCATCGCCGGATTATCTTTGCCATGAGTGAGCTGGGTCTGACGCCGGACAAACCCTTTCGAAAATCAGCCCGTATTGTCGGGGATGTTTTAGGTAAGTATCACCCCCATGGTGATTCATCGGTTTATGATGCGATGGTGCGGATGGCCCAGGATTGGTCGACCCGTTATTTGCTGGTCAATGGTCAGGGAAACTTTGGTTCAGTGGATGGTGACAGCCCGGCAGCAATGCGTTATACTGAAGCCAAAATGGGCAAAATTACGGTGGAAATGCTGCGGGATATCAACAAAGAAACGGTGGATTTTGGTCCTAACTTTGATGAATCAGAAAAAGAACCGATGGTTTTACCCTCAAAGTTTCCAAATTTGCTGGTTAATGGTTCCTCCGGGATTGCCGTCGGGATGGCCACCAATATTCCGCCCCATAATCTGGGTGAAATCATCGATGGTACCATGGCCTTTATTGATGACCCGGATATTAGTATTGATGAGCTGATGAAATATGTCAAAGGGCCCGATTTTCCCACTGCCGGAATTGTCCTTGGAAAATCTGGGATTAAAAGCGCTTATCGCACCGGTCGCGGCCGAATCAAAGTACGTGGCAAGGTCGACGTTGTTACCACTAAAAAAGGTAAGAAACAGATTATCATTACCGAAATTCCTTATATGGTCAATAAATCCAAGCTGGTTGAAAAAATTGCCGAGTTGGTTAAAGAGAAAAAAATTGAAGGGATTTCCGATTTAAGAGATGAGTCTGATCTTAAAAAAGGGATGTCGATCATCATTGATTTAAAACGGGATGCCAACGAAACGATCATTTTAAATCAATTATATAAACATACCCAACTCCAGGAAACCTTTGGGGTGATTATGCTGGCGTTGGTCAATAATGAGCCGAAGGTGCTGAATCTAAAAGAGATCCTCTTTCACTATATTGAGCATCAGAAAGAAATCATCACCAGACGAACGATTTTTGAACTTAAAAAAGCCGAAGCCCGAGCTCATATTTTAGAAGGTTTAAAAATTGCGCTCGATCATATTGACGAGGTGATTAAATTAATCCGAGCCGCTGCCGATGGCAAGGCTGCCAAAGAGCAATTGATTGAGCGATTTAAGCTTTCGGAAATTCAGGCTCAGGCGATTCTGGACATGCGTCTCCAGCGTTTAACCGGTCTGGAACGGGAAAAAATTGAAGAAGAATATAAAGAAATCATGTTAACCATTGCCAAATTAAAAGCCATTTTGGCCGATGGTCAACTGGTTCTTAATATTATCAAAGAAGAACTGATTGAAATCAAAGAAAAATATGGCGACAAACGACGCACATCCTTTGATATTGACGTCGAAGATTTTGAAATCGAAGATTTAATCAAAGAAGAAGAAGTGGTCATCACCATGACCCATATCGGTTATGTGAAGCGCATTACGGCTGACAATTACCGGTCACAAAAACGAGGTGGTAAAGGGATCACGGCGCTGAGCACCCGAGAAAATGATTTTGTCGAACATCTCTTTACGACCACCACCCATCATTATCTGATGTTCTTTACCAACCTGGGTAAGGTCTATCGCTTAAAAGCCTTCGAAATTCCTGAAGGCGGACGAACCGCCCGAGGCACCGCCATTGTCAACCTGCTGCCATTAGAGGAAGGTGAACAGATTGCGACGATGATTCCGGTTAAAGAGTTTACCGCTGATAAATATCTGATTATGGCCACCAAACAGGGGATTATTAAGAAAACCGATCTGACCGAATATGACACCTCCCGTAAAAATGGGATCATTGCCATTAACCTGCGCGAAGGGGATGAGCTGATTAATGTGCGTCTGGTTGAACAGGACGAAGAAATCGTCATGGGAACCCAATGTGGCTATGCGATCCGCTTTAATTCCGAAGAAGTGCGACCAATTAGTCGAACCTCCATTGGGGTTCGGGGGATTGAGCTTCGGGAAGATGACGTGGTGGTTGGTATGGATATTGTCAAAGAAGAACTCTTTGTTCTTTGTGTCAGCGAAAACGGCTATGGCAAGCTGAGTGCATCGGATCTGTATCGTCCTCAGAAACGGGGCGGCAAAGGCGTTCAAACCTACAAGGTCACCAAAAAAACCGGGGAACTGGTGGGCTTTTGCGTGATCAGTCGGGATGGCGAGATTATGATGATTAATAATCAGGGCGTTGTGATCAAACTGGAAGGTAATGATATCAGTGCCGTGGGCCGTAATACCCAGGGCGTTCGTCTGATGAAATTAAGTCCGGATGAATCCATTGCGACGATTTCCAAAGTCTACAAAGAAGATCCGGTTGATGATCTTGAAGAAGATGGAGAAAATGGAGAAAACCAGATGACACTTGTCAATTCAACTGAAAAAGAATAAATTACTCAACACCCTGTTTTGATATTAATTTAAGTAAACAGGGTGTGTTTTTTATGAATTTGAGGTTAAAAAATTGCAAACGTTGTCCAGTGTTAATGGATCGAAAAAAGTGACAAAACGTGGATGGCATGATAAAATAGATCAAAAAAAGGAGAGAACTACGGTGAAAACCATTTTGAATAAAGAAAAAAAGACCGTGCCAGTTGAAAAAGAATAATGGGCTCATTAATCCAAGTCGATCGCATTCAGGTCAGTTGTCTGGTTAAGGATCAATTTGATGCCATTGCCTTAGCAGCCAAACCACTCTTGGAAAAGGGCTGTATTACGGAGGAATTTATTGATGCCGCAATCGAAAGAGAACGGATTTTTCCAACGGGATTACCAACAAAAATCGGCGTGGCGTTGCCTCATACTGAAGCGAAATATGTATTAAAAGAAAGTATTTCAATCTTAACGCTTAAAAACACCATTGTTTTTGCAGGTATGGGTAACCCGAAAGAAAGCATCCCGGTTCAGATTGTTTTTTTACTGGCCATCAGTAATCCTGAAAAACAACTGCGTATATTACAGACAATTATTACCATCATTCAAAATGAAAAAATGCTCAAAAAAATCAGGGATGCCAAAGAACCACGGGATATCTACAATTTAATTAATACATTTTTATAAAAATGTTGTGTGATGATTTATTGTGAAAATAACCAAACAGAGAAAGAGAAACTAAATGAATATAAAAATAGCACCATCGATGCTCAGTGCAGATTTTGCCAATCTGGAACGGGATCTTAAAGAAGTTGAGAAGAGTGGCGCCGACTACCTCCATGTGGATATTATGGATGGTCACTTTGTTCCCAATATTACCATTGGGCCGGATCAGGTGGCGCAGCTGCGAAAAACGGTAGACATTCCTTTTGATGTCCATTTGATGATTAGCGAACCGCTTAAGTATATTGACCGTTTTGCTGATGCAGGAGCAGATATCATTACGGTTCACGTGGAATCGGATGGAGAGATTCAGGCGTGTATTGACGCCATTGTCAATAAGGGTATCAAACCGGGCCTGGTGGTGTCGCCCGATACCCCTTTAGAGGTGATTGAACCCTACCTTGATCAGGTCAGGATGATTCTGATTATGTGTGTTTATCCTGGTTTTGGCGGACAACGTTATCTTCCAGCCAGTACCGAAAAAATAAGAGCGTGTCGCCAAATGATTGGTGAACGAGATATAAAACTTCAGGTTGACGGCGGGATTAATTTTGATACCTTAAAAGAAGTGGTAACAGCTGGAGCCGATGTCATTGTTTCTGGATCGTGTTTATTTAAAGGCGATATGAAAGAGAATATGCGACAATTTAGAAAAATCATTCAGGGATAAATTCTAAAATTGAAAGAGGGAAGTATAATGAAACTTGTTTTAGTTGCGTGTGGAACGGCCCTGGCAACATCAACTGTAGTTGCCAAAAAAATTGAACAAATTGCTCAGGAAAATGGGATTGAATGTCAAACCGTTCAAGCCAAAGCGGTTGATGCTTTTACAAAGTATCAGGAACTGCATCCGGATGCGATTGTCTGTACTTGTCAATTAGAAGGGGACATTGATATTCCAGTGATTAATGGCCGGGCTTTTTTAACGGGAATTAATTTACAAAGTACCATTGATCAATTGATTGAGATATTAAAAAAATAGAATTGACAATTGATAATAATTTAACGTATAATATTTCTGGTTGGATCTAAAAACGAAGAGGATAACATTTTTATTGATCTGAACATCAATAGAAAAAGCCATGAAGGTTAAGTGTGATTAACTTTCATGGCTTTTTTTATTAACAGTTTAAATGGATCAGCAAATAAGGAGGGTAAAGGTATAAAAAACAATAGTTTAACCAAAGGAGTCATTTGGAAGAAGTTACTATTTTTTGCCCTGCCGCTATTGGGAACCAGCTTTATTCAGCAACTTTACAATACCGTTGATCTGATCTACGTGGGTAATTTTTTGGGTAAGGAAGCAGCCGCTGCAGTCGGTGCCAGTACCTTATTTGTCACCTGTCTGGTTGGCTTTTTTTCGGGTATGTCGGTCGGTTCCAGTGCGGTGACCGCTTATGTATTTGGTAGTGGCAAGAGACGTGAATTAAAAAAGGTGATTCATACAACCGTAGGGTTGGCTTTTATCTGTGGTCTGATCATGATGGTGATCGGACTGATTGGGGCACCCTATTTTCTTAAGATGATTAATACGCCAGATGAGATCATGGGTATGGCGGTTTCCTATGTCCGGGTATACTTTATCAGCATTATTACATTAGTCACCTATAATATGGCCGCTGGGATTATCCGGGCCCTGGGCGATTCAAAAACCACCATGCATATCCAACTGATTGGCGGTTTGGTCAATGTAGTGATGGATGCAATTTTTATTTTCCTTTTTAAAAACGGTGTAGTCGGCGTTGCCCTGGCGACTTTATTTTCGCAATCAGTGGCTGCCGGATTGGCGCTTCTTTACCTGATGCGTCTGGAGCCGGAATCCCGGCTGGAGTGGAAAAAGATTCGGATGGATGTCCAGTTGTTAAGCAAGATTTTAAAAATTGGTGTCCCCAGTGGTCTGCAAGCGTTAGTTATTACGGTGTCCAATGTTTTTGTCCAATTTCATGTCAATAGCTTGGGGATTGATTCAATTGCGGCTTTTACGGCCTATTTTAAAGTCGAACTACTAATTTATCTGCCAATTCTGGCTTTTGGTCAGGCGATTTCAACCTTTACCAGTCAAAATCTGGGAGCCAGTGAATATGAACGGGTTAAAAAAGGCACCCGGGTCTGTTTGGCCATGGGGATCGGGGTCACTGCCCTTATGAGCGCCCTGGTACTGGCTTTTGGCCGTCAGGCCTTCAGTGCCATCAACAGTGATCCGGGGGTCCTTGATTTGGGGGTTCAGATTATTTCGGTGACGGTACCGTTTTATTTTGTTTACCTGATTCTGGAAGTGCTGGGTGGCACCATTCGCGGAGCCGGTAAAGCGGTGCCCCCGATGGTGATTATTTTAACCAATATCTGTGTATTACGGACCGTGCTGCTGTTTATGATTATGGCATCCAATCAGAGTATTACCGGGATTGCCATGACCTATCCGATTACCTGGGCATCCACGGCATTGGGAATGGCGATCTATTATTTTAAAGGCGACTGGATGGGTGAATTTAAACGACTTAATGCCCTGGAGGGTTTCGAATAAACCATAAAATACAAATTTTTTCTTTCTAAAATTACTATTCTGTAAAATTTGAAGAGGTTTGTCTTAGTTCCCAAAAGAATAGTCCTTGACAGAACAAGAAGATTATGAGAAAATACGGCTAAATTAAATACACGTATATACAAGAAAGTCATGAAGACTCATTTCGATCAGAAGATCGGCTTGTTTCTTTATGGCTTTTTTTATTGTATCAGGCAAAAAAGGGGAATAATAATGGAAAACATTCTTGAAAAAGTGGAAAATTATTGGGATAAACGTTCAGAAGGTTATTCTGAGGTCAATGTGGCGGAGCTGAACAGCTACAAAATGGATGTCTGGAAAGAACTGATCAATCGTTATAAGCCAGCCGTGATTGGCCGTAAGCTTAAAGTTTTGGATATTGGCACCGGCCCGGGTTTCTTTGCCATTACAATGGCCTCCTGTGGCTATGATGTAACCGCGGTAGACTACACCGATGCCATGCTCCATAAGGCTAAACAAAATGCCGGTTATTACCGGAATCAAATCAATTTTATGCAGATGGATGCTCATCATTTAAGCTTTGCAGATAACAGTTTTGATCTGATTGTTACCCGGAACCTGACCTGGAATCTGGAACGTCCGGATGAAGCCTATAAAGAATGGCATCGGGTACTGGCGCCAGGCGGTAGGATCCTGAATTTTGATGCCAACTGGTATCTCCATCTTTATGATGGAGAAAAACGACAGGAATACTTTAACGATCGGATTAAATCGGAAGAAGCAGGGGTTAATGACCACTATATCAAGACCGATACTAAAGCGATGGAAGAAATTGCCATGAATCTGCCGCTGAGCCGAACCATGCGGCCCCAGTGGGATGCAGCAATTCTGATTAATACCGGTTTTAATAAGGTCATGGTTGAACAGGGGATTGGTGCGGTAGTCTGGGATCAGGAAGAACAGATCAATTATGCGTCCACCCCGATGTTTATGATTTTTGCCGAAAAATAAATTGCGCTAAAATAAACTGGTGAGACCGTAATTCCCAGAACGGAATTACGGTCTCGTTTTTAGATTAGATATTTTAAAAAGCTAAAAATGAGTTTATAAAGTATTTTTTATTTGACAAAAGGAGGAAGACACTTGGAAATAGTAATTGATAATCTGGTGGCAAAAAAAGGAACAAAGGTTTCCGGCTACGTGGCGGTGCCCAAAACGGAGCTTAAAATGCCGGTGACCATTATTAATGGCCAAAGTGCCGGAAAAACCGTGCTGATTACCGGCGGAGTCCATAACGCCGAATATACCGGAATCGAAACAGCGATTCGTCTGGCTCAGGAAATCACGCCAGAAACAGTAGCCGGCTGCCTGATCATCATTCATCCGGTCAATATCAGCGGATTTGAAAACCGGACGATGAGTGTGGTGGCTGAGGATGGAAAAAACCTCAACCGGATTTTTCCGGGTGATCCGGACGGCACAACCGGCGATAAGCTGGCGGCTTTTTTAACAGAAATGTTTTTTAAAAAAGCCGATCGCTTGATTGACCTTCATGCCGGGGATGGTTATGAGTCGCTGACCCCTTACGTTTATTATGTCGGTGCGGCCAAAGAGGTAGTCGTCAGTGAGTCTGAGGCCATGGCCGCGGCGGTATTGGTGCCCTATCGGGTTAAATCCTATCTGGCTACCAGTGGCGCCTATAATTATGCCGGTTCGATGGGGATTCCCGGCATTTTGATTGAACGGGGCGGCGAAGCCCGTTGGTCTGAAGATGAGATAAAAAAATACCAGGAAGATGTTAAAAATGTCTTGCGCTATCTAAAGGTTTTGGCTGAGCCGATGCGGACATCCGCAGGTAAACAGCAAGAGGTGGTGGATGCCGTTTATGAAGATGCCCAAGTCACCGGATGCTGGTACCCCAATAAAAAAGCCGGTGAGCCGTTTTTAAAAGGCGAGAACCTGGGTGTAATCAAAGATTATTTTGGCAAGGTTCTACAAACCTGCATCGCCAAATATGATGGGATCGTTCTTTATCAGGTCAGTTCGCTGACCATTCTAAAAAAGAGCCCAATGATTGCCTATGGAAAAATAAAAAATGACGAGTATCATGTAAATGGGAAATAAAAAAAGTAAAATGTAATGACAATTGATTTTAGCAGAAGGATGGTTTTAAATGAAGGATAATCACTTCAAAAAGGTGTGTGATATGATTGAACTTAAGCAACTGAAATATTTTGTGGTCTGTGCCGATGTGGGATCATTCAGTAAAGCTGCGGAAATCCTTTATACGACCCAACCCAATGTCAGCAAGGCAATCAAGGCGCTGGAAGAACATCTCGGATTTAGCCTCTTTCATCGCAAAAGTCGGGGGATTCTATTGTCATCCCGGGGGAAACACGTCTATGAGTATGCCTGCAAAGCCATTGAGAACATCGAAATGCTGTCTTCTTTTTCGCAGACGGACCGGATTGAGCAATTGCAGATCGCCAGTAATCCCAGTGCCTGGATGGCTAAGGTATTTGCCGATTTTTATAATCGCTTTCACGTCAAACAATTGCATTTTCAGCTTTATAGCGCCTCGGTGGCAGAAATCATCAAGCGTGTGGCCGGTTATCAGGATGAGCTGGGCTTTGTCTATGTGATGGACAGTCAGAATACCGCCTTTCAGTATATCTTGACCAGAAACCATTTAGAATTTGTGGAGCTTAAAAAAACCCAGGTGGTTTTGTATTTGGGTCAGAAACACCCGCTCTATCAGGCCCGCGAGATCAGTGAAGCAGAACTGAAAAAGCTTAAGCTGGTGCAGTGCTATGAAGACGAATTTGATCTCAACAATTACTGGAAAATAACCAATCCGCAAGGAAAAGATATGCCCGCTCTGGAGAGTGTGGTGGTGACCAACAGTGACTGTGTGATGATGCAGCTACTGCAAACCACTGATCTGGCTAATATCGGCAGTGGTTATATCACTGCTGATGTGGACGAGAAGGAAATCAACGGTATTCCTCTGTTCGAAAAGGAGAATGTGGTGATGTTTGGCTATATCCACAGGCGGCAAGAAGAACACAGTGAATGGGGCAAGCGGTTTCTGGAATTTATTATGGCAAATCTGGAATCGGGAGATCCCGTGAAAGGCCAAATGGAATAAGAAGGTATGCTAAATTGGAATGGCGGAATAACCCCCCATGGAGGTTGTAACACCATTTTTTAAGTGATAAAATCTTACCGGTAAATGCGCTAATGCGAGAAAGGTTATGCGTCAATGAAAAAATACGTTGGAAAACGTCTGTTACAGTTAATCCCAATCATTCTGGGCATTACCCTCTTATCCTTCACCCTGATGCAGTCAGCCGCCGGGGATGCCGTGGATGCCTTATACGACAACGCCAGTGGCGGCGTATCCGAAGAAGTCAAGGCCGAGAAAAGGCATGAACTGGGGCTCGATCAGCCCTTTCTTATTCAGTATACCAACTGGCTGGGCGGGGTATTAACCGGCGATATGGGTGTTTCTTATATTTCCAATAAACCGGTTTTTGAAACCTTTGTGTCAAAATTGCCAGCGACAATTTTTCTGACACTGACTTCGATTTTACTTACCGTCCTGATTTCGATTCCCTTTGGCGTTTTAGCGGCCGTCCGGCATAATCGTTTCACCGATTATCTGATCCGTTTTTTCAGTTTTATTGGCAATGCCTTGCCGGGTTTTTTTGTCTCGCTGCTGCTGATCTATTTTCTGGCCTTACAGCTAAAGCTGTTCCCGGTTATGGGCAATGGCAGTTTAAAGAGCATCGTTTTGCCGACGCTGACTCTGGCGATAGCCATGTCGGCCAAATACACCCGCCAGGTTCGCACCACGGTACTGGATGAGCTTAATAAGGACTATGTCATTGGGGCCCGGGCCAGGGGGATCAGGGAGCCGGTGGTGCTTTTTGCCAGTGTGTTAAAGACTGCGATGCTGACCATTGTCACCCTGCTGGCGCTGTCAATTGGGTCGTTACTGGGTGGAACGGCAATTGTTGAATCCATCTTTATGTGGGATGGGGTCGGGAAGCTGGCGGTGGATTCGATTATGATGCGGGATTACCCGATGATCCAGGCCTATGTCATCTGGATGGCGATTATTTATGTGGGTGTTAATCTGGTGACCGATATCATCTATCATTATCTGGATCCCCGGATTCGATTGGAACAGGAGGGCTGATGGAAGGAATAGAGCGTACAGCGGTTCGTGTCAGAACCCGGAAGATAAAAAAAGAGCGTACGATGACAAAGTTCTATCTTTTTCTGACATTGGTGATAATTTTATTACTGGTGGCGGCCCTGGCACCCCAGATTGTTCCCTATGATCCCTATGCTCAGGATCTGATGAAGGCCCTGCAGCCCCCCAGTCCGGAACACCCGCTGGGGACTGATCGGTATGGTCGGGATGAGTTGTCCCGGGTGATGATGGGGGGACAAACCACTATTTATTCGGCGCTTCTGCTGGTGGGGGTCATTACCGGATTTGGTACTTTAGTCGGGTTATTGTGTGGTTATCAGGGTGGTAAAATTGATTCGTTTATCATGCGGGTATCGGATGTTTTTCTGGCTTTTCCGGGAATGGTTTTTGCCATAGCTGTGGCCGGCATTTTAGGTGGCGGACTGATCAATGCGGTGGTGGCGCTGGCCTGTATTTCCTGGCCTAAATTTGCCCGATTGGCCAGAGGGCAGGTGCTGGCCATTAAAAACATGCCTTATATCGCCGCCGCCAGGCTTAGTGGTTCCGGTTCGGTCAAAATTGTTTTTAAGCATATTCTGCCCAATATAATTGGCCCGATTCTGGTCACCGCCACCTTGGATATTGGCACCATGATGATGGAGCTGGCGGGATTGTCTTTTCTGGGTCTCGGAGCGATGCCGCCGATTGCAGAGTGGGGTTCAATGATGAGCGAAGGGCGTAGCATGCTGCAGACCGCACCATGGGTAATTCTAGCACCTGGTTGTGCTATTTTTATATCAGTAACATTATTTAATTTACTGGGGGATACCGTCAGAGATGTTCTGGATCCCAAAACTAAAAGAAAAAAAGGAGTAGAAATGAAAGTAAAAAGTAAGATTCTGGCATTATTGCTGTCAACCGTACTGGTTGGCGGGATGCTGACCGGCTGTGCCGGTTCAACCAGCACGAAAAGTGCGGAAGAAAAGGTGTTTAACTACGGCACTATGGCCTATAGTGTGAGTAATTCGAATGTGGGAATGAACCCCCATGAATCCTACATTGGTTGGTCAGCCCTGCGTTATGGGGTCGGTGAAACCCTCTTTAAATTCAATGAAAAGATGGAGCTGGAGCCCTGGCTGGCCAAAGATTATGAACAGATCGATGACAACACCGTCAAAATCAATTTACGGGATGATATTACCTTCTCCAATGGCAAGAAAGTGACTGGCGAAGCCGTTAAAGCCTGTTTTGAAGATCTGATTGCTAAACATGACCGGGCGCCCAAAGATTTGCAGATTAAATCAATTAGCGCCGATGGCCAGAGTGTTACCATTGTCTCAGAAAACAAGGTGCCGGCCCTGATTAACTACCTCTGTGATCCTTATGGCTGTATTATCGATATGGAAGCTGGCGTCACCGCTGACAAAAATGTTGTTGGAACGGGTCCTTATGTGGCTAAAACCATCACTGAGACTGAAGTCAACCTGGAAGCCAATATGGACTACTGGGGCGGCAAGCCAAAGGTTGGAAAGGTTAATGTAAAAAGCATCATCGATGGCGATACTCTGACGATGGCGCTGCAAAGCGGCGAAATTGATGCGGCTCAGGGCCTGCCCTATGCCAGTCTGGAACTTTTCCAGGAAAACAAGGATTATACCATCAGTTCAACCAATACCTCCCGGGTATATCAGGCAGCTTTAAATTATAATTCAGCAGTGATTAAAGACGATGCCGTTCGTAAAGCCATGGCTATGAGTATGGATAAAGACGGCTTTACGACCGTTTTACTTCATGGCAATGGGACTCCGGCGATTGGTCCATTCCCGGCTAACCTGCCTTATGGTGGCGACAAGGTAAAGGACGCTGCTTATGACATTGAAGGTGCAAAAAAGGTGCTGGAAGCAGCAGGCTGGGTTGATACCGATGGTGATGGCATCCGCGAAAAAGATGGCCAGAAATTATCGATCAAGTGGCTGACCTACACCTCCCGTCAGGAGTTGCCGCTACTGGCCGAATCGGTTCAGGCCACCTATAAACAAGCCGGGATTGATGTACAGGTCAACGCCACCGATTCCTACAAGGATTTCCTGAAAGCCGGCGATTATGATGTTTTTGCCAACGCCTTTGTAACTGCGCCCACCGGAGATCCCCAGTATTATTTCACCACCCATGTGGTTGATAATTCTGACTACAACCGGGGACATTACCATAGCGACAAGGTGGAAGCCCTGGTTGCCCAGCTGCGAAGCGAATTTGACACCGAAAAACGGGCAACGCTGGCGGTTTCAATTGCCCAGCAAGTTCTTGATGACAATGCTTATATCTACGCCTCTCATTTAAAAATGTCTTTTGTGATGAAAAAGGGGGTAACCGGCTTTACCGCTCACCCATCAGACTATTATGAAATCACAGCCGATCTGGACATTAACGAATAAGTCGTCCCGATCAGAAGAGAGGGTTTATGCAACAACCATTACTGGAATTTAAAAATGTTGAAATATCCTATGATGGGGAGCCGATGGTTCGGGGGATCAACTTAACCATGCAACCGGGTGAAATCCTCGGGATTGTCGGCGAGTCCGGCAGTGGCAAAAGCACCCTGATCAAGGCGGCCATGGGTCTTCTGGGCCCGGATGGATTGGTCAATCGGGGCGAGATCGTATATAAGGGGAAGCCGGTTCTTGATCTTGATGATGAAGCATTGCGGATGCTGCGGGGACCAGAAATGGGGATGATTTTTCAGAACTGTGGCAGTGCCCTGTGTCCAATCCGGACCATTGGCGAGCAGCTTTATGAAACCATGGCCCAGCATGGCATCAGTGACCGCCGGCTGGTTCGGGAAAAAGCCACAGCTCTGTTTAAGAAGATTCATTTATATGACACTGAGCGGATTTTAAAGAGCTATCCCTTTGAATTATCCGGCGGGATGAATCAACGGGTCGGGATTGTCATGGCAATGCTGCTGGAACCGGAGCTGCTCTTTGCCGATGAGCCGACCTCGGCGCTGGACGTCACCGTCCAGGCCCAGGTGGTCCGGGAACTGATGGCGATGCGGGAAGCATTTGGAACCGGAATTGTGGTGGTGACCCATAATATTGGGGTGGTGTCATTTATGGCCGATACCGTGGCGGTGATGTGCAAGGGTAAGCTGGTTGAATATGGCAAAGCCCGGGAGGTCATTGATCATCCTCAGCAGGATTACACCCGCCAGCTGATTGCGGCCATGCCCCGGATAAAAAGGTGAAATGTGATGACGATTTTAGCAGTCAACAATTTAAAAAAAACCTATACCAAAGGAAAAACCACCATTTGTGCGGTTGATGAGATTAGCTTCCATGTCGAAAAAGGCGAATGTCTGGCCCTGGTGGGCGAAAGCGGCAGCGGTAAAAGCACGGTTGCCAAGCTGATCACCGGACTGGAATCGTTGGATGGCGGTGAGATTGTTCTGGATGGCAAAACACTTAAAAACCCTAAGGGAAAAGAACTGAAACGGCTTTACCATCTGGTTCAGATGGTCTTTCAGATGCCGGTGGATTCCTTTAATCCCCGGATTCGGCTGGGGGAAAGTGTCATGGAAGGGCTGATCAATCAGGGTATGGGGCGTCGGGAGGCTAAAAATAAAGCCATTGACTATCTGGAAATCTGCGGCCTTGGCCCGGAATTTGTTAGCCGTTATCCCAGTGAGGTCAGCGGTGGCGAGTGTCAGCGGGCCTCAATTGCCCGGGCACTTGCCCGGCAACCCCAACTGCTCATCTGTGATGAAGCGACCAGCGCCCTGGATGTAACCGTGCAGTCTCAGATTATGGCACTCCTAACACAATTGCGAAAAGATCAGGGGATGTCGCAACTGATGATCTGTCATGATCTGGCCCTGGTGCAGCAATGCTGCGACCGGGTGCTGGTAATGCATCAGGGGCGGGTGGTGGAAGCCGGTACCCCGGATGAGGTGATTGCCAATCCCCGGGAAGCCTATACAAAAAAACTGATCGATTCGATTCTGTAAAATATGAAAGGGCATCTCCCCTTGGGTGGTGTCCTTTTTCTATATCTGTTATAATGGGTTAAACAGATATAGAAAATGAGGTGAACGGAGATGCATAAACATCAGGAAGAATGGAATGATGCCGGACATGATAGTAGCCACGGCGGAGATCACCATCATCATCATGAACATACCCAAACCAAATCCGTGTTGAATCGCCTTTCCCGGGCTGCGGGTCATCTTGAATCGGTGAAAAAAATGGTCGAATCGGGAAGAGACTGTAGCGAGGTGCTGATCCAGTTGTCAGCGGTGAAATCGGCCATTAATAACGTTGGCAAAATTATTTTACAGGATCATATTGAGCATTGTATCGTTGATGCGGTGGAAAATAACGACGAAAAGGCTTTGGCAGAACTCAGAAAAGCAATTGACCGCTTTATGAAATAATGGCTGTGGCTAAAAACCGGGTAAAACGCGATTGGCATGGAACGATATTCCAAAACAGAATATCATTTCCACAAAAGAGACTTGCATAGGTGGTTTAAGCATGTTAAAATGGCAAACAGAAACAATGAAAGACACCTGATTGTGGCATTGTTTCTGTTTTTTAGTGTTTTTTAAAACACCGACAACGAATTAAATATTAATAAAACAGGTGCCGGCAGTAACGAAGGGTTACAGGCCGGTGAAAAGGGAAGAGGGGTGAAAGTCCCCCGCGGTCCCGCCGCTGTAAAAGAAGAGTTCCTCCAGGAATGCCACCAGAAATGGGAAGGCAGGAGGTAATGTTGACGCTTGAGCCAGAAGACCTGCCTGCTTTAATTACTCAGACTCTACGTGCGATAGAGGAGGTGTTTTTTTTGCAGGCTTTTTGCGACCTCACTATCTTTTTGGAGATGGTGAGGTTTTTTTATGGAAAAAAGCATCAATATTGCCACAGTGAAGTCTTACATTGTGATAGAGCGGGGTTTCTTTACCAGAATGTGCAATGGTAAAAGCCGAGCAAATCAAATAAATAAGTATTTTTTGAGGAGAAAAAGAAAATGAAATTGAAAAAGGGTTTAGCGGTGGTAATGACCGCCGTGTTGTGTGCCGGAATGTTTGCCGGTTGCTCAGGAGCATCAGCTAAAAGTGATGTGTCGACTAAAGAAGCTTTAAATTACGCCTGCACCAAGGATATTCGGGATATCAACCCGCATTTGTATTCGGGTGAAATGTCAGCTCAGAACATGGTGTTTGAAGGCCTGACCAAGAATGAAGGCGGAGAAGTGAAGCCAGCTCTGGCCGAAAGCTGGGAAATTTCAGCAGATGGTCTGGAATACACCTTTCATTTAAGAGAAGGGGTCACCTTTACCGATGGTGCGCCGTTTAATGCCGCCGCAGTCAAGCTGAATATGGATGCCATTCTTGGTAATGCTGAACGCCATTCCTGGTTGGATATGGTTAATGAGATCAAGGAAAATGTGGTGGTCGATGAACACACCTTCAAATTGGTGTTAAAGCATCCCTACTATCCAACCCTGGTGGAATTGGGACTGACTCGACCCTTCCGCTTTATTTCCCCCAACTGTTTTGTCAATGGCACCACCAAAGAAGGGGTTAGCGGCTATATCGGAACCGGCCCCTGGGTGTTATCGGAGCATGTCGACAATCAGTATGCCACCTTTACGCAGAATGAAACTTATTGGGGTGACAAAACTAAAATTAAAACCATTAACTGGAAGGTCATGCCAGATTCCCAGACGATCCTGTTAGCTTTGCAAAACGGCGAGGTCGATTTACTTTTCGGAGCCGATGGTGATCAGGTTGATCTAGATTCCTATAAGAAGTTGGAAGATGAAGGAGCCTACAAAACCTATATAAGTGAGCCGGTCGCTTCACGAGCGATTCTTATCAATAGTAATTCACCGATTACCAAAGATATTAAAGTTCGAGAAGCCATTGAATATGCCGTAAACAAGGAAAACATCATTCAGGGAATTTTAAATAACTCGGAGGATCAGGCCGATACGCTACTGTCTAAAGATGTTCCCTACTGTGATATCGATTTTAAAACCATCGCCTATAATCAGGAAAAAGCCCAACAGCTGCTCGATGAAGCCGGTTGGAAACCAGGAAGTGATGGGGTTCGGGAAAAGGATGGTCAGAAATGTGAGATTATCCTTTCCTATAATTCCAAGAACGCCCAGGAAGGTACCATTGCCACCTCCATTCAGGCCGATCTGGCAGCCGTAGGCATCAAGATGAATATTCTTGGGGAAGAAAAACAGGCCTTCCTGGATCGTCAGAAAACCGGGGATTTTGATCTGCAGTATTCGCTGTCATGGGGAACCCCTTATGATCCCCAATCCTATGTTTCATCCTGGAGAATTCCGGCGCACGGGGATTATCAGGCTCAGGTTGGATTGGAAAAAAAGCAGTGGCTGGATGAAACCATCACGAAGATTATGATCGAATCAGACGACAGCAAGCGGGCCGATATGTATAAAGAGGTACTGACCTATATTAATGATCAATATGTCTATGTCCCGATCTCCTATTCAAAAACCAAGGCAGTGGGAATCAAGGGACTTGAAGGGGTAAGCTTTAACGATTCGCAATATGAAATCCCCTTCGAAAAAATGTACTTTTCCAATTAATCACCAATTTTGATTATCGAAAACAAAAGGGAGTAAGACCATGAAGCAATACTTCGTCAAAAGGCTCCTGTGGATGATTCCGATTTTGATCGGAATCTCCTTTTTTGCCTTTATACTGATTAATTTAAGCCCCAGTGATCCCGCTGAGGTGGCAATCCGGGTCAATGAGATCACCCCAACGGCTGAAAATGTCGCCCAGATGCGGGAGCAACTCGGTCTCGATGATCCCTTCTTAACCCGCTACGCTACCTGGCTGGGCAATGCCCTGCAGGGTGATTTTGGTCACAGTTATGTCAATAATAAACCGGTAGCACAGGAAATTGCCAAGGCTCTGCCGCCAACGCTCTATCTGGCTGGGGTATCCTTAATGATCATTGTGGTTGTTTCAGTGGGGGTTGGGGTTTTATGTGCGGTAAAGGAAGATAGCCTGACAGATAAGGCCTTACGGGGAATTGTCTTTGTGGGAACCGCCATCCCCGGTTTTTGGGCCGGGATCCTCTTGATGTGGCTTTTTGCCGTTAAGCTCAAATGGCTGCCAACCAGCGGGATGACGGCTCCGGGCGCTGTCATTTTACCGGCGGTAACCCTGGCGCTGGGGTATATTTCCACCTATGTCCGGCTGATCCGCAACACTATGATTCAGAACAAGCGGGAAAATTATGTGCTGTATGGCCGGGTTCGGGGTCTATCAGAGAAGACCATCACCCGGCATGTTTTTAAAAACTCACTGCAAACTTCGCTAACCGCTTTGGGGATGTCAATTCCGAAGTTGATTGCTGGAACCGTGGTGATTGAAAATATTTTTGCCTGGCCGGGTATCGGTAGGCTTTGTGTGACCGCTATTTTTAATCGGGACTTTCCGATGATTCAAGCCTATGTCCTGATTATGGCGGTGTTGTTTGTTTTTTGTAATTTACTGGTCGATATGGGATCGGTCTGGATTGATCCCCGCAGAAGGGAGGCCTGAGATGGTCGGTTTTTTTAAACGTTTCCGAAACGATACCCTGGCAATGTCCGTCAGCTTTTTTCTGGGGACGGTGATTCTGCTAGCTGTTCTGGCACCCCTGGTTGCGCCCTATGATCCGACTGCCCAGAACATTATCAATAAATTTCAGGGGCCGTCGCTGGCTCATTGGTTTGGAACCGATCAACTGGGTCGGGACGTCTTTTCCCGGATTTTATATGGTGGCCGGGTCACCATTCTGGTCTCGCTCATGACCATGGCGGTAACGATTTTAATCGGCACGGTGCTGGGGGTGCTTGCCGGTTATTTCCGGGGCCGGCTTGATGATGTGATAATGCGGATTTGTGATATCATGCTGTCTTTTCCCAGTGAGGTGCTGATTCTGGCCATTGTGGGAATCCTCGGAACCGGAATCGCCAATATTGTTCTGGCCACGGTGATTGCCAAATGGGCCTGGTATGTGCGGATGATCCGGGCAATCATCATTCAGTTTATGGATAGTAACTATATCCGATTTGCCAAGGTATCCGGCTGTTCAACCGGACACATCATCAGAAAACATCTGTTGGTTGGAGCGCTGGGGGAGATTGCGGTGCTGGCGACACTGGATACCGCAGGAACAATTCTCAATATATCAGCCCTGTCCTTTCTGGGACTGGGGGTGCAGCCGCCCACCGCCGAGTGGGGGATGATGCTCAACGAAGCCAAAAATGTGATGACCACCAATCCTGGCCAGATGCTGGCGCCGGGCGTGGCGATTTTTATGGTGGTGGCAGCCTTTAATTTTTTGGGTGACAGTATTCAGGAAGCGATGAATCCCAAGATCGACAAGGTCTTTAAAACCAGGCGATCATTGTTTGGGGCGATGTTTGGGCGCAAAAAGGCGGTGATCGAATGAGTGTAATTCTTGAGGTGAATAATTTGCGGGTAACTGATTCGCGGGATCAGGATGAAATCATTCATGATATCAGTTTTTCAGTGGCCAAAAACTCTTGTCTGGGAATTGTCGGGGAAAGTGGCAGTGGTAAATCGATGATCACCCGGGCCCTGTTGGGAATCACCAACCCCTGGTTAAAACACCAGGGAAAGGCCGTTTTTAAAACGTCCGGTGAAGCCATTGATTTGCTCAGACAAAACGAAGATACCCTGCGGGAAATCCGCGGAAAACAGATTGCCATGATTCTCCAGGATGCCATGTCGGCCTTTGATCCGATCACCAGAATCGGCGATCAGATGGCCGAAACCTTTGTCGAGAATAAGGGGCTAACAAAAAAGCAGAGTATGAACCTGGCGAAAGAGGCCCTGGCGGTGATGAATATTCGGGAACCGGATCAGGTAATAAAAAAGTATTCCCACCAATTATCCGGCGGGATGCTGCAGCGTTGCATGATTGCCACCGCCCTGGCAATGGAGCCGGAGTTGATTATTGCCGATGAGCCGACCACCGCCCTGGATTCGATTAATCAGGGACAGGTTGTGGAGGAGTTTTTAATCATCCGCCAGAAAATTGGCACCGCCCTGATTTTTATTTCCCATGATCTGGGGGTGGTTAAGCATCTTTCCGATCAACTACTGGTGATGAAAGATGGGGTAGCGGTGGAATATGGCGACGCTGTTGACATTTTTAAAAATCCCCGGCATGCTTACACCCGATATCTGATTGATACCCGACTGGAATTGACACACGCTTTTCAGAGGGCGATGAAAAAAGGAGACCACCATGGCTAATCTGCTGGAAATAAAGGATTTGGAAAAAAGCTATCTGCAGGTAGGAACAAATTTTAAGGGAGCCCGGAATAAAATCCTCAATGGTGTTAATTTAAGCATCACTGCTGGCTCCTGTGTTGGCCTGATTGGTGAAAGCGGCAGTGGCAAAAGCACCCTGGCCCGGCTGGTGATGGGGCTGGAAAAGCCGGAGAAAGGCAGTATTTTATTTGAAGGGCTGCCAGTCAGACAGTGGCTTAAAAATAATAAGGGAAAAATGTCGGTGGTATTCCAGGATTATACCGCTTCGGTCAATCCCCGCTACACCGTAACAGAAGCAATAGCTGAACCGCTTTGTGCCAGTGGTGCAGAAAAATATTTGGATTGGCACATTGAGCAACTGCTGGTGAGGGTAGGGCTGGAGCCAGAGGTCAAAAACCGATACCCCCATGAACTCAGCGGTGGGCAGCTGCAACGGGTCTGTATTGCCCGAGCCATTGCCACGAAACCCCGCTTTATTGTGCTGGATGAAGCCATCAGTTCACTGGATGTATCGGTTCAGGCCCAGATTTTAAAGCTGCTTCATCAACTGCGGGTAGAGATGAACATCACCTATCTCTTTGTGGCCCACGATCTGCAGGCGGTGGCCCATCTTTGTGATACGATTGCTTTTTTGTATCAGGGGCAAATTGTCGAAGAAGTAGAAAGTGGGGAATTGGCCCGGGTCAACAATCACTATGCCAGAGCTTTGCTGGCATCGGATATTCCGTTTGAGGTTTAGATAAAACCGGAACGCCTGCGTAAAAAATAGCATTAAAAAGGCGTTCCGGTTTATATATTGACAAAAGCAGGGATATTGTTGTAAAATAACACTGTTAAAAGGGAGTAGTTGTTATACAAAGTCAACATACTGGTGACGATGGTCGCCTGGCTTTGTAGCCGATTCCGGTAACGAGACTTTTAGCATAGTCCATTTTGTGGTGGGTTATGCTAGGAGTCTTTTTATTTTGGGATGCTTTCAAATTACAAAACAGGAAGGAATACAAATGTACACAGGATTTATTGCTTTTTTAGTAGCGGTAGGAGCCGTGGTGCTGGCTGAAATGGGAGATAAAACCCAGTTGTTGGCGATGGCCTTTGCTACCAAGTATCAGGCCGGGAAGGTGATGCTCGGAGTCTTTATTGCCACCGTCTTTAACCACGCCCTGGCGGTAGCCGTGGGAAACTATATCACCCGCTTTGATGGTGCCCAGATCTGGATTCAGGGGATTGCGTCATTGTCCTTTATCTTTTTTGGACTCTGGACGATTCGGGGGGATAAACTGGATGGCGAAGAGAACCGGACCACCCGCTTTGGTCCGGTGATTACCGTGGCGGTGGCTTTCTTTATCGCCGAAATGGGCGATAAAACTCAGCTGGCAACCATTGCCCTGGCCACCAAATTTCCCGAAAATGCTCTTGGCGTGTTGATCGGAACCACCACCGGAATGCTGATTGCCGATGCCATCGGGATTATCATCGGGGTGGTACTCTGTAAAAAAATACCCGAGCGGACGGTCAAACTGGTATCCGCCGGAGCTTTTATGCTGTTCGGTTTTATTGGTACCTATCAGGTAGCCACCCAGCAGTTGCAGTTAGGGATGACAACAGTGCTGCTCTTGATGTTGGTCTTGATTATTCTAACAGCCGGGGCATCCTATTATCTAATTAAAAAGGAAAAGGAAGCAGGGCATTCGGATACGTATCCGTCATGTCCAGTGGATCAGACAAAAAAACGATCAGACGACAAATAAAAAGCAGGTAAGACTGTAGCGGTCTTACCTGCTTTTTATTATTGTTGAATGACATAAGCGCAAATACCCGGGGCTAAAGCCAACACAATTATTTTTATTGAAGTCCCAGACCGGCGACAATCTCATCAATACCGGTGAGAATATAGTTGGGACGGTAGGGGAATTGCTTAACCGTGTCCCGGGTTGACACGCCACTAAGGACCAGGAAGGTCGTCAAACCCGATTCAATACCAGCAATAATATCGGTATCCATCCGGTCACCGATAATCAGGGCATCATCACTGTGAACGCCCAGCCGTTTGATACCGGTACGCATCATCAGTGGATTGGGTTTACCGACGTAGTAGGCTTCTTTACCGGTGGCCAGTTCAATCGGTGCCACCAAGGCCCGACAGGCTGGTACAATGCCTTCTTCGGTGGGGCCAGTTAAGTCCGGATTGGTGGCGATTAGTTTGGCACCTTTTTGAATCAATTTGACTGCCCGCATCACGGATTCGTAATTATATGAGCGGGTTTCGCCGAAAACGACATAGTCCGGATCGACATCATTCATGGTAATTTCGACATCATATAGGGCATTAACCAGACCCGGTTCACCAATGACATAAGCCGAACAGCCGGGGGACTGATCTTTAAGGAATTTAGCAGTGGCCAGGGCACTGGTATAAAAATGGCTTTCATCAATTTCCAGACCCAGTCGGGCTAGTTTTTCTTTTAGTTCAATGGGTGAACGTTCGCTGGAATTTGTTAAAAAGAGGAAGTTCTTATCTTCAGCATAAAGCCAGTTGACAAACTCCTTGACTCCCGGCAATAGTCTGTTACCATGGTAGATGACACCATCCATATCGCAAATAAAGCCTTTTTTATCTTTAATTAATGCTAATAACTCTTCATTCATTTTATTACCTCCGATTAATTTTCACTTATTTACAATATTATACCCCAACAAAACCGGGTTCGTCTTAAAAATTTGGCAATTTTATGTAAAAAACTGAAAATATATGTAAAAAGATCATTAAAAATAAGCATGGCAAAATTTTTTCGTCTTCGCATAGGTATTTGCACGATCAGCTGTGATAAACTGCAATAAAAGAAAAATACGATACCAGAGAAGCGAGGGGATATAAAATGGAGACAATCTTAAATAATTATGATGATATGCGGGTGATGCGAATGATTAAAAAACAGTTGATCTCTTGTGAG
Source organism: Acetobacterium wieringae (assembly GCF_001766835.1). Classification (GTDB taxonomy): domain Bacteria; phylum Bacillota; class Clostridia; order Eubacteriales; family Eubacteriaceae; genus Acetobacterium; species Acetobacterium wieringae. The sequence continues at coordinate 28,234 of NZ_LKEU01000026.1, read as the reverse complement.
TCAAACCTGGAACTGCTCCGTAAAGAGTACGAGGAAAAAGACGATCAGCTGTTAGCCTTGGGAATTAAGAAAGAAGTGACCAATCGTCCGGTTGACGAAGCAGAAGTAGCGGAATTAACAGTTCGGCTGGAAGCCTTAAAAAAAGAAATTCAGGAAATTGAAGAAGATAAGAGTAAAATGGCGGCCTACAACGCCTATACCCGCCGTTAGACAGAAGCGGTTAAAAAACAGATCTTGACTTTAGTGGGCTGATGTAATAAAATCAAAACAGAATAAATAAAGCACAAAATGGGGTACACCACCGAAAGGGTGTAATCGCATTTTGTGCTTTTTTTGCGTCTGCAACAGCAAAGGAGGAAGTGAGATGCGTGTCAATGGAAAAGAAATGACCCTGGTTAACAATCAGAGTCTGTTACAGTTTTTAGAAATCAATGGATTTGATGTGGCTACTCTGGCTGTCGCCAGAAATGGTGAAATCGTTCCGAAATCGAGCTATGATGCGGTGCTGCTTTGTGAAACGGATACCCTGGAAGTGGTACGTTTCGTTGGCGGTGGGTGATGGTAAGTAGCCGACTAAAGATCACCATGAACGAACAGGGCTTAAAAAACAAGAAATAAAAAACAAAAGGAGAAAAGATGACAGATCAATTAGTAATTGGCGGACACACGTTTAATTCCCGGTTTATCCTGGGATCAGGAAAGTTTTCACTGGAAATTGTCAAGGCGGTGGTTGAAAACGGCGGGGCAGAAATCGTCACGCTGGCCCTACGGCGGGCGAATCACGGTGGGGAAGAAAATATTCTGGATTATATCCCAAAAAACATTACCCTGCTGCCCAATACCTCCGGTGCCAGAACGGCTGAGGAAGCGGTCAAAATCGCCCGGCTGGCCCGGGAAATCAATTGTGGGAATTTTATCAAGGTGGAAGTGATCAGGGATTCCAAATATCTGTTTCCCGATAATTATGAAACCATCAAGGCCACCGAGATTCTGGCCAAGGACGGCTTTGTGGTGATGCCCTATATGTATCCGGACTTAAATGTAGCCCGGGATTTAGTCAGTGCCGGGGCAGCGGCAGTGATGCCCCTGGCATCCCCGATTGGCAGCAACAAGGGCCTTTGTACCCGGGACTTTATTGAGATTCTAGTTAGTGAAATCCCAGTTCCGATTATTGTCGATGCGGGGATCGGGCGGCCGTCCCAGGCCTGTGAGGCGATGGAAATGGGCGTGGCAGCGGTGATGTGCAATACCGCAGTGGCCACAGCTAAAAACATTCCGCTGATGGCCAAAGCTTTTGGTCAGGCGATTGCGTCGGGCCGTAATGCCTATCTGGCCGGTCTCGGCCGGGTCTTAACCCATGGCGAAGCGTCCAGCCCCTTAACCGGATTTTTGGAGGATTAGAATGATAAAAAAACGCACTGATCCAATGGTCTATCAACCTGAGATGGAGAAAATAGACTCCGATATTCGGGATAAAGTCTTAAAAAATGTGGATAAGTATGATGATCAGAAAATTACCGACAGTGATGTGGAAGAAGCCCTAAAAAAAGAACGATTATCCATAAGCGATTATGGAGCCTTATTATCACCGGCAGCGACGCCATATTTAGAAGAAATGGCAAAAAAAGCGATGATCGAAACAAACAAACACTTTGGTAACAGCATCGGTCTGTTTACCCCGCTTTACATTGCCAATTATTGTGAAAATAATTGTGTATACTGTGGATTTAATTGTAAAAATAAAATCCGCCGGGGTAAGCTTAGTCTGGCGGAAATGGAGACGGAACTGAAAGCCATCGCCAAAACCGGATTAAAAGAGATCTTGATCTTAACCGGCGAATCCCGGCATCATTCGGGAGTGGAATATATCGGCGAAGGGGTTAAGCTGGCAGCAGAATATTTTGCCACTGTGGGGATAGAAATCTATCCGCTGAATACCAATGAATATGCGTATCTGCATAACTGCGGAGCCGATTTTGTTTCGGTTTATCAGGAAACCTATGATTTGAGCAGATATGAACAGGTTCATTTAAGTGGGCCCAAGCGGGTTTTTCCCTATCGCTTTGAGGCTCAGGAGCGGGCCTTGCTGGGGGGGATGCGGGGCGTTTCTTTTGGGGCTCTGTTGGGGTTGGGTAACTTCCGGAAGGATGCCTTTGCCACCGGACTCCACGCCTATTTTATTTTGCAGAAATACCCCCATGCCGAAATCAGCTTTTCCACGCCCCGGCTTCGCCCCTTTATTAACAAAGCCGATAACAACCCTAACGACGTCCATGAGAAACAGCTGCTGCAGGTGATGCTGGCCTACCGGTTGCTGATGCCTTTTGCCGGGATAACCATTTCCACCCGGGAACGGCCGGGCTTTCGGGACCATGTCATCGGGATGGTGGCAACAAAAATTTCGGCCGGTGTCAGTGTTGGGGTTGGTGGACATGAGCAGGAAGAAAAAGGCGATGAACAATTTGAGATATCTGATCCCCGCAGCGTTCCCGAGGTCCATCAGATGATTTTAAACCGGGGCCTTCAGCCGGTTTATTGCGACTATATCCGGGTATAATACCTTCACTAAAATGGGTGGTGTTTTTTAGTCGGGATATGATAGACTATAGACAAGAAAAATAAAGGAGCCAAGTATGCTGATTTGTATAACGAACCAGAAACTGTGCCAGGATGATTTTCTCGGTCGAATTGAAGAAATCGCCAAGGGGCAGCCCCATGCCATCATGCTGCGGGAAAAAGAACTCAGCGAGGCAGACTATAGGGAACTGGCCATCAAAGTAAAGGAAATCTGTGATCGGCACCTGATTAAACTAATTATCAATCATAATCTTGAGATTGCCGAGAAACTGAAGGTGGAAGCGGTACAGGTGTCAATTCATGACATTCGGAGAACCTGCGAAGCGATCCGGAACTTTAAGCAGGTCGGGGTCTCGATTCACTCAGTGGAACAGGCCCGGGAAGCCGAAGCCTGGGGGGCCAATTATTTAATCGCCGGTCATATTTTTCCCACTGATTGCAAAAAAGGTCTGCCAGCCCGGGGACTGATTTTTCTTAAAGAGATCTGCAGTTCCGTCTCAATCCCGGTTTTTGCCATCGGCGGGATCAGTCAGGCCAACTATAAAATTGCGATGATGGCTGGCGCTAAAGGCGTTTGCATCATGAGCGAAGCGATGACTACCGATCATCCTGAAACCCTGGCGCAACGATTTATCGTTTAATGAGTGGTTCTTTTATAGCACAACAACAATTGAAGCGGATCGGAGATAAATAAATAAAGGGATAAGGCTATGTGCCATATCCCTGAGGTTGTCGTAAACTATCGTACCGACCAATTGTTAATCTGTTGTACGCTGCGGAATCGGACAGGCGATGCCGTGTCCGCTCCGATGCGTACAACATGATGTAACAATTGTCGGTACTAGGTTATCTTTTTTGACGAGGGATAAGGCTATGCCATGTCCCTTTTTGTTTTTGCCATAAAAGTCAGTAGTCGGTCCTCGTCAAGCGGTTTGGCATAGTAAAAGCCCTGGGCAATATGACAATTATTTTTCAGTAAAAAGTCAATCTGTTCGGGGGTTTCCACTCCTTCGGCAATGACCTGGAGATTAAAATTTGAGGCCAGTTCAATGATAACTTTGGCAATGGTGCCATTATCATAATGGGGAATCCCTTTAATAAAGGAACGGTCGATTTTGATCTTATCCACGGCAAATTTCTTGAGATAACTCAAAGAAGAGTAGCCGGTGCCAAAATCATCGATGGAAACCTGGATCCCCATCCGGTGGAATTCGCTCAGGATGGCTTCGCATTCGTCTTCATTATCCATCAGAATCCCCTCGGTGATTTCCAGTTCCAGCAACTCTGGTGGTAACTGGGTGCGGGTTAAAATGGATTGAATCAGTTCCCCGATATAGGGGGCCTTAAACTGAAGCATCGAAAGATTAACCGCAATCGGTATTTGATAACCCAGCGATTGAAGCTTTTTCCCAAACTCACAGGCATTTTCCAGCACCCATTCGCCCAGAGGGATAATCAGATTCGATTCTTCGGCTATGGGAATAAAACTTGCGGGAGGAACCATCCCATTGCTGCTGTTCCAACGAATTAAAGCCTCCAGGCCGAGAATCTGATTGGTGGCCATATCCACCTGGGGCTGGTAGTAAAGAACAAATTCCTGATTGCTTAGGGCATTGCGCAGCTTGTTTTGCATTTCGTATTTTTGAATCGAGAGGCTGTTGATGTCCTTATCATAGAACTCAAAGCGCCGTCCCTTGTTGGCTTTGACATTATTGAGGGCAGAAGCGGCAGTCTTTAAAAGCTTGCCATAGTGGTTGGCATCGTTGGGGTAGAGACTGATTCCGATACTGACATCAACAATCAGTTCTTCATCATGGATGGAAATCTGTTTTTCCAGTTCCTTGCTTAAATCCATGATGTATTCATATAAATCTTCGTTGGAAGAAACATACGCTTTCAGTATACCAAACTCGTCATTACCCAAACGGGCCAGCACATCCTGATCGCTGACCAGGGTCTTCAGGCGATTGGCCAGGGCAATCAATACCTTGTTGCCAAAATCAAACCCTTTAGCCTCATTGATAATTCGGAAATCATCGATATTGATCAGGATCAGGGCATGGTTTCCGGCAGCGCTGCCGTCTCCACTGATTAATTCCATTCCCGATTCATCCAGAAAGACCTTATTGTTGAGTTTGGTCAGATGGTCAAAATACTTCAGATAATAAATATCTTTTTCGATTTGCTTATGGGCCGTGAGATTGGTGATGTTGCCGATATAATAATCGGTATCGTCGTTTTTCACCTTACTGATCCGCAAAAACAGAAACAGCGTTTCGGAGGAATTTTGAGCATATTCAATTTCGCCGGACCAGACCGGATTCATCTCGAGGCTGTCAATCAGGGGTTGATTGATCAGGATGCCCTTTTCAGAAAGGTTCAGCGCCGGGATTTCAGTTTCCGGAATCCCAATCATTCGGGAAAAGGCGGTATTTTGATAGATACAGAAGAATTCTGCGTTTAAAATAAAAATACCTTCATCGGTACCGGATAAAAGCTCCAGAATCATTTCCAGCTGGGATTGAACAGCCTGGCGTTTGTCAATTTCCTGGTTCAACGCCTGATTGTTGGTTTGAACTTCTTCGATGTATTGGATGATCCGATGGCTCATCATTTTGAGCCCCCGGGATAAAATACCAAGCTCATCTTCCCGGTCATAAAGGGTGCTCGGCAGATTAATTTCCTGATCACCCTGGCTGAAGGTTTCAACGGCACCGGAAATGGTTATAATCGGTTCGGAAATAAGCCGGGTCATCCGCCGGATAAACAGCGCAATCATAAACAGCAGTACCAGGGAAATAAAGAACAGACTAAAAATAAACTGATTCAGCGGGGCCAAAACTTCCGACCGGGGGATGACCGTGACCACAATCCAGTTGGATGACTGGGTGGGCACATAGGCGATGTATTTGGCGTTATTTTCCATTTGGTATTCAATGACACCACTATCACCGGAGGTGATTTGGCTCATATAAAGGTCAAGATAGGCGAAGGGATTAACCCCTCCCGCAGCAAAAACTTCAGGATCATCAGGATGATAAAAAATACTGCCGTCTTTATTGATTAATAGGGTATAGCCGTTTTTGCCGACTTTGTAGGTGCTCATCAATTTGGAAATATCAGTCACCTGCAGGTCAATGCCCATGGCGCCGATCACATTGTTGTTTTTCAGGATCGGGGTCGTAATGGAGACCACCATTTTTTCGGTAACAATGTCAATATAGGGACTGGTGACGGTCACACCCCGGGATTGTAAGGTTTCCATGTACCAGAGTCGTTTATTCAGATCATAGTCTGGTTTGGGATCAAATTCGGGGGTCGAGGAAATCAGATCGTTGGATTTGGTAACCCCGATGTAAGCCAGAGAAATATTGGGATCAGAAGCCTTGATGGCCTGGAGTTCCTGGGTTATCACATTAAACAATGGATGTTGGCGCTTTTCCTCCCGGGTATTGAGCGCTTCAGTGATAGCCTGATAATCCTGATTGGTTTTCATCTGTTCGACAATAATAATATTCTTCTCGATAAACTTGTCAATTTCAGTGGCAATTTGCTGGGCGTCTTTGGAAATTTGTTCTTTACTGTTGGTTTCAAAAAAACCACTTAACATTTGGACGGAAATAATCCCATAAACGGCAAAGGCAACAATAATAAATCCGATAACAATTGTTCCCACCCGTCGGATCAGGCTTTTCTTAAACCAGTGCACAATGGGGCCATCCTTTCTCTGAAGGGTCAGTCAATAGTAGATATATGTTAGTTTTATCTTGCTTTTTCATGTTCCTATTATAAACGAAAAAGCGCTGAAAGAAAAATAAATTTTATTCTATTGACAGGAATATTGCGATTATGTTAAAGTTTAATCAATTAAATATGAAGTCTTCAGGGCAGGGATAGTTTCCCTACCGGTGGTATAGCCCACGAGCCGCAAGGTATGATTCGGTGTAATTCCGAGGCCGACAGTTAAAGTCTGGATGAAAGAAGATAATAAAGATTTGCATATATCTTTGTTTAGTTAGCTCTGAAATGGTAATCATTTCAGAGCTTTTTTTATACAAGGATCAGTAAATCTATGAACAAAAGTGCCCTGGATGTTTATTCAGGGCACTTTTATTTTTGAGGGAGGAATACTGGTGGAAAAACAGGATCATTACATGGAAATAGCCATCGATTTGGCTAAAAGAGGTCGAGGTTGGGTAAATCCCAATCCTCTTGTGGGAGCAGTCATTGTTAAAGATGATGTGATTATTGGCAGTGGTTATCACGAAAAGTATGGAGGACTGCATGCTGAGCGTAATGCGCTGGCGGCCTGCAATGAGTCACCGGTCGGGGCGACCCTATATGTGACGCTCGAGCCCTGCTGTCATTATGGCAACACACCACCATGTACCGAGGCCATTATCGAAAGCGGGATTAACCAGGTAATAATCGGTGCGACTGATCCCAATCCGTTAGTTGGTGGCAAGGGAATTGAGATTCTCAGACAGCAGGGGATCACAGTGATAACCGGAGCGCAGGAAGAGGCGTGTCAGGAGCTAAACACAATTTTTTTTCACTATATCAAAACGAAAACCCCTTATGTGTTAATGAAATACGCCATGACTCTGGATGGCAAAATTGCCACCCGTACCGGGAAATCGAAATGGATTACCGGAGAGGCGGCCAGGAACGCCGTTCATCAGACCCGCAATGAAGTGATGGGAATCATGGTGGGGGTCAACACCATTTTACAGGATGATCCCCAACTGACCTGTCGGATTGAAGGCGGCAGAAACCCCATCCGGATTATCTGTGATACCTATTTGCGCACTCCGCTGACAGCACAGGTGGTGACATCGGCCCGGAAAATACCGACCTATCTGGCCACCTGCTCTCAGGATCAGCAAAAAATAAAACGGTTTGAAATCATGGGCTGCAGAATTTTAAAAAGTGCAAAAGTTGGGGAACATCTTGATCTCCGGGAACTGATGGTGCGTTTGGGGCAGGAAGGAATCGACAGTATTCTGCTGGAAGGGGGCGGTACCCTGAATTTCAGCGCTTTAAAAAGCGGTATTGTGAGTAAGCTCCAGGTTTATCTGGCCCCCAAAATATTTGGTGGTGCGGCCGCCAAAACTCCGGTGGAAGGCCTGGGGCTGGCAGATCCAGCCCAGGCCTTCCAGTTCACGGATCGAAAAATAAAAATATTCGGGGATGATATCTGCCTCGAATACACAAAGAGGTAAGACATGTTTACAGGAATTATTGAAGAAGTTGGCAAAATCACTGCGGTCATTAAGGGACAACGATCTTCCCAACTGTGGGTTCAGGGTGCGGTCACGATGGATGATTTAAAACTGGGCGACAGCGTGGCGGTGAATGGAGTGTGCCTGACGGTATCCCAGTTAAGCGGAAATAAGTGGATGGCCGATGTCATGAGTGAAACGCTGAACCGCAGCAATCTGGGCGATCTAAAAGGCGGATCAGCCGTCAACCTGGAACGGGCAATGCCCGCCAATGGCCGTTTTGGCGGGCATATGGTAGCTGGTCATATTGACGGAACCGGTCACATTGTGCAAATCACCAAAGATGATAATGCCGTGATCTTTGAGATTGGTGCACCGCCAAAAATACTCCGCTACATCATCGAAAAAGGGTCCATTGCCATTGATGGCATCAGCTTAACGGTCATCGAAATGACTTCCGTCAGCTTTAAGGTGTCCATCATTCCCCATACGGTGAAGCAGACGATCCTGGGCATTAAGAAACCTGGCGATCCGGTCAATCTGGAAAACGACCTGGTCGGCAAATATATCGAAAAGCTGTTGATGAATCCAGCCCCCAAAACAGACCGCCACCAGGAAAAATCCGCTGGTGTGACCATTGATTTTCTGACTAAGGCCGGGTTTTAATAAAAAAATAATCAAAATAAGTGAGGGTACTATGTTTAAATTTAATACCATTGAAGAAGCACTGGAAGATTTACGAGCCGGTAAAATTATCATCGTGACCGATGATGATGATCGGGAAAACGAGGGCGATTTTGTCTGTGCGGCTGAATTTGCCACCACCGAAAACGTTAATTTTATGGCTGTCTATGGCAAAGGGCTGATCTGTATGCCGATGAGCGAAAAACTGGTCAAGAAATTGGCCATTCCCCAAATGGTGACGGATAATACCGATAATCATTGCACCGCCTTTACCGTGTCCATTGACCATGTCGATACCACCACCGGTATTTCGGCGGCAGAGCGCTCAGTTACTGCCATCAAGTGCGTCGACGAGAACGTTCGACCAGAAGATTTTAGGCGGCCTGGCCACATGTTTCCGCTGGTAGCTAAAGAAAATGGGGTATTGGAACGAAACGGCCATACTGAGGCCACCGTCGATCTGGTCAAACTGGCGGGGTTGAAAGAATGCGGTCTGTGCTGCGAAATTATGAAAGAAGACGGCACGATGATGCGGACTCCGGAACTGATCGAATTGGCTCAGACCCATCAACTGAAATTTATTACCATCAAAGATCTGCAAAACTACCGCAAACAAAATGAAAAACTGGTGGAGTGTGTGACAATCACCAAAATGCCTACCAAATACGGTGAGTTTATGGCTTATGGTTATGTCAACCGGTTAAACGGGGAGCATCATGTGGCGCTGGTTAAGGGGGATTTAAGTGGTGACAGCCCGGTGTTGTGTCGGGTTCATTCGGAATGTTTAACCGGTGATGCCTTTGGTTCGATCCGGTGTGATTGCGGCGATCAGTTTGGGGCGGCGATGACCGCCATCGAAAAAGAAGGTCGGGGGGTACTGCTCTACATGCGTCAGGAAGGCCGGGGCATTGGGCTGATCAATAAATTAAAAGCCTATGCATTGCAGGATATGGGGATGGATACGGTTCAGGCCAATCTTGAACTGGGCTTTCCGGAAGACCTGCGGGAATACTACATCGGGGCTCAGATTTTAAGGGATCTGGGGATCAAACAGCTGCGGCTGCTAACCAACAATCCGCTTAAAATGGAAGGGTTGTCGGAATTCGGGCTGGAAATGGTGGAGCGGGTACCGATCCAAATGGAAGCATCCAGCCACGATCTGTTTTATTTGAAAACCAAACAGGAAAAAATGGGTCATATTTTAAATTATAACTAAAAGGAGAATGTTATGAACGTATATGAAGGACAATTAGTATCAAAGGGAATTAAAGTGGGGATTGTGGTAGCCCGGTTCAATGAGTTTATTGGCTCAAAGCTGCTTGGCGGTGCGATTGATGGCTTGAAGCGTCACGATGTGAAGGAAGAAGACATTGATGTGGCCTGGGTGCCGGGTGCCTTTGAAATCCCCTTGATTGCGGCTAAAATGGCCAAGCTGAAAAAATATGATGCCATCATTTGTTTGGGGGCCGTGATACGCGGTTCCACCACCCATTATGATTATGTCTGCAGCGAGGTGTCAAAGGGAGTGGCTCATGTCTCTCTGCAGTCAGAAATACCGGTGATCTTTGGTGTGTTGACAACTGAAAACATTGAACAGGCCATCGAACGGGCTGGCACCAAGGCCGGCAATAAAGGCTATGACTGTGCCTTGACGGCCATTGAAATGGTCAATCTGATCAACGAAATAACAAACTAAAAAAACAGGGAGCCGATTTTTGGGCTCCCTGTTTTAGATTAAACCTAAGCTAATTCGTCAAGGGTGACCACGCCATTTTGCAGGGCCAGTTCCTTGAGATCCTGATATTGTCCGGCGATGGCTACATAGAAGTAGGGATTTACATAAAAAATGCCAAGAATTCCAAAGGTTAATCCGTTTAGTAAAAACCAGCCCAGGAAGCTTAGTGACATCATAAAAATTTCGCCTTTGTGGCCCTGGGTTATCCGCATGGAAATTTTAACGGCTTCGGTGGCTGGGACATTAGGGTATTCGGCTAAAATATAAGGGGTGAATGAATAGGCAATTGCCTTGATAATACCGGGTACCACAAAAAGCAGGGACCAGAGAAAAATAAATAATTCCATCCACAGCATTCCCCCCAGTTTTCGACCAAAATCCGAAAAGCCGGTTTTAAACATGTCTTCAATGGTGGGAGCGGGGAGTTCGCCACGGTAAATCCACAGTGAGAAAAATTGCAGACCAACCATCATCGGCGCCCAGACAATCAGACCACCCAGGCCGCCAACAAAGGATGTGACCCCGGAAGCAGCACCAATCACCACAAATGCCAGTACAGTTGCGCCGACGCAGACCCAATAATTTTCGGAAAAGCTCTGCTTGGCCAGGGCTTTTATTTCCTGTCTCGTTTTCATAATAATCTCCTTTTCGTTTATGATTTTAAAGAGAAAGCTTAAGAAAAACATCACTTTCTTAAGCTTCCTTGTATATAATAGCACGACTGATGAAAAGAAGGAAGAATAAAAATGAGTAAAATACTAACGAAAAAAAAGATCCCTCTGGGCCGTTATCGGCATTACAAGGGCAATGAATATGAGGTTATCGGTCTGGCTACCCATAGCGAAACGCAAGAAGCCATGGTGGTTTACCGGCCATTATATGGTGAAGGCGGTTTGTGGGTGCGTCCGGCAGCGATGTGGAACGAAATCCTGGAAAAGGATGGAAAAATCGTCCGGCGCTTTGAATATCTGACTGAGAAAAAAGTGGCGACAGAACCAGAATTGGATACCGTGGACTTATTGCAGGATCTGAAAACGCTGCTGCAGATTAAGACGGTTAATGGCGATGCCGGTGAAATAACCGCCGAAGCCCCCCTGGGAACTGGCATCAACGAAGCGCTGAACTTTGTCCTTTTACGGGGCCAAAGCTTTGGCATGCGCACCAAAAACTGCGATGGCTACTGTGGTTACGTAGAGTTTGGCGAAGGCCCGGAACTGGTGGCCGTGACCACCCACATCGATACGGTGGCGGTAGGTGAAGACTGGACCGTCCCCCCTTTTGACTTGACCATTGACGGCGACACTATTTATGGTCGGGGGGTGCTGGATGACAAGGGCCTGACGATGGTTTCGCTTTATGCGCTGAAAGCGTTAAAAGAAGCCAAGGTTTCGCTTGGTAAACGGGTGCGCCTGATTATCGGTGGTGATGAAGAAGGCGGCAATTGGGCCTGTATGAACCGCTATAAACAGACTGAAGAAGTCCCGGCCTGCTCGTTTTCACCGGATTCCGGCTATCCGGCCATCTTTGCCGAAAAAGGCATCATGAATATTATTCTGGAAAAAGAGCTGGGTCATCAGACCCCGGCCCTTGTCTTTAGCGGTGGTGGTCAGATCAATTCGGTGCCGGATGCGGCCCAGGCCGTTTTTAATGGCCAGACTTTTGAAGCCAAAGGAAAATCGGCCCATGCCATGGAGCCGGAAAAAGGGGATAACGCCATCCTGAAACTGGCAGCAATATTGACGGCAGAAGGGATCACCCATCCAATCCTTACGCTCTTGGAGCGGGCTACCACAACCGGGTTTGGGATTGATCTATCGGATTCAGTATCGGGAGCGCTGACCTTAAACCCCGCCATTGTTCAAGTCGACGAAAACAAGGCCGTGTTGCGCTGTGATATCCGCTATCCGGTGACGCTAAAAAGCAGTGATGTTGTTGCGCCGATAAAAAAAGCGACAGCTGATCTGGGCTTTTGTTTGGAAATGGATCACGATGTCAAACCCCTCCATGTCGATAAAGACAGCTTTCTGGTAACCACCCTGCAGCAGGTCTATCAGGACTGTACCGGGGATATGGCCGAACCGATGGTTTCCGGCGGCGGTACCTATGCCCGGGCCTTTGAAAACTCCGTGGCATTTGGCGGTGGCTTTCCCGGCGAGGTCAATACCTGCCATCAAACCGATGAGTTCTGGAGCATTGAGAGTCTGGAAAAAAACTTTGAGATTATTGTCAAGGCCCTGGCAGTATTGGCTCAGTAAAATAGAAAAAAGCAATGGCGAGAGTTATTGTCAACCAATCGATTAAAAATGGTTGACAATAACTTTTTTTTTGTTTAGAATAACCCCAGAGGTGAAGAAATGTCGACAAAATTAAAACTATTAAAAACCTTGGAAGAAAATAGAGAAAACTATTTATCTGGAGAAGTGCTGGCCAGCACCATGAACGTCTCCCGATCAGCCATCTGGAAGGCCATTAAAGCGTTAAAAGAAGAAGGCTACGAGATTGAATCCACCACCAACAAGGGCTACCGGTTAAAAAGTGAGTCGGATCTGATGTCGGCGGAAGGAATCCAGCCCTGGCTGTCTCCAACCAATCAGGAGCTTGAGCTGATAGTCTACAAAACCATTGGTTCCACCAATCAGGAAGCCAAGAAATTGGCTCTGGAAGGGGCGAAAACGGGAACTGTTATTATCGCTGAAGAGCAAACCCAGGGGCGGGGCCGAATGGGCCGTTCTTTTTACTCACCGCCAAAAAGCGGGGTTTATTTAAGTCTGGTGCTGCGCCCCGAGGTGGCCGCCCGGGATGCCGTGCTGTTAACTACCGGGGCATCGGTAGGGGTTTGCCGGGCCATTAAAAAAGTGACGGGGATCGAGACCCAGATTAAGTGGGTCAATGATATTTACCGGGACGACCGGAAAATTGTTGGGATTCTCACTGAGGCAGTGACCAACTTTGAGAACGGACAGTTCGAGTTTGTGATCATCGGCATCGGCCTGAATTTCAAGCAGCCGGAAGCGGCTCTGCCTAAGGAACTGGAAGACATTGTCGGGACACTATTTAATGAAAAACCCGATGCCCTGACCCGTAACCGGCTGGCAGCGGAAATTATCAATGAGGTGCTGAGTATCTGTGAAGATTTAACAAACCGGGATTTCCTGGCAGAATATAAAACCCATTCCATGGTTTTAGGAAAACAGATTAAGGTTTTCCGGAACAATGAGTGGGAAGTGGCAACTGCCCTGGATATCAGCGACGAAGGTGGATTAATGATTAAAAATCAATTTGGACAGACAGAAACCCTGAACACCGGGGAAATCAGTATCAGAAAATTAGAATAAAGGATGGAATAAATGCTAGAAAAAAATACAATTAATGTAAGAATGTTAGTACTTTGCGGATTGTTTTCCGCTTTGATCGTGGTCGGGGCGATGATTAAAGTGCCGCTGCCGGGAATCCCCTTTACGCTGCAGACTTTGTTTGTGATTCTGGCGGGATTGCTGCTGGGCTCCCGGGGCGGCCTGATTGCCGTGCTGGTTTATATTTTTCTAGGCCTGGTTGGTCTGCCGGTATTTTCCGGCGGCGGTGGGCTGATGTATGTCTTAAAACCAAGCTTTGGCTATATTGTCGGTTTTGCCCTGGGGGCCTTTGTCACCGGCTGGCTGGCAGAAAAGAACACCAACAACGAAACCCTGCCGATGGTCATTGCTGCCTTGGCCGGAACTGCTGTGATCTACGCCCTGGGGCTAACCTGGTATTATTTCATTGCCAATTACTACCTCAACACTCCGGTGGGGGCCGCCACGCTGATGATGACCGGCTTTGTGATGACCCTGCCAGGCGATCTGATTAAGATTGCCATTAGTGTGCTGCTGGCTAAACGTCTGGCCCCGGTGATTGCGCAAGGGATGCTCACAAAGTAATTTGTGTAAAAGCCGCTGGATTGAGTAGCATAGTCATAAAGACAGGATCGGGATTAAGTGCTAAAAAGAAGAGAAGTCGCACAGCCCTGTTGGGGCAAATTCTCAAAAACAATGTTCCCACCATGGATTTTCATGATTCGGCGAACAATGATCAGTCCCAAGCCGTGGTTTCCGAGTAACGGCGATTCATCCAATCCCCCTGAATTTTTAATAAGCTCAGGGGGATAGCCTTTGCCGTTGTCACTGACTTTAAGCACTAACCCATCTGTTGATTTGGTCACCGACAGTTTAATCGCACAGCCCCTGGGATTGTGACGGATGCTGTTGTCAATCAGGTTGGTCAGAGCCCGACGAATCAGGGCCTGGTCACACAGTAAGATGGGGCCGTTGGCTTCCTCGGGCACATCGACGGAAAGTGAATAGGGCTCGGGGAGACCGTCATTGATGAAATCCACTGCCACCCCCCGGATTAGGGCAGCGGGTGAAATCGGAGCCAGTTCCATCGGTTGGGCATGGTACTCCAGTTTGGAGGCCAGGTTTAAATCGCTGATCAGGGACTTGATCCGTTGACTCTGTTGACGGATAATCCGGGCCTGATTTTGTTCGGTGGTGGGGAGGCTGGGGTTGTTTTCCAGTTCGCTGGCGTAGCCCATCACCATCGACAGCGGAGTCCGGATATCATGGGAAACCCCGGCAATCCATTCCGTTCGGGCCTGATCCCGTTGAGCCAGTTGTTGTTCCTGCTGGCTGAGAATGACTGAAGTTTCATTAAGAATCCTTGACACTTCCCCGGTGACACCGCCGGTAGGCAGTGACAGGGGTTCTTTTTTTGGTAGGGCGGTAATGCCGTTATACAATGGTTTTAGCTTGTGGTAGAGCCACAGTCCCAGAAACAAGGCCAGCACCAGGGCCGACAACACGTTTAGGATCAAAAAACCGGTCAGCAAACCAGGGACATGGGCAATGGTATCTTCGGTGGAGGTAATATTATATTTCCAGATGCTGTTTTTGGGGTCGCCTAAAACCAGTAAACCGTCGGGATGCTCCCAAACCGAGACCGGATAGTCGTTAAGATACCAACGGCTGAAGGAGGCCACATCGGTAAGGGTGTAGTGCCGGGGAATATCTCCGGGCAGGTTTTTATCCCAGATCACCTGACCATCCCGGCTAATCAGCATCGCCCAGGCATATTGTTCTTCCATCATCGTGGTGGCAGCGGCATTAAGGGTATAAGTTCCATCGACGCTTGAGAGGCCATCGGAAATATCGGCAATGGCGTATTTAAGGGGCTGACTGCCGGAGTATTTAAACATCCAGTTGGTGGTAAAAGCCATATTGATGGCCACCAGAAGCAACGCAATGGCAGCGGTCAGCAGTATCGAACGGGTGATGATTTTTCGCAGACTCTTCATTGCTTGGTTTCCTTGGCCAGTTTATAACCCATACCCCGAACGGTCAGCAGGTATTGGGGTTGGGAGGGATCCACCTCGATTTTTTCCCGGAGCCTTCGGATGTGAACCATCAGAGTATTTTCGTAGCCATAGAGATCATCATCCCAGGCGCTGCGACAGAGGCTGTCAGCCGTGACGATATGGCCCTGATTTTCCCAGAGCTTTTTCAGTAGGGCATGCTCTTTGGCGGTCAGGTTTTTTTCACCAGCATCGGTCTTAACAATGCCGCTTTTAAAATTGACGGTCACCGTTCCCAGTACCAGACATTCCTCAGCCGTTGGCTGAGCCTGTCGCGGCTGGTAAACCCGCCGCAGGATTCCGTTTAAACGCAGCACCAGCTCCCGGGGCAGAAAGGGCTTGGTGATGTAGTCGTCAGCACCCAGTCCCAGCCCCAGCAGCCGGTTTTCGTCCTCATCCCGGGCCGACAAAAAAAGCATTGGCACATTTGATTGCTGCCGCAACTCCTGCATCAGCGAAAACCCGTCGCCATCTGGCAGGGTCACATCGAGAATCGCCCCATCGGGCTTTTCCAAAGCAAAAAGTGCCCGTGCCTGCTGGCAGTTTTCGGCGCTGAGCACCCGAGCAAAGCCCGCCTGATGGAGGATTGTATTTAATAGAATAATAATTTCCGGTTCGTCATCGACAACCAGAAGTTTTGCGTCAAAGATTGTTTTCATCCGAATCACCTCTTCGTTATTATACCTGAAAAAATAGTTGCTGTTAGTGGATGACCTTAAAATTAAGGTAAACGTAAGGCCGGGGACAATCCGCCGTAAGGTTCATCGGCTATCATAACGGTATACAAAAAGAAGGAGTGCATATTATGAACAATATTATCGAGACGGAGGGGCTCAGCAAACAATATGGCAATGTTTATCGGGTCAAAGATGTGGATCTGTCGGTTCCGGAAGGGGCGATTTATGGGTTTCTGGGGCCCAATGGCGCCGGGAAATCAACGACGCTTAAAATGATTCTGGGCTTGACCAAGCCCACGGCGGGGGCGATCACCGTTTTTGGAAAACGGGTCAACAGCAAAAACCGGCTGGAAAATCTTAAGCATGTCGGTTCGTTGATTGAATCGCCCAGCTATTACGGTCATTTAACCGGAGCAGAAAACCTGCGGATCTTTCAAACCCTGCGGGGGGTACCCAAACAGAACATTGTTGACGTTTTAAAAATTGTCCGGCTGGAGAACCAGCAGCACAAAAAAGTCAGCCAGTATTCGCTGGGAATGAAACAGCGCCTGGGGTTGGCCAGTGCCCTGTTGGGTTATCCCAAACTGCTGATTCTGGATGAACCCACCAATGGGTTGGACCCGGCCGGGATTTCGGAAATGCGGGAGCTGATTCAGTCGCTGCCGCAAAAATTCGGGATGACGGTGGTGGTCTCCAGCCACCTCTTAAGTGAAGTTGATCAGCTGGCCACCCGGGTGGGAATCATTCGGGAAGGCGAGCTGGTTTATCAGGACAGCCTGACCAAACTCCATCAGTACAGCAAACAGCATTTGGCAGTGCGCACCTTAAATAATGAGGTAACCAAAGCATTCCTCAGTCAAAACGGCGTGACCTGGGAAGCCGAGGACGATTATCTGATTATCCCGCAGATGAGAGATACGCGGATGGCTGAAATCAGCAAAGCACTGGGACAGAATAATATTGGTTTAGTTCGGATTGAAGAACGTAAAAAAAGCCTGGAGGATATTTTCCTGGAGTTGACTGGAACGGCGGTGAGCTTATGAGCGCCGCAATTTGGATGGAGGTTTTAAAAGCAAAGGGCCGCAAGATCTGGCTGGTGGTGGCGATAATGATGGCGGTTCAGCTGCTCTGGGCGGGCTGGGCTATTTCCAACAAGGATGCCAATGATCTGGCCCAGGGCTGGCTATTTTTTCTCTACCAGTTTCCGATGCTTAACTGCATCATCATGCCGGTGATCGCCGCAGTGGTGGCTTCTCGTCTTAGCGATGTGGAGCATAAGGGTCAAACCTTTAAGCTGTTGGAAACCATTATTCCGACCAAGCGGATCTTTGCGGCTAAGTTTATTTGGGGCAGTATCTATATGCTGGGTGCCGCCTTGGGCCAGCTGGCGATTATGATCGGCATGGGCGTCGTTCTGCATTTTGGTGGGCCAGTGCCTTGGGGGGCGCTGGTTGGGTATCTGTTGTTTACCCTGATGGTGAGTCTGACTATCTATGTCTTTCAACAGGGGATCTCAATGCTCGTTGCCAATCAGATGGTGCCGATGACATTGGGACTAATTGGTGGATTTATTGGTCTGTTTAGCATGTTTTTCCCCCAGGGATTTCAAAAACTGGTTCTGTGGAGCTATTACGGGGTGTTGATGCAGGTTGGCATGAATTGGGATCCGATCACCCGAGCCACTGATTTTTATTGGAAGGCCATTGATTGGCCGGGGCTCGGCCTGATTTTGGTTTTCTTTGGGCTGATTTATGGCGTCGGCCAGATCTTATTTGTCAGAAGGGAGGTCTGAGCGATGTTGATACGGGCTTTACAAGCAGAAATGATCAAGATGCGACACAGTCCGATGTGGCTGGCTTTTTTACTGATTCCCATTATTCCGGCCTTTATGGGAACCTTCAATTATCTCAACAACCTGAGCATGCTGGAAAATAAGTGGTACAGCCTGTGGACCCAGCATACCCTGTTTGCCTGTTATTTTTTCTTACCGGTATTGATTGGGATTTATGCGTCCTATCTGTTTCGGCTGGAGCATGCCAATCATAACTGGAATACGGTATTGACTGCCCCGGTTCCGATAACACAGCTATTTATGGCAAAACTGATAATGGGTTGGTTAATGGTGATTTTGACCCAGATCTGGATGGGACTCTTGTTTATCTTTTCGGGATTATTAGCGGGGCTTTCGGATCCGATTCCCCCGGAATTACCGCTCTGGCTGTTATTTGGTGCCTTGGGTGGCATGGTGGTATGCGCTTTACAGCTGAGTTTATCATTGGTGATTCGCAGCTTTGCGGTGCCGGTGGGAATTGCTCTGATGGGCGGGATCGCCGGGTTGGCACTACTATCGCAAGGCTATGGGCTCTACTTTCCCTATGCGCTGATCACCCTAGGGATGCGGGCCAATGATCCGGCGGCACCGATGGCGGTGGGTGAAATTGCCTTTCTGGTTGCCTGCGCTATTTTTACATCGGGGTTTTGTCTATTTGCCATCACTTGGTTAAAACGGCGGGATGTGGTGACGGGTTAATCAATTGAATCCAAGCATAAAGCAAAAATAGGCCTGTGTTGAGCGGTGACGATTATTGCCAAACACTGGCCTTATTGATTTTAGGTTATTTTAAATTGGCGGCGGGGTTTCTTAAAAGGTCAGAAAGATGAATAAATTAAAGTAGACGATCAGGCAAACCTCAGGTAAAATTAAGTCAATCCGGGATGTCAGATATGCGGCAAGCCTGAAATTAAGTAATCGACACGAACAGGCCGGTTTTTGACAGCGTCCATACCGACAGCGATGATCGCTTTGCCGGGAAGAAACGAGGTGGGCGGGCAATCCAAAGAAAGATAGATAATCTAACTAAATATTTTGCAAAATTGCGGTCATTGCAAAACTGAGCACAAAGCTCACGGCAGTTTCGCAATGATCTGGAACAAATAATAAAAGGAGAAATGGTGTGAAGAAAAATATTCAAATGCCAAAATTAAGTGAACAAATGGAATCGGGAGTCTTGGCGTCCTGGAACAAAGAAGTGGGAGAGGTGGTCGAAAAGGGTGAGGTGCTTTTCGAAATTGAAATGGACAAGGTTGTCAGCGAGGTTGAAAGCATGGAATCCGGTGTTCTGGAAGCAGTTTTTTTTGAAGAGGGCGATGAAATTAAAGCCGATGAAATAATTGCGGTTATCAATTGCGATTGATCAGGGGATAAAATGAAAAAGAAACCAGAATGGTTAAAGGTCAGCTATAATAAAGCGGCTGTCGAAGAAGTGAATAGGCTGATGGCTAAACTGAAACTCAATACCGTTTGTAAGGAAGCCAATTGTCCGAATCTGGGAGAATGTTATAAAAAAAAGACGGCTACCTTTATGATCCTGGGGAGAACCTGCACCCGCAACTGCCGGTTCTGTAATGTAACCAGTGGAGCGGTGGAACCGGTTGATCCCAAAGAGCCTCAGCATTTGGCTGAAGCAGTTAAGGAACTCGACTTAAATCATGTGGTGATCACCAGTGTCACCCGGGATGATCTTAAAGATGGTGGCGCCGGACATTTTGCCGATACCATCAGGGCGGTTCGGGAGCTTAACCCCGGGGTTTCGATTGAGGTGCTGATCCCCGACCTCCAAGGCGTACAGAGGGACCTGGATCGTATTATTGCCGCCAATCCGGATGTGATTAACCATAATGTGGAGACGGTCCGGGAACTTTATTCGGTGGTTCGGCCGGAAGCGGACTATGACCGATCGATGGCGGTGCTTGAGTATGTCAAAAAACAGGCGCCTCATATCAAAACAAAAACGGGGATTATGGTGGGCCTGGGTGAGACCGACGAACAGGTTTACCAGGTCATGGATGACAGCCTGAAAGTCGGCTGCGATATTTTTACCATTGGTCAATATCTGCAGCCATCGCCGCAACATCTTGAGGTTAAGGCTTATGTAATTCCGGAAAAGTTTGCGCAGTACAAGAAAATTGGCGAAGCCAAGGGCTTCCACTATGTTGCCAGCAGTCCTCTGGTGCGCAGTTCCTATCGGGCAGAAGAGGCACTTAAGGAAGGGAAAAACAATGATTTATATTGAAAATGATTCCACGGATCCTTTTTTTAATTTTGCATTGGAGTATTACCTGATTACCGAGAAAAATCTGCCGGAGGATCAGATTTTTATTTTCTGGCGAACCGAACCAACCCTGATGGTTGGTAAGTACCAGAATACCATCGAAGAAATCAACCAGAACTATGCCAAAGAAAATGGGATCAAGGTCGTGCGTCGCATTACTGGCGGCGGAACCATTTATACAGATATGGGAGGTTGGCAGTTTAGTTTTATCACCCGTGGTCAGTCTGACACGATCGATTTTAGCAAATATATCAGCCCGGTAATTGAGGGCTTAAAAAAACTGGATGTTCCGGCTGAATTCAATAGTCGCAACGATCTGGTTATTCAGGGTAAAAAGTTTTCTGGCAATGCTCAGTGCATGTTAAATGGTTATACCCTACATCATGGCTCACTGCTATTCAGTACCGATTTTGAACAGATGGTCAAATGTTTGACGGTAGATGATTATAAAATTATCTCCAAAGGGATCAAGTCGGTGAAGGAGCGGGTAACGAATATCTCCGATCATTTAACAAAACCGATTGATACGGATACCTTCAAAAAATTGATGGTCGACAGCATTATGCAAGGATCAAAAGAACACTATCAACTGACGGATACCGATCTGGCCCGAATCAAGGCCATTGCCAAAGAAAAGTTTGCCAGCTGGGAATGGAACTATGGCAAATCCCCGAAGTTCAACATCACCAAGACCGGTCGATTTGATGGCGGAAAAATGGAATTTAAATTGGATGTCAATAAGGGAAAGATAACCGATTGTCATATCTATGGTGATTTTTTTGGAACCATGGACATTTCGGTTCTGAGTAATGCTCTGATTGGCGCTGATTATGAAAAAGAAAGCATTAAAAAAGCCATCGCACAAGGTGATATTAAGCAGGGGTTTTATAACATCAATGTGGATGAGCTGGCAGATATTATTTGTTGACCATATTAAAAAGGCAATCACCCCATCTTTTAATCAAGGTGGGGATTTTTTATGCCAGTACGATCACGAAACGACCAGGCCTTTACCTTTTTGTGGGAATGCGTTACAATAGTCTGATGAATGGATGGTGAGTCTATTTAAAATGTCAAACAAGATCACATGAAAATTTAAAATAGGTGTGATAGAATCATTCGCATGCTTATAATACAAAGGCGTATTTTAACAAAAACGGCATATGAAATGATTGGGGATCAGAAGGAGATGAATTTATGGATAATTCAAGTAAATTTCTTATTGCATCAGTAAGCGCAGCGGTGCTACTGATTATTTTAGTCAGCTTTACCCTGGCCTACGCAGGGCGGGATAATACTCTGATGTCAGACAAAACGCTGAGCTTTGAAATCAACGGTTTTAATGTGGAACTGCCCCTTTCCGAAAACGATGCAGTGTACGACGCGGTCAGCTTAAGTAGTGTCACTGAAAATAAAATAAAATTAATCAACGAGGTAGGTGCCACCGTTAAAATAGACGGAAAGGGCATCGGTGCGGGCACAACCATGGATTTAAAATTGGATCAGCTTTCTTCAGGCGACCTCATCAAGATTCAGGTGGGCAATGAAAAGGACGAGCGGGTGATTTATTTAAGAACCCTGTCATCCCAGCTACCCGAAATTATTCCCGCCGGAACAAGTAGTTATGAGGGAAATTACTTTGCTGCGGTCGCAACCGGGGGGGCAGCGCTATACGAACTGAATGAAAAGGGTGAGGTGGTTTTTTACATCGCCAAATCCCCGGAGCAAGCTAAGGGTGAATCCTATCGGGATTTCAAGAAACATGTTTTGGAAAATGGTACCATTCGCTACAGCTACCAACGGGTATATGGTGACAGCAATGGAATCGGTTATGCGGTGGGAGAACGGGTGATCCTGGATGATCGCTATCAGGAAATTGACACCATTACCCTGGCTCAAAGTGAATTGACAAATGAAGGCGACCCGGTGGATGGTCGGGATTTTATTCTGATTGCGGATAACCATTATATTGTGGAAGCATCTCAATTAGTATTGGTTCAAAATGTGCCAGATGGTCTGGGTGCCAATACCATGGGATCAAAGGTAGTGCGAAATCTGATTCAGGAAGTCAAAGATAATCAGGTCGTTTTTGAGTTTACCACGGATTCCCATCCGGAATTTTATGGTCTTAGTGTCAACGACCATGATTACAGCAATACCACCAGCCAGAGTCCGGATTATGCCGGGTTCAATCGGATGATTATAGATCCGGCGGATAACAATCTGATTGTTTCTTTTGGAAACATGAACACCATCATGAAAATTGATCGGGAAACCCGGGATGTAATCTGGAAGTTATCGGGAAATGGTGATGAATTTGGGATGTCGCCGGAACAAAAAACATCGGGTCAAACGGATATCGCCATCACCGCCGAAGATGAATTAACAGTGTTTGACAATGCGACAAGTACGGGTCAAACGAGAGTGCTCAAAATAAAACTGGATGAAGTCAACAAGAAGATTTTGAGCTATCAGGAATACAAGATACCAGGAAAAACGACCCTTGCTTATGGTAGTGCTCAAAAAATTGGTGATAATATTGAAGTATACACCATCGGATGGGGGTTGCTCAAAGATGGTAACGTGGCGATTTCGGAAATAGACTTCAACACCGGTAAAAAACTGCTGGAAGTTACCTTGCCGAATGGTGTTGCCAATGACCGGGTGCAGAAGTTTAAATAGACAGTTGATAAGAACGGAGATCAATGATGAAACCACTATTTTTATGCTATCCTAAATGTTCAACCTGCCAGAAGGCAAAAAAGTTTCTGGCCGAAAATCGGATTGATGTGGAAGAGCGGCACATTGTCGAGGAACATCCCCGAAAAGATGAACTGCTGGCATGGATGAAGTTATATCCGGGTGATGCCAAAAAGTTTTTTAATACCAGTGGCCTGGTTTATCGGGAACTGGGCTTAAAGGACAAGGTGAAAACCATGACGCCCGATCAGATGGCTGAAGTACTGGCTACTAATGGGATGCTGGTCAAGCGACCATTGGTTATTTTGGCCGATGCCGTCCTGATCGGCTTCAAAGAAGAACAATGGCAAACGGTATTATTAACCGATAAGCGGGATTAATCCTTAAAGTGGCCGTTATTTTTTCCTATAAATCATTTGTAAGGGCAGCAGGGATGGTCTATAATGAAAAAAGGATTATTAATCGAATACAAAGGAGAAAGTTAAATGTCACGAAAAACCATTGAGAAATTTAGAAAACAACCTGAGACTGATGTGGTGGAAATAGTTGAAATGGAACTGACTGAATATACCTACCCCAAAAGCGGTACGGGGATTTGTCCTCAATGCGGCGGTAAAATGAACGGCCTAGGGCTTGACTGGGAATGTGAAGGCTGTGACTTAAAACTGGTGGGACCGGTATTCTAAAGAAACGAAACCAAATAGAGACGCACAGGAAGCATGTTTACCAATTATGTTGATTGGAAAATGTGCTTTTTTACTGAGTAAGAAAAGTAGTTTGGGGTTGTATAAACATCAGGAAATCTTAAATATTTCCCAATGACAAGAGGAATAATTAGAGATATTCATAGAAAATCATGTTTTTACGTGACATCATGGTTAAATATGGTAAAATGTTGATAACTTTTTATAAGATTTGTTTGAAAGCAATATGTGGAAAAATAATTTACCCACCGATTCCAACGTCCCATAGGTGTTTATGACGAGGATGGATACGTGCGAAAACGAAAGATATACAAATCTCTGGAGGAAAATAAAATGACGATTACCTATGAATTAGGGAAATCTTTATATGTGAACATAACGAATCGATGTAGCAATGCCTGTACGTTTTGCGTAAGAAAAGATGAACCGACAATTAATGGCGTTGATGATCTCTGGTTGGAGATCGAACCGACGCAAGAAGAAATACAAGCAGATATCTTAAGGCGGGATCTGGATCAATATGATGAGCTGGTTTTTTGTGGATATGGTGAGCCAACCTATCGTCTCGATGAAATTTGTGCCATCGCCAAGGAAGTGAAAAAGGTTCATTCCATTCCTATTCGACTCAATACCAATGGCCATGGAAACCTGATCTATAAAAAAGATATGACACCGCTTTTAAAGGATGCAATTGACGTGGTATCGATCAGCTTAAATGCAAAGAATAAAAAAGAATATGATGAATTATGCCGTCCGGTTTTTGAAGATGCCTATGAAGAATTGTTGGAGTTTGCGCGACTAGCAGGAAGATATACCAAGGTGGTGTTAACCATTGTCGATATCCTTCCGATCGAGGATCAGGAAGCATGTCGTCGGATTAGTCAGTCGGTTGGGGCAGAATTGCGAATCCGTTCCTATATTGACTAATGACGAGATGATTAGCGACGGGACAGAAAACGCTGTTGATACAAGTCACTGCAATTTAAAGCCCCGGGGCCTGAACATCGGCGGCAAAGAGATTTGGGTGGTGGATGACCATCAATATGTGCTGCTGATCTGGGGGCGTTTATTTCAAATCCAAAAACAGCCGCTGGTTCTGGTTAGTATTGATTATCATCCCGATACCAACCCGCCGTTTTGGCTATGGGCTTATCAAAAAGCCATGGCCATTGATCCCGAGCGGGAAACCGAGCTGGTGAAAAAATTTCAGAATAGAATGTTGTCTGCCCTGGAGCCGCTTAATTTAAACAGTGTCGAAATGACGATGGATCAGATGCGTAATGATGAGCATATCAATACAGCCATGGAATTGGGCTATCTGAGCAATTACCATATGATCAATTGTATGGAAAAACATGTTTATTCACAGGGACATCACTATCTGGTTCCGGAAAACCAGTTTGGGAGCCTTAAAGATGACATGTTTAAAAATATTGGACTGCCGCTTAAAAAAATCAGTAACGAGGCGTTGATTCTTGATATTGATCTGGACTATTTTTTGAGTCCGGAAAATTTTGAGCTGGATCTTAATCAAAACCGCATTTTTGCAGATCTGGTCAAACAGGCTCAGATGATTACCGTGGCCCGTTCAAAAACGTATTTTGATTTTTTAAAAACAGATCCGTTTACAATTGGAAGCTGTGAAGAAAAGCTCATCGACCTGCTGGAAAAAATCATCGGCAAATAAATACTAAAAATGACACAACAAAGCAGAATCTGGAATATGATGATGGGAGAGAGACTTTATGGGAAAACACAGTGAAGAAACCCGAATCATTGAGCAATCTAAAGACCAGTGTGAAGAGCGTTTGTTAGCTTTTGACACCGGTAAATATGAATTGAAGAACCATATCGTAGACAAAGAAGAAAGCCTGCTTGTTCTCCACACAAAAATCGTTTTTGCTGCCAATGGCCAGCGGATTACCATTAAGCTGCAATCGGCGGGTGACCAGATGACCGAAGTGTGCGTCCGGTCAGAACTGATTTCAAATGTGGTGATGAATGATCGTGGTGCAAATAAAAAAAATATCAACTCCATGTTCGGCTATCTTAATGAAGAGAACATAGCGAATCAGCATCGGAAGCCGGATAGCACCAGAAACGATCAGCGCTCCAAACCGAAAAGCAAGCTTTTTTTCTGGGATAAAAACGCCACAGCTTTAAAAATGTCGATGATGGCCAGTTATCTGGGGGGCTACCAGGAATTTGAAAAGCCTCTGAAAGGAACCCTTGAAATTCACCAAGCTGGCATTGACTTTGCCGTAATGGGTCCCAAATTTAGTATTCCGTTTTTGGAGATAAAATCCGTCACCATTGCTTCGACATGGGATATTGTAAAAAATCAGGCCTGGCGGGAGACCTGCTTCAAAGATGAACTCAAAAAAGATAAAACGGATCATGAAAAAGCATCGAAAAACAAACTGGTGGTTACCTATCAGAATGATTCGGGGCTAACGCAGTGTATTTTTAGAGCTGACACTTCCTATGAGGTGGAAAAGAGTGTTGTAAAAGCGCAAATGTTGATCCAGGAATTGATGGAAGATTAAAATTTAAAAAGGGCTTGACAAACCATGATACATGATGTAAACTGATATAGTATCGTAACGATGGCGGAAGGGCCACACCTGTTCCCATACCGAACACAGAAGTAAAGTCTTCCAGCGCCGAAAGTACTTGGTGGGTAACTGCCTGGGAGGATAGGACGTTGCGGGACTTTTGAATTTTTTGCCCAAATTTTGTAAAAATTTGGTATGCAGCTGAGCAGAGCGAAGCAAAGGTGCAAAAAAGAACGCAGTTGACGAGGGTTTGATCCGATAAGGATTAAACAAACCCGAGGAAACTACGATCATTTAAAATGAAGCCGTGCAAAAAAATAGATATATAATCATTGATTTAAGTTTACTTAAAAATCAATGGTTATATATCTATTTTTTTATGGGGCGAAGCCCCTAACGGAGGCGCAGCGTGAGCTGCGACGGAGTTGCACGGCTTCATTTAGTGGCAGTAATGTTAAGAGCAGCCATCTGGCGACAAATAATTATTTCCCAAACAGGTTTAAATAAAGCTGCATACGGTATAATCCTAATCATAAGTTCAAAAAAGAAGAAGAAAGAAGGCGTTCATATGAAAGAAAGAAAAGTCATGCAAGTCGTTCAGGGTATAAGTGCAGTGGATGGGGCCGGAGTTCATCTGACGAGGGTCTTGTCCCATTCAACCGTAAAAGCATTTGACCCCTTCCTGATGCTGGATTCCTTTGATTCGAAAAATCCTTCAGATTACATCAAAGGTTTTCCAATGCACCCTCACCGGGGTATTGAAACGGTCACCTATCTGGTCGAAGGGTTGATCGAACATCAGGACAGCCTGGGAAACAAGGGTGCCATCGAATCTGGCTGCTCGCAATGGATGACCGGGGGTAGCGGGATTCTCCACCAGGAAATGCCTCAAGCTTGTGAAAGAATGCTGGGCTTCCAGTTATGGTTGAATCTGCCCAGATCCGAAAAAATGACGGAGCCCAAGTATTTTGAAATCAGAAAAGAAAATATTCCTCTGTATAAAGGGGATGGTTTTAATGTTGGGGTTATCTCTGGAATCTACGAAGGTGTAAAAGGTGCAGAACCCCATCACATCCAGGCGATGATTTTAGATGTGGTCGTTGAGCCGGAAAAATCAGTTAGGATTCCAACGCCCAAAGGTGAAACCGCATTCGCGTTTTTAATTGAAGGACAAGGTTTGGTGGCAGGAACCTTATATAAAGAGAAATCGGCGCTGTTGTTTAGCGAGGGCGAATATATTGAAATAACAGCCGATGACAAGCCCCTTCGTTTCGCAGTATTTTCGGCACCGCCGCTAAATGAACCAGTAGCCTGGGGCGGTCCCATCGTGATGAATACCGAAGAAGAATTAAAACAAGCCTTTGCCGATTTGGAAGATGGCAGTTTTATAAAAACACGTCCCCAACTCTAGGGGATGTGTTTTTATTAATTGGGAATGCAAGCGCAGAATGAACACGATGCGGTAGTGTCAAAAAGAAATGAAAAAACTTTCAAAAACCAGTTGACAGGATGGTGAAAAGAGCGTATACTAATGAAGTTGTCTCGAGTGAGGCAGCGGACACAGCTGAAACATTGAAATGAACTTAAAAGAATTTCAAAAAACAGCTTGACAATCACAAGAAACGACGATATAATAGAAAAGCTTCTTCAGTCGGAAACACTGAAAAAACGACGGAGCGGCAACGGTCATAGAAAAGAGAATAGTACCATAAAACCTGTAAAACAGCCAAAACATCCGCGAGGGTGAATGCGGCTAAATAGAAACAGAGAGATGAACTCTATAAAACATTAACTCGGTAGAGTATAAAATACGCTTTATTCAAAATGAGACAGCATTTAAAAGCCTAACGGCTTTAAATACAAACTTTTTATTGAGAGTTTG
>NZ_LKEU01000025.1 GCF_001766835.1 Acetobacterium wieringae | reverse complement strand
GTATTTATCATGTGATGTTAAAAGGGATAGACAGTCGAAACATATTTATGGATGATGAAGACAAAATGTACTTTATGGAAAAACTGAAGCGAGCTAAGGAAACGGGAGAATTTAAACTCTATGCTTATTGTTTGATGGATAATCATGTCCACTTGCTCATAAAGGAAGGAGAAGAGTTAGGCGTAAGCATTAAACGTATCACAGTTGGGTACGTTAGATTCCATAACCAAAAGTATGGAAGAGAGGGCCATTTATTTCAAAACCGATATAGTAGTGAAGCAGTGGATGATGAACGTTATTTATTAACAGTTCTGCGTTATATTCACAACAATCCATTAAAGGCACATATTGTAGCATCACAGTCTGAGTATAAATGGAGTAGTTATCAAAACTATCTTGACGCATATTATGGGATAACAGCAGAATATGTTGACACTGATTTCATGCAAAGCTATTTTAAACAAGTTTCTGATTTTGAAAAGTTCTCGTGTGAGGTTAATCAGGATGATTGTCTTGATGCGAGTACTTTTGTAAAATATACTGATGACGGGATCAAGGCTATGGTTAAAGAGAATCAGCGATATTCTGGAATAATGAGCTTAAACAAGACAG